>NZ_JACCBN010000001.1:2466595-3699892 GCF_013409505.1 Actinomycetospora corticicola | reverse complement strand
TCGTCGAGGCGCGGCGTTCCGCGGGTGCCATCTCGACGACCTCGCCGGACCGCCGGGCGGCGCGGAACGCGTCGACCTCCTGCTTGACCACCGGTGCGAGCAGATAGAGCCCGATGATGTTGAACAGGGCCAGCAGGAAGAGCACGGCGTCGGCGAAGTCCAGGACGGAGCCGAGGGTGAGCACCGAGCCGATCACGACGAACAGGCTGAAGACCGCCTGGTAGACGCGCTCGGAGACGGTGCTGCGCCCGAAGAGGTAGGTCCAGGCCTTCTGCCCGTAGTAGCCCCAGGTGATCATGGTCGAGATCGCGAAGAGGGCGACCGCGAGGGTGAGCACGTAGGGGAACCAGGGCAGCACCGTCTCGAACGCCGAGGAGGTGACGACGACGCCCGACGGGTCCTCCCCGGCCGCCGCGGCGGTCTGCGCCTCGCGCCAGAACGGGGTGTCGGCGACGACGATCGTCAGGGCGGTCATGGTGCAGACCACGACGGTGTCGACGAAGGGCTCGAGCATCGCGACGTAACCCTCGGTCGCGGGGTGCCGGGTCTTCACCGCGGAGTGCGCGATGGGCGAGGAGCCGAGGCCGGCCTCGTTGGAGAACGCGGCGCGCTGGAAGCCCACGATCAGGGCGCCCACCGCGCCGCCCGCGACGCCGGCCCCCGTGAACGCCCCACCGACGATGGCGCCGACCGCCGCCGGGATCAGGGGCAGGTTGACCAGCAGCACGGTCAGGCAGGCCACCACGTAGACGATCGCCATGGTCGGTACCAGCCGGCTGGTCACGCGGCCGACGGAGCGGATACCGCCGAAGATGACGGCTCCGACCAGGAGCGCGAGCAGGACGCCGAAGACCAGCGCGGCACCGTCGCCACCCAGGATGCCGGCCTCGCCGCCGGTCACCTCGGTGAGCTGGGCGAAGGTCTGGTTGGCCTGGAACATGTTCCCGCCGGCGACCCCGAAGAAGAGGATGAACACCGCGGCGAGGCCGGCGAGGACCTTCCCGAGGGAGCGCCCGAACGTCGTCGGGAACCGTTCGGCGATGCCGCGGCGCAGGTAGTGCATCGGCCCGCCGGAGACGGTCCCGTCGGGGTGGTGCTCGCGGTAGCGGACCCCGAGGGTGCACTCGACGAACTTGGTGCACATGCCCAGCAGCCCGGCCACGATCATCCAGAGCGTCGCACCGGCACCGCCGATGGTGACCGCGACCCCGACCCCGGCGATGTTGCCGAGCCCGACCGTGCCGGACACCGCCGACGTCAGCGCCTGGAAGTGCGAGATCTCGCCGGGCTCGTCGTCCCCGGTGTACCGGCCGCGGGCGATGCGCACGGCGAGCCCGAAGCTGCGGAACTGCGGCGCCCGGAAGACGACGGTGAAGATCAGGGCGGCGAGGATCAGCCACCCGACGATCCAGGGGAACGAGACCCCGAAGAGTGGGATCTCCGCGAACACGATCGCCGACAGTCCCTCGGCGACGGGTGTGAAGACGGCGTCGATCGCGTCCTCGACGGCGGCCAGGGCGCCGGACGACGCCCCGTCCTGGGCGAGGACCTCGATCGCGGGGGGTGTGGCAGCGACAGCCGTCATGACGGACATCCCAGACGTTCCGCCGCAAAAGGCAAGCCGGTGGGACGCTTCGTCACGCGATCGTCAGACAGGCCGACGGCCCGTTCGTCGACCGAACCGCTCGTCGTCGAGCCGCTCCGGCTCGCGATCCGGCCGCCCCGGTCAGAGCAGGCCCAGGCCGTACACGAGCGCCGCGATCACGCCCAGCCACAACGTCGTGGCCGCGACGGCCTCACGCTTCGAGTCGAACATGTGAACCGCTCCTCGGGATCGTCGATCAAGGCGCGTCCCTGTCTACGGGCCCCCCGGCCCGGATGACCTTGCGATCGCCTTGCGGCCCGGGATGCCGGGGCGGGGTCCGCGCCGTCGTCAGGAGACCGCAAGGCGCACGACGCTCACGAACGGGTGACGCGCCGCGATGATCGGGTGTGAGCACTCGACGGACGACCGGGGCGGGATTCCACGGCGACGAGCGACGCGACGGTCGTGCGGCACGCCCGGCGGCGATGTCCCCGAGTGACGCGAGGACCGCAGAGCTGGGGGTTCCTGTCGTCCGGCAGGCCGCTCACGGGATCGCCCTGACGACGCTCGACGAGGGGCACCGGCCGGGTTGCGCGGAGACACCGCCCCGGGATCGGATCGAGCCGACGCCGTTGTGGCCCTGGGTGCTCGGGATCGGATTCGCCTTCCTCGTGGGGTGGGTGATCCCGGCTCCCGGTACCGATGTCGGTGCGGACCCGGCCGCGACCGTCCAGGAGGTCCCCGCCGGAGGCTGAGCGTCCGGCGGGAGCAGACCGGCCGTCCCAGGCTCGATCGAGGGGGAGCCTGGGCCGGCGCGCGACCCGGGACGGACCGTCGCCGCGGCGGTCCGTCCCGGGACATCGGTGCATCCGGTATCCCGAGATCTCCGGCGCCGGCGGCGTGGGGAGCGCGGCGCGGACGGCCCGAGGACCACCGGTCGTCTTGGACTGATCGGTCCACCATCGGTAACGTCGGGGCGTGCCGCGTCCCCGTCAGTTCGACGAGCAGCGCGTCCTGTCCTCGGTGCAGGCGACGTTCTGGGACCAGGGCTACGCGGGCACCTCGCTGGAGGATCTCCTGGCGGCCAGCGGCCTCGGCAAGGGGAGCCTGTACGGGGCGTTCGGGGACAAACGGAGCCTGTTCCTCCGGGTGCTCCGCGACTACGACGACGCCAACGACCGGATGCTGCGGGCGCGGCTCGAGCAGGCCGACCGCGCGGTCGAGGTGGTTCGCGACTTCGTGACCGGCCCGATGGGCGATCCGGACGGAGTCGAGGCCCGGCGGGGGTGTCTGCTCGCGAACACGGCGATGGAGCTGTCCGCGACCATGCCCGAGGCGGCCGTCGAGGCCCGGCGCAGCTACGCCGCGACCACGGCGCGGCTGGCGGAGGCGATCCGTCGAGCGCAGCTCGAGGGTGACGTCGCCCCCCACGTCGACCCCGACGAGGCCGCCCCGGCGGTGCTCGCGGGTCAGCTCGGGCTGCTGGTCCTCGGTCGCACCGGCCAGGACCCGGCCGCCCTGTCGGCGATGGCGGAGACCCTGCTCCGGGGTTTGCTGCCGAGGCCGTGAGCGACGCCGGGGTCCTGTGGGACGTGACACCACCCTAGTTCTTGACCGTATGGTCCACATCGGATGATATGGACCGAACGGTCAAGAACGGGGAGGTCATCATGACGGTGCTGGACGGCAAGGTCGCGGTCGTGACCGGAGGGAACGCGGGGATCGGGCTGGCGATCGCGCGGGCCTACGTGGCCGAGGGCGCACGGGTGTTCGTCGCGGGCCGTCGGCAGGAGCAGCTCGACGAGGTCGTGGCCGAGCTCGGTCCCGGAGTGAGCGGGGTCCGGTGCGACGTGGGCCGGCTCGAGGACCTCGACGCGCTCTACTCGACCGTCGCCGAGCAGGCGGGTCGGATCGACGTGCTCGTCGCGAACGCGGGGGTAGGGATCGTGGCACCGTTGGGAGAGATCACCGAGGAACAGTTCGACACCATGTTCACGGTCAACGTGAAGGGTTCGCTGTTCACCGTGCAGAAGGCGCTGCCGCTGCTCGCGCCCGGGGCCTCCGTCATCGTCACCGGGTCGACGGCGGCCTCGCGTCCGGAGCCGTTCCTCCCCGTGTACGGGGCGACCAAGGCCGCCATCCGCAACCTGGTGCGGGGTTTCGCCCACGGCGCGGGGGAGCGCCGCTACCGCATCAACGTGCTCTCGCCCGGGGCGACGCGCACGCAGGGGCTGATCGACCTGGTGCCCGCCGACGAGCTCGCAGCCGGCGAGGCCTCGATCCCGCTCGGCCGGCTCGCCGAACCCCGGGAGATCGCTGCGGCAGCGGTCTTCCTCGCCTCGGACGCGTCCTCGTACGTCAACGGCTCCGAGCTCGCCGTCGACGGGGGCTATGCCCAGGTCTGAGCGACGCCGGACCGACGCGGCTGCGTCGATCTTCGATCGTGCTCACCCCTGACGTCTTCCGGGCCGGGGCCGTTCAGGGTCGAGGGGCTTCGTTCTCCGGGCGATCAGCGAGGATGGCGCGCAGCTGCTTGGCTGCGGTCACCGAGCAGGGCCAGCCGGTGTAGAAGGCCAGATGGGTGATGAGTTCCGTGAGCTCGTCGGCGGTGACGCCGTTGTCGAGGGCCAGCCCGAGGTGCAGGTTCAGCTCGTCGGCGCGGTAGAGCGCGACGAGTGCGGCGGCGGTGACGAGGCTGCGGTCGCGCTTGCTCAGGCCGGGACGTTCCCAGACGTCGGCGTAGAGCACGTCGTCGGTGAGCTCGGCGAGCTTCGGGGTGATGTCGCCGATGCTGCGACGCCCGGGCCCCGGCGTCTGGGTGCTCATGCGTCCATCCAGGGTCCGACACCGGCGATGCGGCGCACGGTCGTGGTGATCACGTGACCGGGCGGCGGCCCGGGCGGCATCGGGTAGTCGAAGTCCGGGGCGATGTAGACCTTGGCCAGACGTCCGACCAGCTCGGCGGCGCCACCGTCGCTGATCTCGGCGGTTCCGTAGACGACGAGGTTGGGGTGCATTCCGTTGGGCAGCGGCGTGGGGCCGACGAACGACAGGGCGATCCGTGGATCCCGGAGAAGGTTGGTGATCTTGCGGTAGCGGCCGAAGTGCCCGGTGATGATGCGGTCGCCGTCCAGGCCCGCCCAGACGACGCTCACCTGGGGTGAGCCGTCGGGGTTCAGGGTCGTCATGTGGGCGAGGGCCGTCCCGCTGAGGATCAGTTCTCGGGCCGAGGGGGGAAGCACGAGGGCAGTGTCGGCCGTTCTCCTGCTCGCCACGAGCGGTCGTCGGGACAGGCAGTGGGAGGATCGAGCCATGGAGCAGCACCGGATCGCGGTCCTGGTTCGAGACGGCGTTCTGGCCATGGAGCTGGGAATCGTGCATCGCGTGTTCGGCGAGGCCTGCGACGCCGAGGGCCGACCGTTCTACGAGGTGATGACGTGTGCTCTCGAGGCGGGCCCGGTCCGCGCGGACGGGGACTTCTGCCTGGGGGTCGAGCACGGACCGGAACTGCTCGACGAGGTGTCCACGGTCATCGTGGCCTCGACCGATCGCGACGCGGTGAGTGTCTCGGAGGCTGAACAGAGCGCGATGACAGCCGCACTGCGCCGTGTCCGACCCGGCACGCGGGTGGCGTCGATCTGTACGGCCGCTTTCCTGGTGGCCGAGGCCGGGCTCCTCGACGGCCGGGAGGCCACCACCCATTGGGCGCGAGTGGCGGCGTTCCGCGAGCGTTTCCCCGCCGTGCGGGTGCGCCCGGAGGTGCTCTACACCGCCGATGGCGATGTCCTCACCTCGGCCGGGGTCGCCTCCGTGGCGGACATGTGCCTGCACATCGTGCGCAGCGACCACGGCGCGTCGGTGGGCGGTGTCGTGGCTCGTCGCGTGGTGATGCCGCCGCACCGCCAGGCCGGGGAGGCCCAGCTCATCGCGCGTCCCGTGGTGGAGGACGGCGTCGCGGGGACGGCTCGCGCGCGGAGCTGGGCGCTCGAGCATCTCGATCGCCCGCTGAGCTTGCGCGATCTCGCCGAACGCGAGGGGGTCAGCACGCGCACCCTGTCGCGCCGCTTCCGGGAGGAGACGGGAACCTCGCCCGCGCAGTGGCTGCTCGCGCGGCGTCTCGAGCGGGCACGCGAGCTGCTCGAGACGACCGAGCTGGGCATCGACGCGGTCGCCACGCGGTGCGGCTTCGGAACTGCGGCGGCGATGCGCCTGCACATGCGCGCGGTGATGCAGGTGTCGCCGTCGGCCTATCGGCGCAACTTCCACGGCTGAGGACTGCGGGAGCCGGGCTCGATCCCGGGTCTCCGGCCTGACGGCGCGCAGCGCCGGTGTCCGCCGGTGAGGCCGGTGGGTGGGTGAGCGTCGGTGGTGTCAGACCTGGGCCATTCCGCCGTCGACGCAGAGTTCGGCTCCGGTCATGAAGCTGCTGTCGTCGGAGGCGAGGAACAGCGCTGCGGCGGCGAGCTCGTCGGGTCGGCCGAGGCGCCCGAGGGGGACGTGGGTCGCCATCCGTTCCCGCAACTGGGCGGGGTCCTGGCCGAAGTACTCGGCCTGTCCGTCGATGATCGGTGTGTCGAACGGGCCCGGGCTCAGGACGTTGACCCGGAGGCCTCGGTCCCCGAACTCGGCGGCCCAGACCCGGGCGTAGGACCGCACGGCCGCTTTCGCGGCGCTGTAGGTGGTCGATCCAGGGAGTCCCTTCACGCCCTGGATCGAGCCGACGAGGACGATGGATCCGCCGACCGGCATCAGGGGCAGCGCCGTCTGGACGGTGAACATCGTCCCGCGGGCGTCGGTGTCGAAGATGCGGTCGTAGTGGTCCTCGGAGATCTCCCCGAGGTCGGCGCGTTCGATGATGCCCGCGTTGGCGACGAGGATGTCGAGGTGTCCGCTCTCTCGCCGGATGGTCTCGGCCAGGTCCACGAGGTCGGAGGTCGACGTGGAGTCCGCGGGGACCGCCGTGACGCGGCCGTTCACCGAGGCGGCTGCCTGGTCGAGCACGTCCGCCCGGCGGCCGGTGATGTAGACGTGGGCGCCCTCGGCGGCGAATCTCGCGGCGATGGCGTGACCGAGACCGGCGCCTGCACCGGTGACCAGAGCGACCTTGTTCTCGAGACGCATTCCTGTTCCTTCTGCTGATCGGGCCTGGGCCGTGCAGCCCGAACGGTCGCATCGCGACCTCATAGGCACAATGGCGTCGCCGCTATCCTCGACATAGGTGACGCCTATGTCGGGAGGTCCACGTGAACCTGCGGCAGTACGAGTACGCCCTGACCGTCGCCGAGGAGGGCAGCATCACCGCGGCCGCCGAGCGGCTGGGCATGGCGCAGCCGTCGCTGTCCCAGCAGATCGGCACGTTGGAGAAGCAGGTCGGGGTACGCCTCTTCGCGCGGACGGCGCACGGCATGACTCCGACGGTGGCGGGGAGGGCCTTCCTGGCCGAGGCCGAGGTCGCCGCGACGGCCTCTCGACGCGCCTTCACCGCCGCCCGCGCTGCTGACGGTGATCTGGCGGGTGAACTGGTGATCGCCGTCCACCTCGGGCTCGGGGCCCGCCAGCTCCCGCGTGCCCTCGGGCGGCTGCGCCGCCGCCATCCGCGTCTGCAGGTCACCATCCACGAGGAACCCGACCCGGCGGAGATGGAGCGGCTCGCCCGCCAGGGCCTGCTCGACATGGTCCTGGTGCACGAGATTCCCCCGGGATGTCTGTTCGACGTCCGCGAGCTGGGGGAGGAGTCCTACGTCGCCGTGCTGCCGCCGGACCATCCGCTCTCGTGCCGCGACGAGCCGCTCGCACCGGCCGATCTCGCGGACGAGGGGTGGGTGCGTTTCCGGCGCGGGAGCAAGCTCGATGAGTACCTGGCGGGTCTGTTCGGCGATCACGGTCTCGCCCCGCGCACGGTCGGCCGGGCCTCGCAGGTCTCGACCGCGGTCCGGCTCGTCGCCGAGGGCCTCGGTGTGACCGTCGCCCCGCTGTCCGCGATACCCGATGGCTGCGAGGGCCTGACGCGCCCGCTGCGGCCGGCCCTGACCGAGCCGGTACTCGCCGGCGTGCGCAGGACGCCGGGTCGGGCGGAGACCGCGCTGCTCGAGGAACTCCTGCAGCAGGACTGGAGCCGGTGTGCGGACGTCGGGGCTCCCTGGTGATCGACTACTCACCCACCAGGGCGTCGCCCCTTCACCCGCCGCCGGCCGCTCCGTTGACGGCGTTCACGACCGCTTCCGGGTCGTCGACTGTGACCACGAGGCGGTGATCGAGAGGGCGGCTTCGGCCGGACCGACGACGGCGGCCGCGCGCGGTGCGGCCGCCGGCTCACGCTCGGCTGCGCCGGACCACGGCGATCATCGCGGCCCCGGCGGTCGCGGTCGCCGAGGCGGCCACGAGGACCACGACCGGGCCGAGCGTGCTGATGTCGCAGCGGTGTCCCAGCGTCCGGTAGACCAGCGCGGCGACGCCGAGCAGTGCGCAGGCCACCGACACCGCGACGTACATCCCCAGGACGAGCACGAGTCCGCGCTCCGGGCGCATCGCCTAGGTCCGGTGTCGCGAGGCTGCGCGGTCCCGGCGGCCGATGCCGGCGAGCAGCACGAGGAGCGCGGCCTGGCCGAGGACCCCGGGGGCGAGGGTCGGGGCGGGCCCGACCGTCTTGGTGGCGGCGTACCACCACTGCTGGGCGACGGGGAGGTCCTCCCAGGTCGCGGAGTAGCGGCCGTCGAGAGCTCCCGCGTCGTGGTTGGCGACCGTGTGGTCGACGATCCCGTAGAGGCTCGCCGCGAGCACGATCGCCGCGAGGACCCGGGAGAGCGTCAGCGTCGCCGCTCGCGGCACGAGGACGGCGCCGATCGCCGCCAGCAGCACGACGAGCGCCGCCCAGGGGATGAGCTGCTCGAGGTCGTTCCAGTGCCGCTCACTCGCCAGCTCGAACGCGGTCGCGGCGACGCTGATCCCGGCGAGGACGAGCGCGCCGGTACGCAGGACGGCCGCGGGTTCCCGACGGCGGGTGCGGGTCGCGTCCGAGGTGGGACCGGTCGCGGGGCCGACGTGGGTCACGGCTGGAGGACGGCGACGATCTGGTCGACCACACCGGGGCCCGGGTTGTACTTGGCGAGCTCCTCGCGCAGAGCGTTGAAGTTCGGGTCGTCGGCGGGGTAGGGGCGGTACTCGACCACCTCGTCGGCCCACTTCTCGGCGTTGGGGATCCCGGCCTGCTCGAAGCGCTGGGCGAGCTCGTCCTCGGAGGCGTTGTTGGCCGAGATCTTCTGCCCGCCGGCCGGGGCGGCGCTCGCGGACGTGGCCGAGGTGGCCGCCGGTGCGGCCGGGGCCGAGCTGCTCGCCGAGGTCTCGCTGTCCCCGCCGCCACATCCGGCGAGAGCGAGCACGAGTGCGGCGCCGGACACGGCGAGCGCGACGCGACGGGGGGTCGGGGTCATCGGGTTCCTCCTGGAAGAGCGGTGAACGACCGGATCATCATCTACGTCCGTGTAGAAGGACGCACGGCGGGCTGCGGGGTTCGCTCGGTGCGGCAGGATGGGGCGCGTGGCGCGGGCGGACGGCGAGGAGCACGCACGGGCCCGCGGCGAGTTGGCCGCCGAGGTGTGGGCGGTCCTCGAGCGGACGGGTCGCCCGCTCAACGCCGCGGAGGTGCGGGACGGCCTGGCGCGTCCGCTGGCGTACTCGACGGTGATCACCACGCTCGGGCGCCTGCACGCGAAAGGCCTGCTCGTGCGCGAGCGGGACGGTCGATCGCACCGCTATGCCCCCGCCGCCGATTCCGCGGGATTGGCGGCGCGGGCGATGCGTCGGGTGCTCGAGGGCGACGTCGATCGGCGCGAGGTGCTCTCGCGCTTCGTCTCGGATCTGTCGAGCGACGACGAGGCGGTGCTGCGGCGACTGCTCGCCGAGCACCCGGAGGCCGAACCCGAGCGGTAGGCCTACCGGGTCGCGAGGATCTCCAGCAGGTCGACCCACGCGTGGTGGGCGAGGCCGACGGAGGCCACGAGGGTGAGCAGGACACCGACCGCGGTCGCGGCCCCGCGCCAGGTGGTGTGCGGTGTGTCGAGCAGGGCGCCGACCCGGCGCGGCACCGCTGCGCCGGTGGCCGCGAGCACCGGGCGGTCCGGGCGGCCCACGAGGGCGACGGCCCCGATCGCGTGCGCGACGGTCCGACGGTCGCAGGTGCGGGCGGCGTCCTCGTCGGCGCTGCGCTCGAGGGCGTAGTCCAGGGCGCGGGCGAGCGGTCCGAGCAGCGGGTTGCAGGCGCAGGCCAGGGCGGCGACGACGAGGTGCCGGTCGTGGTGGCGACGCAGATGGGCCCGTTCGTGGGCCAGGACGGCGTCACGGTGCCGGTCGGGCAGACCGGCCCAGAGTCGGGCGTCGACCAGGATGTGGCCGCCCCGGACCGGGAGGGCCCGGGCCGGAACCCCGGCCTCCGGCGCCTCGATCACCGAGCCGGGCCCGACGTCGGGAGGAATCTGACGGCCCGCCCACCGGTACCGCCGGGACACCCCGCGGACGGCGAGCGCCACGCGGACCGCGACGATCCCCAGGCCCAGCGAGGCGAGCACGCCGAGGGCCACGCCGAGCGGTGCGGTGACCTCCTCGCGGCCACCGATCAGCGCCGCCAGCGACCACGTCCGCGACACCAGCGCCGGTTCCCATTCCGACACGGCGACGGCGGCGAGCAGAGCGAGACCGGCCACGGTCACCGCGGCGAAGCCCACCAGCGCGCCGGTCAGCACGGCGACGCTCCAGGTCGGGCGCAGCTGGTCGGCGAGGAACCGACCCGCCCGTGCACCCATGAGCGGCAGGAGAGCCGCCGGAGCGACCAGCACCAGGAAGACCGCGATCGACACCGTCGACTCCTCAGGGGGTGGGGGCCTCAGTGTGGCAGTCGTGTCCGACGGCCTCGGGGCAACTGGCGGCGGGGCGCACCGTCCCTGGCTGCCGTTCGCAGGTTTGGAGAGCACTGCTCTTGCTTTCCTGCGATGGGCGTGCCACATTGAGAGAGCAGTGCTCTCGAATCGGAGGTGGCGGGATGACGGTGCTCGTGACGGGTGCGACCGGTCGGATCGGGGTGGAGCTCGTGCCGGAGCTGACCGCACGCGGGGTGACGGTGCGCCCGATGGTGCGCCGGGCGACCGGTTCGCCCGGGGAGGTGGTGGCCGACCTCGACGACGCGGCCTCGCTCGCCGTCGCCCTGAGGGGGGTGGACGTGCTGTTCCTCAACACCCCGTCCTCGGCGCGGGCGGCCGAGCAGCAGATCCGCTGCGCCGACCTCGCGGTCGCCGCGGGCGTGCGGCGGCTCGTCCTGCTCTCGCAGCTCGGGGCCGCCGCGGACTCGCCGGTGCGGTTCCTGCGCTGGCACGCGCAGGTGGAGGCCCACGTGGCGACGCTGCCGCTCGAGGTGACGGTGCTGCGACCGAACCTGTTCGTCCAGGCCGTGGCCGCGGCGGCGTACGGCGGGGTGCTGGGTGCGCCGGTGGGCGACGCCCGGGTGAGCGTGATCGACGTCCGGGACATCGCGGCGGTCGCCGCGGTGGTGCTCACCGAGGACGGTCACGTCGGCGCGACCTACACGCTGACCGGGCCGGCCCCGGTGACCCACGCGGAGCTCGCGGCGACGCTCGGCCCGGAGTTCGTCGACCTCGACCCGGCCGCGTTCCGCGCGATGCTGGACGGGGTGCTCCCGGCGTGGCAGGCCGACGGGCTGATCGAGGACTACGCGCACTACCGCCGCGGCGAGGCCGAGCAGGTGGACCCGGCGGTCCCCACCCTGCTCGGCCGCCCCGCCCGGGGGCCGGAGGCGCTCACCCTCACGCGGTGAGGCGCCCGACGCCACGACCGCGCGTCGGTCGACGGCCCGTCGAGCCGCGCGGCCGGGCCTGCGCATCGTGCGCTCCTCAGGCCAGGAGAGGACCGAGCTCGACGGCGTGGGCCCGCAGCATCTCGACGAGGTCGACGTTCGGGGCGGCGACCCGGGCGGCGGGCCCGGTGAGCGCGAGGCCCGCCACCAGCCGGCCGTCGCCGGGAGCCCGCACCCCGACGGCCAGGCACCCGTGCTCGGCGCGGAACTCCCCGCACTGGCGGGCCAGCCCCGTCGCGCGGACCTCGGCGAGGCGGCCCTGCAGTTCCTGGGGGTCGACCACCGTCCGGGGGGTGAGGCGGACGGCCGGTGGGAGTGGCTCGTCGTGCTCGGCGAGCAGGAGGCGCCCGAGCGAGCTCGCGTGCAGGTGCCGGGAGAGCTCGCCGGCGTCGACGGGCGGGTGATCGGGATCGGGGTCGAGGAAGACCAGCCGATGCCCGACGTAGCCCGCGAGGTGGGCGCCCCACCGCACTCGTCGCCGCAGCCGCTCGAGCACCTCACGGGCCGCGGTCGGGGTGCTCAGCGGTGCGGGCGCGAGGTTCGCCACGCGCCGCCCCAGCGCGAAGCCGTGCAGGTCGGGCAGGCGCACCAGGTACTCCTCGGCGACGAGGAGGTTGAGCAGCCGGTAGGTCGTCGCGGGCGGGATGCGCAGCTCGGTGGAGATGTCCTTGGCCGTGGCCCCGACGCCGGCCGCAGCGACCGCCTCCAGGATCGCGAGCGCGCTGCGGACCGCCTGCGGCTGGCGTCCGGTGATGGTGCGCGCCGCGTCCGTCGGACTCATCGCGGCCGGTCCGCGGTCGAGCGGTCCGCGGGGTGCAGGTCGGCCGTGGTCGTCTCGTCGTACACGCCCATGCCGTCGAGCTGGGCCCGGTGGGTGCGCCGCAGCGCGACCCAGCCCGTGGCCGCGGCCAGCGCCACCACGCCGACGGTCACGGGCAGGAGCGGTCCCGCCGAGCGCCACAGTGCCACCACGATCACCAGACCGAGGGCCGGCACCGCGCACCAGGCCGTCACGACGACGGCGCGGGTGAGCTCGGAGATCCGGCGCAGGAAGCGGGGGGCGGCCAGGCACACGAGCAGGTAGGCGGCGAGGAAGCCGATGGTCGCGACGGCGAGGAACCCGCCGAGGAGGTCCTGCGGCTCGACCCCGGCCAGTATTCCGACGACGGGTGGGAGCGCCAGCAGCGGCACGGTCAGCCCGACCGCGGCCGCGGGCGTCAGGTGGCGTCGGTGCGTGCGGCCGAGCACCGCCGGCGCGACCCCCTCCCGGGCCAGCGAGAACAGCACCCGTACCAGGGTGTTCAGGGCGGCCAGCGTGCAGGCACCGAACGAGGCGATGATCCCGGCGTCGAGCAGCACCGGCGCCCAGGTGCCGATCACCGCGGCGCCCGGCCCGCCGTCGGGTGCGGCGACCGTCAGGGCGGGCAGCACGGCCGGCGCCGCGAGGTGGACGAGCATCGCGACGAGGTAGAGCAGCGCGGCCCCGCCCGCCGTCACCGCGACGGCCCGCGGCACGCTCGCGTACGGGCGGCGCGCCTCGACCCCCAACGCGGTCGCCGAGTCGAAGCCGATGAACGCTGCGACGGCCGGGAGCACCCCGGCGGCGACGCCGGTCACCCCGCCGGACGGCGGCGGCGGGGGTACCGGGCCGGCCGGCGCCCGCACCGCGAGGGTCACGAGCACGACGAGGATCAGCGTGATCGAGACGCCCTCGACGACGAGCATGACGCGACCGGCGAGCCGGACCCCGCGCACCGCGCAGGCGGCGATCGCGGCGCTCAGCACGACGACGACGGCGACCCCGACCGCCGTCGTGTCCACCGGCCACAGCCGTTCGACGAGGGCCCGGGCGTACCAGGACGCGCCCACGAGCGCCGCGGCCACGAGCAGTGCGTAGCCGACCACCATCGACACCGCGCAGGCGTAGGCCCCGCCGGGCCCGAGGCCCTTGGCGGTGAAGCTGTAGAGCCCGCCCGCGGCTGCCATGCGTCGGGCGAACACGGCGATCGAGGCGACCACCAGTCCGACCAGTGCCGCCGCGATCGCCACCGACCACGGGGCGTCGCGTCCCGCCGCCGCGGTCACCAGCAGGGGTACCGCGGCCATGGCCCCGGCCGGAGCGGTGGTGGCCACCGACTGCGCGAGGACCCCCAGGGGGCCCAGCTCGCGCCGTCGCAGACCCGCCACGGGGGAGCGGGCGCGCAGGCCCTGGACCCCTCGTGTCGTGCGCACCGCCGTACCGTAGAGCGCAGGTGCGACGGGGGGAACGGTCCCGAACGAGAAACTGTCGACGACGATTCTCGTTTGGAGCGGAGGAACACCGATCTCATTCTCCGTTCGGAGAATTCGATGCCCACCGGCGGTGCAGCGCGGGAATGTGTCGCGAGCTGCTCCCGCAGTTCCGTACCCGTCCTTGACCGGGTAGGTGTCTGCTCGCCAGCGTGACCCGCGACATATCCGTCGTCGCGAAGGGAGCGCGAGATGGGCGCACCGACTCCTCGGTTGTCCGGGACACTCGGGGCCGGGTCGATCGTGTTCATGGTCGTGGCCGCCGCGGCCCCGCTGACCGTCATCGCGGGCGCGGTCCCGCTCGGGATCGGCGCGGGGAACGGGGCGGCGTTCCCCGCGATGTTCGTGCTCTGCGCGGTGGTACTCGCGTTCTTCGCGGTCGGCTTCTGCGCGATGAGCCCGCACGTCCCCGACGCCGGGGCCTTCTTCACCTACATCCGCGCGGGGCTCGGTCGCCCGCTCGGCCTCGGCGCCGCGTTCCTGGCGCTCGCCACCTACGCGGCCGTGCAGGCGGCGGTGTTCGGCTACGTCGGCGCGGCCCTCGACGAGCTCGTCACGAGCTTCGGCGGTCCGAGCCTGCCGTGGTGGGGGTGGACGTTCCTGCTGATGGCGCTGGTCGCGGTGCTGGGTTACCGGCACATCGAGTTGTCCAGCCGGGTGCTGGGCGTGCTGCTGGTCGCCGAGATCGCGGTGGTGCTCGTGCTCGACGCGGTGGTCGTCGGGTCCGGCGGCGGGCCCGAGGGCCTCTCGACGGCCTTCCTGCAGCCCACGCAGATCGGCTCGGGCGCGGTGGGCATCGCGGTCATGTTCGCGATCGCGAGCTTCATCGGCTTCGAGGCCACCGCGGTGTTCCGCGACGAGGCCCGCGACCCCGACCGGACCATCCCGCGGGCCACTTACCTCGCGCTCGCCGTCGTCGGGGTGTTCTACGCGCTCTCGACGTGGGCTCTGGTCTCGGCCTGGGGCGACGGTGCCGTCGTCTCCGAGGCGGCGACCAACCCCGGCACGCTGCTGACCTCGACCGTGACGACCTGGCTCGGGCCCGTCGCCGGGCACGTCGTCGGGATCCTGCTCGTGACCAGCATCTTCGCGGCGATCCTGTCCTTCCACAACGTCGCCGCCCGCTACTGGTACGCCCTCGGCGGGAACCGCGCCCTGCCCGAGGCGTGCGCCCGGACGCACGCCCGGCACGGCTCGCCGCACGTCGCGTCCCTGTCGCAGTCGGGGCTGTCCTTCGTGATCATCGCGGTCTGCGTGGTGGCCGGGCTCGACCCCGTGGCGCAGGTCTTCGCGTGGGCGGCCGGCGTGGCGACCCTCGGGCTGCTCGTGCTCATGGTGGTCACCTGCCTCGCGGTCCTGGTGTTCTTCGCCCGCACCGGCGCCGACCGGCGGGTCTGGCACACGCGGGTCGCCCCGACGCTCGGCCTCGTCGGGCTCGGGGTCTGCCTCGTCCTCACGATCGCGAACTTCCCGACCCTGATCGGCGGGTCGACCGGGCTCGCCGTCGTCCTCGGCGGGGTCCTCGCGCTGGTCACGGTGCTGGGGATCGTCGTGGCGCTGGTCCGCCGCGAAGCCCCGCCCACACCCGCCGTCCGGAACCCGTCCTCCGACCCGACGTCCGAGAAGGAGCTCGCATGACCGCCACCGTCAGCACGGTGACCCACCCGCTGGAGATGCCGACCGAGGCCGAGTACGCGGCCGTCCGGGAGGTGCTCGTCGAGGCGGGCCTGCTCACCGACCGGGTCCGCTACTGCTTCGCCGACCTGGAGGAGCCGCCGAAGTCCGAGGTCCTCGCGTTCAGCGCGGGCGACGCGGTGGACCGGCGCTTCCGCGTGGTGCTGCTCGACCTCGACTCCGGCCGGTCCTGGGACACCGTCGTGTCCGCGACCCGCGGCGAGGTGGTGTCCGGTCGCGAGCTCGACCCGGCCCGGGACGGGCAGCCGCCGATCATCGACTCCGAGTTCGAGCCGATGGACGACATCCTGCGGGCGGACGCCCGCTGGACCGACGCGCTCGCCGCCCGCGGGATCGACCCGATGACCGTGCGCGCAGTGCCGCTCTCGGCCGGGGTCTACGACTATCCCGACGAGGTCGGGCGCCGGATGGCGCGGGCGTTCGGCTTCCGCCAGGACGGGCCCGACGACCACCCGTGGGCCCACCCGATCGACGGCCTGGTCGCCTACGTCGACCTCACCGCGCGCACCGTCGACCGGGTCATCGACCACCAGCACGTGCCGGTCCCGGAGGTGTCGGGCAACTTCCAGGACCCGGCCGTGCAGGGCCCGCCGCTGGACTCCCTCAGGCCCATCGAGATCACCCAGCCCGAGGGGCGCAGCTTCACCGTCGAGGGCAACCACGTCCGCTGGGGGAAGTGGGACCTGCGCTACGGGTTCAACGAGCGCGAGGGCCTGACCCTGCACCAGGTCGCGTTCGACGGCCGGCCGGTCGTCCACCGCGCGAGCGTCGCGGAGATGGTGGTGCCCTACGCCGACCCCGCCCCGGTGCGGTTCTGGCAGAACTACTTCGACTGCGGCGAGTACATGTTCGCCCGCTACGCCGATTCCCTGCGCCTGGGCTGCGACTGCCTCGGCGACATCCACTACACCGACGCCGTGATCGCGGGCGACGACGGGAACCCGCGCACGATCACGAATGCGATCTGCATGCACGAGGAGGACTACGGGGTGCTGTGGAAGCATTCCGACCTGTTCTTCACGCAGGCCTCCGAGGTACGCCGCCAGCGACGGCTGGTCATCTCGTTCTTCGTGCCGATCGGCAACTACGACTACGGGTTCTACTGGTACCTCTATCTCGACGGCACGATCCAGCTCGAGGTCAAGGCGACCGGCATGGTGTTCGCCTCGGCGACGCCGGGGGAGTACGCGGCCGAGGTCGCGCCCGGGCTCGCCGCGCCGTTCCACCAGCACCTGTTCTGCGCCAGGCTCGACATGACCGTCGACGGGGTGCACAACGCCGTCGACGAGGTCGAGGCCGAGCGCGTGCCGATGGGGGAGGGCAACCCGTACGGCAACGCGTTCCGGCGCAAGGTCACGCGGTTGACCTCCGAGCGGAGCGCACAGCGTGACAACGACGGGTCGGTGGTGCGGACCTGGCACATCGTCAATCCGGAGAAGACCAACGCCGTCGGGAAGCCCGTCGGGTACGCCCTGCACCCGGAGAACAAGGCCACCCTGCTGGCCGACGAGCAGTCCTCGATCCACGCCCGCGCCGGGTTCTCCACCCACAACCTCTGGGTGACGCCCTATGCGCCCGACGAGCGCTATCCGGCCGGGGACTTCGTCAACCAGAACCCCGGCGGCGACGGGCTGCCGCGGTGGACCCAGGCCGACCGGGACGTCGACGGCGGCGACATCGTCGTGTGGCACACCTTCGGCACCACGCACTTCCCGCGCCCGGAGGACTGGCCGGTGATGCCGGTCGAGTACACCGGCTTCACCCTCAAGCCGGTCGGGTTCTTCGACGTCAACCCCGCGCTCGACGTCCCGCCCAACCCCGGGAAGCACTGCCACTGAGAGGCGCTCCGACGGGGGAGGGTGCTGAGCACTCGCCGTCAGGTGCCGGAGCCGTCGGCTCCGGCACCCGACGGCGACCGCCCGGATCAGGTCGCCGCGACCGGTGCCTGCTCCTCCATGCCCCAGCCCGCGGCGGTGCGCATCACCGCCCGGGGGTCTACGCCACCGGTACGTGACGGCCGAGGAAGTCCAGCTGGTCGGTGATCGCGGCGTCGAAGTCGTCGCCGAGGTAGATGTCGAAGTGTCCGGTGTCGTAGTGCCGGATTTCCCCTCGCGGCGCTCGGGAGGCCATCCGCACGGTGGCGTCGGGCGGTGCGAGGTCGTCGTTGTCGGCGACGCAGAACAGGATCGGGCAGGCGACCTTGTGGGCGTCGCGTCCGGGTCGGGCGGCGGGGATGGTGAGTGCGACGCGGGCGGGGACGTCGTTGGGGTAGTCGGCCTCCTCGATCCCGGAGGCGGCCAGGAGCGCGAGCAGGCTCTGCATGTCCTCGACCGAGGACATGAGGCCGACCTGGCCGGAGCGGGCCCCGGCCTTGATCCGCACGGGTTCGCGGCCGCGCGCGTGCGCGAGGAGGTCCTTCACGCCCGTGGTGACCAGCTTCAGGGTCTCGCGGGCGGGGAGTTGGCGGACCGAGGCGATGCCGTCGAGGAACGGGCACTGGGCGATCGCGGCCGCGATCCGCGGGTCTCGGGCGGCGGTCGCGACGACGTGGCCGCCGGCGAAGGAGGTGCCCCAGACGACGACCTTGTCCGGGTCGGCCTCGGGCAGGGTGCGGGCGAACGCCACGGCCGCCTGCCAGTCCTGGCGCTGGCGGCGGATGCTGAGCAGCTCCCGCGGCTCGCCCTCGCTGTCGCCGAAGTGGCGGTAGTCGAAGACCAGACAGGCGTAGCCGGCGGCGGTGAACCGCTCGGCGTAGGCGGCCAGCCGGAGCGCCTTGACCGCGCCGAGGCCGTGCGCCATGACGATCACCGGGACACGCCGGGCCGGGGAGGTGCCGGCGGGGAGGTAGAGCCAGGCGTGGCACCGGTCGGTGCCAGAGGGGAACCGGACGTCACGGCGGGGCGGAGTGGTGTCCTCGGACACGGGCGGGCCTCCTGGTGATCGGGACGTGCGGCTCGGCGTGGGCGGACACCGAACGATCGCCGTTTCTTGTATGGCGTTCTAGAAGCTAGCCAGCTCTTGAACGCCGTGCAAGATAAGCTCGGTGTGTGCCGCGCAACCGTCGTCCTCGTGATCGCGAGGAGAAGTCCGCCGAGATCGTCGAGGCGGCCGCGGCGCTGTTCGCCGAGGTCGGGTTCGAGAAGGCCTCGATGGCCGCCGTGGCGCGGGGCGCCGGAGTCACCACCACGACGATCTACTGGTACTTCCAGGACAAGGAGGCGTTGCTGGTCGCGGTCCTCGACCACCTCCTCGTCGGGATGCTGGAAGGTCTGCAGGCCCAGGTCGCCGACTCGTGGACCGACCGGCTGCTCTGGGTGGTCGAACGTCTCCAGGAGCACAGCAAGCTCGTGACGGCCGTCCACGCCCTGTCGGCCACCTCGGCCACGGTGGCGACCTGGCACTCCGCGTTCCACGAGCTGACCGACGCGCTACTGGCCGCGGAGATCCGCGACGCCGGGGTCGACGCGGCGCAGGTTCCCGCGATGGCGCGGCTCGGGGTGTTCACGATCGAAGGGCTGTTGATGCACCCCCTGCCCCGCGAGGAACAGCGCGCCGTGCTGGAGCTGCTGTCGGTGGTGCGGTGATCAGCTCGAGCGCGGCGGGCCTCCTGATCTCCGGCGCCGTCACGACGGTGTCGGTCATTCCGGCGGTGGTGCATCTTCGTCCCGGTCGGGGTCGGGCGGGACGGCGCCTCGGTGCCGGAACACCAGCGTCGTGGTGGGTGCGGTCGGGTCGCCCTCGACGTGGGTCACCGTGATGTGCACTGCCCGCTCGGCGAGCAGCGGGGCGATCGCGGCCCGCAGGGCGGCGCTCGTCGTCAGGATCGAGTGCCCGGCGGCCAGCACGATGTCGACCTCGACGTGGCGCTCGTGGACGCGCAGGGCCGCTCGGGTGGTGGGGTGGCCGGACGGGGCGAGGCCGTCCCGGTGGTCGGCGAGGCAGGCCACACCGGGGACGGCGAGGGCGTGCAGACGCAGCAGGTCGAGGTCGGGGGCCATCGCGGCTCACCTCCGTCGTGGCGACGGCCGGGACCCGTGGCACGGGGGTCATGCCCGCGGGCGGGTCCGGCCTGCTCGGTGGATGTGTCCGTAGGACGACGGGCGAGACGGGTTCGTCATCCGCCGACCGCATGACGGGCGCCACGCCGCGGGACCGGATTCAGCCGACGTCCGCGGCCGTCACACCGGCCACTACGGGGCGACGACGACGAGGACGTCCTCGAGATCGCCGTCGTCGAACGCGGCTCGCCGTCGGCTGCGCTCAGCCGCGGCCGTCCTGGCGTCGTACGGGCCGTAGGAGTCGAGCTCGCCGGTCTGCGGATCGAAGGCGATCACCACGAAATGCTCGGCGGTGAAGAACGGGACGGACAGGTCGCACTGGTCCACGTCCCGCTGGAGCAGAGGCTCCAGCTCGGAAGGTCCCTCCACGTCGCTCGGCATCATGAACCTCCACTCCGCCACGGGTTCCGGTCTGCTCCGTTCGTCGATGCGGCGTCCGAGTTCCGTCGTCGCGACCATCACGCCGAAGGGTCACGGCAGGCGAGGACGGGCGGGACATCGACGGCTCACCTCCGGGTCGGCGGCGACCGGGACCGGCGGGACACGAGGTCATAGGTCGTGCCCGCGAGAAGGCCCGGCCGGATCGAACGGTTCACCAGGTGGGACGTCACCGGCGACGCATTCGTCATGCCCGGATCGCGTGATCGGTGCCACGGGACCACGACGGCAACGAGCCGTCGAGGCGCCACCACCTCCTGACCTGCTACGCTTACTTGCGTGTCAGATGACAAGTTAGTGAGAGATGACCCCGTGCCGGACACACCACTCGTCCTGGTCCACGGCAATCCCGAGTCCGCAGCCGTCTGGGGACCACTCATCGGTGAACTCGGACGGGCGGATGCCATCGCCCTGTCCCCGCCGGGATTCGGTGTCCCGGCGCCCCACGACTTCGACGGCTCGACCACGGCCTACCGCGACTGGCTGGCCTCTCAGCTCGAGCGCTTCCGCGCTCCGGTCGACCTGGTCGGTCACGACTGGGGTGGCATCCACGTCGCGGCGCTCGCCATGAGCCGTCCGGACCTGATCCGCAGCTGGGCCTCCGATGCCCTCGGGGTGTTCGCGCCCGACTACCAGTGGCATCCCCGGGCGCAGGTCTGGCAGGAGGAGGGCCCCGGAGAAGCTTCGGTGCAGGAGATCTGGGGAGGCGACCTGCAGCAACGGCTCGCGGTGACCTCTGCTCTCGGGATGACCGGGCGCATGGCGGAGCGGGTCGCGGCCGGTATGGACCCCGAGATGGGGCGTGCCGTCCTCACGCTCCTGCGCTCGGCGCGGCAACCGGCGATGGCCGACGCCGGACAGCTCCTCGGGAGCGCGTCGGCACGACCGGGCCTGGCTCTCATCGCCCTGGACGACGTCGACAGGGCCAGTGGCACGGTGGCGCAGCACGAGTGGGGGGCTCGGCAAGCCGGCGCCGGCACGGCGCATCTCGACGGTGTGGGGCATTGGTGGCCCGAGGAGTCGCCCGCACCGGTTGCCGCGGCGCTCCAGAACTTTTGGTCGGATCTGGGCGCCGGAGAGGAACGTTCTCCCGTGTCACTGGAGGGGTCATGACCCTGCGCGGCATCCATCACGTGAAGCTGCCCGTCAGCGATCTCGAGCGCCACGGGCCCGAGATCGCCCCCGCCATCGGCAACCCCTGGCTCTCCCGAGGCTGAGCCGCCCGGGAGCGGGACCCGCTCACCCGCGTGCGTCGCGTTTGCGGGTGCCCGCCGCGCGGAGGGCGTCGACCGCGGCGCGTTGGAGGGGCGAGAACCAGGTGGTGTCGCGGGAGAAGAGGCCGATGGTCTCGGTGAGCTCGGCGTCGCGGACCCGGACGGCCCGGAGCCGGCCCGCGGCGACGTCGTCGGCGACGCAGTAGAGCGGGGCGAAGCAGACCCAGTCGTTGTCGGCGACGGCCCGCTTGAGGGCCTCGGCATGGCCGAGACGGATCACGTACGAGGGCAGGGCCAGCCCGGCCGCCCGGAGCTGCCGGTCGAGGACGCGTTCGATCGCGACGCCGGCGGGGACGCCGACGAGCGGGAGTTCTCCGACGGCCGCGAGCGGGACGGCGTCCGCCGACGGCGGGCCACCGGGTGCGGCGCAGAGGACGATCGGTTCGTCCCAGAGCTTCTCGGCCCGGACCCCTGACGGCGGGACCTCGTCGAGCCAGGTGGTGACGGCGAAGTCGACCTCGCCATTCTCGACGCGGCGCATCGCGACGGCGGGCTCGCTGATCGAGATCGTGATGTCGGCGCCCGCGCGCTCCCGCCGGAGCTCGGTCATCAGCGGCGGGATCAGGTAGGTGCCGATGGCCATGCTCGTGGCCACCGCCAGCGAGCCGGCCGCGCCGGAGTTCAGGTCGTCGATGTCGCGCTGCACCTGGGCGCCTCCCGCGAGCACCTCGGTGGCCCAGACGTAGAGGCGTCGGCCGGCCTCGGTGAGCACGTTGCGGCGGCCCTCGCGGACGAACAGTGGTGCCCCGACCGCTTTCTCCAGCGACCGGATCTGCGCGGACACCCACGGCTGGGCCACCTGGAAGTGCTCGGCGGCCCGGGTCACCCCGCCCTCGTCGACCACGGCGCAGAACATCTCGAGCCGGCGCAGCTGCGACACCAGAGCCATACGAGAAAGCCTATCGGTACCGCCTGTATCTCGTCTTTGTGCTATGTGTCCTGCGTCTCTAGCGTTCTTCGCACCGGCATCGACGAGGAGCCTGCGATGAACCCGCTGTTCAACGACAACACCCTGAAGCTCGGCCTGTTCTGCACGAACGGCACCGGTGCGTCGCAGACCCTGGTGCCGGAGGCGCCCGACATGTCCTGGGACATGTCGCTGCGCACCGCCCGCGCCGCCGACCGCGCCGGCCTCGAGGCGGTCGTCCCCTTCGCGCGGTGGAAGGGCTACCCCGAGGGCCGCCCCGAGCACCGCTCGGGGCGCGTCATGGAGCCCTTCACCTGGGCCGCGGGCATCGCGGCCGCCACCGAGCGGATCGGGGTGTTCGCCACCTCGCACGCGCCGACGATGCACCCGATCGTCGCGGCGAAGCAGGCCGCGACCGTCGACCAGATCTCGGGTGGACGGTTCGCCCTCAACGTCGTCGGCGGCTGGAACCGGCCGGAGCTCGAGATGTTCGGCGCGCCGCTGCGCGAGCACGACGAGCGCTACGACCACCTCGCGGAGTGGCTCGAGGTGATCCGCCGGCTGTGGGCGGACACCGAGGAGTTCGACCTGCACGGGCGGTTCTTCGACGTGGTCGGCGGCGTCTCCCAGCCGAAGCCGGTACAGCCGACCATCCCGATCATGAACGCGGGCGGCTCGCCGCGGGGCATGCGGTTCGCGGCCGAGCACGCCGACCTCTGCTTCGTCATCGTGCACTCCGAGGACGAGGACGCGATCCGCCGTCAGGTCGAGGGCTACCAGCAGATGGCCCGGGAGGAGTTCGGTCGCGAGGTCCGGTTGTGGACCCACACCGTCGTCGTGCAGCGCGACACCCAGGCCGAGGCGGACACCTACCTGCGCCGGTTCTCGTCCGAGTTCGAGGACACCGAGAGCGTCGACGCGTGGATGCGGCTGCAGGGCGCGAACACCCAGGTGGTGCCGCCCGAGGTGATGGCCGCGATGCGCCAGCGCTTCGCCGCCGGCGCGGGCGGCTTCCCACTCGTCGGCACCGCGGAGCGGATCGCCGAGCGCCTCGAGATGCTCAGCGCCGCCGGGATCGACGGCGCCCTGCTCACCTGGGTCGACTACGACGCCGGGCTCGACGCCTTCACCGGCGACGTCCTGCCGCGCCTCGAGCGGGCCGGTCTGCGTCGCCCCGCCGTCGGCTCGGCGACGTCGGAGCCCCGGGTCGTGGCCGAGGCGGTGGCCGGATGAGACTCGCCCGCTTCCGCACCGGCACCGGCGCCCGAGGGTTCGGCGTCGTCGAGAGCGACGAGGTGGTGCGCCTCGACCACCGCGTCGCGACCTTCGAGGCCCTCCTCGCCGACCCCGTGGCCCCCCGTCCCGACGATCCGCGCCTGCCCCGCATCGACGTGGCCTGGGAGCCGCCGATGGGCGATCACCCCAAGGTCGTCTGCGTCGGGTTCAACTACGCCGCGCACGCCACGGAATCCGACCGCGGACCGGCGGAGCCGCCGGCGCGCCCGACCCTGTTCTCCCGCTTCGCCGACTCGCTGGTCGGCGCCGGGACCCCGGTGATCCGGCCGGCGGGGGAGGACACCCTGGACTGGGAGGGCGAGGTCGCCCTCGTCGTCGGGACGGCGGGGCGGCGCATCACCGCGACCGACGCGTGGGCGCACGTGGCCGGGGTGACGTGCATGGCCGAGAACAGCGTCCGTGACTGGCAGCTGCACTCGACCCAGGCGACCGCCGGGAAGAACTGGCACGGCTCCGGCGCCCTCGGTCCGTGGTTGACCACCGCCGACACGGTGGGCCCGGGCCCCC
Source organism: Actinomycetospora corticicola (assembly GCF_013409505.1). NCBI lineage: Bacteria > Bacillati > Actinomycetota > Actinomycetes > Pseudonocardiales > Pseudonocardiaceae > Actinomycetospora > Actinomycetospora corticicola. The sequence continues at coordinate 3,675,981 of NZ_JACCBN010000001.1, read as the reverse complement.
TGCGGGTCACCACGCGGCTCAACGGGGAAGTGGTCCAGGACGACACGACGGACCACCTGACCTTCGCCTTCGCCGACCTGATCGCCTACGTCAGCGCCTTCACCCCGCTGGCCCCGGGCGACGTGATCGCGACCGGCACGCCGCAGGGGATCGGGCTGCGGCGGGACCCCCCGCGGTTCCTGCGGCCCGGGGACGACCTGGAGGTCGAGGTCTCCGGCGTCGGCATCCTGCGCCACGGCGTGATCGACGAGAGCGTCGTCGCCGCTGCACCCGATCTCGCGGAGGTGACCTCGTGAGGTTCTTCGGCGAGTCCGACGTTCTCGCCGGGCCGACCGTGCCCGTGGTCGTCGACGCCCTCGAGGCGGTGCTCGCCCACGAGGCCCAGGGCACCGCCTGGAACGTCGACAAGACGATGAGCACCTGGCCCACCGAGGCCGGCCGGGCGAGCGCGCACGGGCTCGGCGCGGTCGACCTGACGGCCGGCCTGGCGATCTTCAAGACGTGGGTGAACACCCCGGCCGGCGCGAGTGCGCTCCTGACGATGTTCGACGCCACCGACGGCACCGCCCTCGGGGTCGCCGAGGCGGGCACGGCCGGAGCGTTGCGGACGGCCGCGATCAGCGGGGTCGCCACCCGGTACCTCGCCGACCCCGACGCCGACGAGCTCGCCCTGCTCGGCGCCGGCCGGCAGGCGCTGCGTCAGGTCGAGGCGATCGCCGCGGTCCGCCCGCTGCGCCGGGTCCGCCTCTGGAACCGCAGCACCGCCGGCGCACAGGCCCTCGCGGAACGGATCCGGGACGACCTGGGTCTGCCCGTCGAGGTCGCGGCGACCGTCGACGCCGCCACCCGCGACGCGCCGATCGTCACCACGATCACCCGCGCCGACGAGCCGTTCCTCGCGGCGCACCACCTCGCGGCCGGCGCTCACCTCAACGCCGTCGGGGCCATCCTCCCCACCCACGCCGAACTGGCCCCCGACGTCCTCGCCGCGTCCGCGCTGACCGTCGTCGACAGCGAGGCCAACGCCCGCCGCGGCTCGCGGGAGCTCCGCGAGCACCTCGGCGCCGACCCGGCTGCGGACTGGGGGAGCGTGCACGCCCTGGCCGAGCTCGTCGCCGGGAAGACCGTCCGACCACCGACACCCCGTCTCACCGTCTTCAAGGGAATGGGCATGGGCCTCTCCGACCTCGCCGTCGCCGACCTCCTCGTCGGAGGACAGCGATGAAGTTCCGCAGCGACCCGGCCCGCATCCGCGGCTCCCTCGCCCCCGTCATCACCCCCTTCGACGACGACGGCGCCCTCGACCTGGACTCCCTGCGCGGTCTCGTCCGCTGGCAGCTCGAGGCCGGGGCCCACGGCGTCTCCATCGGCGGCTCCACGGGCGAGCCCTCCGCGCAGTCGGTGGCCGAACGGATCGCCGCGATCCAGGCGGTGGCCGCCGAGGTCGACGACGCCGTGCCGTTCCTGCCCGGCACCGGCTCGGCCAAGCTCGACGAGACCCTCGAGATCACCGCGGCGGCGCAGGACGCCGGGGCCGACGCCGTCCTGGTCATCACGCCCTACTACGCGCGGCCCACCCAGGAGGCGCTCTACCGCTGGTTCGCGACCGTCGCCGGCGAGTTCCCCGACCTCCCGGTCGTGCTCTACAACGTGCCGTCGCGGACCGCGGTCGACGTGGCCCCCGAGACGGTCGCGCGGCTGTTCCGCGACTGCGACAACGTCGTCGGGATCAAGGAGACGACCAAGGACTTCGAGCACTTCTCCCGCGTGCTCCACCTCGGCGGCCGGGATCTCCTGGTGTGGTCCGGCATCGAGCTGCTCGGTCTGCCGCTGCTGGCCCTGGGCGGAGCCGGGTTCATCTCCGCGGTCAGCAACCTCGCTCCCGGCGCCGTCGCCCGCATGTACGGGGCGTGGGAGGCCGGCGACCACGAGACCGCCCGCGACCTGCACTACGCCCTGCATCCGCTGGTCGACCTGCTCTTCGTCGAGACCAACCCCGCCCCCGCGAAGTGGGTGCTGCACCAGCAGGGACGGATCGCCTCCGACCACGTGCGCGCCCCGCTGCTGCCCCTCACCGCCGACGCCCGACCCCGGGTCGAGGCGCTGCTCGCCCAGGGGGCTGCCCTCATCGACCGTCCAGGAGACCTGCCATGACCGCTACCGACCTCCCCCCGCTCGCGCTCGGGGGGCACGCCGTCGACACGACGGGGCAGGGCCCTGCCCGGCCCACCCCCTGGGCGCCGCTCCGGGTGACGGGCGCGGAGATCGCGGAGACCGTCGAGCACCTGTCCCGCGCCGCGCGCCCCGACGACGGCCGCCGCTGCGCGGCGCTGGTCCACCCCGAGTCGACCACCGGACGCAGCTTCTCACCCGGGGTCGAGGTCGTCGTCGAGGTCCTCCTGCCGGGCGAGAGCACGACCCCGATCCGTCGCAACTCCAGCCTCGTCCAGATCGGCGTCGAGGGCTCCGGCCTCGTGGAGGTGGGCGACACGTCACTGACGATGGACGCCCGCGACGTGGTGACCGTGCCCTCCATGCGGCCGCACCGCTTCGTCAACCACGGCGACCGGCGCTGGGTCCGCCTGTCCTACTCCAACGCGCCCCTGCTCGACTTCCTCGGCACCCACTTCCAGGAGGAACTCGACGCCGCGTGGGCGCCGGGCCTCCCGCTCGACGGCCCGATCGACATGGTCGAGACCGACGAGATCGCCGACCGCGGAAGCGCCCCCGATCACGAGATCTCCCCGACCGGTGCCCGCCTGCGCGGCTACGAGTACCTCGTCGACATCGAGCCGGTCCCCAACCACCCGCTGCACTGGCCCTACGAGGCCGCCCGCGCGCTCATGGCGCAGACCCTGGGCGACGGTCAGCGGACGATCATGGCGCTCTACAACAGCGCGACCGAGCGCAGGCAGGGAGCGACCAACTCGTTCTTCGTCACCCTGTCCCGGATCCCGGCCGGCCTGACCCCGCGCGCCGAGGGCCCCGGCCACCGCCACAGCTCGGTCGCGATCAACTACCACGTCGAGGGGACCGGCTACTCGGTCGTCGACGGTCAGCGCATCGACTTCGGCCCGGGCGACCTGCTGCTGTCGGCGCCGTCGTGGCGCGAGCACGCGCACTACCCCAGCGACTCCGGCCTGACCGTCTACACCGTCCAGGACCACCCCCAGCACATCGGCATGGAGTCGTTGATCTGGCAGGAGGACCTGAGCGGGCCGATCTTCGCGCTCGGGCTGGAGAAGGGCCAGACCGGCTACACCGCGCCCCGCAACTGGGACGACGAGTGAGGACCGTTCCCGACGACGGCGTGGGCATCGTCGACCTCGACCCCTACGCGCCGGAGCTCACCGAACCTGCCGTCTGGGACGTCTACGAGGCCGCCCGTGACGCAGGACCGGTGGTGCACTCACCCCGCCGCGGTGGCTTCTGGGTGGTGACCGGCTACGACGACGTCCGCGCCGTGCTGCGCGACGCGGCCACGTTCTCCTCCGCCTCCGGGCACCGCATTCCCACCGACGGCACGCAGCGCGCCGTCCCCATCGACTTCGACCCGCCGCTGCACACCGCATACCGCAAGCTCATGACCCCCGCACTCTCGCCGGCCCGGGTGCGCCGACTGACCCCGTTCCTCGAGGCCACCGTCGCCGACCTCGTCTCCGGCTTCGTCCGGCAGGGCGGCGGCGACTTCGTCCGCGACGTCGCCCTGCCGCTGCCCCTGGCCGTCCTCACCGAACTCGTCGGGTTCGCGCCGGCCACCGTCGAGCGGTTCCGCGACGTCACCGAACGGATGTGGTCGGGCCTCGACACCGACGGTGAAGCGGTCGACTTCGTCGCCGCCCGCCAGGAGGTCTACGACCTCATGGCCCACGAGCTCGACTCCCATCGAGCCCACCCCGCCGACGACTTCGTCTCCTCCCTGCTCACCGCCGAGGTCGACGGTCGGGCGCTCGAGGAGGACGAGCGCATCAGCATGCTGGCCACCTTCGCGGTGGCCGGGCACGAGACGACGATGAACGCCGCCGGCACACTGGTCCACCTGCTGGTCGCCCACCAGGAACACCAGCAGCACCTCCGGGCCGACCCCCGACGCGCGCAGTCCTACGTCGAGGAGATGCTGCGCCACCGCAGCCCCGCCCAGAACTTCGCCCGGCGGGCGACCTGCCCGGTCACCCTCGGCGGCCGGTCCGTCGAGGAGGGCGACGCGGTCCTGCTCTCCCTCGCCGCTGCCAACCGGGATCCGGGCCGCTTCCCCGAGCCCGAGCGCTTCGACCCCGGCCGCGACGCCCGGGGACACCTCGGGTTCGGCTGGGGCATCCACCAGTGCCCCGGTGGGGTCCTCGCCCGCACCGAGCTGACGATCCTGCTGCAGACACTCTGCGCCCACCCGCCCCTGCACCTGGCCGGTGAGGTCACCTGGAGCGGACTCAACGGCGGCAACCACCTCGGCCCGACCAGCCTGCCCGTGCGCTTCGGGTCGTCAGCGGACCACCGGAACGACGGCGCCCGCTCGGAGCGCCGACACGACGACATCGACACTGCCCGGGAGGACACGGGATGACGACCGCTCTCGATCTCGACGACCCCGCCTTCCTCACCGGCGACCGCTCCGCGGCCTACCGGACCCTGCGGGACGAGGCGCCCGTGCTCCGGACGGGAGAGCCCGGCGAGGAGACCTGGCTGCTGTCCCGCCACGAGGACGTGCAGGCCGCGCTGCGGGCCACCTCCGCGCGGATGCAGCCGCCCGGCCAGGACGCTCCGCCGTGGATGCCCGACGGCCCGGCACGCCGGCGACTGCGCGCCAACATGATCCAGACCGACCGGCCCGTGCATGCCCGGTTGCGCGGGGTGGTCGGGCCACTGTTCACCGCGCGCCGGTCCGACCGCCTGCGCGCGGCGGCGGCCTGCGAGGTCGCTGCCGAGCTCGACGGCCTGGCTGACGGGGCCGAGGTCGACGCCGTGGCCCTGGCCGCCCGGGTTCCGCGAGGAGTGCTGCGCCTGCTCATCGGCATGCCGGACGAGGACTGGGCCATGATGCTCAGCACCCAGATCGACTTCCTGATGATCTTTTCGCCGTTCCCGCTGCCGCCCGACCACCAGGCGCGCCTCGACGAGGTGTCGCAGTTCTACCTCGACTACTTCGACGGACTCCTCGGTCGCCTCGCCGACCCGCCCGAGCTCGTCCGGCGTCTCCTGGCCGCGGAGGAGAACGGCGAACTCTCCCGGGACGAGGTGCTCTCGCTGATGCACACCGTCCTCGACGCCGGGTTCGAGACGACCCGGACGTCGATCTCCAACCTCGTCGAGCTCCTCGCCACCGTCCCGGGTCTGATGGACGCGGTCCGTCACGACGAGAGCCGCATCCCGGGGCTGGTCGAGGAGACCCTGCGGATGCGCGCCCCGGTTCAGATGAACACCCGCATCCTCGTCGAGGAGCTGACGGCGAGCGACGGCACGGTTCTCCCGGCGGGTGCGCGTCTCCTGGCCGTGATCGGGGCCGCCAACCTCGACGAGCGGGTGTTCCCCGATCCCGGCGTGGCCGACCCGATGCGCGAGAACGCCGCCCGGCACCTCTCGTTCGGCGGCGGACTGCACCACTGCCTCGGCGCGCCGCTGGCGCGCGTCCAGCTGCAGGAGACCGCGGCCGCCCTCGTCCGACGCTTCCAGCGGATCGAGCTGGCCGGGGCACCTGACCGGCACCCGTCGCTCATCTTCCCCTCCCTGTCCACGCTGCCGGTGCGCATGCACGCCTGACGTCGCCGACGATCAGGGCCGGCAGGCGTGAGGGCGTCGTTTGGTCCGGGAGCGGCGGGGGAACGGCGGGTGCGTCCGGTCGCGCGGCGCGGCCACCCACGCGGAGGAGCGCCCGATGACGGAGCGGCCCGAGGACGCCCGGCGACGACCGTGGCCGGTGCGGGCCTACGCGACGGCGACGACCCGCGGCTGGTGGGCGGTCCTCGCGCTCGTCGTCGTCGGGGTGTGGCTCGCCGTGACGCAGCTGCCGTCGCTCGCCTCGGTCGGTGGCGACGGCGGCGTGTCGTTCGTCGGCGAGGACGCCCCGGCGGTGGAGGCGCAGGCGCGGGCGCTGCAGATCTTCGGGCTGCCCGTCCTCACCCGGATCGCGGTGGTGCAGCGCGACCCGGCCGGGCTGGCGCCCGACGCGGTCGACCGGGCGGTCCGCCGTGCTCTCGACGCCTCGCGGTCCGCTCTCGCCGGTCGTCCGACCCCGCCCCTGCTCTTCGCGCTGCCGCTCGTCGACGGGGTCCCGGCGAGTCTGCCCGCCGGCATCGCGCCGGACTCGGAGGCGGAGGGCCGGGCTTTCGACGCCGTACCCGCGCCCGGAACCCGTGGGCCCACGACGGTCGTGACGTACCTGTTCACCGATCCGACCGCGAACCCGTACGTCCAGCAGCAGGTGGCGCGGGACTACGCCGCGCGGATCGACCGTCCCGACGACCACCTCTCGGGGGTCAGCGGGCTCATCCCGTTCCAGCTCGAGCAGGGCAACGTGGTCAACCGGCACCTCACAGCCGTGGAGATCGCGTCGGTACTGGCCGTCGCGCTCGTCGTCGCGGTGGTGTTCCGGTCGTTCGCGGCCCCGCTCGTCACGCTGGTGACCGCCGGTGCCTCCTACCTGGTCGCCGACCGGGTGGTGGGGCTCGCAGCCGAGTTGTCGGGCGTCAGTGCGCCCGGCCAGCTGCAACCGGTCCTCGTCGCGCTGACCCTCGGTGTCAGCACCGACTACTCGATCCTCTTCCTGTCGGGGCAGCGGGCGCGGTTGCGCCGCGCGGAGGGTGGCCCCGACGCGGCCCGGGGCGCCACCGAGGACTACCTCGCGATCGTGCTGGTCGCGGGGGTGACCGTGGTGGCGGGGGTCGCGGCCCTCTCCGCCGCCGAGACCTCGGTGTTCCGGGCCTTCGGACCCGGTCTCGCGCTCACCGTCGCGACCACGCTGATCGTGTCGGTCCTGCTGGTGCCGGCCCTCATGGGGCTCTTCGGCCGCGCGATGTTCTGGCCCGGCCTCCGGCGACACGCCCCGGGCGGACCGGCGGAACCACGCAGCAGGTTCGTCGAGCTGCTGCGTCGGCGCCCCGGGGTCGCCCCCGCGACCGTCGTGCTGGTCGTGGTCGTCCTGGCGCTGGCCACGGTGCCGCTCGTCGGCCTGCGGGGGTCGGTCTCGCCGATGCGGTCGCTCCCGGCGGACAACCCGATCCGGACCGCCTGGGAGGACGCCGCGGCCGGCTTCGCCCCCGGGATCCTCTCGCCGACCCAGCTGGTGCTCACCGGTCCCGGGCTCGCCGACCGCCGCGCACAGCTGGTGGCCTTCCAGCAGGAACTGCTCGCGGCACCCGGCGTGGCCGGGGTCATCGGACCCGGGACCGTCGACCTCCGACGCCCCGACGCCCCGTTCTCGGTGTTCACCGCGGCCGACGGCGATGCCGCGCGCGTCCTCGTCGTCCTGGACGCCGACCCGGTCGGGGCCCAGGCGATCTCCGATCTCCGCGAGCTGCAGCAACGGCTCCCGACGATGCTCGCCGGCGCCGGACTGACGGGGGTCGGGGTCGCGACGGCGGGGGACACCGCGATCGGCCTCGGGCTCGTGGGCAGCGCCCGCGGGGACCTGGTGCGGGTCGCGCTCGTGGTCGCCCTCGTCGATCTCCTGCTGCTCGTGCTGTTCCTGCGTGCCCTGGTGGCGCCGCTCTACCTGCTGCTCTGCAGCGCCCTCGTGGTCGGCGCCTCGCTCGGCCTGACGACGCTGCTGTTCGGCCAGAGCAGCGGCCTGATCTTCTTCGTGCCGTTCGCGGTCGGCGCCCTGCTCGCCTCCCTCGGCTCGGACTACGCCGTGTTCGGGATCGGTGACGTCTGGGCCGAGGCCCGGTCCCGCCCGCTCGGGGAGGCCCTGTCCGTCGCGGTGCCGCGGTCCAACACCGCGATCGGTGCCGCCGGGGTGACGCTGGCCGCGAGCTTCGGGCTGGTGGCGATCGTCCCGCTCGACTCCTTCCGCCAGCTGGCCTTCGCCATGGCCTTCGGGGTCCTGCTGGACACCTTCGTCGTCCGGAAGTTCCTCATCCCCGCGTTCATCACCTGGGTCGGCCCGGCGAGCGCCTGGCCGAGCCACCGTCTCCGGCCCGACCGGGTGGCGCCGACCCCGTGACCCGAGGGATCGGCGCGGCTGCGCCCGCTCCCTTCCTACCCGTCGCCGGACGGTCGCGAGTTGCTCCCGGCGGATCGACCACGACGCTCCCGATGACGGAGTCTCCCGGCGTCCGACCGACCCCTGCGGCCCGACGTCCGAGGGCCCCGACGGTTCGAGAGCGAGCGTGCCGGCCCTGATGGACCCCGACGACGATCTGACCTGCCTGCCGCGCGAACCCGCGCCCGACCGGGCGCCGGGACCGAGGGTCGCGACGCCGGGATCGATGCTCGACGACCTCGTCGATCGTGCGGGCATCGCCAGGAACTCCGCGATCCTCCTGGGGGAGCGGGCCGGCCGAGCCCGGCGGAGCAGCGCCCTCGCCCTCGGTCGGTCGTGTGGGGTACCTCAGCGGTAGGGCCTCCCGCCGTCAGCGGCGGCACCCGTCGTCGAAGGCCGTGAGGTGATCGGCGAGTGCGTCCGGCTGCTCCTCGGGCACGAGGTGGCCGCAGCCGGGGACGGACACGTGCGTGACGTCGTCGGCGATCCCGTCGAGCTGTTGCCCGACGGCCGACCCCCGTTCCGGCTGCCGGCCCGCCGTCCGGGACGGTGATGTTTGGGTGCTTCGGATCAGGGACACTCGTTGCGTTGGTGGAGGCCGACCGGCGCGCCACCCTGGTCGACTCCACGGCCACATCCCGGACACGGGCTGCAGCGTCTTCGGGCTGTCGGCCCGGTGGCTCCGTTCCCCATGTGCGTCCTCGATCGCCGGGCCTCGGCGCGGGGCTGATCGCAGCGCATGCCGCTTCGGTCCTGCCTTGCTGGTACACGCCGCACGCGTGCTGCCGACCGTGTCGTGTCTGCTCGAAGAGAGGGACGGTGCGTCATGGCGGCCCCGGACGGACTCGTGGCGGCGCTGCGCCGCGCATCCCAGGAGATCACGGCCAAGCGCAGCATCCGGGACCTGCACGACACCCTGGTCCAGATCGTGCGCTCGGCGGTGCAGACGATCCCGCACGTGGACGCCGGAGGTATCTCGCTGACCGAGGACGGGATCATCACCTCCCGCGGTCCGCACCCCGTCGTCATCAGCACCCTGGACCAGCTGCAGACCGAGCTGCACGAAGGTCCCTGCATCACCGCGATCGACGACCCGCCCGCGGACGGCACGGTCCTGGCCAACGACCTCGGTGGGGCGGACGCCGCACGCTGGCCGCGCTTCGCGCCCCGCGCGGTCGAGGCCGGCTTCCGCTCGATCCTGTCGATCCAGCTGACCGCCGACCAGCACATGCGCGCGGCCCTGAACCTCTACGCCACCGACCCCGGCGTCTTCGACGAGGAATCCCGGCAGGTGGCCGGGCTGTTCGGGGTGCAGGCCGCGATGCTGCTCTACGGCAGCCGGCAGGCCACGTTCCTGCAGCGTGCGGTCGACAGCCGCGATGTCATCGGGCAGGCCAAGGGCATTCTCATGGAACGGTTCACCGTCGACGACGACGAGGCGTTCCAGATGCTCGTGCGCTCCTCGCAGGACACCAACCTCAAGCTCATCGAGGTGGCCGAGTGGCTGCGCGCCGAGGCCGTCGAGCGCCGCCGCCACCGCGGCACGGGCCCCGACGAGTGACTGACCCGGGACAGACGGCTGCCCCGAACGTAAGCTGGGTCACGGTCCAGCTGGGGCGCCGTACCCTGATCGCAACGCCGAGGACGAGACGAGGTGGTCCCCTGTGGGCTCCGAGGACGACCGACCGGGCCGACAGGCCACGGTCGATGCGCTGTTCTGGTCCCTGGTCGAGGCGACGCAGGCCGACGCCGACCAGCAGCTCATCGAGGAGATCGAGCTCGGCTTCTCCCCGCGACCGCCGCGCGCGCCGGTCGTGACCGCTGAACAGGAACGGCTCCTGCGGGAAGGCCTCTGCAGTCCCGACGAACCCGACGACCTGAGCTGAGCCTCGGAACTGCTGATCATCAGCAGGCCGGAGGGCTCGCGGAGCGGTAGTTTCTCCCTCCCGCGACCCGAAGGAGTGTCCCGATGTTTCTCGGTCTGGCCCTACGAGCAGTCGGCCCCGCACTGCGCGCGATCGGCCTCGTCCTGAGGGCCGGTACGTACGTCGCCGCCCCGGTCGCGGCGGTCCTCGCCTGGGGCGCGATCGAGAACGGGCTCGACCGCAAGGGCGCTCCCCGGGAGGTCGGCCGGGGCGTCCACTGAGCGCCCCCGTCGCGCCCTGACCACCCACGGTCGGGGCGCGGACGTCCGCTCAGGTCGAGGAGTCGATGTCGTCGAGCCATCCGACGAACGTCCGACCGGTCAATCCGTGCGCAGCGGTGAGCAGCGCGCGCAGTCGGCGGACCAGGATCCCGGCCGAGTCGGGATCGACCGCCGAGGCGTCGAGGGTCCGGCAGATGGCCGTGACGTCGCCGAGGTCGCCGGCCCCGAGCCCTTCCGCCTGCAGTGACTCGAGATTGGCCAGGACCGAGCGCGCGATGACGCGGGCGTGCTCGCTGCGGTTGGGGTCACTCATGCTGCGCCCCGCTCGTGGCCGGAGTCGCGGAACCGGTGGCGTCGACTCATCCGGCATCGAGATCGACCACGGTGACGTGCACGGCGCGCCCGGCGAGGAGCGGGGCGAGTGCGGCGCGCAGCTTCGCGGTCGTCGCCGGCACCGCGTGGCCCGCGGTGAGGACGAGATCGACCTCGATGTGGCGGTCGAAGACCCGCAGCGCGCACATCGGCGTGCGGTCGGGGTCCGGGTCCCCGCCGTCGTGATGGTCGGCGAGGCGCGCGATGCCGGGGACGGCGAGGGTGCGCAGACGCAGGGTGTCGAGGTCGGGAGTGGTGTCGGGGGTCGTGGCAGCTCACCTCCGTCGAGGTGGCCGGGTCGTCCGGGGTGCGGCGCCGGGGACGGGATCGGCCGGTTCGGGTGGATCGCCGGTAGGACCCGCGAGGGACGAGATCGTCACCCGATCAGGAGGGTGATCGCTGCCACGCGATGGAGTTGCGTGCAATGGAATGGGTACCGGGCGTCCGGCCGTTCGGATCGGCGCCGGGCGCCGCGATCAGGGGACGTCGTCCGACGTCGCTCGCAGGGGCAGGACGGACTCGTTGACGACGGTGAGGACCACGGCCTCGTCGTCGACGAGCTCACCGTGGATGGTGACGACGGCGTCGCCGCGTCCCGGCCGTGGTTCCACGCGGTGGATCGTGGCCCGGCCGGTCAACGTGGTGCCGGGGCGGACGGGTCGCCGGAACCCGACGTCCATCGTGCGGCCCACGCCTCCCGCGGCGCGGGACCAGATCGCCTCGACCGCGAACCGCTGGTAGATCGCGAGGGTGTGCAGGCCGCTGGCGATGACACCGCCGAGGCCGGCACGGGCGGCCGCGTCCGGATCGACGTGGATGAAGATCGGATCCCACCGTCGCGCGTACTCCACGATCTCGGCCTCGGAGATCGTGTACCGGCCGAAGGCGAAGGACTGGCCGGGTTCGAGGTCGTCGGCGTAGAGGCTCACCCCGTCGATCATGGCGTGGGCGGGCGGCACGGTCGATGACCCGGCAGGTCATGTGGTGCCCGCCTGGACGCCCCCTGGCCGGCTTCAGGTGATCGTCAGGACGATCTTGCCGGTGACGTGGCCGCGCCGGCTGAGCTCCAGCGCGTGGTCGACCTCGGCGAGGGGGAGCTGCCGGTGGATCCTGACGTCGAGGCCTCCGGTCGCGGCGAGTCCGGCGAGGTGGGCGAGCTGTGGCCCGCTTGGCCGGACCAGGACGAGTCGGGAGCGGGTCCCACCGGTCGTCCACGGCGCGACGGTGCTCGTGGACCAATCGACGTAGGCCCTGGTGGAGGGGACGGTGGTGACGTGGTGGCCGCGGGGTGCGAGGACGGACCGGTAGGAGCGCAGGTCCCCGGTGCCGACGGTGTCGAGGACGAGGTCCTGCGGTGCGTCGATGGCGTCGGCGAGCCGTTGCGAGGTGTAGTCGACCACGCGCGAGGCCCCGAGCGACTCCGCGACGTCGGCCTTGCCAGGTCCGCAGACCGCCGTGACGACGGCGCCCCGACGTCGCGCGAGCTGGACGGCGAGATGCCCGACACCGCCGGTCGCCCCGACGACCGTGACGCGCGCTCCCTCGAGGGACTGCCGGCCGGCGAGGGCCTGCCAGGCCGTCAGACCGGCGACGGGCAGGGCCGCGGCCCGGACGTGACTCAGGGCGGCAGGCTTGTGCGTGACCGCCGACTCGTGCACCGCGACGTACTCGGCGTACCCGCCCATCCCGCCGAGCGTCGTCTGCATGGCGAGCACCTCGTCGCCCACCTCGAACCGCGTCGCCCGGCGGCCCCGCTCGACGACGACGCCGGACACGTCGCTGCCGAGGATCGTAGGGAGACGACCGGACAGTCGCCGGAAGGCGTACCGGCCCTCGGCCAGCTGGTGGTCCCGCGGGTTCACCCCGGCCGCGTGCACCTCGACGAGGACCTGCCGGGGGCCGGGACGGGGGACCGGTCGGTCGCCGTGGTGGACGACGGCCGGGACCCCCACCTGGTCGACATAGACGGCCTTCACGACGTCGAGCTCCGGCCGGTCGCGCGCACGAAGTCGTGGAACGCCCCCACGGCATCACCGGTCAGGGGTGCCCCGTGCGCGAAGCCCACCGCCGCGACGTCGGTGGGCAGGGCCGCGAGCGCGTCCGGTCGGGTGTCCGGGTCGTGCGCGAGGGTCGCCGGGCCGAGCCCGAGTCCCCGCAGGTGGAAGGCGGCGTCCCCGATCAGGAGGGTCCGCGTCGGCTCGTGGTGGAGCGCGACGTGTCCCGCCGTGTGCCCGGGGGTGTGCACGACCCGCAGGCCGCTGCCCTCGACGAGCTCGCCGTCGTCGAGCGTGCGGTCGGGGGTCACCGGGGTCCATCGCATGAACGGCAGCCGGTCGAGGGTGCTGCCGACCGCCCCGCTGCGCCCCCCGGTGGGCACCCGGCCTGCACGCAGCCAGGCCGCGTCCGCGTGGTGGATCAGCACCTCGGCGCCGGTGAGCTCGCGCATGGTGGCGAGGCCGCGGACGTGGTCGGGGTGGGCGTGGGTGACCATGATGCGTCGCACCGCGGTCGGCCGGTCGCCCAGTGCGGCCAGGGCGTCGGTGATGACGGCGGGGGCTGAGGCCCAGCCCACGTCGACCAGGGTGAACCCGTCGTCGCCCTCGACGAGGAAGGCGTTCTCGGTGTCCCCGCGTCCGACGCGGATGCGGTGGACGCCGGGGGCGACGATCTCCGCGGCGTTAGGCGGCACTCTGGCCCCCGTCGACGCTGAAGACCGCGCCGGTGGCGAAGGCCGCCCCCGGGGAGCAGAGGAAGACGATGGGTTCGGCGATCTCCTCGGCGAAGCCGAAGCGTCCGATCGGGATGACGCCCCGCAGCGCGGCGAGGATGTTCGGGTCTCCGCCGGTGAGCCGCTGCGGCATCTCGGTGTCGGTGCTGCCCGGTGCGATGACGTTGACCCGGATGCCGTCGCTCGCGTGCTCGAGCGCGGCGGCCCTCGTCATGCCCACGATGGCGTGCTTGGCCGTGACGTACGGCGCGTCGCCGGCAGCGCCGACGACCCCGGCGACGGAGGAGACGTTGCAGATCGCCCCGCCGTTCCCCGCCCCGGCCATGGCGGCGAGTTCCGCGCGCAGGCAGTTCCACGTGCCGCGCACGTTGACCTCGAGGACACGGTCGAACTCCTCCTGCGGGTAACCCAGCAGCGGACTGAGGACCCCGATGTAGCCGGCGCAGTTCACGGCGACGTCGAGCCGTCCGAACCGCGACACCGCGGCGCGCACCACCTCGTCGACGTCGGGTGCGTGGGTGACGTCGGCGCCGACGAAGACGGCCGAGCTGCCCGCGTCGACCAACTCCTGCTCGAGCTTCGTGCCGCGCTCGTCGTCGAGGTCGGTGAGGACGACGGTGGCGCCCTCCCGGACGAAGGCCCGCGCGGTCGCCGACCCGATGCCCCCGGCGGCGCCGGTGACGACGGCGATCCTGTCCTGCAGCAGTCCCATGATGTCGTCCTTCCTCAGGAGTGGATGCCGGCCTCGCGCAACAGCGGCATGACCTGTTCGTCGAATGCGGCCATCTCGTCGAGGAAGTCGAAGAAACCGAGCGCGAGTCCGTCGAACCCGGCCGTCGACGCGGCCACCATCTGCTCGGCGATCTGCTCGGGCGTCCCGATCAGCGGGAGGGCGGCGCCGCTGGTGTAGAAGTACTCGCGGTAGAGCTTCAGCGTCTCCTCGAAGGACTGGCTCCCGATCCCGAGCGAGCGCATGAAGTTGTCGGTGGCCACCTGGTCACCGCTCTCGAGCAGCAGGTCCCGCTTGCGCCACGCCTCGGCCTCGGTGTCCGCGCAGATCACGTGCGCGACGTTGATGACCTGGAGGTCGCGGGCGTACTTCTCCCGTGCCGTCGACTTGATGCCCGCGACGAAGGCGTCCGCGCCCTCGAGCGCGTTGCGGCTGGCAAGGGTGACGTCGCACTGCCGTGCCGTGAAGTCGACCCCGGCGGGTGAGGTGCCTGCGTTCATGAGGAGCGGACGCCGGATCGGCTTGGGTTTCGAGAGGGCCGACCACGCCGAGCTCCAGCGGCCGTCGAAGTCGAAGGGCTCGTCCTCCTGCCACAACCGCTTGAGCAGGGTGACCCACTCGTCCCCGTGCTCGTAGCGGATGTCGTGATCGGCGGGCGTCAGGCCGAACTGGCCGATCTCGAGCGGGTACCAGCCCATGACGACGTTGAGGGCGAGGCGTCCGTCGGAGATGGCGTCGACGGTCGCACCGGCCTTCGCGACGAAGGTGGGGTGGATGACCGGGGTGTGCACGGTGGCGCCGACCGTGATGCGACTGGTCTGCGCGGCGATCCCGGCCGCCCACGTGAGCGTCTCGTAGGACTCGCCGTAGAAGTCGGTCTCCCCGCCGTAACCCCGCCACTTCGCGACCGGCAGCACGAACTCGAAGCCCATGTCCTCCGCCCGGCGCGCGATCGCGGAGGTGTGCTCCCACCCCACGTGGTACCTGCGCGGCCGGGTGCTGGGGTTCAGTCCGCCGGAGACGTTGAACGAGAACACCCCCAGCTTCAGCGCGCTCGACGAGTCACGCAGGTTCCCGTGCTCCGTGGCGGTCGGTTCGGCCTCGGCCGTCGTCGTCGACATGTCGCTCCTCTCCACGCGGTGGCGTCGCTGTGACCGCGGTCCCAGCAGTGGGAGGACCGTACGCGGGTGTCTTCACAGAATACAACCAGTTGTATTTTGTGAACGCCCCGTGTGAAGCTGGGGCGGTACGAGGGACGAGGCCCCGGCTCTGCCGCGGCCGGCACGCCCTCGACGAGGCACCGGAGGTTCGAGCGTGAGTACGCGGTCCGCCACCTTCCGTCGACTGCTGCGTGAGCCCGGGTTGTTGCGCGCCCCGGGCGTCTTCGACGGGATCAGCGCCCACCTCGTGCGCCGCGCGGGGTTCCGGGCCGCCTACGCCACGGGAGCCGGGATCGCCGCCTCCGGCTTCGGACTGCCCGACGTCGGGCTGCTCACCGCCACCGAGATGGTCGAACGGGTGGGCATGCTCGCGAGGGCCACGGATCTGCCGCTGATCGCGGACGCCGACACCGGCTACGGCAACCCGATGCACGTCGTGCGCACCGTCCGTGCCTATGAGCAGGCCGGCGTCGCGGCGCTGCACCTGGAGGACCAGGCGTTCCCGAAGCGCTGCGGGCACCTCGCCGACAAGGAGGTCATCCCGGTCGACGAGTACCTGCCGAAGCTCGCGGCCGCGCTGGAGAACCGTGAGGACGACATCGTCGTCGTCGCCCGGACCGACGCCAACGGCCCGCTGGGGATCGACGAGGCCATCGCACGGGCGCGCCGGTACGCCGCCGAGGGCGCCGACGCGGTGTTCGTCGAGGCTCCGCGCACGCAGGCCGAGATCGAACGGCTCGCCGACGAGGTCGGCCGGGCGTCCGGGGTGCCGTTGGTGTTCAACGTCGTGCCCGGCGGGCTCACGCCCGTGCTCGACGACGCGGAGCTCGAGCGGCTCGGCTTCGCCGCCGCGATCTACCCGGGTGCCCTGCTCGGTCCCGTCGCCGAGGCCGCCGGTGCTGCCCTCGCCGGGATGGGAGGCGCCGTCGGGTCGCGGGTGGGCGGGCCTGCTCACCTCTTCCGTCTGGTCGGCCTCGACGCATGGCTCGACCTGGACAAGCGCTACAGCTGAGGAGCACGACCGTGCCGATGACCATGATCGAGAAGATCCTCGCCCGGAGCGCCGGGCTCGAGGAGGTCCACGCCGGCGACACCGTCGTCGCCGAGGTGGACATGAACGTCCTGATCGACCTGCAGTTCCCCCGCTGGGTCACCCCGCTGAGGATCGCGGACCCGGAGCGGACGGCGATCGTGCTCGACCACGCCGTGCCCGCCCCGACGATCCGGGACGCCGAGGGCGGTCCCCGGGCCCGACGGTTCGCCCGCGACTTCGGCATCAGCCGGTTCTTCGACGTCGGACGCCACGGCATCTGCCACCAGGTGATCGCGGAGAACGCGCTGGCCCGGCCCGGGCAGGTGCTGACGTGCACGGACTCCCACACCTGCGCGGCCGGGGCATACAACACCGCGGCCCGCGGGATCGGGCCCGCCGAGGTGCTCGCGGTCCTGTGCACGGGCCGGACCTGGTTCACCGTGGGGCCCACGATCCGCTACGAGCTCGTCGGTGAACTCCCGTCCGGGGTCGGCGGCAAGGACGTCTTCCTGCACATCGCCGGGACCTGGGGCGACGCCACCAACCACAACCTCGAGTTCGGCGGGGACGGGCTGGCGAGCGTGCCGATGAACGAGCGGCGCACGATCGCCACCCAGGCCGCGGAGATCTCCGCGGACTTCGCGACCTTCCCCGCGGACGAGGTCTGCCGACGCTTCCTCGCCGAGCACGGCGCGGATCCGGGGGAGTACGAGCCCGCTGATCCCGATCCCGGCGCGACCTACGCCGCGGTCCGCACCGTCGACCTCTCCACGCTGGAGCCGCACGTCGCCCGGCCCGGATCGGTCAGCGGCAACGCCGTGCCGATCTCGCAGATCGAGACCCGCCGCCTCGACCAGTGCTTCATCGGGTCGTGTGCCAACGGCCAGCTCGACGACCTCCGGGTCGCCGCCGAGATCCTCGAGGGGCGCACCGTCGCCGAGGGTGTCCGCCTCATCGTCACGCCCGCCTCGCAGCAGGTCTACCGCGACGCCCTGCGGCTGGGCTACCTCGGGACCCTCGTCGACGCCGGGGCGGTCGTCACCAACTCCACCTGCGGCGCCTGCTTCGGCTACCACATGGGGCTGCTCGGCGCGGGCGAGGTCTGCCTGACCGCGTCGACCCGCAACTTCCGGGGTCGGATGGGCAGCCCCGATGCCGAGATCTACATGGGCTCGAGCGCCACCGTCGCCGCCTCCGCCGTCGTCGGGCGTCCCGTGGACCCCCGCACCCTCCTGGACCGGGAGTACTCCGCATGAGCGACCGTTGGACGATCACCGGCCGGACCTGGGTCGTCGGGGACAGCGTCGACACCGACGCCATGTATCCGGGCTATGCCATGAAGCTGGACGTCCCGGAGGCCGCCCGGCACGTCTTCTACGCGCTGCGTCCGGGGTGGGTCGACGAGGTCGCCCCGGGCGACATCGTGGTGGCCGGGCGCAACTTCGGGATCGGCTCCAGCCGCCCGGTCGCCGCCCTGATGCGCCACCTCGGGGTCGCCGCCCTAATCGCGGAGGAGTTCAACTCGCTCTTCCTGCGCAACGCCGTCAACAACGGCATGCCCGCCCTGACCGTGCCGGGGATCCGCGACCTCGTCACCGAGGGGGACGAGCTCACGGTCGACCTCGCCGAGGGCTGGGCCCGGGTCGCGGACCGGCGGATCGACGCCGCGCCGCAGCCGGCGCTGGTGCTCGACATCCTCGCCGCCGGGGGCCTGCTGCCGCGGCTGGTCGCGGACGGCTACCTGCCGGCCGAGGCGGCGGCGGGCTGACCTGTGCTTCGCTACCCGCCGCTGAGGTGGGCCAGGCGTAGCGCGCACCGACGCAGCTGCTCGGCGTGCTGCACGGCCCGGTCCCGGGTCCAGCGGCTGTCCGGGCCCGAGACGGCGATGCTCAGCTCGGCGCCCGCCCCGTCCGCCCCCGGGACCGCCATCGCGATCCCGAGCACGCCGGGGTGGTTGGCGGCCCGGGAGACGGCGAAGCCGTCGGTGAGCGCCTCCGCGATCCGGGTCCGCAGCACCGCCCGCGCCTCGGACCCCGCGTGCTCGACCACCTCGTCCCGGTCCCCGGCCGGGAGCGACGCGAGGATGGCGATCCCGGCACACCCCCGGGTCAGGGGCGTGGTCTCCCCGATCCGCACCACCTGGCGCAGCACGTGCTGCTCGCTCTCCACCCCGAGGCTCAGCACCACGACGTCGCCGGCCCGACGATGCACGGTGACGGTCTCGGCCGTGCTCTCGGCGAGTTCCTGCAGCACCGGCCGCATCGCCTCCAGCCTCGCCGCCGGCACCGTCGTCCTCGTCGCGAGCGAGGCGACCGCGCCGCCCAACCGGTAGCCACCCTGCGGGAGCCGTTCGCAGTAGCCCTCCTCCTGCAGGACCCGCAGGAGCCGGTAGGCCGTCGACTTGTTCAGCCCGACCAGCCCGGCCACCTCGTCGAGCCCGACGGGCTGATGGGCCGCCAGGGCCTCCAGCAGGCGCAGCGTGCGACGGGCGGTCTCCGCCCCGCGAATCCGGCCGTCGGAGCCGTTCCCCTCCTCGACCTCCACCTGCTCGTTCACAGTGTGAAACTAGCAGGTCGAGCGTCCCGCGGGTGAGCGCTGGTTCCACTGACGAGACCCTCGAGCCCGCCGGCACCGTCGACCACGCCGCAATGGTCACCGCCCGCCATGGCCACCTCGCAGTAGTTGACACGACACCGTATCAACTATGGTGTCGGTCAGATCGTGAGGAGGTCCGTCGTGGCGTGCTGTGTGGCACTCGGTCTGGTGGTCGCCGTCGTGCGCGACGCCTGGCGTCGCCTGGTCCCGGGCGCGGCGTCGGTGGAGGTCGGCTTCGCGTCGCCCGCCCGGCGGCCGGGACCCGTCGTCGGGACGGGGCGATGAGCACCGCGACCGACCGGACCGCCACCGTCCTGCTGCCCGCCGTCGCGGTCCTCCCGCCGGTGACGGCCCGGCGCATGCGGCGCGCCCTTCTGGTCTATGGCGTGGTGTGGCTGGTCGGCTCGCTTCCCGGGTGGCTCGGGGCGGGCCCGGTCCTCACCGTGCTCGGGCTGGGCCTGGTCGTGCCGGGCGGCGGGTTCCTGGCCGCCGGCGCCCCGGTCCCCGCGGTCGTCTCGGCGGCCGTGTTCCTGCTGTCGCTGCTGGTGTGGTGGTACGCGGGGCCGGTGGTCCTGCCGCCCGCGGTCTGGCTCCTGACGGCGGGTCTCGCGCCCCTCGCGCTCGACGACGGGGTGCTGCCCGGGGTCCGCGTCGCCGTCCCGGCCTCGGTGGCGGTCGCGCTCGTGGTGGCGCATCTCGTGCACCGGGTGCGCCACGCCGCGCAGCGGCGGCGGGGGCAGGAGATCAACCGTGAGCTCGCGGACGTCCGCTTCACGATCTCCGGACCCCCGGCCCTGGCGAGCGACGTCCCCGTCGTCGAGAGCTCGGCGGAGGACCTCGCACACCTGCGCTACAGCCTCGACATCGCGCTGCAGCCGGTCGACGGCTTCGAGGGCCTCGTGGTGCTCGAGCAGTACCGGGAGGGAGCGCTGCGCTACCAGCTGACGGCGCTCGGCGACGGCATCGCGATGTCGCAGTACACGCGGACGCCGGCGTTCTCGGGCTACGTCGCCGAGGCGCAGCGGCACGCGATCGAGAAGATGCTGCTGCGCAAGGTCTGGGGTTACTGGCGCACCGAGAACCTCTGGGGCAACCTCTCGACGAACCGCGACCCGTTCGACACCGACGAGAACATCATGCTCACCGGGTGGCACGGGACGATGGTCGGTCTCTACGAGCTGCTCAACGACGACCGGTACTCCCGACCCGGAGGTCTGACCTACCGCTGGTCCGACGAGGAGGCCTACGCGCACGACTTCGGAGCCCTCGCGCGGCAGCTCCACGGCGGCATGTCGCGGTCGGACCTCGCCCTGATCCCGTGCGAGCCGAACTGGGTCTACACGGTCTGCAACGCCTTCGGCACCACCGCGCTCCTCGCCCACGACCGGGCGCACGACACCGCGTGGTTCGAGGACGTCCGCGAGCGCCTGCACCACGCCTACGAGCACGAGTTCCTCCGTCCCGACGGGCGCATCGTCGGGGTCCGGGCGCGGCACCTCGGGCTGTCGTGGAACTTCTGGGCGGGGACGTCGGTCGCGCTGAACACGACCTACTGGTCGCACGCGGCGTTCCCCGACCTCGCCCAGCGCACCTGGTGGCTGGTGCGGCGCCAGGAGCTCGCCCTGCGCGACGGTCGGCCGGCGCTGCCGACCCGCCTGGTCAACCGGTTCGACCCGGGCTACTACACGCTCGGCCGGGACACGTTCGGGCAGGTCGCGATCACGATGGCCGCCCGGGAGGTCGGTGACGGGGAGATGGCGGACGCCGCCGCGGCGGTGCTCGCCGAGCGGGAGACCGTTGAGGAGCGCCACGGCGCGCGGCGCTACGCCGGGGTGTCGCCGATGGTGAACTTCTACGCCGTGCTCGGACGCTTCGGGCGCGCGCACGCGCTGCGCGATCTGGTGGGTCACGGTGCGGTGCCCGAGGCGTGGCGGACGGGGCCGAGGCTCGCGGACGCGGCGTACCCCGACGTCCTGGTGGCGCGGGCGCTCACAGACGGGGACGGGCTCGACCTGGTGCTGCGCCCCGGCGCCGGCCCGGTGCGCACCGGGCTCGCCGTCGACCGACTCGTCCCCGGGCGGCGCTACGCCGTCGCGGGAGCGGCTGCCGACGAGGTCGTCGCGGACCCCGCGGGCCGGGCGCTGCTCGAGGTCGACCTCGACGGCCGGCGGGAGGTGCGGCTCCACCCGCGGTCCTGACGACGGGTGCGGTCGGGTCGGCTCAGGCGTCCGGGCGCAGCGGCGCGCAGGCCGCGACGCCGACGGCCACCAGGCTCTCCAGCAGGGCGTCGTCGTGGATCGGGAGGTCGAGCAGCGCCCGGCGGTCGACCACCTCGGTGATCCCGGCGACGAGGGTGAGCAGGGTGATCGCGGGGTCCTGTCCGTGCCGGCGGTCGGGGGTGAGCTCGCCGGCGAGCGCCGCGACGAACTCGTCGATCACCGCGTGCCGCCGGAGCCGCAGGAGGGGGTGGGCGGGCGACTCCGCCCACAGTCGCGACCAGCCGCGGTCCGACGCGAGCGCGGTCAGCACCGAGCGGACGACCACGCGGATGCGGCCCTCGAACTGCGCCGGCGCGTCGGCGAGGGCGGCGACGAGCGCGGACCGCAACGCTCCGGTCGCCTCGTCGAACACGGCCGTGAGTAGGGCGTCGAGGCCGGTGAAGCTCTCGTAGAAGTAGCGCTTCGTCAGCTCGGCCCGGCCGCAGACGGCGTCGACGGACAGGCTCGTGGAGCCCTGGTCGGCGATCAGGTCACGCGCGGCGTCGAGCAGCCGGGTCCGGCGGGCGGCCGTCCGGTCGACCGCACTCACCCCGCGGTGCGGTCGTGTCACAGCCCGTGCCATCGGTCGCCATCTTGACACGGGGTCGTACCCGGAGCAGGGTCCGAAGTTGACACGAGACAGTTCCTACTTGGTGGAGGCGACCGTGCAGCGGTGGACCCTGGGCGCGGCGGAGCGCCACCGGCTCGCGACGCTCGACCCGCAGCGGGACTACGCCGAGATCGCGCGGACGAGCCTCGAGACGCTGCACGGCCATCGGGCGCTCGTCCTCGCGATGTTCACGGTCTCGTTCATGAAGCAGGTCGCCGTGCCCACCATGGGTCGCATCCTGTGGCGGAAGGGGACCGGCGACATCGTCACGGACACCGCGGCGCGCAACGACGACACGATCGTCTTCTTCGGCCGCTTCCTCGAGCACGGGCCCGACTCCCCGGAGGGCATCCGCTGGATCGAGCGGCTCAACGCGATCCACGCGCACTTCCCGATCCGCAACACCGACTCGCTCTACACGCTCGGCACCCTCGCGCTCGACCCCGAGAACATCGCCGCCGCGGTCGGCGCCCGCCCCTTCTCCCGGGTGGAGCTGGAGGGGCAGTGGCGGTTCTGGCGCGCGGTGGCCGTCCGCCAGCACCTCGAGGACATCCCGGACGACCGCGAGGAGCTCCGCGCCTGGATGCACCGGTACGAGGAGCAGGAGTTCGCCCCGAGCGAGGGTGGTCGGGCGGTGGCCGACGCGCTCGTCGAGGACTTCTCCCGCCGGGTGCTGCCGACCTCGGTACGCCACCTCGGGCCGGAGATCCTCGCCGCGGTCTGCCCGGAGAACCTCCGCGCGACGCACGGGCTCCCGCGTCCGCGACCTGCGGTGACGGCGGCGGTGCGGACCGCCGGCCGGGCCTATCTCGACGGCGTCGCCGTCCGACCGGTCCCGCGCCTGCGGTCCCTCGTGCGGACCTTCGGGACGCGGCACGGCGGCGCGCCGGGCCCGGACGACGTCGGATACCGCAGCGCATGATCACTCGGGGCGGTCGGGTTCGCCCTGACGCTGCTCGGTGGTTGCGACCGGCGCCCCAGCGGCCCCCGTCTCGACCACCACCGTCGCCGTGCCCGCGTCGACCTCCGCGGCACCGTCCGCGGTCGCCTCGTCCGACGGATCCTCGTCGGGGGACGCCTCGACGCGGCCCAACTGCCCGACGGGGCAGCTGGGCGTCCGGCTCGGCGCGGCCGAGGGTGCCGCCGGCTCGACGATCACTCCACTCGTGTTCACCAACTCCGGCTCGACGACCTGTCGGCTGCGCGGCTTCCCCGGCGTCTCCTTCGTGGCGGGGGACGACGGTCACCAGGTCGGTCCGGCCGCGGCCGAGGACGGTGCCCGCGCCGGTGAGGTGGACCTCGCTCCCGGGCGGTCCGCGCACGCACTCGTCCGCATCACCGACAGCAGGAACGACGACAACGCCACGTGCGTGCCGACCACGGTGCGCGGGCTCCGGATCTACCCGCCCGGTGACACCGCCGCGGCCTTCGTCGCGGCGCCGCAGACCGCGTGCGCGCAGGCCCTGCTGCTGCACGTCGAGACGATGGAGCCCGGCGCGTCCTGATCGTCGCGATCGGCTCGGTCACGACGCGGCCGCGAACGCCACGGTGACCGAGGCCCGGGACGGAGTGACACGTACGTTGGGAGCTTGACCACGACCGTCACCGCCACCACGCGCTACGGGCTGACGCCGGCGCCCGGCGGACTCGCGCTGGTCCAGGACGTCGTGAACAGCCGGGCCGCCGGTCGACCCCGCGAGCCCGACCTCCTCGGGTCCGGGCTCGACGTGGCGCAGGGGTGGCTGGCCGGGCTCGTCGAGGAGTGGGCCTCGGCGACCGTGACGCCGACCCCTGACCTCCCCGCGCTCCGGGAGCCCGACCTGCCCCGGCTGCGCGCCCTGCGCGACGACGTCACCCAGGTGCTCCGACGGGACGGCACCCCGGCCTCTCTCGGCGACGGGGCCACGGTGCTGCTCGCCCGGGGTGAGGACGGCCAGGTGTCACTGTCGCTGGTCGGTGGCCCCGTGGGGTGGCTCGTCGGCGCCGTGGTCGGTGAGGTCCTCCGCGCCCGGACCGCGCGCGTCGCCACGACCGGCCCGGGGCCCTCGCCGGGCTGACCGGAGGGCGCCGACGGTGCGCGCACCGTCGTGTCCTCCCGGGACGTCATGCCACGGCGCCTCCTCGCCAGGTGGGCAGCGGGACGTCGCCGAGGGCGATCTCGAGCATCCGGTGGCCGACCACGGTGGCCGAGTCGATGACGGGCACCGGGCTCGTCCCCGCCGACAGCAGCGGGAACAGCTCGGTGGAGACGAGGGCGACCGCGTCGCAGCCGCGCCCGGCGAGCCGGCCGACGAGGTCGACGAACCAGGCCCGCGTCTCCTCGGTGACCCGACCGCCGGGCAACTCCTCGAGGACCGCGCGGTGCAGGCGCTCGCGGTCCTCCCCGGTGGGCACCTCGACCTCGATGTCCCGGGCGCCGAGCCACCGCGGGTAGAGGTCGCTGCCGAGGATGAACCCGGACCCGAGCAGACCGACGCGTCGGGCGCCCGCGGCGGTCGCGGCGTCGGCGACGGCCGCCGCGATGTGCAGCCCGGGCAGCGCCAACCCGTCCATGACGTCGAGGGCGAGGTGGACGTTGTTGTCCGGGCACACGAAGAACTCGGCCCCCGCCGCGGCGAGGTGCTCGACGTTGCGGGCGAGGTTCCCGGTCGCGGTGACCGTGTCCCCGGCGAGCCAGGCGTTCAGGGTGTGGCCGTACCCGGTGTAGTCCAACGTGACGTCGGGGTAGACGTGGCCGCCGAGGCGTTCGGCGCCGAGGCGGCAGTAGGTGACGAAGCACTGCGCGGCCCCGTGGGGGTTGGCCGCGAGGATGCCGGCGTGGGGCACCTCAGGTCCACTGTGCGTACTTGCCGGGGAAGAGCTCGTTGAGCTGCCGCATCCACTCCACCTCGGCGTCGTGGGTGGGTGGCGGCAGCTGCAGTCCGCCCTCCATCAGCCACGAGCTCTCCGTCTCGCTGATGGCGACCACGACCTGGTCGGGCGGCAGGTCCACGACCTTCTGCAGCACGTCGTAGAGCGCGTGCAGCAGCTCGTTGCGGGTCTGGTCCGAGCGCCCGGCACGGCAGGCCCCGTACAGGATGAGCGACGGCTCGATCTTCCCGGCCGTGTACATCACGCCCAGCGGCATCGGGGTGAAGACGACGCGGATGAAGGGGTCGGGCGCCCCGGTGACGTCGTGGTGGGTCTTCGTGATCTGCTGCGCCAGGGTGTCGCGCTGCTCCTGCGACAGGTCGATCCCGCTGGTCGTGATCTGGTAGACGGGCATCGGAGGTCCTCTCCTCGTCCGGCCCCCTCGGTGGGGTCCGTGTCGGGGAGAACCGTGGGGCCCCGACCTCCAACCGCGGTCCAAGGGCCGGGCCGGTCGGACGTGGCGCGGCCCGGGAACGGGCCCGTCCACGCTCCCCGCGCGGGCGTCGATCGGCGCACGTCGGACGCCGGCGAGGGGTAGCGACGATGAACGCGAACGCGAACGCGACGTGGTCGGGGACGGAGCCCGGCGCGCGACGGTTGAACGGACCGCAGACGACGGGGCGGGAGTACCGCGACCTGTCGGTCCCGGAGTTCCGGGTGATCGCGGACCGGGACGTCGTCGCGACGATGCGCGACGGCGCCCACCTGCTCGCCGACGTGTACCGGCCGGAGAGTCCGGCGCAGTTCCCGGCCCTGGTCGCGGCCTCCTGCTACCCGCGGCAGATCCAGGACCTGGGAGCGCCGAGCGGGTTCATCGAGGCAGGGGCCACGGACTTCTTCGTGCCCCGCGGGTACGTGCACGTCATCGCGAACGTGCGGGGCACCGCGCAGTCCGACGGGACGTTCGGCCTGTTCGACTCCCAGGAACGCCGCGATCTGCACGACCTCGTCGAGTGGGCGGCCGCCCAGCCGTGGTGCGACGGACGCGTCGGCATGGTCGGCATCAGCTACTTCGCCGCCGCACAGGTCGGGGCCGCGGTGGAGCACCCGCCGCACCTGCAGGCCATCTTCCCCGTCGCGCTCTCGGCCGACCTCTACGGCGTCACCCGCCACCACGGGTTGCTCAACGCCGACTTCATCTCCGCCTGGATCTTCGCCGTGGCCCTGGCCGCCCATCACGACGCCGGGCTCTGGCGGGGAACCCTCTTCGACCTCGCACGGCGGGTGCTCGCCGTCCCCGCCCTGCACGAGCGCACGGGCCATGCGCACGGCGAGGCCGCGCTGGCGACACTGCGCTCGGTCCTGCGGGGCCGCTACGACGCCGAGCCGTGGGACCGGCTGTGGGAGCGGGCCGCCGTCGAGCACCCCCTGCGGGACGCCTTCTGGGACGAGCGCAGCGTCCTGCCCGCCCTCGGCTCCATCACCGTGCCCACCTACCTGGGCTGCGACTGGGACAACGTGCCGATGCACCTGCCCGGCACCTTCGAGGCGTGGCGGGCCCTGCGCGGCCGACCCGACGTCAGGATGGGGCTGCTGCCCCCGCAGGGCCTGAGCTGGCCCTGGGAGTCGCTGCACGTCGAGGCACTCGCCTGGTTCGACCACTGGCTCAAGGACCGGGACACCGGGATCACCGACGGCCCGCCGATCCGCTACTGGCTCGCCGGCGCGGAGGGCTGGCGGACCGCCGACGACTGGCCGCCCCCGGGGTCCGTGCTCGCGCCGTGGCGGCTCGGCCCGACCGGGGTCCTCGCCGCCCCCGAGGACGAGCAGGACGCCGGGGACGCCACGGGAGCGCGGGCGGAGGGCCGGAGCTTCCTGCGCCGCACGGAGGACACCCGCCGCCCGCCCCACGTCCACCCGCTCACGCTGCCCCCGTGGCTGAGCTGGGACTCGTCCCGGCTCGACCACCACCACGACGTCGTCGGGGATCTCGAGCTCCACCTCGTCGCGACGATCACCGACCTGGACGCCGCCTGGATCGTGGTCCTGCAGGACGTCGCGCCGGACGGGAGCGTCTCGGACGTCACCGCCGGTCACCTGCGCGCCGCCCTGCGCGCGGTCGACGAGTCCGCGAGCAGGCCGGGAGCGCCGGTGCTGCCGTGCCGTGTCGCCGAGGCGGTCCCGCCCGGGGAGCCGGTCAGCTACCGCATCCCGCTGGTACCCGTCGCCCACCGTTTCCGGACGGGCCACCGGCTCCGGCTGGTCGTCGCCGGCGACGACCAGGACCCGTCCGTGCCGGCGCCGCTGGGCATGCGGCACGCGATCCCGGGCGGCTCGGCCCGCTCCACGGTGCACCCCGTGTCGACCCTCCTGCTCCCGATCCTGCGGGGGTGACCGCCGCAGGGTCAGGCCGACGTCCGACCCTCCAGACCCCGAAGGAGATCCTGGACGACCAGGGAGGCGTCGTCGTCGCCGGCACGTCCGAGCGCGTCCGGGGTCGCGGCCCAGGTCCGTGCCAGCAGCGGTGCCGTGCCGGGCATGCTCGGCCACGGCAACCCGGCCCGGTCGACGTGGACGCGGGCGGCGTCGTAGAGCCGCCGGGCCTCGGCGTGCCGTCCGAGCAGGCTGAGGGTGTTGGCCCGCAGCTCGAGCTGGAACGGGGCGTGCTGCCGCCCGGTCCGCCGGACGGCGAGCAGACAGACGTCGGACCAGTGCAGCGCCACGTCGGCGCGACCGGCGGCATGGGCGGCCATGTGCGCGATCCCGGCGGCGATCCAGGCCGCGAAGCGGTTGTCGACGGCCTCGGCGTCGGTGTGGACGGCCACGGCGTCGTCGAACACGGCCTCCGGGTCGCGGCGGCCGACGTCGCCCGACACCGCGCGGGTGCGACAGAGCAGGGCGAGCGTCGGGTCACCGGTGCGACGGGCGATGGAGACGGCGACGTCCTCAACGGACCGGGCCTGCTCCTGGTCGCCCGCCAGGCCCAGGCACGCCGCGAGCAGCAGGACCGCGTCCCCCGTGACGACGGCCTCGTCACCCTCGAGGTCGAGGTGCGGCAGCTCCGCGAGGACGTGTTCGCGCACCGGCGACGCCAGGTCGGCGCGGCCCGCGAACGCGCGGATGGTGGCGAGGTCGATCGCGATCCGGACGCCCGTCGACGTGGACACGCCGTCGACCCGGCCGGCCACCTCGGCGGCGAGCTCGATCCACCGCCGCCCCTCGAGGGTCGCGTCGCGCTGGTACCAGAACATCGTGCCGAGGCCCGCCACGGCGTGGACGCCCGACGCCGCCGGCCGTTCCACGAGCGTCTCGTGGAGCACCGCCCGCAGGGTCGGCAGGTCGTCGCCGATCGCGTCGGACCACCCGCGCTCGGTGGGGTGGCCGAGCCGGGGGTGGTCGGCGACCAGGTCGAGGATCCAGGCGGTCCGCCGGGTGCGCACCGCCGCGCTCTCCCCGGCCGCGTCGAGCGCCCGACCGCCGTGGGCCCGCACGATGGTCAGCTGGGAGAACGTGGTCGGGCGACCGGGAGCGGGCGTCCGCCGCGCCGACAGCAGGGATCGGTGCGCCAGGTCGGCGAGCAGGTCCGCCACGCGTCCCACGCTGCTCCCGGCCACCGCCGCGGCGGCGGCCACCGTGAACGGCCCCGGCAGGACCGACAGCGCCCGGTGCAGACGTTGCTCGTCGGGTTCGAGCAGGTCGTAGCTGCGGGCGACCGCGTCGAACACCGACGAACGCTCGGAGCGGCGGCGCCGGCCGAGCGCGGACAGGGCACTCGGGTCCTGCTCGCTCTGCTCGGCGACCTCGGCGAGGCTGAAGGTCCTGGCCCGGGCGGCGGCGAGCTCGAGCGCGAGCGGGACGCCGTCCACGGCACGACACACGCGGCGGACCTGCGCGAGATCGGCCCCGGTCAGCCCGGCGCGATCCTCGACGCCCCAGCGGTCCAGGAAGAGGTCCAGCGCCGCGCCGCCGGGGTCGTCGTCGTCCGGGACCGCGAGCGGCACCAGGTCCACCACGATCTCGTGATCCACCTCGAGCTGCTGGCGGCTCGTCACGAGCAGCCGCACCGCCGGGGCCGCGCGACCGAGGACGTCGGCGACGCGGGCGACCTCGTCCACGACGTGCTCGCAGTCGTCGACCACGAGCAGCACCTCCCGACCGCGGAGGAAGGCGGCGAGGGCCTCGAGCGCCGACCCGGACGGTGACGCCGCGAGCGCCAGCGCGGAGGTGACGGCGTCGACCACCTGCCGCCCGTCCCGGGCGCCGGTGAGGTCGACGAAACGGACGCCGTCGGGAAACGCCGGGGCGGCCGTCCGGGCGACCTCGACGGCGAGCCGGGTCTTGCCCACCCCAGCGGGACCGCGCAGGGTCACCAGACCGGCGCGCGGGAGCAGGTCGAGCACCCGCGCGATGTCGTCCCCCCGCCCGACGAGACTGGTGGTCCACCGGGGCAGCGACGGCAGCGGCTCCTCGTCCGGCCGGATCACCGTGATCGGTGGGTGGGAGCCCCGGAGGGCCGGGTCGGCGGCGAGCACCCGGCGGTGGGTCTCCCGCAGCTCCTCGCCGGGTTCCGTGCCGAGCTCGTCGCGCAGCATCGCCCGGGCCCGGACGTACGCGGCGAGGGCCTCGTCCACCCGTCCGGCCCGGTAGGAGGCCACCATCAGCTGGGTCCACAGCCGTTCCCGGAGAGGGTGTTCGGACAGCGCCGCCTCCAGCTCGACGAGGGCGCTGTCGGCCCGGCCGGTCTCGAGCAGCGCCTCGACGTGGCGCTCGACGAGCTGGCTGTGCAGCCCCTCGAGGCGGGCGACGGCCGGCGCGGCCCAGGGCTGGTCGGCGACCGCGGCGAACGGACGTCCGCGCCACAGGCCGCGGGCCCGCTGGGCCAGGGCGACCGCCTCGTCCGCCCGCCCGGCCGCGAGCCGGCGGTCGGTGTCCCGCGCCAGCTCCGCGAACAGCAGCGAGTCGACCTGGCCGGTGTCGACGACGAGGCGGTACCCGCCGGGCTCCGTGCGCAGGACGGTCGACGCCCGGCCGGGCTCGCGGGCGGGCTCGAGGACCTGGCGGAGCCGCCAGAGGTGCGACTCCAGCGTCGAGGTGGACCGGGGCGAGCCGTCGGGCCAGACGGCCGCACTGAGGAGGTCGACCGGGACCCGCTCGTTCACGTGCACGAGCAGGGCAGCCAGCAGGGCCGCGGGGCGACGGCCCCCGGGACCTCGTTCGCGGCCGTTGACCTCGACGCGCAGGTCACCGAGGTCCCGGAACAGTGGAACCGGCCCGACGGGGTCGGAACTGGACGGCACGCGCGCCCCCTCGGCACGGTCGGATCTCACGATTCCCCACGGCACTCGGGGTCGGAACACCCGGACAAGTGATGAAGTCCAGCACACCGCTGCCCGTCAGGGCGTCGGCGAACCGGGGGAATCGGATCTCGTCGCACTGCTCCGTCCGCCGGGCCGAGGGTCGACGGTCGCACCGCACCGTCTCGTGTCCGGCTCCAACCGCGCTCCAATTCCGCTGGTCGGTGTTGCGGGCGTTGGAGCTTCGTTGGCAGCTCCGGTGCCAGCGTGACGGCGTCCCGGAGCGGCCGGGGCACCTCCACCCGCGAGACTCGGAGCGATGCCGTGCGTTTCCGCCTGCCCGACACCACCCTCCTCGTCCTCGGCCTGGTGCTCAGTGGCGTCGTCCTCTCCGCGTGCGGCGACGACACGCCACCTCCGCCACCTCCGCCGACTTCGGTCAGCGCGCCGGCCGGTGCGACAGGGAGCGCCGGGGAGGAGGAACGCCGCCGCGAGGAGGAGCGGAGCCGCGGCTCGGGAACGTCCGCACCTACCGGGAGTTCGCGGCCGGCGCCGCCCCGCCCGACCACCTCGACGACGCCGTTCGACCCGGCGAGATGCACTCCCGGCCTGTACTGCGCACCACCGACCCCGTGACCCGGCTCCGGCACCCGTCGATAGGAGGTGCTGCGTGCCCGGAACCGTGACCGTCCAGGTGCTCCTCGACCTCATCGGCATCGCCGTCGGGGCGGCGGCCGGCGCGCTCACCGCCGTGCGGTTCCGCATGCACTACATGGGG
Source organism: Actinomycetospora corticicola (assembly GCF_013409505.1). Classification (NCBI taxonomy): domain Bacteria; kingdom Bacillati; phylum Actinomycetota; class Actinomycetes; order Pseudonocardiales; family Pseudonocardiaceae; genus Actinomycetospora; species Actinomycetospora corticicola. The sequence goes on along the minus strand of NZ_JACCBN010000001.1, from coordinate 3,645,233 downwards.
TGCCTGCTGCTGGGCCTGGTCACGGGGATCGGTGGCGCCCTGACGCGGGACGTGCTCCTGGGTGCCGTCCCGCCGGCGGCCCTGACCGACTGGCGCTACCTGACGGCCGGGCTGGCGCCCGCCCTGCTCGTGCAGCACTTCCACCCGCTGCTGAGCCGGGTCGAGAGCGCCATCGACCTCGCGGATGCCGTGTGGCTCGGGCTCTTCTCGGTGGCCGGGGCCCTCAAGGCCGTCCACCTCGGGGTCCCGCCCATGACCGGTGTCCTGCTCGGCGTGCTCACGGGCATCGGGGGCGGCGTGCTGCGCGACGTGCTGGTGAACCGCAAACCGGTCGTGTTGACGCAGGAGATCTACGTGTTCCCCGCCCTGCTCGGGTCGCTGGTGGTGGTCGTCGCGTCGGTGATCGGCTGGTCCGGCGCGGCCGCGGCGGTCCCGGGTGCCGTGCTCTGCACGGCCGTGCGGGTCCTCGCGATCCGCCGCGGCTGGAGTGGCCCGATGCCGGTCCGCCACCCGGACCCGTCGTCGGGATGACTCTCAACTCTCCGCCGCGGGCCGACCCGTCGGGTGGTCGCCGTCCTCGGCGAGCGCCGCGGTGAGCCGTCGGCGGACGACACGGGCGGCGAGGAGCCCGACGACGAGGGCGACGGCCAGTCCGAGGTAGGAGAAGCGCTGGAGCCACTGCTCCGCGACGATGCCGAGGAAGTAGACCGCGGTGGTCGTCCCGACCGTCCAGAGCAGCCCGCCGAGCACGTTCGCGGCGAGGAACCGGCGGTAGGGCATCCCCAGCACGCCGGCGAGCGGCCCGGCGAAGATGCGCAGGATCGCGATGAAGCGGCCGACGACGACGGTGAGCATGCCCCAGCGGGCGAAGGCCCGTTCGGCCATGGCGAGGTGGGCGGGTCCGAAGTGGCGGGGGAACCGGCGGGAGAGCCAGGCGAGCAGGGTGCGGCCGTAGCGGCGCCCGAGGGCGTAGCCGATCGAGTCCCCGACCACGGCACCGATCAGCGCGGAGAGCGCGACCCAGACCGGCGAGATCCCCAGGTCGGGTCGGGAGGACAGCAGGGCGGCGCCGACTAGGACGATCTCGCCCGGCAGCGGGACGCCGAGGCTCTCGACCCCGACGACGACCCCGACGACCAGGTAGACCGCGAGGGGCGGGAGGGCCAGCCACTGCTCGACGTCCACGGTGTCCTCCTGGGCGCGATCCGGGCGGGTGCCGGCGGGCCCGGTCGGGTCGAACGGGCCGCGACCATGGTGCGGTAGACGCCATCGGGCCCGACAGTCGGTCGCGACCGCCGACCGGACCGCGCTCCGAGCAGAGGCCGGGCGTGCGTCAGAGCAGCTGCTCGAGGTCCGCCGCGATGTCCCCGGGCGGCACCGGCGGCTCGTAGCGTCGGACGACCCCGCCGTCGCGGTCGACGAGGAACTTGGTGAAGTTCCACGCGACGTCGCCGGGTGCGACGTCGGGCTGCAGGCGACTGATGGCCTCGTGGAACTCCCCGTAGGCGGGGCCGAAGTCCCCGGGCGCCTCGGCGCGCAGGAAGGCGAAGAGCGGCTCGGCGTCGGGACCGTTCACGTCGACCTTCGCGAGCACGGGGAAGGTGACGTCGTAGCTGACCCGGCAGAACTCCTGGATCTCGGCGTCGGTGCCCGGCTCCTGGCCCATGAACTGGTTGCAGGGGAAGCCGAGGATCGTCAGCCCACGCTCGTGGTAGGTGTGGTGGAGGGCCTCGAGGCCCTCGTACTGCGGGGTCAGTCCGCACTTGCTCGCGACGTTGACGATGAGCAGGACCCGCCCGGCGTACTGCCCGAGGGACGTCGTCTCGCCCGTCGCGTCCGAGACGCTGAAGTCGTGGGTGGTGGTCACCGATCCCAGTGTGCCGCTGCCGGGCGGCTGCCCCGTGAACGGTGTGCCACCGTCCCCGGCGCTCCGTAGGATCGTCCCGACACGTCCGGCGACGAGGTCGCCGGCGTCCGGGGAAGGGGCGGCGTGCGCGGAGGTACCTCCAGCAACGCGATCACACGGGCACGACTGCTCGACGCCGACGCCGATGCGGCCCTCGCCCGGCTCGCCCGCCTGACGGCCTCGCTCACCGGCGCCGCCGCGGGGGTGCTCTGGCTCGTCGAGGACGGACGGGTCCTCGTCCGCAGCCGCCAGGACGAGCACGGGGCCGCGTCCGGGCGCCCGTCGACGGACGATGCCGTCGGTCGCGCCCTCTGCGAGGCGGTCCTCGCCGTCGGCGACGCGGTGTTCACCGAGGACGCGGGTGATCCCGGGAGACCGGTCGCCGGCGGCATCCGGGCGTGGGCCGGGCTGCCGGTGCACGACGCGTCCGGGGTCGTGATCGGTGTGCTGGGCGCTCTCGACGTGGATCCGCGTCGGTGGTCGCCCCACGAACGCGAGGTCCTGACGACGTTGGCGCAGGCCGTGACGGGCGAGGTCGCCCTGCGGACGGCGTTGGCGGACGCCGAGGCCGGGCGGTTGGCGGCCACCCGGCACGCGGCCGACTCCGAGCGGCTCGCGCAGCTGGCGGAGGCGCACGCGGCGGAGGTCGAGGAGTACGCCGCGACCCTGCGCGAGAGCCTGTTGCCCGCCCGCCTCCCGGACTTCCCGGGCGTGGAGGTCGCCGCGCGCTTCCGCGCGGGGACCGGCGGGTCGGTGCTCGGGGACTTCTACGACCTGATCCCCACTCCCGCCGGGTGGGGCGCCGTCGTCGGGGACGTCTGCGGGAAGGGGCCGCGGGCCGCCCGCACCACCGCGCTGGCCCGCTCGACCGTGCGCGCGGTGGGCCACACCGACGAGGACGCGGGCGCGGTGCTCTCGGCCCTGCACGGGGTGCTGCACGTGTGGTTCGACCAGCGTCCGAGTTTCGCCACCGCCGTCTACGCCTCGATGCGGCCGCGGGGCGAGGACGACGGGCTCGAGGTCGACGTCGCGAGTGCGGGCCACCCGCCGGCCGTGTTGCAGCGACGGGACGGGACGGTCAGCGCGCTCTCGGCGGGTGGCCGGGCGCTGGGGATCCGGCCGGAGGCCCGGGTCGCCGTGGAGCCGGTCATCCTCGGGCTGGGGGACCGGCTGTTGCTGTTCACCGACGGCGTCACCGAGGCGCGGCCGGCCGGCGGCGGGGAGTTCGAGGTGGAGGGACTGCTCGCGGCGGTGCGGGCGAGCGACCCTGCCGGGGACGCCTCGGCGACCGCGGACGCCGTGCTCGCCGCGGTCGACGTCCACGCCGACGGGGCGGTCCTCGACGACACCGTGCTGGTGGTGATCCGGGCCGTCCACCGCGGTGGTGCCACCGCCTCGGGGACGTGACGTCGCCCGCACGGGGCGGTTGAGCCGCCGTCGGGACAGGCATCCGACGGGACGATGACGATTCCCGACGACGAGGCCCGTCCCGCCCCGCGCTGGCCACACCCGCTGGTGGTCTCGGCGGCCGCGCAGGGCAGCCAGGTCCGCGTGCTGCGGCGACGCCTGGCCGCGTGGCTGGGCGGCGACCACCTCGACGGGGACGCCGTCGACGACGTGGTGTCGGCGGCCTCGGAGGCCTTGGAGAACTGCTGCGACCACGCCTACGGGGCCGCGCCGGGCGCCGGGACGATGACGCTGTCGGCGCACCGTCTGCCCGGCGACGACGACGCGCTCGAGGTCGACGTCGTCGACGACGGACGGTGGCGGTCGGCCCCGACCGATCCGGGGCGCCGCGGCCGCGGGCTGGCGATGATGCGTGCCCTCGTCGACGACGTCACCGTCGAGGCCGGTCCCGGCGGCACCCGGATCCGTCTCGTGCACCACGGGCGGGGTGCGGACGCCCGACCGTGACCCGAGGCGGCGTCACGACAGGTCGTCCAGCTCGTCCAGGCGGTCGAGGAGGACCCGGCCCGTCGTACCGTGCGCCCGGGAGAGCACTCCGCGCAGTCGGCGGAGCAGGGTGCGCCGGGAGACGGGGTCGACGTCGAAGGCGTCCAGGACCCGGCAGACGGCGGTGACCCTGTCCCGGTCGCGGGCCGGGAGACCGTCGGCCTCCAGGGACCCCAGCCCGTCCAGGACGGCGCGGGCGACGAGCCGCGCCCGATCCGCGCGACGGGGGTCGTCCCCGTCCCGCAGCACCGTAGCCTCGGCCGGGAGCGCCCCCGCCGTATCGATGTCGACCACGGTGATGTGCACCGCCCGTCCCGCGAGGAGCGGGGCCAGGGTGGAGCGCAACGCCGTCGTCGTCTCCGTCACGGCGTGCCCGGCGGACAGGAAGATGTCGATGTCGACGTGGTCGTCGAACACCCGCAGTGCGCTCCGCGACTCGGAACGACGTCCGAGCCCGTCGTGGTGGTCGGCGAGGCGCGCCACGCCGGGGACGGCGAGGGCGCGCAGGCGCAGGGTGTCGAGGTCGGGGGACATGGGCGGCGGCTCACCTCCGTCGAGGTGGCGGCCGGGGACGACCGGGGCACGAGGTCGGGGTCGTGCCCGCGAGCGGGCCCGGCCGGTTCGGATGGTTCTCCGGTACGACGTGGTGGGCGCCGGGTTCGTCATGCCCGAGCGGGTGTGACCGTCGTCATGCGGCGTCGGCGCAGCAGCAGCGCCGCGGTGGCACTGACCAGGGCGAGCGTCGCGACGAGGGCGCCGGAGACGAGGGCGCCGGTCGCGAGACCCCCCCCCGGGGCCGCGGCCCCGGTCACCGCCCCGGCCAGGCCCTGTCGTCGGGACGGCGCCAGGTCGACGACGAACGCGGCGATCGCGGTCAGCCCCAGGCCGGTGGCCAGACCCATGATGCTGCGGGCGAGCAGGAGCACCCCGGTCGAGTCCACCTGCGTGAAGACCCCGCAGGCGACCGCGTCGAGGAGCAGCGCCACGACGGCGACCGGGCGCCGCCCGCAGTGGTCGGAGAGGCGGCCGCAGACCAGCAGCATCGCAGCCAGCGGCACGATGTAGATCGCGAAGGCCCCGGTCAGGCCGGACGGCGTGATCCCGTAGCGGTGCTGGTAGACGACGTAGAGGGGGCCGGAACCCCCGCCGCGGCCCCGAGCACGAGCAGGGACAGGGACATGGCGCTGAACGCCCAGGGCGGGGCGTCCGCTCCTCGCCCGTACGGCGGGGAGGTCACGGGGTCGCCGCGGCCACGGTCAGGGGAGTGCTCACGGCGGGGACGCTAGGAGTTCGAGCGCGCTCCAGGTCAAGGTCCGGTGCGGCTACCGGACGAGGCGGAAGAAGCCGCGGATCTGGTCGACGAGGGAGTGCGGTTGTTCGAGGGCGGCGAAGTGGCCGCCGCGGGGCATCTCGGCGTACCAGCGCAGGTCGGTGAACCGCTGTTCGGCGTCGCGGCGGGAGGGGCGGACGATGTCGCGCGGGTAGACCGACAGCCCGGACGGCGCGGTGACCGGCACGCGGACGTCGGCGAAGCTCTCCCAGTACAGCCGCGCCGACGACGTGGCCGAGGCGGTGAACCAGTACGCGGAGATCTCGTCGAGGATCGTCCGGCGGGACACGGCGGTCTCGTGGTCGCCGTCGTGGTCGGTCCAGGCCCGGTACTTCTCGGCGATCCAGGTGGCCTGGCCGGCGGGGGAGTCGGTGAGGCCGTAGCCGAGGGTCTGCGGTCGGGTCATCTGGATTCCGGAGTAGCCGCGTCCGGTGCGGGCGTGCTCGCCGGCGGCGTCGAGGGCGGCCTGTTCGGTGGGGGTGGGGTCGGCGAAGGTGCCGAGCGGGACCCTGCCCATGTTCAGGTGCACCCCGGCGACCCGCTCGGGCGCGACCTCGCCGAGGTTGGCGGTCACCTCCGAGCCCCAGTCGCCACCCTGCGCGCCGTAGCGGCCGTAGCCCAGCGACACCATCAGCGTGTCCCACGCGCGGGCGATCCGGGGGATGCCCCAGCCCGTCGTCGTGAGCTTGTCGGACCAGCCGTAGCCGGGCAGCGAGGGCGCGACGACGTGGAAGGCGTCGGCGGGGTCGCCGCCGTGGGCGCGGGGGTCGGTCAGCGGGCCCAGGACGTGGAGGAACTCGAGGACCGAGCCCGGCCAGCCGTGGGTGAGGACCAGCGGGAACGCGTCGGGTTCCGGGGAGCGGACGTGCAGGTAGTGGATCCCGAGGCCGTCGACGGTGTCGCGGTACTGCGGGAAGGCGTTGACGCGGTCGGCGAACCCGAAGTCGTAGTCCTCGGCCCAGGCCCGGCACAGCTCCCGGGCGTAGGCCACGGGCACCCCCTGCGACCAGTCGTCGACGGTCTCCGGTTCGGGCCACCGGGTCCGGCGCAGCCGGTCCCGCAGGTCGGTGATCTCGGCGTCGGTGACGCGGACGACGAACGGCTCGGCCATCGACGGGTCCTCTCCGGGGCGACGACCTCCACCTTGGTGCACTGATGGCGCGGGGCCCGCGTCCCTAGCGTCCTGGAGTGACCGCGACCACCACAGGAGCTGCGCCATGACGACCTCGACGCCCCCGGCGACGTCCCACCCGCCCGCGTCGATCTGCGACGACGGACGTGGTGTCGACCTTGCTCCGGAAGGCCGAGCGAGTCCCCCCGAACCCGGCTCGCCGGGCCGAGGTGCGCCCCGGGCTCCTCCGTCATCGTCGGCGGCCACGACGGATCACGGACGCGGAGCGAGGGAGACGACCGATGGCGACCAAGGCACTGCTGGTGACGCTCGAGGCCAAGCCGGGCCAGGAGGAGGCGGTCGAGGAGTTCCTGCGGTCCGCGTTGCCCCTGGTGGAGGCGGAGCCCGGCACCTACCCGTGGTTCGCGGTGCGCTTCGGCTCCACGACCTTCGGGATCATCGACGCCTTCCCCGACGAGGCCGCACGCGACACCCACCTCGGCGGCGCGGTGGGCCAGGCGCTGCGCGAGCGCAGCGACGAGCTGTTCGCATCGGCACCCGAGGTCCGTGCGATCGACGTGCTGGCCGAGAAACTGTGAGAGCGGGCCCGACGACGGGCGCGGTCGTCATCCGGTGCTCCCGCGCCGAGCGCGGTCCCGGAGGCGGTGCGCGGTCCGGCGGACGGCGCCGATCGCGGCGTCGCGGGCGGCCCCGGCCGCGAGGCGCAGCCTGCGGCCGAGCGGGACCTCGGAGACCGAACCGGTCTCGGCGGCCTCGTCCACCCCCGCGGCGAACTGCTCGAACAGACGGCGCGACACGTCGCCGGCCAACGCCCGACCGAACTGCGCGACCCGTCCCGAGAGGTGCACGTCGGCGTGCGCGCTGAGCTCGGTGCCGCCGTCGGCGGTCGGCGAGGCGTGGAGGACGACGTCGGCGGCGGTCGCGCTGCCACCGGTGTCCCGGCCCTGACCGTGGAACCGGAGCCGGTGGGCGTCCGGGTCGCGCTCGACGACCTGGGCGAGGCCCTCGAAGGAGAGCTTCACGGGGCCGAGCGCGACGGTGGCGCGTCCGCGGTGGCGGTCCTCGTCGTAGGACTCGACGAGCTGGGCCCCGGGCAGGCAGCGCGCCAGGAGGTCGAAGTCGGTGAGCACGCCCCAGACCCGGTCCACCGGTGAGGCGAGCTGGGAGGTCACGTCGACGACCGCCGAGGGCGGGCCGGTGGGCAGCCGCACCTCGGTGAGCTGCGGGGCGGCCGTCCCGGCCTCCTCGGCCGCTGTGCCGGCACCGGGCGACGTCCGGCCGACCAGCATGCGGGGCGCGCACCCGCGAGGTTCCGGGACGCCGTCGGGGTAGGACTCGGCGACGTCGGAGACCGCGGCGAGGATGCCCCGGTAGCCGGTGCAGCGGCACAGCACGCCCGACATCGCCTCGGGCAGGTTCTCGGCGGCGGCCTCCGGGGCGTTGGCGAGCAGGTCGTAGCTGCTCATCAACATGCCGGGGGTGCAGAAGCCGCACTGCAGGGCGTGGTGGGCGGAGAACGCCTGCTGCAGCGGGTGCTGGTCGTCGGGGGTGCCGAGTCCCTCCACGGTGACGATCTCGGCGCCCTCGCACTGCACGGCGAACAGGAGGCAGGCCCGGGCGGCCTCACCGTCGAGGAGCACGGTGCACATGCCGCACACCCCGTGCTCACAGCCGAGGTGGGTGCCGGTGAGTCCCAGGCGCTCGCGCAGCACGTCGCCGAGGTGCATCCGGGGCGACACCTCGACGGTGGTCTCGGTGCCGTTGACGGTGAAGGTCACCTCGGCGGACTCGTGGGCCGCGATCCGGGCGGCGGGCGCCGGGACCCGGCGGGAGCCGGTGTCCCGCCGGGCGGGCGAGTCGGGCACGGCGGTCATCTCGTGGTCCTCCCCTCGCGGGCGCGGTGCAGCGCCCGGGACAGCTCACGGGCGGCGAGGACGGCGAACAGCCGCCGTCGGTACCCGGTGGAGCCGTGCGTGTCGCCGCCGGTGTCGACGATCGCGGCGGCCAGTTCGGTGGTGGCCGGCCGGAGGTCGTCCTCGCTCTCGCCCGCAGCGAGCAGCGCGGTGACGTCGCGGGTGACCGCACGGTCGGAGATCCCGAAGCCGGTCAGGGCGGCGGCGTCCACCGCCCCGGCCTCGGTGACGTGCACCCGGCACACCACCCCGGCCAGGGCGAAGTCGCCGTGCCGGCGGGCGATCTCGGCGAACCCGAACCCGTCGCCGGGACCCGCCGTCGGGAAGGTGACCGCGGTGACGACGTCCTCGGGCCCGGCCGTCGTGGACATGGCCCCGGTGACGAACTCCTGCGCGGCCACGGTGCGGGTCCCGCCGGGCCCGGCCACCTCGACCTGCGCGTCGAGGCAGCAGGCCACGGCGGGCAGCTCCGCGGCCGGGTCGGCGTGGGCGAGGCTGCCGCAGACCGTGCCGCGGCTGCGCAGTTCCCGGTGCCCGACGAAGGGCATGGCCATCGACACGAGGGGCACGTCCTGCGCGGCGGGGTCGTGTTCCACGACCCGCTGCCGGACGCTCGCCCCGACCCGGTACCCGGAGCGTCCGTCCGGGCCGTGCTCCCCGAGCTCGGGCACGGCGGTGACGTCGACCAGGGTGGCGGGCCGGCCGAGCCGCATCGCCAGCACGGGGACCAGGGACTGGCCGCCGGCCAGGACCTTGCCGTCGCCGCCCGCGAGCTCGGCGAGCACGTCGTCGAGGGTCGGGGGCCGGACGTAGGCGAACGGAGCTGCCTTCACCGGGTCACCGCCCCGTGAAGACGGGGGCGCGCTTCTCGCCGAACGCCTTCACGCCCTCGGCGAAGTCCTCGGTGGCCCGCAGCATCGAGTAGGCCTTCCGCTCCAGCTCGATCCCGGTGTAGAGGGGCCCGTCGGTACCACGGTCGAGGACCTCCTTCGCCGTGCGCAGCGCCGCCGGGGAGAGGCCGGCCATCTTCTGCGCCAGCGTGTCGACGGCCGCGTCCAGGGCGTCGCGGTCGGCGTGGAGCTCACCGGACAGGATCCCCCAGTCCAGCGCCTGCTGGGCCTGGATCCGGGTGGCCGACATGATGTGGAACTTCGCCCGGGAGAGGCCGACGAGCCGCGCGAGGCGCTGGGTGCCGCCGGAGCCGGGGATCATGCCGAGGTTCATCTCGGGCAGGGCCAGCTGGGTGCGCACCGTGCCGAGCCGGACGTCGCAGGAGAGCACCATCTCCAGACCGACGCCGAAGCAGTACCCGTCGATCGCCGCGATGACGGGCTTCGGGCTCCGGGCCGCGGCGGTGACGTCGTGCCCGAGGTCGGTGAGGTCGATCGGGTCGACCTCCATGAACCCGGCGATGTCACCCCCGGAGGTGAAGTGCTCGCCGTCGCTGCGCACGACCACGACCCGCACCTCGGGGTCCCGGTCGATCTCGGCGAACCGCTCGGCCACCAGCCGGCGCATCGCCATCGTCACGACGGTGTACCTGCCGTGGGAGAGCGTCACGTAGGCGACGTGGCCGTCGCGCTCGAGGGTGACGTCGCCGCCGGTCAGTGGCATGTCAGGCGTCCTTCCGATCGTGGTTCAGGAGCTGGTGGAGCACCTCGCCGTGCAGGGGCAGGGAGGTGACGGGGACACCGAGCGGTGCCAGGGCGTCCGCGACGGCGTTGGCGTAGGCCACGGGGAAGCTCATCGAGGAGCCCTCGCCGCAGCCCTTGGCCCCGAGCGGGGTGAGCGGCGAGGGCGACACCACGTGGTCGGTGCGCAGCTCGAAGCCCGCCTCGGCCGAGGTGGGGCACAGGTAGTCTAGGAACGTCGCCGCGGTCGGCTGTCCCGACGGGGCGTGGGTGAACTCCTCGTAGGCGGCGCCCCCGAGCCCGTGCACCAGCGCCCCGTACACCTGCCCGTCGAGCAGGGTCTGGTCGAGGACGGTGCCGGCGTCGTGGACCGACGACACCCGGTCGACCTCGATCTCGAGGGTGTCCGGGTCGATCCGTACCGCGACGATCTCGGCGACGAAGCCGTAGCAGAGCGAGGAGTTGATCCGGTCGTCCGCCGTGGCGGCCCGGGTCTCGCGCGGGGAGAACTCGGCCTCCGCGTAGAGCCGGGCCGGGACGCCCTCGGGGAGCGCGGCGGGGTCCCAGTGCACGACGCCGGCGGCGTGGCGGAACTTCACCGCGCGGCCGTCCGGGGCGCGGACCTCGCCCCCGTCGAGGACGAGCGTCTCCGGGTCGGCGCCGTCGAGCAGCGTCGACGCGGCGGCGCGCACGGTGGTGGCGATGGTGTCGGCCGCAGCGACGACGGCGCTGGTCACCAGGGGCGCGAACCGGGAGGAGTAGCTGCCGGAGGTGACCGTCCAGGGGGTCGTCGCGGTGTCCATGTCGATCACGGAGCGGACCTGGTCGAGAGGCAGCCCGAGGCGTTCGGCGGCGATCTTGCGGGCCACGGTGGCGTGTCCCTGTCCCTGGGGGACCGAGCCGAGCAGCACGGTGACGACGCCCTGGGGGTCGACCGACATCCGCACGTGCTCGGTCGACCCGGACTTGTCCCGTCCGGGGGTCCGCTCCTCGGCGGGGGTGGCGAGTCCGACGTAGCCGATGTTGGTGCCGGACGGGTCGACGACGAGCGCGGTCCCGATGCCGTAGTGGGCGCCGGCCGCGCGGGCCTCGTCGCGTCGTCTCTCCAGCTCGGGGAGGTCGGCGTTCTTCATCGCGAGGTCGAGCGCGGTGAGGTAGTCCCCGGAGTCGTAGACCCCCCCGGTCGCGGTCTCGTGCGGGAAGGAGGTGATGAGGTTGCGACGGCGCAGCTCGTGGGCGTCGGTGCCGAGCTCGGCGGCGATGTCGTCGAGGAGCCGCTCCAACCCGAAGTAGAGCTGCTGGCCGCCGAACCCGCGGTTCAGGCCGGTCGGCATCGTGTTGGTGACCACCGCCCGCGCACGGATGCCGACGGCGTCGATCCGGTAGGGCCCGGTGATGTTGCCGAAGCAGCGGTACAGCGTCGACGGCTCCGGGGGCCGCAGGTAGGCCCCGACGTTGTCGACGAGATCGGCGCGCAGCGCGGTGATCGTGCCCCCGGCGTCGAGCGCCGCCGAGAACTCCATCGACCGGTCGGCGCCCGACGAACTCGCCGTGAGGTGCTCCACGCGGTCCTCGGTCCAGCGCACCGGTGTCCCCGCATGCTTCGACGCCAGCGCGAGGAGCACCACGTAGGGATAGATGCCGGCCTTGATCCCGAAGCTGCCGCCGATGTCGGCCGGGACGTGCAGGCGCAGCCGCGAGGTCGGGAGCCGCAGCGCGCCCGCCATCACGGGCACCATCGAGAACGGTCCGTGGAAGTTCGCCCAGGCCTCGACGAACGGCCCGCCGTCCTGCTCGGTCCAGTGCGCGATGACGGAGTAGCACTCCATCGGCACGGAGGAGTAGCGCGGGAACTCGTAGCGGCGGGTGACCACGTGGGCAGCGGCCGCGAAGCGGTCGTCGGGCGCGCCGAACGAGAAGGTGCGGTCGGTCGCGACGTTGGACCCGGCGTCGTCGTGCAGCAGCGGAGCGTCCTCGGCCAGGCCGGAGCGGGCGTCGCTGACGGCGGGCAGGTCCTCGTAGTCGACCTCGACGAGCTCGGCGGCGTCCTCGGCGACGTAGCGGTCGGTGGCCACCACGACGGCGATCGGCTCACCGACGAACCGGACCTTGTCGACGCCGGTCGGCAGGTAGGGCATCGCCGCCCCGGTGGACAGCGGGAAGGGACGCAGGGCGGCCCGCACCTCCTCGGGCCCGATGACCGCGGCGACGCCGGGGTGCGCCCGGGCCCGCGACAGGTCCACCGAGACGAGGCGGGCGTGCGGCCGGGTGGACCGCACGACCGCGGCCACCAGCGTCCCCGGCAGCGGGTCGAGGTCGTCGAGGAACCGGCCGCGACCGGCGACCAGGGCCGCGTCCTCGTCGCGGGACGGCGTCCACCGCGGCGGGACGGTGTCGGCGCTGTCGGTGGTCATGTCAGGCACGGGCCTCTCCTCGGGAGGTGTACTCACCGGCGACCAGCGTCCGACGCAGGGTCTTGCCGACCCCGGACCGCGGGATCGCGTCGACCGCGATCGCCTGCTTGGGCCGCTTGAGGGACGGGAGGTGCTCCCGGGCGTGGGCGAGCGTCCGGGCGGCGGCCAGCTCCGGCTCGATCCCGGCGGCCGGCACGACGAAGGCGCTCACCGCACGGCCCCACCGGTCGTCCGGCAGCCCGACCACGCAGACGTCGTCGATGGCCGGGCAGCGGATCAGCGCCGCCTCGATCTCGTCCGGGTAGATGTTCTCCCCGCCCGAGTTGATCATGTCGTCGGTCCGGCCGGACACCCAGAGGTCGCCGTCGCCGTCGGCGATCGCGAGGTCGCCGGTGTGGTACCAGCCATCGCGGATCGCCTTGGCGTTCGCGTCGGGCCGGTTCCAGTAGCCGCCGAACGCCTCGGCGGAGTCCATGGAGACGATGACCTGCCCCTGCTCGCCGGGCCCGACCTCCTCGTCGACGGGGGCATCGGGTTCGGGGGCGATCAGACGGACGCGGGAGAACAGCCCGGCCCGTCCGACGCAGCCCGGCTTGGCGGCGACGTCCGCGCCGATGGTGAAGGTGTAGATCTCCGTCGAGCCGAAGTGGTTGACGAACGAGCGCGGCCGGACCTCCTCGACCAGCGCCTCGGCCAGCGACGGGGTCATCGCCGCCCCGGCGTAGGCCAGGTTGTCCAGCCGACGGGCCTCCCCGAGACGGCCGGTGCGCAGCAGCGACCAGTAGATCGTCGGCACGAGGTACAGCGAGCCGATCCCCTCGTCGCAGATCAGTGCCATCGACTCGTCGGCGTCGAAGCTCGGCTGCCCGACCCACGTCCCGCCGAGCGTGATCGAGGCCAGCAGCGTGCGCAGTCCCATCGTGTGGAACAGCGGCATCACCCCGAGCGTGGCGACGCCCATCCGCTGCCCGGTCTGCATCACGTGCGCGACCGCGGCGGCGTGCTCGGCGCGATGCGTCCGGGGCACGCCCTTCGGTCGGCCGGTGGTCCCCGAGGTGTAGAGCATGACGCTCACCGCGGACTCCTCCGGCGGTGGAGCCGTCCCCGTCGTCGTGACGGCCTCCGCGGCCGCGTCGACCTCGGCGACGTCCCGGATCGGGACCTCGCCCGCGGCGGCCTCCACCCGCGAGGCGTGCGCCGGATCGGTGACGACGACGGTCGATCCCGCGTCCTCGAGGCAGTAGGCGAGCTCGTCGACGCCGAACCGGGTCGACAGCGGCACCGAGACGGCGCCGAGCTTCTGCGCGGCCAGGTGCAGGCTCGCCAGTTGCTCGCCGCCGTGCATCACCAGCGCGAGGCGGTCGCCGGCCCGGACGCCCCAGCCGCCCAACGCGGCGGCGAGTCGGTCCGTGCGCTCGTCCCACTCCCGGTAGGTGAGGCGGCGGCCCGGACCGGAGACCGCCCGGCGGTGCGGGTGGCGTTCGGCGGCCCAGCGGAGTGTCGACGCGAGGTCCATGAGCGCCCTCCCTTGGTGTGAAACGCACCGTACGTTTCGTACCGTACGGGGGAGAAGCAGCGTCTGGCTAGAGTCCGGATGCTGATCTCGCGGGGAGCACGGAGGGCCGGATGCGGCTGTCGACCACGTCGTACCTGGTCCTGGGCATGGTGGGGCTGCGTGGACCGTCCACCCCGTACGACCTCAAGCGGGCGACCAGCCGATCGGTCGGCTACTTCTGGAACTTCCCGCACACGCAGCTGTACTCCGAGCCGGAGCGGCTGGCCGCGTCCGGCCTGCTCGCCGTCGAGGTGGAGGACAGCGGTCGACGACGCAAGACCTACTCACTCACCCCGGCCGGACGCGCAGCCCTGCGGGAGTGGCTGGCCGCACCGACGCCCGAGCACTTCGAGATGCGGGACGTCGCCGAGCTCAAGCTCTTCTTCAACGAGGCCGGCTCCCCGGACGACGACGTCCCGAAGCTCGCGCAGGAACAGATCCGTCAGCACGAGCAGCGGATCGCCACCTACGAGGAGATGGTGTCCCGCCACGGCGACGAGGACTGGGCCCGGCCGCGCATGATCACCCTCGAGCTCGGCCTCGAGATGGAGCACGCCGCGCTGCGGTTCTGGACCGCTCTCGCTGCCGGGACGATCGACGACCTCCGTCGCGAACGGCAGGAGCGCGACGTGCGCTGACAGCGAGGACGTGTGGGCGCTGGTCCTGGCGGGCCGAACGGGGACGGTCCGCTCTCCGCCGCGATGCCGATGTGCCGTCGCGGGGGCGGTGTGACGGTGGCGGGCAGACCGATCGCACGTTCAGGACGACGATTCGAGGCAGAGGACCATGAGCCACGACCCCGCCCGCGTCACGGTGCCACCGGACCGCAACGAGGTGCCGAGTACACCGTCCCGTCGGTCCATCGCCAGCTTCCGGCACTACGGCGCCGCCGAGCAGGCCGTCGACGCCCTGTCCGACCGCGGCTTCCCCGTCCACCGGGTCGCCATCGTCGGGCGCGACCTCGAGCTCGTCGAGCAGGTCACCGGCCGGCTCGACTACCCCCGCGCCGCGCTCCGCGGCGCGGCCGGTGGCGCCGTCACCGGCGCGCTGATCGGGTGGCTGTTCGGGCTGCTCAGCTGGATCGTCCCGTTGGTCGGGTTGCTGCTGCTCGCGGTGTACGGACTCGTGTTCGGTGCGGTCGTCGGCGCCCTGCTCGGGCTGCTCGTCCACGCCCTGCAGGGAGGGCGGCGGGACTTCGCCTCCGCCACGGCCATGCGCCCCCGGACGTACGAGCTGATGGTCGACGAGGAGGTCGCCGACGACGCCGTCCGGACGCTGGGCTGGGACCGTTGACCGGCGGGAGACCGAACGGGTCGACGGCGACCGGGGCGGGCGCGGAGCTGGGCCACCACCCCTCGGTGGCCCAGCCCCACCTCGACGCGGAGGGACCGATCGCCGAGGCCGAGGCGGACGCAGCACGCTCGAGCACGACACAGCAGCCCCTCGGCCCCCCGGGATCACCGCTGGACCGCCGCTCGCCGTTCCTGATCGGGTTCACCGCGGCGCTCGGCGTCGCGGTCGTCGTCGCCCTGGCGTACCTCGTCGTCGTGGCTTCCGACGTCCTGGTGCTGATCGGGGTCGCGCTGTTCCTCGCGCTCGGGCTGGAACCGGCGGTGTCCTGGCTGGCCCGCCGAGGGCTGCGGCGCGGGTTCGCGGTCGCCCTCGTCTGCCTCGGGTTCGTGGTGGTCGTGGGCGGGTTCCTGGCCCTGGCCGTCCCGCCGCTGATCGAGCAGGCGGCCGCGTTCCTGGGGCAGGTCCCGCGGTACCTGCAGCTGGTGCAGGACCGCAGCTCGACGGTCGGGCAGCTCGACGCCCGGTTCGGTCTGCAGCAGCACTTCCAGCAGGCCCTCGCCAGCGACGGCTCCACGCTGTTCGACGGTGTGCTCGGGGTGGGAACGGCGGTCCTGGGCGGGCTGGGCGACACCGTGGTCGTCGTGGTGCTCACGGTGTACTTCCTGGCCACGCTGCCCGGGATGCGTCGCGCGGCCTACCGGTTGGCGCCGGCCTCGCGTCGGCCCCGCACCATCCTGATCGGCGACGCCATCTGCGTCCGCTTCGGGGGCTACGTGCTGGGCAACGTGGTCATGTCCGTGATCGCGGGCGCGGTCACGTTCGTCTGGCTGCTGGTCCTCGGGGTGCCCTACGCGCTCCCGCTGGCGGTGCTGGTCGCCCTGCTGGACCTGATCCCGGTGGTCGGGGCCGTGATCGGCGGTGTGCTGACCGCGCTGGTGGCGCTGACCGTGTCCTGGCCGACGGCGCTGGCCACGGTCGGCTTCTTCGTGCTGTACAAGCTCGTCGAGGACTACCTGCTGATGCCGAAGATCATGGGGAGGACGGTCGAGGTCCCCGCCCTGCTCACGGTGGTCGCGGTCCTGATCGGCGGTGCCCTCCTGGGGGTCGTCGGCGCCGTGGTGGCCATCCCGGTCGCCGCCGCCGTGCTGCTGATCGTCCAGGAGATCGCCGTGCCGCGGCTCGACCGGACCTGAGTCCGTCGCTGCGGCGGGGCACGGCGGCCCCGGGCGGTCCTCACGACGACGGGGGGCGTCCTCCCGTGGGCAGGACGGGGGGCTCGGCGATCACGGCGGCGCGGACGGCGACGTGCAGGTTGAGCCGGGTCTCGACGTCGGCCAGGTCGTGCCCCGAGAGCTCCCGGATGCGTCCCAGCCGGTAGCGCAGGGTGGAGCGGTGGATGTGCAACGCGGCGGCGGTGGCGTCGTAGTTGCCGCCCTGGTCGAGGTAGACCTCCAGCGTGTGCACGAGGTCGGCCTGCCGTTCGACGTCGTAGGCGAGCAGGCTGCCCAGCCAGTCCTCGACGAACGCGCCCGCCTCCCGGCGACCCTCGGGCGTGGCGAGGAGTCGGAAGAGCCCGAGGTCCTCGAAGGCGGTCAGACCGCCGGTGTCGGCCCGGCGGGTGCCCACCGTCAGGGCCTGCATCGCCTCACGGTAGGACCGGGGAAGGTGCTCGGGCCGTTCGACGAAGCCTCCCACCCCGATGGCGGGGGCCTCCCGCAGCACGTCGGCGAACACGTCGTGGACGACCCGCCACGGCTCGTCGGACCGGCGCCCACGGGCGCGGTCCGACCACGGACCGGTGGCCGAGCCGTCACCGCCGCGCCACGGTCCCGGGGTCCCGCACACGAGGACCGCGGTCCGTCCCCGCAGGGTGCCGAGGAAGGCCATGTCCAGGCGGCGGGCGGCCTGTTCCATCAGGTCGCCCACGGACCCGTCGCCGGGCCAGCCGCCGTGACCGGGTCGTACGGCCAGTACGCGGTGGGGACCGGTGAGGTCGTGGCTCAGGGCCGACGCGCGTCCGACCCGGCGATCGACCTCGGGTTCGAGGTCGCCGGGGTCGCACTCGAGCAGCACGGCCTCCACGAGATCGTGGCGCAGCCGGAGTTCGGTCGTGGCCAGGCGGCGCCGGTGGAGCAGATGCATGGTGAGCGCGCCGACCGTCAGCCCGATCGCATGCATGGCCCCGGTCCGGAAGCTGCCGAGTTCGGCGTCCACCTGCTCGGACGTCCCGGCCGGATCGAGGACGCCCTCCGGGTCGAGGACGACGATCAGACCGAGGACGGTGCCGGGCGAGCCGACGACGCAGATCAGCCGGTCTCCCACCCGGAGCGCCCGCACCCCGCGCCGAGCGCCGTCGAGCACGCCGTCACGCTGCGGGCGGGTCAGTCGCGTGTCCGGGGTGCGGCCGTCGGCACCCGCCCGCGCCAGCACGCGGCCGAAGGGGTCCTCCACGCTCACCGCCCGGCCGAGGTGGTCGTGGAGCACGTCGGCGAGCCCCTGTTCCGGGAACTCGCCCGTGAGTGCCTCACCGAGTGCGGCCTGGAAGCGGTAGTCGCGGGCCAGGGCCGCTTCGACCTCGGCCGTGGGCGGGAGGGCGGGCCCGGGCTGCGGACCGAGCGGGGCGCGGTCTCGGCCCACCGGGTCGTGCCCGTTGCGTGTCGTGGTCCTCACGGGTGGAACGTTGGCGCGGAATGGCCGGATCCGGCAGCACCGGTAGCGAACCAGGGACTGGACCACCGTCCGGGAAACGAACACACTGTGCGTGGACGGCCACGCTGACCCACCACGCCCGACCGACCTCACCGACGCCTCCGAGCGGAAGACGAGATCGCGACGTGAAGCGTGGAGAAGTGGTGTTCGACAGCGATCAACTGTCCGTCACCGAGGAGTTCCTGAGCACCCACTACGCCCCGATGCGGATCGGGGCGGGGACCGGCGAGCGGGCCCGGGCGCGGATCACCCGCAGGGCCGCCGGCGGCGTCAGCGTGGACCGCCTGGAGCTCGGTTTCGCCATGGACTACGACGGCGAGCCGCTGGGGCGAATCTGCCTGTGCGACATCACGGCGGGCTCCGTCGACGAACACCGGCCGGACGGCGCCCGGTACGCCGAGTCCTACGGGACGGGTCAGGTGTTCTCGTTCGCCCCGCCCGACCGTCCCTACCGGGGCCGCATCAACCACGCCCGCTACAGCATCAGCATGTTCGATCCCGCCCTGCTCGGGCAGGTCGCCGCCCCCGCCGACGACCGCCACCCCGTGCGCCTGCTCGACCACCACCAGATCACGGCGACGGCCGGGATGCGGCTGCGTCGGGTCATCGACCACCTGTACGAGGTGCTGGACGGGGACGACGCGCCGCTGGTCGTCGCCACCGCGAGCCAGTACCTGGCCGCCACCGTGCTGCACACCTTCCCCAACACCGCGCTGAGCGAACCCACGCCCACCGACCGCCACGACGCCCACCCCGACACCGTGCGCCGCGCCGTCGCGTTCATCGAGGCCGACCCCGCCCGCGAGATCACGCTCGTCGAGATCGCCGCCGCCGCCCACGTCACGCCGCGCGCCCTGCAGTACGCGTTCGCGCGCCACCTGCAGACCACCCCCCTGGCCTACCTCCGCCGGGTCCGCCTCGACGCGGCCCATCACGACCTGCTGGACGCCGACCCCCGCGCCGGGGACACCGTCACCGCCGTCGCCGCACGATGGGGCTTCGCCCACCCCGGCCGCTTCGCCACCGCCTACCGCGACGCCTACGGCCGGTCGCCCAGCCGCACCCTGCACGGCTGACGGGGAGGGACACGGACGAGGGTGCGGGACGGGCCCGGACCGGATCGCCCGCGGGGACGGGGCAACGGTCCGGACCCGTCCCGCGTCGACCGTCCTGCGCCGGGGGGAGGCGATCGGACGGCCGGTCAGGGGGGTCCACCCAGGCGCGGCCTGGTGAACGGGTGGAAGATCTACCGAGCAGGAGCTGCGGCGGTCCATCCACGCACGGCAGTCAGCGACCGTTCGGCGACCCGGCCCCGTCGGACCGACGCCGCAGGGCCGCGTCGAGCGTGGGGTACAACTCGAACAGGGCTCCGTCGACCAGGAGGGCCCGGCTCACCGACGGGGCGCCCGGCCCCCGGACGACGCGGAGATCGACGTCCGCGTCGCCGGCCTCGTAGGCCAGGTCACGGAGCGCGCCGGGGGCGACGGCGGGCTCGACGTCCCGCACGTCCGTCAGGTCGACGACGATCGGGTCGCCGGAGCGTGCCAGCAGGGCTCGGGTCTGACGGCGGAGGTCCGCCGCGGCCGCCGCGTCCAGGACGGCACGAGCACGGATCACGCGGGCGCTCCCCGGGGACGTCGGGCCGGACTCCCGGGCACGGGCGGGATCGGCGCCGGCGGGACGGGGGGCGATCAGATCGTCGTCGGGCGTCATCGAACGGGCTCGCTCGCTTTCCACGCCGCCGAGGCCCGGGGGCGCCGGAGCCGGATGTCGGCGGCTGGACCGACATTCGTCCGTCGGGCGCGTCCGGGTCGATCCGTGGACCGCAACGTCCGACCGTCCGCCGACGGACGGAATCGGCTCAGCGGCCGCGGAGCGTCGTGGAGGGAGAACGGCCGTACTCCCGGCCGTAGGCCTGGGAGAACCGGCCGAGGTGGGTGAAGCCCCACCGGTGCGCGACCGCCGCCACCGTCGTCGCGGCCGGATCGGCGGCGCGCAGCTCGTCGTGGGCCCGCCCGAGCCGGACGAGCCGCAGGTAGGCCATCGGAGTGGTGTCGAGATGGCGGCGGAACCCGTCGTGCAGGGTGCGCGTGGACGCGCCGGCCAGGCGGGCGAGGTCGGTGGGGGTGAACGGGTGTGCCGGGTCGCTGCGGATGGCCTCGACCGCGCGACGCACCGGCGTCCGGCTCCAGCACCTGGTCGGACGTTCCAGCGCCTCCCGCCACCGGTGCCCGGTGGCATGGACGAAGCCGGTCACCACGGCGTCGTGCAGGGGCGCGGCGATCATCGGGTGATCGAGCACGCTCGGCGACGTGCGGGCCTCCTCGCACAGCAGACGGACCAGCCGGTCCCACCGCCGCCCCGGGGTGCTGCGCAGGTCGACGCGGGGGTCCAGCACCGGGTCGGGCGGTACGGGGAGGCCGACCTGCTCCTCGAGCGCCTCGTTGACGGCACGGCGGTCGATGCGGACGGCGTAGGAGTCGTAGTCGTCGCTGGTCGTCATCGCCACCGCCCCGACGGGGTGGTAGACCGCTCCCCACCCCGGCGTGATCTCCACCGCCCGCCGGCGGTGGCGGGCGTGCATCGCGCCCGAGGCCGAGTAGTTGACGTAGTAGCAGTCCTCGAGGTCGGCCGTCCCGATCTCGAGGGCGGCGTTGATGTGGGCGACCCCGACCGCCAGGGAGCCGAGGACGACGCCGTCGAAGCGGAAGTCGTAGTCGGCCGTGCGGTCGACGAGGTCCATCGACGTCGTGAAGAAGTCCTGCCCCACCGCTGCCTTCGCGCCGTCGAGGTCGCGTTCACGGAACGAGAAGACTGCTGCAGGGCCGACCGACACCTCACCAGCCTAGGCGTGTCCGGGGTCCTGGTGGTCCGGCTCGGGAGCGGTCAGGACGGCGTGCTCGTCCCCGGCACGACGACGATCTTGCCGACGTGTGCGGACCGGGCGAACTCCTCCTGGGCCGCGTGGATGTCGCGGAGGGCGTAGCGGGCGGCGACGCGGGGTGCGACCCGACCGGCGGCGGCGTCCGCGGCGAGCCGGGCGAAGTGCGCCGGCGTGTGCATCGACGACCCGATGAGGGCCACGTTGTGCAGGTAGAGACGGCGCAGGTCGAACTCGCGCGGCGAGGTCGACCTCACCTCGGCACGGCGCCGCGGGAGGGCGATGATCGGGACATGGACGCAGACGTCATCGTCGTCGGGGGTGGTCTGGCCGGACTGGTCGCCACCGCCGAGCTCGCCGACGCGGGCCGCCGGGTGATCCTGCTCGACCAGGAACCCGAGGCCTCGTTGGGCGGGCAGGCCTTCTGGTCGTTCGGCGGGCTGTTCCTCGTCGACTCGCCCGAGCAGCGGCGGCTCGGGGTCAAGGACTCGGCCGGCCTGGCCTGGCAGGACTGGGAGGGCTCGGCCGGGTTCGACCGCGACCAGGGGGCCGACGGCGAGGACCACTGGGGGCGGCAGTGGGCGCGGGCCTACGTCGAGTTCGCCGCGGGGGAGAAGCGGTCCTGGCTGCACCAGCAGGGGATGCGGTGGTTCCCCGTCGTCGGCTGGGCCGAGCGCGGCGGCTACGGCGCGACCGGGCACGGCAACTCCGTGCCCCGCTTCCACGTCACCTGGGGGACCGGCCCCGGCGTCGTCGAGCCGTTCGAGCGTCGGGTGCGCGCCGCCGTCGAGCGGGGCCTGGTCGAGCTGCGGTTCCGGCACCGGGTCGACCGGCTCACCGTCACCGACGGCGCCGTCGACGGCGTGGTCGGCACGGTCCTCGAGCCGAGCGCCGTACTGCGCGGTCAGTCGAGCTCCCGGACCGCGGTCGGGGACTTCGAGCTGCGCGCGCAGGCCGTCCTGGTCACCTCCGGCGGCATCGGCGGCAACCACGAGCTGGTGCGGAAGTTCTGGCCCGAGCGGCTCGGTCGTGCGCCGAAGCAGATGATCTCCGGGGTCCCCGCGCACGTCGACGGCCGGATGCTCGACATCGCCGGCGACGCCGGGGCGCGGCTGGTCAACCGCGACCGGATGTGGCACTACACCGAGGGCCTGGTCGACTGGGACCCGATCTGGCCGATGCACGGGATCCGCATCCTGCCCGGGCCGTCGTCGCTGTGGCTCGACGCCACCGGTCACCGGCTGCCCGTGCCGCTCTACCCCGGCTTCGACACCCTCGGCACCCTGGCCCACCTGCGCACCACCGGGCACGACCACTCCTGGTTCCTGCTCACCCAGAAGATCATCGAGCGGGAGTTCGCGCTGTCCGGGTCCGAGCAGAACCCCGACCTGACCGGCAAGGACCTCCGGATGACGCTGAGCCGGGTCCTGCCGGGCGCCCCCGCCCCGGTCGAGGCGTTCAAGCAGAAGGGCGAGGACTTCGTCGTCGCCGGGAACCTGCGCGACCTCGTCGACGGGATGAACGCCCTGACCGACACCCCGCTGCTGGAGTACGGGCAGGTCGAACGCGAGGTCGTCGCCCGGGACCGCGAGATGACCAACTCCTTCACCAAGGACGCGCAGGTCAACGCCATCCACGGGGCGCGGCGCTACCTCGGGGACCGGCTCGCCCGCGTCGCGACCCCGCACCGGCTGCTCGACCCGAAGGCCGGCCCGCTGATCGCCACCCGCCTGAACATCCTGACCCGCAAGAGCCTCGGCGGACTGCAGACCGACCTGTCGGGCCGGGTCCAGCAACCCGACGGGTCTCCGCTGCGCGGGCTCTACGCCGCCGGCGAGGCGGCCGGCTTCGGTGGCGGCGGCGTCCACGGCTACCGTTCCCTGGAGGGCACCTTCCTCGGCGGCTGCATCTTCTCCGGCCGCCAGACCGGTCGCGCCGTCGCCGCGCTCACCGCCTGAGCCCACCCACGCCCGGGAGCGGAGGCGCCGGTCAGGCGAAGAGTGGGAAGCCCGAGGCGTAGCCCAGGTCGCAGAACTCGGTGTCCGGAGTCGAGCGTGCGACGGCCTCGCGGATCGGTCCGACGTCCACCGCCCCGGCGAAGCCGGGGAGCCAGGCGTCGTGATGGGAGAGCACCAGTCGCCGCGGCCGCAGCCGACCCGCCTCCTCGGCCACGAACTCCGCGAGCGAGCCCTGCACCGGCTCGCCGTCGCGGTTGGCGCGGCCCGCGGCGGCGAGGATCGCGACGTCGGGTGACTCGGCGGCCAGCAGCCCGCTCCAGGCCCCCGCCGTGTCCTGCACGAGCAGGGAGCCCTCCGAGGTCTCGACGACGAAGACCAGCGCCCCGCCGTCCCCGCGTTCGCCCTGGGCGGCCGCCTGCAGGTGGGCGGCGACGTCGGGGCCGAGGTCCGGCAGTCCCGCGAACATCGCCCGGAGCTGCTCCTGGTGCTCCTGCCACGTGCCGCCGAGCTCGCCGAGGCACTCCTGGTCGGACTCCGGGAACGGCACCCGGGACCAGACGCACGAGTGCAGGCCCGGGAGCACGCGGACCGTCGTGGTGTCGTCGAGCCGGACCCGCTCCCCGCCCGAGACCGGCACCAGCTGCTCCTCGGGCACACCCTGGGCCGCCATCACCCGCACCGACTCGTAGGAGCCGACGATCCGGGCGCCCGTGGCGGCGAGCCGTTCGGCGCCGTAGATGTGGTCGAAGTGGGAGTGCCCGACGAGGATCCAGTCCCGGGGACCCAGCTCGGCCGCGACGTCCGTGACGCCCACCCCGCTCTGCGCGGCCTCGGGGACCCGGTCGAGATAGGCGTCGAGCATCACCGTCAGGCCCTCGGCGGTCCGCAGGCGGAAGGTGGCGCAGCCGAACCAGTCGAGCGTCGCGGTACTCACCCGCGGCAACCTAGTCGGCGTGTCCGGGTCGCTCAGACCCCCGCGGCGGCCAACGCGGACCCTTCGCGGTCCCGCCGGTCCGCGCCGGGGGCGAGGAGCTCGAGGGTGCGGTGCTGGTGCGGCTCCTCGGTGGCGGCGTTGACGACGATCAGCTCGTCGGCCTCCACCTCCTCGGCGAGCGCGTCGAGCCCGGCGACGACCTCGGGTCCGGTCCCGACGAGGGTGCGCTGCAGCATGCCGAGCACCTGCCGTCCCTGCGGGTGGTCGCGGAGCACGGCGAGCTGCTCGTCGGTCAGGTCCCGCCCGCGCCCCAGGATGGAGCGCAGCCAGGCCAGCTCGGTCTTCGCGTACTGCTCGCGTGCGGTCTCGACGTCGTCGGCGGCGATGACGTTGGCCGCCGCGATGAAGTGCGGGGTCGCTTCCGGGCCGGCGAGCGGGCCCGACGGGTCGAACCGGTCGCGGTAGGTCCGGGCCGCCTCCTCGAGGGCCTCGGGGGCGAAGTGGGAGGCGAAGGCGTAGGGCAGGCCGAGGTGCGCGGCCAGCTGCGCGCCGTACAGCGACGAGCCGAGGATGTAGAGCGGCACGCCGGCGCTGCCGTGCGGGTAGGCGTGGACGCCCGGGACCCTGGTGGCCCCGGTCAGGTAGCCGTCGAGCTCGACGATGTCGGACGGGAAGTGCTCGGAGGCGCGGGCGTCGCGGCGCAGGGCCTGCATGGTCGCCCCGTCGGTACCCGGCGCGCGACCGAGGCCGAGGTCGATCCGGCCCGGGAAGAGGGTCTCGAGCAGGCCGAACTGCTCGGCGATCACCAGGGGGGAGTGGTTGGGCAGCATGATCCCGCCGGACCCGACGCGCAGGTTCGTGGTGTGGGCCGCGATGTGCTGGATGTAGAGCGAGGTCGCCGAGGAGGCGAGGCCGGGCATGTTGTGGTGCTCGGAGACCCACAGCCGGTGGTAGCCGAGTCCGTCCGCGGTCTGCGCGAGGCGCACGCTGCGGGCGATGCCCTCGGACGCGGCCTCGCCGGGGTTCACCCGGGCCAGATCCAGCAGGGAGAGCGGGACGGACGTGGGCATGGCGGTCCTCTCGTGTTCCGGGGGAACGGTCGGCGGCCCGACGCGGTTCGAGCGGAGGCAGCCTCCAGTTAGCGTACACGGAGGCTGCCTCCGCTAGGGTGGGGTGAGCAGCGCGGGCCGGGAGGAGGGGTCGATGACGAGCACCGACCGCCCCATGCGCGCGGACGCCCGCAAGAACCGCGACCTGCTGGTCGCGGTCGCCCGGCAGCACGTGCGGCGCCACGGCGTGACGACGTCGCTGGAGGCCATCGCCCGCGACGCCGGGGTGGGACCGGGGACGCTCTACCGGCACTTCCCCGACCGCGAGAGCCTGCTCGCGGAGGTCCTGCGGGTCGAGAACGACGAGCTCGCCGAGGCCCGTGCCCGGGTCGCCCGCGAGGTCGAGCCTTCGGAACGGCTGGACGCCTGGCTGTGCGAGGTGGAGCGGCACATCGCGACCTACCGCGGTCTGTCCGGTCCGCTCGTCGGGGCGCTGGAGGGCGCGGAGCCCACGCCGCTCGGTCTCGCCTGCCGGGAGATGATCGCGACGACCGAGGGGTTCCTGGCCGACGCGCGGCAGGCCGGGACCGTCCGCGCCGACGTCACGGCACACGACCTGGTCGGCTGTGCGGCGATGCTGGCGTGGCTCGGGTCGACCGGTCCGACGGGTAGCCGCCAGGCCGACGGGGCACGTGACATCCTCCGGTTCGGGTACCGCTCCGACCGGTAGGTCCGGGCGCCTCCCTCCGTCGCTCCCGGCGCAGCACCGACGAAGGAGAACCCGTAGATGAGCACCCCCACGCGTCCTCTGGCCCTGGTGACCGGCGGCTCGTCGGGCATCGGCTTCGAGCTGGCCGTCCAGCTCGCCGACCGTGGGCACGACGTCGCGATCTCCGGGCA
This sequence comes from Actinomycetospora corticicola, assembly GCF_013409505.1. Taxonomy (NCBI): domain Bacteria; kingdom Bacillati; phylum Actinomycetota; class Actinomycetes; order Pseudonocardiales; family Pseudonocardiaceae; genus Actinomycetospora; species Actinomycetospora corticicola. The sequence goes on along the minus strand of NZ_JACCBN010000001.1, from coordinate 3,619,675 downwards.
GAGCGAGCGGGTCCACGACGCCGCCGAGAAGCTGCGTGGGCACGGCGTCGAGGCCTATCCGCACCAGGCCGACGCCGCCACCTACGACGGCGTGGAGTCCTTCTGGAAGGCCGTCGCCGACCTCGGCCGCCCGCTCAACGTCGCCTGTCTCAACGTCGGGATCGGTGTCGGCGGGCGCTTCCTCGACACCGATCTCGACGACGAGCTCCGCATGATCGCGATCAACTGCGCGGGCACCGTGCACCTGGCCAAGCGCGTGGTCCGGGCGATGCACGACCAGGGCCCCGACCGGGGCGACCGGCGGATCCTCGTCGTGTCGTCGGTCTCGGCGACCACACCCACCCCCTACGAGCCGGCCTACGGCGCCACCAAGGCCTTCGGGTTCAACTTCGCCGAGTCGATCCGCGAGGAGCTCCGCGAGGAGGGCATCGTCGTCACCGCGCTGCTGCCCGGGGCCACCGACTCCGAGTTCCACGCCAACGCCGGCATGGGCAACACCCGCTTCGGTGACAACAGCTGGAAGAACGACCGGACCGAGGTCGCCCGCCAGGGCATCGAGGCGCTGTTCGCCGGCGACGACCACGTCGTCGGCGGGGACGAGGCCACGAAGCAGCAGGTCGTCGACCACCGCTCGATGAGCGAGCCGGAGAAGGCCGCGAAGCAGGGCGAGGCCGCCCGGCCCCGCTGAGGCCGGTCGTGCCGGCGACGATCGTGGACCGGCTCAGTGGTCCCGGTCGTTGTCGCCGCGACCGCGGATGTAGTGGCGGAGCCGACGGAATCCGAGCATGTCCGCCCGGTCGTCGAGATCGATCTCGTAGACCCCGATGACGTCGGTGGTCGACGGCACGCGGCTGGTCTCGACGACGTCGACCGTCGCGGTCCACCCGTCGGCGGTGCGGCGCAGACCGGCGACGGCCTCGGACTGCCAGCCGAGATCGTCCGCGAGGTCACGGACGGCGTCGAGGACCTCCCGCCCACCGGGCGCGGGGGACCGGTTGCCGTCCTCGCGCGACGGTGCTGCGCGCCGGTGCCGGGTCTCGGACCCGGACGTCGTCCGCCGTGCCGCAGACTCGCTCATGGGGAGGAGTGCCCTCGCGGGGACGCCCGCGAATCGGCCGGACGACGAATTCCGCCGCACGGCGCAGACGTTTGCATCGCCGTGCACCTGTCGGTTGGCGTGCTCAGAACGGTGGGTCGTCGTCGAAGGGGTTGGGGGGTCGTCGTTCTTTCCGGCGTCGTCGGCGGTCGAGGTCGTCGAGGGTGTGGCGTTGGGCGTCGGTGATATGCCCGTGGCGGTCGGTGCGGGGCCGCCAGGGTGTCTGGGGTCGGGGTTCGGCGCGGGTGTCGGTGATGCCGTGGTCGAACGGGGCGCGCGCGATCGGTTGTAGGGGCCGGTAGGGCTGGGGTTCGACGGTGTGGTGGGTGCCGGTGGGCGCGGTCCACACGAAGTGGCCGGGGCGGGTCTGGCGGACGGTCCACCCGGAGAGCGGGTCGTGTTTGCGGAGGTGGTCGCCGACGGAGAGGGGGCCGAGGTTGTCGGCCTGGGTGGGTCCGCCGAGGGTGTGGTCGTGGGTGTGGTCGATGGGGCAGGCCACGGCGGGCACGGTGGACATGGGGAACCGGGAGGTCTGGTCGCGGGCGTGGATCCAGCGGGTCAGCTCCGCTCCGGGGAACCGGTTCCCGGCCTCCCGGATGGTGACGGCCGGGTGCTCCTCGGGCGGCCTCTCGCGGGCCGCGGCCAGGGCACGCTTCGTGCGGCGGGCCAGCTCGGCCCAGATCCCCACCAGTGATCCATCGTCGTCAGGAGCGTCGAGGTCGAGGGCGTCGACCTCGCGCGTGTGGGCGGTGAGTTCGACGACCTGTCGGCGATATCGCGGGTCGGCGTCGGGTTGAAGCGGCGGCCGCACGAGCAGCACCCATTGCAGTGCACCGATGTCGTTGTAGAGCAGGACCCGCCACTGGGCACAGGTCCGGGTCCAGGCGGCGCGGTAGGCGTCCCACCCGGTCAACGTGCCGGCGCGGAGGCGGCCGTGGGCGCGTTCGAGCCCGAGCACGGTCGCCCACGTGGTGCGCAACGTCGCCGGGGAGAACACCAGGCCACGTTCGGTCAGCCGCGCGGCCAGGGGCGGCGGCGGGTCGTTGGTCGGGATCCGCGGATCGGGGGTGTCCGGTGGCGGCGGGTCGGGTTCGGGGTCCCCGGGCTGCCACCCGGCCGGTGAGGGCTGCGGTGAGGGAGTCGCCGTGAACCCGGGCCACGAGTCGCCTGGTTCATCGGGCTCATCCACCGCCTCGTCGAGGGGCTCCTCGAAATCGTCGAGCAGCCCGAATGGGCGGCTGACGTCTGATCGGTCGTCGCCAGAGCCGTCGTCGCCAGAGCCGTCGTCGCCAGAGCCGCCGTCGCCAGAGCCGTGATCCCGGGAGGCGCCATCGGTAGCGCCGCCACCGCCAGGACCATCGGTGCCGTCAGGCCCGTCGTCACCCGGCCCGCCCTCGTGAGGGCCAGCCGAGTCGTCCTCGGGGCCGCCGTCGCCCGGCCCGCTGTTGTCCGGGCCATCCGGCTTGTCGCCGTCGTTCGGGCCATCCGGTTCGTCGCCGGGTCCATCAGGGCTATCGGGATCGTCCGGGCCGCCGTCATCAGGGCCGCCCGGCTCGTCGTCGGGGCCGTCGGGGCCGCTGTCCTCGGGGCCGTCCGGCCCGTCGTCCGGCCCGTCATCGGGGAGGTCGTCGGGACCGTCGGGGAGGTCGTCGAGGTCGATCGGGTCCTGCGCTGGCGGGGTCGGGGTGAGGTCCACGACGACCTGCGCGGCGACCGCGAGGTCGTCCGAGCCGTCGGGGCAGCCGTGCAACAACCGCAGGTACACCTGGGCCTGCACCTTCGCCGGCCCCACCGTGACCCCTGCTGATTTCAGGCGCGACAGGGCCTCTTCGGCGACCGCGACGATCCGGTCGAACGCCGGCTCCGCCATCAACGGGTCCAAGTCCAGGCCGTGGATCTCCGCCGCGCCCGACGGCGCGATCCGCGTCGACACCCGCGCCCGCGCCACCGCCGCGTTGCGCCGGTTCTCCGCGCCGAGCGGGTCGACATCGGCAACCGCGGCCGCGACCCGCTGGCCAAGCTCGAACATCCCCAGCTTCGGCGCGGCCTCGATCAAGCGGTCCACCACCACCGTGGCCTGCTCGTCGGTCACATCGCGCAGACCGCTCACGAACACCGCGGCCTTGGCGTGCTCCAACCAGCCCTCACACATCGCCACCCCGAGCCGCGGCAGGCGCTCCAAAGCCCCCTGAGCGGTCTCCAACCGGGCCGCGGCCATCGTCACCGACCACCCCAACCGCGCGGCGATGATCCGCGGATCCGGCTCGGGCCAGCGCTCCAGCGTGTCGGCCCGGGATCGGGCGGTCTCGAGCATCCAGCACGCCCTTCGCCACTCCGCGTGCACCAACCGCGCCTGCCAGGCCACCAGCCCGGCCTCGCACTCCTGCCCGACCGACTCGCGCGGGTCGCTCAGCGGGACGGCGGGCAACGGGGTGTCGAACACCCCGTCCCCGACCGCGAACCCCGCCTCCACCGCCACGATTCGAACACTAGGACGAACCCCCGACAGTCACGGCCGGGAAAGCCCAGCTCGGAGCACGCGCAGAGATCACGAAGCGATCACGATCGGTGGCAGCTGCGGGATCAGGTCCGGCCCTCGGCGAGGAACCGGTCGAGGGTGCGGCGCCGCTGGGCGATCCGCTCCTCCTGCTCGACGAGCGCGGCCCGGACCTGCTGGGCCCGGGCGAACAGGGCGGTGCAGTCGCCCGTCGGGCGCTCGCCGCGGGCGCAGGGGAGCACGTCGCGGACGACGTCGGAGGGGAGGCCGGCACTGAAGAGGTCCTGGATGAAGGCGACCGTGTCGACGGCGTCCGCCGGGTAGTCCCGGTAGCCGTTGGGCAGGCGCCCGCCCACCAGCAGCCCCTGCTCCTCGTAGTAGCGCAACGAACGGGTGCTCACCCCGGTGAGCTCGCTCAGTTCCCCGATCCGCACGGGCCGCATCAGACCTTGACATTCACGTCAGTGTCAAGGTCTAGCGTGGCCGACATGACCACAGCAGCAGAGATGCGGGGCCGCACCGCCCTCGTCACCGGCGCCTCGGGCGGGATCGGGCGGGCGATCGCCGAACAGCTCGGTGGGCGCGGCGCGGACGTCGTCCTCGTCGGGCGGAACGAGGCCGCCCTCGAGGCGGCGGCGGCCACCGTGCGGACCCGCGGCGGGACGGCCCGGACCATCGCGCTCGACCTCGCCGACCCCGCGGCGCCCCGCAAGCTCGTCGACCAGGTCGGCGAGGTGGAGCTGTTGGTGAACAACGCCGGCGTCGCGCCCGGCGGCCCGATCGCGGAGGCCGACCCCGCGGCGCTGCGATCGATGCTCGACCTCAACGTCACGGCCCTCACCGAGCTGTCGGCGCTCCTGATCCCCGCGATGGTGGCGCGGGGCCACGGCAGCGTGCTGAACGTCGCCAGCGTGGCGGGTTACCTGCCCGCACCGGGGCTCGCCGGGTACGCGGCGTCCAAGAGCTACGTGCTCGCGCTGAGCCGTGCGCTGTGGGCGGAGCTGCGCGGCAGCGGGGTCCGCGTCGTCGCGGTGAGCCCCGGGGCGACGCGGACCGCGATGAACCCCGACGGCACGCGGACCGCCGAGCAGGTGGCGACGACGGCGCTCGCGGCGCTGGACGGGTCCTCCCCGGCCGTGATCGACGGCGGGTTCAACGCGGTGGTGGGCCGGGTGTTCGAGGCCCTGCCGGCTCGCGTCGGCAGTCCCCTGGCCGGGTGGCTGTTGGCCCGTTTCGGCTGAGGGCCTCACCGTCTACAACGGGGGCCGACCCCTGTCCCGGCGCCAGACGAGACGGTGCTCGACGACCAGCGGCTCGCCCTGCAGGGGACGCGCGACCAGTCCCGCCGGCAGTCCACCGGCGAGGACGCGCTCCTGGGTGATCCCGATCGCGACCCCGGCGAGCACCAGGGGCACGAGCCGGTCGAGCCGGACCGCCTCGTGGGCCACGACCACCTCGGCGCCGCGGGCCCGCAGCCCGTCGACGAACCGGTCGTGCAGGCGCGGGTTGACCGACCGCGGCACCACCGCCAGGGACCGACCGGCCAGCGACGAGGGGACGACCGGATCGGCGTCCGCCGGGTCGTCCGCGGCGAGGAGGATGCGTACGGCCTCCCGCCCGACGACCTCCGAGTCGACCTCGTCCGGCAACTCCGGCTCCCAGCACCACCCGGCGTCGAGCCGCCGTTCGAGGATCGCCGACACCTGTTCGGGCGTGGTCATCGGCACCGGGACCACGCGGACCCCGGCGGCGCGGCAGAACAGCTCGGTGCCGAGGTCCTCGGCGTACCCGACGCGCAGGGCGAGGCTGCTCGCGGCCGTCCGGGAGCGGCCCGAGGGCGTCGACGTGGTGACGGCGCTGCACCGGTTCGTCCGGGCGTCGGTCACCCGCCGCGCGGAGCCGGGACACGACCGGTTCGTCGCGATGACGGAGGCTGCGCCCTCGGTCCGGGCCTACTCGCAGCGGATGTGGGCGTCCTACGCGTCGTCGCTCGCCGAGGCCGTCGCGCTCGACGCCGGGCTCGGGGCCGACGACCCGCGGGCGCTGGCGCTGGCGCACGTGGTCATCTCGGCGCTCGCCCTCGACCCGGCCGCGATCGACGCGGTGTTCGACCTCCTGCGACACGGTTGGTCGCCGTAGGCCCGGTCAGGCGCGGCAGCGCAGGAACCGCCCCAGTTCCTCTGCGACGAGGTCGGGGCGGTGGTCCATCGCGGGCACCCCGGTGTCGGGCAGCAGCGCTGAGCGCGCACCGGGGATCGCAGCGAGGATCTTCCCGACGTCGGGGAGGGAGAAGGTGTCGAGCTCGCCGCAGAGCACCAGCGTGGGCGCCGTGATGCGACCGATGCGATCCTCCATCCGGTAGTGGTTGACCGCCTCGTGGCCCTCCTCCACCCGGTCGAGCACGGCGACGGCGTCGTGGACGAGGCGTTCCAGCAGGTCCGGTCGGTCGGCGGGGTAGTAGGGCGCCCGGTTGTCCCACAGCTGCTGCAGGTGGCTGCCGTCGGTCGCGCGCTCGACGTGGTCGATCGGAGGGCGTCCGGTGGCGACCTGCTCGCGCCGCGCCGCGTCCACGTAGGGCATGCCGGACAACACGAGGGCCGACACGCGTTCCGGGGCCGTGGCGGCGATCTCCGTCGCGACGACGGCACCGGTGTGGTGCCCGACGAGGCCGACCGCCCCGAGGTCGAGCGCGTCGCAGAGATCGAGGATGCCGGCGGCGAACGCCTCGATCGTCCACCGCGTAGTCGGGCCGTCGGAGAGTCCGAAGCCCGGGGTGTCGGGGGCGATCGCCCGGTGGGTGGCCGCGAGCATCGGCACCAGGTCGCGGTACTCGTCGCCCGATCGCGGCGTCTGGTGCAGGAGCAGTACCGGGTCACCCACGCCGTCCTCGACGTAGTGGATCTGCCCGTACCGGGTCTCGGCGAAGCGGTGGCGCATCACGGTTCCAGGACCTTCTCGACGGCCTGCTCGACCAGGCCTGCGGATGCGTCGAGCTTCCAGCCGTTGCCGGGCAGGGGGTGGGCATGTCGGTCGAGCACGGCGTCGACCAGCCGGCGCACGACCGGGACGTCCGGTCTGGTGCCCTCCAGGGCGGCCTCCACCACGGGCAGGCGCCACGGGACGGGCGCGAGGGCTCCGAGCGCGAGCCGGACGTCGTGCCACGTGCCGTCCTCGGCGGGGACGACGGCGAGCGCGGCGGCCGCCGTGGCGAAGTCGCCGGTGTAGAGGCCGAGCTTGGTGTAGACGCTGCGCCGCCCCGCCACGAGGGGAATCCGCACCTCCTGCACGAGCTCACCGTCGGCCAGGACCGTCTCGCCGGGCCCGGAGTAGAACTCCGTCGCCGGGACCACACGACGGGTGCCCTGCGCTCCGACCAGGACGAGTGTGGCGTCGAGCACGGGCAGGACGGTCCCCAGGTCGGAGGGGGTGACGGCCTGGCAGCGGTGCCCGCCGACGGCCGCGTGCTGGAAACGGTGGTCGCCGAGCACCGCGTAGCAGGGGCTGGTGGCCCCGTTGCGCTTGTAGCAGTCGAATCCGTTGCGGAAGAACCAACAGCGCTTGGCCTGCACGAGGTTCCCCGCGACCGTGGCCGCGTTGCGGATCTGCGGCGACGCGATGGTCCCGATGGCCGTGGTCAGCGCGGAGGGAGCCTCCGGGTGCGCCGCGAGCTCGGCCAGGGTCACTGCTCCACCGACGTGCAGGACCCCGCTGACGATCTCGAGGCGTCGGAGTTCGGTGACGGCGGAGGTCGCGACGAGGACCGGAGCGGGCCGGGCGCGGCGGGCGCGGTCGGGTAGCAGGTCGGTGCCGCCGCCCAGCGCCTCGGCGCCGGGACCCGCGAGCACGGCCAGCGCGTCGTCGAGCCCGCCCGCCACGTGAACCTGCGGCGCCGGGGCCGGCGGCCGGGACCGCGCACGGTGCGCGGGGCCGAACCGAGTGCCGTACCGGTCGAGGACGTGGTGCAGCCCGAGCGGGTAGAGGGCCCGGATCGCCGCGACCCACCACCGAGAGGGGCGTCGCCAGATGCCGTGCCGCCGGCGGCGTCCGTCCTGCTCGGCCAGCGCGGTCAGGACCTTGTCTGGGGTGATCGGGAGGTCGCGCACCCGCACCCCGACCGCGTCGGCCACCGCGTTCGCGACGGCGGCCCCGGGCGGCACGATCGACATCTCGCCGACTGACTTGGCGCCGTAGGGGCCCGCGGCCTCGTGGTTGTCCACGACGTGCGCGCGGACCCGGGGTACGTCGGCACTGCGCGGCAGGGCGTAGTGCAGGTAACCGGTCGGGACCACGCGCCCGCCCTCGCGGACGAGTTCCTCGCCGAGCGCAGCGCCGAGGCCCATCACGGCCCCGCCCAGGATCTGGCCCTCCACCGCCGTCGGGTTGATGGCCCGTCCGACGTCGTGGGCGGCCAGGTAGTCGACGACGTGCACGGCACCCGTGCGTCGGTCGACGTCGACGACGGCGCCGTGGGCGGCGAAGGCGTAGCTGGGCGAGAGGTTCGCCCGGTCGCGGTCCGGGGTGAGCATCTCGGTGCCCTCGAGCACGTAGCTCGTCTCGTGCGAGAGCACGCCGTCACGGGCCTCGTCGGCGAGCCCGACGAGATCGCCGAGCTCGACGTCGTCGTTCCCGGCCCGCGCCCGGCCGCCGCCGAGCTCCACGGCGTCCGTGTCGACGCCGAGCTTCGCCGCGGCGAGTCCGCGCAGTCGGTCACCGAGTTCACGGGCGGCCTGCCCGACCGAGGAACCGGTCATGTGGGTGCCGCGCGAGGACCAGGCGCCCAGTTCGAAGGGGGTGTGCTCGGTGTCGGTCGACAGCACCGAGACGTCGGCGAGGTCGACGCCGAGCTCCTCGGCCGCGATCTGGGCGAGGATGGTGTTCTGGCCCGTCCCGGCGTCCGCGCCGCCGTGTCGGACCTGGACCCGCCCGTCGTCGAACAGGTCGACCGCGGCGTCCGAGCGGTTGGCGAACTCGTAGGCGTAGGCGCCGCTGCCGTGTGACCCCGCGGCCACGCCGCGACCCCGGGCGACCGGTCCCGACGACGGGCGTGGTGCGTCCCAGTCGAGGCCGTCGCGTACGGCGACCAGGCAGTCGCCGAGCCGGTTGGTGCCGACCCGGTAGCCGCACAGCGTCTCGACGTGCTCGGGAGCGAGGTTGCGCAGCCGCAGTTCGATCGGGTCCACCCCGAGGCGCTCGGCGATCTCGTCGACCTGGGACTCCATCGCGAGGGACACCTGCGGAGTCCCGTAGCCCCGGAACTGCCCTCCGGGCTGTGTCGCGGTGTCCACCAGGCGCGCGGTGAAGGCCACGCCGTCCGGCCGGTACATCGATCCCAGGGTGATGACGCCGACGCGCATCACCGAGGTCCCCATGTGGTTGTAGGAGCCGTTGTCGACCGCGATGTCGGCGTCGAGGGCCCGGAGCACGCCGTCGGCGTCCGCGTGCGTCGCGAGCGTCGTGGCGAAGCGGTGCCGGGGCTTGTTGGCGCCCAGCTCCTCCTCCCGCGAGAGCGCGAGCAGCACCGGACGTCCCGCGGCGCGGGACAGGGCCGCGGCCAGCACCTCGTGCTCGGAGGCCTTGGACTTGCTGCCGAAGCCGCCGCCGGTGGCGACCTCGCGGATGACGACGTCGTCGTGGTCGATCCCCAGGAGCTGGGAGACCTCCTTGGCCAGGAACCAGGGGGACTGGGTGGAGGTCCACAGCTCCACCCGGCCGTCGTGCCACGCCGCGAGGGTGGTGTTCGGCTCCATGCAGGCGTGCGAGACGCTCGGATAGGTGAACGCCCCGGTCACCGACACCGACGCGGCGGCGCGCCCGCCGTCCGCGTCGCCCCACACGGTGTCCAGGCGCATCGACACGTTCGGCTCGTCGGTGGTCCGCTCGTGCAGTCGGCGGGCGCGCGGCGCGCGGGACTCCGCCGTCGTCAGCGGTGCCCGACGCACGCGGTAGCGGACCCGGATCGCCCGCAGGGCGGCGACGGCCTGCTCGGGGGTCTCGGCGGCGACCGCGGCGACCTCCTGCCCGACATGGCGGACGACGCCGTCGGCGAGTGGGGGTCGATCGGAGAGCGGACCACCGCGATGCACGTAGCGGGCGCCGGGGGCGAAGTCGGCGGCGGTGATCACCGCGTGGACGCCGGGCAGCGACCGCGCGGCCCGGGTGTCGATGCCACGGAGCTCGGCGAACGGGTGCGGGGACCGCAGCACGGCGCCCACGAGGTGCTCGCCCGGCAGATCGGCCGTGAACAGGGTGCGGCCCGCGCTGCGGGCGTCCCAGTCGATCGGGCGGACGCGGGCCCCGACCCAGCTCACGACCGCTCCCGCGCGACCGCGCACACGGACTCGACGATCGCCTGGTAGCCGGTGCAACGGCAGATGTTCCCCGACAGGGCCTGCCGGACGTGGTCGCGGCCGGCCTCGTCGTCGGTGGGCAGCCCGGCGCGCAACAGGGCGCAGGCGTGCACCACCTGGCCCGGCGTGCAGAACCCGCACTGGAAGGCGCCGGTGTCGGCGAAGCGGGCACGCAGGTCCCGGCTCTCCTCCGCGAGTCCCTCGCTGGTCTCCACCGGCTCGCGCACCAGCGCCGCGGGCGTGATGCAGGACATGGTCGGACGACCTCCGATCAGGACGGTGCACGCCCCGCACTCGCCCCGCCCGCAGGCGACCTTGGCCGCGGTGAGGTGCAGTTGGTCGCGCAGCACCGTCGCGAGGGACGGCAGGCCGGCGACGTCGACGTCGACCGGGTGGCCGTCCACGACGAGGACGTGGGGCACGGGGACCTCCTGACTCTCGGGCTCCGGCGTCACGCGACGAGGTGAGCGGCCCGTTCCGCGATCATGACGGTGGGTGCGTTGGTGTTGGCCGAGGTGATGGTCGGCATCACGGAGGCGTCCGCGACGCGCAGCCCCTCGATGCCGCGCACCCGCAGGTCCGGGTCGACCACGGAGGCCTCGTCCACGCCCATGGCGCAGGTGCCGACCGGGTGGAAGTACGGCATCGCCGCCCGCCGGACGAACTGCACCAGCGATGTGCGGTCGGTCGTCTCCGGGGCGACCCGGCGGGCGACGAGCTTGCGGAAGGCGGGCTGGTCGGCGAGCTCGAGTCCGATCTCCACCCCGGCGACGGCGGCGTCGACGTCGGCGGGGTCGGTGAGCATGTTCGACCGGATGTCCAGGCCGCCGTCCGGGGTGAGCCGGAGCCGTCCGCGGCTGCGCACGGCCATGACGCCGGGCGCCAGGCAGAACGCGTTCGGCGGCACGGGATGGGCCTGGGCGACCTCGGCGGAGACGTAGGGAATCTGGACCGACACGAACGTCAGGTCCGGGACCCCCGGGGCGCTGCGCCAGAAGGCCATCGAGCCCTCGAGGTTGTCGCGCAACGGCGGGAGCTCCTCGGACGCCTCGAAGCACAGCCCGGCGATGATCGGGTGCTCCTGCAGGTTCTCGCCGACCCCCGGCAGGTCGAGTACGGGTTCGACGCCGACCGCGCGCAGCCGGTCGGCGGGCCCGATGCCGGAGGCGAGCAACAGCCGCGGGCTGTCGATCGATCCGGCGCACAGCAGGGTCTCGCGCTCGGCCCGTATCGCGTGGGTGGACCCGTCGATCACGACGTCGACGCCGGTACAGCGCCCGCCGCGCACCGACAGGCCGGTCACCTGCGCGCCGGTGACCACGGTGAGGCGTTCGTGGTCCAGCACCGGGCGCAGATGGCCGGTCCACGTGCTGGTGCGGACACCGGCGGCGGCGTCGATGTTGATCGGGCCCGCGCCGACGGGCTCGGCGACGTTGATGTCGTCGAGATAGGGCATGCCGTGACTGATCCCGGCCTCGACGAGGGCCTGCGCCACCGGGTGCAGGTCGGTGCACCGCTCGACCCGGACCGGGCCACCCGCGCCGCGCAGCGCCGAGGTGCCGTCCTCCCAGTCCTCGCTGCGCCTGAAGTACGGCAGGACCTCGTCGAAGCTCCACCCGGTCGCGCCGGCGGCGGCCCAGCCGTCGTAGTCGGAGCGCTGCCCACGGACCCACACGAGGGCGTTCGTGCTGCCGGAACCACCGAGGACCCGGCCCCGGGAGAGCAGCAGCGTGCGATCGTCGAGCCCGGGCTCCGGGCCGTAGGTGTAGGTCCAGTCGTGCGGCGCGCCGATGTTCTCCACCCACCGCCTCGGGTCGGTGGACGACCCGAGGTCGTCCGGGGAGCCGCCCGCCTCGAGCACGACGACCGATCCGTCGGTCGTCTCGAGGAGGCGGCGGGCGAGAACGCAGCCGGCGGAACCGGCGCCGACGACGACGTAGTCGGCGGAGAGGGGAGGCGTCACGGCGTGCTCCGGGGTGGGGCGAGAGATGGCGGTCGAGCGACGTACTTTGTACGGGACAGTGAACGTCCGCTATCGGGTCCCGTCAAGCAACCGTCGTGTTACGTCCGAGCACGGCACGGACGTCGGCGACCGCGTCGAGATCCAGCCAGGGGGCGAGGTCGTCCGGGGCCGTCCCCGTGAGGGCGGCCGTGCGGGCGAGCAGGACGTCATCGGACAGCGGTGCGGCCGGGTCCCCGGGCGGGACGAAGCAGGTGGCGGTGTCACCCCGCAGCGCGACGTGTGCGCCCCACCGGGCGGGGAAGGCGGCATCGAGGTCGGGGCCGTCGGCGAGGACGACGGTGATCCGCGGGCCGCGGGTGCGGCCGGCAGCGACCTCCCGGTACCACCCGGGCTCGCCCGCCCGTCCCAGCGCGTGCCCGCGCACGGCGACCGTCGCGCTCGCGGCGGCGGTCGTGGCGTCGTCCGGGGTCTCGGCGGTCGTGACGAAGGCCCGGGCCGCGGCGGGCAGGGCGACGGTGACGACGTCACCGTCGGCCGGGCGCACCCCTCGCCCGGCGAGTTCGTCCAGCGCGGCCAGCGCGGACTGCAGGGGTCGCGAGCAGGGCCAGTACTTCGAGCCCGTGCCGGGCAGGTGCGGCCCCGGTCCCGACGGCGGGCCCGGGGCACGCCCCAGCGCGGTCGCCCCGGGACCGTCGAGCAGGGTCGTCGAGGCGCTGAGCCCCGCACGGGCACCGAGGGCGGCGCGCAGCCCGTCACGTGCGGCGCTCCCGCCCAACAGGTAGTGGCCGTGGCCCAGGACGTCGGCGGAGAGCAGCCCGCCGAGCGCCGTCGACGCGAGGGCGAGGGCGGTCGTCGTGGTGGCCTCGTCGAGCTCGAGCAGGACCGCGGCCGCCGCGGCCGCGCCGAGCGGGCCGAAGACCGCCGTGGGCCACCGTCCGGAGGCGTAGAGGGCGGGCCCGCCGAAGCGCAGGCTCGCCTCCGCGCCCGCCTCGTACCCGGCGACCACGGCGCGTGCCAGCCGCTCTCCCGGGAACCCGCAGCGAGCGGCCAGGGCCAGCACGGTGGGGACGACGACCGCCCCGGGCGCCATCGCCGACGGCCCGTGCAGCGGGTCCAGCTCGTCGAGGTGGGCCAGGACGCCGCCCACCTCGACGGCGTCCTCGAGGCGACGCCGTCCGGGCACCCCGGGCAGCGTCACCCCGTCCGGATCCTCTCCGACCAGCGGCAACCAGGTCCGCGCGAGCGGGTGACCCGCACCCGAGGCGATACAGCCGAGAACGTCGAGGACCTGGCGGCCCGCCTCACGGCGCGTGGCGGACTCCGCGTCGTCCGCCGCCGTGCGGGCCCGGTGGGCGAGGACGGCCAGGGTGGTCACGCGCCCAGCCGCCCCGACAGATCCCCTCCGAGATCGGCGAGGAGCCGGTGAGGCAGGTCGTACGAGCCGACGTGCTGGAGGAACAGGCCCTCCACCCCGGAAGCGGTGAGCTCCGCGACCCGCACCTCGATCTCCTTCGCACTGCCGAACAGGCAGAACTCCTGGGCGAACCGGACCACCGACGCGTCGTCGACGTACGGGTCGCAGAACCGGACGGCCGCGTCCCAGTCCTCGGCGTGGACGAGATCGGGGTAGACGCCCTCGACAGCGGCAGGCGGGTCGACCGCGACCCCGGCGGCCGCAAGGGCGGCCCCGCCCCCGTTGCGGGCGATCTCCACGCAGATCGGCTTGAGTTCGCGGGCGTCGCGCTCGACGTCGTCGGTGACCCGGCAGAACGCCGACACCGTGATCGGGACCGGATCCCTCCCCGCGCTCTCGGCGCCCTCGGCGACCCGGGAGGTCGCGAAGGCCAGCGGCCCGGGTGCGACCCCGGAGAGCAGGATCGCGCCGTCGGCGACCTCGCCGGCCAGGCGGAGGTTCCGTGGCCCGCTCGCGGCGAGGTGGAGCGGCACGGCGACCGCGTCGCGCAGCCGCGAGGTCACCGGACCGAACCCGACGTCGCGACCCCCGAGAAGCGCCCGGACCGTCGCCAGGCCCTCGCGGAGCGCCCGACCCGTCGACGGCGCCATGCCCACGGGACCGACCGAGCTGTTGCCGACGCCGACGCCGAGGGTGAACCGACCGTCGGCGACCTCGGCCACGGTGCGGGCGGCGGAGGCGACCACCGAGGGGTGGCGGGTTGCGAGGTTCGTGACCGCGGTGCCGAGCCCGATCCGTCCGGTCGCCCCGGCCACCGCGGTGCACACCGCGAAGACGTCGCGCCAGAGCAGCTGCGAGTCGGGGAACCAGACCTGGTCGAGTCCGGCGGTCTCGGCCTCCCGGGCGAAGGCCACCAGGTCGGGCACGGGGGCGCACGGCGGGATGCGCAGGCCGACCTTCACGAGAGGAAGGTCAGGGCGAGGTCGTTGAACCGGGCGGCGTGCTCGTGCTGGGGCCAGTGCCCGCACTCGCCGAGGATCTCCAGCTTGGCGCCGGGGATGGACTCCTGCATCCGGTGCGCCTCGGGGACGTCGCCGAACGGGTTCTGGGCGCCCCACACGATCAGCGTCGGGGCCTCGATCCGCGCCATCTGCTCGGCGGTGAGCAGGTCCTGCGTGCGGTTCTCCATCTGCTGCAGGCACAACAGGTGGTCGATGCCCGCGACGAAGGCCGGGCGGTGGTAGATGCGGTGGCGCACGTCGACGAGCTCGTCGCTGACGTTCGCCGGGTCGAACATCAACAGCTCGAGGCGGCTGCGCGTCAGTGCGCGGTCGTCGGTCTCGACGGCGCGGCGGGTACTGGTGCGGATGCGCTCCATGACCTCGGGGTTGGCGACGGTGCCGCCGGGCGCGACGAGGACGAGCCGGCCGACCCGGTCGGGGTGGTCGGCAGCCAGCCGTCCCGCGACCCAGCCGCCGAGGGACTCGCCGACGATGTGCGCCCGCTCGATGCCCCGGGCGTCGAGGTAGGCCAGCACGTGCTCGACGTAGCGCGGGATCCGGAGGTCGCCACCGGGGTTGTCGGTGTAGCCGTGGCCGAGCATGTCGACCGCGTGCACGGTGAACCGCTCCGCGAACGCTCCCACGTTGCGGACGAAGGCCTCGAGGTGGCCGCTGGTGCCGTGCAGCATGAGCACGTGCTCGGCCCCGTTCCCGGCGCGCAGGACCCGGGTCGGCGCGCCGCCGACGGGGTCGTGGGTGATCGAGAGCGAGACCTCGGCGAGGTCGGTCCAGAGGCTCATGGTGCGGACTCCAGGGGGGTGGCGGGGAGGGGGAGGTGGGCAGGGGTGAGGACGGAGACCCCCATGCCGGTCAGCCAGGGGCCGACCGCGGCGTAGACGGCGGTGGTCGCCCGGGGCGGTCCGTCGGGGCCGTGCAGGGCGGCCTGCACCGCGATCCAGGACCGGATCTCGTGGGCGCCGTTGCCGGCCTCCGCCTCGAGTTCGTCGTCGGACATCGCGAGCACGTGGGACAGGTCGCCCCGCTCGAGGGCGGCGAGGAACCGGGTGTCGAAGTCGGCGTTGATGTCGGGCCGCGCGGCGCGGATGATCTCCCGCCGCCGGACCTCGTACTGCGCCCACGAGTCCCGACCGTTGAGCCACGCCTCGACGAGGAAACGGTCGTCGTCGGAGAGCGTCTCGAACCACTTCGGCCACGGCAGCCGGTGCGACAGGCCTCCCGAGGCGATCAGCGCCACCCGCCGGTCGAGCCCGTCGGAGCGGAGGACCCGCCCGATCGTCGCGCCCAGCGCGGCGCACCGGCGCAGGGACGGCAGCGGCGGCGCGAACATGTTCACGACGACGGGTACGACCGGCACGTCGAGGCCCGGCACCAGGTGCTGCAGCGAGTGGGTGATGCCGTGGTCGACGGTCAGCCGCAGCGAGAACGCCGGGTCGAAGCCGTCGTCGACCATGCCGTCGACGAGGGCGCGCGCCAGGTCGGGATCGGTGGGCAGCGGGCCGCCGGGCGTGCCCGCCTCGCCGGCTCCCAGGACCTCGCCGACGCCCACGGTGATCGCGGGCATGAGGTCGAGGAACATGCCGCGGAAGTGGTTGGACCCGACCACCACGACGGCGTCCGGCGCGGCCGCGGCGAGCGTGTCGCGCGCGGCGGCGAGTCCGGCACGGAAGTGGTGGGCCTCCGGCAGGTGGTCGACCTCGTCCCAGTGCGTGTTCATCAACGTGCTGTGCGAGGCCCCCAGGCCGAGCACGATCTCGCTCACGACGGTGTCCTCTCTCGGGTGCACAGCGCGACGGCGGTGTGCACGAGGTGGCGGGACAGGCGCAGCGCCTCCCGGATGTCGACGACGTTCATCCCGGCGGGGAAGTCCAGCGGGATCGGCGCGTCGTCGCCGATGCGGTCCATGCCGATCCGGGCGGTGGGCAGCCCGCGGTTGCGCAGGATGTTGGCGTCGGTCGCGCCGCTGTTCGCGACGATCGGCGTGTGCTCGCGGCCCTCGAGGTCCTCCCATGCGGCCACGGCGCTCCGGACGACGGGTGCGTCCGGCGGGGTGTGGGTGCCGGGGATCGCGAGCGTCATCTCCCAGTCGACGTCGAGCTCGGGGTGCCGGGCGAGGATCGCGGCGATGGCCGCCCCGAACTCGTGGCGCACGTCGGCAGGGGTGCTGCGCGGGTTGGTCCGCAGGTCGACGGTGATGCGGGCGAGGGCGGAGGTCGCCGACGCGAGGCGGGGCCACCCGCCCTCCACCGAGGCGACGATGCCCTGTGGGGCGACGAGCCCGTCGGTGTGGGCCGCGGCGTAGCTCGGGAACCACTCCTCGAGGGCGGTGATCACGGTGGCCGCATGGGCGACGGCGTTGCGGTAGGGCATGCGGTGGCGCGACCCGACGTAGGAGAAGGCACCGCGCACCCGCACCTCGAACCAGCAGAGGCCCACCTCCTCCCAGGCGACCGCCCAGCCGGGCTTGGCGATGACGGCGTGGTCGGCCCACACGCCCTGCTCGAGCAGGTAGGAGCAACCGACGCCCTGCCCGGTGTTCCGCCGGACGAGGCCGCGGGCGCTCCGGCCGTTGGTGGGCATCCCCCCGGCACCGAGCCCGACGAGCAGGTCGCCACGCAGCGGGATGCCGGCGGCGGCCACCGCCTCGGCGGCGGCGACCACGGCCGCTCCGTGGCCCTTCGGGTTGCTCGCGCCGAGACCGAGGACGTGGTCACCGCGCACCCGGGCCCGCGGCTGCATGTCGGCGCGGAGGTCCGGGCCGATCCACGGGACGTCCTCGGCGGGGTCCCCGACGGTGAACGTGTCGATGGGTGCGTAGAGCAGCAGGCTCTCGCCCGTGCCGTCGCCCGCGAGGCGGCCGTGGGCGTTGGCCTGCCGGTCGTCGAGGGGTTGCAGACGCCCGGCCAGGCCGGCGGTGTCGAGCTGGTCGGCCAACCACGCGGCCAGCGGACCCTCCTCCCCGGTCGGGCTGGGGATGTCGACCATCCCGACGACGAGTTCGGTCATGCGGTCGGCGGAGAGCTGCGTGCAGGCGTCGGCGACCCAGCGTCGTTGCTGCTCGGAGAGCGTGTCGGCCCGTGGCGGGGCGCTCATCGCCCGGCCCGCACGGTGCGGACGGTGGTGCGACGCCCGAGCTTGGCGAGGTGGCCGGTCCGGGCGGCGAGGGCCGAGGCGGCGAACGCGCCGAGCAGGGCGGCTGCGGCGGTTCTGGCGGTGGTGGTGCGGAACATCGGTCAGCTCCCGAGGTGGGCGTCGACGAGGGCGGCGACGGTGTCGGGCCGCTCGGACTGGGGGTGGTGGGCGGTCGCCGCGAGCACCGTGAGGTCGGCGCGCGGCAGGGCGTCGGCGAGGGCCGTGGCGTAGGCGGGACCGGCGAAGGGGTCGTGACGTCCCCAGACGAGGTGGACCGGGGCGGCGACGGCAGCGAGGTGCTCACCCAGGTCCTCGAGGGCGCCCTCGACCCCGGCGGCCGACCGGTCCGCCCGGAACCGGGCCTCGACCAGCGTCTCCGGCACCGCAGTGCCGTCGTGCCACTCCGCCTGCGCCATCAGGGCCCGCATCCGGTCCCGGTCCGGTCGGCCGTCGCCGGAGTAGTCGGCCCGCAGGCGAGCCCCGAGCCCGGTGTCGACGGGCAGCCCGGGCACTCCGCCGGGGGCGGGTGTGGGGACGCACCCGACCAGCACCATCCGGCGGATCCGCTCGGACGCTGCCGCCGCGACGTGCAGCGCGACGAGCCCGCCGTAGGACTGCGCGAGCACGTCGATCCGGTCGAGCCCGAGGCCGTCGAGCAGCCCGAGCAGCGCCCGTGCCGCGACCTCGACCCGGGGCCCGGCGCCCGGCGCGGCCGAACCGCCGTACCCGGGCAGGTCGACGAGCAGCCAGCTCCGCTCCGGCCGGAGGGCGAGGACGGCCGCGAAGTCGGACGCGGCCCGGCAGCCGGGGCCACCGCCGTGCAGGACGACCGTCACGGGTCCGGTCGCCGCTCCGACCCGCTCGTGCGCCGGCACAGCGGCCTCAGTGGCCACGGCCGGCCACCGTCTGCACCACCACGCCGGCGTCCTCGACGTGCTTGCGCCACGCGGTGAGGGACAGGTCGGGGCGGTAGAGGCGCTCCGGCGGTGAGTCCATCACGTCGACCATCCACGCGTCCTGCGCGGTGAACTGGCCGTGGAAGAGCCACCGGATCGCCGTCAGGTACTTCGCCTTGAACGCCGCGGCCTTCCAGCCCGTCTCGAACCGGACCATGAGCTGCACGTAGCGCACGTGGTCGGCGTCCACGGGCACGTACCACTCGTAGTGGATGAACTGCGGGTAGGCGACCCGCAGGATGCCGGGCAGCCGGATGCTGACGAAGCCGGGCAGGTCGAGCGCGGCGATCACGGGGTTCGCGTCACCGTTCTTGCCGGGACGGTCGGGCAGCGGCATCCGCTTCCACCACCGCTTGTTGCTGAACGAACCGACTCCCGGGAACTCGGCCTCCCAGTGCACCTCGTCCTGCACCCGGATGAGCCAGCCGTGGCGCTCCACGATGCGGGTCCGGTTCCAGGTCGGCATGACCTTGAACAGGCGCCACAGCGCGGTGTTGTGCAGGTACTTGGCGTGGCCCTCGTCGAAGCCGTTCTCGGCGGCGAAACGCCAGTTGCCGTCGCGGATCTCGTTGCGGCCGCCCAGCACCAGCGTGTTGTCGGTGAGCTCGGCGGGGATGTCGTCCTCCACCGGCGGGGGCGTGCCGTCGGCGCCGAGCTCGCCGATGTAGACGAAGACGAGGCCGAGCCGCTCCTCGACGGGATAGGTCGCCACGGAGATCTTGCCGCAGATGGGGGAGTCGGGGCCGTCGGTGATGACGGCGGCCAGGCGGCCGTCCTCGAGGTCGTAGGTCCAGCCGTGGTACGGACAGGAGATCGTGCCGGGGAACTGTCGCCGGCCAAGCGAGAGTGGGACCCCGCGGTGCGGGCAGCGGTCGTGCAGGCCCCGGATCCCGCCGGAGCGGTCGTCCCGGACGAGCACGACCTTCTCCCCGGCGATCGTCACCGGGACGGGCTTGCGCCCGACCTCGTGGGCCCACACCGCCGGGTACCAGTGGTTGCGGAACCCCAGCTCGGCCCGGTCGTAGGCGCTCCAGTTGGACCAGTCGGAGCCCGCCTGCACCGGGGGACCCGGTTCGGCGGCGGGTGCACGACGAGGCCGGCGCTCGCGGCGCGGCGCGGACTCGTCGGGTGCGGGACGGGTCGCTTCGGTGGTCACGGAGGTCTCCTGCGAGGTGGTGGGGGAGCGGTCAGAGGTCGAGCACGAGCTCCGCGCCGCGGGCGCGGGACACACAGGGCGCGAGGACGTCGGTGCGGTCCGGAGCGGTGAGCGCGTCGCGGTGCCACGGCTCCCCTGCCACCACGCGGACGAGGCAACTGCCGCAGACCCCGTCGCGGCAGGCGTTGGGCAGGCCGACGCCCGCCTCGTCGAGGACCTCGAGCGCGGAGCGGTGGGCGGGCACGGTGATCCGGGCGCCGGTACTCGCGACGACGACGTCGAAGGGGGTGAGCACCTCGTCGGCATCCCGCTCCACGGCGGCGAAGCGTTCGGCCCGGGGCACCGGCAGACCGCGCGCGGCGCAGTGCGCCTCGACGGCGGCGATGAGCCCGGCCGGCCCGCACACCGCGACCGCGGTGGACGGGTCGAGCCCGGTCAGCAACGTGTCGAGGTCCGGGATCCCGTCGACGTCGTCGGTGTGCAGCGTGACCCGGCCCGCCCCGGCGTCGAGCACGGACAGTTCGTCGAGGAAGGCCATCCCGCGGCGCGCCCGGCCCAGGTAGACCAGCCGCCAGTCCGCCCCGCGGGCCGCGAGGTCCGCGGCCATCGTCAGGACCGGGGTGATCCCGATGCCGCCGGCCACCAGCAGGTGGCGCGACGCGTCGGCGAGCGGGAAGTGGTTGCGCGGCCCGCCGACCTCGACCTCGTCGCCGGGGCGCAGCCGGTCGTGGACGTGGGTCGACCCACCTCGCGATGCGGGCTCGCGCAGGACCGCCACGCGGTAGCGCCGGCGCTCGGCGGGGTCGCCGCACAGGGAGTACTGCCGGACGTGACCGCCGACGACGAGGTCGACGTGCGCGCCCGGTCCCCAGCTCGGCAGGAGGCGGTCGGCGCGGTCGCGCAGCTCGACCGACAGGACACCGTCGGCCTCCCGACGCAGCCCCACGACCTCGAGGTCCATCACCGTGTCGTCCACCAGCACCTCCATGACGTACTAAGTACGGTACGAAACATGGCACATCACCGAGGTGATGTCACGGGCCGCCAGGTTTCCGTTGTGTGACGACGGAGAGCGACCGTCGAACCGCTGCTTGACGACCGTGCGCCGCACCATACAAAGTACGGACACCCGGTCGGACGCCCCTCGTCGTCGAGGTCGCACACTGCGCGACGTCCGGGTCTTCCCGACGCGCTCCGGCACCGGCCGGCGGCGTCCCCGCCCCTCCCCCCGGAGTCCGTATGTCCGTCACCACCGGACCTCGCCGTAGCCCGGCGAAGGCCGTGATCGCCAGCTGGATCGGCACGACCATCGAGTACTACGACTTCGCGATCTACGGGCTGGCGTCCTCGCTGGTCTTCGCGAAGCTGTTCTTCCCGACCTTCGACCCGCTCGCCGGCACGCTCATCGCGCTGTCGACCTTCGGTGTCGGCTACGTGGCCCGGCCCCTGGGCGCCCTGGTCTTCGGGCACTTCGGCGACCGGATCGGCCGGCGCACGGTCCTCGTCGTCACGCTCCTGATGATGGGCGGCTCGACCTTCCTCATCGGGCTGCTGCCCACCTACGCGAGCATCGGACTGGGCGCGCCGATCCTCCTCGTCGCCCTGCGCGTGCTGCAGGGCATCTCGGTCGGTGGGGAGTACAGCGGGGCGGTGCTCATGACGGTGGAGCACTCCGAGCGCGCCCGGCGGGGCGTCCGGGGCGCGCTGGTCAATACCGGGACCTCCACGGGGATGATCCTGTCCAACCTGGTCTTCCTCGCCGTGCTCACCCTCCCGGAGCAGGCACTGCTGTCCTGGGGCTGGCGCATCCCGTTCCTCCTCAGCGGGATCCTCGTCGTCGTCGGCCTCGTCGTGCGCTGGACGCTCGAGGAGAGCCCGGACTTCGTCGAGGCCAAGCAGGCCGGCGCCGTCCGCCGCCTCCCCCTCGTCGAGGTGCTCCGCGGCAGTGGCCGTGCCGTCGTCCTCGTCGCCCTCGCGACGATCTCCGCGGGCATGGTCTTCACGCTGACGACCGTCTTCTCGATCTCCTACGGACGTCTCGCCCTCGGCCTGTCCAGCTCGACCATGCTGTCCGTCCTGCTCCCGGCAGCCGTCGTGCTGCTGGTGGCGATCCCGATCGCGGGGCGACTGGCCGATCGGGTCGGTGTCCGTCGGGTCTTCCTCGTCGGGGCGGCGGGCCTCGTCGTCACCCCGTTCGTCTGGTTCGCGCTGCTCGACACCCGCAGCTACGGGCTGATGCTGCTCGGCTTCGCCGTCGTCTTCCTCGCGTACTCCGCCAACTACGCCGTCTTCCCGGTCTACTTCTCCGGCGTCTTCCCGCCGGCGCTGAGGTTCAGCGGCATGGGGATCGGTTTCACCATCGGCACGATCCTCGGGAACGCCTTCGCCCCGGCGGTCGCGGCGTCGCTGCTGGAGGCCACGGGCGGCTGGTGGGGCATCGCGCTCTACATGGCGGGCGGGGCGGTCGTCTCGCTCCTCGCCGGCCTGGCGCTGCGGCTCCCGGCTGACGGCCCCGCGGCCCCGGCGAGGCCGACGGCCACCGGCCCGGAGACCTCGGCCGTACCCACCGCGGGCGCCTGACCTCCGCCCCGCTGCCGGGCCCCGTCGACGACGGGGCCCGGCAGCGCCGCGTTCAGGCCCGGGTGGGTAGTCGGGCCACCGTGCCGGCGATCCAGGCGTCGAGCCCGTCCGCGAACTGGTCGTCGGTCGGCAGCGATGGCAGGTCGGCCGCCAGTCCCACCGTCTCCGGGAACTGCTCGCGGTCGAGTCCCGCGTAGAAGTGCGACCGGCGACGTCGGGCCTCGGCGGCGTCCTCCGCCCGCCCCCACGTCCGCGGTGTCTCGTAGGCCGAGAACCCCAGCGCGTACGTGATGAGGAAGCCGTAGCAGCGCACGGCGGCCGGACCGGTGATGCCTGCCGCGGCGAGCCGGTGGAGCACACCCTCCATCGCTCCGACGAGCGCGGCGGGACTGTCGGTGACCCGGGTCGCGAGGAGGCGCACCACGCTCGGGTGCTCCCGCATCATGTGGAGGAACGCGTGGCCCAGGGTCCGCAGCGCGTCGGCCGGCTCCGTGTCGATCTCGTCGGGCAGCGCCATCGACCCGAGGATCCGGTCGCCCATCGCGTCGAGGATCTCGTCCTTGTTGCGGAAGTAGCCGTAGAGCGTCATCACCCCGACCTCGAGGTTCGCCGCGAGACGCCGCACCGTCAGACGGTCGAGGTCCGCCTCGTGGTCGGCGATAGCGAGAGCGGCGTCGACGATCCGGTCCGCGGTCAGGGCGGACGAGTCGTCGCCGCGGCGCCGACGTGGGGGCACGGGTCCTCCTTCGGCGGACGCGGGCGGGTGACCGCCCGGACGGCGTACGGTCCATCGTACCGACCGCTGACCAGCACGTTCGCACTCGCCCGGGAGGACCGATGGTGCCCGCGACGGTGCTGGGCAAGGCGCTGACGGTCCTGCAGGCGTTCACCGTCGAGGACACCGAGCTCGGGTTCGCCGAGCTGGGCCGGCGGACCGGCCTCGCCAAGGCCACGCTGCACCGGACCCTGGCGGAACTGCTCGAGCACCGGCTCCTGGAGCGTCCCGACGGCCGCTACCGGCTCTCCGGGCTGGTGTTCGAGCTCGGGATGCGGGCCGCCGTCGGGCGCAGCCTCCTCGAGGTCGCGGCGCCCTATCTCGAGGACCTCTTCGTACGCACCCGCGAGACCGTGCACCTCGGCGTGCGGGAGGGCACCGAGGTGGTCTACGTGGCCAAGAGCGGCGGTCACCGGCAGGTGGACGCCCCCAGCCGGCTCGGGGGGCGGATGCCCCTGCACGCCACCGCCATCGGCAAGGTGCTGCTCGCGCACGCCCCTCCCGACGTCCGGGAGACCGTCCTGCGCGGCCGCCCGGCCAGGCTCACCCCGCGCACCGTGGTCAACGTGGAGGTCCTGCGCCGCCAGCTCGACCGTGTCCACGAACGGGGCGTGGCCCTCGAGCACGAGGAGTCCGCCGTCGGCGTGACCTGTGTCGCGGCCGTCGTCGCGGACCGGGAGGGCGGCGCCCACGCAGCCGTCAGCGTGACGGGCCCGGTGCACCGCTTCGACCCCGAGCGGCACCTCGACGCGGTGCGCGCCGCCGGAGCGGGCATCGCGTCGATGCTGGCGCGCGGTCGGTCGGGCTGAGTTCCGTCACACGGAACTCGGTGCTGGGTC
This sequence comes from Actinomycetospora corticicola, assembly GCF_013409505.1. Taxonomy (NCBI): domain Bacteria; kingdom Bacillati; phylum Actinomycetota; class Actinomycetes; order Pseudonocardiales; family Pseudonocardiaceae; genus Actinomycetospora; species Actinomycetospora corticicola. The sequence goes on along the minus strand of NZ_JACCBN010000001.1, from coordinate 3,595,901 downwards.
ACGGCGTCCCCCGTGATCGAGGGTGTCGGCATGACCCTCCCGACGAGCACGGTGGTCGCCGAGGCGGCCGAGCGGCTCCTCCGCGCGTCCCGTACCGGAGAACCCTGTGCGCCCGTCCGCGATCTCATCGGCGCGGAGGACCTCGACGCCGCGTACGCCGTGGCCCGGCGGGTGGTCGCCGGCCTGCGGGCCGACGGCGCCCGGGTCGTCGGGCGCAAGATCGGACTGACCTCGCCCGCGGTGCAGGCCCAGCTCGGCGTCGACCAGCCCGACTTCGGGGTGCTCCTCGAGGGCATGGCGATCCCGCACCGCGGCACCCTCCCGCTCGACCGACTGCTCGCGCCGCGGGTCGAGGCCGAGATCGCGTTCGTCCTGGGTGCCGACCTCGTCGACGGCCCCCTGGGACCCGAGGACGTCCGTCCTGCGGTCGCGTACCAGGTCGCGGCCCTCGAGATCGTCGACAGCCGCATCGCCGGATGGGACATCACCGTCGCCGACACCGTCGCCGACAACGGCTCGAGCGCGGCCTACGTGCTCGGGCCGACCGCCGTCGGTCCGGAGGACGTCGAACCGGCCGGGGTCGCGATGACCCTGACCCGCAACGGCGAGGAGGTCTCGCGGGGCACCGGGACGGCCTGTCTCGGGGACCCGCTCGCCGCCCTGTCCTGGCTCGCGCGCACCGTGCGGGACCTCGGTGATCCCCTGCGCGCCGGGCAGGTCGTGCTCTCCGGCGCACTCGGCCCGATGGTGCCCGCGACCGTCGGCGACGTCTTCACCGCCCACCTCGTCGGCCTCGGCGAGGCCACCGTCACCCTCGGAGGACGCCCGTGACCACCCGTGTCGCCGTCATCGGTTCCGGCAACATCGGGACCGACCTCATGATCAAGGTCCTGCGGCTGTCCACCGAGCTGGAGATGGGTGCGATGGTCGGCATCGACCCCGCCTCCGACGGGCTCGCCCGGGCGGCCCGCCTCGGCGTCCCGACGACGGCCGAGGGGGTCGAGGGGCTCCTCGGACTTCCGGGGTTCGACGAGATCGGCGTGGTCTTCGACGCGACGTCGGCCGGGGCGCACCGCCACAACGCCGCGGTGCTCGCGCCCTCGGGCGTGCGCCTGATCGACCTCACCCCGGCGGCGCTCGGGCCGATGGTCGTGCCCGCGGTCAACCTCGCCCACCACCTCGACGCCCCCGACGTCAACATGGTGACCTGCGGGGGACAGGCCACCGTCCCGATCGTCGCCGCCATCGCCGCGGCCGCTCCCGTGCCCTACGCCGAGATCGTCGCCTCGATCGCCTCGCGCTCGGCCGGGCCGGGGACGCGGGCGAACATCGACGAGTTCACCGAGACCACGGCGCGGGCGATCGAGACGGTCGGTGGTGCCGGTCGTGGCAAGGCCATCATCGTCCTCAACCCGGCCGAGCCACCACTGATCATGCGCGACACCGTGCTGGCCCTGGTCGACGCGCCTACCTCCGAGCAGCACGAGCACATCCGTGCCTCGGTCGCGGCGATGGTGGACGACGTGGCGGCCTACGTACCCGGGTACCGCCTCGCCCAGCACGTGCAGATCGATCCGATCCCCGCCGACCTCCCGGTCCACACCCTCACCACGGCGCCGGCGACGCACCGGGTGTCGGTGTTCCTGCAGGTGGAGGGCGCTGCGCACTACCTGCCCGCCTACGCCGGGAACCTCGACATCATGACCAGCGCCGCACTGCGCGTGGCCGAGGCGCTCGCCGCCGGGCCGCTCGCGGGCGCGGCGAGCCGCCAGGAGGTCCGGGCGTGAGCACGCGGTTGTTCATCCAGGACGTGACCCTGCGGGACGGCATGCACGCCATCCGCCACCGCCTCGAGCCCGGGCAGGTCGCGGCGATCGCCGCCGCCCTCGACGCCGCCGGGGTGGACGCGATCGAGGTGTCGCACGGCGACGGTCTCGCCGGCGGCTCCCTGAACTACGGCCCCGGCAGCCACTCCGACGCCGAGTGGATCGAGGCCGCCGCCTCGGCCGTCACCCGGGCACGGCTCACCACGCTGCTGCTGCCGGGGATCGGCACCGTCCGCGACCTCGAGCACGCCCACGCGCTCGGGGTGACCTCGGTCCGGGTCGCGACCCACGCCACCGAGGCGGACGTGGCCGCCCAGCACATCGCCACCGCCCGGGAGCTGGGGATGGACGTCTCGGGGTTCCTCATGATGAGTCACATGGCGCCACCCGAGGAACTGGCGCGGCAGGCGAAGCTGATGGAGTCGTACGGCGCGCACTGCGTCTACGTCACCGACTCGGGCGGGCGCTTGACCCCCGACGGCGTGCGGAGGCGGATGCGGGCCTACCGCGACGTGCTCGACCCCATCACCGAGATCGGGATCCACGCCCACGAGAACCTCTCGCTGTCGGTCGCCAATTCGATGACCGCCGTCGAGGAGGGGGTCACCCGCGTCGACGCATCGCTGGCCGGACAGGGGGCCGGCGCCGGCAACACCCCGATCGAGGCGTTCGTCGCCGTCGCCGACCTGCAGGGCTGGTCCCACGGCTGCGATCTGTTCGCCCTGCAGGACGCGGCCGACGACCTGGTGCGTCCGCTGCAGGACCGTCCGGTCCGGGTCGACCGCGAGACCCTGACCCTGGGGTACGCCGGGGTCTACGGATCCTTCCTCCGGCACGCGGAGGTCGCGGCGGCCCGCTACGGGATCGACGTCCGCACGATCCTCGTGGAGGTCGGTCGCCGGGGGCTGGTGGGCGGCCAGGAGGACATGATCGTCGACGTCGCGCTCGGTCTCGCCGCGTCCCGGGCGCCGGTGGCGTCCTGAGCGCCGGCGTCAGTGGAACCGGTTCTGAGCCGACTCCAACCCCTCGGTCAGCAGGGCCTCGACGGCGTCCGCCGCGAGCTCGAGCGAGACGTCGAGCTCCTTGCGCTCGGCGCCGCTCCAGCGCTTGAGCACGAAGTCCGCCGGGTCCTGCCGGCCCGGCGGGCGGCCGATGCCGAAGCGCACGCGCAGGTAGTCCTTCGTGCCGAGGGACTTCGAGATCGACCGCAGGCCGTTGTGCCCACCTTCGCCGCCGCCGCGCTTCAGTCGGACGACGCCGAAGTCGAGGTCGAGGTCGTCGTGGACCACGACGAGATCCTCGACGGGCACGGAGAAGAAGCGCAGGGCGTTCGTCACCGGGCCGCCGGAGAGGTTCATGTAGCCGCGCGGCTTCACCAGCACGGCCTTCCGGCCCACGAGCCGCCCCTCGGCGACGTCGGAGCCGGACTTCCGGTGCGCGGAGAACCGGCCGCCGACGCGCCGGGCGAGCACGTCGGCGACCGCGAACCCCACGTTGTGCCGGGTGCCGTCGTACTCGGCGCCCGGGTTGCCGAGCCCGGCGACGAGCACGGGCCCCGCGCCCGTCGTCGGGACCGACATCAGCTCTCGTCCGAGCTCTCGCCCGCGTCGTCCGACGAGTCGGAGCCGGAGTCGGACGCGGTCTCGGAGTCCTCGGCCGCCTCGTCCTCGGGCGCGTCCTCCTCGACGCCCGCACCCTCGGCGTCGATCTCCTCCTCCATGTCGTCCTCGGTCGGCGCCTCGGTGACGTTCACGACGAGGAGCTCGGGGTCGGAGAGCAGGGTGGCGCCGTCCGGCAGCCGGATCTCGCCCGCGAGGAACTGCGTGCCGATCTCCGCCTCGTCGATCACCACGGTGATCTCCTCGGGGATGTTCAGCGCGTCGGCCTCGATCGACAGCGTGTCCTCGTTCTGGAAGACCAGCGTGCCGGGGCCGGCCTCACCGAGGGTGACGACGCGGACGTCGACCTGGACCTTCTCGCCGCGCTTGATGGACACCAGGTCGACGTGCTCGATGAAACCCTTGATGGGGTCACGCACGACGCTCTTGGTCAGCGCGAGCTGGTCCTTGCCGACCCCGGAGACGGTGAGGACGGCGTTGCGGCCGTTCTCGCGCATCACGGCGGCGAACTCGACGGTGTCGAACGAGAGGTGGATCGGGTCGGTGCCGCGCCCGTAGAGGACGGCGGGGACGCGGCCGGCGCGCCGGGTACGGCGCGCGGCGCCCTTGCCGAACTCGGTACGGGTCTCGGCGGCGATCTTGACGTCAGCCATGGCTGGTCGGTGCTCCTGCGGTGGTGCGGACTCGGCGACGACGAGCGGCCGGGCACCACCGGCGGATCACGCCGGGATGCACACCGCGTCGATCACGGCCGGAGACCGGCCCTCGCCGAAGTGGATCGCGGACGAGTGTACCGACCGCTCAGGCGTTGCCGTCGAAGAGGTTCGTGACCGAGCCGTCCTCGAAGACCTCGCGCACCGCGCGGGCGATCAGCGGCGCGACCGAGAGCACCGTGAGCTGCGGGAACCGCTTCTCGTCGGGGATCGGCAGGGTGTTGGTGACGATCACCTCGCGCGCGCCGCAGGAGGAGAGCCGCTCGATGGCGGGGCCGGAGAGCACGCCGTGGGTGGCCGCGATGACGACGTCGGAGGCGCCGTCCTTCAACAGCGCCTCGGTGGCCTTCGCGATCGTGCCGCCGGTGTCGATCATGTCGTCGACGAGGATGCAGCAGCGGCCCTCGACGTCACCGACCACGCGGTTCGCGACGACCTCGTTGGGCCGGGTCTTGTCGCGGCTCTTGTGGATGAAGGCGAGCGGGACGCCGCCCATCGTGTCCGCCCACTTCTCGGCGACGCGGACGCGGCCGGAGTCGGGGGCGACCACGGCGAGGTCCTCGCCGGAGTAGGCGTCGCGCAGGTGCTCGGCGAGGACCTTGTTCGCCAGCAGGTGGTCGACCGGCCCGTCGAAGAAGCCCTGGATCTGGTCGGTGTGCAGGTCGATCGTCATGATCCGGTGGGCGCCCGCGGTCTTCAGCAGGTCGGCCACCAGCCGCGCCGAGATGGGCTCACGGCCGCGGTGCTTCTTGTCCTGCCGGGCGTACCCGTAGAACGGCACCACCGCGGTGATCCGCTTCGCCGACGCCCGCTTCAGGGCGTCGATCATGATCAGCTGCTCCATGAGCCACTGGTTGATCGGCTGGGTGTGGCTCTGCAGGACGAACGCGTCGCAGCCGCGGACCGACTCCTCGAAGCGGACGAAGATCTCGCCGTTGGCGAAGTCGTACGCCGACTGCGGGGTGATCGTGACGTCGAGCTCCTTCGCGACCTCCTCGGCCAGCTCCGGGTGGGCCCGCCCGGAGAAGAGCATCAGGCTCTTCTTGGGGGTCGACGACACTGCGCTCACGCTCACTGCTCCTCCTGGTCGCGCCGCTCGGGCGGCCGGACGGTGTCGTCCGGTCCGCCCTCGGGCGAGGTCGACGCCCGGGCCGCGGCCTCGGCGGCCGCCGTCCCGGGTCGCTTGCGCTCCACCCAACCCTCGATGGTCCGCTGCGGGCCCGAGGAGACGGCGAGGGCGCCCGGGGGGACGTCCTCGCGCACCACCGTGCCCGCTCCGGTGTAGGCGCCGTCTCCGATGGTGACCGGCGCCACGAAGGTGTTGTCGCTGCCGGTGCGGACGTGGTCGCCCACGACGCTCCGGCGCTTGGTCACCCCGTCGTAGTTCACGAACACGCTCGAGGCACCGATGTTGCTGCCCTCGCCGATGGTCGCGTCGCCGACGTAGGTCAGGTGCGGCACCTTCGAACCGGGCCCGATGGTCGAGTTCTTGACCTCGACGAAGGTGCCGATCTTGCCGCGCTCGGCCAGCTCGACGCCGGGGCGCAGGTAGGCGAACGGTCCGACGGAGGTCTCCGGCCCGACGACGGAGTTGCTGCCGTGGGTCCGCACGACGGTCGCCCGCGCGCCGACGGCGACGTCGATCAACGTGGTGTCCGGTCCGACCGTGGCCGCCTCGGCGACGGAGGTCGTGCCGTGCAGCTGGGTGCCGGGCAGCAGGGTCACGTCGCGTTCGAGGCGGACCCCGACGTCGATCCAGGTGGTCCGGGGGTCGACCACGGTGACGCCCGCCCGCATCGCGCGCTCCACCATCCGGCGGTTGAGCTCCGCGCCGAGCGCGGCGAGCTGCACGCGGTCGTTGACGCCGGTCACCAGCCAGGGGTCGGACAGCTCGACGGCACCGACGTCGAGACCCTCGCGGTGCGCGACCCCCACGACGTCGGTGAGGTAGAGCTCGCCCTGGGCGTTGTCGGTGCCCAGGCGGGCGAGCGCGGTGCGCAGCAGGGCGAGGTCGAAGGCGTAGACCCCGGAGTTGACCTCGGTGATCGCGAGCTGGTCGAGGGAGGCGTCGGACTGCTCGACGATGGCGGTCACCCCGCCCTTCTCGTCGCGCACCACGCGGCCGTACCCGGTCGGGTCGTCCATCTCGGCGGTGAGCAGGGTGACGGCGTTCCCGGCGTCGTCGTGCTCGGCGACCAGCGCGCGCAGCGTCGCGGTGTCGAGCAGCGGGACGTCGCCGTAGGAGACCAGCACGGTCCCGGCGGCGTCGGCGGGCAGCGCGTCCACCCCGCAGGCGACGGCGTGCCCGGTGCCGCGGCGTCGGTCCTGCACCGCCGTGCGGATGGGGCGGCCGAGCTCGGCGCCGACCTGGGCGCAGTGCGTGCCGACCTCCTCGCGGCCGTGCCCCACGACGACGACGAGGTGCTCGGGCGTGGTGCCCGCGGCCGCGTGCAACGCGTGGCCGAGCAGGCTGCGGCCGCCGACCGGGTGCAGGACCTTGGGCGTGGCCGATCGCATGCGGGTGCCCTCACCCGCGGCGAGGACGACGACCGCGGTGGGGGTCGGCGGCATCGGCTCTGCTGCTCCTGGTCGGGTGGGTGTGGTCGACTGGGGACGTCACCGGCGACGCCGCGGAGCACACGCACCGGTGCCCCGGTCACCTCCGATCCTCCCACCTGCCCGGACCCGGGCGGCGACGGGGGCGGCGGCTCAGCCGCCGACGAGCAGCCCGTCCGCCGGGGTGTCCGTGCTCGCGTCGAGGACCACGGCGCCGCCGCCCGCGCGCTTGGCCTCGTACATCGCGCGGTCGGCGCGCGCGAGGAGGGTGCCGGGGGTGAGTCCCGAGTGCTCGGTGCCCGCCACGCCGACCGACAGGGACACCCGGGAGCCGTCGCCCACCGGCACCCCGGCCACCGCCGCCGCGGCCCGCTCCAACGCCGCCCGCGCGTCGGTCGGCGAGCTGCCGGGCAGCACCGCGACGAACTCGTCCCCGCCGTACCGGGCGACGAGGTCGTCCGCCCGCAGGCAGCGGCGCAGGGTCTCGGCGACCAGGCGCAGCACCTCGTCCCCGCGGGCGTGGGACACCCGGTCGTTGATGGTCTTGAACCGGTCGACGTCGACCATCGCGATCGCGAGGACGGACCCGCGGCCGGCCACGGTGGTGAGGTGGTCGGCCAGGGCGTCGTCGAGGGCCCGGCGGTTCGGCAGGCCGGTCAGCGGGTCCGTCCGTGCCTGGACCGAGATCTCGCCGTGCTCCCGTCGCAGCTGCTCGTGGGCGATGCGGGTGCGCAGCGAGAGCACCCGCGCCTGCTGCAGCGTGAACAGCTCGTGCTCGAGATCGGCGGTGTAGTCGCGCAGCGCCCGGCGGCCCGGGACCCCGCCGAGGTGGTCCGCGGTGACCGCGACCAGCTCGCGGCTGACGGCGAGGGCGAGTCCGGGTTCGCCCCGGGGTCGCCGGGCCCGGACCTCGTCGAGTCCGGCGGCGGCCTCGTCGGGACGGCCGAGGGCCACGAGCGCGCGGGCCCGGGCGAGGACGACGAGCAGGTGGTCGGCGAGGCAGGCCGACGGCGGCTGCCCGGGGCCGAGGGCCTCCAGGTCGGCCCGGGCGGTCCCGATCCCGGCGTCGGGACGGTCGGGGCCGGCCGGCTGGCGGGCGAGGGTGACCAGGGCACGCTGGGCCCGGCGGTGGTCGGCGCCCAGCAGGGCCGGCTCGGCGTGCAGCGCCCCGGCCCGCCGGGCGGCCTCCTCCAGGTGCGGGAGACCGTCCCGGCCCGCGCGCAGGAGGCGGAGGCCCCAGCCGGCGAGGACCCGGACGTGCTCGTGCTCGCACCGCGCCGTGGCCAGCAGGTCCCCGTCGTCCTCCGCGATCACCTGGGCCCGCGTGAGCAGGGGCTGGGCGTTCTCGTGGAGCCCGAGGGCCGCGAGGGTCGAGGCGACCAGGCGGTAGGTGTCCTGGAGGTTCCCGCGGTGCTCCCGCTCGGTCGGCGCCCGGTCCACGGCGGCCTGCTCGTCGAGGGTGGTCAGCGCCCGGGTCGCCGCAGCCAGGGCGGACTCCTCGTCGTCGGCGAGGAGGGCCCGGCGGGCCAGCAGCGCCTCGGCGTCGACCGCGAAGAGGGTCAGGCCGTGCTCGGACACGACGGACACGAGGTCGTCGAGCATCCGTTCCGCCGCGTCGGTGTCGGCCGCTGGCCGCCCGGTCCGGGGGCAGGTCCCGGCCCCCCGGACGGCGAGGAGCCCGGCGGCGGCCTCGCGCAGCAGCACCGCGCGGGTGGCGGGCTCCCGGTCCCCGGCGTGCCGGACGAGCTCGAGGAGGGTCGCGAGGTCGGCGCCGGGGGCGGGGTGCGGTGCGCGGGCCGCCCGGGCGCTCGCCGCGCGGACGTGCGCCAGCAGGCTGTCGCGCGGGGCGTCGGCGGGCCGGCCGTGCCACGCGTCCCGCGGCGGCGTCCGGTCGTCGGGCCGGGGGCGTCCCTCACCCGGACGTCCCATGCGCCACCTCCTCACCACCCGTGCGACGGACGAGGGCGCTTCCCCTCCGTCGATCACGCAGCGCAGAAGTGTCGTCGCTCCGTGTCACCCGGGATTCTGCACATGCGGACGCCGGGGGCGCAGCCCGGGTCGCTCCGCGTCGTTGTACCCCGCATGGCGCACAGCGGAGCGACGACGGACGGCCGCGCGGGCACCCCACGACTCGTGCCCGCCACGGGACGGCGCGCGGTCGCCCTCCTCGTGGTCCTCGGGGTGCTCGTGGTCGGGGTGCTCGCCGTGCGCGTCGCCGGGACCTCCTCCGCCGGGCCGTTCGATCGCGCTCTCGCCGCGCTGGTCCCGATGCACCACGGCCTGCCGGCCGCGGTGGGGGACGTGCTCGCCGCCCTCGGCGACCCGCTCCCCGTGGCGGCCCTGCTGCTCCTCGGCGCGGTGGCGGCGTGGTGGGGACGCGGTGGTCGTGGTCTCGCCCTGGTGCTCGTGGCGCCGCCCGCCGCGATGGTGCTGACGTCGTTGGTGCTCAAGCCGATCGTCGGACGGACCCGGGGCGGCGAGCTGGCCTTCCCCAGCGGCCACACGACGGCGGTGGCGTCGCTCGCCGCGGTCGCCGCGGTGCTGGTCCTCTCGGCCCCGGTGCTGTCCCGGGCGCAGCGCCACGGCATCGCGGTCGCCCTCGGTCTCGGCGTCCTCGCCGTCGGGGTCAGCCTCGTGGGCCGCGACGTGCACGACCCGAGCGACGTGGTCGCCGCGCTGGGGGTGGTGGTCGCGGTGGTGGGCCCGGCCGCCCTCGTCGTCGACGCGTTCGCGGACCTCGCCGCGACGGAGTCGCCGAACCACGAGGTGGCGACGCGCCGCCTGCCGGCGCTGCGCTGACCGGCGGCGGTCCGCCGGGCGGGCTCAGGCCTGCGCGGCCGACCGGTCGTGGGGCGCGTCCTGCGGCAGGCGCCGGGACAGCGTGACCACCGTGCCGGGCTCGCCGCGGTCGACCCGCGTCTCGGCCAGCCGCTCCATCATCTCCAGGCCACGACCCCGCGACGAGGGTCCCGTCGGCGGGTCGCGCCAGTGGCCGTGGTCGGTGACGACCACCGCGACGGTGTCCTCCTGCAGGCGGGCGCGCAACGACATGGCGCCGGGCTCGCCGGCGCCGGCGTAGGCGTGGTCCACCACGTTCTCGAGGGCCTCGCTCGTGGCGAGCACCAGGTCGTCGGCGAGGTCCTCCAGGTCGTCGCCGACGGGGGAGCCGCCGACGGCGTCGAGGACCTCACCGAGCCAGCGTCGGAGGGCGCGCCGGAAGGAGCCGACCTGCGGGGGCGCGGCCTGCGCGGTCAGGTCGAGGTCGGGCGGGGCCTGCGGAGTCACGGAAGGGTCGGCTCCCGGGTGCGAGGGCGTGCTGACCCCACCTTCTACCCCCGTGTGTGACCGGGGAAACGGTCACCGCGCCGCGGTGCGCACCCGCTGCTCCACGGGCAGGTAGCCCGTGCGGTCGTCGAGGGGCGTGCGGACGTCGTAGCGACACTCGTCGTGCACGACGGCGGGGCCCCACACCCACAGCCGCGGGGCCTCCCGCGGCGCGAGGCCGACCACACGCACCGTCCCGTCGGCGTCCGGCGCGACCGTCCGCAGGCACACCGGGCAGCGGGAAGCGGGAGCCGCGACGGGACGGACTCGGGCCGGTGTGCTCATCGGGGGCGCTCCCGGGGGAGGAGGACTGTCCGATCGGACAGGTGGACCCGAGTAGATTGCCCGCAACCGAACTGAGGAGCAAGGGCCCGTCCGGCCGGACGGGTCACGCCGGGATCAGGCCTGGGCGACCGGCTGCTGCTCCTGCACCGTGGTGGCGGTGCGCAGACGGCCGGCGAGCTCGTCGAGCTGCCCGCGCAGCGAGGCCAGGTCGGACCCGTCCAGGCCGGTGGCGCGCTCGACGTCACGCTGCACGAGACGGGCCTGGTCGAACAGCGCGCGTCCCTCCTCGGTGCACGCGATCTCCAGGGTGCGCTCGTCCTCCGGACGACGACGGCGGGTGACCCGCCCCTGCTTCTCCAGGCGCTTGAGCAGGGGGGAGAGCGTGCCCGAGTCGAGGTGCAGCTGCTCGCACAGGAAGCCCATGGAGACGGCCTCGTGCTGCCAGAGCACGAGCATGACGGCGTACTGGCTGTACGTCAGGCCCAGGGCGTCGAGGCCCTGGCGGTAGCAGGCGGTCATCGCCCGCGATGCGGAGTGCAGTGCGAAACACAGCTGCCCGTCGATCGTGAAGGGCTGCGTGCCCGTTCCTGCCTCGGCCGTGGTCATCCCTCCAGGGTAAACGCATGTTGCATCCCTTGTCGGATTCTCACGTCGTGACCACGGGGCGACCCGTACGGTCACCGCCCCGGCAGGAGCCCCGCCCGGTCGAGGATTCCGAACAGATCCGTGGTCAGGGGCAGGTCCGCCATCTCCGCGACCGTGAACCAGCCCACGTCGGCGGCGTCGTCGCCGGCGCGCAGGGCACCGCCGACGACCTCGGCCACGAAGTCGTGGATCTCGAAGAGCACGTCGCCGGGGCCCGGGCGCTCGAGGACGAGCCACTCCCGGCCGACGGTCACGACGATGCCGGTCTCCTCGGCCACCTCGCGGGCGGCCGCCTCGGCGGGCGACTCCCCGGGCTCGACCCGGCCGCCGGGGAGGGTCCAGCGCCCGGCCTGCGGCTCCCGGCCGCGCTGCACGAGCAGGAGCCGGCCGGTCGCGTCGTGGACCACCGCACCGGCGGCGGGGACGCGCCTGCCCTCCACGCACCCTCCCGGCCGGACGTGCTGCTCCGCCGCCTGGATTCGAACCAGGATCATCGGAACCAAAATCCGAGGTGTTGCCCTTACACCACGGCGGACCGCGGGCCGCGGCCCGCGCTGCTCATGGTGACACGACCGGTCGGTCCCCCTCGCGGCCGCGCCGCGGGCCGGACCCGGCGGGGGAGCCACCCGGACGGAGACCGGCCCCGGACCGGACGGCCCAATACCGGTCACCCACCGTTCCCGACGGCGGGTGGAACCACCCGCCGTCGGCGAATCGCCCCACCGTGACCCCGGCCCGGTGGCCTCGTTGATCCCCACCAGGAGCTGCGGCCGGGTGCCATGACATGGCTCACGCGGGATCCGCGCGCAACCCGTCCGGGGCACGTGCGTCCTTCGTGGTGGAGAACCCGATCCGCCGGCCGGTGGCGGACGCCGTGCGAGGGAGGTGAGCGGGTGGCCCGGACACGGGACGTGTGCGTGCGGCCCCCGGTCGCCCACCCCCACCACCGCACGGGCGACGATCGACGTCGGGCGACGGAGGGACGGCCGCAGGGCCGGACCCCGGCGCTCAGAACAGGGGCGAACGCGTGAGCGGCACCGAGCTGGACGGTCGGACCGACCCGACCGACACCGGCGGGATCCCGGCCACCCCGCGGCGGCGCGGGGAGGTACGGCCCGGCGACCCGGGAGCCCAGGCGGCTCCCGAGCCCTTCGTCGACCCGGATCCGACCGCCCCGGGCTTCATCCGGATCTGGGACGACGAGGCCCCCGGGCAGCCGGGCAGCGTGGCGACCGCCACCAGCTGGCAGACCAAGTTCGCGCTGGGCGTGGCGGCGAGCGACGTGCTCGTCCTCGCGGTGTGCGCGGTGCTGGGCGCCCTGATCGGCTTCGGCGCGGGCAGCGGGACCACGGGGACCAACCCGTGGGCCCTCGCCGTCGTCTCGCTGGTGCTGGTGCCGATGGCGCTCGGGGCGACCCGGGCCTGGGACCCGCGCGTGCTCGGTCAGGGCTCCGAGGAGTGGAGCCGCCTGATGCGCGGCTACGTCAGCGCGGCGATCCTGCTCGCGCTGGCCGGCCTCGTACTCGAGCGCACCGGCGTCCGGCCGTGGGTGTTCGGCATCCTCCCGATCGCCGGCCTCCTCTCCATGGCGGGCCGCTACACGCTGCGCCGCTGGCTGCACCAGGCCCGCAAGCGCGGCCGCGGCCTGCTGCCCGTGCTCGCGATCGGCACCGAGGAGTCGGTGCGCGACCTCATCGAGCGCACCCGCCGCGTGGCGCACATCGGCTGGGTCGTCACCGGCGCCTGCACCCCGACCGGCCTCGGCGAGGAGGGGCAGGGACACGTCGCGGGCGTGCCGGTCATCGGCGACCTCGACTCGCTGCCCGCGTCCGTGCGGTCCGGTCGCTTCGGCGTCGTCGCGGTGGCCCAGACCCCCGGCTGGAGCCCGAAGCGCCTGCACCGCCTCGCCTGGGACCTCGAGGGCACCGGGTCCGAGCTCGTCGTCGACCCCGGCCTGATGGAGGTCGCGGGGCCGCGCCTGCACGTGGCGCCGGTGGACGGCCTGCCGCTGCTGCGCCTCACCGAGCCGCGCCTGTCCGGCGTGCCGCGCATCGGCAAGCTGCTCTTCGACCGGGCCGCCTCGATGGCCCTCGTGCTGGCCCTCGCGCCGGTGTTCCTGCTCATCGCGCTGTTCGTGAAGCTCGACGGCGGACCGGTGTTCTACCGACAGACCCGCGTCGGTCTGCGCGGCCGTACGTTCCGCATGGTCAAGTTCCGCTCGATGGTCCCGGACGCGGACCGGCTCCGTGCCCAGGTGGTCGCAGGCGGTAACGACGGCTCCGGTCCGCTGTTCAAGCTGCGCCGCGACCCCCGGGTGACCCGGATCGGCTCGATGCTGCGCCGCTACTCTCTGGACGAGCTCCCGCAGCTGTTCAACGTCGTCGGGGGCTCGATGTCGCTGGTCGGGCCCCGCCCGCCCCTGCCCGGAGAGGTCGACGCCTACTCCGACGCCGCCAAGCGCAAGTTCCTGGTGCGGCCGGGCATGACGGGTCTGTGGCAGGTCAGCGGCCGTTCCGATCTGTCGTGGGAGGAGTCGGTCCGGTTGGACCTGCGTTACGTGGAGAACTGGTCGCCCGCCATGGACCTGGTCATCCTGTGGAAGACGGTCTCGGCCGTCTTCCGCGGTGACGGGGCCTACTGATGGGGGCCCCCGCCCTGGTCTGCCGCCTGTGCGGTTCGACGGAGCTGGAGAGCTTCGTCGACCTCGGGGCCACGCCGCCGTGCGAGCTGTTCCTCACCGCCGAGGCGCTCGAGGGCCCGGAGCCGACCTTCCCGCTGCACCCGCGGGTGTGCCGGTCGTGTCTGCTCGTGCAGCTGCCCCCGCTGATCGACCCCGACGAGACGTTCACGGAGTACGCGTACTTCTCCTCGTTCTCCACCTCGTGGGTCGAGCACGCACGCCGCTTCGTCACCGCCGCCACCGAGCGCGCGGGGCTGACGCAGGACTCGCTGGTGGTCGAGGCGGCGTCCAACGACGGCTACCTGCTGCAGCACGTGGTGGCCGACGGGATGCGCGCGGTGGGCGTCGAGCCCAGCGTCAACGTGGGCCAGGCGGCCCGCGACAAGGGCGTCCCGACCGTCACGGCGTTCCTCTCGCCGGAGACCGGCGCGGCGGTGCGGGCCGAGCACGGCCCGGCCGACCTCGTCGTGGCGAACAACGTCTACGCGCACATCCCCGACGTCGTGGGCTTCACGCAGGGCCTGCGGGCCATGCTGGCCGACGACGGGTGGGTGTCGATCGAGGTGCAGCACCTGCTGACCCTCGTGGCCTACCGGCAGTTCGACACGATCTACCACGAGCACTTCCAGTACTACACCGTCGGCACGGCCATCAGGGCCCTGGCCAGCGGCGGCCTGGACCTCGTCGACGTCGAACTGGTCCCCACCCACGGCGGGTCGATCCGGCTCTGGGCCCGGCCGACCGAGCTGGGGGCCGGACGCACCCCCGCCGTCGGGAAGGTCCTGGCCGACGAGGCCAAGGCCGGCCTGGACACCGTCGAGGGCCACGCCGGGTTCGCCCGCGAGGTCTCGCGCATCCGCAACGACCTGATGCGCTTCCTCATCGAGGCGGCCGATGCCGGGAAGACCGTGGTCGGCTACGGGGCGCCCGGCAAGGGCAACACCCTGCTGAACTACTGCGGCATCCGTCCGGACCTGCTCGCCTACACGGTGGACCGGAACCCCTACAAGCACGGGCGGTACACGCCCGGCACGCGGATCCCGATCCACCCGCCGGAGCGCATCGACGCCGACCGGCCCGACTACGTGCTCGTCCTGCCGTGGAACCTCCGCGACGAGATCACGGCGCAGCTGGCGCCGGTGGCCGAGTGGGGCGGGAAGCTCGTCTTCCCGATCCCGGCCCTCGAGGTCGTGGAGCCCGGCAGCTCGCCCGCCTGAGCCAACTCGAGAGGGAAGTACTGCAGTGAAGGTCGTCCTGTTCTGCGGCGGTTTCGGCATGCGGATGCGGGATGGGGACTCCGACGTCCCCAAGCCGATGCAGATGGTCGGCCCGCGCCCGCTGATCTGGCACGTGATGCGCTACTACGCCCACTTCGGGCACAAGGAGTTCATCCTGTGCCTGGGCTACGGGGCGCACCACATCAAGGACTACTTCCTCAACTACCGCGAGACGGAGTCGAACGACTTCGTCCTGCGGGAGGGCGCGATCGAACTCGGCGGCTCCGACATCGCCGACTGGACGATCCACTTCGTCCACACCGGCCTGGAGTCGCCGATCGGTGAGCGCCTGCGCCGGGTGCGTCACCTGGTCGACGGCGACGAGATGTTCCTCGCGAACTACGCCGACGTGCTGACCGACGCCCCGCTCGACCAGATGGTCAAGCGGTTCTCCGACTCCGACGCCGAGGCGGCGCTGCTCGCGGTGCTGCCGCAAGCCGTGTTCCACATCGTCGAGTCCGACGACGAGGACCGGATCACCTCGATCCACCCCGTCACCGACATGGGCGTGCGGGAGAACGGCGGCTACTTCGTGCTGCGGCCGTCGGTGATCGACCGCATCCCGGAGAACGGGGACCTGGTGGGCGACGCGTGCACCGCGCTGGCCGCCGAGGGCAAGCTGATGGGCTACCCGTACGAGGGCTTCTGGCTCCCGGCGGACACGCTCAAGGAGCGCAACCAGCTCGAGGCGTCCTACCGGGCCGGCAGCCGGCCGTGGATGCTCTGGGAGAAGGAGCAGGGACCGGACCTCCCGCCGCTGGAGAGCCTCGTCACGCAGCACCTGCAGTCCTAGATGCAGCGCCTGGTCCCCGAACGGCTCGACGAGCTCGTCCTGCTCGGCGCGCACTGCGACGACATCCCGATCGGAGCGGGCGGCACCGTCCTCACGCTGTGTCGCGCCCGGCCGGGCCTGCGGGTGCGGGCGCTGGTGCTCTCCGGGGGCGGCACGCCGCGGGAGGCCGAGGAGCGCGCCGCGCTCGCCGCGTTCTGCCCCGGGGCCTCGCTGGAGGTCACCGTGCTGGACATGCCCGACGGGCGCCTGCCCCACCACTGGAACTGGGCGAAGGAGGCGCTGGAGACCTTCCGGCGCACCACCGAGCCCGATCTGGTGCTCGCCGGCCACCGCGCCGACGACCACCAGGACCACCGCGAGCTCGCCCGGCTCGTCCCCACGGTCTTCCGGGACCACGCCACGCTCGGCTACGAGATCCTCAAGGCCGAGCCCGACCTGGCGCAGCCGCCGGTGCTCTGGCCGCTGTCGCAGGAGGCCGTGGACGACAAGATCCGGCTGCTGCACGAGCACTACCCCTCGCAGACCGGCCGCACCTGGTTCGACGACGAGGCCTTCCGCGGCCTCGCGCGGATCCGCGGGGTGCAGGCCGGCGTCCGCTACGCCGAGGGCTTCCACCCGACCCGCCTGCTGGTGGGTGTGTAGAACACCGAACGGAGCTGTTGCACGTGCGCGTCCTGCTGACCGGCCACCAGGGCTACCTGGGGACCCTGGCCTCCCCGATGCTCGCCGCGGCGGGCCACGAGGTCACCGGCCTCGACTCCGGGCTGTACGCCGACTGCATCCTCGGGGACCTGGAGCAGCCCGACCCGCCGGCGCTCGCCGTCGACCTGCGCGACGTCACCGTCGAGCAGCTGGAGGGCTTCGACGCCGTCATCCACCTCGCGGCGCTGTCGAACGACCCGCTGGGCTCGCTGGCCCCGGAGCACACCTACGACATCAACCACCACGCCTCGACGCGGCTGGCCCGCCTGGCCAAGGAGGCCGGGGTCGGCCGGTTCGTCTACGCGTCGACCTGCTCGGTGTACGGCGCCTCCGGCACCGCCGACGTCCTCGACGAGGAGGCGCCGATGAAGCCGGTGACCCCCTACGCCGAGTCCAAGGTGCGCGTCGAGTCCGACCTGGTGGACCTGGCGTCGGACGAGTTCGTGCCGGTGTCCATGCGCAACGCGACCGCGTTCGGCTTCTCGCCGCGCCTGCGCGCCGACATCGTGCTGAACAACCTCGTCGGTCACGCCGTGCTCTCCGGGCGCATCCTCGTGATGAGCGACGGCACGCCGTGGCGTCCGCTGTGCCACGGCCGTGACATCGTCGCCGCCGCGATCGCCGCGATGGAGGCCCCGGCCGAGGTCGTGCGCGCCCGGGCCTTCAACGTCGGGCGCACCGACAACAACGTGCAGGTCCGCGACATCGCCGAGGCCGTGAAGGTCGCCGTGCCCGAGGCGGAGCTGATCGTCACCGGCGAGACCGGCGGCGACCCGCGCTCCTACCGCGTCGACTTCTCGCGGATCGAGAAGGAGCTGCCGGAGTTCCGTGCGGCGTGGTCGGTGGCCGACGGGGCCGCCGAGCTGCTGCGCGAGTACCGGGCGCGTGGGCTCACCCAGGAGACCTTCGACCGTCGCTTCACCCGCCTCGCCGTGCTGCACGCGCGGCAGGAGGCCGGGACGCTCGACGCGACGCTGCGGCCCGTCTAGAGCTGGTCTAGAGGGTCGCCACCAGGTCCTTCCACGAGCCGGCCGTCCGGTCGCGCTCGGAGATCGCGGTGACCTCGACCGGCCAGGTGATGGCCAGGTCGGGGTCGTCGTGGGCCACCCCGAGGTCCTCACCGGGCGCGTGCGGCCGGTCGATGCGGTAGCAGACGTCGGCGTCGCTGATGGCCTGGAAGCCGTGCAGCAGGCCGGCCGGCACGTAGAGGTGGTGGTGGTCGACGTCGTCGAGCCGGAAGCTCGCGACGACGCCGAACGTGGGGGAGTGCGGGCGGGCGTCGACGAGGACGTCGTGCACCGCCCCGTGCGCCACCCGCACCAGCTTCGCCTCGCCCGCCCCGCGCCGCCCGTGCATCCCGCGGATCGTGCCCGCGCGGGACCGCGACTGGCTGTCCTGCGCCAGGGCCCCGAGGTCGACGCCGTGCTCGGCGCCGATCGCGGTGTCGAACGTGCGGGTGAAGAAGCCCCGGTCGTCGGTGTGCGGCGTGGGGACGAACACCAGGACACCGTCGATCGAGCTCGTGCGAACCTCCATGGCCACCACCCTCCCAGCACGCATCGACCCGCCGTCAGGAAGGACCCCCCGTGACCCGCGAGGTCTCCGCCACCGTCACCTGCCGCTGGTGCGGCTCCACCGAGGGCACCCTGGTGCTCGACCTCGGCGACCAGCCCGCGGCCGACCACTTCCCGGCCGTCGACGACCCGGGGCCCGACCCGGTCCACCCGCTGCGGATGTGGCTGTGCTCCGGATGCGGCCTGGCGAACCTCGCCGAGGACCCGACCACCCCCGAGGAGCCGCGGGGCGCCGAACCGCAGGCGATGGTCGACCAGGCCCGCGACGCCGTGTCCCGGGTGCGGGCGGCGGGGCTGCTGGACGCGCCGGACGGCACGGCGCGGACGACGGTGACCGAGTTCGGCAGTCCGCACGGCGGGTCGTGGCTGGACCTGCTCGACGCCGTCGGGCTGTCCCCGGTGCCCGAGGGCGTGGGCGCGGACCTGGTGATCGACTGCTTCGGGCTCATGCACGACGCGGACCAGGCCGCCGGCCTCGGGCGCCGGGCCGCCGCGGTGGCGCCCGGCGGGACGCTGCTGCTGCAGTTCCACACGCTCGCCGCGATCGTCGCCGACGGCGGGTGGAACGCGTTGCGGCACGGGCACTTCGCCTACTACTCGACGCCGGTGCTGGTGCGCATGCTCGAGGAGATCGGGTTCGAGGCCACGCACGCGTTCCGCTTCGACCTCTACGGCGGGACGGTGCTGCTCGCCGCGCGTCGTCGGGGCGTGGGCGGCCCGGCCGACCCGGCGTCGGTGTCGGCGCTCGTCGAGGCCGAGACCGCGGCGGGCGTGCTGGACCCCGCCGTCGTCGGGACCCTCGAGGGCGCGACGGCCGCGAGCGCCGACGCGCTCGCCGAGCACCTCACCGCCGCGCGGGACGCGGGCCGCTCGGTCCTCGGCTACGCCGCGGCGTCGCGGGCCGTGCCGCTGCTCAACCGGGCCCGGATCGGGCCGGACCTGCTGCCCGCCGTCGCCGACGGGTCGCCCGGCAAGCAGGGCCGCCGGTTCCCGGGGGTGCCGGTGCCCATCGTGGCCGCGGCGGACGTCGCGGGGCGACGGCCCGACGAGGTGGTCCTCTTCGTCACCGACCTGCTCGAGGAGATGCGCGACCGCATCCCGGAGGTCGAGGCGGCGGGCGGCCGGTGGGTCGTCGTGGACCCGGCCGTCCGCGTGGCGGAGCCGCGGAGCTGAGTGACCCACGTCTCCGACGAAGCACCGCGGGGTGCGGCGCGGCGTCTTGCGGGACGGCTGCCCCGATCGGCCCTGCTCACCGGCGGGTGGGTGGGCCGTCGGGGGTCGGCCCTAGACTGCCCGGGCGGGAGCGGCCGGTGCCGCCGTCCGGCTCAGCCGGGCGGGTGACGGGGACCGTACGGCCGGACCGACACGATCGAGGGATGGGACGCGTGGCATGACGGCAGTCGAGGCCCACCGGGCAGCGGGCGCCGCGCCCGGGCCCCGGGTCCCGCAGCAGCGGCCCGGCCCGACGCGGCCCCGGCGCAGCAGCCCCCATCTCCGCGTCGCCGCCGCCGTCGTCGTGCTCTCGACGCTGCTCACGGGCGCGATCACCTTCGTCGGGGTGTTCGCCTCGGTCGGGCGCTGGCAGAGCACCTCCGAGGTGGTCTTCAACTCGACGATGGAGACCGACCAGAACATCGCCCGGGGCTCGCGCTACATCCAGGACCGGCTGACCACCTGGGAGACGCTCGGCAGCAGCGAGGCCGTCGCCCGGCGGGCCGCCGAGATCGGTGCGCGGCCCGGCAGCACCCCGTTCGACCCGGCGACCGTCTCCATCTCGTCCAAGCACCTCACGGCCACCGAGATCCTCGAGGTCACGGTCACCTCCGACGACGAGGCGACCGTCGCGGCGGACGCGAGCACCGCGGCGCAGGCCCTCGCCGACGTGGTGGTCGGCAGCGAGCGCTACCCCGGCTCGGCGAACTCCAAGGTGACCGCGCGGGTCGTGAGCCCTGGCGGGCCCGCCACCGACCACGGCGTCGAGGAGGCCCGCTGGTGGGCGATCCTCGGCGCGGTCGGCGGGTTCATCCTGTCGCTGCTCGCGTGCTCCCTGCTGCGGCCCGGACGCTGGTCGCGCGACCTCGCCCCGTTCACCATCCGGTCCCGCCGGCGCATGGTCGAGCTGAACCAGGCGGTGATGCACGAGGCGCTGCGCGACCTGATCATCACCGGTCTGCGCTCGCCGGTCGGCAAGGTGACGGCGGGGATCGCGGCGTTGTCGATCGCGGGCTACGGCCTGACGGGGCTCGCGATCTTCCCGTTGATCCCGGTCCTCGCGGCCGCGGTGTGGACGTGGAAGAAGGCCGACCCCCGGTGGTCCTCGGCGGCGCTGCTGTTCACCGGCGTCGGCGTGTTCCCGGAGAAGGTCGACCTGATCAAGCTCGGCCCGGTGACGCCGACGGTGCTCGAGGTCTCGCTCGTGCTCGCCTTCGTGCTGCTGCTGCGCGGCCGGGGGATCGCCCGCTCGCCCCGGCCGGTGCTCACGTGGCCGGTGATCGCGATCCTGGTCGCCGCCACGGTCGGCGCCGTCGCCGCGCTGGCGCTCGGCGGGGCGTTCAGCCTGATGATCGACAACTACCGCGCCCTGCTCATGGTCGCGGCGTTCTTCCCGGTGTACTTCGCCTTCGCCCGGCGCCCGCACCAGCTGATCGCGGTGATGCTGTCGATCGCCGGGGTCTGCAGCTCGATCGTGCTGGTCGCCTCCGTGGCCGGGTGGTCGCGGCTCCTCGTGGACGAGCGCACCTCGGTCATCACGGGGTCGGCCACCTCCGACGTCGCCCGGCTCTCCGGTCCCACACTCGACATGTGGGCGCCGCTGCTGATCCTGCTGCTCTCGGCCCTGATGCCGCGCCGGCCGCGCTGGCTGTGGATCGGGCTCGTCGTCATCGGCGTGCTGCACCAGGCCGCGAGCTTCAACCGTTCGACCTGGGCCCCGCTGATCCTGCTCGTCGTGGCGGTCGCGGCCGTGACGCACGGCCCCAAGGGCCTGGTGCGCCGCGCCGCGGTGCTCGTCGTCGTCGGGGCCATCGGGCTCAGCGTCGCGCTCACCGGTCTGGCCGGTGGGCAGGCGAAGGCCATCGCGCTGCGCGCCACGAGCGTCGTCACCGGGCAGGCCTACGGCGAGGACAGCCTCCCCGACCGGCTGCGCGAGAACGCCGCCGCCTACGCCACGCTCGAGCGCCAGCCCTTCTTCGGGGTCGGCGTCGGGCAGTACTACGGCGGGGAGCTGCCGCAGTACAACAACGACCTGAGCCGGCCGTACGTCGACCCGCGCCCGTACATCCACAACCAGTACCTGCGGATCTGGCTGTACATGGGGGTGCTGGGCCTGTTCGCCTACGCCTTCGCGGGCACCCGGATCCTCTCGACGGTGCTGCTGTCCTGGCGGCGGCGATCGCCCGGCGCCCCGATGGTCGTGGTCGTCGGGATGGGCCTGGCGTGCCTCGCGGCGCAGTCCAGCCTGCAGACGATGCTCGTCGACCGACCCGCGATCATCACCACGGTCACCCTCATGGCGGCGCTGTCGGCGTTCGCCACGTGGTCGCCCTGGCCGACCCGGCCGCCCTTCCCACCGCGCCGGCCCGGGCCCCCGATGGGCGCGGGACCGATGCGTCCGCCGGGCGCCGGACCGATGCGTCCGCCGGGTCCCCCCCGACGTCCTGCCGTCCCCGCAGGCACCATGGAGGAGTGAGCACACCGATGACCGTGACGTCAGCGCTACGCAAGGCGTGGTGGGTGCTCGTGCTCGGTGCCGTGCTCGGTGCCGTGGTGGGTCTCGTCGTGGACCTCCGGGTCTCGGGGCAGGGGTACACCTCCGCGTCCCAGGTCCTCGTCTCCGGAGGCGGGGGTGGGGACGCCGACGAGGTCTACAACGCGAACCAGTACGTCAACCAGCGGATGTCGACGTACGCGGAGTTCGTGACGAGCGACCAGGTGCTCGGCCCGGCCGCCCAGCAGCTCGGGATCTCCGAGCCGGACCTCGCCTCGCGGGTCACGGCCAACGCGGGGAGCGACACGACCGTCCTGTCGATCGACGTGCAGGGGGCCACCCCCGACGACGCCGTCCGGTCCGCCCGGGCGGTCACCCAGTCCTTCACCCAGGCCGTCGAGGTCCTCGAGACGCCGGCCCCGGGTCAGCCGCCACGCATCACCACGCAGGTCACCGGCGACCCGTCCACCCCGACGCAGAGCCAGTCCAGCTCCGTGCTGCGCGTGGCGGGCGGCGCGATCGCCGGGCTCCTGCTCGTGCTGATCGGCGTGGTCCTCTACGGCTCGCAGTACGTGCGCCGCACGGGGAACCGGGTCCTCGCGTGGGTGTCCAGCGACCCCGACGGCGCCCGGCCCCCGATGATGGGCCCGCCGACCGGGGCGAACCCCGCGCTCGGTCCTCCGCCCGGCTACTACCCGCCGCCCGGTCGGCCCCTGCCCCCGCCGCCGCGACCGTCGGGTCCGCCCGCGCCGCAGCCGGCGGTCGACCCGACCCCGACCACCCCGGTCTCCGCGGCGCAGCTCGCCGCCGCCCGTGGCGCCGGCCCCGGGTCGTCCGAGGCCACCCAGCGGGTGCAGGGCGGCGAGTCCGGTGCCGGCGCCGGGGCGGCGAAGCCGGCCGCGGCCGCTGCCGACGGCAAGCCGTCGGGCAGCTCGTCCGGCGGGACCTCGGGCACCTCGGCCGGGTCCTCCGGGGCCGGGTCCTCCGGCACGGGTGAGGGCAGCGGTCCCGGCAAGGCCGGTGCCGTCGCCGCCGGTGCCGCGGGGGCTGCCGCCGGTGCGGCGGCGGCGAAGGCCGCGTCGTCGTCCGGTCCCGGTGGTTCCCCGGGCTCCGGTCCGCAGTCGCCCTCGAAGCCCTCGGCCGGTCCCGGACAGAAGCCCTCCGCGGGTGGTCCGTCGCCCTCCGGCCCCGCGCAGCAGAACGGTTCGGCGCAGTCCGGCCAGAACGGGCGCCCCGGGCCGGGTCCCGGTCCGCAGTCACCGTCGAAGCCCTCGCCGTCCAAGCCCTCGCCCGGCGGTGCCACGGCAGCGGGTGCGGCGGCCGGGTCCGCGGGCGGCGGTGCCAAGAACGCCGGGCCCGCCAACGGCGCCAACGGTCAGGCCGGCCGCGGTGGTCAGACACCGTCCGGTCCCGGTGCGCCGAAGCCCGGTGCGACCCCCGGGCCGAACGGCGCAGGGCCGAAGCCGTCGCCGGCCGCTCAGCAGAACGGCCCGAAGGGCCAGCAGCAGAACGGCGCGAAGAGCCAGGCGCCGCAGGGTGGCCAGCAGAACGCCCCGCAGGGTGGCCAGCAGCAGAACGGGGCCAAGGGGCAGGCGCCCCAGGGCGGTCAGCAGCAGGGCACCCCGCAGAGCCAGCAGCAGAACGGCGCGAAGGGTCAGGCGCCGCAGGGCGGTCAGCAGAATGCCCCGCAGGGGCAGCAGCAGAACGGCGCCCGGGGCCAGACGCCGCAGTCCGGTCCTCCGCAGGCTGCGCCGAAGCAGGGCGGCCCGACCCCGGGTCCGGCCCAGAACCCCGGCGCCGCGAAGAGCGGTGCCGCACCGTCCTCGGGGAGCCCTGCTCCCGCCGGCGCGAAGGGGTCCTCCGGTCCGGGCGGCGGTGCGGCGCCGAAGCCCGCGCCGGCGGCCAACGGGAGTGCCGTGAACGGGCAGGCCGGCGCCGCCGCGGCAGGGTCGGGTCCGAAGCCCGCTCCGGCCGCGAACGGCTCGGGATCCGCGCCGAAGCCCAGTGCCCCGGAGGCGGACGCCCCGACGACGACGGTCGGCACCTCGCCGTCGTCGTCCTCATCGTCCTCGCCCACGCCTCGACGGCCCGCGCCCGGCAAGCCGGTGTCGATCAAGCCGAAGAGCCCGTCGTCGACGTCCTCGCCGTCGCCGGCCCCGAGCGTGGCACCCGGTGGGCACACCCCGGCCCGCTCGGGCGGGCTCGACGCCGACACCGTGGCCGTCGACATGCGGCGCAAGGGTGGTCCGAGCCCCACGCCCCGGCCCCGGCCCCGGCCCGACGCGACGCCGAACCGCGTCGCGTCGACCACCTCCGGCGACGCCGATCGCGGGGGTTCGCGCGACTGATCTGGTCCGACCGACGGCCCGGCCCTGGAGTTCCCGCTCCGGCGCCGGGCCGTCGTCGTTCACGGGCGCGAGGGTGACGTGGGGCAGGTCGGAGGGCCCGCGCGGCTGCCTGGTGTGAACCTCGGCGTGGGCGGCACCCATGGCGCCGGGCGCCCACGGCCCGCCTACCCGACCGAGGGGGCCCTTCGCTCGGAACCGGCGGCCGCCGACACCCGGGCGAACACGGTCGCCCACCCCTCGGCGGCACGGTCGGCGGAGAAGTGCGCCAGGTAGTGGGCGCGGGCGGCCGCGCCGACCTCGGCGGCCACGGCGGGGTCGGCGAGGCGACCGAACACGGCGGTCAGACCGGCGACGTCGTCGATCGGCAGCGGCGGCAGCGACGGCGGGGCGAACTCGGGGAGGCCTCCGGAGTCGGAGACGATCGTCGGGACGCCCAGTTGCATCGAGAGCACCTGGACGCCGCTCTGGGTCGCGAGCCGGTAGTGCGCGAGGGACCCCTTGGCGCGCGCCAGGTCGGGCAGGACGTCGGCGTAGGAGAAGTGCTCACGCCGCCATTCGACGTGCTCCGGCAGGTCGAGCTCGGACAGCGGACCGTTCCCGAGCAGCAGCAGCCGGTCGCCCCGGTGGGCCGGGGACGCGGTGTGCGCCGCCCACGCCCGCAGCGCCACCTCGACGTTCTTGTACGGGGACATCCGACCGAGCAGCACGAAGTCCCGCCGCTCCGAGGCAGGCACGGGCACGGGGGGCAGCGCCGCCTCGGGGACGTCGGAGGTCACCGGCACCACGTCGATCCGGCGCCCGAACCGCGCCGACAGCACCGCCGCCACGTGCGCGCTCGGCGCGACGACGGCCGCCGCCGAGCGGGTCTGGTGGTCGAGCACCGCGCGCTGGTGCCAGGGCCGTTCCTCGGTCGCGTCGTGGGGGCGGTCGTCGTGGACCACCTGCACCAGCGGCGCGAGCCGGGTCATCGGCAGCCACCGGGGGTCGTGCATGAGCTCGGAGACCACGACGTCGGGCCCGAACCGGCGGGCCTCCGCCGTCACCCGCGCGAGGGCGGGGAGCGTGCGCGGGTCCTTGATCGCCGGGTCGAGGACCCGCTCGTCGGACCGCGCGGCGACCTTCTCGTAGTGCTGGTCGGTGGTCACCACCAGGCACTCGTGCCCGGCCGTGGTGAGGGCGTCGACCTGCACGCGCGTGAGCGTGCGCAGCCAGGGGGACAGCCAGAGGACCTTCACAGCAGCTCCGCCGGCTCGGTCGGGCCACCGGGGACCGGCCGGCCGAACAGCCGGGCGAACGCCCGCTGGTAGGCGTCGGCCATCGCGGCGTCGGTGTAGCGCGCGAGCGCCCGCTCCCGCCCGGCCGCGCCGAGGGCGGCGAGCCGGTCGCGGTCCGCCAGCGCGGTCATCAGCGCCGCGGTCCAGGCCTGGACGGTCGCCGGGGCGACCACGACTCCGGCGGCGCCGTCGTCGAGCATCTCCGGCACCGTGCCGCTGGCCGAGGCCATCACCGGCACGCCCCGGGTCATCGCCTCCACCATCACCAGCGGGAACGCCTCGAAGTCGCTGGGGACGCAGAGCACGTCGGTCTCGGCGAACGCCGCGTCCGGGCCGGACACCGCCCCGCGCCAGCGCACCCGGTCGCGCAGCGCCGCGGGCGTCCGCGCCTCGAGCCGGGCCTTGTCCGGGCCGTCGCCGAAGACGTCGAGCGTCCAGTCGTCACGCCCGGTGGCGGCGAGCGCCTCGATGAGCAGCAGCGGGTTCTTGTACTCGACGACCCGGGTCAGCATGGCGAACCGGACCGGCGCGGTGCCGGTCGCGCGGAACGGCAGCGGGTCGGCGGTCGGGATGCCGTTCGGGGCGGCCATGACGACGTCGGTGAGCGCCTGGTGTCGGGTCAGGTCGACGTGGTGCTGCGCGGAGAGCACCAGCAGCCCGTCGGCGGTGCGCAGGCTGCTCGCGAGCGTGTCGGAGTAGGTGGCCCGGTCGAGCCGCGCCGGGTCGTGCGTCGCGGGCATCCAGCGCCGCTCCTGCCCGGACACGCGCCCGAGCGCCCGCCATGCCCGGGCGAAGGCGACCTCGGTGTTGGTGACCCCGCCGACGACGACGGCCTCGTCGCCCGCGACCTCCACCGTCGGCTGCCACCACGGGACGAACGCGAGCCGCACCCGCGGGTCGAGCTCGGCGGTGTAGAGCCCGAGGCCCTGCAGGCACACCATCGTCACCGGGTGGCCGCGTGCCGCGAGCGCGTTGGCCAGCAGCACCCGCTGCCGCTCGGCCCCGCCGAGGTCGAGGTCGTTCGTCGTCACCACGACGCCGGGCCGCCCGGCCGCGCGCTCGGTCAGGGCGATCCGGCGACGACGGCGGTCGGTGCGCTTGGAGCGCTGCACGCGGTCGAGCACCGCGGTGCCCAGCGAGAAGACCGTGCCCGGCCCGCGGTTGCCCGCGTTGCCGAGCGCCATCACCTGGGCGGCCCGCAGCAGGTCGACCCCACGCTGCGAGGCGAGCGGGTCGCCGGTCTGGGTGCCCGCCGCGGCGTGCCGCACCTGCGGCCCGTCGTCGTCGACCAGCTTGAGCGTCCATCCCGCGCGGCGGGCCGCGGGCTGCCAGGTGGCGTCCTCGCCGTAGACGAAGAAGCGCTCGTCGAAGGGTCCCAGGGCGTTCCACGCGTCGCGGGACAGGAGCAGGCAGCAGCCCGCCATGTAGCCGTCGACGTCGTGCGGCGTCTCGGGGTAGAGGTCCGAGAGCCCGGCCAGGCGCGGGTGCTCCCGGAGCCGCTTCGCGTAGCCGGCGGCGTTGAGCAGGTTCCGCAGCACGCTCTGCTCGCGGTGCGCGACATCCCAGGGGCGCTCGCGGCCCTCGGGGTCGAGCACGGTCGGGGAGACGGCGGCGACGCGCGGCTCCGCGAGGGCCGCCCGGGCCGCGGTCAGCGGACCGATGAGCTCGGCGTCGGGATTGAGGTGCAGCATGTCGGCGTCCGGGCACTGCGCCGCGAGCCGGTTCATCGCCGCGATGTAGCCGAGGTTGGACGCCGAGAAGGTCCAGTGCACCTGCGGCCAGGTCCCCGCCAGCGCGCGGACCTCGTCCGAGCCCGACGACGCGTTGTCCCACACGTACACCGGCGCGTCCGGGAGGTGCTTCTCGACGCTGCGCAGCGCCCGGTCCAGCAGGTCGGCCCGCCGGTACGACACGATCAGGACCGCCAGCTCACGACCCGACACGACCCGATGACTCCTTCGCCGTCCACTCCCCGAACCGGACACGGCGATCGTGGCACGACACCGGGAGTGACCCCGCCCCCGCCCCGGTCAGCCCTTCCGGATGACGCGCATCTCGACGAACTTGCCCTGCTGACGCATGCGGATCGTCTGCAGCGCCGCCATGTCGAGCTCCATGGTGGGCACGTCGGTGATGTCGGCGAGGTCCCGGCGGGGGACGCTGCGGGTGCCGGCGGCGACCGTCGGGCGCATCTGGGCGGTCTCGGCGTCGAGGGCGCTGCGACCCTCGGGCACCCGCGACATGCCGGGCAGCACGGTGGTCGCCGCGTCCAGGCCCACGCCGGCCGGGTCGATCCGCGGCTCGACCGTCGGCGCGGAGGGCGCGGCGCCGATGCCGTCGTCGGCGTTCTCCGCCGCGGCCTCGGCCTCCATGCGGTCGAGGCTCTTCGGGCGCAGCGCGCCGAGCAGGGCGTTGCGCATCGCGGGCGGGATCGCCCCGACGAGCAGCGCGCCGCCGAAGTAGGCGATGCCGCCCGCCGCGAGCGGGATGAGCAGCGGCAGGTCGTAGGTCAGATAGATCGCGCCGAGGGCGAGCAGGCCGGCGGGGACGAGCCGGGCCAGGTAGGCGAACGGCAGCGGGTGCACGCCGTGGCGGCGCAGCCGCCACTGCGAGGCGAGCACCCCGATCGTCTCGGTGACGATCAGCATGATCCCGCACGCCACGGCGCCGAGGTGCGGGATGAGGATGATGTTGCCGACGATGTTGATGACCAGGTTGATCGTCGACATCGTCGTCAGGTAGCGCTGCTCGTGGGCGGCGATGAGCCCGTCGGAGACGATCGCCGACAGGAACGTCATGGCCACGGCGATGAAGAAGAACTGCAGGGGCGGACCGGCGAACGCGCCGACGCCGTTCGAGCCGCCCACGAGGTCGGCCATCCGCTGCGCCAGCGGCCACCCGATCACCGCGATCGGGAAACCCATGAGCAGCAGGAACCGGTAGCCCTGGTCGACGGCGCGGGCGAAGCGGGCCCGATCGGAGTTGTAGGTCTCGTTGATCGTCGAGAGCACGGAGCGCTCGAACACCTGCGAGATCAGCGTGAGCGTGAACGCGATCTGCAGGGCGGCGTAGTACCCACCGATCTGTTCGGACGTGCCGAGGATCGACAGCAGCAGGCCGTCCGCGCGCCAGTAGAGCACCGCGATGATCGAGATGACGGTGAGCGGGAAGGCCTCCTTGAGCAGCTTCCACATCTCGGGCCAGTCGACCACCCAGCTCAGCTGGGTCAGCCGGCGCGCGCCCCACCACTGGATCACCAGACGCAGCGCCTGGGGGATGATCTGCACCGCGCACATGGCGAGCAGACCCCAGTCGAAGTAGGCGACGGAGGCGGCCGCCGAGAGGGTCAGCACCCGGGAGAAGAACTCCGCCGACGCGGCGGAGGAGTACCGGACCTTGACGTCGAAGACCGGTTCGTAGCAGGACGAGACCGTCGTGAAGATCAGTCCGACGGCCAGGACGCAGACCGCGGCCTGCTGCTCGTAGTCGCCCCAGTAGACGCCGATGCCCGCGATCGCGGCGATGATCGCCAACGGGAGCGCGTACACCGTCGAGAAGGAGATGTTCATCCCGACGAGGCGCTCGAGGTTCCCGCCGAGGCCCGCCACGCGGCGCACGATGATGGTGCCCAGGCCGAGCTCGGTGAAGGCCTCGAAGGTCTGCGCGAAGACGACCGCCGCGGCGAGGACGCCGTACCCGCCCTCGCCGAGGTAGCGGGTGGCGATGCCGAGGGTGACCATCGACAGCGGCAGCGCCGAGAACTTGGCGAGCACCTGGATCGCGACGCCTCGGGCGATCGCCGTGGACCGGGTGCTCATCGGTCCGAATGCTACTCGTGGGCCTCCGGACCGCCCCCGGGCGGCGGTCCCCTCGGCGGGGACGGCGCCCGTCGCTGACTAGGGTGACCTCCCGATGGACGTCCGGAACTCGACCTGGCTGCTGACCGGCGGTGCCGGCTACATCGGGTCCCACGTGCTGCGGGCCCTGCGGGCCGCGGGGCACGACGCGGTGGTGCTCGACGACCTGTCGACGGGGCTGGTCGAGCGCCTGCCCGACGACGTCGAGCTGCTGCGCCACGACCTGCTCGACCCCGGGCTGGGGGAGGTCCTGGCCGACCTCACCCGTCGTCGGGACGTGGCCGGGGTGGTGCACCTCGCGGCGAAGAAGTCGGTGCCGGAGTCGGTCGCGGTCCCGCTCACCTACTACGAGCACAACGTCGGCGGCACGGTGGCGATCCTGCGCGCCGCGACGGCCGCGGGGATCGGGCGGTTCCTGTACTCCTCGAGCGCGGCGGTGTACGGCGAGACCTCGGCCGAGCCCGTCACCGAGGAGCACCCCACCCTGCCGACGAGCCCCTACGGCGAGACGAAGCTCGCGGGGGAGTGGGCGGTGCGCCGGCACGCCGAGGCCGAGGGCCTGGGGTGGACCGCGCTGCGCTACTTCAACGTGGCGGGCACGGCGTCCGCGACGCTGGCCGACCGGGGCGCGACCAACCTGCTGCCGCTGGTGGAGCGGGCGGCCGCCACGGGGGAGCCGGTGAAGGTGTTCGGCGACGACTGGCCCACGCCGGACGGCACCTGCCTGCGCGACTACGTGCACGTCTCCGACCTCGCCGAGGCCCACGTCGCGGCCGCGGAGGCGCTGCTCGAGGGCCGGTCGCCCGGGGCGCTCAACGTGGGTCGCAACGAGGGCACGAGCGTGCTCGAGGTGATCACCGCGGTGTCGGCGGCACGCGGGCGGGCGGTGCCCTACGAGATCGTCGGGCGTCGGCCGGGCGACCCGGCCCGCGTGGTGGCGGACGCGTCCCGCATCGCGACGGTGCTGGGGTGGCGGGCGACGCGGGGGATCTCGGAGATGTGCGCTCCGCGCAGGTGAGCACTAAGGGGTGCTATAGCCCCACTTAGTGCTCACCTGGCCGAAGGCCACCTACTCGCCCAGCGTCCCGTCGGCGCTGAGCTTGCGGTAGTAGCCCGTGAGGTCCATGCGGCGCTTGGCGTTCACCGTGGACTTGCCCTCGTCGACGAACAGCCGCAGCGGGATCGCGCGGAAGTCGAAGCTCACGCGCGAGGTGTCGGTGTCGTTCGCGTAGTTGCCGTGGCGGTTGTTCACGGCGTCGAACCGGAACACCTCGCCGGGCTCGACGACGGCGGGGGAGTAGGTGTCGCTGCCCGGGGCGTCCTCGATCCACATCGAGTTGGTGCCGTAGGCGCGGGTCAGCGGCAGCCAGTAGTTCAGGGTGGCCGGCTGGTGGTTGTAGTCGGAGTCCTTGTGGAACTCGGACACCGCCACGCTGCCCGGGCGGTGCACCCGGAAGGTGGGCACGCGCTGTACGGCGAGGTCCTCGCCGTACTGCGGCAGGATCCACTCGACGAGGAAGCGGTCGTAGAGGTCCCGCACCTGGTCGTACTCGCGGTAGAAGATCGAGTGGTCGTCGGAGTCCTGGTCGTGGTTGTCCACGTCCGCCCGGCGGCCCAGCTCGTGGATCTTCTCCAGGTCGGGCGTGTCCAGGATCTTGGCGACGACGGTCGAGAACGGGAACTCGATCGGGTCGTAGGTGAGCACGGTGCCGTGCTCGCTGCGGTCAGCCATGGTGGGACTTCCTTCCGTGCCGGTCGGGGAGCTGATCGGGGACGAGGAGCTCGCGGTACAGGGCCACGAGGCGGTCCGCCCAGGCGTCGGCGCCGAACGGTGCGACGCTCTCGCGGGCCCGGGCCCCCAGCTGGACCCGGACGTCGTCGTCGGAGAGCAGCTTGTCCAGGGCGGCGCCGAGCGCCGCGGGGTCGTGCACCGGGACGACGACACCGTTGTCGCCGTCGCGAACGAGGGTGGCGAGGCCACCGACCGGGGTGACGACGGGGCACAGCCCCCACGCCATCCCCTCGAGGACCGACATCGGCAGGCCCTCCCACCAGCTGGGGAGCAGGAGGAGCTCGGCCTCGCGCAGCAGCGCGTCGCGCTCCTCGGGTCCGATCCAGCTGCGGACGTCGACGCTGCCCGCGAGCCCGGCCGCGGCCACGGCCGCGTGCACCGCGTCGACGTCGCCGTGCCCGGCGAGGGTCACGTGCAGGCGAGCGCGGTGCTCGGCGTGCAGCGAGGCGATCGCGTCGATGAGGTCGAAGACGCCCTTGCGGTCGATCAGGCGCCCCAGGAAGACCCCGCGCACGCGGCTCGCGTGCGGGTCGCGCGGCGGGAGCTCCGCCGGCCACTCCACCGGGTTCGCGACGACGGGGACGCGCTCGGCCGCGAGCCCGAGGCGGCTCGTGTAGGTCTCGCGGGCACCGTCGGCGAGGACGATCACGCGGTCGGCGCGCAGCAGCCACGCGACGACGGGGCGCAGCGGCGCGGGCAGGCCGTCGAACCACTCCGCGAAGGCGCCGGCGTGGGTGTGCAGCACCGTCGGGACGCCGCGCAGGCGCGCCACCGTGACGATCAGACCCTTGCGCAGCGCCGAGAGTCCCTTGGCGACGTGCAGGTGCACCACGTCGACGCGGCCGCCCAGGACGAGGGCGACGGCGCGCGCGATCCCGGTCGTCATCAGCCACAGCCGCCGTGCGGCACCGACCTCGTCGTAGGTGGTGACCACCCGGACCGCGACGTCCTCGCGGGCGTCGAGGAAGCGCACGTGCAGCCGCTGGACCGAGGAGATCCCGCCGGGGGTCCCCTCGGCCTGGCCGACGACCAGGACGCGGAGCGGAGCGGAGCCGGACCGGCCGCGCCCGCCGCGGAGCGGACCCGCGACCCGTCGTCGGGAAGGCACCGGCGCCGTCACCGGCGGGCCGGGTCCACCGTCGCGTACGCGGCGAGCAGGGAGGACTGGGAGTGCGACCAGGAGAGCGCGCCGGCGACGCGTGCGCGGCCGACCTCGCCCATCTGCTTGCGACGGACGGGGTCGTCGAGCAGGTCGGAGACCAGCGACGCGTACTCGTCCACGTCGTTCGGACGGGCGTAGAGCGCGGCGTCGCCGGCGGAGACGCGGCCCTCGGTGAGGTCGAACGACACCATGGGCAGGCCCATCGCCATGTACTCCATGATCTTGTTCATGGTGGACAGGTCGCTGAGCGGGTTGAGCGGGTCCGGGGCGAGGCCGAGGCACGCGGTCGAGAGGTAGCGCTGCACGTCGGGGGTGTCGGCCATGCCGGTGAAGGTGACCCGGTCGTCGAGCCCGAGGCGGTGGGCGAGGTCGACGACGTCGTCGAAGGCGTCACCGCCGCCGAGGAACGCGGCGTGCCAGTCGTCCCGGCGCTCCCCGAGGCGGGCGAGGGCGCGGACCGCGTAGTCCACGCCGTCCTGCGGGCCCATCACGCCGAGGTAGACCAGCAGGTGCTCCTTGCCGCGGGCGAGCTCGGGCTCCGGCGGGACCTGCTTGAACCGGTCGAGCGCGGGCGCGCTGCGCACCGTGAACGCCCGGTCGCCCCGCACCCGCCCGCGGCCGACGGCCTTGGAGCGGTAGCTCTCGTTGGTGGAGATCACCACGTCGGCGGTGCGGTAGGTGAGGAACTCGGTGAGCCGCAGGGCCCAGTAGAGCGCGTCGCGCTTCGGGCGGAAGCGGGAGAGGTAGAGCTCGGGCACGAGGTCGTGCTGGTCGAAGACGACCTTCGTGCGGCCGCCGCTCAGCACCTTGAGCACGAGCGCGACCACGAACAGCAGGTCCGGCGGGTTGCACAGGTGCACGACGTCGACCGGGGCGCGCCGATGGACCGCCCGGGCCAGCCGCACCGAGTGGAACAGGGCAGCCGAGTACTCCTTGAGGTAGCCCTGCGGGCCGCCGGATGCCGCCTGCAGCGGGTAGCGGTGGATGCGGACGCCGTCGACGGTCGCCTCGCGCTCGGTGTCGCGCGCGGTGCCCCTCGGGCAGATCACCTCGACGTCCCAGCCGTGGTCGCGCAGCGTCGTGGCCTCCTGCCAGACGCGACGGTCGAACGGCACCGAGAGGTTCTCGACGAGGATGAGTGCTCTTCCGGGCAAGATCTCGTCTTCCGTCCTGTCGGGGGCCAGGGCCGGCCCGATCGGGAACCCGTTCGGGCTCGGACCACGGTAGCGAGGCGGTGTCGGGACCCCGTCGGGTGCCCGGTACCGCACGCAGCACCAGAGGGGAAGACGCACGGCGGGCCCGCGGGTTGCGGTGACGCGCGGCTCCCCGGTGTGACGTCGGGTGCGACGATGGCGTGGGTCCCGGGGCGGGTGGGCAGCCCGCCGCGGCGACCCGACATCCGGCGATCGGGCCGACACCGGACATCGGTAGCGTCGCCGTAGCCCGAACGGGTCACGGACGCAGCGCAGGGGGAGATCGAGCACATGCACGTACACGTGGAGCTGCCCGAGGAGCTCGACGTGGAGGAGTACCGGCTCCGGAACGCCCGCGGCGAGATCCCGGACCACACCCCCTACGGTCTGCACCACATCGGCGACGACGGCGACGTCGTGACCTTCCGGCGCCCGGCGCACGGTGCGGTGGCCTACGCGTCGCGCAAGGTGCGCAACCGGCTCGACGGCTACGAGGCCGTCACGGCCGTGACCGGCGCCGTGCAGCGCCGCGGCGCGGACGCGGTGCTCTGCATGGACGAGCGCACCGGCGTGCCGGCGCTGTTCACCTCGCCGCGCCGTCCGGTGGTCACCGGCATCGGCTGGCTGGAGCGGCCCGACCTGCTCGGCCGGTCCGAGCGCATCGCCACGACGCGGGCGCTCCGGCGGGCGGCCGGGATGTTCAGCCAGTCCCCGGGCGTCGTCCCGATCCTGCGCGAGCACTGGGACGTCGATCCCGGCCGGGTCCACGGCGTGACCCTGGGGATCGACCCCGAGTTCTACCCCGA
Organism: Actinomycetospora corticicola; assembly: GCF_013409505.1. NCBI lineage: Bacteria > Bacillati > Actinomycetota > Actinomycetes > Pseudonocardiales > Pseudonocardiaceae > Actinomycetospora > Actinomycetospora corticicola. The sequence continues at coordinate 3,561,769 of NZ_JACCBN010000001.1, read as the reverse complement.
GCAGCCGTGGGACGAGCGCGACCCCGGCGGCGTGACCATCACGAGCGTCGGCGACGACCGCAACCGCGACCACGACACGCTGGTGGCCGCCGTCGAGCAGGTCCGCGCGGGCGGCGTGCCGGCGTGGCTGGAGCTCGCGACGACGATCCCCGTGACGCTCGCCCCGGACGCCGGCGTGGTGCACGCCCGCCGGATGAACGCCGCCATGCGCGGCCTCTACCGGCGCTCGACGGTGGTCGCGATCGCGCTGCGGTCCAACCCGGTCGGCGCGGGGCTCACGGTGGCGCTGGAGGGGCTGGCCAGCGGGCGCCCCGTCGTCGCCACCGACAACCCGGGCATGGACCACTACGTCGACCACGGCCGCACCGGGATCCTGGTGCCCCCGGGGGACCCGGCGGCGATGGCGGGAGCGATCGCCGAGCTGCTCTCCGACCCCGAGCGCGCGGCCGCCATGGGCGCCGAGGGGCGCAAGGACGTCGAGACCCGCTTCACTTCCGCACACATGGCGCGCGAGCTCGCCGACATCGTCCGCGGCGTCCTCTAGCCCGTTCCCGACGACAGGTCGCGGCGCGACCCGTCGTCGGGAAGGGGTCTAGGACGTGACGAGCGCGCGGCCGGCGTCCGTGGCGACCATCTCGACGCCCTCGAGGTGCTCCGTCCCCCGCATGACCTGCAGGTAGGAGGCACGGAGCCGGGCGAGTACGCCGTCGACGGGGAACGTGAACCCGTCGATCTCGGAGACGAGCGTGAGCTCCGAGATCGTGCCCGCGATCGCCACCTCCTGCGCGGCGAGGAGCTCGGTGCGGTCGATCGGGCGCCGCACGAGACGGAGCCCGTCGCGGTGGCAGATCCGCTCGAGGATGCGGACCGTGAGGCTGTCCAGTGCGCCCTCCGACGACGGCGGGACCACCACCTCGTCGTCGAGCAGCGCGACCACACAGGCTCCGGTGGCCTCGGCGACGCGGCCCTCGCGGTTGAGCAGGATCGCGTCGTCGTAGCCGAGCCGGCGGGCCTCGATCCGCGCGAGCCGCGCGACGACGTAGTTGGCGCTGCTCTTGACGCGGGTGGGGAGGTCGACGTCCGTGCCCCGGCGCCAGGTGGAGACGCCGAGGCGCATCGGCTCGCCGGACTCCTTCTGCTGGGTGAAGGCGGTGATGACCAGCGTGGCGCGTGTCCCCTCACCCCAGTGGCCCTCGGTGACGTAGAGGGTGGGGCGGAACCAGAGGTCGCGCTCGCGCACCAGGAGCTCGGCGGCGAGCTGCTCGAGGCGGCGCAGGAACTCCGGGTAGTCGAAGTCCACCGGGATGTGGAAGAGCTTCGCCGATCGGAGCAGCCGCTCGTAGTGCTCGCGCGGGGTGCGCAGGGAGAAGGTCTCGCTCGCCGGGTCCCAGTAGCCCTTCACGCCCTCGAACACCGAGAGCGCCCGGGTGAGCGCCTCGGCGGAGATGTGGATCCTGACCCCGTCGTACGGCACGAGCTGCCCGTCGACCGAGGCCCACGGCGGCGTCTGCAGCTGCGACAGCGACGCGATGTGTGCCATGTGTCGTATTCCTTCCCGAATGAACCACGGCGAGAAGACGTTCAGTGATCGAACGATCCCGTCGTCGTGATGATCGTAATTCTTCGGACCCCTCGGTGCGCCCGGTCGGACAACCTGTGACTACCGTGCGACGTCTCGGTAGCCAGGAGGTTCTCCTGATGTGGGGAGAACCGGGCGCGAAGGGGGCCGACGTGACGAACGTTCTCTCGAATCCGTCGTTCGACGACGCGACGCGACGCGAACACCTCTACAACGGCGACGTGATGGTCTACGGCGCGACGCCGGCGACGCTCGCCCTCGTCCAGTTCACCCGGGAGCTGGTGGAGGAGGCGTTCGACGGGCGGGACCCGCAGGTCGCGCAGTACGAGATGGAGGTCCGGGACTTCGCGGCGCTGCTCGCGGACCTCAAGCCCCGGTTCATCCACCACCCGCGGTGCAAGGAACTGCTGCCGGCCATCCTCGAGGAGCGGGGCTGCGACCTGGAGCGCACCTACTTCGACGTGCCGCGCCTGCGCACCTCGACCTCGGACGACTACCTGACGACGGGCATCGCGTTCGCGTTCCACCCGCACCGCGACACCTGGTACTCGGCGCCGATGTGCCAGACGAACTGGTGGATGCCGGTCTACCCGGTGACCGCCGACAATGTCATGGCGTTCCACCCGCAGTACATGACCCACGGGGTGCGCAACGGCTCACGCCGGTACGACTACGACGAGTGGAACCGCACCAGCCGGTTCTCGGCCGCCACCCAGATCGGCAAGGACACCCGCGACCAGCCCACGCCGGAGGAGCCGGTGCAGCTCGACCCGCAGGTCCGGGTCGTGCCCGAGGTCGGCGGGATGATGGTGTTCTCCGGCAACCAGCTGCACTCCTCGGTGCCGAACACCTCCGGGCGCACCCGGTTCTCCATCGACTTCCGCGTGGTGGACATCGACGACGTCGAGGCGCACCGCGGGTCGCGCAACGTGGACTCGGAGTGCTCCGGCACCTCGCTCCGGGACTTCCGGCGCTGCACCGACCTCGCGCCGATGCCGGAGGAGCTCGCCGCGCAGTACGACGGGCGGGCGGTCGTCGGGGTCTGACGCCCCACCCGTCGTCCTGCCCGGCGCTCAGCGCCGCCGGGGGGCGGCGTACGTGCGCAGCGCGGGGGCGACCGGACGGCCGACGAGCAGGCCGTCGGTCGACCCGTGCTCGATCGCCTTGCGGTAGGTCGGGATCGCGTCGGCGACGGCCTGGACCGTCCGGTCGACGTCGGCGTCGGTGTGTGCGGCCGAGACCACGAACGACTGGCCGAGCACCCCGCCGCGCAGCAGCTCGGCGAGGAAGAGCGTGCGGAACTCCTGCGAGGGCAGGCCGTCCGGCCCGCGCGTGAGGAACACCAGGCAGTTCGGGTGGCCGGCGACGAGCAGGTGGTCCTGCAGGCCCTCGGCCTCGATGGCCTGGTTGGCGCCCGCGGCGAGACGCTCCCCGGCGTGGCGCATCGCGGCCACCGGGTCCTCGGTGCGGTAGGCCCGGACCACCGCCCGGAACGCCGTGAGGCCGACCGTCTCGGGGCCGTTGGTGGTGGAGAGCAGGAACACCCGGCCCTCGTCGGTCGCGAGGCCGCCGAGCTCCATGAGCTCGCGCTTCCCGGCGAGGGCGGCGATCGGGAAGCCGTTGCCCATCGCCTTGCCCCACGTGGACAGGTCGGGCACGACCCCGTGGACCTCCTGCGCCCCGCCCGCCGCCCAGCGGAAGCCGGTGATCATCTCGTCGAAGACGAGGACCGCGCCCTCGGCGGTGCACAGGTCGCGCAGCGCCTGGAGGAAGCCCGGCTCGGGGGCGACCATGCCGGTCGCGGCCTCGGTGAACACGGCGGCGATGCGGCCCGGGTGCGCGGCGAACAGGGCGCGCACGGAGTCGATGTCGTTGAACGTGAAGCGCAGGGTGGCGTCCCGCGTGGCGGCCGGGATCCCTGCGTGCATGCCGGTGGTGCCGATGAACCAGTCGTCGGTGGAGAAGAACGGCTGGTCGGCGACCGCGACCAGGTCCCGCCCCGTGGCGGCCCGCGCGAGCTTCAGCGCCGCCGTCGTGGCGTCCGACCCGTTCTTCGCGAACTTGACCATGTCCGCGCCGGTGACGGTCGCGAGGAAGTCCTCCGCCGCGTCGACCTCGAGGGTGGACGGCCGGGTGAAGCTCACGCCGCGCTCGAGGACGTTGCGGACGGCGTCGACGACCGGGGCGTACGCGTGTCCGAGCGTGACCGCCCGCAGCCCCATGCCGTACTCGACGAACTCGTTGCCGTCGGCGTCCCACACCCGCGCGCCGCGGCCCCGCTCGATGATCGGGGCCATGCCCTCGGGGTACTGGTCGTCGCCCCGCGCGTAGGTGTGCGCCCCGCCGGGGACCATCGCGTGCAGGCGGTCCGCCAGCGCGGTCGACCGGGTGAAGTCGGGGGCGGGTCTCTCCACGGGGAGCACCTCCAGGTCGCGGGCAGCGGACCGCGGCGTCGGCTACGAAGGGTGTTCGGGGTTCGGTCGGCGGACGTCATCGTCCGCTACCGGACCATCGCGGGCGGCACCGGGGTGGAGAGACCGTACGGCCTTTCTGTCCGAATCATCCGGAATTCATCGGGAGGATGCGGCTCCGAGCCGGCCCTGCACTCGGTGAACGGGCGGTCGGACCGTCGGTGACGCGGGGACGGGTGGGGCGCGAGTTGTACGCTGCGTCACTCCGGGGACGTCCGAAGTCGGACGTTCCGCCCGTCCCGGGCGCGGCTGCCCTGAACGGAGGTGGCCCTCGGTCGGCAACCGGTCGCGGTCCCGGTGCTCCCTGCGGCCGGAGGGCGTACGAGGGGTGGGGACCCGTGTCCCCCGACCGAGATTGCTCGGAACGGCTTCCGATGATGGTTCACATGGCGGAGCGAGGTTCCTGCGGTACGACCCATGACCGCGGTGCATCCGAGGACGGCGGCCCGGTGACGGGGTCCTCGGGGGTGCGCCGGGTGGTCGCCCTGCGTCCGACCACCCGTCGGCCGTCCGAGCCCGTGCCCGCGTGGGCCGAGCCGGGCGTCGCCACGGGGGCGTGGACGCCGTCGTCGACCTGTGCGGAGTCCCCGGACGTGTCGGACGAGGTCGAGGGGCTGGTCCCCTTCGGCGTGGACCTCCCGTTCGAGCCCGACCCGGAGGCGGCCGCCTTCCTCAACGCCCCCCGGCGTCCGCTGGCCTTCTACGTGGCGCCGTTCGGGACGCCGCCGTTCGGCAACCCGCCCGGCGGCGCGTACCGGCCGGCCGTGGGCGCCGCTCCGCAGTGGGGCCCGGCGTACCCGGCCGGAGCCTGATCCCGCCGGTCGGTCCTGCATGATCGTGGGGTGACCTCCCTCGCGGGTCTGGTCGACCGGTTCACGGCCACCCTGCGGTCGAGCGGCCCCTACCGCGCCCCCGACGAGGCCGAGCGGGCCGCGGCCGACGCGCTCGCCCGGGCGATCGCGGACGGCCACGACGTCGGACCGCACGCCGCCGCCCTCGGCTTCACGACGACGGGTGTGGCCGGTCGGGTCGCGCTCGTGGCGAACGCCCGCAGCCCCCGGGCGTGGGGCCTGATCGTGCTGCCGCGGGCCGTGCCGGCGCTGATCGTCGAGGTCCCGCACCCGGCGGCGGACCTGCGGACCGAGCAGATCGGCGTGGGGATCGTCGAGCGGGTCGACGACGCGCTCTACCTCCAGGCGGGCGCGCACCGGCACGCGGGCGCGCCTGCGGACGCCCGCCGTCGGGCCGACTGTCCCGCCGACGTCGCGCACCGACCCGACTCGGTGTTCGCCCGGATCGCCGCCGGCCTCGTCGCGCGCCGCGGGCTGCCGCAGGTGCAACTGCACGGGTTCGCCGACCGGGAGGGGGTCGACGCCGTCGTCTCGCCCGGCGCGGCGGGCGGGTCGGTGGTGCTGGAGGAGACGATCACGCGGATGACCGCGGCCGGGGAACGGGTGCGGCGCGGCGGTGAGCCCGGCTGCGAGGACCTCTCCGGCACCCGGAACGTGCAGGGCCGCGACGCGGCCCGCCACGGCACGGTGTTCGTGCACGTGGAGCTCTCGCGCTCGGTCCGGCGCTCGGCCCGTCGTCGGGAAGCCGCGGCGGAGGCCGTGGGCGGGGCGGTGCGGTCGGCCACCTAGGGTGGGTCGCCATGGGCAACCGGCTCCTCGTGCTCGGCTGGCACAACATCGACCCGACGCCCGGGTTCCCCGACCCGCCCGGCGTGGGCCGCCTCGGCTTCGCCAAGCAGCTCCGGATGCTCTCGCGGTTCGCGAACGTGCTGCCGCTGCAGACCGCGCTCGGTCTGATCGAGGCGGGGGAGCCGCTGCCGTCGCGCGCCGTGGTGCTGACCTTCGACGACGGGTACCGCGACAACCTCGAGCTCGGGATCCCGATGCTGGAGCGCCACGGCCTCCCGGCGACCTTCTTCCTCGTGCCGGGCTTCCTCTCCGGGACCGTCGGCGCCTGGTGGGAGGACCTGTCCGCCGCCTTCGACCGCGCCCGGGCCACGACGCTGGAGTTCGGCGGCACGGTGTACCCGCTGGGGAGCCCGGCCGAGCGGGAGACCGCGCACGCGGCCGTACGGGCGTCGCTCAAGACGCTGGACCACGCCTCGCGGGTGGCCGAGGTGGCGCGGGTGTCGGAGCTGCTCTCGCCGGCTCCCTCGTCGGTCGGCGAGGGGCTGTTCATGGACTGGTCGGGTGCGAAGTCGCTGCTCGCGGCCGGCCACGAGATCGGGTCGCACACCGTCTCGCACGCGATCCTGGAGCGGGAGACCGAGCCGGGGCAGCGGATCGAGCTGGGGGAGTCGCGCGCGGCCCTGGAGTCGGGCCTCGGGATCACCGTCGACACCCTGGCGTTCCCGAACGGCTCGTCGGCCGACTACTCGGAGGTCACCACCCGCGTGGCCCGGGACCTCGGCTACCGGTGCGCCATCACGACGACGGCCGGCCTCGCCTCCGGCGGCGACTCGCCCTACGAGATGCGCCGCGTCGTCGTCACGCCCACGACCGACCTCGCCAGCGTCGCCGAGAAGGGCTGGCGCAAGGCGAAGGGCCTCGTCGGCCGCCGGTTGTCGTCGCTGCGCTCATAGCCCCAGCCCCGTGGCAGGAAAGCGTCGTTGCTGTCATCCAGTGGCAGGAACGCCGCATCCTCGACCGCGGTTCAGCCGGCCGACGGCAGGTCCGGCCGCCACGTGACCTCGGCCGGCGGCAGTGCCGCGGCAACCCGGCGGGCATCGAGGACGTCCCGGTACAGGCCGTCCGGATCGAGGCGGAGCCGGTTCGGGCGGATGCCGATGACGTGGAGGCCGGCCGACCGGTAGGCCCGGTGCTGACGCTCGGTCTCGATGACCTGATCCGGCGTCATGAAGTGGTGCTCGGGGCCTCCGTGGAGGAGGGCGGCCCGGAGGCGTTGCGAGCGCGTGGGGACACCCGTGGTCAGCAGGACGACGCCGGGTGCGAGCAGGCGCCACGGCCCGCCGGGTCGACATCGTCGGTAGACCGTCGTCTCGGGGACACCGAGCCGGACGAGTTCGACGACCGCGATGACATCGTCGTCGGCGAAGGTGCGGAGGTAGGTGAGGTCGTCGGTGTTCGGGTTGCGGCGCATGCCCGTCACGGTGGCGCCGGGGTCGGCGGGCCGTCGATCACGCCCGCCGGAGCCCGTGGATGACCGGGGGGTCCGGTGCCGGTGGGGACGGACGACGACGGCGGACGGACCAGTGTCGGTCCGTCCGCCGTCTCCGAGCCGAGGCGTCCCCCGTCGTCAGGAAGCGGCGGAACTGCCACTGGATGACAGCAACGACGCTTTCCTGCCACGAAGGGCGGGGGCTACCGCTTGATGCGGAAGATGCCCCAGGCGAGCTGGCCGGACTTCCCCCCGTTGACCCAGTTGCGCAGGCCGGTCTTCATGTTCGAGATGTACTCGTCGGAGATCTTCCCGGCGAACGCCTGCTCCGCCTTCTCGAGCTCCGCCAGGACCCGGCCGTAGTGGGTCGTGAGCTGGTCGGTGTGGTCCTCGAAGGTGCAGTCGCTCAGCCCGTGCTTCGCGAACTCGTCCCGGTAGAACCCGGGCGAGCCCAGGGAGTCCAGGTGCAGGCGCGCGAGGATCGGCGTCAGGGCGGAGACGTCCGCGCCGTCGGCGGCCATCGGGTCGGTGAACACGACCTGCCCGCTGGGCACGAGCACGCGCGCGATCTCGGAGACCACCGTCGAGCGCTCACCGGAGTGCAGGAACGCGTCCTGGGACCACACGAGGTCGTAGGCGTTGTCCTGGATCGGCATGTTCTCGAACGAACCGTCGACGACGTCGACGAGGTGGTCGAGACCCTGCTCGCGGGTCTTCTCCCGGTTCCGCTCGTTCTCGACCTCGGACAGGTTCAGGCAGGTCACCCGGCAGCCGTAGACCTTCGCGAGGTGCCGGGCCGCGCCGCCGTAGCCGGCGCCCATGTCGAGGACCCGGGTCTCGGCGGTGATCCCGGCCGTCTCGGCCATCCGCTCCACGGTGCGCGCGGAGGCGGGGGCGATGGCCTCGTCGGGGGTCGCGTAGAGCCCGACGTGGATGTCCTCGCCGCCCCACACCTCGTGGTAGAAGGTGTCGGCGTCCTCGGAGTTGTAGTAGTCGCGCGCGGTGTTCACCGCGGTCGAGTAGTCGCCGGACAGTTCGTCGTCGGTGCGATACATCTTCTCCGCCACGTGGATCCAGAAGTCCGGGGTGTCCTGGCCGTAGGTGTCCTGGAAGTCGCCGTAGGTGTCGACCTTCTGGAACCCGACCTCCTTCATGAGCCGGCGCACGTACTCCTTGCGCAACGGGAACATGTTGAGGTGGTAGACCGACCCGTCGTCGGAGAACGTGTACCGGAAGCGGGCCAGGCCCTCGTCCAGGTACTCCGGCTCCGCGGTCACGGTGTCGCCGCTGTAGTAGTACTTGTGCTTCGAGGAGAAGCCCTCGTCGAGGATGGCGTCGTAGTTGCGCTGGTCGAGGATCAGCACGCCGTCGTGCGAGAGCATCGCGTAGAACTCGGCGAGGGCCTTGCGGCGGTCACGCTCGGAGAACAGGTGCGTGAACGAGTTGCCGAGGCAGATGATCGCGTCGTACTCGCCGTGCACGTCGCGGTTGAGCCAGCGCCAGTCGGCCTGGACCACCCGCAGCACGTGCCCGCGGTCGCGTCCGTTCGCGAACGCCTTGGCGAGCATCTCGGCGCTGCCGTCCGCCGAGACCGTCTCGAACCCCGCCTCCAGGAGCTGCACCGAGTTGAAGCCGGTGCCGGTGGCGACATCGAGGACCTTCTCGACGCCCCGCGCGCGGAGCTGGTCGATGAAGAACGTGCCCTCGCTCGCGGCGCGTCCCTCCCAGCCGATGTAGTCGTCCCACTTGTCGACGAATCCCTTGATGTACTCGTCCTTGTAGTGGTTCGTGTCGCGCACTTCGTTCGGGTTCTCACCGAACTCCTGGTGCACCTCGGCCTCGGTGTACTCCTCGAGGCCAGCCGCGGTGTCGGGGCTCCGGTCTGCGGCTGTGGTCATGTGGTGGTCCTCCGGACGTCGTGCTCGGCTCGCTTCCAACGGGGCTTCCGGAGAGGAGACGCTAGAGCGGTTCGACCACGATGGACACAGTCCACGATCACACTCCGTGTCTGAAGCGATTTAGTGAACCGGTCAGGAATGCCCGCTGCTGGGCCGATCAGCCCTGTTGGGACGGGCCGTCCGGCGTGCAACGGCCAGGTTGCCATGACGTGAAGAGATACCGATCACGTTACTCGAGCAGGCCGATCGGGCACGTGATGTGCTTCACGCCGACGGCTCGACGATGACCTTCCGGTTCGTCGCGGCCGGACCGGGGAGCTGCTTGCCGCCCGGCCCCACGTCGTCGACATAGCCGGGGAACTGGCTCCCCACACCCTTCGTGGTGATCTGGTCGGCGGACGCGCCCAGGGAGACCAGCAGGCCCTTGACCGCCTCGGCGCGGCGCGTCGACAGGTCGGTCTGCGACGCCGGGCTCCCGGCCCGGGCCGTGGTGCCGGTCAGGGCGATCCGCCGGGCCGGGGCCTGCTTGAGGAAGTCCGCGAACGGCGCCAGCACGCCCCGCGCGGCGTTCTCGTCGCGGAAGGTGGCGGTGTCGGGCTGGAAGCCCACCGACCCGTCGTCGGGAAGGGCGGTGGCCTTCCCAGGGGTGATGGTGGGCGGCGGCGGCAGGTCGACCACGGAGACCGGCGGGACGTCCGACGGGGCGTCCCCCGATCGGGGCTCGTCGACGACCGCGACGCAGGACGCGCCGCCCGCCTCGGCGATGCCCTTCCACAGCGCCACCAACGAGGCGCGCTGCGAGGTGTCCAGCGGACCCTGGGGCGCCGCGACGTCCCCGATCCCGGCCAGGATCACCGTGGCGCCGTTGAGGGCCGGCAGCGCCTTCGCGTCGCGCAGCGAGGAGACGACGTCGGCGACCGGTGCGTCGAGCAGCCCGGCGGTGCGGAAGTCGAGCGGCGCGACGGTGGAGAGCCCGGAGTCGATCAGCGCGACCGTGCCGGGCCGGGAACCCTGCACGGACCGGCCGGCGAGGGTCAGCGCGCCCAGGGTGTCGGCCTCCGGGGTCTGCGCCCGCAGCGTCGGGATCGCCTGGCCCAGTCCGGAGAGGAAGGCGTTCTGGTCGTCCTGCGCGGCGATCGCGTTGCCGGCGTCGGTGCGGTAGGTGTCGCTGCCCGCGACGGTCGGTCGACCGTCGACGTTCACGACGGTGAACTTCGGCTGCACCTTCTGGTCGGACGCCCCGGACACCACCGAGATCGCGGCCTGCTGCACCGGCCCGGGCAGGCTGGGCTCGGGCTCGTTGGCGCGCCCGCCGAGGGCGATGGCCATCGGTCCGACCGGCACCGGGCACGACAGCGGCGCGCCCCCGCCGCCGCCGGAGCCGAAGCCGCCCGACGAGTCGTCGGAGGAGGAGCACGCGCCGAGCGCGAGCGCGGCGACCGTGGCGAGGGCGAGTGCGGACGTCCGGAGACGCAGCGGAGCGGAGCTCGACCCGGAGGCCCGGAGACGCAGCGGAGCGGAGCTCGACCCGGGGGAACGCCGCAGGGTCACGAAGGGTCTCCGTTCGGGGTCGCGCGGTGGTGGCCGTTCGTGCCGTTCGTGCCGTGGGTGCCGTTCCGCCGCCCGTTCACGACGGCGGGGGTGGGCGCGGGGGCGCGGTGCGGCGGCGGGTCGCGGCGCACGGGCGGCCGGGCCTCGCGGCCGGGCTCGAGGGCGCGGGCCGGGGTGAACAGCGGGTACGGCGCGGAGTTGGTCAGCCCGTCGGTGATGGAGGGGTTCTGCATCTTCGAGGCCATGAGGTTCCGCGCGTAGTTCTGCAGCTCGAGCATCTCCGCGGCCACCTGCTGGCGGGCGGCGACCCAGCGCTGCTCCTCCCGGTCGCGCTCGTTCTGCTGCTGGCGCAGCGCCTCGCGGGACCGTTCCAGCTCGGCGCGGCTGGCGCGTTCCGCGGCGGTGGCCTCCTCGAGGCGGCGCTCCGCGCGGCGCAGCGCGCCGGCGACCGGGTTGAACGACACGAACGTCGCCACCATGGCGGCGACCCCGCTCGCGAGGAACAGCGCGCCGAAGAGCGTCGCGGGCAGGACGGCGGAGGCGTCGAGCGCGGTCGACGAGCTCGAGCCGAACCCGCCGCCCGACCCGAAGCCGCCCCCTGATCCGAAGCCGCCGCCGGAGCCGAACCCGGAGCCGCCGGACCCGAAGCCCGATCCCGACGACGAGCCGAACGGGTTCGACGACGTCGACGACGGGGTCAGCAGCCGGGTGACGAACGAGGCCACGCCCAGCACGAGCCACACGACGAACGCGGCGACCGTGAGCAGCACCGAGGCGCGCGGGTCGCCGCAGCGCCGCCGCGCGAGCCCCTGCCCGACGAGGTGGGCGAGGCCGACCGACGCGGCCGCGAACCCGATCGTGCCGATGACGATGAGGAAGGTCGAGCCGCGGAACACCCGCGCGAGCACGACGTAGAACGCGGCGATGTCGCCGCCGATCGCGAGCACGATGATGCCGAGCGCGAGGTAGTCCTCCCGCGACCGGTTGATCAGCATCGTCGAGTCGCGGTACGACCCGACCGTGCCGGGCCGGGGACCCCGGCGCCAGGGCAGGCGGGAACCCGCGGAGGGGGTCGTGCTCATCGGGTCTCCTGCTCGGTGACGGTGCTGTCGGCCGCGGGGTCGGGGGCGGGGCCGCCGGCGGCGGAGCGGCCCGGGCCGGTGCGCACCCGCAGCGGGCCGGTGAGGGCCTCGTCGCCGGGGGGTGGACGGCGGACCGCGAGGGCCTGGCGCGCGGCGCGGGGACCGCGGGAGGCGCCGCGCCGCGGGTCGTCGGCGACGGTCTCGTCGTCCTCCGCCACGCCCGGCCGCACGGCGGGGGTCCGGGGGGACTCCATCAGCCGGTCGCGGGCGTCGGCGTAGTCGAGGCGGGCGATCTCCAGGGCGCGCCGGTCGCGCTCGTGGTTCGCCTCGGCGTCCGCGAGCTGCTGACGGGCGCCGCCGACGAGGCGGTCGATGACGGCGTGGTGGTCGGCGTGCTCGGAGTCGATGCGCGCGAGCCAGCCCGAGGACCAGGACGCGATCAGCGGGTCGAGCGCGGCGCCGGTCCCCTCGTCGACCGCGTTCGGCAGGAGGTCGTTGACCAGGGCGCGCACCCGGCCGCGGGCCGCCGCGACGTCCGGTGAGGCCTGGTTCGGGTAGGGCATCGGCCCCACCCGGTCCTCGGCGTAGACCTGGGAGAAGCGCTTCTCCTCCGGTGTGCCGGGGGCGCGCAGACCGGGACGGGCGGGGGTGTCCGGGGCGCCCGTCACCCGGTGGGCCGGGGCGGCCCCGCCGTCATCGGACCGCCGCCGGCGCAACCACTGGAACATCAGGACTCCTCGGGTGACCCGGAGGAGGGGGAGCCCCCGGTCTCGGCGTCGAACACCCATCCCGGGATGCGGGGGTGCTGGGCCACGAGCCAGGGCCCGATGGCGTCACGGCGGGGGTGGTGGCGGACGAGGTGGCGCTCGTAGGCCGAGATGCGGGCCATCGCCTGGGCGTGGATCCGGCGGACCCGCGTCGCGCCGACCACCTCGCGGGCGCGGATCGCGGCCCGCACCCGGGCGAGCTCCTCCCGGGCGGCCGCCCCGGCGCGCTGCAGGCGCGTGACCTCCTCGACCATCGGCCGGCGCAGCGCCTCGTACTCCCGGGCCCGGCGCGCCCGCACCACGTCGTCGGCGGTCAGCGACTCCCCGCCGCGGCGCAGGCCGAGCTGGTCGGACTCGAGCAGGGCCGGCCAGGACGCGACCCGCTCCTCGGCGCGCCGCCAGGCCTCGGCGGTCTCGGTGATCCGGACGCCGAGCGCGGCCTCGGTCTCGAGCAGCGGCGCGAGCTCGACGTCGAGCCGGAGCCGCTCGCGGTGGCTGCGCGCCAGGAAGTCCTGCGCGAGCTCCTCGAGCGTCGGCGTGCCGGACGACCCGCTCGGCAGCCCCGCGCGGCCGTCCGCGCGGGCGCGGCGCCAGTCGGCGAGGCGGTTCGCGAGGGTGTAGGTCGGCAGGCCGGTCGACCCGTCGGGCGGTCGGATCGGTCCCGACGACGGGGCGGGGACCGGAGCGGGCGGGCGCGGCCCGTCGGACGGGCGCGGTGCGGGCGCGCCGGTCACCGGCGTGCCGGCGGCGGGCGTCCCGGGCTCCGGGCGGTGGCCGCCCGTGGGTGCCCCGCCGCCGGACGCCGTGGGCCCGGGCGGTCCCGCATGACGCGGTGGGGGCGCCGCCGACCGGCTCATGGGGCCTCCTGCTCGCGGACCGCCGGGGCATCGCCGGGGGGTCTTCGGTGCCGGACGGCCTCCTCGCGCCGCCGCGACGGGGTCCTGCGCCGGACCCACCGTTCCAGGAGTGTAGGAGGCGGCCGTCCGGGACCCTCCCGCGCGGGTCCGGCTCGTCCGTCCGGCCGAACGGGCGACCCCGTGCCACGCCCGCTCCGACACGCCGCCGATCAGGTCACTCGACGGTGTGAAAATCGCGGCGGCTTTCCGGGCCTCGATGCGGTGGTCGGACGTCGCCCGACCAGCGGAAATACGACAGAGCGCACCGAATGGTTCGCAGACGAAGGGGTTAATCGCTGGGCTGAACGGTCGATTGTTGTGACGTGCAGAACGTGACGGACCGCCTCGAGGACGCCCTGTCCCCGCACCCGGCGCTCCGGGGGCCCGGGGAGCTCCGACCCGTCGACCTCGTGGAGGAGGTGCGCAGCACCGAACTGGTCGACGTGGTGGACGACGCCGTCGTCGCCGCGGTCGCGCGCGAGGTCTCGCGCGCGACCCACGAGCTCGCCGAACGCCCGCCCGCGTCCGAGGAGGCCGGGGCCCGCTCCCCGGTCGACCTCGAGATCGTCATCCCGGCCTACAACGAGTCCGGGCGGCTCCCGGCCACCCTCGCGGCGATGGTCGCGTTCCTCTCCGAGCAGCCGTGGACCTCCCGCATCGTCGTGGTCGACAACGGCAGCGTGGACGACACCGCCGCCGGGGTGCTGAACGTGACCGGGCGCGCCTGCAACGTCGCCACCGGCTGGTGCGTGGAGGCCGTCGCGATCGGCTGCTCGCAGGCGGGCAAGGGCGCCGCGGTGATCCGCGGGCTCCGGACCAGCCGCTCGCGGGTCGTCGGGTTCACCGACGCCGATCTCTCCACCCCGCTCGAGACCTTCCTGCCCGTGATGGCCGCCCTCGAGGACGGGGCCGCGGCCGCGATCGCCTCCCGGCACGCGCCGGGCGCGTCGATCGCCACCAAGCAGCCGCTCGGCCGGCGGATCGGCGGAACCGCCTTCCGCATGCTGTCCCGGCCCCTGGTGCCCGGCATCCACGACACCCAGTGCGGCTTCAAGTTCTTCCGTCGCGAGGCCGTCCAGAGCGCGCTGTGGAAGTGCCGCTCCACCGGCTTCGCCTTCGACATCGAGCTCCTGCGCCACGTCCGCGACGACGGTGGCCGCATCGCCGAGGTCCCCGTGACCTGGACCGACACCGCCGGCTCGACGCTGCGCCCGGTCCGCGACGGCCTCGCCGCCTTCGGGGCGGTGGCCAAGCTGCACCGCGAGCTGAACCGCGGCAGCGGCCCGGCCCTGCCCGGACGACGGGTCCCCGCCGCGTCCGCCCCCACCACCACCGCCCTCGGGAGCGCTCCGTGACCACGACCCTGCCCACCCCCGAGGAGACCCTGCCGCCGGTCCGGCTCATCCCGGTCCTCGGCCGTGCGACGGCCCAGCTCGCGGGCTGCCGCGTGCTCGTCCTGAACTGGCGCGACATCCGGCACTCGCAGGCCGGCGGCGCCGAGGCCTACGCCCACCAGATCTCGAAGCGCTGGGTGGAGGCGGGCGTGCACGTCACCTGGCTGACCGCCCGCGACGCCGGGCAGAGCGCCCGCGACGAGATCGACGGCATCGAGATCCTGCGGGCCGGCGGCACGATGGGCGTCTACGTCCGGACCGCGGCGCGCCTGCTGCGCGGCAGCCTGCGCCAGCGCTTCGACGCGGTGGTCGACTGCCAGAACGGCATCCCGTTCTTCTCGCCGGTGTTCACCCGCAACTCCGTGCCGATCGTCCAGGTCGTCCACCACGTCCACCAGGACCAGTTCTCGACGCGGTTCGGGCCCGCCGGCTCCCTCGTCGGGCGGCTGCTCGAGGGCCGGGTGGCCAAGCGGGTCTACCAGCGACGTCGCACGGTCGCGGTGTCCGCGTCGACCCGGCAGGAGCTCCGACGCCGGCTGAAGTTCGACGGCCCCATCGACGTCGTGCCCAACGGCATGAACACGGCGATCTCCTCCGGCACGCGTCGGCGGGCGGAGAAGCCCACGATCGTGCTGACCAGCCGCCTCGTCCCGCACAAGCGCGTCGACCTGCTGCTGCACGCGGTCTCGGCGGCGCTGCCGGACATCCCCGACCTCCAGGTCGAGATCATCGGCGACGGCCCCGACCTCACCACCCTGCGCCGCACCGCCGTCGAGCTGGGGCTCGGTCGGACCGTGCGCTTCCACGGCCGGCTGGGCGACGCCGAGCGCGACGCCCTCATGGAGTCGGCGTGGCTGACCACCTCGACCTCCGACGGCGAGGGCTGGGGGCTGGTCGTGCTCGAGGGCGCCGCCGCCGGCGTCCCCTGCCTCGCCATCCGGACGACGGGTATCCGCGACTCGGTCCTCGACGGCGTCACGGGCTGGCTCGTCGACGGCATCGACGACTTCGCCGCGATCCTGCCGCGCACCATGGCCGAGCTCGCCGACCCGACGCGGGCCGACGAGGTGGCCGAGGCGTGCCGCACCTGGGCGGGCTGCTTCTCCTGGGAGCGCTCGGCCGAGCTGCTCGCCGGGTCGGTGCTCTCCGAGATGCGCGCCTTCCACCGCACGCAGGCCGAGTCCGACCTGCCCCCGGCCGACCGGTCGGCGCTGCACCGCGCGGCGACCCGTCGTCGGGCCCGCTCGGACATGACGGTGCTGGCGCGGTTCAGCCACCCGGAGCCCGCCGAGGCCGCGGCCGCCCTGCGCCTGAGCGACGAGGTGTCGATCTGCCTCGGGCGCAACCGGGTCCTCGCGCTCCTGCGCGGCTGCGACGAGGTCGACGCGCTCGGCGTGATCTCCCGGCTCGGGGCCGAGGAGCCCTACGTCCGGCTCGCGAGCCGGCCGGAGCTCCTGGGCGGTCCCGCCATCGTGGGCATCGCCCGCGGCGAGACCCTGCCCTCGGACGTCGTCCCGGGCCGATGAGCGCGCCCTCGGGTGGCAGCAACGCGTCGTTGCTGTCACCGGGTGGCAGCAACGACGCGTTGCTGCCACCGGGGGGCGGTGCCCCCGTCGGCGCCGCCCCGGCCGGGACCGCGCAGGCCGGCCACACCCCGGACGACCGCGCCACGGGCGGCACGGCGACGCTGCTCTCCGCCTCCGGCGGGCTCGTCGGGCTGCTCAGCTACGCGGTGACCCTGGTGATGGCGCACCTGCTCGACGCGCCCGCCTACACCGCGTTCGCCGCGGCCGTCGCCGTGGTCGGCACGGCGGGCGTCGCGTCGGCGGCGCTGATCCCGTTCCCGCTGGCCCACGTGGTCCGGGCGTACCCGGCCCACGCCCCGCAGCGGCGGGCCGCCACGGCCTTCGCCGTCGGGGTGTCGGTGCTGGTCGGACTCGTCGCCGCGATCGTGCTCGCGCTCGTCGTCGGCCCGGTCTCCGACGTCCCCACCGCCCTCGCCGCCGCCGTCTCCGGGCTGGCCCTCTTCGCGATCGCGCCGGTGTGGGGCCACCTGCAGGGCGAGTCCCGCTTCGTGCGCTACGCCGCGCTGACGGTCGGCGAGGTCGCCGTGCGTCTCGTCGCGAGCGTCGTCGCCGTGGTCGTGGGCGCCGGGGCGTGGGGTGCGGTCGGCGGGTTCGCCGTCGGTGCGGTCGCCGTGCTCGCCGTGTCGCTGACCCCGGCCGCCGGACCGTTCCGCGGGCTCTCGCCGTCGACGGTCCTGCGCGCACTGCGCGACCGGGCGCGGTGGGCCGAGACCGGCGGGGTCGCCGCGACCCAGGCCGTCCTGTCCGCCCTCGCCGCGGCCGACGCCGTCGTCGTCGCGCTCGTCGTCACCGACACCACGGCCGCCGCGGGCTACCAGGCGGTCTCCACCCTCGCCAAGGCGCCGGTCTACGTCGCCGTCGGCACGGCGCTGGTTAGCTTCCCCGTGCTGCGCGTCGCCCACGGCCGCGACCGCGAACTGCGGCTGCGCGAGGCCCTCGGCTCCTTCGTCACGCTCGTCGTCCCGGCCGCCGCGGTCGTCGCCACCGTGCCGACCGTCCTCGTCGGGATCGTGCTGCCCGAGCGCTACCTGCCCTCGGTCGCCCTCCTGCCGGTCCTCGCCCTCATGGGCGTCGGCCTCGGCACGACGACGGTGCTCGCCACCCTGCTCCTCGCGGTCCGTGCCCGGCGCGCGCTCGCGGTGTCCCTGGCCGTCGCGGTCGCCGCCTTCGCGGCCGGGCTCGCGCTCGGGGCCGCCGGCACGCTCGTCGGACTCCCGGGGGTGCCCGCCGACCCGGCCGGCTCCCTGGCCGCCGGGGCGGCGCTCGGTGCGGTCGTCGGCGCCGCCGCCGTCGCGCTGCTCGGCGCCGGGCACCGCCCGCGCCGCGTGCCGCCCGGCCCCGGGCTCGTCCGCGCCGCCGTCGTCGGGGTGCTCTACGCGGTCCTCGCGACCGTGGTGCTCGCCGCGGCCCGCCCGTCGGTGGGGCTCTGGCTCGTCGCCGTGGTCGTCCTCGGCCTCGGGCTGGTGGGTCTGCCCGTGCTGGGCCGTCGGGTCGCGCCCGGCCCGGAGGCGGGCCTCGCCCCGCCCGACCGGGAGCACGGGGCCCTGCACGTGCTGCACCTCGCGTTCGAGGACCCCGCCATGCCGGGTTCCGGGGGCGGCGCGCTGCGCACCGCCGAGATCGACCGCCGACTCGCCGCGGCCGGACACCACGTCACCGTCCTCACCGGGCGCTACCCGGGCGCCGCGGACCGGGTGGAGCGCCACGGCCCCGGCACCGTGCGCTGGGTGCACCCGCACGTCGGCCGCGGCCGGACGCGCCTGACCCGGCTGCTGCCCTACATGGCGGCCGCGTTCCTCGCCGCCCGCCGGGCCGGTCGGCGGCACCCGGGGGACGAGGCCGGGCCGGGTCCGGTCGACCTCGTCGTCGAGGACTTCTTCGCCCCGATCTCGTCGATGGCGATCCCGCGCTGGACCCGGCGACCCGTCGTCGGGGTGGTGCAGTGGCTCAACGCGAAGGAGAAGGCCGCGCAGTACCACCTGCCGGTGCACTGGGTGGAGCGCTGGGCCGTGCGCACCCACCGTCGGATCGTGGCGGTCTCGCACGGCGTCGGCGCGGCCACGCAGGCGCTGAGCCCGGAGGCCGAGGTGGCGGTGATCGGCAACGGCGTCGACCCGGTCGCCTTCACCGTGCCGCCCGTGCCGGTCGCGTCCCGCCGCGACGTCGTCTACGTCGGTCGGCTCGAGATCGCGCAGAAGGGGCTGGACCTGCTCCTCGACGCGTGGGCCGCGGCCGCCGACCGCATCCCGGGCGACCTCCTGCTCGCGGGCACCGGACCGGACGAGGCGGCGCTGCGCGAGCGGGCCCGCGAGCTGGGCGTGGCCGACCGGGTCCGCTTCCTCGGCTGGGTCGCCGGCCGCGACAAGTCCGAGCTCGTGGCGGCCGCGCGGATCGCCGCCGTCCCGTCGCGCTTCGAGACCTTCGGCATCGTCGCGGCGGAGGCGCTCGCCGTCGGCACGCCCGTCGTCGCCTACGACATCGACTGCCTGCGTGAGGTCGTCCCCGCCGAGGGCGGACTGCTGGTCCCGACGGCGGGTGGGTTCGACGCCCGCGCCTACGCCGACGCCCTGGTCGTCCTCTGGCACGACGAGCCGCGGTGCGCCGTCGTCGCCCGGCGCGGCCCGGAGCTCGCCCGCATCCACGACTGGGACGCGCTCGCGGCGACGCAGGACGCGTTCTACCGACGGGTGGCCGCCGAGGGCCGGGGAGGGGCGTGACCGACACCTCCGTCCCGCTGGTCCGCCTGCGCCGGGACCCGGCGCGGGTCCGGACCGCGGGCCCCGACGGCCGGTGGGCCCGCACCCCGCCGACGGGTGCGCCCACCGGGACGTCGGCCCTGGTCGCCGGTCCGACCACTCACCGGGCACGCTCCCCGCGGCACGCGGGCGGCGCGGCGGGCACGGAGGCGGCCGGCGGGCCGGGCACCGGGAACGGGTCCGGCACCGAGGCGCGCCGAGCCCGGGCGCGGCGGAGCTACCGGGTCGAGCCCGCTGCGGGCGGCGAGCGCCCGGGCGGCCGGCACGCCGAGGTCCCGACGACGGGTGCGGGGCCGCTGCCCCCGGCGCCGGACGACGCCGACACCGGGCCGGTCAGCCTCGGTACCGGGCCGCTCGGTACCGGGACCGGCGGGGGGCGGCACCGGGCCGCCCCCGCACACCGCACGGGTGCCCGCACCACACCGCCGTCCGGTCAGCACCGGCACCGGCACCGGCACAGGCGGCTGCCGCCCGGCGCCGCGCCCCCGCTCGGCCGGGTGCTCGTCACCGCGCCCGGACCGCAACGGGCCCGCCCCGGCGGGATCGCCGGCCTCGAGTGGCGGGTCCGCGACCTGCTCGCGGTCGTCGGCACCGTCCTGCTCGTCCACCGCCCGACGGCGGGCCTCGTCCGCCGGTTCTCCCGGGAGCCCGGGGCGCCGCTGACCGGGGTGCTCTACGGCGCGCGCCCCTTCGGCGGCGCACTGCCCGGACGGCGTCCCGGCCTCGTCTTCGTCCTCACGAGCCTCGCGCTCGTGGCGGTCGCGGTGTTCCTGCGCGGCTTCCACCAGCACTCCGCCTACGAGCTGTTCATGGACGAGGTGCAGTACGCCGACGTGGCGAACTCCTTCGCCGAGGGCACCGGGCCGCAGCTGTTCGACGCGCCGTTCTTCCTGCACCCGCCGCTCGCGTTCCTGTACTTCAGCCGCTTCATCAGCGCCCCGCAGGCCAGCATGACCGTCGAGTTCGTGCTCTCGCTGCGCCCGGCGAACCTGCTCTTCGCGGCGGCGAACACCGCGCTCGTCGTCGCCTGCGCCCGCCGGGTCGTGCCGCGCTGGGCGGCCCTGGTCGCCGGCGCGTGCTACGCGCTCGACCCCTTCGTCATCCGCTTCGACAGCCGCCTGATGCTCGAGTCCCCGATGCTCTTCGGGGTCCTCGCCGGGTTGCTGTGCCTGCTCCTCGCCGCCGAGTCGCCCACCGGACGGCGGCGGTGGGTGCTGCTCGTGGCGGGCGGGCTGCTGTGGGGCCTCGCGATCACGACGAAGACGAACGCCGGGCTGGTCACGGGCCTCCCGCTGCTGATCATGCTGGTGTTCTCGTGGGGCCTGCGCCGCCGGGAGGCGGCCACGGTCTTCGGCTGCGAGATCGGGTTCTACCTCTGCTACGTGCTCTGGACCGTCGTCACCGGCCGCTTCCTCGGGTGGGCGGAGCAGACCTTCGGCGGGGTCCTCCGGGCGGTCGGGCTGGTCAAGGAGACCGGCTTCAGCTCGGCGAACTCGCCCTCGTTCTCCAGCCGGATCGTGGCCAACCTGAGCCTGACCGGCACCTCCTACGTGCTCATCGGGGTCGCCTCGGTGTTCGCGGCCTGGGTCGTGCTCCTCTCGTGGCGCTCGCTGCGGGTGCGCGGTGAGCCGGGGGACCGCTTCGCCGACCCGCGCGACCTCGGTGGCCGCGTCCGTGCCCCCGGCGAGCACGCGCTGGCCGTCATCGTCTGCTGGATCGCGGGCGTGCTCGGGGCGATCACCTACACGTTCGGCCTGGGCGAGGTCGAGGAGCAGACGTTCTACCTGCTCGCGGTGCCGCTGTCGGTGGTGGCGGGCCTGCTCGTGACGCGGGCCGCCCGCGCCCGCCGGTGGGCCGCGTCGATCGCCCTGGCGCTCGTCGTCGTGGTCCTCGCGTGCTCCGGTGCGATCTGGTGGAACATCCGCTCGCAGACCGACGACACCTACAGCGCCTTCTCGGCCTGGCTCTTCGCGAACGTCGACCCCAAGGCGACGCACATCGCGCTCGGCGAGCACACCGCGCAGTTCGTCATGCCCGGCTACGGCGTGTTCCCGCTGCGCAGCATCGACGACGCCCGTGCCTCGAACTCCCGCTACGGCGTCGTCTCGACCCAGCTCTCCGAGCTCGGCCTGGCCGACCTCACGCCCGCCACCATCGCCGAGCTCGACCGGCGCTACCCGGTGGTCTTCCTCGCCCACGGCCGCACCGCGGGCGATCTCAAGGTCTACGACTTCAGCCGGCCGCTCGACGGCTCGGCGCCCATCGGTCTCGGTCCCCAAGGCTAGGAGCGACGATGCCCGAGCAACCACGCCCCGCCGTCGGAGGAGCCCCGACCGGGCTCATCCCGAGCCTGGTCGGCATCCGCGGCTACCTCTCCCTCGTCGTCGTGGCGGTGCACCTCGCGCCGTTCGCGGTGGCGATGGTCCCCGTCACGGCGGCCTTCTTCCTGCCGGTCTGGCACCACGGCTACGTGGCGCTGGACCTGTTCTTCGTCCTCTCCGGCTTCGTGATCAGCTCCGGGTACGCGCGGACGTTCGCGCGCTGGCCCGGGCGCGCGACGTTCGGGAAGTTCCTGTGGGCCCGCCTGTCGCGCTTCTACCCGGTGCACCTCGCGGTCCTCGCCGCGATGGTCGCCGCGGTCCTCGTCTCCCGGGCGGTCGGCCGCGAAATCCCGCACGGCGGCAACCTGACGTGGGACCTCCTGCGCCAGATCACGCTGACCTCCGGGTGGGGTGGCGCGCACTCGTTGACCTGGAACGGGCCGGTGTGGTCGCTGTCCGCGGAGTGGGCCTGCTACCTCGTGCTGCCGCTGCTCCTGCCGCTCGTTCAGCGGCTGCGGACGCCCGCGGCCTGCCTCGTGGGCTATCTCGTGGCCTGCGCGATCCCGCTCGTCGTCTACTCGTTCATCGGGTTCGACGACGGGACGATCACCTACGGCATGCCGCTGCCGCGGGCCTTCGGTGCCTTTCTCGCCGGCGCCGCGCTCTACCAGCTGACCACCGTGTCGACCCGCATCCCCGCGTGGCTCGGCCGCATGACCGGCGCGCTCGCCCTCGTCGCGTTCCTCGCGATCGTGGTCGCGTCGAACCTGGGCGTCTCGACGATGTTCGCGCTGCCGCTCATCGGCCTCGTCGTCCCGGCCCTCGCGCAGCGGCGCGGCCTGCTCGACCACGCCCTGTCCACCAGGACGTCGATGATCGGCGGCGAGTACAGCGTCGCGCTCTTCCTGGTGCACGTGCCGTGGATTCTCGCGGCCTCGCTGCTGATCAACCCGCGCACCTTCCCCGGGCCCGCGTGGGGTGCCCTGGGGATCGTCCTGCTGGTGCTCGGGGCCTTCGTCCTGGCCTGGCTGGCCTACGTGCTCGTGGAGCGGCCCGCCCAGAAGTGGATGCGCACGCTCGTGAAGCGGGCCCCGGGGGCACCGGCGAAGCCCGTCGAGGAGCGGGTGGAGGCCGCCGTCGAGCACCCGCGCGAGGGCGAGCGGGCGCCGAGCGCCTCGGCCGGCGGCGCCCGGCAGGCCACCGACGGACGGTGACGACAGGGGGCCCACTCGGTCTCCCTGTCGTCAGGAAGGACTCCCGATCGGAGTCGGCTATCCCGGCCCGAACGCGGCCGGCGACGGCTTCCTCCAGAGTTGGTGGGCCTTCTCGCCTGCGGCGCAGCAGGGGACCGGTCTCGCCGCCGGGGCGTCGCGGACGCCGATGCCCGGCTGGATACCGGGCCAGCGCACGTGGCAGGGCCGGGCCGTCACCGCGGCGAGCGCGCGGACGTG
The DNA here is from genome assembly GCF_013409505.1 of Actinomycetospora corticicola. Classification (NCBI taxonomy): domain Bacteria; kingdom Bacillati; phylum Actinomycetota; class Actinomycetes; order Pseudonocardiales; family Pseudonocardiaceae; genus Actinomycetospora; species Actinomycetospora corticicola. The sequence continues at coordinate 3,538,888 of NZ_JACCBN010000001.1, read as the reverse complement.
GTCCCAGTGGTACTCCCGCTCCCTGACCTCGGCCCTCAGGAGTCAGCACGACGCGCTGCGGGCCGCCCGGTACGCGGGCCAGGTGCACCTGCCCGCCCCCGGCAAGGGGGTGCTGCCCGCAGATCTCACGACGGCGTCGAACGCACTGCTGAACGGCACGGGCGACCGCGACGGCTCGCTCGGACGTGGCCTGAACTACCCCGACGAGTTCGGCGTCCTCGCCGGGAGCGTCTCGAAGCTCGTGATCGACCTGACCGGCATCGACGACGGGTCGGCCGTCCTCGCGCGGCGCCTGTCACCCCCGCAGGACGCGTGCCAGGACGGCGACCCGGCCGCCAGCGTCGCCTCCGGGACACGGGTCGACCTGTGGTCCAACCAGCGCTTCGCCCGCGCCCAGGCCGCCCGCGCGAACCTGCCGGCCGTGGGGGAGAACCCCGGGCCGCCCGCGGCGCAGACCGGCGGCACGTCCTACTCCGACTCCCTCGCCGACCAGATCGCCCGATCCCCCGCGTACGCACGCGGCTGCCGGCTCGCGGCGCTGCTCGTCGCGTTCGAGTGGGCGATGGACGATCCCCGCTTCGGCGTCACCCGCGACGACTACCGCCGGGCCGTCCTCGGCTGAGGGTCACCGGACCGGGCGGTTTCCTGGTCCTTCCCGACGACGGGTGCGTCGGCTCGGCCAGGCTTCCCGGCGTGGGGAAGCGAGGCGTTCCGGGCGTGCCGGTCCGGGTGCTCGCGGTGCTGCTCGCGCTCGTCGCGTCGTGTGGCGCGGCTCCGGCCGAGCGGCCTCCCGCTGCCGTGCCTCCTGCTGTCCCCGCCGTGCCGTCGCTCTCGCCGGCCGCGGCCCCGGCGCGGGCCGACCCCGCCTGGGGCGTCGTGGACTCGACGTGCGCCCCCGAGCGGCTCGCGGCCCGGCCGGCGGGGGTGGACGTGGCCGTCGTCGAGGCGCACTGGGACCGGCTCGAGCCCACGGCGGACGCGGTCGACGCCGGGTACGCCGACGGGCTGCGGGCGAGCGTGCAGCGCTGCGTCGACGCCGGGGTGCGCGTGGTCCTCGGCAGCGGGCTGCAGTACCCGCCGGGCTGGGTCCGGGCGCTGCCCGACGCCGCGGTGCGCGACCAGGCCGGTCGGACCCCGACCAACGGCGCCGTCGACACCGTCTTCTCCGCCGCCGTGGCGGCCGCCGCCGACCGGTACCTGCAGCGCCTGGTCGCGGCCGTGCCCGCCGACCGGCTCGTCGGCATCCGGGTCGGCACCTCGACGGCAGGCGAGCTCGGCCATCCCGGCCCCGAGGCGTCCGGGGCGGCGTTCGACAGCTGGTGGGCGTTCGGCCCCGCGCCGCAGCAGGGGCAGGGCCTGGCCCCGGGGCAGATCCCGTCGCCGCTGCCCGACTGGATCCCCGGCCGGCGGACGTGGCAGGGCCGCGCCGTGACGCCGGCCGACGCCCGGGCGTGGTTCGGCTGGTACTCCGGCTCGCTCGTCCGGGCCGTCGCCGACCGGGCGCGGTCGTTGCGGGAGGCCGGCTACCGCGGACCGGTGCACGTCCCGGCCGCCGGTCGCGGGGTGCTGCCCGCCGCCCTCGACGCCGCCGTGGCGGTGGTGCTCGACACCGCGGTGCGCGACGGTGCGCTGCGCCGGGGCCTGGACTACGTCGCCGACCTCCCGGCCCTGGCCGGGACCGTGCCGAACGCGGTCGTCGACATCACCGGTCTCGACGACGCCACCGCCGTCCGCGCCCGCCGGCTCTCGCCGCCTCAGGACCGGTGTCGGCCGGGCGATGCCGAGGCGCTGGTGAGCGGGGCGCCGTCGCTCGACGACTGGCCGAACCAGCGCGTCACCGCCGCGGCCGCCGCCCGGGCGGGTCTGCCGACGGTGGGGGAGAACCCGGGCCCACCCGGCCCGACGACGGGTGGGACCGCCGACTCCGACAGCGAGGCCGACCAGCTCCGGTACGCCGTGTCCTACGCGCGCGGCTGCGGGTTGTCGGCGTTCCTGTTCGCCTTCGAGGACGACCTGTACACCGACCGGAGCGGCCTCACCCCGGCCGACTACGCGGCGGCGATCGGACGCTGAGCCGCGACCCCCGCCGCGAGGGTGACGTGGGGCAGGTTTGCGGGGCCGCGCGCCTGCATGGTGTGCACCTCGCGGCGGGCAGGTGGCCCGTCGACGGCTGCTCCGAGCAGGCGATCCGCCGCTCGGAGCAGTGGGTACGGCTCCGCTGGACCAATGGCGTGGACCCGCTGCGCCGTCCGGTGCGCGTCGACGGCGACGTGTGCCATCCGACCCCGGACGACGCGATGGCAGGGATCGTGTCCCTCCTCCTGCGTCACTCCTGCCCCGTCCGTCACTCGCGAGCCCTCGTCGTCGTCCTCGTGGTGCTCGCCCTGTCCCTCCTCGGCCTGCGCCCCGCGCACGCCGCCACCGACCCGGCGTGGGGCGTGATGGCGTCGGGCTGCACGGCCTCCGACATCGCCGCGAACCAGGCCGCCGGCATCGGGCTCGTGGAGGTCGAGGCGTACTGGGACCGCTGGCTGCCGACCTCGGCCACCGCCGAGAGCACCGACTACGTGAACGACCTCGCGGCCCGCGTCACCGCCTGCCTGGACGCCGGCATCCGCGTGGTCGTCGGCACCGGGACGCAGTACCCGCCGTCGTGGGTGCGGCAGCTCGCCGGCGCCACCCTGGTCGACCAGCGCGGCAACACCCCGACGACGGGGGCGGTCGACACGATCTTCTCCGCCGCCGTGCGCAACGCGCAGAACGACTACCTCCGGCGCATCGTCGCGAAGCTCCCCGCCTCCCGGCTCGACGGCATCCGTGTGGGCACCAGCACCGCCGGGGAGATCGGCTTCCCCGGACCGAACGAGTCGGGCACCGGGTTCCTGCAGAGCTACTGGGCCTACGGCGCCGACGCCCAGCAGGGAACCGGCCTCGCCGCCGGCACCCCGAAGACGCCGATGCCCGGCTGGATTCCCGGCGCGAAGACGTGGAACGGCAAGGCCGTCACCGCCGCCGCCGCCCAGAACTGGTTCCTCTGGTACGAGCGCTCGCTGGTGTACGCGATCAAGGCGCAGGCCGACACGCTGCGCGCCGCGGGCTACTCCGGCGCCGTGCACGTCCCTGCTCCGGGCAAGGGCGTGCTGCCCGCCGACCTGACCTCCGCGACGAACGCGCTGCTCAACGGCACCGGCGACCGCGACGGCTCGCTGGGCCGCGGCCTCTCCTACGTCGACCAGTTCCCGGTGCTCGCCGGCAACGTCGCCGGCCCGGTCGTGGTCGACCTGACCGGCGTGGACGACGCCACCGCGGTCACCGCCCGCGGGCTGACTCCGGCGCAGGACACCTGTCAGACCACCGACGCCACCACCAGCGTGCAGACCTCCACGAACGTCGCGTCGTGGTCGAACCTGCGCTTCGCCCGCGCCCAGGCCGCCCGCGCCGGACTCGCCGCCGTCGGGGAGAACCCCGGCCCGCCGGCCGCCCAGACCGGGGGCACGTCGAACTCCGACTCCGAGGCCGAGCAGATCCGACGCAGTCCCGGCTACGCGCGCGGTTGTGCCCTCGCCGCGTTCTTCCTCGCCTTCGAGGACGTGCTCGACGACCCGTCGTCGGGATCGACCCGGCAGGACTACGTCGACGCCGTGACCGGCGTGAACTGAGCCGCAGTCGTCCGCTCACCCACCGTGATCTGGCACCGTGACGTCCGAACCGATCCCGAGGAAGGGTGCCAGGGGTGTTCGCACGGCGGGTCATGGTGGTGGGGACGGGCTACGTCGGGCTGACGACGGGGGCCTGTCTGGCGTCGTTGGGTCACGAGGTGGTGTGCGCGGACATCGACGCGGCCAAGGTGGAGCGGCTGCGTCGGGGTGTGGTGGACATCGTGGAGCCGGATCTGGCGGAGCTGGTCTCCGAGCAGACCTCGGCGGGGCGGTTGTCGTTCGTGGTCGGCGCGGGGGCGGCGCTGGGCTCGTTCGAGGACGGTCGGCCGGCGGAGGTGCTGTTCCTCTGTGTCCCGACGCCGATGGGCGCGGGTGGGGTGGCGGACCTGCGCGCGGTGGAGTCGGTGATCGAGGAGGTCGGCGCGGAGCTGGCGGCGGGCACCGTGGTGGTGAACAAGTCGACGGTGCCGGTGGGCACGGCGGCGCGGACCGCGGAGCTGCTCGAGCGCACCGACGTCGCGGTGGTGTCGAACCCGGAGTTCCTGCGGGAGGGTTCGGCGGTCAAGGACTTCCTCGGGCCGGACCGGATCGTGGTGGGGTCGGACAACCAGGACGCCGCGGAGCGGGTGGCCGCTCTGTACGCGCGGCTGGGTGCGCCGACGGTGCTGACCGATGCGGCGTCGGCGGAGTTGATGAAGTACGCGGCGAACTGCTTCCTGGCGATGAAGCTGTCGTACGTGAATGCGATGGCCGAGCTGTGCGAGCGGGTCGGGGCGGACATCTCGGATGTGACCGAGGGGATCGGTTACGACCGGCGGATCGGGCAGGCGTTCCTGTCGCCGGGCCCGGGGTGGGGTGGGTCGTGTCTGCCGAAGGACACCCACGCGTTGTTGCAGGTGGCGGACTCGGCGGACTTCGAGTTCCGGTTGCTGCGCGCGACGATCGACACGAACACCCGCCAGCGGCAGCGGATCGTGGACAAGGTGCGTCTGGCGGTGACCGGGAAGCGGACCGGGTCGCTGTCGCGGGTGCGGCTGGCGCTGCTGGGGTTGACGTTCAAGGCCGGTACCGACGACCTGCGGGACTCCCCGGCGTTGGCGATCGCGGCGTTGCTGCGGCAGGCCGGCGCGGAGCTGGTCGGGTTCGACCCGGCGTTCGTGGAGGGCAAGGACGGGGCGGCGCCGCCGACCGAGATCGACGGGGTGCCGTTGGCGGCGGACGCGGTGTCCGCGGCGCAGGGCGCGGAGGCGGTGCTGGTGCTCACCGAGTGGCCGATGTTCCGCACCCTGGACTGGTCGGTGATCGCGTCGGCGGTGAAGCGTCCGATCGTGATCGACACCCGCAACATCGTCGACCCGGCCACCCTGCGCCGCGCCGGCCTCACCGCCGTCGGCCTCGGTCGTCGCGGCGACGGGGACATCGCGGAGTAGCCGCCTGACCCGCCTCTGACCAGCACGAACGGCACTCTCGCAGCATCTGTGTGCGCGAGAGTGCCGTTCGTTCAGGAGGCGGTGGGGACGAGCGCCGCGCGCAGGACGTCGGCGATCGGCGTGGCGGGCCGTCCGACGAGGTCGGCCAGCGTCGGGTCGGCCGGCGCGAAGTCCCCGCGGGCGGCCGCCGGGAAGAAGCCGAGGAGCAGGTCGGCCGCGTGCGCCGGGACGCCCCGGCCGATCAGGACCTTTCGGTACTCCGCCGGCTCCACGACGACCCGGCGCACCGTCCGCCCGGTCAGGCCGCCGACGATCGAGGCCACCTGCGCGAAGTCCACCGCCTCGGGGCCGGTCAGCGGCGCGGTCGGCCCGTCGGGGGCGCCGTCGACGAGGAGGCGGGCCGTTGCGGCCGCCAGGTCCTCGCGCGTGGTCCAGGCGACCGGCCCGTCGTCGGGAAGACGCAACTCTCCGCTGCTCGCGGCGTCGCCCAGGAACAACGGGACGGAGTTCGCGTAGAAGCCGTTGCGCAGCGAGGTCCACGGGATACCGCACCCGGCGAGGACCTCCTCGGTGGCGGCGTGGTCCGCGGCGGCGGCGAACGGGGAGTCGGGCCGGGCGCCCTGGTGGGCGGTGTAGAGCACGCGGCCCGCACCCACGCCGACCGCGGCCTCGATCGCCGCGCGGTGCTGCGCGACGGCCTCCGGTCCGAGGGTGTTCGCGCTGACCACGAGCACCTGGTCGGCGCCCTCGAAGGCCTCGGCGAGCGTGTCCGGCGCCGAGAAGTCGCCGCGGCGCACGCGGACGCCGCGGTCGGCCAGGTCCCCGGCCTTCGCGGGGTCGCGGACGCTGACGCCGACCTCCGCGACCGGCACGAGGTCGAGCAGGCGGTCGACGACGAGGCGACCCAGGACGCCGGTGGCGCCGGTGACGACGATCATGACGAGCTCCTATCGCTGCTACCGATCGAACGCTAACACCGGAAACAGCTGAGCGCTAACGAGAAGCTGTTATCGTCGTTACCGTGGAGCCCCGGGAGCGGATCGTCGCCGCCGCCGCGCGCCTGCTCGAGGACGGCGGCGAGGACGCCGTGTCGACGCGCGCGGTCAGCGCCGCGGCCGGGGTGCAGGCGCCCACGATCTACCGGCTGTTCGGCGACAAGCAGGGGCTGCTGGACGCCGTCGTGACGCGGGGGTTCGAGGACTACCTCGCCGAGAAGACCGTGCGCCCCCCGTCCGACGATCCGGTGGCCGACCTGCGCGCCGGCTGGGACCTCCACGTCGGGCTCGCCCTCGAACGCCCCGCGCTCTACCGCCTGATGTACGCCCGCCCGCAGGCCGCCGGGTACTCGCCGGCGGCCCGGTCCGCGTTCGGCGAGCTCGCGGCGCTGATCCACCGCATCGCCGCGGCCGGACGGTTGCGTGTCCCGGAGGGTCGGGCGGTCGGGATGGTGCACTCCGCGGGGTCCGGGGTGGCGCTGTCACTCATCGCGGTGCCGCCGGACAAGCGCGACGACGGGTTGTCCCACGCCGCGCGCGAGGCCGTCGTCGCGGCGATCACCACGGACTCCTTCCCGACGACGGGTGCGGGTCCGGTCGGCGCCGCGGTCGCCCTCCGCGCGTCGGCGGGCGACCTCGAGGGGTTCACCCCGGCCGAGCGCGCGCTGCTGGGGGAGTGGTTGGACCGGGTGGCTTCGCCCTGTGAGCAGTAATCCGTGCTCCGGCACGGAGAAGTACTCACAGGGCGGAGCCACCTGCGAAGCGCCCCGGCGTGACCCCGAGCAGGCGCCGGAAGTGCCGCGTCAGGTGCGCCTGGTCGTGGAAGCCGGACTCGACCGCGACCCTCGCGGCGGGCATCCCGGCGAGCAGGAGACGCCGGGCGAGGTCCACGCGGCGGCCGACGAGGTAGCGGTGCGGCGGCAGGCCGAACTCGGCCGAGAACGCCTTGACCAGGTGGTTCGGCGTCACGTGCAGCCGTGCGGCCGCCTCGTCGAGGGGCAGGCCCTCGACGACGTGGGCGTCGAGCAGGTCCCGCAGGCCGCCGGCGGCGCGCGGGTCCCGCACCGGCCCGTCGTCGGGAACGCCCCGCGCCAGGTGGGCGGCCAGCCGGGCCGTGACGAGGGCGAGGCCCGAGCTCGCGGCGAGCTCGTCGCCGGGGTGCTCGAGCACCCGGTGCAGCCGGTCCACCGCGTCGTGCAGGGCGTCGTCGACGACCGCGGGCGTGTCCACCGCCCGGCCGACGAGCGCCTCCGGGAACTCCGAGAGGTACAGGACCCGCTTGCGGAAGCCGCCCGAGGTCGCCGAGCGTCCGTCGTGCGCCACGCCCGGCGGCAGCAGCGTCACGGCCCGACCGAGCGCCCCGTGCTCGGCGCGGTCGAGGTCGTAGCGGACGGCCCCGTCGTCGACGACGAGCAGGGTCCAGGTGGCGTGCGTGTGCAGCGGGTAGGCGTGCTCGACGAACCGGGCGTGGAAGACCTCCTCGATGCCCCGGACGCCGGGGTTCCACGCCCGCACCTGCTCCGGACCCACCCCAGGAACGTACAAGAACCAGGGGGCGGGACGGACGAGCGTGGACGCCATGAGCAGCCGGTTCGACACCAAGATCGTGATCGTCCTGCGGGACGACCTGGCCTCCTGGCAGCGCAGCAACGTCGTCGCGTTCCTCGCGAGCGGGATCGCGGCGACGGTGCCGGAGCTCATCGGGGAGCCGTACGCCGACGCCGACGGCACCGCCTACGCGCCGATGTTCCGCCAGCCCGTGGTGGTGCTGGAGGGTGACGCGGAGACCGTCCGGGGCGCCCACCGGCGGGCCGTGGACCGGGGGCTGCGCGTGCCGGTGTTCACCGCCGACCTCTTCGCCACGGGCGGGGACGAGGAGAACCGGGCGGCCGTCGCCGCGGTGCCACGGGGGGAACTGGACCTGGTGGGCGTGGCCGTGCACGCCCCGCGGAACGCGGCCGACAAGATCACGAAGGGGGCCCGGATGAGCGGGTGACCCGGCTCAGCTCCGTGCCGGTTCCACCGCGTAGACCTCCAGGCCGTCCGGCACGCCCTTGAGGTTGAGCCGCCGGCGCCGGCGGGTGGAGACGGTCCGCGCGTCGAGGCGGCCCAGGAACTCGCCGCTGACCAGGATCTCGTCGGCCCGGGCGGCGTCGCCGAGGCGGGCGGCCACGTTGACGGCGACGCCCAGGTAGTCGCCGCCGACCCGACGGGGCCGGCCGACGTGCAGGCCCGCCCGCATCCGCGGGGACCAGCCACCGACGTGCAGCTCCTCGAGCCGCCGCCGGGCCTCGAGCACGGCGTCCAGGGCGGCGCGCGGGTCGGCGAAGGCCACCATCAGGCCGTCGCCGAGCCGCTTGACCACGGTGCCCGCCCGTTCGGTCATCGGCGGCTCCCACGCCTCGCCGACGCGGCGCAGGACGCGCAGCACCTCGTCGTCGCCGGCCTCGAGCGACCAGCGCGAGAAGTCGACGAGGTCGGTGAAGACGAGGGCCACCTCGTGCTCACCGCCGCCGCGGCCGACGCGCTCGAGCACCGACTGCCACAGCTGCACCCCGCCGAGCCCGAGCTCGCGCACCACCCCGGGTCGGTCGCCGGTGAGGCCGACGATCGCCCGGCCGGCCGCCTCGGTGTGGCGGCCGCCGCCGAGCGAGAGGGGGTCGCCGAAGTGGGAGTCGCCGGGCAGGACGTCGCGCAGTCGGCGCACCGCCCGCTGCAGGGTCGGCGACTGGTCGAGGTCCCGGGCGCGGGCCGCGGCGCGGACGGCCGCCACGCGGAAGCGCTCGGCCCGCGAGGGGGTGGAGCCGTCGTCCCGGGCCGGCGCCGACCCGTCGTCGGGAAGATCGAGATCCTCGGAGCGGGAGTCGGAGTCGGGGTCGGTCACCTCAGCAGCCCTTCGAACACCTGGCGGTCCACCGCCTCGACGAGGTCGGCCACCGGCATCCGGCCCGGCCGGTACCACTCGATCAACGAGTTGACCGTGCCGGAGAGGAGCCGGGCGGCGACGACGGGGTCGACGTCGTCGCGGACCTCGGCGACGAGCCCCGCCACCGCCTGGTCGAACTCCCGGCGTCGGGCCAGCGCCCAGCGCTCGGTCTCGGTGTTGCCGCGCAGACGGAGCAGGAGCGTCACGTAGGGCAGCTCGGTGGCGAGCACCTCCACCTGGCGGCGCACGATGTGGCGGAGCCGGTCCACCGGCGCACCGGTCACGGCGGCGGGCTCGGCGAGGACGCCGAACAGCCCGTCGAGCGCCCGGTCCAGCGCGGCGCGCAGCAGCGCCTCCTTGCCCGACACGTGGTGGTAGAAGGACGACTTCGTGATCCCGGCGGCGCGGGACAGGTCCTCCATGCTGGTCGCGTCGTAGCCGCGCTCGTTGAAGGCCTGCGCCGCGACCTCGACCAGGGACGCGAGCGTGTACGGCTCGGCGCGGCCGGGTCGTCCCGCGCGCTCGCCCCGCTCGTCACTGGCCATGATCCCGACGACCCTACGAGACCCTGGCGCCGCGCGGCGGGGTGGTCGACGCTGTGCGCACCGATGGGTGTCACCGGTCACCCACCGCTGCTATCGTGCTGTCCGACCGAACGATCGTTCGGCGTTCGACGTGCCCCGGGAGAGGCCATGACGACCACGACGGGCGCGCCGCAGCTCGCCCCGGCCGGCGACCACCGCAACGCCACCCGCACGGTCGGGGCCCCGCTGGCCCGGGCGCTGGCCGTGGCGCCGGGTGCGACGGCCGTCGTGTGCGCCGGGGTCGAGTTCACCTACGCCGAGCTCGGCGCACGGGTGCGACGCCTGATCGGTGCCCTCGCCGCGCTCGGGCTGGAGCGCGGCGACCGCGTCGCGGTGCTGGGTGCCAACGGGTACCGCTATCTCGAGCTCTACCTCGCGGTGCCCGCCGCGGGGCTGGTGATCGTCCCGCTGAACACCCGCCACTCCGATCCCGAGCGTGTCTACGCGATCGCCGACTCCGGCGCGCGGGTGCTGATCACCGACCGGGACGTGGCCGGTGTGGACGCCGGGGTGCGGGTGATCGGGCTGGAGGACGGGGCGAGCGGAGCGACGGGGGAGAGGCTCGAGTACGACCGGCTCCTCGCCGACGCCCCCGAGACGCCGGTCCCCGACGGCGACGACGCCCCCGCCGAGCACGACCTCGCCGGCATCTTCTACACCGGCGGCACCACCGGCGCGGCCAAGGGCGTGCTGCTGACCCACGGCAACCTCGTGGCCAACGCCTTCCACTTCATGGCGTGCTGGCCGTTCACCGAGGACACGCGCTTCATGATCGTGGCGCCGATGTTCCACGCCGCGGGCACGATCGGGGCACTGGCCACGATCTGGGCCGCGGGCACGCAGGTGATCGTGCCCGCGTTCACCCCGGCCGGGGTGCTCGACGTCGTCGAGGGCGAGCGGGTCACCGCCACGCTCGTCGTCCCGACGATGATGGACGCGCTCGCCGTCGAGCAGCGCGAGCGCCCGCGCGACGTGTCCTCACTGCGGTGGCTCTCCCACGGCAGCTCACCCGCCGCGCGCGAGCTGCTCCGCCGCACGCACGCCACGTTCCCGGCCGCGTCGATGCTGCACATCTACGGCCTCACCGAGACCTCGCCGATCGTCACGCTGCACCCCGACGAGCAGCTCCGGCTCGACTCGCCCCGCGCGATGTCCTGCGGGCGACCCGCCGTCGGGGTGGAGGTGCGGATCGAGGACCCGGCCGGAGATCCGGGAGAGCGCGGGGCCCTTCCGGTCGGGCAGGTCGGTGAGGTCGCGATCCGCGGCGCCAACGTGACCCCGGGCTACTGGAACAAGCCCGAGGAGACGGCGAAGGTCCTCGACGGCGGGTGGTTCCGTTCCGGCGACCTCGGCTACCTCGACGACGCGGGCTACCTGTTCCTCGTCGACCGCGCCAAGGACATGATCGTCTCCGGCGGCGAGAACGTGTACTCCGCCGAGGTCGAGAACGCGCTGTACTCCCACCCGGCGGTCGTCGAGGCCGCGGTCTTCGGCATTCCCGACGACCGGTTCGGCGAGGCCGTGCACGCCACGGTCCAGATCCGCACGGCGGTCAGCGCCGACGAACTCGTCGCCCACTGCCGGCTGACGATCGCGGGCTACAAGGTGCCGCGGACCGTGGAGCTGCGCGACGACCCGCTGCCGAAGTCGGGTGCCGGGAAGATCCTCAAGCGGAACCTCCGCGACGCGTTCTGGGAGGGGCGGGAGAGCAAGCTCCTGTGAGCAGAAAGGGTCGTGATAGCGACCTTTTCTGCTCACAGGACGAAGTCACCTGGCGAGTCGCGGCAGCAGCGCCGAGGCCACCGAGATCATCACGGCGGCCGCCACCAGCAGGACGACGAAGCACAGGCCGAGCCGGGCGGGCGTGCCGACGAGCAGGCCGCGCAGGGCCTCCACCTCGTAGCTCAGCGGGTTGACGTGGTTGACCACCTGGAGCCAGCCCGGCATCACGTCGACCGGGTACAGCGCGTTCGAGGCGAAGAACAGCGGCATCGTGATGGCCTGGCCGATGCCCATGAGTCGGTCGCGGGAGAGCACGACCCCGGCGAGCGTGATCGACAGGCAGCAGAAGAACGCCGACCCGAGCACCACGATCACGGCGGCCCCGAGGAGCTTCAGCGGGTTCGCCGTGAGCCCGACCCCGAGCAGCAGCGCGATCACCACGACGACGAGCGCCTGCACCAGGGCGCGGATGCCGGCGGCGAACGCCTTCGCGGTCACGAGGGCCGCCCGCGGGGTCGGGGTGACGAGCAGCTTCGCGAGCACGCCCGCGTCGCGTTCCCAGATGACCTGGATGCCGTAGAAGATCGCGATGAACAGCGCGGACTGCGCCAGGATCCCGGGCGCGAGGAAGTCCAGGTACGGCGTGCCGCCGGTCGGGATCGCGTGCAGGCGGCTGAACGTCGTGCCGAACACGACGAGCCAGAGGGCGGGCTGGACGGTGCGGGTGACCAGCTCGGTGCGGTCGTGGCGCAGCTTCTGCAGCTCGACCAGGCACATCGCGCCGACCCGGCGCAGCAGCAGCGTGGCCTCGCCGACCGGCGAGAACCGCTCAGCCGACGCGGCGGGCGGTGCGGCGGGCAGCACGGACATCGCGCATTCCTCCTGACGGTTCGAGGGTGTCGCCGGTGTGGTGGCGGAAGACGTCCTCGAGGGTCGCCTCCCCGCCGATCGCGGCGGTGAGCTCGGCGGGCGTGCCCTCGGCGCGGAGCCGGCCGCGGTGCATCAGGGCGACGCGGTCGCAGTGCAGCTCGGCCTCCTCCATCGCGTGGGTGGTGACGAGGACGGTCATCCCGTTCGCGCGGCGCACCTCGTGGATGCGGTCCCACACCCCGGAGCGCGCGACCGGGTCGAGCCCGACGGTCGGTTCGTCGAGCACCAGCACGCGGGGCGCGCTGACCAGGGCCTGGGCGAGTTCGAGTCGACGGACCATGCCGCCGGAGTAGGTCGACGCGGTCCGGTCGGCCGACTCGGCGAGGCCCATGGCGTCCAGCACGGAGTCGACGGCCTCGGCCCGCTCGCGGCGGGGGACGTCGAAGAGGCGGGCGAACAGGGCCACGTTCTCCCGCCCGGTCAACGAGCCGTCGGCCGACAGCTGCTGGGGGACGTAGCCGAGCAGGCGGCGCACCCGTCGTCGGGAACGGACGACGTCGAGCCCCTCCACCCGCACCGTGCCCGGGGGAGCGGGCAGCAGCGTGGTGATGACGCGCAGCGTCGTCGTCTTGCCGGCGCCGTTCGGCCCGAGAAGGCCGAACACCTCGCCGGGCGCGAGCGCCAGGTCGACGCCGTCGACCGCGACGTGGTCGCCGAACGCGTAGTGCAGATCTTCCACCAGTACCGGGTTCACTCAGGCTCCCTCCACCGCGTCGAGCAGGCGTTCCAGGGCCGGGACGGCGGCCTCGAGGACCGCGCGGTCGGCGTCGGGCAGGCGTCGCAGGGCGTCCTCGACAAGCTCGCTCCGCGCCGTCCGCCACTGCCGCAGGCGCGTCCGGGCGGCGTCGGTGAGGTCGAGTCGGACGGCCCGTCGGTCGGCCGGGTCGGTCCGGCGTTCGAGGTGACCGTCGGCGACCGCCGCGCGCACCGCCGTCGAGACGGTGTTCTCGGCCAGGCGCAGTCGTCGGGCCACCGCCCCGACGCCGGCGCCGGGCAGCTCCTCGACGGCACGCAGCAGCTCGACCCGGCCCGCCGGCAGGTGCTCGACGCCGAGCCGGTCACGGGTCCGCCGGCGCACCGCCCGGCGCAGCGCCGTGATCGCCGGCAGCAGGCGGTCGGCCAGGGCGGGGGCGACGAGCACGGCACCAAGTTAGCTCTGCTTACGAGACAAGTCGAGTCGTGGGCCATACCGGGCCCCGTTCCGATCGGGCGACGGCGTCTCTACGCTCGGCCCCGGAGCGGACCACGACGAGGAGGCCCCGCGTGCACCAGCACCTCGAGGTGCGGATCGGCGCCTGCCCGGACTACGTCTGGGCCGTGCTGACCGACGTCGCCCGGTGGCCGGACTGGTCGCCCTCGCTGCGCGCGGTGGAGCCCTTCGACGGCGGGCCCCTGGTGGTCGGTGGCGGGGTGCGGGTGCGCCAGCGCCACCTGCCCGACCGGGACTGGCGCGTCACCGAGCTCCGGCCCCACCGCGGGTTCACCTGGCACGGGACCGGCCTCGGCTCGGCGTCGTCGTTCCGGGTCCGGCTCGGGCGCTCGGCCCAGGGCCGCGGCACCGACGTGGTGGCCGACCTCGACCGCTCCGGGTGGATGGGCTCGATGCTCGGCGCGATGACGGCATCGACGTCGTCGGCCCACCTCGGGGACCTGCTCGAGGGGCTGCGTCGGCGGTGCGAGGCCGGGCAGGGGCGAGCGGATCGACGGTGGACGGGCGAGGGTGCGCCCACCCCGGTGGGTGTGGCGAGCGAGGCACGTCCGCGCGCCTGAACCGGGTACCCCGCGCGGGTGCAGCTGGTCCCCGGTCCCCGTCAGGTCGTCCGCGAAGCACGGATGCTCACGTCCGCGCCCCGTGGCCTGCTCGCGCTCGGTCGCATCTGGGCGCTGCCCGGGGTGCGGGTCAACCACCGCGAGGAGCCGGGTGACCCGGAGACGGACGCCCCGCCACCGCTGCCGTCCCCCGGCCCGCGCGACCAGACGCTGTTCGACGGGCACGGGCCGATGCTGCACCGCGTCTTCACCGTCCACGTCCCGGACGCGCAGCTCGGGCCGCGCGAGCTCGTCGCCGTGCTGGTCGCGGACATCAACGCCGCGATGATCCCCGGGGCCGCCCGCTTCGACCGCGTCACCGGGTCCGACCACGCCCTGACCGTCGGGGACGAGTACGTCGTCCGGATCCCCGGGCCGTGGGACGGACCGGTGCGGGTGGTCGACCGCAACGACGAGACCCGCCGCTCGTCGTTCCGGCTCGCCACCCTCCAGGGGCACGTGGAGGCCGGCCAGATCGAGTTCGCGGCGGAGGGCGCCGGCGACGAGGAGGGCGGCGACCGCACCCTCCAGTTCACGATCACCACCTGGGCCCGCGCGGGGGACGTCGTGGCCGACCTGTTCTACAGCCGCCTCCGCCTGGCGAAGAACCTGCAGTACCAGCTCTGGGTGCACTGCTGCGTGCGCGCGGCCGAGCTGGCGGGGGGTCGGCCCGAGGGCGGCGTCGAGGTCGTCACGCGCTCCGTGCCCTGGACCGACGAGGTCGCCGAGAAATTCTCGGCGGCCGGGTAACGCCGGAGCCCCGGCGGACGAACTGACAGGTGGCCCCGGCGGGCCGCGGGACCCCCGACCTCGCGGCTCACCGGGGCCATCGTCGTTCCCGGCGCGCCTGCACGAGGAGACCCGCGATGCGATCTAGCCTCGATCGGGTGTCCCCCGGTCGAGTCCGCGTCCCCGTCCCGGGCGCCGTCGTCGGCGTCGTGATCGCGCTCTGCGCCGTGCTGCTCCTCAAGTGGCTGGCGATCGTCGCCCTGGTCGGGTGGGGGCTGACGCTCGCGGTGCGCTGGGCCTGGCGCCGCCACCGCGGCCAGGCGTCCCCGTCGTCGGACGCCGGGCTGGACCTGCTGGTCCCCGCCCCGCGGCCGGCGGTCGTCGACGTGCCCTCCGAGGACTGCACGTGGTGCGGCCTGGCCGGCGGGCACCGGGACCTGCGGGGCCGGCTCGTCCGTCCGCGACACGCGCATGTGCCTTCCGGCAGGTGAGCACTCAGGGGGCCTGTAGCCCCACTTTCTGCTCAGCTGCGCGCAGCGCACCTCACGTCACGTCGTCGTAGTCGCTTCCCGACGGCGGGTCGGTGCGGGTGGGGGCGGGCGCCGGGAGCGTCGTGCGGCTCCCGGTCTCCAACGCGGAGGCGCCCACCGGCGCGGACGCGGTGACGGTGCTCGCCGCCGCGGCCGTCCCCGCCATCGGCGAGGGTCCGGCCTCGTCGTCGGCCAGCCCCTGCCACGGCGAGGCCTTCGCGGCCCGCCTGTCGTGGACCCGGCACACCTGCGCGGCGATCTCGAACAGCACCGTCAGCGAGCACCCGAGGGCGAGCATCGAGAACGGGTCCTGGCCGGGCGTGACGACGGCCGCGAACACGAAGATCGCGAAGATCAGCCCGCGGCGCCAGGCCTTGATCGTGGCGTACGGGAAGATGCCGACCCGGTTCAGCATGATCATCAGCAGCGGCAGCTCGAAGCTCACGCCGAAGATCACCAGCAGGGTGATGAGCAGGCTGAAGTAGTCGTCGCCGCGCAGCGCGGTGATCTGGATGCCGCCACCGACGGTCACCAGGAAGTACAGCGCCTTGGTCAGCACCAGGTAGGCCATCACGGCCCCGCCGACGAACAGGATCGTCCCGGTGCCGATGAAGACGCGGGCGAACTTCCGCTCGTGGGCGTGCAGCCCCGGCGTGATGAAGCCCCAGAGCTGGGAGAGCCAGATCGGGCTGGAGAGCACCACCCCGGCGGCCACGCCGACCTTGATGAGCAGCGTGAGCTGTTCGAAGGGGGCGAAGGCGACGAGCTGGCAGCGGTTCGGGTCGCCGAGGGTCAACCGGGCGCCGGGGGGCAGGGCGCAGTAGGGCTCGGTGAGCAGCTCGCCGAGCGACGGGAGCCCGAAGATGTGGAACTGGTACCAGAGCACCCCGACGATCGTGCCGAGCAGGACGGCGATGACGCCGATCATGAGCCGGCGTCGCAGCTCGTGGATGTGCTCGAGGAGCGTCATCGTGCCGTCGGGGTTCCCGGCGCGCGGACGCAGCCAGCGGGGGACGTGCATCCACGACGGTCGTGCCACGGCGGATCAGCCTACGGACGTCGTGTGTACCCCCGGTGACCCGGGAGCGACGGGCGCTACAGCCGCAGACGCACGAGCAGCCCGCGGTGGTCACTGCCGGGGAGGTCGAGGACCTCGAGCGACCGCGGACGCGGCCCTGAACCGTCCGGCGCAGTCCGCGTCAGCACGTGGTCGATCTGGGTCCCCAGCCACCGGGGTACCCCGCTGTTCCAGGTGCCGATGAGCGAACCGCCGGTCGCGGTCCCCGCGTCCGTGCAGCCCGCCGTCCCGGCCCGGAACGCGGAGTGGTCCGGCGAGGCGTTGAGATCGCCCACGACCACGGCCGGCCCCGGGGCCGCACACCAGCGCTGCAGCATCTCCAGCTCCCCGGGCCAGTAGCCGATCCACTGCGGCACCACGGACACCAGGTGCACCGCCACGAGGCGGGTCGGGCCGAGGATGCCGCCGCTGACCTCCGCCCAGGGGTAGCGGGTGTCGCCGTCGAGGCGCCGCGCCGACACGTCCCCGGCCCGCGGCGAGCCGGCCACGACGATGCCGCGCACCTCGGCGGCCGAGGGCGGCACGTTCGTCCAGGTCCGCCAGCCCGGCAGCAGCCCGGCCAGCGACCGCCGCATCCGGTCCCCGGCCTCGGGCAGCACGACGAGGTCGGCCCCCGCGCGCAGGGCCGTGGCCGCGATCGCCCGCGGGTCGGCGTGCCCCTCGAACGAGTTCAGCTCCAGGACGGTGAGCTCCGTGCCGCCCGGGGGCGGTCCGGTCGACGGGATCGCGCGCGGGACCACCAGGGCCACCGCGAGCACGGCCACCGCCAGCACCGGGGCGAGCAGGGGCCACCACCGCGGCCGCAGCGCCAGCAGCCCCACCCCGAGCACCCACGTCCCGACGGCGAGCGGCAGCCGCAGGGCCGCGAACACCGCGAAGGGCAGGACGCGGTCGAGTCCGAACTCATCGGGCAGGAGCACGACGACCGCGAGGGCGGTCGCCACCACCGCGCCGAGCAGGCGCCGCCGGGACCGCCGGCCGGACGGCCGCGGCAGCCGGTGCCACGGGGCGTCCGCGGGCCGGGACCGCCAGGCGGGACCCGCCGCGTCCGGACCGGCGGACGGCGGTCGCGCGGTCGTGGACATCGCGGTCGAGCCTAGGTGGGTGGCGTCCGGTGACCGTGTGGCGAGTCCGGTGTCCGGAAAGTGATGAAGAGGCGGCGCGAATGGGTAATGCTGGTCTCTCGGCAGAGAGGGGGAGCGACACGGTGGGCGATCGACGTGCGGCGGCCGAGGTGTTCCCCCTTCCCGACGGCATCGACTGGCACGGCGTGGTCGGCAGCGACGCGGACTCCGTGGAGCTGAAGATGCTGCTCGCGCTCGACGGCGCCCCGGTCCCCACCGAGACCGGTCGGCGTCGCTACGCCCGCCGGGTCTACCTCCTCGACACCCCCGAGCTCGACCTGTGCGGGGTCGGGGTGCACGTGCGGGTCCGGCGGCGCGGCCCGCGGCGCTTCGACCTCGTCGTCCGGGTCCGCGACCGCGACCGGGTCACCGGCCGGCGGGGTCCGCAGGACGCGCGGGTGGAGCTCGACGTCCTGCCCGGGAACCTGCTGCGCACCACCGAGCTCCGGCGCACCGTCGACCCCGACACCGCGGTCGCGTGCCTCGACGACGCCGCCCCGCCGGTCCGTCTCCTCTCGGACTCCCAACGCCGCTGGCTGCGCACCCTGCTGCCCGAGGGCACGCCCGAGACGGTGCTGGACGAGTTGGTCCTGCACGGACCGCTGACCACCCGCCGCTACCGCGTGCCCCGCGCCCGCTTCGGCGTCGGCCGGGCGTTCCTGGAGCACTGCCGCTATCCCAGCGGGCTGGAGCTGCGCGAGCTGTCGGTCAAGTGCCGCCCCGCGGACGCGCCGCGCGCCGCGGTCGCCCTCGCCCGGTTCCTCGCCGACCACCGCATCGAGGTCGCACGCGGGCACCGCACGAAGACGGCGCTGTGGATCGAGGAGATCCGGGAGCGCCAGGGAGCGGTCTGACCGAGCCGGAGCGACCGCTCACCGATCACGACGCCGCATCCTGAGAGGCCCCGGACCCCCGGGAGCACCTCGTCGGGGGAGTGGTTGGGCCGGACGGCGGAGGACACCGACCGGCGGGCGCGCGACGAGCGCCCGTGGTCGCCACGATCTCCGTCCGCTCTCAGGTTGGCCACGAACAGGTCACGGTGCCCCCTACCTTTCCGCTCCGTGACGACGACGGACGGTGCCGCGCTCCCCCTGGCCCCGGTGACCCGACAGGGTCTGCTGCGGGTCGGACTGCACGTGCTGCTCGCCGCGCTGCCGCTGCTGGCGATCTCGGCGCACGTGTTCGGCCTGATCACCATGAACTGGTCGGCCGCCCTGCTGGTCATCCCGCTGGCCACGACGATCCTCGCGCTGTCGATCTTCGACCCGCACCCCGAGGACCGCGTCATCCTCCACGGCTTCGTCTGGGGGATCATCGCCTGCGCGCTGTACGACGTGTTCCGGCTGGACACCGTCTACATGCTCGGCTGGTGGGCGGACTTCATCCCGACGATGGGTACCTGGATCGTCGGTGACGGCGCCTCGAAGGAGTCCGGGGCGTGGGTCGGCTACCTCTGGCGCTACCTCGGTGACGGCGGCGGCATCGGCGTGACGTTCTTCGTCCTCGCCGCGTTCCTCGGCCTCCACCGACGTCCCGCGCCGGTCGTCGTCGCGGCCTCGGTCGCCTTCGCGGTGTTCCCGGTGTGGGCAGGGCTGATCGGGACGGTGTGGCTCGCCCCGCGCGGCCAGACGATGATGTTCCCGCTCACGCCCGTGACGATCACGCTCTCGCTGATCGGCCACCTCATCTTCGGGTTGATCATGGGGCTGGGCTTCGTCAAGACCCGCTCTGCGCACCGCTACTGGCCGTGGACGCCGGTCGTCGGCTGGTTCGTCGTGGCCGAGGGGTCCGCCGAGGGCACGCTGCGCGTCGCCCGCCCCGTCCCGACGTCGGGTCGGGTCCCGTCGGCCGCACGGCCGCCGGCCGCCGCGGCACCGGCCCGTCCGGCGGCGCCGGCGCAGGAGCGCCCGCACGTCGTGCCGCCGCCCCCGATGCCGGTCGGCCACCCGTCGGCCCCGATCCCGCGGCAGCACCCCTCCGGCCCCCTCCCCGTGGCCGGCCCGTCCACCGGCTCGCACCCGACGACGGGCTCGCACCCGCGGACCGGTTCCGGCCCGATCCCGGTGGCCGGCCCGTCGACCGGCTCGCACCCGTCGACCGGCTCCGGCCCGATCCCGGTGGCGGCGTCGTCGCGGACCACGTCGTCGCGGACGACGTCGTCCACCCGCTCGGGTTCCTCGGGCGGTCCCGCGACCGGCTCGACGCCGCGGACGGGCTCGACCCGCACCGCCCCGTCGTCGGGAATGAGCGACACGGGCAACCACACGCTCGACCCGGAGACCTGGGCCCTGTGGCAGCGGCAGCTCGCGACCACCGTCAAGGGTCGGCGCACTCACCGCTGGCGCTGACCGAGCCGGCGACATGAATGGCCCATCGGTGGCACCGGATGCGTCGGAGGAGCCATCGACGCGTCGGGGCCACCCCCCACGGCCCGCGAGCGTGGCGCGCTGCTGACGTCCCGTGTCAGCCGTGTGCCACCGCTGACGTACAGGGCGCGACGGGGCCCCTCACGATCGGACGACCCGCACCGGCCACGATGGGCCCCGTGACCCGCCGCGTGCTCCCCGTTCTGCTGCTCGTCGCCCTGCTGGCCGGGTGCGGGACGTCGCTCCCGGTCAGCCCGGCGACCGTGGTGCGGGCGGCGATCGTCGCGACCGCCGCCGCGGGACCGTCGCGGGTGACCGTCGAGGGCCGGACGGCCGTGGCGGGACAGGAGATCCCGTTGCAGGGCAGTGGGGTGGTCGACCCGCGGGCCCAGGCGGCGGACCTCACCCTGCAGGTGCCGTCCCTCGGCGCCGTGCGCGTGGTGTTCGCGGGCGGTCGGCTCGACGCGCAGCTGCCGCCGGCCGCGTCCGGGCTGATCGGGCTCGTCGCGGGCGGGAAGCCGTGGGTGTCGGTGGACGTCGACCGTCTGGCGCGCTCGAGCTACGGCGCGCCGCTGGGGGCGCTGGGCGTGGGGACGTCGCAGAACCCGGCCCGCCAGCTGGCGTGGCTCGATGCCATCCGGGACGACGTGCGCGAGGTGGGCCCGGAGCAGGTCGCCGGGCGCGACGCCACGCACTACGCGGGTGTCGTCGACCTCGACCGGGTGCCCGGGGCGCAGGACCCGTCCACGAAGCCGGCGGTCGACCTGCTGAAGTCCCAGCTGCGCAGCTCGACGCTCCCGGTGGACCTGTGGGTCGCCGACGGGCGGCTGATCAAGGTCGCGCAGACCGTCACGGTCCCGGCGCAGGGCACGGGCGCCCCGAGCACGACCACCACGGGCCTGACCTTCACCGAGGTCGGCGGCGCGCCCGAGGTGGTGCCGCCGCCGGCCGACCAGGTCGCCGACCTCAGCGGGCTCCTGCCGGCGGGTTAAGCCTGCACGTGGACCGTCACGAGCACCCCGCGGTGGTCGGTCCCGGGTACCTCGATCACGTCGAACCCGTCCACTCCGGCGCCCCCGCCGACGAGCACGTGGTCGAGCTGCGCCCCGAGCCAGCGGGGCAGCCCGGCGGGCCACGTCGCGAGCAGGCCCTTGCCCGCGGCGTCGCCCGCGTCGGTGCAGCCCGCGGTCCCGGACCGGAAGGCCCGCAGGTCGGCGGTCGCGTTGAGGTCCCCGAGGACGACGGCGGGTCCGGTCCCCGGCGCGCACCAGCGTGCGAGGGAGGCGAGCTCGCCCGGCCAGACGTCGATGAGGCCCGGCACCGGGGACGCGAGGTGCGCCCCGACCAGTCGCGTGGGCCCGAGCGCCCCGCCGGTGAGCTCCAGCCAGGGGAAGCGCGCGGGGACCGGGGTCGCCCGCACGTCCCCGAGCGACGGGCCCGCGAAGACGGTGGTGCCGAGGGCGTCGGGATCGCTGCGCGGCACCGAGGACCACGACCGGTAGCCCAGCTCCGGGATCGCCGCGGCCAGGCGCTCGCGGAAGGGCTCGCCCGCCTCGGGGAGGACGAGCACGTCGGGTCGGCGCTCGCGCAGGACCCCGGCGAGCGCCGGCACGTCCGCGCTGCCCCGGTCGACGTTCTGCACCAGCACGACGAGATCGGGTCCCTGGTCGACACCGGGCCCGTCGGGGACCAGCCGGGGAACCAGGGCGACGGCGGACACGCAGCCGATCGCCAGGACCGGCACGACGGTGGGCCACCAGCGGGCGCGGACGGCGAGCGCGAGCAGCCCGAGCACGATCACCGCGAGCGTCGCGGGCGCCCGGACCAGCACGAAGCCGACGAACGGCAGGGTCTGGTCGAGCCCCAGCCGGTCCGGGACGAGCAGCACCGCGATCGCCGCGACCACGACGAGCCCCGCCACCACCCGGGAGGCCCGGGGGAGCCGTCGCCACCGGGGAACGGCGATCGGCCCGGTCGTGGCCTCGACCTCGGCCTCGAGGGGGCGGACCCCGCTGCGCTCCGTCACCCGCGTCCCACCACGAGCGTCGCGGCACCGGAGTTGCCGCGGTACCCGAGCCACGAGTCGTTCGCGTACGCGTAGAGGTAGCCCGGACGCGGCAGGTCCACCGCGCCCGTCCCGACGACCGCGGTGGTGCCGCGGGTCAGGGCCCCGTCCGGGTCGAGCCGGGCGTTCGCGACCGCGGCGACCATCCCCATGCGCCGCGCGTCGCCGTCGCGGGGCGCGCCGGGCGCCTCGGCCAGGCGCGTGGTGAGCCGGCGGACGAGGCGCCGGTAGCCGTCGAGGACGGCGCCCGCGGCGTAGTCCGGCCAGGCGCGCAGCGGCCAGCGCCGGAACCCGTCCGGCGGGGTCGACCCACCGTGGTCGGTCCAGGACCCGCTCGCGGCGAACGTCCAGCGCCCCGCCTCCAGGTAGAGCCCGCACTCGGCCCACGGCTCGTCGGCGGGCACGACCGCGGAGACCGCGGACCCGGCCGGGACGAGGCGTCCGGGCCGGTAGGTCGTCGCGGCGCGCCGGGCGACCGCCGACGGGTGCACGTCGGGGGCGCCCTCGACGACGCGCGGCACCGAGCGGGGCTGCGGGGAGAGCACCGACCAGAGGCCCCGGGGCCCGGGGTCGAGGGGGCCGAGCGGGTCACCCGTCGTCGTGACGGGGGAGTCCCAGGTGAGCCCGACGGCGGCGGTGGCCTCGTCGGCCATCCAGCGCAGCGTGATGTCGGAGAGGGCGCGCGGTCGGTCGTGCGACCCGCCGACGTCGCCGTGGGTGCCGACGAACCACTGCTGGGCGAACGACCGGTGCTCACCGGGCGCCGGGTCGGCCCACACCGCGGGCACGAACGGGCCGCGGCGCTCGTCGAGGGCGAGCGCCTGGCGGGCGTGGCGGACGTCGGGGGCGAGGGTGAGGTCGTGGAAGCCCTGCACCCGGCGGGAGACGAGGGTGGAGAGCAGCCCGAACGTGCGGGGTACCCCGAGTGCGCCGACGGTGTCGAAGACCCCGAGGAAGGCGATCGGGGCGTCGTCGTCGGGGGAGAAGCCGGGCGCGTAGGTGAGCCCGGCAAGGCGCTCGCCGCGCTGGTAGCCGTCGAGGAAGAGCCGCCGGACGACCCGATTGCGCTCGCGGCGGGAGGTATCCGGGGCGAACGCGACGAGCCCGGTCGCGGCGAGCATGCCGGCGAGGCTGCGCACGGTGAACGCGCCGCGGCTGAAGCCGAGCAGGACGACCTCGTCGCCGGGCCGCCAGGTCTCGGCGAGCCAGGAGTACGCCTCGCGGACCCGGCGGTTCAGGCCGAGTCCGAGGGCGCCCTCGAGGACCCGCGACACCGGGTCGCCGTCGGCGCCGACCCCGGGGAAGTACTGCACGAGCTGCGTCTCGTCGGTCCGCAGGGCGTCCGCGAGCAGGGAGACGTTCGTCCGGTCGGACGGGGTGTCCCAGGTGCCGTCACAGCAGATCACCAGGCGTCGTGGTGGCAGAGCGGTGGCGGCCATCGGGCCCGGAGGCTATCGGGTGACCGACGACCTCCGGGGACCGCCGCTCACCAGGTCAGCGGCGAGCGCTGCGGCAGGTCGGAGGAGCGCGGCTCCGGGATCGCGGCCATGGCGGCGCGGACCTGCGCCTCGCGCACCCGCGCCCGGCGGAGGGCGGCGCGGTGCCGGGCCTCGTCGTCGGTGGGCTCGAACCGGGTCTCGCCGCGGATCGCGGCGATCTGCTGTTCGTCGAGGGTCCCCTTGCGGCGCATGGTGACCATGGGAACGGCGAGCCAGGCTCCCAGCGCGGCGGCTGCGGCGGCGGCTCCGGTGGCGGGCTTCGACGTCATGGTGCATACCTCCAGGTGCTCCTCCGCGTTCACGGAGTCACCCACATGTCGCGCCACGGAGGATGACCGTTAGGCCACTCGGCGTCATGTCACCCGAGAGTGTGATGAGACCTGGGCGGGCGACCCCACGACGACGGGTCCGGCGGGCTCCGTAGGGTGCGCGGGCATGGACGACGAGGTCGCCGACGAGGTCGCCGCCCGGGCGGTGCCCGTCGACACCTTCGGGCTCGCCGCCTGGCGCCCGTCCCTGCGCGGGGTCCGGGTGCTCGGGGTGGGCCAGGCCGCGTACGGCACGCGCGAGCTGCTCGAGATGGGGCGGCGCATCGTCGAGTACGCCGTCGACGAGCTGGGCGTGCGCCTGCTGGTGCTCGGCGCGAGCGAGGCCGGCGCCACCGGTCTCGACGCCGCGGCGCGGGGGATCGGCTCGCCGAGCGACGCGGTCGCCGCCCTCGGCGGGTGGGAGTACGACACGCGCGAGATGGTCGGGCTCGTCTCGTGGCTGCGGGACCGCAACGAGATGGTGGACCCGGCCGACCGGGTCCGGGTGGTCGGCGCCGACCCGGTCCGCCCCGCGCGCTCGGTGAAGGTGCTCGGGGCCTACCTGCGCGAGGCGGCGCCCGAGCTGCTGCCCCCCGCGCGGGACGGGCTGGCCGAGCTGCTCGACCGGGAGCCCGACGAGCGGCCGCTGAAGGCCCCGTTCCGGGACATGGTGGTCGGGCTGCACGGTGAACTGGCCGCGGCGGAGGGTCGGCTGACGGCCGAGACCTCGCCGAGCCGGTACGCCGAGGCCCTCGACCACGCGTGGATCCTCGCCCGCGCGGCGGAGGTCGCGGCC
Source organism: Actinomycetospora corticicola (assembly GCF_013409505.1). Lineage (NCBI taxonomy): Bacteria > Bacillati > Actinomycetota > Actinomycetes > Pseudonocardiales > Pseudonocardiaceae > Actinomycetospora > Actinomycetospora corticicola. Next base: position 3,514,338 of record NZ_JACCBN010000001.1, on the reverse strand, counting down.
GCGCCCCGGGGCCGGGCCTTCCCGACGGCGGAGGAGGCCGAGCTGCTGGACGACACCAGCGCGCCGGTGCTCCGGGCCCGGCTGATCGCCGAGGCCGTCACCCGCGCGGCGGGGTCCGCCGACGGCGCCCCGGCGGCCGTGTTCTGGGGCCACGACGACCTGGTGCGCGTCTCCGACCCGACGACGGCGGGCCGGCACCTGCGCGCCGCGCTCGGCGACGCCTACTACGTGGTCGGCGGCTGGTTCGCCGAGGGCAGTGCGTCCGCGGTGCGCCGCCGCCTCCTCCGGCCGCTGCGTCCCCGGCCCTCCTCGCACCGGCTGCCCGCCCTGGGCGGGACCGCCGAGGCCGACCTGCACCGGGCGCTCGGCGGGAGCGAGGACCGGCTCGTCGACCTGCGCGGAGCCCGCGGCGGGCTCGCCGACTGGGCCGCGAGCCCCACGACGACGCGCCGGATCGGCAGCGTGGTCGACTCCGGTCAGCTCAAGGAGCGCATCCCGCTGGTGCCGGTCCGCGAGTACGACGCGGTCGCCCTCGTGCCCCGGGTGCACCCGGCCTGGATCCGCTGACCCCGGCCGTCATCCGGCCTTCAGGCCGAGGTGGTCGACGGCGGGGGCTCGTCGCCGTCGTGGTCGGCGAGGTCGTCGCCGAAGCGCAGCGGCGGGATGTCCGGCTCCACGTCGACCCCGCTGGGGTCCCCGGCCCCGTGGGTCTGGCTCGATCCGCGGTCGAGCCCGGCCGTCCCGTCGCGCCGCACCCGATTGACCAAGGTTCCGTCGTCCTCCACCGAGCAGGCGTTCCCGCGGTGATCACGTTCAATCCCCCTGTGACGACACACGCCCGCCACACCGGAGGGCTACGGTCCTGGCACTCGATTAGCGGGAGGCTCCGTTGCCCGAACGCAACTCCGACATCGCCTACCCGGGGCCCGGGTCACGCCCCTTCCGCCGGGACCTGGACCCGATCGTCCCGCACGTCATCGTCCTGTTCGGCTGCACCGGGGACCTGGCCAAGCGCAAGCTGCTGCCCGGGCTGGCCTACCTCGCCGAGTCCGAGCTCGCCCCCGACATCCGCATCGTCGGCACCGCGATGGAGGACCTCACCACCGAGCAGTTCCGCGACCTCGCGCACGACGCGGTGCAGAACTTCGGGATGCACCGGCTCGCGGAGTCCGACTGGGACGACTTCGCCACCAAGCTGACCTACGTCGGCCAGCACGAGGGGCCCGAGGCGCTCGCGTCGGCGGTCAAGGAGGCCCGCACGCAGCTGGGCGACCGCGTGCGGCTGCTGCACTACCTCTCGGTGCCGCCGAAGGCGGCGCAACCCGTCGTCGGGATGCTGCGCGACGCCGATCTCGTCGCCGACGCCCGCGTGATCATGGAGAAGCCGTTCGGCTACGACCTGCCGTCGGCGATCCAGCTCAACGACTTCGTCCACCAGGTCTTCGACGAGGCCCAGGTGTTCCGCATCGACCACTTCCTGGGCAAGGAGGCGGCGCAGAACGTCCTGGCGTTCCGGTTCGCGAACGGGCTGTTCGAGCCGATCTGGAACCGCAACTTCATCGACCACGTGCAGATCGACATCCCGGAGGCCCTCGGCCTCGACCAGCGGGCGAGCTTCTACGAGGCGACCGGGGCGTTCAAGGACATGGTGGTCACCCACCTCATGCAGGTGATGGCCTTCGTGGCGATGGAGCCGCCCACCGCGCTCGAACCCCGCGCGATCAGCGAGGAGAAGAACAAGGTCTTCCGGTCGCTCCTGCCGATCCACCCCGGCGACGTGGTCCGCGGGCAGTACGGCGGCTACCGCGAGGAACCGGGGGTCGCGCGCGACTCCGACACGGAGACCTTCATCGCGCTGCGGGTCGGGCTGGACAACTGGCGCTGGGCCGGCGTGCCGTTCTACCTGCGCACGGGCAAACGCCTGGCCGAGGGGCAGCGCATCGTCTCGATCGCGTTCAAGGAGGCCCCGCGGACGATGTTCCCGCAGGGCTCGGGGGTCGGGACGCAGGGCCCGGACCACCTCACGTTCGACCTCGCGGACTCCTCGCGGGTGTCGCTCTCCTTCTACGGCAAGCGCCCCGGGCCGGGGATGCGGCTGCAGAAGCTCTCGATGCAGTTCTCCACCCAGGAGACCGAGGAGGCCTCCGACGTCCTCGAGGCCTACGAGCGCCTCATCCTCGACGCCATGCGGGGCGACCACACGCTGTTCACCACCGCGGACGGCATCGAGTCGCTGTGGGACCGCTCGCAGCCCCTGCTGGCCGACCCGCCGCCGGTCAAGCCCTACCCGCCGGACTCCTGGGGCCCGAACGCGATCCACCAGCTGATCGCGCCCAACGCCTGGCGCCTGCCCTTCGAGCGGGCCTGGCGGGAGAGCCGCAGCTGACGCCCCTCGACCGGCCGGCCCCGTCGTCGGCCGGTCGGGGAGCGCCCGCGGGCTCAGTCGGTCGAGTCGGCGGCGGCCTCCGCCGTCCCCTGGTCCTCGGGGTCCAGATCGATGTCGAAGGCGGGCTCGGCGTCGTCGTCCGGCCCGGGATGCGGCGGGTCGGCCGGCGTGTCGTCCGCGCGGTCGGTCGGGGCGTCGGCGTCGGTACGGGGATCGGTCACCGCCCTGGACTACCCGCCGGGACGACCGGGATCACCGGGCGCCGAGGACCGCCTCGGGACGACGACGGTGGGCCGGCAACGGTGCGGAGGGCGACCGGCGGGCGTCGGGCAGGCCCGGCGCGGCCGGGAACGGCCGCGTCTGCGGGTCGCGCCGGGCGACGGCGTTGTCGATGACGACCTTCGTGGGCGCGCCGCTGCGCTGCGCCGGCGTGCCCTCGACCGGGGTGGTGGCGCCGACCTGCTCGGCGCGCCGGTGGGCGCGCTCGACCCGTTCCCGGCGGAGCCGCGACTCGTCGCGCTCGCGCTGCAGGGTGGCGTGGTGGTGACGACCGCTGTGGCGGGACATAGAGCGATCACGTCCTGGGGTCGGGGACCGGCGGGGAGGGCCTCACGAGGCTCACTCCAGATATCGCCCGTGACCCGGCCGAGCTGGTTCCGCCGTTCGGTGTCACCTTCGGTCACGCTCGTCGCTCGCCCGGGACGACCCGGGTGGGTGGCGGCGTGCGGACGGGTGAGGGCGCTCCGGTCAGGCGTGCCGCGCGGCGGCGTCGAACCCGCCGTCGCGGTGGTCGTCGAGGCGCGGCAGCGGGATCGGGCCGGTCTCGTCCTTCCACGAGGCCAGCGTCCGCTGGTCGGTGGTGCCGTGGACCGCGGCGCTCACGAGGGGCGCGGTCAGCCAGGCGGCGACGGACGAGCCGGCCGCGAGGAGCGCGTTGCTGGCGAAGGACATCGGGGACTCCTCGGCTGGGGGGAGCGTCGGTCGGCCGGGATCGCGCTGGGGCCACGTCCGGTGTGGGGAACAAGATAAGGGTTCACACACGCACTTCACTAGCCCGATCGAGTGAGAGCGAGTGGGGTTGCGGCGCGTCGCATCACGATCAGATCACGGCGACGCCGCGGAGATCCCTCGAGCTGGGGTGACGTGGTGCGCCGAACGGGCGATTGCGATCGCGATCTCGTAACGACACGGTCTCGAGCGACGAAGCTTCCGTCACAGGGAGTGGCGGTGCCGGGGGAGACCGGTCGGCCGAGGGGGTAGGTCATGGGAATCGTCGCAGTCGGTGTCGTCGCCGTCGTCGTGCTGGTCGGGTTCGCGGTGGTGCTGCGGGCCGGGGCGGGCGTCGAGCAGCTCGCGCCGCGGCTCTCGCCGGGCTACGCGCCCACGCTGCTCGCCCGGGCGGGCTTCCCGGCCACCGCGCACAACGTGGCCGTCCTGCACGACCACCTCGGGTCGGCCTTCCTCGACACCGCCCGCGCGACGCTCTCCGCCGACGCCTTCACCGCGCTGCGCGCCCGGTGCCTCGGCGACCGCGGCGGGGTCCCGGTCCGCGGCGGCTCCGCGCGGTCCTGGCCGCAGCGCGTGCTCGACGAGATGGCGGCGGACGGCGCGGACGTCAGCGCGCTGCCGCGGCACACCCAGGACACGCTGCTCGCCACGGCCGGGACCGGCCAGGGACTGTTCGGCGGCTCGGTCTTCGCCCCGCTGCCGGCCCTGCCCGGTGTCGCCGGCCTCGCCGTGGTGCCCGCGCCGCGGACGGCGCCCGCGGTCGTCGCCCCGGTGATCCGGACCGCCTGAGGACACCGCCCACGCCGTTCGGACGGGCCGTTCGTCACGATCGTCCGTGACGGACGGCCCGGTCGTCCGCTGCGGGACGTCAGGGGAGGGGACGCGCCGGCGGGGGCACCGTCGGCCGGTCCTCGGAGCCGCCGGGGGTGGACGGGCCGGCGCCGCTGCGGGGCAGCGGCGGCCCCGTGGGGCCCCCGCGCTGCTCGGGCAGCGGCGCGGGGACGAAGGCCTCCGGTCCGTCCTCGGGCTCCGCGTCGTCCAGCTCGGCCAGCGCCCGACCGGCGGCCAGCCCCGCGGGTTCGTCCGGCCCCACCAGCGTGAGGACCCGGTCGTAGCCGGTGCGCGCGTCGTCGGCCCGCCCGCTGCGGCGGTCGAGGTGGGCGAGATCGAGCGTGGCCTCGGCCTCGCGGCCGGCGTCGGCGGCCGCCCGGGCGGCGGTGACCGCCGCGCGCAGGCACCCGCGCTGCGCGTCGAACCGGCCGGCGTCGCGCTCCAGGCCCGCGAGCAGCAGGGCCGCGTCGGAGGCGTCCCGGGGCGGCCCGTCGCGCACCACGAGCTCCAGGTGTCCCCGGCGGTCCGCCGGGTCGGCGTCGCGGTCGAGGCCCAGCCAGAAGGCGGCGCGCGCCCGCAGCTCGCGCCACGACCCGTCGTCGGGAGTGGCGGTGAGCACGGCCGCGAACCAGCGTCGTGCCTCGGCGGCGCGTCCGGCCTGCAGGGACGAGACCCCGAGCCGGTAGTCCTCGGTCGGGGCCAGGTCGGTCGGCCCGTCCGGGGTCGGGGGCGGTCGCAGCAGGGCGGCGGCGAGGTCGTCGAAGCCCCGGACGACGGCGAGGACCCCGACCGTGCGGCGGTCCGCGCGGTCCGCCGCCGTACCGAGCAAATCGCCGACGACCTCGCCCAGGCGCTCCGGAGGGGTCCAGCCGTCCCGCCCGAGGCGATCGGCGGCCACGGTGAGCAGTGGGTCGGGGACGTGGTGCACCCCGTCCGGCAGCCGCAGGCGGCGCAGCGGCCGGGTGACGCCGCGGCCGCCCGACGACGTGCCGACCAGGTCCTCGACGGCGCGGGTCAGGTCGTCCACGGCCGGCGGGTCGTCGGGCATCTCGCGGGCGTAGGCGAGGGCGAGCCGGGCGAGCAGCGGCGTCGGGAGGGCGTGCGGCACGCCGAGCCGGGCCCAGTCGACGGCCGCCCGCAGCACGGCGGCGCGCGCCGGGGCGAGGGACGGGCGGGAGGCCCGGCGGGACGGCCGGGCGAGGCGGCCGGCGGGGCCGGGGCGGCCGAGCAGCAGGGCGCGCGCGGGCGCGAGGTCGACGGCACCGCCGAGCGACCGGGTCCCCGCCCGGGCGGCCTCCGCGCGGCTGAGCTCCGGGCCGAGCCGGATCAGCGTGACGCCGGGTCCGGGCGCGACCCGCGTGACGTCGGGGTGGAGCAGGGCCTCGTCGACGGTGGCGAACACCCGTGCGCCCTCCGGGGGGCGCGCGACGAGCAGGGCGGCCAGCAGGGCCGGGCCGATCCCGTCGAGCCAGATCACCAGGCCGTCGGCGGGACGGCGGCGCAACGCGTCGACGAGTGCCGGGTCGGCGGGCCCGGACAGCGGGGCGGACCCGCCGAGCGCCGCCGGGTCGGGGCGCACGACGTGGTGGTCGGACAGGAGCAGTCGCGCGGCCCGGGCGAGGGCGAGCGTGCCCCCGGAGAGCCGCGGGGCGGCCACCACGACGACGGGGTCGTCCCCGCCGACCGCGGCCTCGATGCGGTGGTCGGCGTCCCGCTCGACGGGCGGGACGGGGACGGGGTCGTGCACCCCCAGGTCGCGGAGGTCGAGCTCGCGCAGGCGGGGGAGCGACCCGGCGTCGGGACCGTCGGGTCGGCCGGCGCGCGGATCCGACCGCACGCGCCACCGTCCCGTCGTGGTCATCGCAGCCGGCCTCCGCCCGTCGTCCGCCGAGGTCGACACCCACACGGGTCGTCGACGAATCGGTGTTCTACCGGGCTTCGGGGCGGCGGGGAAGCCTCGCGGCGGCGTGGCCGGGCGAGTTCCGCCGGTCGGTCGACATGGGCGATCTCACCGGGGCGAGGAGCCCGACCGGGGTTACCGCGCGCGGGGGAGATCCATCGGCGTCGGACGCGGCGTCGGCACGAGCGCGGCGACGAGGTGGCGGACGCGGGCGGCGGCCTCCAGCCGCTGCTCGCCCGCGGTGTCCCGGCCCACCTGGACCGGGAGCCGGAAGGAGTCGTGGTCACCAACCATGCCCCGCACGTCGTCGGCGGGGCCCGGAACGTTTCGCCCGGCGGCGCGGGACCGGGTGTCTCACCCGGACGCGCGGCGTGTCGTGCCCCGATCAGGCGGCGCGGCCGGGTAGGTGGAGCCGCACGATCCGGACCACGACGTCGCGGAGTCCCTCGGCGTCGAGCGAGGACCGCAGGGAGTCCGCGGCCACGGCGGCGTCCGGCCCGCCGTAGGGACCGTGCGCGTCGACCTCGGCGGTCTGCGGGTCGATCACGAGCACCACGTACCCGTCGCAGTCGTCGAGGGCGGCGAGCGCCTCGATCCAGTCGGGCCCCTCGGCCCCCGCGGCGGTCTCCTCCCCACCGGCCGGGCGCAGCGATCGCTCGAGGTCGGTGCAGGGGTGGCTGGCGAACCGGTCGCCCATCACGTCCAGCTCCTTCTGTGCTACGGCCAGTGACTGGATGGCTGACTCTCCGCAACTCGGAAGAGTTCCTTTCCTGGCCTCGTCACCAGGAGTGACCCGGACCGGCAGGGTTCCTGACAGGACTCGGGCCCGATTCACTCGATCGTGGTAGCGGGACGGTCGGATCGTCGATCACCATGACCGTGACTACGCTGCGCGCGTGGATCGGAGCCAGGGCGCCCGGACGGTGCGGCGGGGCCCGGCCGCCCGGGACGGCGGCACGGCCGTCGTGGTGGTCATGCCCGACCGCGGCGTCGGCCCGCTCGTCGCGCTCGTCCGGCGCCTCGCGCTCGCCGTCGGCGCGCTCGCGGCGGCCGCCCTCATCGTCTACCTGCAGCGCGACGGCTACGTCGACAACAACACCGACGGCCCCATCGGCCTGATCGACGCCTTCTACTACGCGACGGTCTCGCTCTCGACCACCGGCTACGGCGACATCGCCCCGGTGACCGACACCGCGCGGCTGTGGACGATCCTCGCGATCACGCCGCTGCGCGTCCTGTTCCTCATCGTCCTGGTCGGCACCACCGTGGAGCTGCTCACCGAGCGCTCCCGCCAGGCGTTCCGCATCCGTCGTTGGAGGTCCCGCGTGCGCGACCACGTCGTCGTCGTCGGTTTCGGCACCAAGGGCAAGGCGGCGGTCGACACGCTGCTCGGCGACGACGCCCGTCCCGAGCGGATCGTGGTCGTGGACACCGACCGGGGCCGCCTCGACGCCGCGTCGGCGATGGGGCTGGTCACGGTGCGCGGGGACGCCACCCAGTCCTCGGTGCTGCGGACCGCGGGGCTCCCGCACGCCGCCTCGCTGATCGTCGCCACCAACCGCGACGACACCGCGGTCCTCGTCACGCTCACCGCCCGCGAGCTCGCCCCGCGCATCGTCATCACCGCCGCCGTCCGGGAGACGGAGAACGTCCACCTGCTGCGGCAGTCCGGCGCCGACTCGGTGGTGGTGTCCGCCGAGACGGCCGGCCGCCTGCTCGGGGTCGCCACGACGAGCCCGAACGTCGTCGCGGTCGTCGAGGACCTCCTCACCCCGGACGCCGGGATGAGCCTCTCCGAGCGCGACGTCGAACCGTCCGAGGTCGGCGGCTCGCCCCGGCACCTGCGCGACATCGTGCTCGGCGTCGTGCGCGGGGACGAGGTCCACCAGATCGACTCGCCCGACGTGGACGCCCTCGAGCGGGGCGACCGCCTGCTGTTCGTGAAGCGGGTCAGTACGGCGAAGGCACCGAAGCCGTGAGCCGGCACTCGGGGCAGTCCGCCTGATCCGCGCTCAGCCCCGGCACCACCTGTTCGACCGGTGCGCCGCAGCGCGCCCGCAGCCCCGTCGGGTCGCCCGCCTCGCCGAGGGTCACGTCGACGACGTGGCGGCGGCGGTCGTCCGTGCCCACCGCGACGAACGCCCGCTCCCGACGCCGGGCCGGGTCGTCCGGGCGGCCGGGGGCCGTGGGGTCGGGGATGTCGTCCGGCAGCTCGTACGGCGGCAGGTCACCCGGGAACGGGGGCCGTGGTCGGCGGGCCGGCATCGGGTCCATGCCCGACGTCGGGCGGGACGGGTCGGGGACGGTCATCTCGCCCTCCTCTCACCGGGTCCCACTGTCCCCGCGGGGACGGTCGGGCGCCAGGCGGGCTCCGGTCGCCCCGTCGGGATCAGCGGCGGCGGGGGAGCGGGACCGCGGTCGCGTCGGACGGCCCGTCGTCGACGGGCCGACCGGGAGTCCCCTCGGCCCGACGGCGGGTCTGCTCCGGCAGGGACCGCAGGCCGTCGAGCACCCGCGACAGCACGTCGAGGTCCGGGAGGTCGGGCCGCTCGGGTGCGCTCACGGCCCGCACGCTACGGGCTCGGGGCGGTGCGGACGACGACGTCGGCGGCCGACGGTCGACCGACGTCGACGAATGTCCCCGACCGGGTGACGGCCACGCTGCGTACGAGCCGCACTGGTCCGAATGAGGCAGGTGGGGTAACGCCGACCGCCGGGCGCCCGACAGGGTTCACACGGCCCCGGTGCTGCCGGACCGGTCGGGGGACGAGGACACGAGGGATGACATGAGCGTCGATGCACTGCTCCGTTCCGGGGGCGGGGACCCGCCGGAGGACCCGGGGACGCGCCGCCGGCGCGGGCTGCGGGCCCTGGTCTACGTCCTCATCGGGGTACTGATCCTCGTCCTGCTCGCCGTCGCCGGCGTCGTGCTGCTCACGAACCAGCTCGGCGACCAGGTGGGTCGCTACCCCTCGGTCTTCGCCGGCATCGACCCCTCGTCGCGGCCCGCCGGCAAGGGGGGCCAGACGTTCCTGCTGGTCGGGACCGACTCCCGCTCCTCGGATCCCACCACCGGCCGCGACGCGACCGCCCCCGACTTCGTCTTCGGCGCCCAGCGCAGCGACGTGATCATGGTGGCGACGGTCGCGGACGACGGGAAGAGCGCGAGCGTCGTCTCCATCCCCCGCGACTCCTGGGTGGACGTCCCCGGGTACGGCATGAACAAGGTCAACGCGGCCTACTCGTTCGGCGGTCCGCCGTTGATGATCCGGACGATCGAGCAGCTGACCCGCGTGCGCATCGACCACTTCGCGGTCATCGACTTCGCCGGGTTCCAGCAGATGACCGACGCCGCCGGCGGCATCGACGTCAACGTCGGGCAGACCACCGACTTCGGCGGGATCACCGTGCCCGCCGGGCGGCAGCATCTGAACGGGGCCCAGGCCCTGGCCTACGTCCGGCAGCGCAAGGAACTGCCGGGCGGCGACTTCGACCGCGTGCGCCGGCAGCAGAACGCCCTGCGCGCGCTGGTCTCGCAGTCGCTCTCGGCCGGCACGCTCTCGAGCCCCACCCGGGCCTACGACCTCGTGAACTCGGTGACCCAGCACGTCGGCGTCGACGACTCGCTGACCAACACCGGGCTCGCCGAGCTGGTGTTCGGGCTCCGCGACCTGCGGGCCTCGAACATCGAGTTCCTCACCGTGCCGACCACCGGCACGGGCATGGAGGGCTCCCAGTCGGTGGTCTACCTCGACCGGCAGGCGGGCGACGACCTCTGGTTCGCGGTGAACAACGACCAGGTCGGCCCGTGGGCGGCCGCGCGACCGAGCGAGCGGCTCTCCGACACCCCACGATGAGTCGGTGGGCAGCATCGACGGTCGAGTTCCGCTGCGCTCCGTCTCCGTCGACACGCTGATCGTCGGGGGCGGCTCGGCCGGCTGCGCGCTGGCCGGGCGGCTCTCCGAGGATCCCCACCGCCGGGTCCTGCTGCTCGAGGCCGGACCGGCCTATCCCGACGCCGGGTCGTACCCGGCCGAGGTCCGTGACGTCGCCTCCCTCGGCGGCGCCGCGGACGGGCACGCGTTGAACTGGGCGTTCGCCACGGAGCTCGCCGCGGGACGCCGGGCGACCACGGCACGGGGCCGGGTGCTGGGCGGGTCCTCGGCGATCAACGGCGCCAACCACGTCCGCGCGACGCCGGCCGACGTCGACGGCTGGTACGGCTGGACCTGGGCGGACGCCCGGGCCGCCTACGTCCGCGGCGAGGACGACCACGACTTCGACGGCCCGGAGCACGGTCACGACGGGCCCGTGCCCGTGGAGCGGCCCGCCGGGGAGCTGCTCGCCGGGCTGACCGAGCGCGTCGTGCGCGGCGCGCGGGCCCTGGGGGTCCCGGCGGAGCCCGACAAGAACGCGGGTGGTCCGCCCGGTGTCGGGCTCGTCCCGGCGAACGCCGTGCGGGGCGTGCGGGTCAACGCGGCGATGGCCTACGTGCTGCCGGCGCTCGACCGGGAGAACCTCACGGTCCGCGGCGACACCCCGGTCGCCCGGGTGCTCCTCGACGGCACCCGCGCGGTCGGCGTGCTGACCGTCGACGGGGACCGCATCGAGGCCGCCGAGGTGGTGCTCTGCGCCGGCGCGGTCAAGTCGCCCCAGCTGCTCGCGCTCTCCGGGATCGGCCCGGCCGACGAGCTGCGTGCGGTGGGGGTCGAGGTCCTCCTCGACCGCCCCGGTGTCGGGCACGGCTGGAGCGACCACCCGTCGGTGTTCCTCGGGTTCATCGACGACGGGCCGCTGCACCCCGCGGCGGTGTCGACCCAGGCCCTGGTGCACCTCGACGCCGCGACGCTCGACCCGACCCTGCCGTCCGACCCGGCCGGCGACCTCGAGGTGCTGCTGTTCTGCCGGCCGTTCGCACCCGGCGGCGCCCGCCACCTCATGTGCGCCCTGCAGCAGCCGGAGAGCCGCGGGACGTCGGTGCTGTCCGGCGCCGACCCGTCGGTGTCCCCCCGTCTCGAGCACCACTACCTGGCCACCGCGCTCGACCGCGCCCGGATGCGGGCCGTCGTGCGCTTCGCAGGTCGGCTGCTGACGTCGAGCGGCCTCGCGCCGGCGGCGCACCCCGGGGCGTCCGACGCCGAGCTCGACGCGTGGATCGCGGCCTCGCTCACCACCTCCTCGCACCTGTGCGGCAGCGCCGCGACGGGCGTCGCGGACGACCCGGCCGCCGTGGTCGACCCGGCGTTCCGGGTGCACGGGATCGAGGGCCTGCGGGTGGTCGACACCTCGGTGCTGCCGGTCGTGCCACGCCGCGGTCCGGCGGCCACCGCCCTGATGCTCGGGGAGCGCGCCGCGGCGCTGATGCGCGCCCGCTGAGTCGCCGCCCTGCGGTTTCGCGTCGTTCGTCCGGATCTCGTCGAGGTCGACGTCCGGCAACGTCCAGGTCACGTCACGGTTGCGACACGATGGTGTGGTTCCCGGCGCCATCACGGCGGGGCGGGCGGAAGATGTTCGTCGGCCGTGCTGCGGGGGGCGGGCCTGGTGAGGTCCGACGGGTGAGAGGCAGGCCGCGATGGGGCTGTGGGGAAGCAAGAACGAGAAGGTCCTCCGGTTGTCCCGCCGGGAGCGCAAGGAACTCCGGGCCCGCGCCCGCGAGGACGCCGAGCTCGCCGCCCGCATCCAGCGCGCCCAGCGTCGCCTCGCGCAGGCCACCGGCCCGCTGCCGGTGATCGAGCCGCGTCCCGCGATGGACCGGCAGCCGGCCCGCCGCTCGGAGATCGTCGAGGGCTGACCCTCCTCGTCCGGGACCGGACGCGGAGTGCCAGGCTGGGCGCGTGCGCCGGGTCGGGATCCTGCTCGTCGGGGTGCTGACGCTGCTGGTGGCCGCCTGTACGGGCAACCCGGCGTCCGCGCCCCCGCCCGCATACGACCCGCCGACCGCGTTCGGCCCGTCGTCGGGAACCCTCCTGCGCGGGACCTCCGGGAGCCTCACCGGCTCCTACGGGGGGCGCCCCGAGCTGCCGGTCGCGCTCGACGGCACCACCGTCTGGTTCGCCGACTCCGGCGGGTTCTCGCGCGCCGACTCCACGGGGGCCGCCGTCGCGGTGCCCCTGCCACCGGACCGCTGGGTGAGCGGGGCGCCCCGTCCCGTGCCGTCGGCCGGTCTCGTGGTGGCCGGCGCGGCGTCGGTCGTGCCCGGCTCGGGGACGACCCCGCCCGGCCTGGCCCTCGAGCTCCTCGCCGTCGCCCGCAGCCAGGCCGGCGACCCCGACCCGACGCTCGCGTGGTCGGTCGCCGCACCGCTGCCGTGGAGCGAGGCGCCGCGTTCGGTGCGGACGGCGGTCGTCGGGGTCGCCGCGGTGGGGGCCGGGCGCCGGGTCGCGGTGCTGACCGCCTCGACCGGTACGCACCGCAGCACGGTGGCGGTCGCCCTGGACGCCCGCCGCGTGCTGTGGGTGGCCGACGGGGTCCTCGCCGGGGCGGTCCTCGACGGGCGTGACCCGGACGGGGCCCCCACCGCGGGCGCCCCGGTCGAGGCACCCGTCGTCGTGGGGGCGGCCGTGCCGTCGGGCGGGGGGACGGGCTACTCGCCGTCGTCGGTGGTCGGGCTCGACGTGTCGAGCGGCGCCCGGCGCTGGGCCTCCGACGACGGGTCCACGGCGCTCTCGGTGCACCGGGCCGGACCGGGGACGGTCACCGTCGCCGGCCGCCGCCCGACCTCCGCGCGGGCGTTCCTCACCGTGTACGACGCCGCGGGCGGGAGTCGCAACGCCGTCGACCTCGGGACCGCCACCGCGCCCCCGGAGTGCACCTGGGACGAGGCGGCGACGGCGGTGTGCTCGGGGTCGAACCGGACCTTCGCGCTCGACGCCCCGACCGGCGCGCTCCTGTGGTCGCTGCCCGCCGCCGGCCGCGTCGCCCCGGCCGTCACGACCGCCTGGCACGGCGCCGTGTACGGCACGACGGTGAACGGCCCGGTCGTGGTCGACGCGCGCACCGGCCGGGACCGGAACCCCGCACCCGGGGCTGCGCCCGTCGTCGTGAACGCCTACCTCGGCGTGGGGTCCGGGTCCGGGCTGCTGGGCGGTGTGGTGGTCACTCCCGCCACCGGATGAGTGGCCCGCGTGGTCCCGTCGCGTGACCGATCCACATGAGCAGCATCACTCTGGCATGCTGGGGTGATCCTGCTCACGTCAAGGGTCCGGTGAACATGCGCAACCCTCTCGCCGTCCTCGCCCCCCGCCGGTTCGGCGCGGGCGCCAGGACCGACACGGCCGGCTCCGTCCGTGACCCCCACCCGCGGGTGCCCGCGCCCCGGAGGGTCCCCGCGCCGGACGTCCTGGCGGGCGTCGAGTTCCTGCAGCACGGCTGCTCCGGCGAGGGCGAGGACCACGCCCCCGAGGTGTCCGTGCGCGGCATCGACCCGCGCAACGACCGCCGGCCTGCGGCCGCGTCGGTGCACCTCACGGCCCGTTCCGGCGCGCCGTGCCCGGACACCGTCGAGGAGCTCCTCGCCGTGGCCGCGCCCGGTGACTTCCGGCTCCGCCGCCTGACCTTCGACGTGCGGCACCTCGACGAGGCCCTCGGGGAGCGGGGTGGGCGGGCGCTGCTCGAGCAGCTGGTCGCGGCGCCGTCCGACCGCGTCACCAACGCGGTGTTCCGGGCCGCGGTGGGCACCGACCCGGGGGGCGAGCTGGACTGCGACGTCCGCGTCGTCGGCGAGGGGGACTCGGTCGCGGGCCGCTGCCGCACCGACCTCGGTCGCGCGCGCCTCGACGTCACGCCGTTGCTCACCGGGTCCGAGCGCCTCGCCCGGCGGCTCGCGGAGGCGCGGGCCCGGCCCCGGGACCGTGCGGTCCGCCGTTGCCTCGAGCACGCCCTGGCCTGCGAGCTGACGTCGGTGCCCCTGGCGCGGCTGATCCACGTGCACCCGGACGCCCCGGCCTGCGCGGTGCCGCTCACGCGCTGAGCGGCACCCCCCGCGGTCAGACCGTGTGGACGATGAGGACGTCCGTGCGCGACTTCCGGGACACCGCCTGCGGCACCGACCCGAGGAAGCGGCCGGCGAAGCTCGCGAGGCCCTTGTTGCCGACCACCACCAGGTCGGCCTTGTAGAGCTCGGACTTCTCGACGATGGCCTCGGTCGGGTCGCCGTGCACCGCGACGGTGTCGACGTTGTGGGCGCCCGCCCGGATGGCCTCGTCCCGGGCGCTGCGCAGCGTCTCCTCGGCGGGGCTCGCCCCGATGATCTTGTAGGCCTCGTCGCCCAGGGCCCGCTCGGCCTCGGCCTGGCTCCGGTTCGCCGTGGCGTCCCGCGTCTCGTAGGCGCAGATGATCATCAGGCGGGCGCCGGAGTCGGCGGCCACCTCGGCGGCGCGCACGACGGCCTTGCGTGCGGACGACGAGCCGTCCGTCCCGACGGTCACGACCTTGTAGTCACCCATGTCCGCCAGCCCTCGCCCGAGTCGCAGTGGTCGCCGTGGTCGGCGGCGTCACCCTAGTGACCCGGCGGGATCGAGTGATCGCGACACCCCGGGCTCGCCACCCGGTCGAGGATCCGACAGACTGTGACGACCCGGACGGGCTGGTACCGCCGACCGGACGATGACCGATGACTGACGAGGGGTCCCATGGTGCTGGCGAGCGGCAGCTACTTCGTGCTCACTGCCATCCCCCACGAGATCGTCGTGGGTGTCGTGGTGTTCGCGGTGCTGTACTTCGTGCTCAGCAGGGTGCTGCTGCCGAAGCTCGACGCCGTCTACTCGGAGCGGCACGACCGGATCGACGGCACCCTCGAGCGCGCCGAGCAGGCCCGCGCCGAGGCGCGCCGCGCCGACCAGGAGTACCGCACCCGCGTCGCCGCGGCCCGCGAGGAGGCCGCGCGCATCCGCGACGCCGCCCGCGAGGAGGGCCGTCGGCACTCCGAGGAGGTCCTCGCCGAGGCCCGCGACGAGGCCGCACAGCTCGTGGCGAGCGGGCGGGGCGAGCTCGACGAGGAGCGCTCGCGCCTCCGGACCGACCTCCAGCCCGACATCGCGCGTCTGTCGCGCGACCTCGCCGGCCGGATCCTCGGCCGTCAGGTCGGCGACGACGAGTACCGCGACACCGTGGACTCGTACCTGGCGCAGCGCGCCTGACCGCCGCGCTCCGCGCGCGAACGTCGTACCGAGGCACCGTCGGCCCCCGAGGGCCGGCGGTGCCTTCGTCGTTCCGTCCTACCGTCGTTCTGTCCTTCGTGTCCGGTTTTGGTCACGGAATGGTCTCGATCCGGCGTCCGAGAGTGCGAAAAGGTCGTGAAGAGGTAACGGCGGCCACACCTCCCGACGATCCCCGGGCAGAACGGTCTCGGGGAGAGGGTGGACATCGATGACGGGTCGTATCTGGGTGCGCCGGGCGCTCCTGGGCGCGGTCATGATCGTGCTGGCGGGTCTGGGGTTCGCCGGGGTGGCGGCCGCGCAGGACACGTCGCCGACGCCGCAGCCCTACGGCGGTCAGCTCGGGAAGATGGACCCGGGTGACGAGGTCTCCTCCGAGCAGGTGCTCGAGGTCGGCATGCTGACCCTCGGCACCGTCAACGGACTCGCCTTCGTGGTCGCGATGGTGGCCAGCCGGCTCCGCGGCCCGACGACCGCGCAGACCCGTCGGGCCCTCATCAACCGCACCGGCGCGGGCACCGTCTCCGAGTCCCGTCGTGCGCGGCGGGCCCGTGCGGAGCGCGGCCCCGCCGCCCGCCCCGTCGTCGCGCCGACGGCCGGCCCCGTGCCCGAGCCGCCGCACGCCCCGGTCGGAGCCGTGCCGGCCCAGGGTGGTGGCCCGGCGGCCCCCGAGGGCCTCGTGCCCGCCGCCCGTGGCGGCACCCCGCCGCCGCGACCGGCCGTGCCCCGTCCCGCCCCGATGTCCCCGCCGACCGGGGTCCGGAGCCCCGTCCGTCGCTGAGACCGACCGCCGGGAGCCGTCGGCGGCGGTTCTACTGCGCCGAGCGGCGCAAGCTGTTGCTCTCCGGAGTCGATGGCAGCGCGCACGACGGCGGTTACTCTCGGTCGGACCGGCTCGCCGGGCACGTCGACGTGACCGTGCGGTCGTCCGCGGCCCCTCCGCCGCCCACCACCATCGCCGACCGAGGAGCGTCGTCGTGACCACCACCGTGGCCACCCGAGAGCCTGACACCGAGGCGTCCGGCGTCGACCTCGCCGCCCCCGTGCGGGAGGCCCGCGCCCGACTCGAGCCGCCGACCGTCTCGGTGCCCGCCCCGCGCAGCGCCGCGGGCGTCGTTGCGCCGCCCGCGATGGCGTCGTCCGAGGACGCCCCCTCCGCCGAACTGCTCGCCGAGGTCGACGACCTCACGACCGCCCTCGAAGCGGTCGAGGCCGCGGGAGAGGACGAGCCGGCCCACCGCGTGCTCTGCCGGATCGCCCAGCTCGTGGCGGACGGTGTCCCCGACGCCGGTTGGTCGGCCGAGCACGGGATCGACGTCGAGGTCCTCCGCGCCACCTCGGACGCCGCGCGCGGTCTGCAGGAGCGCACCGCGAAGCTGCTCGCGCGCCTCGACACCGAGGAGCGGCCCGGTCCGGCCGCCGCCATCGCGCCGCTGACGACGACGCTGCAGGTGGTGGTCGTGGTCGCGGACCTCGAGCTGTTCGAGCGCGCCCGGCGGTGAGGCCGGGGGCGACGACGCCCGGACCGGGCGTGACCTGGCCCGCAGGACTCGCGTTCGGGTCACCGTCCTGGGACGATCGCCGCATGAGCGCGGGCACGGACGGGTCGCCGGAGGTCTTCCGGGTGCTGTTCGTCTGCACCGGCAACATCTGCCGGTCGCCGTTCGCGCAGTTCCACACCCGTTTCCTGCTGGGCGCTCGGCTCGGTCCCTGGGCGCGGGCCTTCGCGGTGCACAGCGCCGGCACCTCGGCGGTGCGCGGGCACGGTATGCACGACGACTCGCGGGCGCAGCTGACCAGCCGCCGCGACCACCCCGACGTCGCCGCCTTCGCCGCCCGCCAGCTGCCCGACCGCGACGTCCTGCTCGCCGACCTCGTGCTGACGATGACCCGGGAGCACCGGTCGACCGTGCTCGGGGACGTCCCGAAGGCCCTGCCGACGACCTTCACGCTGCGCGAGTTCGCGCGGCTCCTCCGCGCCGCCGATCCGGCGGACGTCGCCGCGCTCCCGCGCCACCCGGTCCGCCGGGCGCACGCCCTCGTCGCCCTCGCGCGGGGCGCCCGGGGCACCGTGCCCGCGGTGTCGGCGGAGGAGGACGCGGTGCCGGACCCCGTGTCGGGAGGCCCGGAGGCGCACGAGGTGGCGGCCCGCGCGATCGACGAGTCGCTGCGGGTCGTCCTCGACCTCCTCGCCCCGCCGCCCCCCGTCCGTCCGGTCCCGCCCCGGCCGGGCCCGCCGGCGATGTTCCACCCGCAGGGGCCCGGTCCCGGTCCCGGCCACCCCGGCGGACAGGTCCGCGGTCCCGGGCCCGGCCCGGTCCCTGGTGGCCCGGTCCCTGGTGGCCCGGTGGTCGGCCCCGCGCCGATGCCGGTGGCGCCGTCCGCCCCGCAGCAGCGGGCGCCCCAGGAGGCCGAGGCCCCGGCCCGGCGCAGCAGCGCCGACGACCTGGTCCCCGAGCGGTCCTGACGCAGCTCGTTCGTCCGTCCGGGTGACACGTGCCGGGGTCGGACAACGGTCCGGCCACACCGTGCAACATCCGGCGGTGCTCCGGCGATGACCGGGACGTCCCCGAGGTCCGCGGAATCCGCTGCGGCCGGGACGAGCAGGGAGCGTCGAGCATGGACGGGCGTACCGCCGGACCACGGGTCCCGGCCTGGCGTGTCCTGCCGGGCCGCGCGCTCGAGGCGCTCGCCGGGGCCCGCTGCGCCTCCCTCGACCGGACCGCCGCCCCGGATGCGGTGACGCTCGACCCCGCTGCCGTCGCGGAGCTCGTCCGGGGCCTGGAGGTCCTGGTCACGGCCGTGGGCGCTGCGGGGCGCGGACCGCTCCCCGTCGATCCGCACTGCGCGCTCGCCGTCGTCGCCGACCTGACCGCGACCCTGGCCGACGCCGCGCGGCACGTGGCCTGGACGGCGGGCCTGGCCGGTCAGGAACAGGCGGCCGAGGTCGCGGACGCCGTCATGACGACGGCGTGGGCGCTCCGGGTGCTCGCCGAACTCGGGCTGCGCGTCGTCCCGGCGCCCGACGGCGGGGAACCCGCGCCTCCTCGGGATCCCGCGCCCTGACGAGCAGGGCCCGCCACACCGCGGCGGCCTCGAGGTCCCCGCGGGTGACGGGGAGCCCGGAGGCGTCCGCGACCGCGTCGACGAACGCCGCGCCCGGCTCCACCGCTCCCGGCGGACGCACCACGTGCACCCGGAGGCACTCCCCGCCGACGGTCACCCGGATCCCGCCCCGGCCCCGCCAGGGCAGGCCGACCTCGAGCTCCGGGGTGTCCAGGGCCTCGTCGAACACGACGCCCCGGCTGGACAGGAAGCTCAGGCGGCCGTGCGCGAGCCGGAGGATGCCGGGGACGTGGGTGACCTCCCGGACGATCCATGCGGGTCCGATGCAGCCCGGACCACCCGGCCCGGCGTCGGCGTCCGCGTCGTCGGGCCCGGCGGAGCCGCGGGGGTGGGGGAGCGCCACGGGGACGCGCGAGGCGGGGTGGGCCACGACCGGGTGCGCGCGGGACACGGACGGGTGCACGGGCGTGCCTCCCTCCGCGTTCCGGGTGCCGGGGCGCAGTCTGACGGCCAGGCCCGAGGGGTGTCCATCCATCGACCACTCAACGCCCGACCGGGGGGTGATGTCATGCTCCGCTCGGGGGAGCTGAGCGTGGCAACGGAGTGGACCTCACCACTGACCCCTTCAGTCATCACCACATACGGCCGAACGGGTGGCGGTCCGGAGACGATCCGGAGGAAGCACTCCCTGTCGTCACGCTCCGCTGGCACCATCTGAGCGCATGAGTGGAGACAGCAGCCCGTACGGCCCACGGCCGACGGATGGACAGAGCGGAGCGGCGGGCTACGGGCCGCCGGGTGACTACTCGGCGCAGTCGGCGTCGGCGGCCGGTCCGGGCACCGGCGGCCAGCCCGCCTACGGAGCGCCGTCAACGGGTGGATACGCCCAGTCGGGCTACGGCGCGCCCCAGCAGGGGTACGGCGCGCCCGCTCCCGGTCAGGGTGCTCCCGGGGCGGGATACGGGCAGCCGGGCTACACCCAGCCGCCCGGCTACGGGCAGGCCGCGTACGGGCAGACCGCCTACGGGCAGACCGCCTACGGGCAGAACGGGTACGCGCAGCCCGGGTACGGGCAGGCGGGGTACGGGGCGCCGGCGCCGGGCGCACCGGGCTCGGTCGAGGTCGTCGGCCTCCGCGTGGGCCAGTACCTGCTCGACGCGGTGTGCCTGGTCGTGCCGCTGATCCTCGTCGGCGTCGTCGGCGGGTTCCTCGGGGCGATGGTCGACGGCGGGGTGGGCTTCCTCAGCCTGCTCGTGAACCTGGTCGTCTGGGTGATCGCCGTCGGCGGGTCGTTCGGCATCTACGCCTGGTGGCCCTCGACCCACGGCGGGCAGACGCCGGCGATGGGCTGGCTCGGGCTGAAGATCGTGCGCGAGGCCGACGGGGGCGTCCCGACGCTGGGCGAGTGCGCCCTGCGGTGGGTGCTCCTCATCGTCGACGGGGCCTTCGCCGGCATCGTCGGGCTGATCATCATGTCGACGTCGCAGCGCAAGCAGCGCCTCGGCGACATGGCCGCGCACACCCTGGTCGTGAAGGCCTGAGGGGAGCGCCCGCGGGCGACGTGTCCACTCCGTCGCCCGCGTGCGCTGCACGGACGGGGCGCTGGTGGGTGATCAGGTGCGCCGAACAGGGGATATCGGCGTGATTACCCGTCCGTAGAGAAACGGACACGGCGGACCCGACGACGATCGGGACACGAGAACGTACCCGGTCCCCCGGGGAGACATCGTGCGACTGCCGGACACCCCGGCACGAGGAGATCGGCATGAACGCCGGACGAACGGGCAGGGCCAGTACCGACCCGCGGAACGGATATGCGAACTGGGTGGCGTGGATCGACGGCTTCCGTCGCGGTGACGACGGCGGGCTGGAGTCCCTCCCACCCATCGACGGCCGCATGGGCACCTACGTCGAGGCGCGGCTGCTCGAGCGTCTCTCGGCCGCGTTCAGCGAGCGGGTCCGGGCGTGGCAGACCTCGCTCGGCCACCGGATCGTCGCGACGCCGCCCACCGACGAGGCCCAGGTCGCCCTCCTGCTCCGCGACGCCGCGCCCGGCCTCGAGCCGCTCGCGCGGGTCGCCGCCTCGCCGCGCCTGCCGCGCCCGATGGCCGCCGCGATGCACGAGCTCCTCGCGCACACGCGGGCGGGAGCGCGCGACGCCGTCCGGGAGAGCGCCCGCCGCCTGCGCGAGCCCGAGCTCCAGCCCGAGCTGCACCGTGCCCCGCGGCCCGCTGCCACGCCGCTGGTCCCCGCCCCGCGCGACCCGGGTGCGCTCGGCTCCGTCCGACCCGCGACGTCGCCGCTCTCGGAGCGCGTCCGCCGCTAGGTCCCGACGACGGGTCAGCCCGGCCCGATGCGGGCCAGCACCGCCCGGTGGTCGGTCCCCCCGACCGGGGCGATCTCGAACCCGAGCGGCCGTGGTCCACCGGTGACGAGCACGTGGTCGATCTGCGCGCCGAGGAACGCCGGGACCCACGAGGGCCAGGTGCCGGTGACGCCGTCCCCGGTCGCCGACCCCGCGTCCGTGCAGTCCGCCGTGGCGGACCGGAAGAGCGCGTGGTCCGCGGTGGCGTTCATGTCCCCGGCGATGATCGTGGGCCGGTCGGCGTCGCACCACCGCGCGAGGCGGCCGACGTCGCGGACCCAGCCGAAGGTGTCGCCCGGCTTCGGCGAGCGCGGGTGGTCGGCCACGAACCGCAGGCCGGACGCCACCCCCGGCGCCGAGCGCGGCAGGTCCACCACGATGGCCGGGTAGGTGCCGTCGCGGTCCTGGGTGACGGTGGGTCGGCCCAGCGAGGAGCGGACGAACACGGTCATGCCCGACGCGTCGTCGGCGTCGTCGGCCGAGTAGGAGCGGTACCCGGTGCCGCCCTGGCCCTCGTCGAGCCGCGAGTCGAGGCGGCGACGCAGGTCGCCGCGGGCCTCGGGCAGCGACACGAGGTCGGGGTTCCGGGCCTGGATCAGCGCCGCGAGGTCGTCGGCGTCCGCGTCTCCGGTGTAGGTGTTGAGCGCCAGCACGACGAGCCCGCCCGAGGTCCCGGTCACCGTGGCGGAGCCGACGGTCCGGCCCGCGACGTCGGCGACCCCGATCCCGCTCACCAGGCCGACCGCGAGGGCGACCACCAAGGTGCCGGCGGCCGCCCGCCGCCAGGCGCCGAAGGCGGCCAGCGCCGCGAGGACGAGCGCGACCGTCGCCAGCTGCGGGCGGAACGCGACGACCTGCACGAACGGCGAGCGCTCGTCGAGGCCGAGCGCCTCCGGGAAGAGCACCACCCCGACGATGCCGGCGAGCACCACCGCGCCGACGATCGAGGGGGCGCCGGGCACCCGCCAGCGCGACGGACGGCGTCGGCGCGGGGGCGCCGGGGGCGGACCGCCCCGCGGTGGCGCGGGCGGGGGACCCGGGGGCACGTGCCACCCGGGCGGGCCGTCGTAGCGGGCCGTGGGGGCCGGGCGGGGCGCCGGACCGCCGCGCGGCGGTCCGGGCCGGGGGGACCCGGCGTCGGGACGAGGGGGACGACCGCCCGGCGGTGGGGAGGCCCCGCGACCGCGGCCGCCGTCGGGCCCCGGTCCCTGCTCCCACCAGGCGGGTCGGGTCACCCTCGGGTGACGCGCAGGATCACGTCGTCGTTCCCGTTGTCGGTGGTGAGGTAGAGCGCGCCGTCGGGGCCGACCCGCGCGCCGCGCAGACGACCGAACTCGCCGTCGAGCTCCGGCGGGGTCGACACCGACACGATCCGCTGGGCGTCGGCACCGGTTCCGGGACGCATGAACAGCAGCTTCTCACCCTTCTGCGCGGTCACGGCGAGGGCCCCGTCGAGATCGCCCCACGCCGGGCCGGAGACGAAGGCGCCGCCGCTCGTGGCGATCGTGGGGTCGCCCGAGCTCCACGCGGCCGGCACCGCGTCGGGGTAGCGCTGGAGGTCGGTCATCGGCACGCCCTCGTCGTACCCGCCCGGCGACTCGCCGCCCCGGGCCGGGTCCCAGCCGTAGTTGCGGCCGGGGATGACGACGTTGACCTCGTCGTCGACGTCCGGACCGTGCTCGACGCTCCAGCCGGTCCCGGTGCCGGGCTGGAAGGCGACGGCCTGGACGTTGCGGTGCCCGTAGCCGGAGACGAGGCGCTCCGCCGCGCTGCCCGACGAGGCGAAGGGGTTGCCGGCCGCCGGGCCGCCGGTCTCGGGGTCGACGCGCAGCACCTTGCCGCCGAGCGCCGTGCGGTCCTGCGGGATCGTGGCGCGGGCGGTGTCGCCGGTGCCGATCCAGAGGGCACCGTCGGGGCCGAAGGTCGGGCGGCAGCCGGAGTGGCGCCCCGAGGGGTTGATCGGCAGGCCGCCGACCAGCGGGTCCTTCGTGCGGGTGGCGCTCGCGCCGTCGGCGGAGAGCTGCCAGGCGACGACCCGGACGTCGACGGGGCGGCCGCCCTCCTGGTGGGTCTGGCAGGTGACGAAGCGGCCGGAGTCGTCCGGGTACGCGGCCATGCCCATGAGCCCGCCCTCGCCGCGGGCGTAGACGCTCGCGAGGTCGGCCCGGACCGGCGTCTCGCGTCCGTCGGTGATCGTGGCCAGGGTGCCCTCGCGCTGGGTGACGAGCATCCGGTCGCGGACCCAGGTGACGTCCCAGGGCTTGTCCAGGCCCTCGGCGACCCGTTCCACGCGCAGCGCGCCGGTGGCCGGGGCCTCGGCGGCGCTCGACCCCGGCGACGACGGGGACGGGCCCGAGGACGTCGGGGCGGGGGCCGAGGAGCAGGCGGTGAGGACGACGGCCGCGAGCGCGACGGTGGTCAGCAGGGGAGCGACACGCACGGGTGAATCATGCCCGGTCGGGCGTGGGCGTCCCGTGTGGGCGGGTCAGACCGGGGTGCCCACCCGGCGGGGCCGGTGGACCGGGGGCAGCGCGGCGAGCGCGGTCGAGACGTCGTCGGGGCCGGTGTAGACCCGTGACGGGAGGGCGCGGAGCGCGGCGCGGGTGACGAGGTCGACCCCGTGGTCGTCGGCGTGGGCGAGCAACTGCCAGGGCCGCGCCGGCCAGGGGGCCCCGGCGTACACGGCGGAGAACAGGTCGCGGATCTCGGCGGCGTCGCGGCCGCCGGGCCCGACCCGCACCGGACCCTCGTCGGGACCCTGCGGGCGCCGCGGGGCCGGGACACGCCAGGGCGCGGTCTCCGGTGTGAACAGCACGTCTCCGCGGGGCGCGGACCGGATGGTCATGGACGACGGACGGTAGGCCCGGGACCCGGCCGCCCACCAGGGACCCAGGTCCCGTCGACGTGGCCACCCGGCCCCTGCTCTGCCACCCTTCGGCGGTGCGGAGACCAGCAACCGGCGCACCGACGACGGCCCTGTGGCAGCTCGGCGCGCTCGGCGCGGCGTTCGGGGTCGTCGAGGCCGCCCTGATCCTGCAGGGACCGCCCGCTGCGGCCGCGGCCGGGCTGCCCTACACGGCCACGGCGTGGGTCTACCTCGGTGCCGGGCTCGCGGCCTGGTCGCGCCGGCCGGCGAGCCGGGTCGGGCCCCTCCTCGCGGCCGGCGGTTCCGTGTGGCTGCTCTGCGGACTGGCCTCCACCACGGTGCCGGTGCTGGTGGGGCTGGGGATCGTCGTCGCGACGATCCCGGTCGCGATCCTGCTGCACGTGCTGCTGGCGTTCCCGTCCGGGCGTCTCCGTGACGGACCCTCGCGCCTCCTCGTCGCCCTCGGGTACGTCACGACGACGGTGCTCCAGGC
Source organism: Actinomycetospora corticicola (assembly GCF_013409505.1). Classification (NCBI taxonomy): domain Bacteria; kingdom Bacillati; phylum Actinomycetota; class Actinomycetes; order Pseudonocardiales; family Pseudonocardiaceae; genus Actinomycetospora; species Actinomycetospora corticicola. The sequence goes on along the minus strand of NZ_JACCBN010000001.1, from coordinate 3,490,268 downwards.
GCCGGTGTGGCTGTGGAACCCCGCGTCCCCCTTCCTCGTCGCCGACCGCCCGGACCTGCTGCTCGTCGGCCGCGGGATCAACTCCACCCTCGCGTTCGTGGTCATCCTCGCGACCGCCTGGGTGCTGGTCCGCCGGCTCGGTGCCGCCCCGCCCGCCGACCGGCCGGTGCTCGCGCCGTTGTTCCTCTACGGCGGCGCGTCCCTCGTCGCGGTGGTCGTGCTGGGCAACCTGTACCGGGTGGCTCGGGTGGACCCGGCGGTGATCGACTGGCTCCAGGTCGCCGTGCTGGCCGGGGCGCCGGTCGCGTTCGCCGCGGGGGTGCTGCTGGGGGGCTTCGCCCGGACCGCGGCCCTCGAGGAACTCGGTGAGTGGCTCGGCAGCACCGAGCGTCGGCGCGGCGAGGTCGGTCCGGCGCTCGCCCGGACCCTCGGGGATCCGTCGTTGAGACTGGCCTTCCCGGACGACGACGGGGGCTGGGTCGACGGGGAGGGGCACCCCGTGGCGGTGCCCGCGGGCCGGGAGCTGGTCCCGGTCGAGCTGGCCGGGCGACCCGTGGGCGCGATCGTGCACGACCCGCTGCTGCAGCCCGACCCGGAGACGGTCCGCGCGGCCGGCCGGGTGGTGGCGATCGCGGTCGACCGGGAGCGGCTAACCGCCCGGCTGCTCGCCGAGCAGGAGCAGCTGCGCGAGTCCCGGCTGCGCCTGGTCGAGGCGGGCGACCGGGAACGGCGCCGCCTCGCGAGCGACCTGCACGACCGCCTCCAGGGCCGGCTGGTCCTGCTGGCGCTGCGGGCCGGTACGGCCCGGGCGGAGGAGGCCGACCTCGAGGCGTTCCGGCGCGACGTCGACGAGGTGGCCGCGGAGGTCCGCCTCATCGTCGCGGGCGTGATGCCCGCGCTGCTCATCGAGCGAGGGCTGACGGCGGCCGTGGAGGAGATGCTCGCCCGGACGCCGCTACGGACCTCGCTGGAGCGCTCCGACGACGCCGACGGCGCGCGCCTGCCCCCGTCGGTGGAGGGCACCGGGTTCCACGTGGTGGCCGAGGCCATCACCAACACCGTCAAGTACGCGGGGGCGACCTCGCTGGAGGTCCGGTTGCACCGCCGGGCCGGGCTGCTGCAGCTCTCCGTGCGCGACGACGGGTGCGGCGGCGCGGTCGCGGCGGGCGGGACCGGCCTGCGCGGGCTGCGCGACCGGGTCGAGGCGCTCGGCGGACGGTTCACCGTGACCAGCCCGGAGGGGCAGGGCACGACCCTGGCCGTGGAGCTGCCGTGCGCGTGGTGATCGGGGAGGACGAGGCCCTGCTGCGGGAGGGACTGACCCTCCTGCTGCGCCGCGAGGGCTTCGACGTCGTGGCGGCTGTCGGAGATGCCCCGGCCGTCGTCGAGACGGCGCTGCGCCTCGGGCCCGACCTCCTGCTCACCGACATCCGCATGCCGCCCGACCGCACCGACGACGGGCTCCGGGCGGCGATCCGCGTCCGGGCCGTGCGCCCCGACATCGGCGTCGTCGTCCTCTCCCAGCACGTGCACGGGCAGTACGCCGTCGAACTGCTCGGGTCCCGTCCGCGCGGGGTGGGCTACCTGCTCAAGCAGCGGGTCGCCGACGTCGGCAACTTCGTACGCGACCTGCGCCGGGTCGCCGCCGGGGACGTCGCACTCGACCCGGAGGTGGTGACCGCGATGCTCGCCCGGCAGGACGACGGGGTCCAGCGGCTCTCGGCTCGGCGCCGGGAGGTGCTCGGGCTGATCGCGGAGGGCCGCAGCAACGCCGCGATCGCCCGCCGGCTCGGCATCACCGAGAAGGCGGTCGTCGCGCACGTCTCCGGGATCTACGAGGCGCTGGGCCTCGCCGACCACGCCGACGACCACCGCCGCGTCCTGGCGGTGGTACGCCATCTGACGCGATAGTCACTCATTCGGACCTACGCAACGGGACTCAGGTCGTTTGTCGATCCCTTGACGTGACCACAGTCTTGATCACGCGTGCGACGGGGTGGTCGGGGGACCGGGTCCTGTCGCGGGGGTCTCACGAGGGGTAACGGTCGTGGCGGGTCGTCATCGCAAGGGTTCTCGACGTCGGATGGCGGTGGCATCGGTCGGCGTGCCGGCCGCGCTCGCCCTGGCGCTGGGCTTCGCCCCGTCGCCGCCGGAGGTGAGCGTTCCGGTGGCCCTGTCCTCGGCGCTGCCGTCGTCGGGGACGGTCGGACCGCAGGTCGTCCGGTCGGGTGGGTCCTCGGCCCCGGCCGTGGGGTCGACGCACGGGGTGGCGGTGGACCCGTCGTCGGGCACCGTGTTCCAGGCCGACCCGGTCGCCTCGGTGGTGCGGGTGTTCGTCCCGGACGGCCGCGGCGGGCTGCGCCAGGCCGCCGCCGTCGGTGTCGGGGCGACGCCGGTGGCCGTGGTCTGGGACGCGGTGTCGAAGCGGGTCCTCACGGCGGACAAGGGCTCGGGCACCGTCTCGGCGATCGTGCCCACCGGGTCCGGTGGATGGACCTCGGGCGGATCAGTACCGGTCGGGTTCGCCCCGACGGTGGTCGCGGTGGACCGCACCGGAGCGGTGCACGCCGCGGCGAAGGACCAGGGCACCGGACCGGTGGCGACGCTGACGCGCACCGGCTCGCCCAGGTCGCCCGAGAAGCAGGCCCCGAAGGGGTGGGCCCCGACGTCGTGGTCGGGCTACACGGTGACCCGCGGCGACGGCTTCGTGAAGTACTCCTCGACGACCGGGAACACCGAGTTCTGCTTCGGCACCTGCACCGACGTCGCCGTCGGCGAGCCCGGGGTGAACGGCGGGCAGGGCGGCACCGCGTACTGCGTCGGGACCTGCACCAACGTCGCCACGGGCGCGAACGGCGGCGCCGGGCAGAACGGCGGTCGTGGCGGCACGGCCTACTGCCTCGGGGTGTGCACCAACGTCGCGAGCGGCGGCCGGGGCGGGGACGCCACGGGGACGAATGCGACCGGCGGCAACGGCGGCGCCGGCGGCACCGCGGTCTGCCACGGCCACTGCCAGGACCTGGCCACCGGCGGTCGGGGCGGGAACGCCACCGCGACCGGCGCGGACGGGACGGCCGGCACGGCCGCGGACCCGGACGGGACGGCCGGGGAGAGCGCGACCGCGACGGGCGGCCGCGGCGGTGACGGCGGGCTCGTGCTCACCGGCCGGGGCCTCGGGCGCGGCGCGGGCGGACAGGGCGGCGACGCCACCGCGACCGGTGGCACCGGCGGCGCGGGCTTCACCGACCCGACGGGGACCTACGACCCCGCGACGAACACCGTGGTCGCCACCGGCGGCGACGGCGGAGCCGGCGGGAACGCCACGGCCACCCGTGGCCGGGGCGGCTCGGGGGCCGGAGCGCCGCGGGACGGGAACGCGTCGGCGAACCCGGGGGCCGGGGGTGCCGGGGGAGGCGCCACCGCGCAGGGCGCCGACGGGACGAACGGGGCGGCCGGCACCACGGGGGCGCCGGCCTCCGGGCGCGACGTGACCGGGGGGACCGGCAGTCTCGGGGCCGCGGGCGGCGCCGGTCAGGACGCCCGGGCCACCGGCGGCGCGGGCGGTGCCGGGGGCACGGGCACGGTCGACGGGGCGGCGGCGCCCTCCGGCGCCACGGGGACCGGTGGCGCGGCGAGCGCCACCGGCGGCAATGGAGGAACCGGCGGTGCCGGGGGCGACGGCGGTACCGCCACGTCCGGTCCTCTCATCGACGGCGGGAGCGGGGCCGCGGGCGGGGCCGGTGGCCAGGGCGGGTCGGCGACCGCGGCGGCCGGCGCCGGCGCGCCTGCGACCGCCACGGCCGGACGGGGTGGCGCCGGCGGTGCCGGGGGCGACGGCGGAGCCACCACCGGGGTCGTCGACGACCCGAACGACACCACCTCCACCAGCAGTGCCGGCGGGCCCGGTGGCAACGGTGGTCGGGGCGGCAGCGGTGGCAGCGCCACGGCCACCGGCGGCGCGGGGACCTCGACCGGCGGCGGCGCGGGCGGGGACGGCGGGAACGGCGGGTTCGGCGGGGGATCGACCAGTCCCTACCCGGTCTCCCGCGGCGGCAACGCCGGGGACGGCGGGGACGGCGGCGAGGGCGGTACCCGCACCACCACCACCGGCGGCGGCACCACCACCGAGACGGGGTCGACCGGGCGGGGCGGCGACGGCGGCGACGGCGGCGACTCGGGCGCGATCACGACCACCGAGGACGACGGCATCTCCTCGGGCGGCGCCGGCGGCGACGGGGGCAGCCCCGGGGGCGAGGGCGGGGCGGGCGGCACGCGCGGCGACGGCCCCCGCGGGAGCAACGGCGTCGACGGCCGCGACGGCTGATTCCTGGTCGGGAGCGAACGGCCCGCTCGACGCATCCATGTGCGCGAGCGGGCCGTTCGCTCGTCCCGGGCGTGCGATCGTGGAGGACGTGACGGCCACCACCACGCTCATCGAGTCCCTGCGGCAGGTGGTCGGGGAGGTCAGGCACCGCCCGATCGACCTCGCGGCGCACGCGAACGACGCGTCCCACTACCTGCTGCAGCCGCAGGCCGTGGTGGTACCGGACAGCACGGCGGAGATCGCGGCGCTGCTGCAGCTCGGGGTCCGGGACCGGCTGCACCTCACGTTCCGCTCGGGCGGCACGTCGTTGTCCGGCCAGGGCGTCTCCGACGGCGTCCTCGTGGACACGCGCCGGTTCTTCCGTGGCTTCGAGGTGCTGGACGACGGGCGCGCGGTGCGGCTGCAGCCGGGCCTCATCGTCAACGAGGTGAACGCCCGGCTCGCGCCGTACGGCCGCAAGATCGGGCCGGACCCGGCGTCGAGCGCCGCCTGCACCATCGGCGGCGTCGTCGCGAACAACTCGTCGGGCATGAGCTGCGGCACCGAGTTCAACACGTACTCGACGCTGCGCTCGCTGACGTTCGTGTTGGCCTCCGGCACCGTCATCGACACCGGGCGACCGGACGCCGACGACGAGCTGCGCCACCGCGAGCCGGAGCTGTACGAGGGGCTCGACCGGCTCCGGCGCCGGGTGACGGGGAACGCGCACTCCGTCGAGCGCCTGCGCCACCTGTTCTCGATGAAGAACACGATGGGCTACGGCCTGAACAGCTTCCTCGACTTCACCCGGCCGATCGACGTCCTCGCCCACCTGCTCGTCGGCTCCGAGGGGACCCTCGGCTTCGTCGCGGACGTGGTGCTCGAGACGCTGCCGGTCCTCCCGCACGCGGCGACCTCGATGCTCGTCTTCGCGAACACGAGCGACGCCACCGACGCGCTGCCGGCCCTGCTCGACGCCGGGGCGAAGACGCTCGAGCTGCTCGACGCCCGCGCGCTCGTCGTCGCGCAGTCCGACCCGCGGGCGCCGTCGACGGTGAAGGACCTTGCCGTCGACGGGCATGCCGGCCTCCTCGTCGAGTTCCAGACCGCCACCGCCGAGGAACTCGACGGGGTCCAGGCCGACGCCGAACCGGTCCTCGCGCAGCTGCCGCTCACCCGCGACGCGGGCCTCACCCGCGAGCCGACCGCCCGCGCCTCGCTGTGGGCGCTGCGCAAGGGGCTCTACACCGCGGTGGCCGCCGCGCGCCCGAGCGGGACGACGGCGTTGCTCGAGGACATCTCGGTGCCCGTCCGCACGCTGCCCTCGACCTGTGACGGGCTGACGGAGCTGTTCGACCGGCACGGCTACGAGGGCTCGGTGATCTTCGGGCACGCGAAGGACGGCAACGTCCACTTCCTGGTCAACGAGCGCTTCGACGACCCTCGCGAGCTCGAGCGCTACCGCGTCTTCACCGACGAGATGGTCGACCTCGTCCTCGCCCAGGACGGGACGCTCAAGGCCGAGCACGGCACCGGCCGGATCATGACGCCGTTCGTCCGCCGCCAGTACGGCGACGAGCTCTACGGCGTGATGCAGGAGGTCAAGCGCCTCGCCGACCCGACCGGCCTGCTCAACCCGGGCATCATCCTGTCCGACCGCGCCGACGCCCACCTCACCGATCTCAAGACGGTCCCGACGGTGGACCCCGAGGTCGACGCGTGTGTCGAGTGCGGCTACTGCGAGCCGGTCTGCCCGTCGCGGCGGGTGACCACGACGCCGCGCCAGCGGATCGTGCTGCGCCGGGCCGCGGCGAAGGACCCGGCGCTGGCCGCGGAGATCGAGCGCGACTACGCCTACGAGGCCGTCGACACCTGCGCCGCCGACGGCATGTGCGCCACCGCGTGCCCGGTGCGGATCAACACCGGCGACCTCATGAAGCGGCTGCGCTCCGAGCGGCACTCCGACCGGGCGCAGCAGGCGGGCAGGGTCGTCGCCGAGCACTGGCAGGGCGTCTCCGGCACCGCCCGGGTCGCCCTGAAGCTCGCGGCGACGGTGCCCGGGCTGACGGCCGCCGCGTCGGCGGCCGCCCGGAAGGTGCTGCCCACCGACCTCGTCCCGCTGTACTCGCGCGAGGTCCCGCCCGGCGGCGACACGCGGCCCGACCCGACCTACCCGGCGAACCCCGACGTCGTCTTCTTCCCGACCTGCCTGCACCAGGTCTTCGCCCCGGAGTCCGGCGACGGGTCCGCGCACGCGTTCCTGCGCCTCGCGGAGCGGGTGGGCCTCGTCGTCGCCGTCCCCGAGGGCATCGGGCAGATGTGCTGCGGGGTGCCGTGGGAGTCCAAGGGCTTCACCGACGGCAGCCGGGCGATGGCGGCCGGCGTCGTCGACGGGCTGTGGGGCTCGACCCAGCAGGGACGGTTGCCGGTCGTCGTCGACGCCTCCTCGTGCACCCACGGCCTGGAGGGCCTGGCGAAGCTCCTTCCCGACGACGGGCGTGTCCCGGCGCTGCGATTCGTCGACGCCGTCAGCTTCACCGCGCAGGAGATCCTGCCCAAGCTCGCCGTCGGGACGAGGGCCTCGTCGCTGACGCTGCACCCCACCTGCTCGACCACCCACCTCGGTATCGGCGACGACCTGCGCCTGCTCGCCGAGGCGGTGGCCGACGAGGTGGTGGTGCCGAAGGCCTGGGGCTGCTGCGGCTACGCGGGCGACCGCGGGATGCTGCACCCCGAGCTCACCGAGGCCGCCACCGCGGAGCAGGCCGCCGAGGTCCGCGCCCACCCGACGGAGCTCTACGCGAGCTGCAACCGCACCTGCGAGATGGGCATCTCACGGGCGACCGGGCAGACCTACCGGCACGTCCTCGAGCTGCTCGACGAGGTGGCCGTGCCCTACGCGGGCGTGAACACGACCCGGTAGGTCACCGGCCAGCGCTTGCCGGTCAGCAGGAACTGGTCGGTGCCGGGGATCGCCGCGATCCCGTTGAGCACGGCGTCGGGGTCGCTGCGGGTCTGCGCGGGTCGCAGCGCGGACGCGTCCACCACCGCCGTCACCCGTCCCGACGACGGGTCGACGCCGACGATCCGGTCGGTCTGCCACACGTTCGCCCAGATCGTGTCCCCGACGCACTCCAGCTCGTTCAGCTGCGACACCCCGGTGTCCACCGTGCGCCGCGGGGCGAAGGTCAGCGGGTCGCGGAAGACCAGGGTCGACGAGCCGTCCGAGGTGACCAGGTCGGTCGCCGTGTGGCAGATGCCCCAGCCCTCCCGGTCGAGCGGGACGGTCGCCACGACGGCGAGCGTGGCCGGGTCGCGCCGGTAGGCCACCCCGTCCTTCCACGTGAGCTGCCAGATCCCGGTCGGCGTCACGGTGATGCCCTCGCCGAACTGGTCGGCGGACACGTCGACGGCCCGGCGGACGGCGCCCGTCGTCGGGTCGGTCTCCCGGAGCTGCGACTGCCCCTCGAGCCCGGTCCCCTCCCACAGGCTGTTCCCGGCGATCTCGAAGCCCTGGGTGAAGGCCGCCGGGTCGTGCGGCATCGTCCCGAGCACCTGCACCGTCATCCGGGTGACGGACGGGTCGGCGGGGGCCGGGGTCGAGGAGCAGCCGGTCGCGACGAGCGAGACGACCGGGACGAGGACCAACGCGAGGAGCCACCGCACGCGGGCAGACTCCCACGCCGGGCCGCCGGTCGGAGTCAGGCACAATCGGACGGGTGCAGGACCTCGTAGACAGCACTGTGCCCACCGCCGTGCTCGCCGCCGCCGTCGATCTCGCGCGCACCGCGGCGGTGGACGCCGCCGAGGGCGAGTCCGAGCAGGTCGGCGAGCACCTCGAGGTCGTCCGCGAGGACGACACGGCCGCCACCCACTACTTCGCCGCCGCCAAGCCCGGCTACCGCGGCTGGACGTGGGCGGTCACCGTGATGGGCGTCGACGAGGTCACCCTCGGCGAGGTCGCCCTGCTGCCCGGCGCCGAGGCGGTCGTGGCGCCGGAGTGGGTGCCGTGGAACGAGCGGGTGCGCGCCGAGGACCTCGCCCCGGGCGACCTGCTCCCGGTCGACGAGGACGACGAGCGCCTCGTCCCGGCCCACGCGGCACTGGACGACGACGAGCCCGGTGCCGAGGAGATCCGCGCGGTCGCCGACGAGCTCGGCTTCGGGCGCCCCCGCGTGATGAGCCCGGCGGGTCGCTTCGACGCCGCCGAGCGCTGGACCGGCGGCGACTTCGGCCCCGCTGCGGAGATGGCCCGCGCGGCCTCCGCGCACTGCGGGACCTGCGGCTTCTACCTCACGCTCGGCGGGTCGCTGCGCGGCGCGTTCGGCGTCTGCGGCAACGGCAACGTCCCGGCCGACGGGCACGTGGTGCACGCCGAGTACGGCTGCGGCGGGCACTCCGAGATGCAGGTCGACACCGGCTCGGTCGTCATGGTCGCCGAGCTCGTCTACGACGACGGGGTCGAGATGGACCCCGTGCCCGTGAACGACTGACGTCGGTCGACGGTGTCGGGGGACCCGTTCGGCACGGAGACGCTGCGGCGCGCGGTCCTCGACACCTGGACCGCCTCGGCCGCCCGCCTCCGTGAGGATGCGAACGCCGAGGAGGACCTCGTCCGCGGTGGCTACCGCGGGCGCTGGTTCACCGAACTGGCGCAGAACGCGGCCGACGCCGGCGCGGCGGCCGGAGTACCGGCACGCCTGCGGGTCGTGCTGCACGACGGCGAGCTGCGGGTCGCCAACACCGGAGCCCCGCTCGACGCCGGCGGGGTCGCCGCGCTCGCCTCGCTGCGCGCGTCGGCGAAGCGGGACGCCGCCACCGTCGGCCGCTTCGGCGTGGGGTTCAGCGCCGTCCTCGACCTGACCGACGCCCCGCGGGTGCTCACCGCGGACGGCGTCGGGGTGGCGTTCGACCGGGCCCGCACCCTCGACGCCGTCACGGCGACCGGCGGACCCGCCGCGGACGAGGCCCGGCGTCGGGGGCCCGACGGCGTCCCGGTGCTGCGCCTGCCGTGGCCGGTCGAGGAGGACCCCGCTCCGGGATACGCCACCGAGGTGCGGCTCCCGCTGCGCGACCCCCGGGTCGACGTGCTGGCCCAGGCCCGCGAGCAGGCCCCCGACCTGCTGCTCGCCCTGCCGTGGCTCGCCGCGGTGGAGGTGGCGGGGGAGACCGTCGAGCGGGCCGACGAGGGCGACGGCCGCGTGCGGATCGCCGACCGGACGTGGACCGTGCTGCCGATCGGTGGGGAGCTGCCAACGGAGGTCCTCCACGACGACGACGGGCGCGCCGCCCTCGCCGTCGAGGACCGTGCCCGCACCGCGTGGGAGGGCCGCTGGGCGTTCCCGGGCGCGGTGCCCGACATCCTCCACGCGCCCACCGCCACCGCGGAGCCGACCACGCTCCCCGCCCGCCTCGTCGTCACCGTCCCGCTCGACGCCGACCGGCGCCGGGTGCGCCGCGGCCGGGTCACCGACCACGTCCTGGGCGCGGCGGCCGCCCGCTACCCCGACCTGGCCCGCCGGGTCGCCCCCGAGCTCCGCACCGCGCTCGTGCCGGCTCCCGGCCTGCCCGCCTCCGAGGTGGACGCCGCGCTCCGCGAGGGCGTGCTCGCCGCCCTGCGCCGGGCCGCCTGGCTGCCCGGCGCGACCGGACCCGACGTCGTGCCCACCCGCGCGCTCGCCCTCACCGAGCCGACCCCGGATCTCCTCGCGGCGCTCGCCGACGCGCTCGACGGCCTGGTCACCCCGGCGTGGACCGCGCGGTTGGGCGACCTCGGCGTCGTCCGGCTCGACCCCGCCGCGCTCGTCGACGGCCTGGCCGGGCTGCGCCGCCCGCCGTCGTGGTGGCACGCCGTCTACTCAGGCCTCGCCGGGCTCGAGGGCCTCGACCGCACCGAGCTGGCCGCGCTGCCGGTCCCGCTGCTCGACGGCCGGCTCGTGCTCGGGGCGCGCGGGTGCCTCCTGCCCGGGAAGGACGTCGCGGAGCTCGAGCCGGGGGGCCTGGACCTGCGCCTCGTCCACCCCGACGCCGTGCACCCCCTGCTCGAGGTGCTCGGCGCCCGCCGCGCCGACGGCCCGGCGCTGCTCGACGAGCCGGAGCTGCGGGAGGCGGTCGAACGGTCCGTCGACGACGCCGACGCCGGGCTCGACGTCGACCCGCTGGCCCGGCTGGTCCTCGCGTTCCTGACGCCGGGTGCGGTCGGGTTCGGGGCGCTCGCGCTGCCCGATCACGACGGCGGACACCGGCGCGCGGACGAGCTCGTCCTGCCCGACGGCGCGCTGCGCGCGGTGCTCGGCGACGACCCGCCGCTCGGGGTCCTGGCCGACCGCGCACTCGGCGCGCACCGCCGGGACGCGCTGCTCGCCGCCGGGGTGCTCGACGGGTTCGCGGTGCTCCGGGACGAGGCGCCGGTCGGGCCCGACCACGAGCTCGACGACGAGGAGACGTGGTGGGCCGAGGAGGTCGACCCCGAGCCCGGGCGGGGCGGCCCCGAGCCGGAGCCGCCGTCCCCGCCCAGCAGCATGGTCGCGGTCCGCGATCTCGACCTGGTCGTCGACTGGGCCGCCGCGTGGCCGCTGCTGGCCGCTGACCGGGAGGTCCGCGCCGCGCTCGTCCGGCTCCCCGGGGAGCCCGTGCCCTACACCGCGTGGTGGCTCGCCCGGCACGGCCGGATCGCCGGGCGCCGCCCGGTGGCCTGGCGGCTGCCCGGGCCGCTGGGGGAGCGGATCGCGGCGCTGTACGACCCGGCGCCCGTCGAGCTCGACGCCGGGTTCCTGACGGCGATCGGGGTGCGGACCGACCTGTGGGTCGCCGGACCCGCCGAGGCCGACGACCTGCTCGCCCGGCTCGCCGACCCCGCCCGCACCGTGCCGGCCGGGGTGGCCCTGGCCGCCCACGACGCGCTCGGCGCGGCCCTGGAGGCCCGGCGGCTGGACGTCGCCGACGTCGACCCGCCGGACCGGGTGCGCACGGTCGGGGGCGGGGTGGTGACGGCGGACCCGGACCGCGACCCGGTGCCGGTCGTCCTGGACCGGCCGTGGCTGCTGCCCGCGTTCGACCCGAGCTGTGTGGTGCCCGTCGGGGCCCGGTTCGCGGTCGCGCTCGCCGAGCTCCTGGACCTCCCGCTCGCCTCGGAGACCGTCCACGGCGAGGTCCGCTCGCCCGGCCGTGCCACCCCCTGGTCCGGGCTCGCGGGCGCCGCGGTGTGGGCGGCCGCCGCGGGCCGGGAGCTGCCGGAGGGCGAGGTCGTCGTGCACGAGCGGCTCCGCGTCGCCGTCACGATCGGCGGCGCCACCCGCGAGATCTTCCCGGACGTCTGGGTGGTCGACGGGACGGTGCACACCGACGACCCGGTGCGGGCGCTGCTCGCGTGATCCACAGCGGTCCCACAGGCGGTCGCGCCAGAATCACCGGCGTGGAGCGCGCCGCGCGGGTCCTCGTCGTCGAGGACTCCGAACCCATCCTGGCCTCGGTGACGGCGGCGCTGACCGGCGTGGGGCACGAGGTGCTCGCCCGCGCCGACGGCGGCCGGCTCGAGAGCGACCTCGGGGAGTTCGTCCCCGACGTCGTCGTGCTCGACGTCATGCTGCCCGGCCGCGACGGCTACGCCCTGCTGCCCGCGGTCCGGGCGACGAGCGCCGCGGTCATCCTGCTGACCGCCCGCAGCGGCGTGGCCGAGCGGGTCCGCGGCCTGCGCGCGGGCGCCGACGACTACCTCGTCAAGCCGTTCGCGCTCGCCGAGCTCCTCGCGCGGGTCGAGGCGCTGCTGCGCCGCAGCGGCGGGGTCGGGGACGCGGCGACCGTCGCCGACCTCGTCGTCGACCCCGACGCCGGACTCGTGACCCGCGGGGGCGCGGAGGTCCCGGTGACGGCGACCGAGCTCCGCCTGCTGCACGACCTCGTCGCCCACCGGGGACGCGTGCGGTCGAAGTCGCAGCTGCTCGGCGCGGTGTGGGGATGGGAGGAGTACGACCTCAACGTCGTCGAGGTCCACGTCAGCGCCCTGCGCCGCAAGCTCGGCGAGCCCCGCCTGATCCACACGGTGCGGGGGCAGGGGTACGTGGTGCGCGACGACGGGGCCCGGGACGACGGGGCCGGGGGGTGAGACCCGGGTCGCTGCGCCGCCGCGTCACGCTCACCTCGGTGGCCGTGGTCGCGGCCGTCGTCGTGGTCGTCGCCGTGGTCTCCGACGTCCTGTTCGCGGCGCAGTCCCGCTCCGAGGCGCAGACCACGCTCAACGGGCGGGCCCTGCAGGCCCAGCAGCTCGCCTCCCAGGGCCTGTCGCCGGAGCAGATCGTGCGCCGTTCGGAGGTGGGCGGCGGCGTGGCCGTGGTGGTCCGCAGCGCGACCGGCCAGGTGCTCGCCGGGCGCGAGCTCCCGGGCGGGACCCGCCGGGCGGTCACCCGCCGGCTGCCGGACGGCTCCTCGGTCACCCTCGCCGCGGACCCCTCGCTCGAGGGCGCCGCGGAGGGCCGGCTGCGCCGGATCCTGCTGGTCGTCGGGGGCGCCGCGATCCTTTTCGCGGGGGCTGCCCTGCTCCTGACGACGAGGCTCGCGCTCGCCCCGCTCGACGCCATGACCTCCCTCGCCCGCTCCATCGCGGGCGGGCGCCGCGGTCGGCGGCTCGACCCCGTGCGGCGGGACACCGAGCTCGGCCGGGCCGCCGCCGCGTTCGACGAGATGCTCGACGCGCTCGAGGGCGCGGAGGCGCAGGCCCGCGCCTCCGAGGCCAGCACCCGCCGCTTCGTCGCGGACGCCGCCCACGAGCTGCGGACGCCCCTCGCGGGGATCGCGGCGACCGCCGAGGCGGGCACGGCGCCCGATCTCGACCCCGAGGCCCGGGAACGGCTCGCCGTCCTGATGATGCGCGACGCCCGGCGGGCCGGCCGCATCGTCGACGACCTGCTCACCCTCGCCCGCTACGACGCCGGGCTGACCCCGGAGCGCGAGGAGGTCGACCTCGTGGAGCTGGTGCGCGCCGAGACCGACCGCGACGCCGTCCGCCACCCCGACGACCCCGTGGTGCTGGACGCGACCGGCCCGCTCCCCGTCGCGGTCGACGTCGAGCTGATCGGGCAGGCCCTGTCCAACCTGCTGGTGAACGCCCGGCGGTACGGCCGTTCCCCGGTCCGCGTCACGGTCCGGCCCGGCCGGGTCGAGGTGCGCGACGAGGGCCCTGGCGTCCCCGCCGCGGAGCGCGAGCGGGTGTTCGAGCGGATGGTCCGCCTCGACGAGGCCCGCGGCGGGGGCAGCTCCGGTGCCGGGCTCGGGCTCGCGATCGCCCGGGAGGCGGCCCGCGCGCACGGCGGGGACCTCGTGTGCGCCGCGCCCGGGGACGACGGCCCCGGAGCGCGGTTCGTCCTGACGCTGCCCTGAACGTCTCCTGAAGCGCACGCGTGGTGTCCCGAGGTTCTCAGTCCTCGCACAGCCACCGGACCGACCGTCGTGGGTGTCCGGCGGACCGCCGGACACCGACTCCACCGGAGGTTCCCGTGCACCGTCTCACCAGGCCCGTCGTCATCGGCGTCAGTGCCCTCGCCCTCTGCGGCGTCGGCGCCGGAGTGGCCCTCGCCGACCCGTCGGCGAGCTCGGCGCCCACCGCCGTCGTCGCGGCCGGGCACCACGGCAAGCACCCCGGCGAGCACGGCGAGGTCGTCGGGAAGGGCAAGGCGCACCGCACCGTCGACTACCAGCGGGGCACCGTGACCGCAGTGAACGGCACGACCTTCACGGTGCGCAGCAAGGACGGCTTCACGGCCACCTACACGTTCGCGCCGACGGCGAAGGTGCACAAGGGCAAGCAGGTGGCGACGCCGGCCCAGGTGCAGACCGGTGACCGCGTGTTCGTGGCGGCGGCGAAGGAGCCCAGCGGGTTGCAGGCGCTCCGGGTCCGTGATCGCGGCCCGGCCCCGGCGGCGCCGGCCGCGCCGGCCCCCGCCCCGAACTGAACCCCGCTTCCTGAAGACCGGCTGAGCCGGCGCCCCGATGCCTGGGGCCGCCGGCCCGGCCGGAGGAGGGTGCTCGTCGTGACCGCTGTCGCCGATGCCGTCGCCACCCGTCGGCTGCTGGACCGCTTCGGGTTCGGGCCCCGTCCCGGTGAGCTGGACGCCGCCGTCGGCCGTGGTTTCGCCGCGACCCTCGACACCCTGCTCGCCCCGCCGGCCGACCCCGGCGCCCCGGCTCCCGACCTGCCCCTCATCACCGACCGCGGGACCCCGGGCAGCCCGGAACGGAAGGCCGCCCAGCAGCAGCGCAGCACGGGCCAGGACACGCTCACGCGGTGGTGGCTGGACCGGATGTGGTCCACCGGCGCCCCGCTCGTCGAGCGGCTCACGTGGTTCTGGCACGGCCACTTCGCGACCAGCGCGCAGAAGGTGAACCAGCCCGCCTCCCTGCTGACCCAGAACGAGACCCTGCGCGGCCTCGGGCTCGGGGACTTCCACGCGCTGGCGCGGGCGATGGTGGTCGACCCGGCGATGCTGGTGTGGCTCGACGGCCGGACCAACCGCGTGGGGGCCCCGAACGAGAACCTCGCGCGGGAGTTCATGGAGCTCTTCGCGCTCGGCGTCGGGCACTACACCGAGACCGACGTCCGCGAGGCCGCCCGGGCGCTCACCGGGTGGACGGTCGACGCCGACGCCGGGACCGCCCGGCTCGTGCCCCGCCGGCAGGACACCGGGCCGAAGACGATCCTCGGGCGGACCGCCGCGTTCGACGCCCCCGCCTTCGTGGACCTCGTCGTCGCCCGGCCCGAGTCGGCGGCGTTCGTCGCCGGCCGGATGTGGTCGCGGCTCGTCTCCACCACCCCGCCGTCGCCGGCCGTGCTCGGCGCCCTGACCGACGCCTACGGACCGGGTCGCGACCTGCGCGCGCTGTTGCGGGCGATCGCGACCTCGGCGCCCTTCCACGACAGCACGACCACGCTCGTCAAACAGCCCGTGGAGTGGGCCGTGGGCCTCATGCGGGCCGTCGGCGCACAGCCGAGCACCGTGACCACCACCGTGCGGAAGGGTCGCGGCGCGCAGGGCGACCCCGTGCACCAGCACCTGGAGGCCCTCGGCCAGGTCCCGTTCCGCCCGCCGAGCGTCGGCGGGTGGCCGGCCGGGACGGCCTGGCTGACGCCGTCCGCGCAGCTCGACCGGATGGCGCTGGCCCGGGCCGTCGTCACCCACGCCACCCTCCCGCCCGGACCGTCCGGGGCCAACGCCCGGATCGACTGGGCGCGCCGGACCCTCGGGGTGGACGCCTTCGGCCCGCGCAGCACCGACGCCCTGCGGGACGTCGCGGGCGGCGACCCGCGCGCCGTCCTCGTCGTCGCCGCCCTCACCCCGGAGTACGTGATCAGCGCATGAGCAACCGCCTCCCCGAGGTCACCCGACGCCGGTTCCTGACCTGGTCCGGCGTCGCCGCCGCCGCGGTCGGCCTCACCGCCGGGGCGACGCAGGTGCCGTGGTCGTCGCTGCTCGACGGGGCGACCCACACCCCCCTGCAGCCCGGGCAGGGCGTCCTCGTCGTCGTGACGCTCTACGGCGGCAACGACGGCCTGAACACGGTCGTCCCCGCCTCCGACGACACCTACCAGGCGCAACGCCACGAACTCGCCTACTCACCGGCCGAGGTGCTCGACGTCGGGCAGGGCCTCGGGCTCAATCCCGGCCTCGCGGGCACCAAGGGGCTGTTCGACGACGGGCGCGTCGCGATCGTGCGGGGGGTCGGCTACCCGGAGCCCGACCACAGCCACTTCCGCTCGATGGCGATCTGGCAGACGGCGTCCCCCGCCAGCCCGACGGGTGCCGGCTGGCTGGGGCGCTGGCTCGACGGGACGGGGGAGGACCCGCTGCGGGCGGTGTCGATGGACTCGGTGCTGCCTCCGCTGCTGACCGGGGCGTCCACCGCGGCCTCGACGTTGCCCGCCACCGGGTCCACGCTGCCCACGGGGGCCCAGGGCGCGGCGTTCCGCGCCCTCGCCGGGGTCGACCCGTCCGACGACCTGCTGCGCGCCCGGGTCGCCCGGTCCGGGCGCGACCTGGCCCAGGTGGAGCAGGTGCTCGGCCCCACGCTCGCCGCCTCCCGCGATCGGGGGGCGTCCGGCAACGACGCCGGGGCCGCCGCGGGCAGCCCGGCCGGCGGCGGGAAGCACTCCCAGCTCGCCGACCAGCTCCAGACGATCGCCGCCCTCGTCGAGGCGCGCGTCCCCACGCGCGTCTGGTCGGTCTCGCTCGGGGGCTTCGACACCCACGCCGACGAGCGCGACACGCAGCAGCGTCTCCTGGCCGAACTCGACGCGGCGCTGACACCGTTCGTGGCGCGGCTCGGCACCACCGACGCGGGGCGGCAGGTCGTGACGATGGTCTACTCCGAGTTCGGCCGCCGGGTGCTCGCCAACGCCAGCCAGGGGACCGACCACGGCACGGCGAACCCGGTGTTCCTGCTCGGAGCCCCCGTCGTCGGGGGCCTGTACGGCGAGCAGCCGAGCCTGACCGACCTCGACGCCGGGGACCTGCGGGCCTCGACCGACTTCCGCGACGTCTACGCGACGGTGCTGTCGGGGGTGCTGGGGGCCGACCCCGGGTCGGTGCTCGGCCCCGGTCGGACGCCGCTGTCCGGGGTGCTCGCGACCTGACCGGCCCTCAGAGCTTCTGGGCGCCCTTCGACCCGCGCGCGTTCGCCCGGCGCTGCAGCGCGAGCACCGAGAGCCCGACACCGCCGAGGCCCACCCCGACGACGCACGCCCAGATCCACGGCCCCGGGCCGCCGACGACGAGGAGCACGACCAGCGCGACCAGCCACACCACCGCACCGACGAGCACCGGCCGGACCGGGTCGGTGAGACGCCGGGGGAGCGCGGGCGGCTGCCAGTCGGGTTCGACCACACACGCACCCTACGGCGGGGACGGAGGGGCGCTAGGGTGCCGCCGTGCTGGAGCGACTGTTCCACCTGAGCGAGCGCCGATCCACCGTCGGGGCGGAGGTCCGCGGCGGCCTCGTCACCTTCGTGACAATGGCCTACATCGTGGTCCTCAACCCGCTGATCCTCGGCAGTCTCGACCCGTCCGCGCCGAGCGCCAAGCGTGACGTCCTCGGGGCGACGCTGTCGGTCCCGCAGGTCGCCGCGGTGACGGCCCTGGTCGCGGGGGTCATGACGATCCTGTTCGGGCTCATCGCGAACTTCCCGTTCGCGCTGGCGACCGGCCTCGGGATCAACACCCTGGTGGCGGTGACGATCGCGCCGCAGATGACGTGGCCGGAGGCGATGGGCCTCGTCGTCGTCGAGGGCGTCATCATCGTGATCCTCGGGCTCACGGGGTTCCGCACGGCGGTCTTCGCCGCGATCCCGGACGCGCTGAAGATCGCCATCGCCGCGGGCATCGGCGCCTTCATCGCGCTGATCGGCCTGGTCGACGCCGGGTTCGTGCGCCGCCTGCCCGACGCCGCCAACACCACCGTCCCGGTCGGGCTCGGCATCGAGGGCTCTATCGCGAGCTGGCCGACGGCCGTGTTCTGCGTCGGCCTTCTCCTGACCTCGGTGCTGGTCGCCCGCGGCACGAAGGCCGGCATCCTCATCGGGGTCGTCGCCACGACGGTGCTCGCGATCGTGGTCGAGGCGATCGCGCAGGTCGGCCCGTCCAACGGCACCAACCCGAAGGGCTGGAACCTGGGCTACCCGGGCCTCCCGTCCTCGGTGGTCGGGATCCCCGACCTCTCGCTGGTCGGCGACGTGTCCCTCGGCGCGTTCACCCGGCTCCCGATCATCGCGGTGACGCTGCTGGTCTTCACCCTCGTCCTGGCGAACTTCTTCGACGCCATGGGCACGATGACCGGGCTCGGCCGGCAGGCGGGCCTGCTCGACGAGAAGGGGCAGCTGCCGAACATCGGGCGGGCCCTCGTCGTCGAGGGAGCGGGCGCGGTCGCCGGCGGCGCCGCGTCGTCGAGCTCCAACACCGTCTTCGTCGAGTCCGCCTCCGGGATCGCCAGCGGCGCCCGCACCGGGCTCGCGAACGTCGTCACCGGCGTCCTCTTCCTCGCCGCCATGTTCTTCACCCCGCTCTACGAGGTGGTGCCCGTCGAGGCGGCCGCGCCGGCCCTCGTCGTCGTGGGCGCCCTGATGATGGGCGGGGTCCGCGACATCGAGTGGGGCGAGTTCCGGGTCGCGCTCCCGGTGTTCCTCACCATCGTGGTCATGCCCTTCACGTACTCCATCGCGAACGGCATCGGCGTCGGGTTCATCAGCTGGGTGGTGCTGCACGCGGCGACGGGCCGGGCCCGCACGCTGCACCCGCTGATGTGGGTCGTCGCGGTGGCCTTCGTGGCCTACTTCGCGGTCGGCCCGATCAGCGCCGCACTGGGCGGCTGAGGTGTGAGTCGGTCGGTCACCGGTTGACAGTGCGACGATCGGCCGCAACGGTTGTGTCCGATGGGTAACGCGGGAGTGCCACTGACGCGGCGGCGCCACGTCGACTTCGGCCTCCTCGCGACCCAGGCGTGTCGTTCCTGACCGCCTGCGCGCTCCGTCCCTCCCGCCCGTTCGTCGGGCGCCCCCCCCTGCCTCGAGGAGGCCCCCGTGTCCGTCGGCACCCCGACCGATCCCCTCAAGTTCGCCTACTGGGTCCCCAACGTCTCCGGTGGCCTGGTCACCAGCACCATCGAGCAGCGCACCGACTGGAACTGGGACTACAACCGCGAGACCGCGATCGCGGCCGAGAACAACGGCTTCGAGTACGCGCTCTCCCAGGTCCGGTACATGGCGAGCTACTCCGCCGAGTACCAGCACGAGTCGACCTCGCTCTCGCTCGCGATCATGATGGCCACCGAGCGGCTGAAGGTCATGGCCGCGGTGCATCCCGGCATGTGGCACCCCGGCGTGTTCGCCAACTTCGGCGCCACTGCCGACCACCTCACGAACGGCCGCTTCGCCACCAACGTCGTCTCCGGCTGGTTCAAGGGCGAGTTCACCGCCTTCGGCGAGCCGTGGCTCGAGCACGACGAGCGCTACCGGCGCACCGAGGAGTTCATCTCCTGCCTCAAGGGCATCTGGGAGCAGGACAACTTCGAGTTCCGGGGCGACTTCTACCGCTTCCACGACTACTCGCTGAAGCCGAAGCCCCTGAACACCCCCGAGCGGCCGCACCCGGAGATCTTCCAGGGCGGCAACTCCACCGCCGCGCAGAAGATGGCCGGCCGGGTGTCCGACTGGTACTTCTCCAACGGCAAGGACTTCGACGGCGTCACCGCGCAGCTCGACGTCATCAACGCCGAGGCGGCCGCGCACGACCGCTCGGTCAAGTTCGGCCTCAACGGCTTCATGATCGTCCGGGACAGCGAGTCCGAGGCCCGCGACACCCTGCGCGAGATCGTCGACAAGGCGAACGTCGAGCAGGTGCACGGCTTCCGCGACGCCGTCCAGCAGGCCGGCAAGTCCGCCGCGGACGGCAAGGGCATGTGGGCGGAGTCCTCCTTCGAGGACCTCGTCCAGTACAACGACGGGTTCAAGACCCAGCTGATCGGCACCGCCGAGCAGGTCGCCGACCGGGTGATCGAGTACAAGAAGCTCGGCGTCGACCTCAACCTGCTGTGCTTCCTGCACGTCAAGGAGGAGATCGAGCAGTTCGGCCAGAAGGTCCTGCCGATCATCCGCGAGAAGGAGGCCGAGCTGGCCGAGCGCCCGCTCGCCGCCCAGGCGTAGGTGCTGCGCGCGTGAGCAGAAGAGGTCGTCATACCGACCGTTTCTGCTCACGTGCGGCGAAGCCGCACCTCGCCGCGTAGATCACCGCACTGCCGAGGAACAGCACGGCGGTGATCAGCAGCCAGTTCTGGAAGATGCCCTCCATGCCCAGCCCGGCGGTGAAGCGGAACGCGTCCTCGCCGTGCCGGGTGATGGTCGGCAGGTAGATCAGGCCGAGGACGGCCGAGCCGAGCACGGGCGCCCGCACGTGGTTGACCGCGGGAACCAGCACCGGCCGCTCCCGGCCGTAGCGTCGCCGTGCCCAGCGGGCGAACACCAGCGGCTGGTCGGCCAGCGCGTAGAGCGGGTAGAGCACGAGGTCGTGTCCGATCACCGCGCCGACGAACCAGATCAGCAGCGCCACCCAGCTCGGGTCCTCCCACAGGAGCGACACCACGTACGCCGACAGCGCCAGGCAGCCGAGCACGGCGAGCAGGTGCAGCGGGTTCGCGCCGTACAGGCGCCGCCAGAGGGTCATGCCTGCCTCCGGAAGTCGATGGATGCGACCCACTTGGTGTTGTGCACGCCCGGCAGCGCCGGGACGATCACGCGCGCCGGGTAGCCGTGGTCGGGCGAGAGGTCCGCCATGGGTCCGCCGTCGTCGTCCCCGACCCGCAGGGCCAGCAGCGAGTCCTCGTCGAGCACCTGGTTCGACTGCAGCGTCGCCCGCGCGAAGGCGCCGGACGTCTCGACGGACTGGACGAAGGCGTTGTCCGGGTCCGGCACGCCCGCGAGGGCGGCGAGATCCCGGAGCCGGACCCCGGACCAGGTGCGCGTGGTCGACCAGCCCTCCACGCACGCGATCGGCAGGACCGCGGTGTGCTGCGGCATCGCGGCGAGGTCGGCGCGGGACAGCGACACCTCGCTCGACCCTCCGGTCAGGCGCAGCCGCCACCCGTCCCCGAGCGCCACGGGGTCGATCCCCGACCCGGAGAGCGTCCGGTTGATCTGGAAGTCGTTGGGCCCGTCGCCGTAGGACTGACCACGCGGCGAGAGCAGGGCGAGCGGGCGCAGCGCGTCCCACGTCTGCCCGATCGAGAACACCCCGACCAGCACGCTGCCCCCGCCGACCAGGCCGAGCAGGCCGCGGCGGGAGAGGGTCGGCCGGTTCGGGTCCAGCGGCGCCAGCCCGTGGGCGTCCATCGGCTCGGGCTCGGTCTCCGCCGGCGAGTCGTGCAGCCAGCGCGCGAAGGCGCCCGTCCCGTGCGGGCCCGACCGCAGCGCCCGGACCATCGTCGGGAGCTTGATGACCACGTGCGAGACGAAGCCCGCGATGAAGACCCAGGCGCCGTAGTAGTGGGCGGTGTAGAAGCCGAAGCCCCAGGAGTAGTCGTACTGGGAGTTCATCAGGCCGGTGACGAACTCGAAGAGGATGCCGCCGACCAGGGCGAGCAGCGAGATGCGCTCGAGCAGCTGCGCGACGCTCGTCACCGGGGGCCAGGCGAAGAGCTTCGGCACCACCGACCACAGCTTGGCCAGCACGATCGGCGTGAGCACCATCCCGCCGACCACGTGCAGGCCCTGGGTGAGCCGGTAGAACCACGACGGGTTGGTGGGCCAGTCGAAGAACGGCAGGTGCAGGCCGCCCACGTCACCGGGGATCGCCTGGCCGAACTGCGGCCCGTAGGCGATGTAGGACATCAGCCCGGTGAGGATGACGATCGGCAGCCCGACGAGGAGCAGCGCGCCGAACACCGACGTCAGCCACGTGCCGCGTAGGGGGCTGCGCCAGGTCCGCGGGTGGAACGGTGGGGGTACCGGGATGCGGGCGGCCGCCCGGAACAGCGGCGCGGGGAAGCCGTACTCCGGCTCCACCGCCGTGCGGACCCCACCGGGCCGGCCCGGGGTGGGCTCGTCCGCGACGCCCTGCTCGGTCGCGTCCTCCGTCGTCATGCGCGCACCCTACCCAGAATTGAACCGATCGGTACACTCAACCGGTGGACGTCGTCGAGACGGGGCCGGAACGGCCACTCACGGCCAGGGGTCGGCGTACGCGCGACGCGATCGTCGATGCGGCGGCCGGGCTGATGTACGCCCGGGGGATCGCCGCGACCGGGATCGCGGACGTGCTCGCCGCCAGCGGCACCGGGAAGTCGCAGCTCTACCACTACTTCGCGGACAAGTCCGACCTCGTCCTCGCGGTGATCGACCGCCAGCTCGAGCGGGTCCTCGAGGCGCAGCCGGAGCTGGCCGGGGAGGACCTGCAGGCCTGGGCGGCCTCGGTGTGGGAGTTCCACCGTGCGGAGGGGGAGCCTCTGGCGTGTCCGCTCGGGGTGCTGTCGGGGCAGGTCGAGACGGACGAGCGGTGGCGCGCCCGGCAGGCGGCGTCCTTCACCGCGTGGCAGGACCGGATCGCCGCGCTCCTCGCCCGGGGGCAGCGGGCCGGACGGGTCGACCCGACCCGGGACGCGGACGAGCTGGCCGTCGGGGTGCTCGCCGCCCTGCAGGGCGGCCTGATGCTGGCCCGTCTCCACCGGGACCTCCACGTCCTGGAACTCGCGCTCGCCGCGGCGGTCGACCACGTACGGGTGCGCGCCTGAGTCGTCGCGCACGTGGGTGTCCGGGCGAGAACGGGTACGGGTTCACCAGGCGGGCGCGGAACCTCGCGACCGCATCGGATTCCCCCCGACGAAGGAGCCCCGTGGCGGACAACATCTACTCCAAGACCGAGATCGTCGGCACCTCGGAGATCGGCGTCGACGACGCGATCAAGGGTGCTCTCAAGCGTGCGTCGCAGACGCTGCGCGAGATCGGCTGGTTCGAGGTCTCCGAGATCCGCGGCCACGTCGAGAACGGCGAGGTCCAGCACTTCCAGGTGACCATCAAGGTCGGCTTCGCCCTCGAGGACACCAAGTAGCCCGTCTCACCGGCTGGGGGCGAAGTCGTTAGGTAGGCTCAAGAGTCGTGACGGCGGAGACGGCGACGACGACGATGTTCGCGTCGCTGCGGATCCGCAACTACCGGCTCTTCGCCTCCGGCCAGGTGGTCTCGCTCGTCGGGACCTGGATGCAGCGGGTCGCCCAGGACTGGCTGGTCCTCAACCTCTCCGGCGGCAGCCCGGTCGCGCTCGGGGTGGCCGCGGCGCTGCAGTTCGGCCCCACCCTGCTGCTCTCGCTCGCCGGCGGCGCCCTGGCCGACCGGTACGACAAGCGCCGCGTGCTCATGGGCCTGCAGGTCGGCATGGGCCTCTGCGCCCTCGTGCTCGGCGTCCTCGACGTCACCGGCACCGCCACGCTCGGCCTCGTGTACCTGCTGTGCTTCCTCAACGGCTGCTTCTCGGCCGTCGACGCCCCGGTGCGCCAGTCCTTCGCCGGGGAGATGGTCGGGCCGGGGTCGCTGCAGAACGCCGTCGCGCTCAACTCGATGACCTTCAACACCGCCCGCATCGTCGGGCCGGCGGTGGCCGGCCTGATGATCGCCGCGGTCGGCACCGGCTGGGTGTTCCTGGTCAACTTCGCGACCTTCGCCGCGGTGCTCACCGGCCTGGCCCTCATGCGGCCCGGCGACATGTTCGCCTACGAGCGCGTCGCCCGTGCGAAGGGCGCGATCCGCGACGGGCTGCGCGAGGTCCGCGGACGGCCCGACCTCGTCCTGCTGCTCACCGTGGTCTTCTTCGTCTCCACGTTCGGCATCAACTTCTTCATGACGCTCGCGATCACCGCGCGGCTCGTGTTCGACCGCGGCGCCGAGTCCTACGGCCTGCTGACCTCGGCGCTCGCCGTCGGGTGCCTGCTCGGCACCTTCGTGGCCGCCCGCCGGGCGGGGCGCCCGCGCCTGCGCACCGTGCTCCTGGCCGGCCTGTTCTTCGGCGTCGCGGAGCTCTTCACCGGCGTCATGCCCACCTACGCCCTCACGGCCCTGCTGCTCGTGCCCACCGGCCTCGGCCAGCTCGTCTTCACGACGGCGGCCAACTCGGCCGTGCAGCTCGGCGTCTCGGAGTCGATGCGTGGGCGGGTGATGGGCCTCTACGTCCTGGTCCTGCTCGGCGGCACGCCCCTCGGCGGACCCGTCCTCGGCTGGATGGCCGACGCCTGGGGCGGCCGCGCCCCGTTGGTCATCGGCGGCGTCCTCACGGTCGCCACCGTCGTCGTCGCGGCGGGGGTCGTGACATGGCAGGCGCGCCGGGCCCGCGCCGCCGCGGCGGCCCCGGCCTGACCGGTCGCTACGTCACCGGCCAGGCGTGCACCGGGATGTTCTCGGCCATGTTCGTCACGTAGCGCTCGAGCATCCGCTCCATCGCCGTCGGGCGCGAGCAGCCGTCCTTCTCCAGCGCGTGCACCATCGAGCTCTGCCACGAGGCACCCGTGCACCCCGTGCGGCAGCGCGCCTCGATGACGGCGAGGTAGCGGTCGGCGACGGCGGGCTCGACGTCCCAGGCCTCGAGGCCCGCCCGGGCGAGCGGCAGCAGCGTGTCGAGCACGAGCCGGTCGACGGCCACCTTCCCGCGCCCCGGCCAGTACAGCTCCGCGTCCAGGCCGTACTGGGCCCCGGCCACGAAGTTCTCGTGCGCCGCCGCGAAGGTCATCGACGTCCACGGCGGGTGCTCGCTCGCCACGAGCCCGCGGACGAGGCCGTAGAAGAACAGGGCGTTCGCGACGGCGTCGATGGCCGTGGGGCCCGCAGGCAGCACCCGGTTCTCCAGGCGCAGGTGGGCCACCCCGTCGGCGACGTCGTAGACCGGGCGGTTCCACCGCCAGACCGTGCCGGAGTGCAGCCGCAGCTCGTGCAGCTGTGGCGCCTGCCCGTCGTCGAGGACCGCGAGCGGGTCCTCGTCGTCGACCAGGGGCAGCAGGGCGGGGAAGTAGCGGACGTTCTCCTCGAACAGGTCGGTGACCGACGAGGCCCAGCGGTCCCCGAACCACACGCGGGGCCGGACGCCCTGGTTGCGCAGCTCGACCGGGCGGACGTCGACCGACTGCTCGAACAGCGGCACCCGGGTCTCCGCCCAGAGCCGGTGCCCCAGCAGGAACGGCGAGTTCGCGGCCAGGGCCACCTGCACGCCGGCGATGGCCTGCGCGGCGTTCCAGTGCGCCGGGAACGTCTCCGGGGTGAGCTGGAGGTGGAGCTGCAGCGACGTGCACGCCGCCTCGGGGGCGATCGAGTCGACGTCGAGGACGAGGTGCTCGGGGTCGGCGCTGCCGGGCGCGGCGATGTCGAGGTGGAAGGGCTCCCCGCGGGCGCCGACCATCTGCCGGTTGAGCAGGTCGTAGCGCGGGTCGTCGGTGAGCTGGTCGGAGTCGAGGTGCTCCGCCCGCAGGGTCGGCAGGATGCCGATCGTCACCGGGGTGGCCCCGACGACGGCCGCGGAGCGCCGCGCACACCCGATGGAGGCGACGACGTCGTCCTCGAGCTCGCACGCCGAGTTCCCGGGCAGCGTCCGGGGCGGCAGGTTGATCTCGAGGTTCCAGCGGCCCAGCTCGGTGGTCAGCAGGTCGGAGGCCGACCGGTCGAGCACCGCGTGGTTGAGCATCGCAGGACGCATGTCCTCGTCGACCAGCGCGAGCTCGAGCTCGACGCCGGTGCGCAGCTCGTCGGCCGCGAAGCGGTCCTCGGTCACCATCCGACGGAGGGCGTCGAGGCAGCGGTGGACCTTGCTGCGGTACTCGTCGCGGTCGGACAGGGCGGTACGTGAGACGACCCGTCCCATCAGGAGGGGTTCCCGCCTCCCGCCGACGGGCGGCACGGCGGTGGGCTGCCGAGACGGTCGTGGGAGTGCGCCGGGACGGTCGGTACGGCGGTCGGCCCCATCAGTGCCCGGCTCCCTCTCTCGGCCCGCACCCCCGCCCGTCGTGTCGGGCGGAGGTCGGGCGGTGCTCTCCCCCGACGACCCCGATCACGGTGACACAGCCGTGTGTCACACACCAGGGGCGACCACCGTTCGCCTCGTCATAGCGTCCGTTCAGCGGAGATGCTCCCGGGGAGGGCGCCGCTCGGCGCACATGCAGATGCGGTGGTCGCAGTAGGCCGTGCGGCAGGTGTGGGGAGCCCGCCGTCAGGAACCGCGGCCGAAGTCCTCGGGGGAGACGTTGTCGAGGAAGGCCCGGAAGCGGTCGACCTCCTCCTCGTCGGGCACGTCGGCCGCGCCGTCGCCCTCGCCCTCCTCGCCGGAGGACTCGTCGTCGTCGACGAGCACCCCGGCCTCGACCAGCACGGCCTCGGTGGCGTGGATCGGCACGTCGACGTGCAGCGCGATCGCGATCGAGTCGCTGGGGCGGGCGGAGACCCGCAGTCCGCGGTCGAAGACCAGGTCGGCGTAGAAGGTGCCGCCGCGCACCTCGGTGATCTCGATCCGCTCCAGGGTGCGCCCGAGCGCCGTGACCACGTCGGCGATCAGGACGTGCGTCAGGGGGCGTTCGGGCAGTCGGCCCTGCTGCTCCAGGGCGATCGCCTCGGCCTCCGCCAGGCCGATCCAGATCTGGAGGCACCGCTTGCCCGTCGTCTCCTGCAGGAGCACCACCGGATGCCGGTTGGCGTCCGACGCCGTCTGCTGTGCCGCGTCGTCGACGGCCAGGACGCCGACCACCCGCATCTCGCTCACGTCTTCGCCTCCCGTATCCGGGGGACGCTCTGCGGTCCTCGGTCGAGCCCCGCTGCGCCTCCCCGGCCGACCCCATCCTGTCAGTCGCGGACCGTGCCGTCAGGGCCGAGCGCCGCGCGCCGCACCCGTGCCCTCGGCATGCCCCGTGCCCCCGGCCGGCACACCCCACGGTTCGAGCCCGGAGGAGATCACGTCTGGAACGATGCGGTCGTGGCGCGGATCGTGGAACTCGACGGAGCGGGGGAGCCCGATCCACCCGCCGTCCGGCACGCCCTGCTGGACGACTTCCGCGACCTCTCCCGGGCGGACCGTCGCCCGGACCGCCCCGGCGGCCGGGGTCTGGTGCTGGCCGAGGGCACGGTGGTGGTGCGCCGGCTGCTCGCCTCGCCGTACCCGCCGCGGGCCCTGCTCGGCGTGCCCCGGCGCATCCACGAACTCGCGCCCGAGCTCGCCGCGCTCGACGTCCCCGCCTTCGTCACCGACGCGGACACCATGGCCGAGGTCGTGGGCTTCCACCTCAACCGCGGGGTGCTCGCGAGCGCCGACCGCGCCCCCGCCCCGGACCTCGACGACCTGCTCGCGCACGCGACCCGCGTCGCGGTCCTGGAGGGCGTCAACGACCACGAGAACCTCGGCTCGCTGTTCCGCAACGCCGCCGCGCTCGGCGTGGACGCCGTGCTGCTGGCCCCGGGCTGCGCGGACCCGCTCTACCGGCGCAGCGTCCGCGTGTCGATGGGCCATGTCCTGCGCGTGCCGTTCGTGATCGCGTCCTGGCCGGAGCTCACCACCGCGCTGCGCGCCCACGGCTTCGTCCTCGGGGCCCTCACGCCCGCGGGGGACGTCGCGCCGGGCGCGCTGGCCGACCGCGAGCGCGTCGCCCTGCTGCTCGGTGCCGAGGGCCCGGGGCTGTCCGACGAGGCCCTGGCCCTCGCCGAGGTCCACGTGCGCATCCCGATGGTGCCGGGCGTCGACTCCCTGAACGTCGCGACGGCGGGAGCGGTCGCCTTCCACGCCGTCGGCAGCGCGGGGACCGCGTGACCGTCCTCGAGGTCGGCGCCCGCCGCGGGCGTGCCCTGGTGGGCGGCCACCCGCTCGGGGCGGCCGTCGACGAGGGCTGGGGCCACTACGCGCCCGGCGCGGACCTCACGCCCGGCCTCGTGGGCGAGCTCGACGACTGGGCCCGGGCGGCCGACGCCTGGGAGCGCTCCGGGGCCGGCCCCCGGTCGTCGGAGGGCGTCCGGGTCAGCCGGACCGGCCGGCACCTCGCGGCGCGGGTCTCGGTGGTGCTGCGGCGCCCGGTGGACTACCGCGACCCCGTGACCGGGCTGCGCATCCCGCTGCGCGCGGTGACCACCGCGCCGCGGGTGCCCGCGGTGCCGCTCCCGACCCGTCGTCGGGGCCGCCGCGTGCCCGGGACCGTCTCGACCGTCTTCACCGAGCCCACTCCCTGGGTGACCGGGACGACCCTCGCCGCGATCGTGGCGGGCCTCGTGCTCGCGGCGAACCTGGCGCTGGCGCTGCCGTTGGTCGCCGGGCTGGGGTGGTTCGGCGTGCTGATCGACCTCGTGGTCGTCGCGGGCCTCGTGCCCGCGCTGTGGCTCAACCGCACGGTGCCGACGTGGCGCTGGGCGGTGTGGGGTGCCTTCACCGGGATGGGGCTCGCGGTCCCACCCCTGGTGGTCGCGGTCCTAACTGCGGGGTGAGCGCACCCCGAGCAGCACGTCCTCCCACGAGGGGACGATCGGGTGCGACTTCGGCCGGCCCTTGCCGGTCCCACCGGCCCCTCCGCCGTCGTCCCGACCCGGGTCCGTCCGCGAGGTCTCCCGCGGACGGGCCTGACGGGGGCGTTCGGGGGTCCGCTGGTCCGGGACGGAGCGCGAGCCCCGGGCCCGGGTCCCGCCCGTCGGCCGCGTGGCGGCGTTCGGGCGCGGCGCCGGTCCACCGCCGACGGCGACCGCCGACTCCTCCTCCTGCTGCTGCTCGGGCTCGGCGACCTCCTCCGGCGCCTCGCCGCCGTTCCCGACGGCGGGTCGGGCGGCGCTGCCGTCCGCGCGGCGCGGCCCGGGCGCCGGGTCGAGCCCCATCACGTCCCGCGCCGACTCGTCGCGGGGCTGCACCGCACCCCCGGAGGCACCGGGGGTGTAGGTCCAGTGGGCGAGGTGGTCGGAGTGCCCGGTGCGCCACGACATGGCCACCACCCAGCGCCCGTCCTCGCCCTTCCAGGCGTCCCACGTCGCGTCGGAGGCGTCCTGGCCGCGGCCGGAGAGCACCGAGCCGATCGTCTCGCCCAGCGTCCGCGGATCCGCCGGTCCCTCCGCGGGCACGTGGTGGCCCCGCCGGGCGATCTCGGCGACCCGGGCGCGCTCGAGCAGCACCGGGTAGGCGAACCGCTCGACGTGCGCCGCCGGGACCCCCGCCCCGGCCGCCACGTCGGCGACCGACTCCCCGCTGCGGATCCGCGCCTGGATGTCGCGCGGCCGCAGCGGCGACGTCGTCTCGATCTCCATCTGTCCCAGCCGCCGCACGTCGCCCCGCGCGGCGGCCCGGAGCCGCTCGTCGGAGGGGATGGTGAACCGCTCGTGGCGGATCGGGTCCTCGAGGATCACCGTCGACGTGTCGTCACCCAGGCCCACGACCCGGAGCTCGCGCATGGTCGGCCTCCCCGGTAGCCCTGCAAGTCCACCGACGACGCTAGGCGAGCGCCTGCCCCCTTCGAGGGAGGCGCGCCGCGCGTTCCACCCCGACCGGGTCGAGCTCCGTCACGCGCTGAGCGCGCCCACCACGTGGTCGATGCACTCGGTCAGCTTCGACACGTCCTCCGGGTCGACCGCGGGGAACATCCCGATCCGCAGCTGGTTGCGCCCGAGCTTGCGGTAGGGCTCGGTGTCGACGACCCCGTGCGCGCGGAGGATCCTCGCCACCGCGGCCGCGTCGACCTCGTCGGCGAAGTCGATCGTGCCGACGACCTGGGAGCGGTGGGCGGGCTCCGTCACGAAGGGCGTCGCGTAGCTCGACTTCTCCGCCCAGGAGTACAGCCGGTCGCTGGAGTCCCTGGTCCGCGCGGTGGTCCAGGCCATCCCGCCGGAGGAGTTCATCCACTCGATCTGGTCGGCCATCATGATCAGCGTGGCGACGGCGGGCGTGTTGTAGGTCTGGTCCTTGCGCGAGTTGTCGATGGCGGTCGGCAGCGAGAGGAACTCGGGGATCCAGCGGTCGGTGCTCGCGATCTCGTCCACCCGCGCCAGGGCGTCCGGGCTCATCAGCGCGATCCACAGCCCGCCGTCGGAGGCGAACCCCTTCTGCGGCGCGAAGTAGTAGACGTCGGCCTGGGACACCTCGACGGGCAGGCCGCCTGCGCCCGAGGTCGCGTCGATCGCGACGAGCTTCCCGTCGCTGCCGGCCGGCCGGGCGACCGGGACGGCGACGCCGGTCGAGGTCTCGTTGTGCGCCCAGGCGATGAGGTCGACCGAGTCGTCGGAGCGCGGCTCCGGGGCGGAGCCCGGGTCGCTGGTGACGACCACCGGGTCGGCGAGGAACGGGGCGCCCTTCGCGACCCCCGCGAACTTCGAGGAGAACTCCCCGTACGTGAGGTGCAGCGAGCGCTCGCGGATCAGTCCGACCGCCGCCGCGTCCCAGAACGCCGTCGACCCGCCGTTGCCCAGCACGACCTCGTACCCGTCGGGCAGCTCGAACAGGCTGCCGAGGCCGCTCCGGATGCGGGCGACCAGGTCCTTCACCGGCTTCTGGCGGTGGGAGGTGCCCATGACGTGCGCGGCGTCGGCCACGGCCTGCAGCTGCTCGGGGCGCACCTTCGAGGGGCCGCACCCGAAGCGGCCGTCGGCGGGGAGGAGCTCGGCCGGGATCGTCACTGATTCAGCGGTCACGGCGGCCATCCTCCCAAGCTCCCGGATGCGCTGCTGTGTCCCGGGTCACCACCTGTGGCGTGCGCGTGCGCCCCACCGTCGATTTGTCCCATCTCTCACGGGGTTCCCGCGGGCCGTCCCGCGTGCCTACCGTGGCCGGGTGAACGCTCCGATCGCGGACCTCCGTGTCGACTATCGCGCCGGTGAACTCGAGGTGGACGACCTCGCCGCCACCTGGCACGAGCAGCTCGCCGCGTGGCTCGAGGCCGCCCGTGAGGCCGGCGTGCCGGACCCGAACGCGATGGTGCTCGGCACCGTCGACGACGAGTACCGCGTGACCACCCGGACGGTGCTCGCCAAGGACATCGACGCCCGCGGGGTCACCTTCTTCACCAACTACACCTCGGAGAAGTCCCACCAGCTGCGCCAGACGCGGCAGGCGTCGGTGACCTTCCCCTGGTACGGGATGCAGCGGCAGGCGACCGTCATCGGCGCCGTCGAGCTGCTCGGGAAGGAGGAGACGGCGGAGTACTGGCGCGGCCGTCCCCGCACCTCCCAGCTCGGCGCCTGGGCCTCGCCGCAGTCGGCCACGGTGCGTGACCGCGAGGCCCTCGAGGACCTGTTCACCACCGTCGAGGCGCGCTTCGCCGACGACGAGGAGATCCCGCCGCCGCCGCACTGGGGCGGGTGGCGGCTGCTCCCGACCCACGTCGAGTTCTGGCAGGGCCGGACCTCCCGGCTGCACGACCGGCTGCGCTTCCGCTTCAACCCCGCGCGCGGCGACTGGGTGGTCGAGCGCCTGGCGCCGTAGGTGCGCTTCGCGCAGGTGAGCAGAAAAGGTCGCTATCGCGACCTCTTCTGCTCACCAGGCGCAGCCACCGTGACTGTCGGGGGTGGCCGTTAGCCTGCGGGGCATGGACGAACTGGTGTTCGACGAGACCCGGTCGGTGATCGTCGGGTCGATGCTGCGGGTGTTCGCCGCGGACGGCCGAGCGACGGCCGAGGTCGAGCGCCTGCTGGTGCACGTCGCGCGGACCGCCTCGACGCAGGACCTCGTGGACGTGGCCTACGACCTGGCGGCGCAGGTGCTGTCGCCCGCGGCGTGGAGCGCGCTGTGCGAGGAGCCGTGGCTGGCGGCCGAGCTGGACGCCGCCGCCGAGGCGCCCGCGCCGGTGGAGGTGCGGCTCGTGGTCACGGGCGCGACGTCCCAGCAGGTCCGCCGACTCCTCGACCGGCCGGCCGAGGTCCTCGGCGAGGCGCTCGGCCTCCCCGGCGACGCCGAGCCGGACGCCCCCGAGTTCCGACCGCAGTCCGCGGACGACGCCGAGATGGATCCCGGCGAGTTCGACAAGCCGGAGGTCGTCCCGCGCCGCCCCGGCACCGGCGACAGCGACGAGGTGCGTGGTCGACGGCTCTCCCGTGCGTCGTCGGTTCGGACTCGTCGCCGGGGTGGACCTGCCCGACGCGCGGCGCGAGGGCCCGGCTGCTCGCCGAGCGGGTCGCGTCCGTCGGCGGCGCGGCCCCGGCGGTCGTGCGGTCCGCGGGACGCATCGGGTCCGGCGGCGCCCGGGCCGGCCGACGCCGGTGATCGGGTGTCGCGCGGACCGGCTGACGGTCCGACTCGTCCGGCCCGGTGTCGACGTCGTCCCGGGACGGCGATCGGTCCTCCGGGAGCAGCGCGACGTGGATCGCCCGGAGCGGCGCGCCGCGGGAGGGAGGGTGCCGACGACCGCCGCTCACGCTTCGCGCGCGGTCCCGGACCGACGGGATCGCGCAGCCGGGACGGGCCGGACGTCGGATTCGCGCATCGTGGCGGGGCTCGCACCGTGACCATGTGAGATCGGTGCTTACGATCGTTCGGTGAGCGAACGACCACGGCGCGGCCTGCTCGCCGACACGACCCCGCTGAAGACGCCTGCCTTCCGTCGGCTCTGGACGGCGGGCGTGGTCACCGTCGTCGGTGCCCAGCTGACCGTCGTCGCGGTGCCGTTCCAGCTCTACGAGATGACCGGGTCGTCGGCCTGGGTGGGGCTGACCGGGCTGTTCGGGCTCGTGCCGCTGGTGGTGTTCGGGCTCTGGGGCGGGGCGATCGCCGACGCCGTGGACCGCCGGATGCTGCTCGTCGTCTCCGGCGTCGGCATCGCCGTGAGCTCGGCGCTGCTCGGCGTGAGCGCCCTGACGCACTTCGGTGGGCCGTGGACGGTCCTCGTGATCTTCGCCGTGCAGACCGCGTGTCTCGCGGTGAACCAACCGACCCGGTCCGCGGTCCTGCCCCGGATCCTGCCGCTCGACCAGCTCCCGGCGGCCAACACGTTGTGGTTCACGGTGCAGCAGCTCGGCGCCTTTGCCGGCCCGCTGGTGGGCGGGGTGGCGCTGGCGTTCATCGACGTCGGGGTGCTCTACCTCGTCGACACCGTCTGCCTGACCGTCTCGATCTGGGCGGCGTACCGGCTCCCACGGCTGCCCGTGGCCGACGGCGCGGAGACGGGTCTGCGCGGCGTGCTGCACGCGATCCGCACCAGCGCCGGGCTCCGGTCGGTGGTCGACGGCTTCCGCTACGCCGCGATGTCGAAGGTGCTGCTCGTCAGCTTCCTCGCCGACCTCGTGGCGATGGGCTTCGGGATGCCGCGCGCGGTGTTCCCGGAGGCGGCCGTCGAGACCTTTGGCGGCGGACCCGCCTACGGGTTGCTCTCCGCCTCGATCGCGGGCGGCGCCGCCCTGGGCGGGCTGCTCTCCGGGCGGCTGCACGGGATCGCCCGGCAGGGCGTGGCGGTGACGATCGCGGTGTCCCTGTGGGGCGTCGGCGTGGCGCTGGCCGGCCTCACCTCGATCCTGTGGCTCGCCGTGCTCCTGCTCGCGGCTGCGGGCGCTGCCGACCTCGTCAGCTCGGTCTTCCGCTCGACGATGCTGCAGACCGTGGCGACCGACGAGATGCGCGGCCGGATGCAGGGCGTCTTCGTGGTGGTCGTGGCCGGCGGGCCGCGGGTCGCCGACCTGTGGCACGGCTGGGCCGCCGACGCGATCGGCACCGGCGCGGCCACCGCGCTGGGTGGCGCCGCCGTCGTCGTCGGGATGCTTGCCGTGGTCCTCGCCTTCCCGGCGTTCTGGCGCTACCGCGCGCCCGTCGCCGGTGCCCCCGAGGACGCGCCGGCGAGCCAGGCGTAGACGCGGGGGCCGTACCCTCCGGCGGGTGACGACCCCGACCGACCGCTCCGTCACCCCGCTCGTCGTCACCGTCCTGGCCGGGTACGCCCTGCTCGCCTACGCCGCCGTCGCGCCGACGCTCAACCTCGCGGGCGCGCTGCTGGGGCTGGTGCTCGCCCTCGCCGTCCTCGGGCTCCAGGTCGGCTACGTCAGCCGGCCGGGGGTCGTGCACCCCCGCGAGGGCGTGGTCGTCGCGCTGCTCGCGCTCGCCTGCCTGGTCTACGTGCCGATCGTCGCGATCGGGGTCGGCTGGATCGGCTTCGCGGGCTTCCTCGCCGGGAGCCTGCGGATCCTGCTGCCGCCGCGGGTCGGGCTCGCGGGCCTCGCCGTGGTGGTCGTCTCGGTCGGCGTGCTCGCGGGCCTGGTGGCGGGTGCGCCGCTGTTCACGGTCGTGACGTCGGCGGTGAGCACGCTCGTGACGGGCCTCGTCGTCCACGGCCTCACCCGGTGGTGGCAGTACACGGGATCGGCCCGGCCGGCGCCCGTCCTGCCCGCGCCGCCGGCCGCAGCGGGGGAGAGCGCGTCGACGGAGACCACGCCGGTCGAGACCACGTCGGCGGTGGCCACGCCCCAGGGCGTCGGGTCGGAGCCGGCGGGCGGCACGGCGGACGGCGACGACGCTGACGGCGGCAAGGCTGACGGCGGCGGATCGGACGCCACCGACGCGGGCGGGAGCGCCGAGGGCGGGAGCGCCGCCGGTGGCGATGGGCCGGCCGGCAGCGCGGAGGTCAGCGGCGTGGCGGACGGCGGCACGGCGGACGGCGGCACGGCGGACGGCGGCAAGGCGGACGGCGGCAAGGCGGACGGCGGCAAGGCGGACAAGCCGGCGGACCCGGCCGCGGACCGATGGGCCGACGCGCTGCGCACGGCGCGGTCGGACCTCGACACCGCCGGGGTCGAGCTGACCGTGCTCGGCGCGGACGTGGAGCTGCCCGACGAGATCGCCGCGCCGTTCGTGGAGCTCCTCCGCGTCGCCGTCGCGCACACGACCCGCAGCCCGGCGGCCACGACCTGCCGGGTCTCGGTCGTCCGGCGGGCCACGGAGGCCCGGATCGTCGTCACCCACGACGGTGCCACCGACGACCCCGACCCCGAGGACTTCGAGCCCCTCGGCGAGCGCTTCGAGGACCGGGACGGCTCGGTGCTCGCCGAGCGCGACGACGCGGAGTTCACCGTGGACGGACGGCTGCCGCTCCCGGCGTGACAGCCTGCCCGCGTGGCGATCGACGAGACGGCGCGGGCGGCCCGGACCGAGTGGGCGGTGGCGGCCGCGCGGGCGGTCGCCGAGGAGTACGGCGTCGTCGCGGACACCCCCGTCGTCCTGCACGACCTCTTCTCCGTCGTCGTGCACCTCGCACCCGCGCCCGTCGTCATGCGGATCCCGACGGTGCTCCCGCCCTCCCGCCAGGCCGACCCCACCCGCACCCTCGCCGAGCGCCGGGCCGAGCTCGCGGTGTCGTTCGCGCTCCGCGAGCTCGACTTCCCGACGACGGGTCCCTCACCGCTGCTGCCCGCGGTCCCCTTCGAGCGCGACGGCCTCGTCATGACGGCGTGGGAGTACCTGGAGACGGTCCCGGTCGTCGAACTGGACGACCCCGCCGGCTACGTCGCCGACCTCCACACGGCCCTCCGCGCCGTCGAGGTCGACCTGCCGTTCCTGGTCTTCTGGGACGACTGGATGACCGAGATGCTCGACCTCCTCGCCGCACACCCGGAGCTCGTCGGCCCGGACGACCTCGCCGTCGCCCGCCGCGAGCACGCGCGGATCGACGCGGTGTTCGGCTCGCCGGAGCGGTTCGCCGCGGCCTTCCCGCACGCGGCGCTCCAACCGGTCCACGGCGATGCGCCGACGCACAACGTCCTGATGACGACGGACGGACCCGTCGTCACCGACCTCGAGCACGCCTGCCTCGGGCCGGTCGAGTGGGACCTCGCCCTGACCGGTCTCGCCGCCGACTACGACCAGGCGACCGTCCTGCGCGGCGGCCGTCCGACCGACCGGGAGCTGCTGGCGCTGTGCGAGTCGGCCCGGTGGCTCCAGGTCGTCTGCTGCCTCGGGCTCGCGGACGAGGCGCCGGCGGAGCTCGTCGACGGCATCCTCCCGCTGGTCGCCACCTGGCGGGACCAGGTCGGCTGATCAGGCGTCGAGGCGTCCGAGCACCTCGCGGAGGAGCCGCTCCAGCTCCGCGCGGTCGTGCTCGCCCAGCCCCGCGAACACCCGGTCGGCCTCGGCCGCGCGGGCCTGGCGCACGGCGCGGCCCAGCTCCCGTCCCTGCTCGGTCACGACGACGAGGGTGGCGCGGCGGTCGTCGGGGTCGGTCTCCCGGTGCACGAGCCCGCGCTCCTCCAGGGCGTCGACCACCTCGGTGGCCGACCGCGGCGCGATCCCGAGGTGTTTCGCGAGCGCCCCCGGCCGGGCCGAGCCGTGGCGCATGAGCACGCCGAGGGCGCGCAGCTGCGAGGGGTTCACGTCCCAGGGTGCGAGCGTCTCCCGGGAGGTGTGGCGCAGGCGGCGCGCGACGGCCCAGAACAGGTCGCTGACCGACGTGGGTTCGTCGTGCTCCACGGGAACACCCTAGCGCGGGACGCTGTTGTAGCCTCATCATGAGGTAACCTCAGTAAATCCTCACCGAACCCAGGAGGCGCTTCTTGCCCCGCCCTTCCGAAGTCTCCGCCGAACAGCGCCGGCTCGACCGCGAGCAGGCCAAGCAGGTCTCGCTGCGCCGCATCGCCCGGCTGTTCGCCCCGTACCGCTGGTCCCTGGCCGTCGTCGTCGCCGTGATCGTCGCGTCGTCGATCGTCGGGCTGGCCCAGCCCTTCCTGCTGCGCGAGGTCATCGACGTCGCGCTGCCGCAGCGCGACGTCACGCTGCTGGTGTGGCTCGTCGTCGGGATGGTCGTCGTCGCCGCCGTGACCGCGGCCTTCGGCGTCGTGCAGACCTGGATCTCGACGAAGATCGGTCAGCGCGTGATGCACACGCTGCGCACCGACGTCTTCTCCCACCTGCAGCGCCTGTCGCTCGGCTTCTTCACGCGCACCCGCACCGGAGAGGTGCAGTCGCGGATCACCAACGACATCGGCGGCATGCAGTCCGTCGTCACCTCCACCGCCACCTCCATCGCGGCCAACCTGACGACGGTGATCGCCTCGTCCGTCGCGATGGTCGCCCTGTCCTGGCAGCTCTCGCTCGTGACGCTGCTGGTGCTGCCCCCGGCCGTGCTGCTCTCGCGGCGCGTCGCCCGGCTGCGGCGCACCATCACCGCGCAGCGCCAGCGCGAGCTCGCCGACCTCAACGTCACCATCGAGGAGGGCCTGTCGATCGACGGCGTCCGCCTCTCGCGCACGCTCGGCACCGGCGACGCGCTCGTCTCCCGGTTCACCGACTCCTCGCTGCGCCTCACCGACCTGGAGCTGCGCAGCCAGCTCGCGGGCCGCTGGGTGATGGCGACGATGTCGATCGTCTTCGCCGCGATCCCGGCCCTGATCTACCTGGGCGCCGGACTGCCCTGGACCGCCGGCGCGCTGTCGATCGGCACGCTGGTCGCCTTCACCTCGCTGCAGGCCGGCGTGTTCCGGCCGCTGTCCTCGCTGCTCGACGTCGGGGTCTCGGTGTCGGCCTCGCTGGCGCTGTTCGCCCGCATCTTCGAGTACCAGGACACCGTGATCGAGGTCGAGGAGCCGGAGCACCCGGTGGACCTCGGGCACCCGCGCGGCGAGCTGCGCCTCGAGCACGTGACCTTCACCTACCCCGGTGCCGACCGGCCGGCGCTCGACGACGTGTCCCTCGACGTCCCGGCCGGGACGACCCTCGCGCTGGTGGGGGAGACCGGCTCCGGCAAGTCGACGCTCGGGTCGCTCGTGGCCCGCCTGCACGACCCGGACACCGGCCGCATCACGATCGACGGCGTCGACCTGCGCGACCTGCGCCTGGACGACCTCGCCGCGATCGTCGGCGTCGTGAGCCAGGAGACCTACCTGCTGCACGCCACCGTGCGGGAGAACCTGCGCTACGCGAAGCCGGACGCCACCGACGCGGAGATCGAGGCGGCGACCCGTGCCGCCCAGGTCCACCACGTCATCGAGGGGCTGTCCGAGGGGTACGACACCGTCGTCGGGCCGCGCGGACACCGCTTCTCCGGCGGCGAGCGCCAGCGCCTGGCCATCGCCCGCACCCTGCTGCGCAACCCGCGCATCCTGGTGCTCGACGAGGCCACGTCCGCCCTCGACAACGCCACGGAACGCGCCGTGCAGGACGCCTTCGACGCCCTCGCCGTCGGCCGGACGACCCTGACGATCGCCCACCGCCTCTCCACGGTCCAGGACGCCGACCGGATCGCGGTCCTCGACCACGGCCGGGTCGTCGAGTCCGGCACCCACACCGACCTCGTGTCCGAGCACGGTCGGTACGCCGAACTCACGGCGGCGTGAGCCCGCACGGCGTCCCGACGGCGGGTCCTCCCGAGTCGGGTCGGTGGCTCCTCCGTCGCACCGGACGCGTCGGAGGAGCCATCGACGCCCCGGCGGCCCGTCGTCAGGACGGGAGCCCGGTCAGCACGTCCACGAGGGGACCGGGCCGTAGCTGCACCCCGAGGTGACTGCTCGCGAGGTCGACCACGCGGAACGGGAGGCCGACGGCCTCCGAGTCCGCGACGAACCGGTCCTGCAGCGCCGGCATCAGCGCGCGGTCGCCACCGAGCCGGACGTAGGTGCGCGGCACGCGGCCCCAGCGGTCCGGGTCCACCGTCACCATCGCCTCGTCGACCGCGAGCGACTCCCGCCCGTCCATCGTCGCCAGCATCGCGAGCAGTTCGGTGCGCGAACCGTCGGCGAGCAGGGCGTCCTGGAGCGCGTCGAGCGCCTCGGGGTCGGTGGTCCGGAAGTCCACCCGGAGCTCGGCGACCTCCGCGGGGTCGGCGGTCAGCAGCCGCGGCGCCAGCCGGTCGAGCGCCGACGGGGCCACCGAGGCGTAGACCGACGGCCCGCCGACGACGCAG
The DNA here is from genome assembly GCF_013409505.1 of Actinomycetospora corticicola. Classification (NCBI taxonomy): domain Bacteria; kingdom Bacillati; phylum Actinomycetota; class Actinomycetes; order Pseudonocardiales; family Pseudonocardiaceae; genus Actinomycetospora; species Actinomycetospora corticicola. The sequence goes on along the minus strand of NZ_JACCBN010000001.1, from coordinate 3,451,645 downwards.
CACCACGCGGACACGTACACGACGTGGGCGAGCCGCTCCGGCACGGCGTTGGCCACTGCGGTGACGGTCAGCCCGCCCCGGCTGTGCCCGACGAGCACCACCGGGCCGTCCACCGCGCGCACGACGGCCGTGACCGCGGCGACGTCGTCGGCGGTCGAGACGCCGACCATGCCGGTGTCGCGGGCGTCGAGCCCGTGCCCGGGCAGGTCGACGGCGACCACCCGGTGCCCGCGCAGGGCGAGGTCGCGGGCGACGGGGCCCCAGGCGGCGGCGGTCGAGAACGCGCCGTGGACGAGGACGTACGTGATCGATGACAAGAAGCACTCCCGGGGACCGGACGGACACGACGGCGGGCGCTCAGATCACGGGGCGCAGGCTAGGGCCTCCGGGGACGACGGGTCCACCGACTTCCCGCGCGCAGCCGGACGTCAGCGGTGGCCCACGGCGGACACCGGATGTCAGCCGTGGGCCACCGCTGACATCCCGGGGCTCGCACGGCAACCGGTTGCGTGGATCGTCCCGACTCGCCCGGTGACCCACTACGGTGCCGCCATGGCGCCGAGCGAGTTCGAGATCCGCGCGGGCGGTGCGCACGCGGTGGTGACCGGCGTCGGGGCCGGGCTGCGCGCGTTCACCGTCGACGGCGCGCACCACGTGGAGACCTACGAGGGTGACCCGCCGATGGGGGCGGGCTGCGTGCTGATCCCGTGGCCGAACCGCACTGCGGGCGCCCGCTTCGACTGGGCGGGGACGCCCCACGAGCTCGAGGTCACCGAGCCGGCGAACGGCAACGCCATCCACGGCCTCGTCCGCAAGCGCCCCTGGACGCTCGTCGAGCACACCGACGACACGGTCACCCTGGCGATCGACGTCCCGGGCGGCGACGACGAGCAGGCGCACGGCTGGCCCCAGCCGCTGCACGTGGAGACGACCTACACGGTGGCGCCGACCGGACTCACCGTCACGCACGTCCTCACCAACACCGGGGACGGCGCCGTGCCGGCGGGCGTGGGCACCCACCCCTACCTGCGCGTCGGCGACCACCCCAGCGGCGACTGCACCCTCCAGGTCCCCACCACCACGGTGCTCGACGTCGACGAGCGGCAGATCCCCGTGGGCGCGGCCCGGCCGGTCACCGACGACGAGAACCTGCGACAGCCCCGCCGGGTCGCCGACCTCGAGCTCGACACCTGCTTCGGCGTCCGCCCCGGCGTCGCGGGCGTGCTCGCCGAGCTCGTCGCGCCCGACGGCACCGGCACCCGGCTCTGGGGCGACCGCAACGTCGCCTGGGTCCAGGCCTTCACCCCCGGGAGCCCGTTCGGCCGCGAGGGCAAGGCTGTCGCCGTGGAACCGATGACGTGCCCGCCGGACGCGCTCAACTCCGGCACCGACCTCGTCGTCCTGCAGCCCGGGGCGACCTGGACCGTCCGCTGGGGCCTGGAGGCAGTGCGATGACCGTCCCGGGAGACGGAGCGGAGCGGAGCTCGACCATCGTCTCGGCCGGCGAGGCCCTCGTGGACCTCGTGCCGGTCGAGCAGCGGCCCGCCGGGACGAGCGGAGCGACGGGGGGTGCGTTGACCCCGCTCGCGCCGCGGCTGGGCGGCGGGCCGTACAACGTCGCGGTCGGGCTCGGGCGCCTCGAGGTCCCGACGGCGATGCTCACGCGCCTGTCGACCGACGCGTTCGGCGACGCCCTGCTCGAGCGGCTCGCCGACTCCCACGTGCACACCGACCTCGTGCAGCGCGGCGAGGAGCCGACCACGCTCGCCGTCGTGACCCTCGACGAGGCCGGGCACGCCCGCTACTCGTTCCACGTCGAGGGCACCGCCGACCGGCTGGTGGCCGACCCCGGCGAGCCCCCGATGGCCGCGCTCGCCGTCGGGACCCTCTCCCTGCTGCTGGAGCCGGGCGCCTCGATGTACACCGGCCTCGCCCGGCGCGCCGCGGCGGCGGGGACGTTCGTCAGCCTCGACCCGAACATCCGCCCCGCCCTCGTCGGCGACGCGGCGGCCGTCCGGGACCGGCTGGACGCGATCGCCGCCGTCGCGGGCCTGGTCAAGCTCTCCGACGAGGACGCCGCCTGGTGGGGTCGCGAGCCGGAGGATCTGCTCGCGGCGGGCGCCGGGGCGGTCGTGGTCACCCGCGGGGCCGAGGGACTCCGCGCGTTCACGACGACGGGTGTGGTCGAGGTGCCCGCGGACACCTCCCGCCCGGTGGTGGACACGATCGGCGCGGGGGACTCGGTCCACGCGGCGCTGCTGGCCCACCTGCACGACCACGACCGGCTCGGACGGGCGGCCGTCACCGCCATGACCGGCGACGACTGGCGCGCCGCGCTGGAGTTCGCCGCGCGTGTCGCCGGGTGGACCTGCTCCCGCGCGGGCGCGGAGCCGCCGACCCGCGCGGAGTTGGCTCACCCAGCGGAACAGTGACCGGGGCCACGGGGCTCGACACCGTTTCCCGTGCTGCGGTGATCGCTGCGTGAGCGCTACGGTTCGCCCAGCGTACGACGCCCCAACACCCGCGGGAGTTCGCCTCGGGCTGACGCCGGAGCCGGCGCGGGGACCGACCGTCCCCGCTCCGACGACCGGTGCCGACCCTCCCTCCCGCACGAAGAAGCGTGAGAGGGATGCATTCGATGGCCGACGACGGCGAGAAGCGCACCGCGACCCTGACCTATCCGGGCGGGGAGCACACGATGGAGATCGTCGAGGCCAGCGAGGGCTCGTCCGGGATCCAGCTGGGCAAGCTCCTCGGCGAGACCGGTCTGATCACCCTCGACCCGGGCTTCGTGAACACCGGATCGTGCCGGTCCGACATCACCTACATCGACGGTGACGCCGGGATCCTGCGCTACCGCGGCTACCCGATCGAGCAGCTGGCCAAGAACTCCACGTTCGTCGAGACCAGCTACCTGCTGATCCACGACGAGCTGCCGAACAAGACCCAGCTCGAGAACTTCACCGACCAGATCCAGCGGCACACGATGCTGCACGAGGACCTGAAGAAGTTCTTCGACGGCTTCCCCGCCGACGCGCACCCGATGCCGGTGCTGTCGTCCGCGGTCTCCGCGCTGTCGACCTTCTACCAGCGCTCGCTGGACCCGTTCGACGAGCCGAACGTCGAGCTCTCGACGGTCCGCCTGCTGGCGAAGGTCCCGACGCTCGCGGCCTACGCCTACAAGAACTCGATCGGCCAGCCGTTCCTCTACCCGGACAACAACCTGTCCCTGGTGGAGAACTTCCTGCGCATGACCTTCGGCCTGCCGGCCGAGGACTACGAGATCGACCCCGAGGTCGCCAAGGCCCTCGACATGCTGTTCATCCTGCACGCCGACCACGAGCAGAACTGCTCCACGTCGACGGTGCGCCTGGTGGGCTCGTCGCAGGCCAACCTGTTCGCCTCGATCTCGGCGGGCATCAACGCCCTGTTCGGCCCGCTGCACGGCGGCGCCAACGCGGCCGTCCTGACGATGCTCGAGAACATCCGGGACAACCACGGCAACACCGACGACTTCGTCGCGAAGGTCAAGAACAAGGAGCCCGGCGTCCGCCTCATGGGCTTCGGGCACCGGGTCTACAAGAACTACGACCCCCGCGCCGCGATCGTCCGCGACACCGCCCGCGGCATCATCGAGAAGCTCGGCGGCGGCGACGAGCTGCTCGACATCGCGATGAAGCTCGAGGACTACGCGCTCAACGACGACTACTTCGTCGAGCGCAAGCTCTACCCGAACGTCGACTTCTACACCGGCCTGATCTACCAGGCGATGGGCTTCCCGACGGAGATGTTCACCGTCCTGTTCGCCATCGGGCGCCTGCCCGGCTGGATCGCCCACTGGCGCGAGATGATCGAGGACCCGGACACCCGCATCGGCCGCCCGCGTCAGGTCTACACCGGCCCGACCGAGCGCGAGTTCGTGTCGCTGGACCAGCGCTAGTCCCGATCCGAGCGAAGGGCACCTCCGGTCGCATAGGTCGGCCAGGGGCGCCCCTCGCCATCCGCGGCCCGCACCGGGCGAAGGGCCCCGTCGGTCGATCTCCTCGACCGACGGGGCCCTTCGCTCGTCCACCGGGGCTTCCCGACGCCGGGTGCGGGTACCTGGCCCGCATGGGTTCGGCTGACACGACCGCCGTCGTCTGGTTCCGACGCGACCTGCGGGTCCGCGACCAACCGACGTTCCTCGCGGCGAAGGAGCGCGCCGACCGCGCGCTGGCGTTGTTCGTGCTGGACCCGACGCTCCTGGAACCGGCCGGCCCCCGGCGGACCGCGTTCCTCTTCCGCTGCCTGCGCGCCCTGGACGAGGACCTCGGCGGGAAGCTGCTCGTGGTCAAGGGCGACCCGGAGGACGTGGTCCCGCGGATCGCCCAGGCCGTCGGCGCGGACTCGGTCCACGTCGCCGCCGACTTCGGGCCCTACGGCCGGCAGCGCGACGAGGCGGTGGAGAAGGCGCTCGGCTCGACCGGTGACGGGGTCGAGCTGGTGCGGTCGGGCTCCCCGTACCTCACCGAGCCCGGCACGATCACGAAGTCCGACGGCGACCCGTACAAGGTGTTCACGCCCTTCTCCCGGGAGTGGACGAAGCGCATCCAGGACGCGGAGCCCGCCGACACCGACGCGAAGACCCTGACGTGGATGGACCCGTCCGACAAGGACGGCGGCCCGCGGGCGGTGAAGGTGCCCGACGACCCGAAGGTCGACGCCGAGCTGCCCGAGGCGGGGGAGCAGGCCGCCCACGAGCAGTGGGAGGCGTTCGTCGACGAGCACCTCACCGACTACGACGACACCCGCGACCGCCCCGACAAGCCGGGCACGAGCCGGATGAGCGTGCACCTGAAGTACGGCACGGTGCACCCACGGACCCTGCTCGCCGGCGCCCGCGGCAACGGGAAGGGCGCGACGTCCTACCGCAACGAGCTGTGCTTCCGGGACTTCTACGGGCACGTGCTCTGGTGGTTCCCCCGGAGTGCGCGCGAGAACTTCGACCCGAAGTTCGAGAAGATCGAGCTGGACACGGGGAAGGCGGCCGAGCAGAAGTTCCGCCAGTGGCAGGAGGGCCGCACCGGCTTCCCCGCGATCGACGCCGCGATGCGCCAGCTGCAGGGCGAGGCGTGGATGCACAACCGGATGCGGATGGCCGTGGCCTCGTTCCTGGTCAAGGACCTGCACCTGCCGTGGTGGTGGGGCGCGAAGCACTTCATGGAGCTGCTCGTCGACGGCGACCTCGCGTCGAACCAGCACGGCTGGCAGTGGGCGGCGGGGACCGGCACCGACGCGGCGCCGTACTTCCGCGTGTTCAACCCGGTGACCCAGGGGGAGCGGTTCGACCCGCAGGGCGACTACGTGCGGCGCTGGGTGCCGGAGCTCGCCGACGTCGAGGGCAAGAAGGTCCACCAGCCCTGGAAGCTGCCCGACCCGCCGTCGGGATACCCGGAGCCGATGGTGGACCACAAGGCCGAGCGCGTGGAGGCGCTCAACCGGTTCAACGCCCTGTAGCCCGGCGGCCTCCTACCGGCTGCGCAGCGCCTCCCGCCACGAGACCCGTGCACCGGTGCGCAGCACCGAGCGGGCGTAGATCCGCCCGCCGAGGGCGAGCACGCCGGCCGTGAACGCCAGCGTCAGGACGAAGGCCGCCACCACCTGCCAGACCGGCACCCCGCCCAGCGCCATGCGGGCGGGCATGATCAGCGGGGTCCACGGCGGGATCAGCGACATCACGGTCAGGGCCGTCGACGTCGGGGCCGAGATCACGAGGTTGAAGCCGACGGCGAACCCGACGAGCACCACGATCGACACCGGGGTCAGGACGCTCTGGGTGTCCTCCTGGCGTGAGACGAGGGAGCCGAGGGCGGCGTAGACGGTCGCGTAGAGCGCGAAGCCGATGAGGTACCAGACGAGCACCGACACCAGCGTCCCGCCGAGCCCCGCCCCGGCGACGAGCAGGCCGGCGGTCCCCGCCACGGCCAGCCCGGCGCCGCCGAGGATCACCAGCTGCAGCAGCCCGACGGCGCCCAGCCCGAGCACCTTGCCCAGCAGCAACTGCCACGGCCGCACGGTGGCCAGCACGATCTCCACGACCCGGCTCGACTTCTCCTCGACCACTCCCTGGGCGACCATCGCGCCGTAGGTCTGGATGGAGAAGAACAGCAGGAACGCCCCGAACGCGCCCAGTCCGATGCGCAGGCCCTGGGCCGGGTCCTCCGGCCGGGCCGCGACGACGACGGGCTCCGCGGCGGCGACCGCGGCGTCGGCGGCCGCCGGGTCGGGCAGGAGCTGCTGCTGCGCGACCAGGGTCGTCGCGACGGTGACGACGGAGCCGGCCGCGCTGCCGAGCGAGGTCTCGACGTCGACGCGCGGGCGGGTCGGCGGCCCGGACAGTGCCGCGTCGGCGTCGCCGGAGGCCACGAGGGCCCGCCCGGCCGCGGCGTCGGCGACCGGCACCACCCGCACGATGCGGCCCTGGTCGTCGGCGGCGGTGCGCAGCGCCGGGGTGATGGCCTCGGTCTCCGGGGCCACCGCGACCGTCGTCGACCCGCCGTCGGTGGCCGCGCCGATCGAGCCGATGAAGAGCGAGTAGCCGACGAGGATGACGAGGATGATCAGGGTCGAGACGACGAACGCCCGGCCGCGGACCCGCGCGAGGAACTCCCGGCGGGTGATGAGCAGGACGGTCCTCACGCGGCTCCCGCCTCGGTCCGCTCGCCCATCGTCTCCCGGAACAGCTCGGTGAGCGACGGGCGGCGGTGGGTGAACTCGCGCACCGGCCCGGTGGCGAGCGCGGCCTGCAGCAGGGCCTGATCGTCGGCGGCGGCACGGAGGGTCACGACGGTCCGGTCGTGCTCGACCCGGCTCGCCGTCACGCCGGGGACCGCATCGGCCCAGCCGGGCAGGGCGTCGGGGGCGTGGACCACCACGGTCGCCCCCGCGCCGTCGCCGGCGCGCAGCTCGTCGACGCGGCCCTGCGCGATCATCGTGCCGTCGCGGACGATCCCGACCCGGTCGCAGAGCCGCTCGACGAGCTCGAGCTGGTGGGAGGAGAACACGACCGGGGCGCCCGCCTCGCAGCGCTCGCGGAGGACCGCGCTCATCACGTCCACGGCCACCGGGTCGAGCCCGGAGAACGGCTCGTCGAGCACGAGGACATCGGGTTCGTGCACCAGGGCCGCGGCGAGCTGGACGCGCTGCTGGTTGCCGAGGCTGAGCTTCTGCACCTCCTCGCCGACGCGCTCCGCGATCCCGAGGCGGGTGGTCCAGCGCGCGGCCGCGGCCTTCGCCTCGGCGGCGCTGCGGCCGTGCAGCTCGGCGAGGTAGCGCAGCTGCTCCCCGACGGCCATCTTCGGGTACAGCCCGCGCTCCTCGGGCATGTAGCCGATGCGGCGGCGACGGGCGGCGTCGATCGGCCGGCCCTCCAGACGGACCTCACCGGCGTCGGCGGCGAGCACCCCGAGGACGATGCGCATCGTCGTCGTCTTGCCCGCGCCGTTCGCGCCGACGAACCCGAACAGCTCGCCCGGCCGCACCGAGAACGTCATGTCGCGCAACGCCCGGATCGTGCCGTACCGCTTCGAGACGCCGTCGATCTCCAGCACGCGATCACTGTCCCTGGTCGTCCGACGGGCGTCCACTCCGGGACGCTCCACCCGATCGTGATCGGGTCGGACCCGGCCGGGTGCTGGAGTGATCGCCCCGCGATCGAGCAGCATGGCGCGGGGTTCTCGTGGGTCGGGGGTGGGTGGTGCGGCTGCTCGTCGTGCTCGTCGTGACCGTCGCGCTCCTCGCCGCGGCCGCCCCGCTCGCGATCACCCAGGCACCGCGGCTGCACTCGCCGGTGCTCGCCCTCGTCGCGTTCGGCGTCGCGGGGCTCGCGCTGCTCGCCGGGCTCGCGCTGCTGGCCCGCGCGGCGGTGCTGCTGCGGCGCTCGGGCATTCCCGACGCCGGGGCGGTGCCGGAGGCGCGCGACGACCAGCCGCCCGCCGACGAGTCGGTGACCGAGCCCCGTCCGGGCCCGGACTACATCGCCCTCGTCCCGACGGCGGGCCGGCTCACCGTGTCCGTGCCGCTGGCCGTCACCCCGCCCCGGCACGCGCGGGACGACGAGGTCGAGGCCGGGGACGGGGACGGGGACGAGCCGGTGACCGATCAGGCGTCCGACCAGGAGCCGGTCACGGTCGGCCAGGTCGCCGGGGGAGCGGTGTCCCACACCCAGGCCCACGCGATGACCGGCTCGGACACGGGGGAGGGCGCGGTGGAGGACGCCGTGGCGGACCCGTCGGACGCCCGGTCCGCGGCGTTCGCCTCGCGGTACACGACGACGCGCTCGCGCCGGTAGTCCGGCCCCTCGTAGGCGTCGAGCGCCGGCAGGTCCCGCGCCGGATCGGCCAGGGTGACGACGTGCCCGCGCGCCGTCCCCGGGCCGGCCACGAGGGCCGGATAGCCGCGGCCGGTGTCGTACACCTGCCCGGTCCCGACGGCGGGTGCGCTCCCTCGGGCGGCCGGCGCGAGCCGCCACCACGCGGACGCGCCCGGCTGCAGCGTGCCGTAGACGAACACCCGGTCCGGCCACGCCCGCGGGTCGGGGCAGCCGTCGACGACCTCCGCCGCGTCGTCCGGCACCGGCCCCGGCGTGCCCTCGAGGTCGCGGGCGGCCGCCTGCGCCACGTCGCGGACCCGTACGGGCGCGCCGTCGACGAGCAGGGGCGACCGGTCGGTCCGCGGCTCCTCGCCGGGGCGGCGCAGGGCCGGCCAGTACCCCAGGACCGGGTCCAGCCGCACGCCCTGCTCGTCGTGCACGGTCGCCGCGTGCAGCCGGGCCAGGTCGTAGCGGTTGCCGCGTCCCTCGCACCGGTCGAGCACGGCGACCTGCTCCGGCGTCGCCAGCCAGACGTGGTGGGTCTCCGGGTCCCCGTCCCGTGGCAGGAAAGCGTCGTTGCTGTCACCAGGTGACAGCAACGACGCTTTCCTGCCACGTGGGGGAGGGTCGGCACGTGGGGGAGGGCTGTCACCGGAGGTGACCGCCAGCGTGGCCGGGCGGGCGTCGTCGCGGACACGGAGGCCGGCCGCCCACACCGCGGCGACCCCGTGGACCGTCACGCGCAGCGCGACCACGGGGCCGGGCAGGCCGAGGTGCTCCCGGAGCCAGGTGATCTTCGACGGGCAGGAGTTCGAGCCGTAGGCCAGGACCGGCACGCGGCCCGCCAGCGGGACGTCGAGCAGGTCGTCGATCGCGGCGGCGCCGACGCGCCACCCACCGCGGCACCCGTCGTCGGGACGGAGCTCGTGGGTCAGCGCGTCGACGTGCAGGAACGAGAAACCCGGCGCGACCCCCGGGTAGGGGTCGGCCGGGTACTCGGTGTCCGGGAGGGCGGCTATTCCTTGGCCGCCTTCCACTCCTCCAGGTGCGGCGACTCGTCGCCGATCTTCGTGTGGTCCCCGTGCCCGGTGCGCACGATCGTCTCGCCGGGCAGCGAGAACAGCTTGCGCTCGATCGACTCGAGGATCACGCCGTAGTCGGAGTACGACCGGCCGGTGGCCCCGGGGCCGCCCTGGAACAGGGTGTCGCCGGTGAAGACGACGCCGAGGTCGGGCGCGTAGAAGCACGTCGACCCCGGGGAGTGGCCCGGTGTGTGGATCATCTTCAGGTCGATCCCGGCGATCGTGAACGTCTCGCCGTCCTCGAACTGGCCGTCCGGCTCGAGGTCGGGGTGGGTGAGGTCCCAGACCACCCGGTCCTCGGGGTTGAGCAGGATCGGCGCGTCGAGCGCCTTCGACAGCGCCGGGGCGGCGTTGACGTGGTCGTTGTGCGAGTGCGTGCAGAGGATCGCGGTGACGTTGCGGTCACCCACGGCCTTGCGGATCGCCTGGGCGTCGTGGGCCGCGTCGATGACGACGACCTCGCTGGAGTCGCCCAGGATCCAGACGTTGTTGTCGACGTCCCACGACCCGCCGTCGAGCTCGAACGTGCCCGAGGTGACGACGTTGCCGATCGGCCCGCCGTCGTTGACGCCGGTGCCGACCGTGTCCCCGTAGCCGACCATCAGAGGATCACCACCGAACGGAGCACGTCGCCGTGGTGCATCTTCTCGAAGGACGACTCCACGTCGTCGAGCGAGACGCGCTCGGTGACGAACTTGTCGAGCGGGAACCGGCCCTGCAGGGCCAGGTCGACCAGCATCGGGAAGTCCCGGCTGGGCAGGCAGTCGCCGTACCAGGACGAGCGCAGCGACCCGCCGTGGGAGAAGAACGGCTGGAAGTCCGCCTCCAGCTTCATGTCCGGCGACGGCACGCCGACCAGGACCAGCCGGCCTGCGAGGTCGCGGGCCTCGAAGGCCTGCTTCCAGGTGGCGGGGATGCCCACGGCGTCGATGACGACGTCGGCGCCGAAGCCGTCGGTGAGGTCGCGGATCCCCTGCACCGGGTCGGTGTTCTTGGCGTTGATCGTGTGGGTGGCGCCGAAGCCCTTCGCCCACTCCAGCTTCCGGTCCTCGGTGTCCACCGCGATGATCGTGGTGGCCCCGGCCAGCGCCGCGCCCGCGATCGCCGCGTCGCCGACCCCGCCGCAGCCGATGACCGCGACGGTCTCGCCGCGCTTGACCTCACCGGTGTTGATGGCCGCGCCGGCGCCGGCCATGATCCCGCAGCCGATCAGTCCGGCCTCGGCCGGATCGATGTCGGGGTTGACCTTGGTGCACTGCCCGGAGTGGACCAGCGTCTTCTCCGCGAACGCCCCGATGCCCAGGGCCGGCTTGAGCTCCTCGCCGGTGTCCTTGAGCGTCATCGCCTGCGCGGCGTTGTGGGTGTCGAAGCAGAGGTGGTGCTTGCCCTTGCGGCAGGCGCGACACACGCCGCAGACCGCGCGCCAGTTGAGGATGACGTAGTCGCCGACCTCGAGGCCGGTGACGCCCTCCCCGAGCGCCTCGACCGTGCCCGCGGCCTCGTGGCCGAGCAGGAACGGGTAGGCGTCCTCGATGTTGCCCTCGCGGTAGTGCAGGTCGGTGTGGCAGACCCCGCACGCCTGGATCGCGACCACGGCCTCACCCGGACCCGGATCGGGGATCACGATCGTCTCGACGGTGACCGGCTTGCCCTTCTCCCGGGATACGACTCCCCGGACCTCCTGCGGCATTCTTCGCCCTCCAACGGGTCGGCTCATGCGCTCATGCGTGCTCGTGCAGGGTTCCACGTGACGCCGGTTACTACGCAACCCTTCGCGCCGGTGGAAACGCCGACGGGCGGTCACCCCGTGCCGGGGTGACCGCCCGTGGCGGGTCGATCGGGTCGATCAGACGTGCAGGATCAGGCCGGAGCCCTGGCCGCCGCCGCCGCAGAGGCCCGCGGCACCGATGCCGCCACCGCGACGCTTGAGCTCGTGCGCGAGGTGGATCGCGATCCGGGCACCGGACATGCCGACCGGGTGGCCCAGCGAGATGGCCCCGCCGTCGGGGTTGACCCGCTCCGGGTCGACACCGAGCTCGGCGGTGGACTGGAGGGCGACGGCGGCGAACGCCTCGTTGAGCTCCAGCATCTCGAGCTGCTTGGGCTCGAGGCCCTCCCGCTCCAGGGCCTTGAAGATCGCCCGCGACGGCTGCGAGAGCAGCGAGTTGTCGGGGCCGGCGACCCAGCCGTGGTGGCCGATGCGCGCCAGGACCTCGAGGCCCAGCTCCTTCGCCTTCTTCTCCGACATGATCACCGCGGCCGCGGCACCGTCGGAGATCTGCGAGGAGGTGCCGGCGGTGATGATGCCGTCCTTGGAGAACGCCGGGCGCAGCTTGCCCAGGCCCTCGGCCGTGGTGTCGCCACGCACGCCCTCGTCCTCGGAGACGACCACCGGGTCGCCCTTGCGCTGCGGGACCGACACCGGCGCGTACTCGGCGTCGAAGCGGCCGTTCTTGGCCGCGTCGGCGGCACGCTGGTGCGAGGACGCGGCGTACTCGTCCATCGCCTCGCGGGTGAGGCCGATCGCCTTCGAGAACTTCTCGGTCGAGGCGCCCATCGACTCCTGGTCGTAGACGTCGGTCAGCGCGTCGAACTCGGTGGCGTCGATGATCTTCCCGCCGCCGTACTTGTAGCCGCGGCGGGCCTTCGGCAGCAGGTACGGCGCGGCGGTCATGGACTCCATGCCACCGGCCACGACGACGTCGTAGTCGCCGGCCTGGATCATCTGGTCGGCGATCGCGATCGCGTCGAGACCCGAGAGACAGACCTTGTTCAGGGTGAACGACGGCACCGACATCGGGATGCCGGCGTCGGTCCCGGCCTTGCGGGCCGGGTTCTGGCCCGCGCCGGCCTGGATGACCTGACCCATGATGAGGTACTCGACCTGGTCCCCGGAGATGCCGGCCTGCTCGAGGGCCTTCTGGATCGCGGTGGTGCCGAGCTGCTGCGCGGTCAGGTCGGCGTAGGCCCCGGAGAGCTTGCCGATGGGCGTGCGGGCGCCGGAGACGATGACGGAGCCGGGCATGGACGTCCTCCTGGAGGTAGTCGGGAAGTCTGCGTGCACGACGTCGGGCGAGGACCTCGACGACCGCCGGAGTCCTCGAACCTACCCGTGTCGGTGCCCACACCCCAGGGCCTGGCATGCGTCCAAGGTGCAGGACCGCTCACGGGAATCGGTTCAGTCGGAGCTCTTCTTGGCGCCCTTGCGCTTGGCCGACGAGGTGACTCCCGAGTAGCGCGCGACCTCGGTCATGAGGGGCGGCCACTCCTCGCGCAGCGCCTGGTTGCCCATGAACAGGCCGAGGTGGCCGCCCGGGGCGGTGCGCTTCCAGACCTGGTCCGCGGGCGTGGACACCGCGTCGGCGGCCCGGAACACCTGGACCGGCGGGGTGATGTGGTCGGTCGCCCCGCCGAGCAGGAACAGCGGGCAGGACAGGTCGGCCATGGACAGGCGCTTCCCGCCGACCTCCAGGCGGCCCTCGATCAGCTCGTTGCCGGAGAACAGGTGCTCGACGAGCCAGAGGTAGAACGTGCCGGGCACGTCCTGCGTGTGCTTGAACCAGTCCTCGAAGGCCTGGTAGCGCGCGATCGCGGCCGGATCGTCGAGGTGGCGCAGCAGGTCGACGTGCTTGGCGATCTCGGCGTCCGGGCTCATCGCGATGAAGCCGTTGAGCACGAACTGGCCGGGCATGTTCCCGCGGCCCATCGCGACCATCGCCTGGTAGGGCAGCGTGCCGTAGCGCCGGCTCGTCACCCGCGACGAGGCGCCGATGGCGGTGTCGCCGGCGTGGAAGTCGATCGGGGCGCCCGCGAGGGTCAGGGTGTTGACGCGCTCGGGGTGCACGCAGGCGTAGATCGTCGAGAGCCAGCCGCCCTGGCAGTCGCCGACGAGGTTCACCGTCGTGTGCCCGGTGCCCTCGAGGGCGGTGTCCACGGCACGGTCGACGACCGCGACGTAGTCCTCGATCGTCGTGTTCTTCGTGGCCTGCGTGGCGCCGACCCAGTCGAGGGTGAACGCGCGGGTCAGGCCGGCCTTGCGGATGACCTGCATCTGCGACTGGGTCGGCTGGAAGTCGACGATGCACGAGTCGTGCCCGGCCTGCGGCGGGAGCACCAGCGTCGGGACCACGTCGTCGGTCGCGCCGTCGGTGAAGTCACGCAGCCGGGCGATCGGCGTCTCCCACACGATCCGGTGCTCGGTGGACCACGACGGGCGGCGACGGCCGAGCACGTGGCCCCACCAGCGGACGGCGTCGTACACTGTCCGGTGCGGGGTCGCGGCCTGGGCGAGGGCGCGGGTGGTGACGTACGCGCCACCCTCGACGAGGGCGGTGGTCGCCTTGCGCAGCGTCTCGCCGCGGAAGGTCCGCAGGTAGGCCGCGGGGTCGACCGGGTCGATGGCCGGCGCGTCGGGGGCCTCGGTGGCGCCGTCGGTCACGGCGCGGCGGTCACTGGTCACGGTCATGGCGGGATTCCTCCTCGGGCAGCCGGCGACAGGCGACGGCACCGGGCTGCTCGGTGGACCGTAAGTCCGCTAGGCATAGTTCGCAAACACTCGCTCGGCGGCACGCGGACGCGTGCGCTGCGACGTTCGGGGGGTCCCCGTCACGGGTGTGTCGCGGAACGCATAGATACGTGTGACCGCCGACACCAGCGGGCACGTCACCGCTCGGTGGGAGCCGCACCAGATGCGGACGACGACGAGCGAAGGGTGTCGTGATGGCGGACATGACCGGACAGGTCGCCGTGGTGACCGGTGGCGCACGCGGGATCGGCAAGGCGATCTCGGAACGGCTCGCGAACCGCGGCTGCAAGGTGGCGGTGGGCTACTCCAACGGGCGGGACGCTGCGGCCGAGCTGGCCGAGAAGTACCCCGGCATGACCATCCACCAGGGCAACATCGGCAACCGCGAGGACTGCGAGCGCGTGGTGCAGGAGGTCTACGACCAGCACGGGCGCATCGACATCCTGGTCAACAACGCGGGCATCACCGCCGACAAGATGCTGCACAAGATGACCGTGGAGGACTGGGACAAGGTCGTGCAGGTCAACCTGTCCGGCACGTTCTACATGTCGCACCTGGCCTTCCAGCACATGCGCGAGCGCGGGAGCGGCCGGATCGTCTCGATCTCGTCGGTCATCGGCGAGCGGGGTAACGCGGGTCAGGCGAACTACGCCGCGACGAAGTCGGGCCTGTTCGGCCTCACCATGTCGCTGGCCTCGGAGGGCGCGAAGAAGGGCGTCACCGCGAACTGCGTGGCCCCGGGCTACATCGAGACCGACATGGTCGCGGGCGTCCCGGAGTCGGCCCTGGAGAAGATCGTGGCCCAGGTGCCCGTCGGCCGGCTCGGCCAGCCCGACGAGGTGGCGCGCGTCGTCGAGTTCCTCGCCGACCCCGACTCGGGCTACATCACCGGCCAGGTCTACTCGGTCAACGGCGGGCTCTTCATGTCCTCCTGAGCCGTCCCGAAGGTCGCCGCCAGCTCGTCGCAGATCTCGTCGAGCGCGGCGGCGGCCGCCCGGCACACGCCGGGGAAGGTGATGAAGCCGTGGATCGCGCGGGCGTGGTCGGAGTGCCGGGTCGGCACCCCGGCCGCGCGTAGCCGGTCCGCGTACGCGACCCCGTCGTCGTGCAGTGGGTCGACCTGCGCGGTGATGACCAGGGCCCGCGGCAGCCCGCGGTGGTCGGGGGCGAGCAGCGGGGAGCAGAGCGGGTCCGTGGGGTCGCCGTCGGGGCCGAGGTAGTTGGCCCGGAACACGTCCATGTCCGCCTTCGTCAGCAGCGGGCCGCACTCGTAGGTCGTGGTCGACGGGGCGTCCAGCGTCAGGTCGACGACGGGGTAGATGAGGATCTGGGCGTCGATCGCCGGCCCGGCCTCGCGGGCCAGCATCGCGACGACCGCCGCGAGGTTGCCGCCCGCGCTGTCGCCCATCACCGCGACCTGGTCGGTCCGCCCGCCGAGGGCGTCGGCGTGGCGCACGGCCCAGACCAGCGCCGCGTACCCGTCGTCGCGACCGGCGGGGTAGGGGTACTCGGGGGCGAGCCGGTAGTCCACCGACACCACGAGGGCGCCGACGCGGGCCGCGACCTGGGCACACAGCCAGTCGGACTGGTCGAGGTTGCCCAGCGACCCACCGCCGCCGTGGTAGTTCAGCACGATCGGCAGGCCGTCCTCGCGCCGCCGGCCGCCCGGCAGCGGGCCGTGCGGGCGGTAGACGCGCAGGGTGGTCGGGCCGGAGTCGTGCCCGGTCGCGACGGCGAGGTCGACCCGCAGGTCGGTCAGCGAGACGTCGGCGGGCATCGGGCCGAACACCCGCGACGTGACGACGTTGTGCGAGAGCCGCCGGGTGCGGGCGCGGGCGAGGTCCTCCGCGGTCATCCGGCTGATGGCGATGACCCCGGCGCGGTCGGTGAACCAGGTGAACAGCCGGGTCCGCACGTCGATGTCGACGGTCATCACGCCTCCTCACCGCACCCATGCGATGTCGCCGAGTGCCCCGTTCGGCGGTCGACACCGCGCCGTTGCTCCGTCCGGGACTGTGACGTCGATCATGGCCCGCCCGTGACGCGGTTTCCAGCGCGACCGGCGCCCCGATCGTGGTCGCTCGGTGACCGGCGTCCGGATGACGTGCGCCCGAGCGGGTGACGGCGCGTCCGCACGGCGACACGCCGTCGCCCGCCGACGAGAGGCTCGCGCCCGTGAGACACGTCGCGTCGACCGGTAGCTCCCGGTCGACCTGCTAATGTCGGGATCGAACGAGGGGGAGTAGCTCCCAACACCGCGGTCGACACACTGATCGCCGTGCCGGTCGCCCGGCACGTGCATCCGGTCGCGGCGGCCACCGGCTCCACGGTGGCGGGCGAGACCTTCGGTTCCGATCCCGTTGCATCCACGGGTCGGGCCGGAGACGTGTTCCTCGGCCTGATCCGCTCAGGACGAGAGGACCCTCGTGGACCCCATCGTGGCCACCTTCCTGGCCGCCACGGCCGTCAGCTTCGCCGTCATCTTCGTGGCGGAGCTCGGCGACAAGTCCCAGCTGATGGCGCTGACCTTCGCCACCCGCTACCGGGCGCTCCCGGTGCTCATCGGCATCACGGCCGCCACGGCGGTGGTGCACGCCGTCTCCGTGGGCGTCGGCTACCTGCTCGGCGCCGCCCTGCCCACGTTCTGGATCAACCTCGTGGCCGCGGTCGCCTTCGTCGGGTTCGGCCTCTGGACCCTGCGCGGCGACGAGCTCACCGCCGACGAGGAGGACAAGGCGGCCCGGTCCAGCGGGTCGGCGGTGCTCGCCGCCTCGGTGGCGTTCTTCCTCGCCGAGCTGGGCGACAAGACGATGCTCGCCACCATCACCCTCGCCACCCAGTACCAGGGCTGGGGCGGCGTGGTCGGCGTGTGGCTGGGCTCGACGGTCGGCATGGTGATCGCCGACGGCCTCGCGATCGTGGTCGGCCGGATGCTGGGCAAGAAGCTCCCGGAGAAGGCCATCAGGATCGGCGCGGCGGTGCTGTTCTTCGTCTTCGGCGTGTGGCTCGCCGTCGAGGCGTTCCTGACGCGGTGACCTGCCGCCGGAGTCCGGGAACTCAGGAGTCCGAGGCGAGCGTGGAGGCCGCCTCGCGGCTGGTCGCGATGACGACGTCGTCGAAGTACACCGAGCCCTCGTCGTCGATGTCCGACGACCGGTAGAGGCCGGTCTTGAGGTAGGACACCTCGTCCGGGTAGAGGGTCCCGCCGCGGGGCCGGTAGTCCGAGACCACCTCGCGGCCGTCCTGGAACACGTCGACCCGGCCCTCGCCCGGGTCGTCGGAGAAGTGCACGTTCAGCACCAGGTCGGTGCGGGCCCCGGCCCGGGCGGGACCGATGTCCCGGGACCAGTGCTCCCCGATGCCCTCCCCGCCGTCGAGCACGAAGCGGCCGCCGCGGACCTGGATCGACAGCGGCGGGCTGCCGTCACCCGAGTTCTTCCACTGGGCGATGACCTGCCAGTCGGAGGTGTCCACCGGGAAGTCCCGTGGCAGGTACACCGCGAAGCCGAACCAGTAGTCGTCCCCGGGGCGGAAGCTGCGGTACGCGGGCTCGAGCTCGGAACGGGTGCCCCCGCCCGGCACGGTGTACTCGACGGCGGTGCGACCCGGCGCGTCCGGCGAGGACACCGCGCGGGGGTCGTCGGCGTCGTCGGTGTTCCAGGGCGTCACGCGGTACGAGTCGAGGACCGTGTCCGCGCCGGTGCCCGAGCGCCACACCACGCCGGCGCCGGTCGGTCCCGACGACGGGCCGCGGCCGCCCGAGGACGCGGGACCGGCGCAGCCGGCCAGCACCGCCAGGGCGAGGAGGATCCCGACGCCGGGCCACGCGAGGTTCCGGCGGAGGATCACGATCTCAGCCTACGGGCGCGCGGGTGATGCCCCGGTCGCGTCAGGAGGCGCCGACGAGACGCTGTCGCACCGAGCGCTCCACCAGGATCGGCAGGAACGACCGGACGCGGGCGCCGGCGAGCCGGTCGACGGCCTCCGCGACCGCACCGCGCACCGTGTCCGGGGCGATGCCCTCCGCGCCCCAGCGGGCGACGAGCCGCTCCTCGGTCTCGACGAGCAGCGCGTGGTCGTCCCGGGCGGTGGAGGCCTCAACCATTCCGGTATTCAACGACCGGGGACCGGTTGTGCACCAGAGATCGACGCGTGGCTCACAGGGGCGGCCTCGCGGACCGCCGGCGGGAGCAGGGCGAGGTCGACCGGACCGCCCGCGGCCAGCGCGGCGCCCACCGGGTAGGCACGGGCGGCGGCGGGCAGCGGACCCTCCTCGCCGGAGAGCAGCACGGACACCCCGGCGGGCGTCGCGTCCGGCCGCGGGTCGAGCCCGAGGCGCCGCAGCGTCTGGCCGGCGACGGCCCCCGCGCTGTCGAAGAGCCGCACCCCGGGCAGGGCCGCGGCGATCGCATCCGACACGAGCGGGTAGTGGGTGCAGCCCAGCACCACGCTCCGCACCCCGGCCGGGGTGCGGGCCGCCCCGGCGGCCACCGCGTCGCCGATCGCCCGGCCGTCCGCGCTCTCCACGGCCCGTGCGAGCCCCGGGCACGGCACGGCGGTCGCCTGGCCGGGCGCGGCGAACAGCGTGACGAGATCGGCCTGGTAGTCGCTCGCGCTCGTCGCCTCCGTGGCCCATACGCCGAACGGCTCGCCGGTCGCGGCCGCCGGCTTGATCGCGGGCACGGTCCCGACGACGGGTCGGTGCGGCTCCAGCTCGGCGCGCAGCGGGACCAGGGCGTTCACGCTCGCGGTGTTGCACGGCACCACCACCGCGTCGGCCCCCCGCTCGACGGCGAGCCGCGCGGCGGACAGGACACGGTCGACGATCCACCCGCCCGGCCGGGAGCCCCACGGCATCCCCGCCGGGTCCATCAGCAGGTCGAGGTGGGCGTCCGGACGCAGGTGGCGCAGCCAGCCCGCCGTCGGGAGCATGCCGAGACCTGAGTCGATGAGCGCGATGCGCATGGGTGGGAGACGAAGCGGAGGGGAGCTCGACCCGGCCACACAGCCACGCTACCGCCCCCGTCCTCAGACCATCGCGGCGCTGCCGACCTCCGGGTGGGAGCGGAAGAATTCGACCATCGGACCGACGTGGTCGGCGAAGGACGGGCACGAGACGCCGACCTCGGCGAGCAGCGCGGTGGTCGCCGCGGTGTCGTAGAACGTGGGGTGGGTCAGGTAGTCCAGCGTCGAGGACGGCACCTTGAACAGCCGCCCGACCCCGGGCACGTGGTCGATCGAGAAGGCGGCCAGGGACGTCGGCATCGGGACCACGCGCAGCTTCCGCCCGCCGCGGTCCGCGAACGTCTCGCACATCTCGGTGACCGACGGCGGGTGCGGCTGCGCCAGGGCGACCGTGCGCCCGACGGCGGCGTCGTGCCCCGCGAGCGCGGCGATGCCGTCGACCACGAAGTCCGACGGCACGAGGTTGAACGCCACCCGGTCCGCCCCCGTCGGCAGCGGCATCAGGGCGGTGGAGCCCTGGCGGAGCAGCAGCTGGAGCACGTAGTAGGGCCCGTCGAACTTCTGCGTGTGGCCGGTGGTGGAGTCGCCGACCACCACCGACGGGCGGTAGATCGTCACCGGCAGGCCCGCGTCCCGGGCCTTCGCGACGACGCGCTCCGCCTCGTGCTTGGTGTGCTCGTAGTGGTTGGCGAACGGCTGGCCGAGCTCGAGGTCGTCCTCGTAGAACAGCCCGTCGTAGCGGCCCGAGACGTAGCAGGTCGACACGTACTGCAGGCGGCGCAGGCCGGCGCCGGCGGCGGCCCGCCACGCGAGGTCCACGACGTGTCGGGTGCCGTCGACGTTCACCGTCCACGCGATCCGCGGTGCGACCGACAGGTCGTACACCGCCGCGAGGTGGAAGATCTCCAGCGGCTCGCCCAGCAGCCGCTCGGTCACCGCCGGGTCGAGCCCGAGACCCGCCGTCGTGATGTCCCCGACGACGAGGTCGGTCCGGCCCGCGAGCGCGGGCTCGGCCCGCTCGATCTCCGCGAGCGCCTCGCGGGCCCGGCCCAGCCAGCGCTCCTGCACGAGGGCGACCGCCCGGGCGTCCGGGTCGCGGCGCAGGGTGCGGGGCAGCAGCGCCGATCCGAGGAAGCCGGGGAACCCGGTGAACAGCACGGCACTCACGGCAGGGCCTCCAGGACGTCGGTCGGTACCCGGTACCTCACGTACCGGACCGATGAATCACGGCACAGGGTGTCATCCGGGCTCTCGGGGGGCATCTCCGCAGCGGAAGGGACGTCGCGCACCGCTGCCGGCGTGGCCGCGCGGTGGGACCGACGTCGAGAGGTTCGTGATGGCAGAGCGTGTCGTGGTGGTGGGAGCGGGGTTCGCCGGGCTGGAGACGGTGAAGCGCCTCGAGAAGGTGCTGCGCCCGCAGCTGGAGGACGGCTCGGTCGAGGTCGTCCTGGTCGCGCCCAACGACTACATGCTCTACCTCCCGCTGCTGCCGCAGGTGGCGGCCGGTGTGATCACCGCGCAGTCGGTCACCGTGCCGCTGCCGCGCGCGGTCAAGCGGGCCCACCGGCTGCCCGGCACCGTCGTCGGGGTCGACCTCGAGCAGAAGTGCTGCGTCGTCCGCAAGATCTCCGGCGAGGAGATCGACCTGCCCTACGACCGTCTCGTGCTCGCCCCGGGCAGCGTCACCCGCCAGTTCGACATCCCGGGCCTGGAGGAGCACGCCCTCGGGATGAAGAACCTGGCCCAGGCCGCCTACCTGCGGGACCACGTGCTGGCCCAGCTCGAACTGGCCAACGCGGCCACCGACGACGCCGAGCGCGCGGCGCGCTGCCGCTTCGTGGTGGTGGGCGGCGGCTACGCCGGCACCGAGACCGCGGCGTGCCTGCAGCTGCTCTGCGAGGCCGCCCTCAAGCGCTTCCCCCGCATCGACCCCGGCATGGTGCGCTGGACGCTGATCGACATCGCGCCCCGCCTGATGCCCGAGCTCGGCAAGCGGCTCGGCGAGCAGGCGCTGGACATCCTGCGGCGGCGGGGGGTGGAGATCAAGCTCGAGACCGGCGTCTCGGAGGTCACCGACGAGTCGGTGACGTTCTCCGACGGCGAGGTGGTCCCGTGCCGCACGCTGGTGTGGACCGCGGGCGTCACGTCCAGCCCGCTGGTGAAGAACCTCGGCGTGGACCTGGTCCGCGGCCGCCTCAAGGTGGGCGCCGACCTCCAGGTCGAGGGGCACCCCGGGGTGTTCGCGCTGGGCGACTCGGCCGCCGTGCCGGACCTCACACAGGACGACCCCGAGGCCATCTGCCCGCCGACCGCGCAGCACGCGACGCGGATGGCGACGACGGCGGCGGACAACGTGGTGGCCTCGCTGCGCGGCGACGCGCTCACGCAGTACAAGCACCACGACCTCGGCCTCGTGGTGGACCTCGGCGGGTCGCAGGCCGTGGCGCACCCGCTGAACCTCGAACTCAAGGGTGCCCCCGCGCAGGTCGTGACCCGGGGCTACCACCTGTTCGCGCTGCCGCTCATGCGGACGCGGGCCCGGGTGGTGGCCAACTGGATCCTCCACCTGTTCGGCGGGGACGACTTCATCCGCATCGGGTTCCTCGCCGACCGCAAGGCCACCGTCGACGAGTTCGAGGGCACCACGTCCTACCTGTCGCGCGACGAGATCCGCGCGCGGGCGTCCTGAGCGACCGCCGGCCCCACGCCCGTCCGATGCCCCACCTCGACGACGTCGTCGCCCCCGACGGCACCCGGATCCGGTGGTGGGACAACGGGTGCGTGGGGCGCCCCGGGCCCGATGTCGTCATCTCGAACGGCCTCGGCGCCTCGCCGGCGGCGTGGCCGTGGCTGGGGGGCGACGGACAGCCCTCGGCGACGGCGCCGCGGACGGTGACGTGGCACCACCGCGGGCTCGGTGGGTCGGAGCGGCCCGCCGACCCGGCGCGGATCACGATCGGCGACCACGTCGACGACATGTTCGCCGTGATGGACGCGGCGGGGATCGAGTCGGCGGCGGTCATCGGCTGGTCGGTGGGCGTGGCCGTCGCGTTCGAGGCGGCACGCCGGGCGCCGGAGCGGATCTCCTCGCTGCTCGTGCTCGGCGGGGTCGCGGGCGGCGGCTTCCGCAGCGGGCCCTCGTGGGCGCCGGAGTTCCTCTCCCGCGGGATCTCGACGGCGAGCGCCTGGTCGCTGCGCCTGGTCGGGCCGCCGGTGGCGGGCCTGATCTCGCTGCTGCCCCGCAGCATGGATGCGAACGCGCTGGCGGCGCTCGCCCCGCCGCCGCTGCAGACCCTCGCCGAGGTGGCGCGGGAGTTCTCGCACCACGACTGGACCTGGTTCTCGCAGATGGTGCTCGCGGCCGGGAAGGAACCGCCGATCCCGGTCGACGCCGTGCGCGTACCGACCACGGTGGTGGCCGGTGAGTTCGACACGATGGCGCCGGTCGAGGACATGGTCGCCCTCGCCGACGCCGTACCGGGGGCACGGCTGGTCCGGGTGCCCGGCACGCACTTCGTGCCGCTGCAGTTCCCGGACGTGCTCGCGGCGGAGCTGGACGCCCTGCGCGCCCGCTAGATCCGGGTCGCGACGAACCGCAGCGCCAGGTCGTAGCCGAGCGTGCCCGCCCCGGCGATCACCGCGGTCGCCACGGGCGAGACGTAGGAGTGGTGCCGGAACGGCTCGCGGGTGTGCACGTTCGAGATGTGCACCTCGACGATCGGCCCGGGGATCGCGGCGAGCGCGTCCCGGATGGCGACCGAGGTGTGCGTGTACGCGCCGGGGTTGATGACGACGGCGGCGAAGTCGGTCATCGCCTCGTGGATCGCGTCGACCAGCACGCCCTCGTGGTTGCTCTGGCGGGCGTCCACCGTCAGCCCGAGCTCGGTGCCGAGCGCGCGGGCCCGGTCGTCGACGTCGGCCAGGGTCTCCGAGCCGTAGATCTCCGGCTCGCGTCGCCCGAGCAGGTTGAGATTGGGCCCGTGCAGGAGAAGTACCCGACGCGGGGGCTGTGGTTCACGATTCTGCGACATGGCCGCTCCAGACGATCACGCTGGGATAACAACAGCGGTGTGATTCGAGGGTCAAGGTCCCGGGCGGGGACGCCGATATGAGGAAAGCGCCCACCGAGGGCGGTCCGCCGCGATGAGGCGAACACCGAGACGGAGTCTGTATGAGGACGGTTCTGATCTGCGACGACCGGCGCAGTGTGCGTGAGGGCCTGACCCGCGTCATGTCGGCGGTGCCCGGCGTGCAGCGCATCGACTGTGTCGCCACCCCGGAGGACCTGCTCGCCCGGTACGCCCGGCAGCCGGTCGACGTCGTGTTCATCGGGACGCAGCGTGCGGTCAGCGCGGGCGCGGAGGCGACCCGCCGGCTCGTCACGGCGCACCACCAGGCCAACGTCATCGTCTTCGGTGCGCCCGACGACGCCGGCAGCATCGCCTCCGCGATCGCGGGCGGCGCCCGGGGCTACCTGCGCTGGGACGCCTCGCGGCCCGAGCTGGTCGCCGCCCTCGCGTCGACCACGATGGGTGACGTCTTCCCGGCCCAGCGCCAGTCGGCGGAGCCGGGTGCGGGCGTGAACCTCACCGAGCGCGAGATGCAGGTGCTCCGCGGGATGAGCCAGGGCAAGAGCAACGGTCAGATCGGGCGCGAGCTGTACCTGTCCGAGGACACCGTGAAGACGCACGCGCGTCGGCTGTTCCGCAAGCTGTCCGCCTCGGACCGGGCGCAGGCCGTGGCGCAGGGTTTCCGCTGCGGGCTCGTCAGCTGAGTCCGGCCGGACGTCCGGGCGATCGGGGACCGCGAACCGCCGAGTCGGAGGCGGCGGCATCGCAGCAGGGCCCCGTGGATCGCAGCGGACACGGACGTCGCGGGGACTCGCCCGCGAGCGCAGGGGCACGCCCGACCGGGCAGGGTTCGGGCGTGCTCCCGCGAACCGCGTGCGGTCAGCCCGCGAGCGGGCCGACCATCGCGGCGATGCGGTGATCGGCGATCTCGGTCCGGGTACGACGACCGATCCCGAAGCGGTGCCGGATCCCCTCGGGGCCCGCGAGCCAGCCCTGGTAGGCGTCGAGCCGGTGGTCGAGCCGCTCGCCGTCCTCGGCGATCACCGTGACGAGGTAGCGCGCCTCCCGCTCGAAGCGGTAGCGGGGCGTGGGCGGGGTCTTCACGGGCCTGGCCATCAGCACTGATCGTACGGGGACGGACGGTTCTCCCTCGGTCGACACGCAGTCACTCCCGCCACACCCCGGGCTCGTGAGGAGGACGTGACCTGGCCGCCTCGTGCGGCACGATCCGTCCGTGCTCGAGACCTCCGCCCGGCTGCTGCGCCTGCTCTCGTTGCTCCAGACCCGCCCCGAGTGGTCCGGGCCCGAGCTGGCGGCCCGGCTGGGCATCTCGGTGCGCACCGTGCGCCGGGACGTGGAGAAGCTGCGCTCCCTCGACTACCCGGTCGAGGTGGACCTCGGTCCGACCGGCGGCTACCGCCTCGGCGCGGGAGCCGCGCTGCCGCCGTTGCTGCTCGACGACGAGGAGGCCGTCGCGGTCGCGGTGAGCCTGCAGACGGCGGGCGGGGCCGGGATCGCCGGTCTCTCCGAGACCGCGGTCGGGGCCCTCGTGAAGCTGGAGCGGATCCTGCCGGAGCGGTTGCGACGGCGGGTGTCGGCGATCGGGGTGTCCACGGTCGCGCCGCTGCGGGCACTGCCGTCGGTCGAACCGGCGACGCTCGTCGCGGTGGGCGGCGCCTGCCGGGACCGTCGGGTGCTCGAGCTCGACTACACCGCCCACGACGGCGCGGGGTCGAGGCGGCGGGTCGAGCCGCACCACCTGGTCGCCTGGGGTCGGCGCTGGTACCTGCTCGCCTACGACCTCGGCCGCGACGACTGGCGCACGCTGCGCCTCGACCGGATCGTGCCGCGGGTGGCACCGGACGGCCTCGCCACCGGACCGCGGTTCACCCCGCGCGATGTCCCGGGCGGGGACCCGGCGGAGTACGTCGCCTCCAAGGTCCGCGACGTCCGACCGGTGCGGTGCCGGGCCCGGGTGCACGCCGGGGTCGACGAGGTGCGGGCGCGGATCTGGACCGACCAGGTGGGGCTCGACGACCTCGGCGACGGCACCTGCCGCGTGCGTCTCGCCGGCGACGACGTGCAGGGCGTGGCGATCACGCTGGCCGCCCTGGGGCTGGAGTTCGAGGTCGAGGAGCCCGCCGAACTCGGCGTCGCGCTACGGGGGATGGGCGAGCGCTGCGCCCGCGCCGCAGATTCCTCGGCCCGGGGTGTTGCGCGGCGACCGAGTTAGGCTAGGCTCACCTCAGCGAGATCGACAGCACTGACGATCCGCCCGCAGACCGGCCGCGAGGGTGTTGTGGTGGCGCCCGAGGTGGCTGCGCAAGAGGAGGGCGCCGGGCTCGAGGGACGAGCCCGGCGCCGTCCTCGTCATCGTAACCCTCAGCCCGGACGCAGGCCCGGCGAGCGGTCCGCGACCGTGAACGCCGCCGCCGTCCGCACCGGGGCACCCGGCGTCGAGACGCGGTCGACGACCCGGACGGCCGTGCGCATCACGTCCGCCTCGAACCGCGCCGTGAGGTAGCCGCGCCGGTCGGTGCCGTAACGGATGTGCGGGTTCTCCGTGAGCGCCTCGACGACCTTCGCCGGCCGGTCCGCGCCGTCGCCGCCCGACGTGATCGAGCTCGACACCAGCTCCGTGCCCACGACGGGCGAGCTCGCGTCCCCGGACCGCGCCCTCACGTCGGCCACGTACTGGGTGTGGATGTCGCCGGAGAGCACGACCGCGTTGCGGACCCGGGACCGCTGCCACGCGTCGACGATCCGGTCGCGCTCCACGGCGTAGCCGTCCCAGGCGTCGGGGTTGAAGCCGCGCGGCGGGCCGGGCACGAGGTCGAGCGCGGAGAAGAACACCTGCTGGCCGAGGACGTCCCAGCGCGCCCGCGAGCGGCGGAAGCCGTCGACGAGCCACCGCTCCTGCTCGCCCCCGGTCAGCGTGCGCCGCGGGTCGGTCAGCTCCGCGCAGTCGCTCGGGTAGGTGTCGCCGCAGGCCTGGTCGTCGCGGTACTGCCGGGTGTCGAGCATGTGGAACGTGGCGGTGTCGCCCCAGTGCAGGCGGCGGTAGCACCGGATCGACGAGCCCTGCGGCCGCTGCGCCGCGCGCACCGGCATGTTCTCGTACCAGGCCCGGAACGCGGCGGCCCGGCGCTGCAGGAACCCCGGGTCGGGCTTCTCGGGGACGTCGCCGGCCCAGTTGTTCGCGACCTCGTGATCGTCGAACACGCTGATCCAGGGTGCCGCCGCGTGCGCGGCCTGCAGGTCGGCGTCGGCGTGGTGGTAGGCGTACCGGGTGCGGTAGCCCGCGAGGTCGCGCGGCTCCGGGGTGTCGTAGCTGCGGGGGTTGCCGCTCGGGGCCCGGTAGGTCCCGGCCGCCTCCTCGTAGATGTAGTCGCCGAGGAAGAGGACGACGTCGGGCTGCTCCTGCGCCAGGTGCCGGTAGGCCGTGAAGTACCCGTGCTCGTACATCGCGCAGGAGGCGAACGCGATGGTCAGCGGCTGCAGCCCGTGTACGGGGGCCGTCCGCGTGACGCCGACCGGCGAGATCCGGCCCTGCGCGCCGAAGCGGTAGAAGAAGGTCCCGCCGGCCGGGAGTCCCTGCGGTTCGACGTGCACCGCGTAGCCGTCCTGCGGCCCGGTCCGGGCGCGGCCGGACGCCCGGACGCGGGTGAAGCGCTCGTCGTCGGCGACCTGCCAGTCGACCTCGACCGCGCCCTCGGTCATCCCGCCGTCGGGCCGCTCCGGGTCGCGCGCCAGTCGGGTCCAGAGCACGACGCCGTCGGGGGTCGGGTCGCCCGAGGCGACGCCGAGGGTGAACACCTCGCCGGTCGCCGGGGCGGCGAGCGCGCGCGGGACGGTGAGGCTGCTGGTGGCCGCGGCGGCGAGCGCGGCGGCGCCCCCGAGCAGGACGGCCCGCCGTGTGGTGGTGGGGGACACCGCTGCATGGTCGCCCGGCCGTGGGGCCGTGCGGATGGCCTCGCTGCGACGTCCGGGCGAGCGTCCGGTGTCGAGGGGGAGACCGATCCGGACGAACCAGGCGAGGTTCACATGAGGCAGGTCCCGGGGCCGGTCGGGGTGCCTGACGTGAACCTCGCGAGCGGACCGCGCGGGCCGGGGACGACCCGCCGTCGGGGCGGACCTAGTGGCCCTTCACGTTGACGATCTGGCGGAGCGTGTGGCGGACCTCCACGAGGTCGGCCGCGTCCGCCATCACGACGTCGACGTCCTTGTACGCCGCCGGGATCTCGTCCAGGAACGCGTCGGTGTCCCGGTACTCGATCCCCGCCATCGCCTCGCGGAGCTGCTCGATGGTGAACGTCCTCCGCGCCTTCGTCCGCGAGTAGGCCCGGCCCGCGCCGTGCGGCGAGCTGTTCAGGCTCATCGCGTCGCCCCGACCCGTCACCACGTAGGACGCCGTCCCCATCGAGCCCGGGATCAGTCCGGGACGACCCGGCTCGGCGTTGATGGCGCCCTTGCGGGAGACCCACACCTGCTTGCCGAAGTGCGTCTCCTGCTCGGTGTAGTTGTGATGGCAGTTGATCCGCTCCTGCTCGATCACCGGCTCACCGACGAATTCCGCGGTCTGCCGCACCACCCGGTCCATCATCTCCTCGCGGTTGAGCAGCGCGAAGTGCTGGGCCCACCGCAGCTCGCGGATGTAGGCCCAGAACTCCCGGGTGCCCTCCACGAGGTAGGCGAGGTCGCGGTGCGGCAGCTCGATCCACCAGCGGGTCATGGCGTCCTGCGCGACCTTCATGTGCCGCTGCGCGATCTTGTTGCCCACACCGCGGGACCCGGAGTGCAGGAACAGCCAGACGCGGTCCCGCTCGTCGACGGTCACCTCGATGAAGTGGTTGCCGGAGCCGAGGCTGCCGAGCTGCAGCGCCCAGTCCTTCTTGTCCCGGGCCGGGTCGAAGCCGGCCCGCTCGGCCCGCTCCGTCAGCTCCTCGACGCGCGGCTCGGCCGTCGCCACGACCGTCCGGTTCTGCTGGCCGGCGTTGAGCGGGATCGCCCGCTCGATCGCCCGCCGCAGCGGCGCGAGGTCGCCGGCGAAGCGGTCGCGGGTGAACTGCGTCCGCACGGCGGCCATCCCGCAGCCGATGTCGACGCCGACGGCGGCGGGGACGATGGCGCGCTCGGTCGGGATGACCGAGCCGACGGTAGCGCCGCGGCCGAGGTGCGCGTCTGGCATCAGGGCGATGTGCGGGTGGACGAAGGGCAGCCGCGACGCGGTCTCGGCCTGCTCCCGCGTGCCGGCATCGAGGATGGACGCCCAGTTCACGAGGCGTTCGTTGATGCGTTCCACGTCGCAGGACGGTAGGTCGGACGGGCCCGGCGCCCCACCGATTTCCTGCTCGGTCGACTTCTGCGAAACGGCACCCACGGCGCGGGACGCCCTCCTACCGTGAGGACGTCGATCACCACCGAGGGGTCAGGAGCAACCCATGTCCCAGCCGTTCGACGCCGACACCGCCGCGATGCGCGCGGGGGCGGGGGAGCTCACCACGGCCGGGGGCGGGTTCTCGACGGCGGGTGCGCAGGCCGCGGGGGCGGCGGGTTCGGCCGGCGGCGGGGTGAACGGCGGCGGGCTCGCGGGCGCCCTCGCCGCACTCGGGGCGGAGCTGCAGAGCCGGACGCAGGAGCTGGCGAACGCCGCGGCGGCTGCCGCCGGCAACGTGGTCACCGCCGCCGGCACCTACGAGACGGTCGACGGCGGCGCCGGCACGGCGATCGACGGGACGATCGCGGGCACGTCGGACGCGGCGGCGGGCCGCTAGAACCGCGCCCCGGCGTCCGCGGCGGCGGCGTAGATGCCCAGGACCCCGGCCAGCAGCGGCAGCACCGCGACGGCCACCCCGGTCTCGCACCACCCCAGGAGGCGCTGCGTGCGGGGGCGGCGCCACCAGGCCGCCACCCCGTCGTCGGTCACCTCCGCCGTGCGCAGCGCCCCACCCAGCCCGACCAGCGCTCCGACCGCGGCGACGGCCACCACCGCGACGACCCCGCGGACGCCGGGGCCGCCGGTCAGCACCAGGGCCCACCCGACGCCCCCGAGCCCGACCACCCCGGCCCCGACCACCGACGCCGACTCGCCCACGAACAGCGACCGCCGGGCCCGCAGGGCCGCCGTGGCCGACACGGCCAGACAGAAGCCGAGGACGATGCCGCCGCCCGACGAGGTCGCCAGCACCCACAGCCCCACGGCCGCCGCCGCGCTGCCCGCCGACACCGCCGCGTCGAGGGTGTGCCGGGTCGCGGCGGCGTGGTCGACGAGATGCTCGGCGTCCGCGCGCGGCTCGATCCAGGTGCGGCTGCGGGTGACGAGCCAGGGCAGCGCCACGAGCAGCACCAACCAGAGCGTGAGTGCCACGGCGATCGCCCGCGGGGCGGGCAGCACCCCGCCGGCCACCAGGGCCGAGGGCAGCGAGACCCCGACCCCGAGCGTCCCCGCGGCGGCCCACCAGGGCCCGCGTTCGCCCAACACCAGCCAGGCCGCCCCGGCTCCCACCGCGAGCGCCGACCCCGCGAGCGTCAGCACGGGTGACAGGCCGCCACGCACCGCGAGACCCACGGCCACCCCGGCCGCGACCCACGCCGGCAGCGAGGCCAGCCCGGCCCCGAGCGTCGGGAGGTCGGCGGCCGGTGCCGCGTCGAGCGGCGTGGTCGGGCGGGCGCGGCGCTGCAGCGCCGCCAGCCCGAGCAGCAGCGCCGCGAGCGCCAGCGGCACGAGCGGCCCGCCCGGGACCGCGAGCGACACGGCCGCCCCGACCGCCGACACCGCGACCAGCAGCGTCGTCACCAGCACCCCGACGCGGCGCACGGTCCAGCGCGGCGCCCGGCTCGCGCCCGCGGCGAGGGCGACGAGTCCGTCGTCGACCGGCTGCGCGGGGCGCGGCATCGGCCACGGCCCGAGGTGCAGCACGTCGCCGTCGCGCACTCCCGCGGACTCGAGCGAGACGCCGGGCGGGAGCGGGCCGGCTCCGGTGGGGTGCAGGTACCAGGGCCGTCCGTCCGCGCCCCGGACCAACGGTGCGCCGGGGAGCAGCCGGGCCGCGAGCTCGTCGACGACCTCGGCCACCGTCGCGTCCGCCGGGAGCGCCGCGTCCACGGCGCCCTCCGGCCCGCGGACCCGCACCGTGCACCAGGCGCCCCCGGAGGCCTCCCGGCCGCCGGTCGCGGGCGGGGAGGGCTGACGGGCCATGGCCATGAACGACATCCTCGTGCACCGACCACCCCGCGGTGGGCCGGTTCGACCAACTCCCGGACCCGTCCGCCTCGTCGATCCGCCCGCGTCGAGCGGCGGCGGACCGCCCACGCCGTGGACGTACGCGCTGTTCCCGCTGCTCGGCGGCGGCGGGATCCTGGTGTTCGCGATCGTCAACCGGAATCCGGTCTCCTTCCTCGCCGGCGGCATCTTCGTGCTCGGCGCCCTCGGCATGGGCCTGCTGATGATCCTGACGACGCGGGGTCGGTCGCGCGAGGAGGGCACCGACGCGCGGCTGCGCTACGTCGCGCACCTCGCCGCGGTCCGGGCCGAGCTGCGGGCCGCCGCGGACGACCAGCGCCGCGTCGCCGAGGAGCAGCACCCCGACCCGCCGCTGCTCGTCGGCCTCCCGGAACGCGCCGAGCGGCTCTGGGAGCGCCGGCCCGACGATCCCGACTTCCTCGTGCTGCGCGTCGGTCGGGCCCGGGTCCCCGGGCTCGCCGCCCCGGTCCTCGCCGACGCCGACCCCACCCGGCCGCGCGACCCCGGCACCGAGGCCGCCGCCCGGCGTCTCGTCGACCGGCTCGGGCCGGTGCCGGACGTCCCGGTCGCCGTCCCGCTGCACGGTGCCGTGGCGGTGGTCGGCGACCCCGTCCGCGGGCGCGCCCTCGCCCGCGCGGTGCTCGCCCAGCTCGTGGGCCTGCACGCGCCCGACGACGTCCGGGTCGCGGTCTGCTGCCCGGACGGCCCGGACGCGGAGGCCGCCCGCGCGGCCTGGGACTGGGTCAAGTGGCTGCCGCACGCCCGGCACCCCGCCGGCGGCGGCGTCGACGGCACCGGCCTGCTCGTCGCCGAGGACGCGGACGGGCTCCGTCTCCTGCTCGGCGCGGAGCTCGAGCGCCGGCGCGCCGCACGTCCGTCCCCGTCCCTCTCCCCGTTCCGGACGCCGGGGCCTGCCGGGCCCGCGCTCGTCGTCCTCGTCGACGGCGCGCTGCCGGTGCCCGACCCGCTCGGGGACCTGCCGGGGCTCGGGGTCGGCGTGCTGCACGTCCTCGCCGACCCGCTGGACCGCCCCGGGGCGGCCGAGGTCACCGTGCACGTGGACGGCCCGCCCGGTCTGGAGGTCCGCCGCGGGCGGGACGGGACCCCGCCGCCGGAGCTGGCCGGGCTCGCCGTCGTGACGGAGCTCGTCCCGGACGTCCTCGGCCTCGCCGAGGCGGAGACGCTGGCGCGGCGCCTCGCCCCGATGCGGCTGTCCCGGCGGGCCGGGCGCGGGGCCCTGGCCGAGGTCGGCGGGCTGGCCGACCTCCTCGGCGTGGACGACGTCGCCGCGCTCGACCCCGCCGACACGTGGCGGCCCCGGTCGGAGGCCGAGCTGCTGCGGGTGCCGCTCGGCGTCGACGGGGACGGGGCGCCGGTGGTGCTCGACCTCAAGGAGGCGGCGCTGTCCGGGATGGGGCCCCACGGGCTCGTCGTCGGGGCGACCGGGTCGGGCAAGTCGGAACTGCTCCGCACCCTCGTGACCGGGCTCGCCGCCACGCACCCGCCGGACGACCTGGCCCTCGTGCTCGTCGACTACAAGGGCGGGGCGACGTTCGCGGGGATGGCCACGCTGCCGCACGTCGCGGGGTCGATCACCGACCTGGAGGACGACCCGGAGACCGTCGAGCGATTCGGCGACGCGCTGCGCTCCGAGCTGCGCCGCCGTGAGGAGGTGCTCCGGGACGCGGGTCACCTCACCGGCATCCGCGAGCACCGGCGGCTGCGGGTCGCGCGCGGTGGAGCGGTCCCGGTGATGCCGCACCTGCTCGTGGTCGTCGACGAGTTCTCCGAGCTGCTCACCGCGCAGCCGGACTTCATCGACCTGTTCGTGCAGATCGGCCGCGTCGGCCGCTCGCTCGGCGTGCACCTGCTGCTCGCGACGCAGCGCCTCGAGGAGGGACGGCTGCGCGGGCTGGACTCGCACCTGTCCTACCGGCTGGCCCTGCGCACGTTCTCCGCCGCCGAGAGCCGCACCGTCATCGGCAACACCGACGCGTTCGACCTGCCCCCGGTACCGGGCTCGGCCTACCTCAAGGTCGACACCAGCGTGTACCG
The DNA here is from genome assembly GCF_013409505.1 of Actinomycetospora corticicola. Classification (NCBI taxonomy): domain Bacteria; kingdom Bacillati; phylum Actinomycetota; class Actinomycetes; order Pseudonocardiales; family Pseudonocardiaceae; genus Actinomycetospora; species Actinomycetospora corticicola. The sequence goes on along the minus strand of NZ_JACCBN010000001.1, from coordinate 3,419,355 downwards.
GCGGTTGCGCGTCTCGACGGTGTCCGCGCCGTACGTCGAGCCGGTGCGCGGGGTCGTGCGGCACCCGCGGTGTCGGGTGTTCCGGGCCTTCGACGGTCGGGGCGACGCCGCCGACGTGCTGCCGGCCCTCGGGCCCGCCCTCTCCGACCCCGAGCAGCGGTCCACCCTCGACGTCGTCGTCGACCGCCTGCGGGCGGCCGCCGACCCGGTGCACCAGGTGTGGCTCCCGCCGTTGCCGGCGGCCCTGCCGCTGACCGCGGTGCTGCCCCGGCCCGCCCTCACGGCGGGGAGCGGCCTGCTCGCGCCGCGGCCCGGACTCCTGGCCGTCGGTCTCGGCGTCGTCGACCGGCCCGACCGGCAGGCCCAGGAGCCCCTGGTCGTCGACCTGTCCGGCACCGGCGGACACCTCGGCGTCGTCGGCGCACCCCGCACGGGCCGCAGCACCGCCCTGCGCACGCTCGTCACCTCCGCCGCGCTCACCCACACCCCGGCCGAGCTCGTCGTCTACGCGATCGACCTCGGCGGCGGGTCGTTGGCGGCGCTGGCGGGCTGGCCGCACGTCGGCGGGGTGGCGGGCCGGCAGCGCCCGGAGGTGGTGCGGCGGCTGGTCGCCCAGCTCGAGACGCTGGTGGCCGATCGCGAGCGCTCCTCCGCCGCGCGGGGAGCCGGGCCGGGGGAGCGCCCCTCGACCGCGGTCGCCGTCCCGGAGCCCGAGCCCGACGTGCTGCTCCTGGTCGACGACTGGGGCGTCCTGCGTGCGGAGTTCGAGGACCTCGAGCCGCGGCTGACGGCCCTCGCCACCCGCGGGCTCGGCCACGGGCTGCACCTCGTGGTGACGGCCGGTCGGTGGTGGGACCTGCGGCCGGCGCTGCGCGACGCCCTCGGGACCCGCATCGAGCTCCGGCTGGGCGATCCGGCGGACTCCCTGATCGACCGCCGCGCCGCGCGGACGGTGCCGCCGACGCCGGGGCGCGCCCTGGTCGGGGCAGGGTCCCGGGCGCAGCTCGCGCTTCCGGTGATCACCGACGGGTCGGGCTGCACCGAAGATGCGGCGACCACCGCGGCGCGGGTCGCGGCCGCCTGGTCGGGACCGGTCGCGCCGCCGATCCGGATGCTGCCCCCGCAGGTGGAGCTGGCCGACCTGCCACCCGGGGCGGTCGGACGGCGGGAGAGCGACCTCGGCCCGCTCACGCTCGACCTGCTCGGCGGTCGCGACCCGCACCTGCTGGTCCTCGGGGACGCCGGGTCCGGTCGGACGGCCGCGCTGCGGGCGGTGGTGACCGCGCTGTGCGCCGCGCACCCGCCGGAGGACCTGCGGGTGGTGGTGGTCGACTACCGGCGCACGCTGCTCGACGCGGTGCCGCCCGAGCACCTGTCGGTGTACCTCGGCTCCGCCCCCGCGGCGGCCCGCACCCTGCCCGCGGCGGCGGAGAGGATGACGGCCCGGCTGCCGGGGCCGGAGGTGACCCCGGCGCGGCTACGGGCTCGCGACTGGTGGGACGGCCCGCACATGCTCGTGGTCGTCGACGACCACGACCTGGTCGCGACGCCGGGCGGGGACCCGCTCACGGCGCTGCTCGACCTGCTGCCGCAGGGCCGGGACGTCGGGCTGCACGTGGTGCTCGCCCGGTCGGCGGCCGGGGCCTCGGCGGCGATGATGGCGCCGGTGCTGCGGCGGCTGCGCGAGCTCGGCACCCCGGGACTGCTGCTCTCGGGCCCGCGCGAGGAGGGCGCCCTGCTGCACGGCGTGCGCGCGAAGGACCTGCCACCGGGGCGGGCGCAGTACGTCACCCGCCGGGCGGACCCGGAGCTCGTGCAGCTCGGGTGGGTGCCGGAGGCCGACTGAGGGGAGGGCGGGCCCGCTCAGGGCCAGGTCGGCGCCGGCCCGGGCAGCGGCTGCGCCCCCGCCGGGCGCAGCCCGTCGACGATGATCGCGAGGTACCGGCGCCACAGGTCCGGTCCCGGATCCCGGACGAACCCGGTCGCGTGGACGGGCGCGCAGATGAGCACCCAGACGTCGGTCCCGGTCAGGTCGTGGCGCACGGCGCCGGCGTCCCGGGCCCGGGCGACGAGGTGCTCGACCTCGGCGTGGAGCTCGTCGCGCAGCGCGGCGACCGTCGAGTCGCCCTCGGTCACGGTCTGCAGGAACGACAGGTCGTGGTGCGCCTGCCCTCCGGCGGCCATGGTCAGGAACTCCACCAGTGCCGCGCCGGCGTCGGGGGCGTCGCCGAGGGCGCGGGCGACCTCGGTGAGGGCCTGGAAATGCCCGCCGACGATGGCCGCGATCAGCTCCTCCTTGGTCGCGAAGTGGCGGAACACCGTCCCCTTGGCGACGTCCGCCCGCCGAGCGATGTCGGCCATGGACGCGTCGAGACCCCGCTCCGCGAACTCCGCCTCCGCCGCGGCGAGCAGCGCGGCACGGTTGCGTGTGGCGTCGGCGCGCTGCGGCCGGTCCCGGGTCGTCACCCGCACGACCCTACCGAAGTTGACCCTGCGGTCAGGTTGGCCTAGCGTCCCTTCACGAACATGACCGCTCGGTCATGTTGACGACAGGAGATCACGATGGAGCTGCGCGGGGCCACCGCCCTCGTCACCGGGACGAACCGCGGCATCGGCCGGCACTTCGCCCTCGAGCTGCTCGCCCGCGGAGCACGGGTCTACGCCACGGCCCGCCGACCGGAGCTGGTGGACGTCCCCGGGGCCGACGTGCTGCGGCTCGACATCACCGATCCGGCCTCGGTCGCCGCGGCGGCCGAGGCCGCCGGCGACGTCGACCTCCTGGTCAACAACGCCGCGTCCACCGCGGGCGGGAACCTCGTGACCGGGGACCTGGACGCGATCCGGACCACGATGGACTCGAACTACTACGGCACGCTGGCCATGATCCGGGCCTTCGCGCCGATCCTCGCCCGGAACGGTGGCGGGGCCGTGCTCAACGTGCTCTCGGGCGTGGCCTGGCAGACGGTCGACGGCAATACCGCCTACGCCGCGGCCAAGTCCGCCCAGTGGGGACTGACCAACGGGGTCCGGGTGGAGCTGGCGGGCCAGGGCACGCTCGTCGCCGCGCTCGTGCCGGGGTTGGTCGCCACCACGACGATGAAGGAGTTCGCGCGCGATGCCGGGCTCGACCTCGGCGCCGAGGCCATGACCGAGCCGGCCGACCTGGTCCGGATCGCCCTCGACGGACTCGAGGCGGGCGAGATCGAGATCCTCGACGGGCTCGCGGTGGTGGCCAAGCGGTCCCTCTCCGGGCCGCCACGAGCCCTCGAACTCCCGACGGCGTCCTAGCGCAGCCGACGGGGTGCCGGGCCGGACGCTCAGCCCGACCCGGCCCGTCAGACCTGGAAGGACTGCATCGTGGCGCGCTCGGCGTCGGCGTAGCCCTGGTTGGCGCCCGCCGTCGTGCGGCCGAGCTCGCCGAGCGCCGCCTGCAGTTCCTGCCAGCCCGCGTCCCACTGGGCCTGCGCGTTCGCGTACGACTCCCGCGCGGCGCCGTCCCACGTCGCGAGCATCGGGGCGAGGTCGGAGCGCAGCTGCTGCATGCGCTGCTCCATCGCCTGGGCCCCGCCCTGCACGTCGGCGACCGCCGTGTCCAGCGCGCCGAAGGAGACCTTGATCCGGTCGGCCATCGTGGTCCTCCTCAGAATCCGGGGACGGCGACGTCCATGCCGGCGCCCGAGCGGTCGATCCGGCCCGACGCGTCGGCGTCGCTGGTCTCGTAGCCCGCCTGCGCGCGCCGGACGAGGGTCGAGATCGTGTCGAGGGCCTGGTTGAGCTTCTGGTTCGCGGCCTCGTACCGGGCCCCCGCCCCGGCGAACGCGGTGCTGCCGTCGCCCTGCCACTGGCCCTGGACGGCCTCGAGCTTCCCCCGCAACGCGGTGAGCTCCGAGCGGATGTCGGCCACTCCTGCGACCATGCGCGACTGCGTCTGCGCCATCGTCGCGGTCGAGACGTCGTACTGCCCCGCCATCAGGGCCCCCTCCCGGGTCGGGTTCCGCGGTCGACCCTCACGGTGACCGACCCGTCGTCGCCGTGGGTGCGGTTTCGGGAAAGTCAGTCCGGCACGGCGAGCTGCGGGCCCCCGGCGAGCAGCGCGAACCACGGTCGGCCGATCGGCAGGACCTGGCCTCGGGTGTAGCCGAGGGCGCGCAGGGCCTCGTCGTCGCGCACCCCGAACCCGAGCCCGGCGTCCACCAGCACCATGCCCTCGTCGACGGTGCGCCCGGCCGGCCGCGCGTCGGCGTCGAACTCCGGCGGCGCGAGCAGGGCCCCGCCGCCCGGGGGCACGTGCCAGGTCACCCGCACCGCACGCTCCCCGCCCGCGAGCAGCCGTTCCGGGCCGGCCGGCAGCCCCGGCGCCGCGACGGCGCCGAACACCGCCAGCGTCGGGCCGTCCCCGCCGCGGACGACGCAGGGGACCGCGGCGTCCTCCCGGTCGGGCACCGTCGGCGGGATGCTCGGGACGTCCGCGATCCCGACGACGGGTCCGGCCGGGAGCCGCAGGACCTCGTCCGGGACGACGGTGCGCACCGGCGCGGGCAGCAGACGTGCCGTGGTCTCGTCGGCGACGAGCCGCGCCCGGCCCCGGTCGAGAACGTACCGGGTCCCGTCGGTGGTGGCCACGACCGGCCCGGGCGCCTCCCGCAGGGAGAGTTCGCCACCGCGGGGGAGCAGTCCCAGCCACGGCCCCGGCACCTCCCGGACCTGCCCCGGGGACCAGCCGAGCAGCGGCAGGGCCTGCGGGGCGACGAGGTGGGTCCGTCCCCCCGCGACGAGCACGGCCTCGCCCGTCCCCGAGGCGCGCGCGAGGAACCCGGTGGCCGCCGTCGACGGTCCGACGACGGGCCCGGCGTACACGGCGACCTGGTCGGGGGCGTCGCGGTCGGGTCCGGTGACGCACGCGGTGAGCGGCACGGGAGCCGCGAGCGCCGGCGGGAGCTGCGGCGACCCGTCGTCGGGAAGGGCGGTGCCGACGGGCACGGTGAGGACGCGCGCGTGCGGGACGAGCACCGGCTCGCCGCGTCGGCCCCCGGCGAGCAGCGCGGCGGTGAGCGTGGGTGCGGGCCGGAGCAGGCCGTCGGTGGCGAGGTAGCGGGCGCCGGTGTCGCGGTCGAGGACGACGGTGCCCTCGTCGCGCCAGCCGTCGGGAGGGCGGTCGGTGAGGAACGCCGAGGCGGCGGACAGCGCGGCCACGAGCACCACGACGACGAGGCCGGTGAGCAGCGCGGCGTTCGGGCGCCGGGCGACGTCGGCCACCGCGAGGTCGTCCCCGCGCACCAGGGCGGCCACGCCCCGGCGGCGCTGGAAGTCCTCGGACTCGATGAGCTCCCGCCTGCCCGCCACGCGTGCTGACGATGACGGACGTCGGTGCGCGGTGGGGGCGGTTCGGGAGAACGAGGTGGGAGAACAAGGTCGCATCCGGACCCGGGGCGTCTCGATCTCTGCTTAGGTGAGCCTCACCTGACCGACGGGGGCGAGGAGGCGACCGTGCGCGTGGTGTTGTTCGGCTACCAGAAGTGGGGAACGAGGTTGCTCGCGAGCCTGCTCGAGAGCCGCCACGAGGTGGTCCTCCTCGTGAGCCACCCCGAGGAGGACTCGGCGCACGAGCCGGCGATCTTCCAGGAACCGGTGGCCGACCTCGCCCGCGAGCACGACATCCCGGTGCTCTACCGGCAGAAGGCCGTGGACGACGAGCTGGTCGCCGCGATCACCGACAGCGGCGCGGAGATCGGCGTCGCCTGCAACTGGCGCACCTGGATCTCGCCGAAGGTGTTCTCGGCCCCCACCCGCGGCACCGTCAACACCCACGACGCCCTGCTGCCCAAGTACGCCGGGTTCTCGCCGCTGAACTGGGCGCTGATCAACGGCGAGTCGCAGGTGGGGATCACGGCGCACTGGATGGACGCGGACCTCGACCGCGGCGACATCATCACGCAGCGGACCGTGCCGGTGACCCCCACCGACACCACCGAGGACCTGTTCCAGCGCACCGTCGAGCTCTTCGGGCCGCTGACGCTCGACGCCCTCGACCGCGTCGAGCACGGCCCGCACGACTGGCTGCGTCAGGACCCGGAGCACGCGAGCTTCTTCCACCGGCGCGCCGACCGGGACAACCGGATCCCGTGGGACCGGCCGGCCAGGGACCTGGTCAACCTCGTCCGCGCCCAGACCGGGCCCTATCCCAACGCCTGGTGCCTGCACGAGGGCCGGCGGCTGCGGGTGCTCGAGGCGAGCGTGTCGCGCAACCGGTGCGGTGGGACGAACGGTCGGGTCTTCGCCCGGGAGGGCACCGGGGTGATCGTCGTGGCCGGTCCCGAGGCCTGGCACGGCGACCAGCACGGTCTGGTGCTGCAGCGGGTGCGCGACGAGGACGGGGTCGACCACGTCGCCGGGGACTACTTCCGCCGGATGGGCGACTACCTCGACTGAAACGTTCACCACACCATGCGGTGACCCTGCGTCACGGGACGGCGTCGGCCGGGTCGACGGGACATGACGAACAACCGCAAGCGTCTCGCCGTCCTGGGCGGGGTCCTGCTCGTCCTCGCGGGCGCGGGCGTCGCGTTCGCGGCGTACCTCTCCACCGGTGAGGGCTCCGGCGCGACGACCTCGAGCGTCGCCGTGAACTCGACGATCGCCTCCGCCTCGAAGGGCACGCCGCTCTACCCCGGGTCGTCGACCCCGTACACGGTCACGATCAACAACCCGAACCCGTACCCCGTGAAGGTGGTCGGGATCGGTGCGAGCACCTCGGACAAGGTCGGCACCTGCCCGGCCGGCACGGTGACCAGCCCCGCCGTGGCGAACCCGACCGGGACCATCGCGCCCGGCGCCTCCGGCACCTACACACTGACGGCCACGATGGTCGCCGACCCCGACAACACCTGCCAGGGCCAGACGTTCTCCATGCCCCTGCGGGCGGACCTCGCGTCCGCGGCGGGGTGAAGGTCGACTCGCTGCTCCAGCGGGAGGGGCGCGGCCCGGTCGAGCGGACGGGCCCGATCCCGCTGCCGGGCAGGCGCCCCCGTCACCTCGCGGGCACCGCGCGCGGCCGCCCGGTGGATCCGGAGGCGGTCACCGAGCCGTTCCGGGCCGTCCCGACGAGGCCCGGAGCGGCCTTCGCCGTGCCCTCCGGCGCCTTCCCGGTGCCGACGCCGGAGGGTCCCGACGACGGGCGCGGCCGCGCGGCCGTGCCCCGCTCGCGGGAGCCGCGACCGACCCCGGCCACCGGCATCGGGATCGGCCCGGTCCTGCCGCGGGAGCGCGACGCCCGCCCGGCCCCACCCCGCCGTCCCGACGACCGGCCCTCCCCGGTCCGTCGCGTCGCCGCCCCGGAGGCGCCCGTGTCCGACACCCCGCCGCAGCGGACGGATCCGACGCCCGGCCGCGCCGGCCGACGCGGGTGGCGCAGGCGGCTCGGTGGGCGACGTCGCCGCACCACGGTGGTCCTCGTGCTGGTGCTGATCGCGGCGGCGCTGGGGGCGGCCGGGGTCGCGGTCGCGGCCTGGCTCGCGTCCGGATCGGGGTCGCCCGCGCTCTCCGGGGGCACCGCGCTCGCCCCGACCACGACCGCCGTGGCGGGCAGCGCCGTCACGTCCGGCCTGCTCACCCCCGGCGCCACGGGGACCGCGGCGCTCACCGTGACCAACCCCAACCCCTACCGGGTGCGGGTCGCGTCCATCGCCGCGGCCGGGGCGGCCACCGCGGCCGGCGGGATCGGCACCTGCGTCACCACCGGGGTCGGCTTCGTCCCGCAGAACCCGGCCGGCATCGTCCTCGTCCCCGCGGCGAGCACCACCCTCGTGCTGCCCGGCGCCGTCGCGATGTCGACCGCCTCGGAGACCGGCTGCCAGGGCGCCACCTTCGCGGTCCCGGTCACGGTGACGGTGGTGAGCGCGCCGTGAGCCGCGCCGTCGTCGCCCTGCTGACCGCGCTCGGGCTGCTGACCGGGTGCGGGGTCGCGGTCGCCGCGTGGTCGAGCAGCGGCCCCGGCAACGCGACCGCCCGGGCAGGGGCGCTCGGAGCCACCACCGCGACCGCGGACGCCTGGGCGTGCAGCGCGCTGCTCGGCCGGTTCACCGCCTCCGGGGGTGGCGTGGAGTCCTTCCCGGAGCAGGTGGTCACGACGACGCCCACGCCCACCGTCTCGCCGCGCGCCGCGACCACCACGACCGCGGCGCCCACGACGACGGTGGTCCCCACGACGACGCCACCGGCGCCGGTCACGACGGCCGCGACCACCACCGTCGTCGCCCCGACCACCGCCACGACGACGACCACCGCCCCGCCGACGACGTCGACCTCCGGGGTGGTGACCGGCCTGGGCGCGGCCGCCACGACGCTGCGGTGGACGGCGGTCGCGACGGCGGGCGCCTACCAGTTCCAGGCCGCCACCACCGCCGACTTCGCCGCGCCGGTCGCGGCCGGCACCACGAGCGCGCTGTCGTCCCCGGTCACCGTGCGGGCGGTCGGGCGCACCACGGTGTACCTGCGCGTGCGGGCGACCGCGGGCGCCTGGACGGGGCCGTGGAGCGCGACGCTGACGACGACGGCCGGGCCCTGTCTGCTCTGAGCGGTATCGGACGTTTCGTGCTGTTCACACGGAATCGGTTTTTCACGATGCGCCGGGAGGCACTGGATCCCCGACGCGGCCGGCCCCCGGCCCGGAGGGGGAAGCCATGCCGATCTCCGTGCCCGACGCCGTGCGAGAGCAGGCCATCGCGGGCGAGAAGAAGACCGACGAGCTGCGGATGCCGCTGGCCTACGGCATCAACACGCTGTTCGGCGGCGCCTACGTCGGCGTCGCGGTGGTGCTCATGTTCGCCGCGGCCGGGCCGCTCGAGGCCGCCCAGTCCCCGTTCAGCAAGCTCGCGCAGGGCCTGCTCTTCGGCATCGCGCTGACCCTCGTGGTGTTCGCCGGCGCCGAGCTCTCCACCGGCAACATGATGGTGTCGGTCATGGGCCTGTTCGACCGGCTGCGCGGGCCCGGCATCGGCGGGGTCGCCGCGATCATCGCGGTGTCCTTCGTCGGCAACCTCGTCGGCGCGATCGTCTTCTCGCTACTGGTCCACGGCAGCGGCGTCCTCGAGCTGGTCTCCGCGCCGGGCTCGCCGCCCCCGGGGGCCGCGATGCTGGAGTCGGTGGCCACGAAGAAGGTCACCGAGGGCGTCGACACCATGCTGCTGCGCGGCATCCTCTGCAACATGCTGGTGACGCTCGGCGTCTGGATGGCGGCCCGCACCCGCTCGGACGCCGCCAAGCTCCTGCTCCTGCTGTGGGTGCTCCTCGCGTTCATCGCGACCGGTTTCGACCACGTCGTCGCGAACATGACGATCATGACCCTGGGGCTGCTCGCGGGCGTCCCGGCCGTCACCGTCGCGTCCTTCGCCTGGAACCTGCTGTGGGTCGGGCTGGGTAACCTCATCGGCGGGGCGGTCATCGGCGCGGCCTACGGCTACCTCGGCCGCGCGCACACCGACGACGCTCCCCGCGACGACGCGGGGACCGCCGGGGCGTCCGACGATGCCGCCCGCCCCGTGGCACAGGCCTGATCCCTCCCATCTCGAGGAGCTACCCCATGAGCCCCATCCACGACCGCCTCTCCGCCGGCCGCGAGGTCGTGTTCGCGAAGGAGGCGAAGGGCCTGAGCTGGCAGCAGCTCGCCGACGCCCTCGAGCGCTCCCTCGTCTGGACGACCTCCGCGCTGCTCGGACAGCAGCCCCTCGACGCCGAGCAGGCGCAGAAGGTCGGCGGTCTGCTCGGCCTCGACGACGACGCGGTCGCCGCGCTGTCGCTGCCGCCCGTGCGGGGCGAGGCCGCGATCGACCCCACCGAGCCGGTGACCTACCGCCTGCACGAGGCGCTGCAGGTCTACGGCAGCGCCCTGCACGAGCTGATCCGCGAGGAGTTCGGCGACGGGATCATGTCGGCCATCGACTTCGAGCTGTCCTTCGACCGGGAGGAGGACCCGAAGGGGGACCGGGTCAAGCTCGTCTGGAGTGGCAAGTTCCTGCCGTACAAGGTCTTCTAGGTCCGTGACCGAGCTCGTCGTCCTGCTGGACCCCCACGGTTCCGCCATCGGCACCGCCGCCAAGTCCGAGGTGCACCACGCGGAGACCCCGCTGCACCTCGCGTTCTCCTGCTACGTCGTCGACGACGACGGGCGACTGCTGATGACCCGACGGGCCGCGCACAAGCGCACCTTCCCCGGCGTCTGGACCAACAGCTTCTGCGGGCACCCCGCGCCGGGGGAGGCGCTCGACGAGGCCGTCGTCCGCCGCGGTCGCCAGGAGCTCGGTCTCGACGTCGGGTCGGTGCGGCTCGTGCTGCCCGGCTTCCGCTACCGCGCCGAGCAGGACGGCGTCGTCGAGCACGAGATGTGCCCGGTCTTCGTCGCCACCGCCACCGGGGCCCCGGAGCCGGACCCGGCCGAGGTCGACGACGTGCGGGCCGTGCCGTGGGCGACGCTGCACGACGGGGCCCGGCAGGGGTCGTGGCCGGAGCTCTCGCCGTGGTGCGTCGAGCAGGTCGCCCAGCTCGCCGTCCACGGCGACCCGGCCCGCTGGCCCACCGGCGACCCGTCCGCGCTCCCGCCGGCGGCGCGGCTCAGCCTGTGACGGGGTGACCCGGGTAGGTCCCGAACTGCCAGTGGTTGCCCTCGGGGTCGAGCACCGCGGCGTCGTGCGAGCCGTACTCGGTGTCGTACGGCTCCGCGAGCGGCGTCGCCCCGGCGGCCACCGCCCGGGCGAAGACCTCGTCGGTGTGCGCGGCGTCGCGGGTCACGGCGTACCCGCCGAACGTGCCCGGTGCGAGGGACCAGGCCCGCCCCGAGGTGTCCTCGCGCTCCTGGCCGAGCATGATCCCGCCGCCGGGCGGCCAGCCGAGCTCGGCGTGGTGGATCACGCCGTCGTCGCCCGCGTACACGACGCTCTCGGTGAAGCCGAAGGCCGAGACGTAGAAGTCGATGAGGGCGCGCGCGTCGCGGGCGCGCAGGGTGGGCCAGACCTGGGGTGCCGGTGCGGTGCTCATGCCGACGAGGATCGCGGGTCGGCGTCCTGGGCGTCTTGGACGGATCCGACCAGCCCGCCGTGCACCTCCTCGGTCACCCACCGGGTCGCGGTGCAGCCCGCGAGCGCCCGGAACTCGCGGGCGAGGTGGGCCTGGTCGGCGTAGCCGTGGTCGGCCGCGACGCCCGCGAGGTCCAGGGTCCCGCTCCCGGCGCGTCGGGCGATCGCGTGTCGCACCCGGTGGAACCGGCCCATCCGGGCGGCCACCGAGGGCCGGACGCCGAACTCGCCGGTGAACCGCCGGGACAGGTGGTCGGTGCTCCAGCCGACCTCGCGCGCCACGTCCCGCACCGACCCGCCGGCCTGCATCCGGGCCCAGGCGTGGCGGACCTCGGCGGCGGCCGCCGGCCCGTCGTCGTGCGTGCGGAGCAGCCGGGCGAGGACGTCGTCGAGCGCGGCGAGGCGGACCTCCCACGTGGACCCGGCGTCGACCCGCTCGCAGAGCTCCGCGGCGACCCGGCCGACCACCTCGCCCGCCTCCAGCGAGTGCCCGGCGAGCACGGCGGCGGGCAGGCCGAACAGGGGGCGCGCCGCGAGCGGGTGCACGGTGACGTGGATGCCGGCCTGACGGCCGGGGTGCACGATCGTCCCCGGCACGTCGTGCAGACCGGCGAGGCAGGCGCGGAAGTCCGCACCCCCGCCGTCGGGAAGGACCATCCGCAGCGGCGCGCCGACGGGGACGACGAACGTGAGGAACGGCGAGGGCAGCGCCCGGTGGATGCCGGGCGCGGCGTCGCGGACGTCGTACACGTGGCGTGTGACGAACCCGTCCATCCGCAGAGTGTGGCCCCGAGGGGGTGTGCCGCGCGCCACTCTCGGGCAGGATCCACCCATGATCTTCATCGCCGTCAAGTGGACGATCAAGCCGGAGTACGCGGACCGCTTCCCGGAGCTCGCGCGGGAGTTCACCGAGGCCTGCCGCCAGGAGCCGGGCAACATCTTCTTCGAGTGGAGCAAGTCCCTCGAGGAGGAGAACACCTACCAGCTGGTCGAGGCCTTCCAGGACGGTGCCGCCGAGGCGCACGTCAACTCCGACCACTTCAAGAAGTTCGTCTCCGAGGCCCCGGACTACGTCGCCGAGACGCCGAAGATCGTCAGCGTGCAGGGCGTCGACCAGGACGGCTGGGGCGAGATGGGCGAGGTGAAGCCCCGCTAGCCCGGTGTCGACCGCTCTGCACGAGCTCGGCCTCGTCGAGCTCGCCGCCGCGCTGCGCCGTCGCGACGTCTCGTGCGTCGAGGTCGCGACGGCGACGCTCGCGCGTCTGGACGACCTGAACCCGGCGGTGAACGCGGTGGTCGCGCGCCGCGATCCCGACGCCGTGCTGGCCGAGGCCGCCGCCCGCGACGCCGAGGCGGCGGCCGGGCGGTGGCGCGGGGTGCTCCACGGGGTGCCGCAGGCCGTGAAGGACCTCGCCGAGGTGGCGGGACAGCCGTTCGCGGCCGGGTCCCCGGTGTTCCGCGACCGGGTCGGGGTCGTCGACGCCCCGCACGTCGCGCGGATGCGGGCGGCCGGGGCGCTGTTCGTCGGGCGCACCAACACCCCGGAGATGGGGTTCGGGTCGCAGACCTACAACCCGGTGTACGGGGCCACCCGCAACCCGTGGGACCTCACGCGCACCGTCGGCGGCTCCAGCGGGGGCGCGGCCGCCGCGCTCGCCTGCCGGCTGCTGCCCGCCGCCGACGGCAGCGACTACATGGGCTCCCTGCGCAACCCCGCCGCCTGGTCCTCGGCGTACGGCCTGCGCCCCTCGCGCGGTCGCGTCCCCGGGGTGCCGGGCTTCGTCGCCCAGCTGGGCGAGGCCGGACCGATGGCCCGCTCGGTCGCCGACCTCGCGGCTCTGCTCTCGGTCATGACGACGGGCGGGCCCGTCGGTCCGCTCGACCACTCCGATCCGCTGGACCTGTCGTCGCTGACGGCCGCCGACCCGACGTCGCTGCGCGTGGGCTGGCTCGGCGACCTGGGCGGTCGTCTGGCCTGCGAGGACGGGCTGCTCGACCTCGCGCGCCGGGGCTCCGTGGACGTGTTCGCCGGGCTGGGCGCGACGGTCGAGGAGGTCGTCCCGCCGTTCGACCTGGACGCCCTGTGGGAGGCGTTCCTGGTCTGGCGCTGGTGGAACGCCTGCGAGATGGCGCCGCTGCTGGAGCACCACCGCGCCGACCTCAAGCCGGAACTGGTGTGGGAGATCGAGCAGGGCCTGACGCTGACCGCCCTGCGGGTCCACCGGGCCGCGGCGGTGCGGGCGGAGTGGTTCCGCGCGGTCGTCGGGATGTTCGACCGGTTCGACGTGCTCGTCGCCCCGGCCACCCAGGTGCACCCGTTCCCGGTGGAGGTCACCTGGCCGCGGGAGATCGCCGGCCGGACGATGGACACCTACCACCGCTGGATGGAGACGGTGGCGCCGTGGTCGATGGCCGGGGTGCCGGTCATGGGCATGCCCGCCGGGTTCACGCCGGGCGGGTTGCCGGTCGGGGTGCAGCTGATCGGCCCGCCCGGCGGCGACCGCCGCGTGCTCGAGGTCGCGCTCGCCCACGAGGCGGCCACGGGGTTCGCCGGTGCCGTCCCGCCGGTCGTGTCCCGTTCCTGACGTCGGGTGTCAGCGGTGGGCCACGGCTGACCCCGGACGCGCGCCCGACGTCATCCGCGCGCAACACCGGGGAGACGTCGGGCTGGTCAGGTGTCCGCCATGTCGGACTCGGTGGGCGAACAGTGGTCGAGCACGCTGACGGGGGCCCTCGGGCGCCGCGGCTTCCTCCTCGCGGCGGCGGGGGTGGCGGCGCTCGGGACGGCCGCCTGCTCGACCGCGGCGCCCGTGGCGGCTCCGGCCGGAATCCCCGTCCTGCAGCCGCTCGCCGGGTCGGCGCCGCCGAACTACGTGCCCGCCACCCCGACGAACGTCCTCTGGGGTCGGCTGCCCACCCGGGGCAGCCGTCCGGTGACGACGGTGGACAACGGGGCCACGGTCGTCGTCGACACGATCTCCCACGAGGGCGTCCTGGAGGACCAGGGGAAGGACCCGGTCGCGTACTTCACGGGGCAGGGGGTCGCCGCGGGGGACGTGCTGACCGATGCCGCCGCCGTGGCCCGGCAGACGCCGCACGACGGACCCGGGCCCCACGTGATCACCGGCCCGATCGCGGTCCGGGGTGCCGAACCCGGTCACACGCTCGCCGTCGACGTGCTCGACCTCGCCCTGCGCGTGCCCTACGGCGTCGTCTCGAACCGCCACGGCAAGGGCGCGCTGCCCGGGGAGCTCCCAGAACAGTGGGACGGCCGCCCGGAGTTTTCGCGCTGGTTCAACGCCGGCGGCGAGGTCAGCGTCTTCACCCCCGCCTCGGCCGGCCCCACCGGGCTCGTGGGCAGCCTCGGCCCGGCCACGTTCCCGCTGGCCCCGTTCCTCGGCGTCATGGGCGTCGCCCGGGACACCGACGCGCTCGTCGACTCGGTCCCGCCCACCGACGCCGGCGGCAACCTCGACGTCAACGACCTCGTCGTCGGCTCGCGGCTCTACCTGCCCGTGCGCGTGCCCGGCGCCCTCTTCTTCACCGGCGACCCGCACATGGCCCAGGGCGACGGGGAGGTGGCGCTCACCGCGATGGAGGGATCGCTGCGCGCGACGCTGCGACTGACCTCGATCCCGCCGGGCGGCCCGGCGCCCCGGGCGGCGTTCACCTTCCCGTTCGGCGAGACCCCGACCCACTGGGTGCCCATCGGCCTGTCCGACCCGGACGGCCCGGAGGGCGGGGGGAACCAGACGTCGCTCGACCTCGCGATGCGCGACGCGGTCCGCCGGGCCCTCGCCTTCCTGGTGGGCGACCGGGGGATGGCGGCCCCGGTCGCCTACGCCTACCTCTCGGCGGCGGCGGACTTCCAGGTCTCCCAGGTCGTCGACCGCACCACCGGCGTGCACGCCCTCATCCGCAAGGCGGACTTCGGGGCGTGATCACCCCCGACGTCAGGAACGGGCCACGGCCGACTCCCGGGCGCCCGTGGCCTCGACCGGCCGCAGCAGACGGGCCTGCCACGCGGCGTAGGCGATCGCCACGGCCGCGACGGCGCCCGCCACGGCGAGGGCGACGGTGAACGCCGGGCCGGCCACCGTCGGGTCGACCCCGGCCGCGAGCGAGCCGCCGAGGGTCTCGCCCGGCACACCGTCCGGCAGGCCCGCCCGGTAGACGGCCGCCGTCACGCTGCCGAGCACGGCGATGCCGAGGGCGCCGCCGAGCTCGAAGCCGGTCTCGGAGATGGCCGAGGCGGCGCCGGCGCGGTCGGTGGGTGCGGAGGTGAGGACGAGGTCGGTGGTCAGGGTCTCGACCATCGCGACGGCGAGGCCCGCCACCGTCATCCCGACGACGACCACGACCGGTCCGGCCCCGACGGCCAGCAGGGCGATCGCCGACCAGCCGACCGCGGCCACGGTCAGGCCGCCGACGACGAGGCGGCGCACCGCGAACCGCCGGGCCAGGCGCGCCGCGACGAGGGCGCCCGCCATGCCCGCGAGGCTGCCGGGCAGCAGCCACAGCGCGGCGGTCAGCGGGGACATGCCCACCACCAGCTGCAGGTACTGGGGCACCAGCACGAGCAGGCCGACCAGGGCGAACACGCACAGGGTGTTCGTCGCGACCGACACCGAGAAGGCCCGGTGGGAGAACAGCGTGAGGTCGATCAGCGGGTCGGGCAGGGTCCTCTGCCGGTGCACGAACAGCGCGCCGGAGGCGAGCCCGACGACGGCGGCGAGCGCCCCCGTCGTCGTGATCCCGTCGGTGGCGACGGACTTCACCGCGTAGACCACCGGCAGCATCGTCGCGAGCGCGAGACCCGCCGAGAGCAGGTCGAAGCGGCCCGGGTGCGGGTCGCGGCTCTCGGGCAGCAGGACCGGGCCGACGGCGAGCAGGGCGAGGCAGACCGGCACGTTGACCAGGAAGACCGAGCCCCACCAGAAGTGCTCGAGCAGCCAGCCGCCGATCACCGGGCCCGCGGCCGCTCCGCCGGAGAACATCGCGGCCCACACGCCGATCGCCCGACGACGGGAGTCCGGCTCGGGGAAGACCGTCTTGATCAGCGACAGCGTCGAGGGCATGAGGGTCGCGCCCCCGAGCCCGAGCAGGGCGCGCGCGGCGACCAGGGCGCCGGCGGTCGGGGCGAACGCCGCGACGACCGAGGCGACGCCGAACGCGGCGGTGCCGATCAGCAGCAGGCGACGGCGCCCGATGCGGTCGCCCAGCGAGCCCGCGACCACGAGCAGGCCCGCGAGCACGAACGAGTAGACGTCGACGATCCACAGCTGGGTCGCCGCGCCGGGCCGCAGGTCCTCCGAGATCGCGGGCAGGGCGGCGCCGAGGACGGTCATGTCGAGCGTGATGAGCAGGACCGGGGCGGTGAGGACCCCCAGGGCGAGGGCTCGCCTGGACATGGACGCGACTCCTGTTTCTCGACAGTCCGGACGGTACAGTTACGAAACTGTACCAGCTGGACGGTGTACGGTCCCGCGCATGCCCCGACCGTCCCAGCGGGACCGGATCGTCGACGCCTACGTCGACCACGTGGTGAGCGAGGGACCCGAGACCGTCACCCTCGACGCCGTCGCGGCCCGCGCGGGGGTGTCCAAGGGCGGCCTGCTCTACCACTTCGGGTCCAAGGAGGCCCTGCTCGAGGGGATGCTCGAGCGGGTGCGCGCCCTCACCGACGCCGACATCGCGACCGCCCGGGCCGGGGCGGCGGCGGGCACCGAGACGGTGGCGCACTACTACCTGCGCACGTCCGCGGACGACCCGGCGCGCGACAGCGACTTCTTCCGCGCGATGGTCGCCGTGCTGAAGGTCGCGGCGACCGAGGAGGCGGCGGCGGTCACGGCCCGCGCCTCGATGGCGGCCTGGCAGGAGGTGCTCGCCGAGGAGACCGGGGACGAGCTGACGGCGGATCTCATCGCCGCCCTCGGCGACGGCATCTACCTGCGGGCGATCGCCGGCTGGCGGTCGAGTCCGCTGAGCCGGGACTGGCGGACGACGCTCGCCCGCCTGGGCGTGCCGGAACGTTCGGAGCAGTGTCGATGACCGCGCGTGTCCGACCCCACGGTGTGCTCATGGACGGTCCCGGGTCACTCTGGAGGCGTGCAGCCGCCTGACCGACCGTCCGATGAGGACGATCAGCGTCCCGAGTCCGCCCACGCCGACGGTGGGCGCACCCCGGTGGACCGGGCCTTCGCCGCCCTCGTGGGGACGCTGCGCGCGGCCGACCCGCGCTTCGCCCGGCGGGTGTCCGAGCCCCGCCGGCTGCGCAGCGGCCAGATCATGACGCTACTCGGGTTCGTCGCGACGGTGCTGCTCGGGCTCATCCCGCTCACCGTCGGCATCCAGACGCAGGCGGCGGTGCTCCTCACGCTCGGCGCGATCGGCACCGCCTTCTCCCCGGTCGTCGTGCCGCCGGTGGTCGGCGTCGTGCTCTCCCGGGTCCGCCCGCTCTGGTGACCCGCCCGGTCCTCAGCGCTTGATCGCGCGCGTGATCCAGTCGACGAGCTCGTTCTCGACGTCGTCGCGGTCGACCTCGTTGAGGATCTCGTGGCGGTCGTTCGACCAGACCCGGAACGTCACGTCGGTCAGCCCCGCGTTGCGGTAGCGGTCGACGAGTGCCTGGGCCAGGACGACCGGCCCGCCCACCGGGTCGTGCTCGCCGACCGCGACGTAGACCGGCAGGTCCTTCTGCATGGCGTCGAGGCGCTGCGGGTCGGCGACGTCGCGGCCCCCGACGAACATCCCCGCGCCCCCGGCCGGGTCGAGGCCGAAGCCGCACCACGGGTCGGCCACGTAGGCATCGACCTGGACCTCGTCGCGCGAGAGCCAGTCGTAGTCGGTGCGCGCCGGGGCGAACGGCGCGTTGAAGGCGGAGAGGTCGATCGGGCCGCTCGTGTCGATGGCGGCCTCGAGCTGGTCGAGCAGCGAGGTCCCGGTGAGCACCGCGGCGTCGACCTCCGCGGAGTGGTCGAGCAGCCACTGCTGTGCGGCGAACGAGCCCATGCTGTGGCCGAGGAGCACGACCGGCACCCCCGGGGCGTCCTCGCGGCCCCGCTCGAGCAGCCGGCCGATGTCGGCGACGAGCTCCGCCCACCCGCCCTCGCCCAGGACGCCGGGCTCGGTGCCGTTGGCCTCCACCGTCGCGCCGTGCCCGCGGTGGTCCTGCCCCTGCACGAGGAAGCCGAGCGCGGTGAGCCGGTCGGCGAGGTGCTGGTAGCGGCGCACGTGCTCGCCCATCCCGTGCGTGAGCTGCACGACACCGCGCGCCTCGCCCTTCGGGAGCCACCGGAAGGTGGCGAGCGTGTGACCGCCCGCGGACGGCAGGTCGATGCGGGTGGGCTCGCTCATGCGGCTGGCTCCTCGTCGTCTCCGGTCTCCGGGCGGGTCAGGAGTCTGGCCCGCCCGGGGCCCCGAGCGCCAGAGGTGATCTACGACGAGGCCGTGCCCGTTCCCGTCGTGCCCTGCTGGGTCGACTGCTGGCTGGTCCCGGGCGGGCCGCCCTGGCCGTCGCCGGGGCCGCCGGGCCCCCCGCCGAGCAGTGGCCCGGTCAGCATCGACAGGCCGGCGCCGAGCAGGAACGCCACCACCCCGATCGCGGCGGCGACCCGCGCGGAGACGGTCCGGGCGGGCTTCCCGACGACGGGTGCGGGTGCCGCGTCGGCGGGGGCGCCGTACACGGCGTGGGTGCGGACGGTGTCGGTGTCGGCCGCGGGGGAGCCGTCGTACCAGGCGGGGGAGTTCGGTGTGGTCATGATCAGCAGCCTGCGGTGGTGCGCTGGCGGTGCCGTGTGTGGTCCCTGTGCTGCTGGTGTGGGTCCGGCGTCCGGTTCCCGCGCCGCGGGTGCCGTGTGTGGGGCGCACTCTCGCGCCCGGGACGCCCTGCTCGGCTGATCCTCGTTCGGGGTGGGGTCCGCAGCTCAGTCCCGGCGGCGCCACCAGCGCCGCCGGGCGGGGGCTGTGGGCGGCGGCTCCGGGGTGGCGGCGGCCGCGCGGGCGGCCCGCCACCGTTCGACGACGGCGTCGGCCGAGGGGCGGCGGATCGGCACCCGGGGGCCGTCGGGGAAGCGCAGGAACGCGACGATGCGCCGGTCGAGGTCGGCGACGACGGCGCGCACGGCCGCCTCGTCGGCGAGGCCGCGCACGTCGTCGTCGAGTCGTTCGATGTCCTTGCGCAGCCGTAACGACGGCGGCAGCAGCGCGTCGGTGGGCACGCCCTCCGCCCGCATCTTCGAGCGGACCCACCAGTTCTCGTCGTCGCGGGCCGGGAGGTCGAGCGGCCTGCCCGCGCCCGGGAGGTCGTCGAACGCGCCCTCCGCGGTCGCACGGCGGATCTGCTCGTCGATCAGCGACTCGTACCGCTCCCAGTAGGTCTCGCCCGGCTCGCCCCGCACCGTTCCCACGGTGCCCGAGCGGGCCGGGCTCCGCGACCGCTACCGGGCGGCGAGCACCACCGTCTGCACCGCCCACGCCCCGAGGGGCGCCGACGAGGTGAGGGAGACGGGGGCGGCGGCGTCGGTCGACAGCGCGGGGCGGGTGACGAGCGCGGTGGTCGCCTTGACGACGTCGTCGGCCTTGACCGTCCAGGCGTCGGCCAGCGGCTCCGGCGGGACGATGTCGGCGACCCCGGTGCCGGCGACGAAGTAGAGGACCTGGGTGGAGCTGCCCTCCGGCGCGGGGGAGGCCGTGACGGCCCCGCCGGTGCCGGTGCTCTCGCCGGGCGCGGTGACCCCGGTGATGTTCGACCAGGCGCCGATCCCGCCGAGGAGGGTGGCCGGGGCGTCGGAGGTGAACGTGATGGGGCCGTTCTCCGCCTGCGCGGTCGCGGTGAACAGCGAGACCGAGCCCGCGTTGTTCGGCAGCGCCGTCGTCCGCAGGGTGTTCCAGCCGGCCGGCGCGGTGACCGTCCCGGCGCCGGAGCGGTAGATCTGCGCGACGAGGACGTCGCCCTCCTCCACCCCTGCCGGGGTCGAGAGCGTCACCTGCGTCGCGGCGTCCGCGGTGGTGTAGCCGACGGCCCGCGAGAGCGGCAGCCACGGCACGGTCGCGGCGACGACGAGGCCGGCGACGAGCGCGATCGCGGCGAGCAGGCCGGCGCCGCCCCACAGCGCGGGAGCGGGCAGCGAGCGGGCCGCGACCACGCCGACCACCACGAGCAGGCCCGCGAGGCCGGCGGTGAGGCCGAGCAAGGTCGCGGTCGAGTCGGTACGGAAGCCGCGCACACCGAACTCCGCGACGGCGACCGCGATCCCCGCCAGGCCGAGCAGGGCCCCGAGACCGACGACGACGTTCTGCAGGCCCGGGGGCAGGGAGACCGTCGCGATCACCGCGGCGGCGACGACCACGAGGACGGCGGCGGTCGCCCAGGCCACGGCGCTGGTGAGCGCCCCGGCGGCGACCACCGCCAGTACGGCGACCACGACGGCCACGGCGATGGCGACGGTCTTGCGCACGTGCACCCACTCCTCCTACGGGCCCGGAGAGGCCCTGCTCTGTTCGGCGGTACCTCGACGTCCGCTCCGCTGAGCGGATCGTCCCGGGAGGCTCCACCGTTTCGGACGCGCGAGGGTCCTCCGGGAGGTCCGGACGAGGTCACGGTTGCATCACGAAATCGTGAACAGGAGACTGCGATCCCCTCGCGCACGAGCGATTCGGTGACGGAGTGTGCCGACTTTTCGTCACCCGTCCGAGGCGTGCCACCTGCGACGATCGCTCCCGGGTGCCCCGTCCGGAAGCGGTTCCGGGGTGCCCGGAGCAGTGGTCAAGAGGGCGCGACCGTGATCACGGGGACCGTCCGAGGCGTTACGGAACGTGGCTCTGCGGCGATGCCCCCTCCGTATCGCGTCGATCGGAGGGCCGGAGTGCTGCGGGGCTATGCACGGGTGACGTCGGCGAGCGACGACGCCTCGGACCAGGTCGAGCGGTTGCGCGCCGAGGGCGTGCCCGCGGACCGGATCCGCGTCGACACCTCGCTGGGCACCCGCGGTGCGCGCCCGGAGCTGGAGGCAGTCCTCGGCGACCTGGTCCGGGGCGACGTCCTCGTGGTCACCCGCCTCGACCGGCTGGCCTCCTCGGTCCTGCACCTCGTCCAGGTCGGGCAGCGTCTGCTCGCGGTCGGCGCCGACCTGCGGTCGCTCGAGGAGGGCCTCGACACGACCACCGACGCCGGCGCCGGGATGCTGCCCACCCTCGAACTGCTGGCCGGGCTGCAGCGCACCCTCGTCTCCGCGAGCACGCGCGCCGGTCTCGACGCCGCGCGGGCCCGGGGACGCCGCGGCGGCCGCCCCCCGCGGCTGGGCGCGGACGCCGCCGCCGAGGCGCAGCGGCTCTACGACGAGGGCCGGTCGGTCACCGAGATCGCCGAGAAGCTCGACGTCCCCCGCACCACCGTGTACGGCCACCTGCGGCGGCCGACGTAGGGCCCGGGGACCGGGCTTCACGCCCGACGTACACCGGCGGGCGTGTGCTGCGGCCGTGATCGTCCCGGGCGCGGGCCTGCCCCCGCTGACCGCCGCGCGCCTGTTCACCGCCTGGACCGCCGCCCCGGGGGTCCTCGGTGGGATGGCGCTGCTCGGGGGCGGCTACGGCCTCGGGGTGCGCCGCCTCGCCGGCCCGTGGCCGGTGCGCCGCACGGTCGCGTTCGGGGCCGGCGTCGTCCTGCTGGCGGTGATCGGGTGCAGCGCGATCGCCGTCTACGACGACACCCTCTTCTGGACCCGCGCCCTCCAGGGCGTCGTCCTGCTCGTCGTGGCCCCGATGCTGCTCGCGGCGGGAGCGCCCCTGACCCTCGCCCGCGGAACGCTCCCGGGACCCGTCGTCGTGACCCTGGGCCGGTGGCGGCGCTCCGGGGTCGCGCGGGCCCTCACCGCTCCCGGGGCGGCGACCCTCGCGCTCGTGGCACCGCCGTTCGTCCTCTACCTCACCGGGCTCTACCCGCTGGAGCTGCGCAGCGCGACGGTGAGCGGCGTCGTCTCGGTCGGGCTGCTGGCCGCGGGCCTGCTCTACGCGATCAGCCGCCTGCAGATCGACCCCGTGCCGCGCACCACCCACCACGGGCTGACGCTCGGCATCGCGATCGCCGAGGTGGTCACCGACGGCGTCCTCGGCCTGGTGCTCTGGCTCGGCCCGCTGCTCGCGGTCGCGCACTACACGGCGGTCGACCGGTCCTGGGGCCCGAGCCCCCGCGACGACCAGGCGATCGGCGCGGGGGTGTGGTGGATCGGCGGCGACCTCGCCGGGCTGCCCTTCCTCGGCGCGATCGCGGCCCGCTTCGCCGCGGCGGACGCCCGGGAGGCCCGGCGGATCGACGCCGAGCTCGACGAGCAGGAGGCGGCGGGGGAGCGCGGCTCGGGCCTGTGGTGGGAGCAGCCCGGCCGGTGACATCGCCCCGGACGTCCCGCGCGTCCGGATGCTGCCGCGGCACGCAGGTCGGGCCACGTCCCGCCGTCGGGACGGGCCGTCGGTGAGGCTGACCGGCGTGACCGCCGCCCCCGGCCGCCGCCGGCGCAGCCCGATCGCCCCGCACGTCGTCGAGCTCCGGCGCACGGTGGCGGCGACCCTGCAGCGGCCGCTGGCGTCCTACTACCTCGTGGTCGGCCTGACCGTGGTGCTCGCCGGGCTCGGGCTGGTCATGGTGCTCTCGGCGTCGTCGATCGACTCGCTCGCGCGCACCGGCAACCCCTACGGCGTCTTCGCCCACCAGCTCGTCTACTGCGCGGTCGGCGGGGTCGCCTTCTGGCTGACCGGCCGGGTCCCGGTCCGGCGCTGGCGCGTGGCGAGCCCGTGGCTGCTCGGCGCGAGCCTGCTCGCGCTGTGCGCGGTGATGGTCCCGGGCCTGGGCTCCTCGGTGGCGGGCGCGCAGAAGTGGTTCGTCGTCGGGGGCCTGTCCCTGCAGCCGAGCGAGCCGGCGAAGCTCGCGCTCGTGCTGTGGGGCGCTCATGTGTTGGTGGCGCAGCGCGGCGTGACGGGGGTGCGGCGGCTGCTGCCGGTGGTCCCGGTCGGGGTCCTGACGGCGGGTCTGGTGGTCGTGGAGCCCGACCTCGGCTCCGCGCTGGGCATCGTCGTCGTGCTGTTCGCCCTGCTGTGGTTCGCGGGCGTGCCGGGACGGCTGCTCGGGCTGCTCGGCGGTGGGGCGCTGGCCGCGGTGGCGGTGCTCGCGGTGACCGCGAGCTACCGCCTGGCGCGCCTGACGTCGTTCCTGGGCAGCGGCGACGACACCCTCGGCGCGGGCTACCAGTCCCAGCAGGCGCTGTACTCGCTGGCCGACGGCGGGCTGCTCGGTGACGGGCTCGGGCAGGGCGCCGCGCAGTGGAGCTACCTGCCGAACGCCTCCAACGACTTCGTGTTCGCGATCCTCGGTGAGGAGCTCGGTCTCGTCGGCGCGTGCGCGGTGCTCGGGCTGTTCGCGCTGCTGGCGTGGGTCGGGCTGCGGATCGCGGCGCGGACGGTCGACCCGTGGAACCGCGTGGTGGTCGCGACCCTGACGGTGTGGCTGGTGGCGCAGGCCGTCATCAACATCGGCTACGTGCTGGGCCTGCTGCCCGTCACCGGGATCACCCTGCCGCTCATCTCCGCCGGCGGGACCTCGGTGATCGTGAGCATGGTCTCGCTGGGCCTGCTCGCGGCGGCGGCGCGCGACGAGCCGGACGCCCGGGTGGCGCTGCGGCGATAGGGTCGCCCCACGAGTCCGAGGAGGCACACGTGGAGATCCTGTCCGGAGTGGACGGCGTGCGGGCGGCCGTCGGTCGCGAGCTGGGCCCGGGGGACTGGTTCACCGTCGACCAGTCGCGGGTGGACGGCTTCGCCGACGACACCGAGGACCACCAGTGGATCCACGTCGACCCGGAGAGGGCCGCGTCGAGCCCGTTCGGCGGCACCATCGCCCACGGCTTCCTCACGCTCTCGCTGCTGCCGCACCTCGCGAACTCCGCGCGCCGCCTCGACGGCGTGACGATGGGCGTGAACTACGGGCTCAACAAGGTGCGGTTCCCCGCCCCGGTGAAGGTCGGCAGCCGCGTGCGGGCGACCGTGACGATCACCGACGCCGAGGACCTGCCCGGCGACGGGGTGCAGGTGGTCTCGAAGGTCACCGTCGAGATCGAGGGCTCCGAGAAGCCCGCGTGCATCGCCGAGTGGGTCACGCGCGCGTACTTCTGATGCCTCTCGTGCGCCCCCGGATCCACCTCAACGCCTTCGCCATGATGTGCGCGGGCCACCAGTCGCCCGGGCTGTGGCGGCACCCCGCCGACCAGGGGTTCCGCTACACCGACCTCGACCACTGGACCTCGCACGCCCGGCTGCTCGACGACGCCGGGTTCGACGCGCTGTTCCTCGCCGACGTCCTCGGGGTCTACGACGTGGCCGGCGGCTCCCGCGACGCCGCCGTGCGCGCCGGCATCCAGATCCCGCTCGGCGACCCGATGATGCCGGTCTCGGCGATGGCGGCGGCGACGTCGTCGTTGGGCTTCGGCGTCACGGTGTCGACGTCCTACGAGCACCCGTACGCCCTCGCCCGCCGGTTCACCACGCTCGACCACCTGACGAAGGGTCGGGTCGGCTGGAACGTCGTGACCGGCTACCTGGCGAGCGCGGCCGCGAACCTCGGGCTGGGGGAGCAGCTGGCGCACGACCAGCGGTACGAGCAGGCCGACGAGTACCTCGAGGTGTGCCGGCGGCTGTGGCGGGAGTCCTGGGAGGACGACGCGGTCGTCCGCTCCGCCGACGGGGTGTACACCGACCCGGCCAAGGTCCACGACATCGACTTCCACGGCCGCTGGTACGACGTGCCCGGCCCGTTCCTGTGCGAGCCCTCCCCGCAGCGCTCGCCGGTGATCTTCCAGGCGGGCGCCTCCCCGCGCGGGCTCGCGTTCGCCGGCCGGCACGCCGAGGCGGTGTTCATCTCCGGGCCCTCGACGACGGTGCTCGCCGGCCAGGTCGACCGGTTGCGTTCCGCGGTGTCCGACGCCGGCCGCGACCCGGCGTCCGTGACCGTGTTCTGCCAGCTCGCCCCGGTGGCCGCGGCCTCCTCGTCGGAGGCGGCCGACCTCTACGCGGAGTACCTCGAGTCGTTCTCCCTCGAGGGTGCGTTGGCCCTGTTCGCCGGCTGGACCGGGCTCGACCTCACCGGCATCGACCCCGACCAGCCCCTGCGCTACGTCGAGTCCGACGCCGGCCGCTCCGCCCTCGCCTCGTTCACCACCGACGACCCGGACCGCGAGTGGACCGTCGGCGAGGTCGCCCGGCACCTCGCGGTCGGCGGCCGAGGGCCGGTGGCGGTCGGCTCGGGCGCCGAGGTGGCCGACCAGATGGAGACCTGGGTCGACGAGACCGGGGCCGACGGGTTCAACCTGGCCTACGCCGTCGTCCCCGGGAGCTTCGAGCAGGTCGCCCACCACGTCGTGCCGGAACTCCGCCGCCGTGGCCGCATGCCCTCGGCCCCGGTCGGCGGCACGCTCCGGGAGCGCCTGGCCCTGCGCTGAGCTCGGTCACCCGTGGCAGCGGAGCGTCGTTGCTGTCGTCCAGTGGCAGGAGAGCCACGTTCCCGACGGCGGGTGCGCGCACCCGCCGTCAGGAACGCGCGGCCTTGCCCAGCGCGCCCCGGGCGATGATCACCTGCTGGATCTGGCTCGTGCCCTCGTAGATGCGGAAGAGGCGCACGTCCCGGTAGATGCGCTCGACCGGCACGCCGCGCATGTAGCCCGAGCCGCCGTGGACCTGGACCGCGCGGTCGGCGATCCGCCCGACGGCCTCCGAGCAGAAGTACTTCGCGGTGGAGGGGCCGGTGACCTTGTCGGACCCGTCGTCGTAGGCCTTCGCCGCCTCGCGGACCAGGGCGCGGCCCGCGTGCCAGTCGGTGACGGAGTCGGCGACGAGGCCCTGGACCAGCTGGTAGGTGGCGATCGCGTGCCCGCCCTGCTCGCGCTGGGTGGCGAACTCGACCGTCTCGTGGACCAGGCGGGCGGCCATGCCCATGCAGAGGGCGGCGATGTGCAGTCGGCCGTGCGCGAGGCACTTGAGCGCGGTGACGTACCCGCGGTGCAGGCCCTCCTCGCCGCCGACGAGGTTCTCGGCGGGCACCCGGACGTCGTCGAGGTAGACCTCGCAGGTCCAGGAGCCACGCTGGCCCATCTTCGCGTCGTGCTCGGAGAAGGAGACCCCGGCCGACGAGGTCGGGACGAGGAAGGTCGAGATGCCGCGGGCGGGCGCGGCGTCGGGGTCGGTGCGGGCGAACACCATGAGCACGTCGGCGAACGGCGCGTTGGTGATCCAGCGCTTCGCGCCGCTGAGCACCCACGAGTCCCCGTCGCGCACCGCCTTCGTCGTGAGCGAGGACGGGTCGGACCCGGCGTCGGGCTCGGTCAGCGCGAAGCTCGCCACCACCTCGCCGGACGCGAGCCGCGGCAGCCACTCGGCCTGCTGCTCGGGCGACCCGCCGGTGAGCAGGACCTGGCCGGCGATGCCGTTGTTGGTGCCGAACAGGGAGCGCAGCGACGGCGTCGTCCAGCCGAGCTCCATCGCGAGCTCGACCTCCTCGGCCATCGACAGGCCGATGCCACCGTGCTCCTCGGGGATCGCGAAGCCGTAGAGCCCCATCGCCTTGCAGGCCTCGCGGAGCTCGGCGGGGACCTGGTCGGTCTCCTCGATCTCGTCCTCGCGCGGGACGACCTGTTCGCGGACGAACTCGCGGACGGAGGTCAGGACGTCGGCGAAGTCGGACGGGTCCACGGCGGGGGCCTCCTGGGGAACGACGGTGTCCGGGGCATTCTCACCTGCCGTCAGCCGGTCCGCGTGCTCGAGCTCCGCCGCGCTACGACTCCGACGGCCGCACGACCAGATCGGTGAGATGCGCGTCGCGCGAGGCCGTGACCGCCGCCAGGACCGTCGCCGCGACGGACTCCGGGCGCAGGTAGCGCGACCCGTCGTAGGTACCGCCCTCGTGGGCGACGACCGCGCGCTGCATGTCGGTGTCGACACGGCCGGGGTGCACCGAGCACACGCGCAGGGCGGGCTCCTCGCCCCGCAGCGCGTCGGCGAAGGCCTTGAGCGCGAACTTCGAGGCCGCGTACGAGCCCCAGCCGGGCCGCGCGGCGAGGCCCGCCCCCGAGTTCACGCACACCACGCTGCCGCGGGACGCGCGCAGCGCCGGGAGCAGCAGCCGGGTCAGCTCGGCCACGGCGACCACGTTCACCTCGAACTGCCGGCGCCAGGTCGCGACGTCCAGCTCGGCGACCGTCCCGAGCATCCCGACCCCCGCCGAGTGCACCAGCACGTCCAGCTCGTCGATCCGCTCGGTGGCGCCCGCGAGGGCCTCGGGGTCGGTGAGGTCGACCGGCCACGGGAGCGCACGATCACCCAGCCGGGCCGCGACGTCGGCGAGCGCCGCGGCGTCCCGCCCGCCGAGGAGGAGGTCGTGGGTGGGGGCCAGGGCCGCCGCGACGGCCGCACCGATGCCGCGCGAGGCGCCCGTGACCAGGGCGAGCGGACGCTGGGGACTCACCCGGGGCACTGTAACGACGGAGCACGTCGTCGCTTCACACCTGATCCGGGAGGTTCCACTCCACCGGGTGCATCGTGACCGAAGGGCGTCACGACCGGCACCGACCACCGTTGGGCAGGACAGCCTCCGAAGCGGAGGTTGACGAGCACGGCGTGGCGTTTCGTTCCCCAGCTGGCCCGCGTCGCACTCGTCGGGAACCGCCCCGATCGGTTCCCACGAGGAGACCCGGCGCCTCGCCCCACGAGGCGCCGGGTCACCTCGGCCCGCACTACGTCACGACGACGACGGTGTCACCGACCGCGAGCGTGCGGAAGAACTGCCGGGCCACGGCGTCGGACAGGTGGATGCAGCCCGCCGACTGCCGCGACAGGCTCCCGGTGTGGAAGGCGATCCCGCCGTTGAAGAACACCGACCAGGGCATCGGCGCGTCGTTGAACTCGCTCGAGCGGTGGTCCGCGTCCTTCCACGTGACGTGGAAGGTGCCGGTCGGGGTGCGCTCTCCGGGGCGGCCGCTCGTGATCGGCGCGCTGCGCACGACCTCCCCGTCCTGCACCAGCCACACCCGCTTCGCCGAGAGCGACACGCAGGCGCCGTCGCCGCTGATCGAGCAGGGCATTCCCGACGACGGGCGGGAGGTGCTCCGGGTGGTCGTGGTCCGGGCCGTGGCGGCCCGGGTGGTGGTGCGGGCGGCCGGCTTCGACGAGGTCGTCGACGGCAGCGTGGTGACGCCGGCGGTCACGGGGGACACCGTGAGCGGCGGGGCGGCGACCGGAGCGGCCGCCGCGGCGACGGCCGCGGGGCGCGCGGTCCCGACGTCGGTCAGCCCCAGCCCCGTGGAGACGCCGATGGCGCCCAGCACGACGACCGCCGACCCGGCCATCCCGACCCTGGTCATCCGCATCGCGACCCCCCGACCTCGCTCGAACCGTTGTGCAAGGGGGATCGCTTCGATGGGCCGGTCGTGTTAGCGCACTACCCCGAAGGGATGACCGCAGCGGGCCGAGAGAGGGTGCCGTAGAGCGGGTTACGGTCGCTAGGGTCGTGGTGTGGCCGATCTGGTGGTGGTTGGGGCGTCGCTGGCGGGACTGCGGGCGGTCGAGGCCGTGCGCAACGACGGGTTCGCGGGGTCGATCACGCTGGTCGGCTCCGAGGAGCACCTGCCCTACGACCGCCCGCCGCTGTCGAAGGAGCACCTCGGCGACGACGACCCGCGCGACCCCACGTACCGCGAGCGGGAGAAGCTCGACGAGCTCGACGTCGAGCTGGTGCTGGGGGCGCCGGCCGAGGCGCTCGACGTCGAGAACCGGACCGTGACCGTGGGCGGCCGCGACCTCGCCTACTCCGGGCTGGTCATCGCGACCGGTGCCGACGCCCGCCCGCTGCCCGCCTCGGTGTGCGCGCCGGACCTCGCGGGCGTGGTGACGCTGCGGACCCTGGACGACTCCCTGCACCTGCGGGATCTGCTGCGCGACGGCACCCCGCGGGTGACGGTCGTGGGCGCCGGGTTCATCGGCTCCGAGATCGCCGCGGTCGCGCGGAAGCGCGGACTCGAGGTGACGATCGTCGAGGCGCTGCCCGTGCCGCTGGTGCGCGGCGTCGGCGAGCGGATGGGCCGGGCGCTCACCGCGATCCACGAGCGGCACGGCACGACCGTGCTGACCGGCGCCTCGGTGGAGAAGGTCACCGGGAGCTCGCACGTCGAGTCGGTCGTGCTCGCGGACGGCACGGAGATCGGGACCGACGTGCTCGTCGTCGGCATCGGCGCGACGCCGAACACCGCTTGGCTGGAGTCCTCGTCGCTGACCGTCGACAACGGGGTGCTCGCCGACGAGACGCTGGCCGCCGCCCCCGGGGTGTACGCCGCGGGCGACGTCGCGCGCTGGCCGAACGCGCTCTTCGACGACGTGCTGAGCACCCCGATGCGCCTCGAGCACTGGACGTCGGCCTCCGAGCAGGGCGCCCTCGCCGCGCGCAACGCCGTCGACCCGACCTCGGCGAAGCCCTACGAGACGGTGCCGTACTTCTGGTCGGACTGGTACGAGAGCCGCATCCAGTTCGTCGGCGTCTCGCGCGCCGACGACGGCCACCCGGAGGTCGAGACGGAGGTCGTCATGGGCTCCGAGGAGGACGGCGCCTTCGTCGCGCTCTACCGCAGCGGCGACCGGTTGGTGGGTGCGCTCGCCGTCGACAAGCGCGCCGAGGTCATGCAGTACCGCCGGCTCATCCTGAACCGCGCCAGCTGGTCGGACGGGCTGGAGAAGGCCGAGGAGCGCCGGCAGCGGGCGGCGAAGAAGGCCGCCGCGTCGTGACTCCGGGGGCGCGGACGCCGGGCGTCGACCACCTGGTCGTCGCCTGCACGTCGCTCGAGCCGGCGTCGGAGTGGCTGGCCGACCGGCTCGGGGTGGAGCCCGCGGGCCGCGCCCGCCACGCGCGTTTCGGCACCCACAACGCGCTCTGGAACCTCGACGACGGCACCTACCTCGAGCTCATCGCGATCGACCCGGAGGCGCCCGCCCCGGGCCGGCCGCGCTGGTTCGCGCTCGACCGGTTCTCCGGGCCGCCGCGCCTCGTGCACTGGGTCCTCCGGCTGCCGTCGCTCTCCTCGGCGTCCGACCCCGTGCTGCGCCTCTCCCGGGACGACCTCGCCTGGTCGCTGACGGTTCCCGACGACGGGTCGTTCCCGGTCGACGGGTCGGGCGTGTGGCCGTCGCTGATCGCCTGGGACGGCGGGCACCCCTCGACGGGGCTCGCCGACGGCGGGCTCGCCCTGTCCCGGCTGGTGCTCTCGACGCCGTCGGCCGATGCCCTGCGCTCCCGCCTGGTCGACGCCGGGCTCGTGGGCCACTTGGGGAACCGCGTCACCGTGACGCCGGGGCCGGTGGCGTCGCGCGCCGAGCTCACGACGCCCGGCGGGCCGGTCACGCTCTGACCTGGGTGCTCGGTGCTGTGCGCGGAGTCGGGCCAGGGCACCGGGCACCGGGCACCCGATGATCAGGGCGAGGTCAGCGCACCAGACCGACGACGGCGGCACCGACCAGCCCGCCGCTGGTGAGCGTGAACGAGACGACGCTGAGCACCTGGAACCACGTGCGGGTCGCCGCGCGCGGGGACCAGGCCAGCGGCAGGAACAGGGTCGGGTTCAACCACGTGCCGACCACGATGGCGGCGGCGAGCCACGTCGGCAGGCCCGGCACCGCCAGTCCGACCGCGATCAGGATGATCCCCATGATCACGTAGTCCAGGTGCGCCTGGAGGATCCGGCGCGGCTTGCGCACCCCGGCCCGCTCGACGAGCTGCGGCGTGATCATGGTGGCGGCCACCGCCCAGCCGAGCACCGCCCCGAAGGCCAGCTCGACCAGACCGATCCGCGTCAGGACGTCCACGGGCGGTGATCCTGTCCTAGGTCAGACGATCCCGTCGAGCAGGGCGTCCAGGCCGGTCCGGAACACGCGGTCGAGGTCGAAGGCGTACGGCCCGGCCCGCCGGATCGCGGGACCCGCCAGGCGTTGCATGCCCCGCACCGTCGCCGGGTCGTGGTCGATCCAGTGGTCGGCGCCGACCCCGGTGTCGGTCTCCGCGTCCCGCTCGGCGGCGAGGGTCATCGCCATGCCGCGCACGTAGCCCGCGAGCACCATGTAGAGGTCGAAGCGGCGCTCGGACCCGGCGACCACGCCCTCGAGCGTCGTCAGGTCCCACTCCGCGATCGCGAGCAGCGCGGGCACCGGCTGGGGGCGGTGCAGCGAGATCGCCCGGGCCGCCCACGGATGGCGCGAGTACACCGCCCACTGCCGTCGCGCGGACATCTCCAGGCGCGCCCGCCACCCCGCCTCCGGGGCCGGCGTCGGCCAGGGCTCGGCGGCGAAGACGTCGTCGAGCATGGCCATGACCAGCTCGTCCTTGCCGCGGACGAGGCCGTGCACGGTCATCGTCGGCACCCCCAGCTCGGCAGCGAGTCGACGCATCGACACGGCGGCCAGGCCGTCGGCGTCGGCGAGCTCGACCGCGAGCGCGACGACGTCCTCCCGGTCCGGCCCCGCGCCCCGTGGCCGCACCCGCCGTCGGGACGCCGAGCGGGCCGCGACCACCGTGCCGACCCGGGGGACCGACTCGACGAGCCCCTCCTCGCGCAGCAGGGCGAGGGCGCGCGACGCCGTCGCGGACGCGACGCCGTGCTCGGCGACGAGCGCGCGCACCGACGGCAACCGGTCGCCGGGAGCGAGGTCCTCGATCCGGGCCCGCAGCGCGTCCGCGACGCGGCGGGAGGGGAGATCGCTGTCCTGCGACACGGTGGCGCTCCTCGCCGTCGGACGAGCACGGTCCCTGCTGTTCGTACACCGTCCAGGAGGAGCTCGTCATGCACGTCCTCGTCTCCGGAGCCGGGATCGCCGGCTCGGCCCTCGCTCACCTGCTGCTCGCCCGTGGCCACCGCGTCACCGTCGTCGAGGTCGCCCCGCGGCCGCGTCCCGGGGGACAGGCCGTCGACGTCCGTGGTCCCGCCCTCGACGTGATGGACCGGATGGGGCTCGGCGACCGGCTCCGTGCCGCCCGGACCGACATGCGCGGCATGTCGGTCGTCGCGGCCGACGGCACCGAGCTGATGCGGTCGACCACCACGACCCTGACCGGCGGCCCGCTCGACTCGCCCGACGTCGAGATCCTGCGCGACGACCTCGCCGGGATGCTCGCGGACGCGGCGACGGGGGCCGAGTGGTGCTTCGGCGACCGGATCGTTGCGATCGGGGCCGACCACGTGGAGCTCGCGAGCGGGCGCGTGCTCGAGCCCGACGTCGTGGTCGGCGCCGACGGCCTGCACTCCGGCGTCGGCCGGCTCGTGGGGCTGGTCGACGACGGGGCGCTGCGTCCGCTCGGCAGCCACCTCGCGGTCTACACGATGCCGAACGTGTTCGGGCTCGACCGCTGGCAGGTGTTCTGCCGCTCGCCGCGCGGAATGGTCGGGCTCTACACCGCCCGCGACAACCGGGAGGTGCGCGTCAACCTCGGGTTCGAGGGGGCGGCCGATGACGACCACCGGGACGTCGCGGCCCAGAAGGCCCTGCTCACCGAGGTGTTCGCGGACCACGGCTGGTGGGTGCCGCGCATGCTCGAGGGCCTCGCCGGCGCCGACGACTTCTACCTCGCGCCGATGACCCAGGTGGTCGCGCCGCGCTGGTCGAGCGGGCGCACGGTCCTGCTGGGTGACGCCGCCTGGTGCACCACCCCGCTCTCGGGGCAGGGCACGACGCTGGCCCTGGTCGGGGCGTACCTCCTGGCGCAGGAGCTGGACACCCGGCCGGTCGCGGAGGCCTTCGCGGCCTACGAGGAACGGATGCGCCCGGTGGCGGAGGCCGACCAGCGGCTCGCCCTGGAGAACCAGGTCCGGGTGGCGGAGATGATGGACGACCCGGGGCAGGCCGCCGGGAGCGACGCGTGGTCGGCGACCTCCGCGGCGACGTCGCTGGTGCTGTCCTGAGCGCTCAGACCCCGTGCGCGGTGCGGATGTGGTCGAAGATCAGGCTCGTGACGGTGCCCGCGACGTCGCGGTGACCGTTGAGCGTGGCGACGAGGTCGCGCAGGGCGCCGGTCCCCGCCGTCGCGACGTGGAGCAGGTAGTCGTCGGCCCCGGCGACGAAGTACACGTCGCGCACGGCGGGCAGCCGGCGCACGAGGGCGGTGAACTCGCCGAGCCGGTCACGGGCGTCGCTCTGCAGGCGCACCGAGATCATCGCCTGCAGGGGCAGGCCGACGGCGTCCGGATCGACGTCGGCGTGGTACCCGCGGATCACGCCGCGTTCGCGCAGGGACCGCACCCGCGCCAGGCACGTCGACGCTGCGATGCCCGCCCGCTCGGCCAGCGCGGCGTTCGTGATGCGGGCGTCGGCGACGAGATGGCCCAGGAGGGCGCGATCGATCGGGTCGATCGACCGCAGATCGTTCGGCAACGGCTCCGACCGGACCAGAGGATCGTCGGAAAGTTCATCCACGACGCCAGGATACAGAACCTTCTTCAGGATTCTGGCCATGAAACGGCAGGACGTTCAGAATGGAGGTGAGAGCGGACGAGGAGCGGAGGACGAGCGTGAAGGTCGCGGTACCCACCGAGGTCAAGGACAACGAGTTCCGGGTGGCCCTGACGCCCGGGGGCGTCCGGGAACTGGTCGCCCACGGCCACGACGTCGTCGTGCAGGAGGGCGCGGGTACGGGCTCGGCCTTCGGGGACGACGAGTACAAGGAGGCCGGCGCCCGCATCGTCGCCGACCCCGACACCGTCTGGGGCGGGGCCGAGCTGGTCGTCAAGGTCAAGGAGCCCGTGGCCTCGGAGTACCACCGGCTGCGCGACGACCTGACGCTCTTCACCTACCTCCACCTCGCCGCGTCCCGCGAGTGCACGCAGGCACTCCTCGACGCGGGCACCACCGCGATCGCCTACGAGACCGTCACCCGGCACGGCGCGCTGCCGCTGCTCGCCCCGATGAGCGAGGTCGCCGGCCGGCTCGCCCCGCAGGCCGGCGCCTACCACCTGATGCGCTCGCACGGCGGCCGCGGCCTGCTGCTCGGCGGGGTCCCGGGTGCGCCGGCGGCGCATGTCGTCGTGATCGGCGGCGGGGTCTCCGGTGCCGCCGCGATCCAGATGGCGGTGGGCATGCACGCCCGGGTCACGGTGCTCGACAAGAACCTGGACACGCTGCGGGCCCTCGACGCCCGCTACGCGGGTCGCGTGCAGACGCTGTACTCCAACACCGACAACCTCGAGCGCGCGGTCCTCGACGCCGACCTCGTGATCGGCGCGGTGCTGGTCCCCGGCGCGAAGGCGCCGAAGCTCGTCGGCAACGACCTGGTCCGGCGGATGAAGGCGGGCGCGGTCCTCGTCGACATCGCGATCGACCAGGGCGGCTGCTTCGAGGACTCGCACCCCACCACGCACTCCGACCCGACGTTCGCGGTGCACGACACGCTCTTCTACTGCGTGGCGAACATGCCCGGGGCGGTACCCAACACCTCGACCCACGCCCTGACCCACGCCACGACGCCGTTCGTGCTCGCGCTGGCCGACCAGGGCTGGCGGCAGGCCGTCGCCGACGACGCCGGGCTCGCCGCGGGTCTCGCGACCCACGCGGGGGAGCTCTACAGCGCCGCCGTGGGCGAGGCCCACGAGCTGCCGGTGTCCTCGCTGGCCTGACGCGGACCGGGGACGCCCGTCGATGGTCCGGCGCCGCTGCGCTGCGCGTCCGCGCCCAGTCGCGCCCGGGCGCTCTCGACCGACCGCGCCCGCGTCGCGGCGACGGCCGCGGCCCGCGCCGGCCGGTCGGCCTCCGGAGCGCGCCGGTGGTGCGCGTCGGTCATGCCGCGCAGCGCCGCCGCCGTGGCGCAGGCGGCGTCGACCGAGGCGAGGTCGAAGACGCTCGTGATCCCGGCCGCCCGGACCGTGAGCCGGCCGACCCGACCGCCCTCGGCGCGCTCCCGCACCTCCGTGTCGACCTCGAGGGCGCCGTAGCCGACGACCGCGTGGAACCGGCCGTCGCGCAGCACGACGCGGTCGGGCAGGAAGGCGATCTCGTGGTGTGCGCCGGAGAACGTCGGGACGGGCAGGTCGGCGCGCAGGTGGCGCGGACCGTCGCAGCGTCGGACCACCGGGGCGTGACCGCCGTGCGCGGCGACCTCCCAGACGGCGGGCTCCCACGAGGTCGCGGCGCAGCGCAGCCGGTCCCACACGGCGACCAGCTGCTCGTGACGCACGAGCCGGTCGGTGTCGGGCACCTCGTGGGTCGCGAGGACGGTGCGCCGCGCGCGGTCGAGACGTCGGGCGCCCAGGGCGGCCACGGCCGTGACGAACAGCGCCACCACGACGGCGGGGACGGAGAGGTCGGTCCCCGCCGCCACGGCGATCGTCAGGGCCAGACCGGCGGTCACGACGACGGGGGAGTGCGGCCCCCGCGCGGCCGCCGCGTCCAGACCGCGACGCAGGGCGTCGACGTCGGCTGCGCGCAGCCCGTCCGGCGTGCCCGTCAGGTAGTGCGCGCCGCCCGCCTCGAGGCAGGCGTGGTGACGGGTGCCCGGACGGTCGGACACGGTGTCGGGGGCGATCGTCACGGTCGGCCTCCGCTGCTCGGGGATCGTGACCGTATGTCGCCGAATGGACGCTGATCGTTACGTCAAGTGACGTCACTCGATCGGCTGTTCAGCGCAACGGAACCATCCACCCCCGGGTGTCGGGGACCCGCCCGAACTGGATGTCGAGCAGCTCTGCGCGCAGGGCGAGCGTGCGCGGACCCGCCGTGCCCGCGCCGACCGCGAACTCCCCGGCCGCGGAGCGGAAGGTGACGATCGGGCTGATGACGGCCGCCGTCCCCGTCGCGAAGACCTCGGTGATCGAGCCGTCGAGGCACCCCGCGCGGAGCTCGTCCACCGACACCGGGCGCTCCACGGGGACCAGGCCGTGGTCGGTGGCGAGCTCGAGGACGCTGCGGCGGGTGACGCCGTCGAGGATCGTCCCCAGCGGCGGCGTCAGGAGCTCCCCGTCGGCGGTGACGAGCAGGACGTTCATCGTCCCGGACTCCTCGAGCCACCGGTGCTCGCGGGCGTCGAGGAACAGCACCTGGTCGCACGCGTGCGCCCGGGCCACCGCCTGGGCGGCGAGCCCGGCGGCGTAGTTGCCGCCGCACTTCGCGTCGCCCGTCCCGCCGGGGGCCGCGCGGGAGAGCTCGTCGGAGATCCACAGGGTCAGACCGGCGTCGCGGCCGGCGAACAGCGGGCCCGCCGGGGACGCCGTGACGAGGAAGCGTGCCTCCTCGGCGGCCCGCACCCCGAGGAACGCCTCGGTGGCGACGGTGAACGGCCGCAGGTAGAGCGACGCGGGCGGTTCGGGCACCCACGCCTGGTCGGCCCGGACGAGCGCGGTGACGGCGTCGACGAACGCGGCCTCGGGCAGCGCCGGCAGGGCCAGCCGTCGGGCGGAGTGCGCGAAGCGGGCCGCGTTGAGCGCGGGCCGGAACAGCGCCACCGAGCCGTCGGGCTGCCGGTAGGCCTTCAGGCCCTCGAAGATCTCCTGGGCGTAGTGCAGCACCGCGGCCGCCGGGTGCAGCGACAGCGGCTCCGCCGCGCGCACCCCGGCGTCGTGCCAGCCCCGGTCCACCGTCCAGGTCGCCGTCGCCACGTGGTCGGTGAACACCCGGCCGAACCCCGGGTCGGCGAGCAGCTCCGCACGCTGCGGGGCGGGGGTCGGGTGCGGGCTCGGTCGGTGGGGGAAGCCGAGCCGCGTCTCGGAGGCGGTCACCCGACCGACGGTGACAGGACGCCGACGGGGATGCCACTGGCACGTCGCGGGTAGTGGCAGGGGATGGCGACCGACGACGAGCGCGACCGCGGCGCGCAGATCGACCGGTGGCTCGTCCGGAAGGCTCGGGAGGGCGACCCCGCGGCCTACGAGGAGCTGATCCGTCGGCACCGCGACCGCATCTACCGGATCGCCCTGCGCATCACCGGCGAGCCCGCGGACGCGGACGACGTGACCCAGGAGGTCGTCATCCAGCTCTGGACGGCCCTCGCCGGGTTCGCCGGGACCTCGGCGTTCACCACGTGGCTCTACCGCGTCGTGGTCAACCGCAGCCTCGACCACCGGCGCCGCGACCGGACCGGGCCGGAGCCCCGGGAGACCGACCTCGCGCCCGTCGCCGGCCCCGAACGGTCGGTGGTCGCGGGCGAGGAGGTGCGGGCCGGGCTCGCGGCGATCGCACGCCTGCCCGAGAACCAGCGCGTGCCGCTCGTGCTCTGCCAGATCGAGGGCCTGTCCTACGCGCAGGCGGCCGCGATCACCAAGACCTCCGAGGCGACCGTGCGCGGCCGACTCGCCCGTGCCCGCACCACCCTGCTCGCCGAGATGAGGAGCTGGTCATGACCGAGATCCCGGGGACACCGCCGACCCTGCCGTGCGGTCGCCCCACCGCCGCCCTCGTCGAGCAGGTGGCGGAGGGTCGGGGCGACGTGCTCGACGAGCACCAGCGGACGTGCCCCCACTGCCGCGCGGCGCTCGCGGAGTACACCCGGCTCTGGGCGCCCGTCGCGGCCGTCGCGGCCGACCGCCCCACGGCGCCGCCGTCCCTGGTCGAGGCGGCCCTGCGGTCCCTCCGGGGGCCCGACGGCCAGGAGGAGTACGGCCGCATCGAGTCCCCGCAGGGGCACACCCGCGTCGCGGCGCGGGTCGTGGTCGCGCTCGCCCGCCACCTCGCGGCCGGGGTCCCCGGGGTGGAGGTGGCCCTGGGCGGGCTGGTCGCCGACGGCCACCGCGACGCCGGCGAGCTGGTCCCCGACGTCGAGGCGGGGGTCACGGGCGGCTCGACGGCCGTGCGGATCACGCTGGCCGCGGCCTACGGGCAGGACCTGCAGGCCCTGGGGGAGCGCATCCGCGTGGCGGTGGCCCGCGGGGTCCGGGAGGCGACCGGGCTGGAGCCGGTCGACGTCACCGTGCACGTCGACGACGTCTTCGTCTGACCCGCTCAGGCATGGCAGCCCGGCGGCCCAGGCGCTACGTTGTCCGTTCAACGAACGGGGTGACATGGTCGGGACGGTCGAGGTGCGCCGCGCCGCCGATCGCGGCGTGCTGCCCGGTGTCCCCGGGGTCGACTCCCGCCACTCGTTCTCCTTCGGCGCCCACCTCGAGCCGGGCAACACCCACCACGGCGTGCTGCTCGCCCACCACGAGGACCGGATCGCGCCCGGCGCCGGGTACGACGACCACCCGCACCGCGACACCGAGATCGTGACCTGGGTGCTCGCGGGCACGCTGGAGCACGCCGACGACGCCGGGCGCACCGCGCACGTGACGGCGGGGTCGGTCCAGCGGCTCTCGGCGGGGAGCGGGGTGGTGCACCGCGAGCGCAACGCCGCCGACGACGAGCTGCACCTCGTGCAGATGTGGCTGCTCCCCGACGAGGCCGGCGTCGACCCGGTCCACGAGGTCGTCGACGTCTCCGCGGCCCTGCACGACGGCGGGTGGGTGCCGGTGGCGGGCCCCGCGGATCGCTCCGTCGGGGCCGGTCTGGGCATCGCCGACGCCGTCCTGCACGTCGCCCGCCCGTCCGCGGGCGCCGACCTGGAGCTGCCGCCCGCGCCCTTCCTGCACGTCTTCGTCGCGCGGGGGGAGGTCGGCCTCGGGGAGGCCGTCCTGCACCCCGGCGACACCGCCCGTCTCGCCGGGCCCACGGCGACCGTAGTCCGCACGCACACCGACGCCGAGGTCCTGGCCTGGGCGATGGCGACCGACCTGATGGGAGACCCGGACCGATGACCACGACCGAGTCGCAGACGCCCGAACCGACGCGCGACGAGTACGACCGGCAGGACAAGGCGACCCTGATCTCCGAGGAGCAGCGCCGCGAGCTCGAGCAGATCCGTGACCGGGTCCGCGCCGAGTTCCTCTTCTCGAAGGAGAAGCGGCCGAAGAGCTACGGCCAGGGCGTCCACCACGTCGCGCTGATCTGCCGCGACGTGCGCACCACCACCGAGTGGTACCAGAACGTCGCGGGCTTCCCCGTGACCGTGCTCTTCGAGAACCGCGACCTCGCGGGCTCCACGCACTTCTTCTTCGACGTCGGGAACGGCAACCACCTGGCGTTCTTCGACCTGCCCGGCGTCGAGCCGGGGCCGTACCAGGAGGTCCTGGGCGGGCTGCACCACCTGTGTCTGTCGGTCTCCGAGGAGCACTGGCACGAGATCAAGGGCCGCCTCGACGAGCGCGGGATCGAGTACATGCTCGAGTCGGGCACCTCGATCTACACCTTCGACCCCGACGGGGCCCGCATCGAGTTCATCCACGACCCGCTGGGTCGGATGTACGGGCACGACACCATGTAGGGGTGCCACCCACCGAAGAGCGCGCCGCGATCGTGCGGGCCCTGCAGCGGCTCACGGCCTCGTCGCAGCACCTGGCCGACACCTTCGCCGCGCGCCAGGGGCTGCACCCCACCGACCTCGAGGCGCTGCTGCACGTGATGCAGGCCGAGACCGAGGGCACGCCGCTGACGGCGGGTGCCCTCGGCGAGGCGCTGTCCCTGACGTCAGGCTCGGTCACCGGCGTCGTCGACCGGCTGGTCGCCTCCGGCCACGTGGAGCGCCGGCGGGACGCGGCCGACCGGCGCCGGGTGTTGCTCTTCCACGCCCCCGAGGCGCGGGCGGTCGCGGCCGAGTTCTTCGCGCCGATCGGGAGGTTGTCCGACGCCGTCATGGACACCTTCGACGACGCCGAGCTGGCGACCGTGCGCCGCTACCTCGAGGCGATGACGGACGCCGTGGACGCGGCCCGGCAGACCTGAGCGGCGGTCACTCCGTCAGGCGCAGGCGGTGCCGCAGGGTCCGCCCGTGGCGGCGGGCGAGCCCCGCGGCCCCGGCGAGCCCGAGCACCCAGCACGCCATCCCGACGACGAGGGGCCCGGCGCCGCCGAGCAGCCCCATCGCCCGGTCGGCGACACGCAGCGCCGGTTCGAGGCCGAGCACGGCGACCCACGGGGCGGCGACGCAGGCGGTCCAGCGCAGCCAGGTGCGCGGCAGGGCGAGCCGCGAGCGCCACGGCAGCGGCCGGTAGGGCAGCAGGACCGACAGGACCGACCCGACGCCGAGCCAGCAGAACACCGCGCCCACGTCGGCGAGCGAGGCCCGCCCCAGGTCGGGCGCGCGGGTGGCGAGCAGCTGCGCCGCGAAGGTCACCCCGAGGGCGACCGGGACGATCACCGCCGCCAGCGCCAGGTTCCGCACGGCGAGGATGCGGGCGACGCCGTGGCCGGCGTCGAGGAGCGCCTGGACCTCCTCGCCGTCGGCGCCGAGCTGGTTGGTGTTGACGACGTCGGCCATCATCCAGACCACCACGAGCACCCCGACGTGGGCGGCCGCGAACACCTCGGGCCGGGAGGGGTGCCAGTGCGACCAGGCGATCCAGCCCACCGCCAGCAGCAGGTTGAGGACCAGTCCGACGAGGCGGGCGCGGCGACGGCCGTAGGTGGCGACCACCTCGGCGACGACCTCGGTGAGGACCGCGGCGCCGACGCCGAGCACCGCGAGGGGCGGGTACCCCGGCACCGCGACCCGTCGTCGGGACATCCCCCACCTCCCCGGGGACGGGTTCCCCGCCGCGGGCGGGGCAATCGCGCCGGTCAGGACACGACGGCGTGACGTCCGGCGGGCGGATCGGGCAGGTGGTGCCGCACGACGGCGACGTTCACGTCGCCGAGGTCGCCGGCGTCGAGGTCCCGACGGCGGCGGTCGGCGTCGAGCATCGCGGCCGGCCCGTCGAAGGGGCCGTAGGAGTCGAGCGCCCCGGTCGACGGGTCGGCGACGATGACGACGTAGGCGTCGCACGCGTCCAGGCGGTCCTCGATGGCCTCCTGGTCGGCGAGCACGTCGGCCACGAGGTCCTGCACGGTGGACACGGAGTCGCGGAGGCGGTCGGGCGCGTGGTCGTCCACGGCGGAATCTCCTCGGTCTGGTCGTCCTCGGTCCCGCCAGGTGTACCGACCGACCCCGACATCGTTCGGCTCCCTGACGTTCTGGGGACGGAGGGTAGGGGGGACCGGCGGTACCGACCCACCCCTCAGGGTGCAGGTCACG
The DNA here is from genome assembly GCF_013409505.1 of Actinomycetospora corticicola. Lineage (NCBI taxonomy): Bacteria > Bacillati > Actinomycetota > Actinomycetes > Pseudonocardiales > Pseudonocardiaceae > Actinomycetospora > Actinomycetospora corticicola. The sequence continues at coordinate 3,378,195 of NZ_JACCBN010000001.1, read as the reverse complement.
ATCAGGACACGGCGCCGACCGGCCACGCTTCGTGAGTCGGCACGCTGAAGTGGGTGAGGCGACGAACCGACTGGCCGGTCGGCGTCGCCTCGGTCGGTACGCGGAGTCGAGAGGTCACGGCGGACAGGAGCGCCATCTCGGTGAGTCCTGGATCACACGCGCGACCTCGGCACGTTATCTACACAGAGCGATGCACTGTCACGGTCCGTACTGGCAGTGGGACCTCTGGGTTGGAAAGGGATGGCGGTCGCGGGCGACGCGGGCGCACGCTCCACCGATGACCGACGTCGTGGCCCCCACCGTCACGCTGCGGGCGTTCGACCCCGCCGACGGCGCCGAGACCGCCGCGGTCGTCGCCGCCGCGGTGTCCGGTGCCCGGCCGCGCGAGGTGATGCCGCCCGACGACGCCCCGCACCCCGACGACTGGACCCTCGCCCGGGAGCGCGCCTACGCCCGGTTCCTGCGGGCCCGGCCGGCGGAGGAGTCGTCCTACCTGGTCGTCGAGGGCACCGCGGTGGTCGGGGTGGCCCGGCTGCGGCACGACCCGGCGGGGGTCGAGACCGGGGTGTGGCTCGCCCGTCCGGCCCGTGGCCGCGGGATCGGGACGGTCGTGCTCGGCCTGCTCGTGGAGCGGGCGGCGGCCGCCGGGGCGGCCCGGCTCGTGGCGGACACGACGCCGGACAACGTCGCGGCGGTGGCGTCCCTGCGGCGCCACGGCGCGGACCTGCGCGAGCAGGCCGGCACCGTGGCCGCCGTGGTCGACCTCGGGGCGGTCAGAGCCCGAGGGTCTTCCCGATGATGTCGCGCTGGATCTCGCTCGTCCCGCCGTACACGGTGGAGACCACGGAGAGCCGGAGCAGCCGCTCCATCCCGTACTCGGTGGCGTAGCCGTAACCGCCGAGCATCTGCATGCCCTCCAGCGAGAGGTGCTTGGCGAGCTCGGTGGCCTTGAGCTTCGCCATCGACGCCTCCTGCGGGAAGAGCGCCGTCGGGTTGGCGTCGATCGTCGCCGCGGTGTCGTGCACCAGGAGCTTCGTCGCCGCCAGCTCGGTGGCGTTGTCGGCGATCCGGTGCCGCATCGCCTGGAAGCTGCCGACCGGCCGCCCGAACTGCTGTCGCTCCTTGACGTAGGCCAGCGTGTCGTCGAACGCGCGCCGCGCGAGCCCGAGCATGAGCCCGGCGAGGATCATCCGCTCCAGGTTCAGGCCGGCCATGAGCTGGCGCCAGCCCTGGCCCTCGGTGCCGACGACCGCGTCCGCGGGCAGGTGGCAGTTCGTGAAGTAGAGGTCGTTGACCTCCTTGCCGCCCATCGTCTCGATGCCGCGGATCTCGAGGCCGGCGACGTCGGTCGGCACCACGAACATCGTCAGGCCGTCGTGCTTGCCGCCCTCGGTGGAGGTGCGGGCCACCAGCAGGATGTGCGAGGCGATGTGCGCGTTCGAGCACCAGGTCTTCTGGCCCTCGATCAGCCAGCCGTCCTCGGTCTTCGTGGCCTTGCAGGTCAGGCCGCCGACGTCCGAGCCCGCACCCGGCTCGGACATCGAGATCGCCAGCACGTCACCGCGCGAGGTGCCGCCGAGCAGCGTCCGCTTCTGCTCCTCGGAGCCGAACTTCTGGATCGCGGCCGCGGTGATGATCGTGGTGCCGAAGCCGCCGATCGGCAGGCGGTGGTAGCTGGTCTCCTCGAGGAAGACGAGCAGGTCGGTCATGGAGCCGTCCGCGCCGCCGTACTCCTCGGGCAGCGAGATCCCGAGCCAGCCCAGGTCGGCGATCTTGCGGTAGACCTCGTCGGAGTGCGGGCCCTCGACGGTGAGGCGGTCCAGCGCGGCCTTGTCCGGCACCTCGCGCCGGGCGAACTCGGCGATCGCGCCGGCGAACGCGGTCTGCTCCTCGGTGAGCGTGACGGGCATGCGCGCTTCCTCTCCTGGCGACGGGTCCTTCCGGTCCATCCTGACTGTTTCTGCCCCGCAGGTCGAGACCCCGGACGTCACGGGTGTCCGTCGGCACGTTCGCCCGCCGGGGGCTCGCCCCCGTGATCGTCGTGATGGACAACCGCGGCTACACCGTCGAGCGCGCCATCCACCACCCGGAGGCGGCCTACCACGACGTGACGGCGTAGGACTGGCAGGAACTGCCCGCCGCGCTGGGACTCCGCGACGCGCTGGTCGAGCGCGCGGAGACCGCGCCCGCCCTGGTCGCGGCGCTGGACAAGGCCCGGGACGACCCGCACCGGCCCTGCGTGATCCAGGCCGTCCTGCCCGACCGGGACGCCCCCGGGCTCCTCACCGCGGTCGCGGCCGTGGTCGCCCGCCGCCACGCCTACCGACCCCGGCAGCCGGGCCCGGCTGCCGGAGCAGCGGCGCCTCAGACCTCCGGGTAGCGGTTGTAGCCGGGGAAGTTGCCGTACAGCGACTCGCCCTCCGGCCCGACCGTCACGGCGTGGACGAGCAGTTCCCCGCCGACGAACGCGCCCTTCCACGACGCACCGCGTCCGCCGAAGGGCTCGTCCTTGTCGCCCCGGGAGCGCAGCGCGTTGATCCCGACCTTGAACGCCTGCACCTGCTCCGCCATGCGTGCGGCGGCGTCGGTGTCGTCGCAGGCGATGGAGGCCACGAGCGCCCCGTTCGAGGCGTTCATCTGCGCGAGGAGCTCGGCCTCGGTGTCGACCACGGTGATCGAGTCGATCGGCCCGAACGGCTCCTCGTGCATGAGGCGGGAGGCGCCCGGCGGGGCCAGCAGGGTCACCGGGCCGTGGTAGGCGGAGGTGTCCTGGTCGGGCAGGAACTCCCCGCCCTCGAGGCCGCCCCGGTAGAGCGGGATCGCACCGTGGCGCAGGGCCTCGTTGACCGAGTCGTCGAGCTCCTTGGCCTTCGCGGCGGAGATGAGCGGGCCGAAGTCCAGGGCGGGCAGCTCGTCGTCGGACGAGGCGAGCGGGTGCCCGTACCGGATCCCCTGCACGACGGGCAGGTAGGTGGCGAGGAAGGCGTCGACGAGCTCACGTTGCACCACGAACCGCGGGTAGGCGGTGCAGCGCTGCTTGGCGTACTCGAAGCCCTTCTTGATCAGTCCGCCGAGCGTCTCCCAGTCGGAGAACTCCCAGACGCCGAAGGTGTTCAGACCCTCCTGCTCGAGCATGTGGCGCTTGCCGGTGTCGGCCAGCTGGGCCGCCACCTTGCCGCCGTTGGAGCGGCCGCCGACGAACGCGAGCGCACCGATCTCGGGTGAGCGGATCAGGGCGTCGGACAGCGAGGAGCCGTCGCCGGAGAGCAGGGTGACCGGCAGTCCCTCGCGGACCATGATCGCGTGGGCCACCGTCAGGCAGACCGCGCCGCCCTGGGTGGGCGTCTTCGCGATGACGGCGTTACCCGCCAGCAGCTGCACCAGCTCGGCGTGCACGAGCACGCTCATCGGGTAGTTCCAGCTCGCGATGTTGCTGACCGGCCCCTCGAGCGGGACCCGGCTCGCCGGCCGCCCGTCGACGTCGCGGGCGAGCATCCCCTCGATCTGCTCGACGTACCAGCGCCCGCCCTCCAGGCACCGGTCGACGTCGGCGCCCGCGGCCTTCCACGGCTTGCCGATCTCCCACGACAGCAGCAGCGCGAGGTCGTCGCGCACCGCCTCCATCCCGTCGATCGCGGCGCTCACCCGCCGACGCCGCTCGTCGAGGTCGACCGCCCCCCACTCGCGGTGGGCGCGCGCCGACCGGCGGACCGCGTCCTGCGCGGTCCCGGGATCGACCTTGAGCATCGTGCCGAGGGTGGTGCCGTCGACCGGCGTCGTCTGCGTCGAGGCGGTGCCGACCGCCCGCCACTCGCCGTCGATCAGGTTCGCCGGCCCGTCGTCGGCGAACGCCTCCGGCGCCGCCGCGCGCGCCCGCTCACGCACCGCCGCCCAGCGCGCGTACCCGGGGACCGTCAGTTCCGTCATCTCGGATCCTCTCGTCGACCGTGACCCATCGTGACCACGGTCACGTCGTGATCGGAACCGTCGATAGGTGCAGGGTGACGCGGACCGATCGGTCCGCTAACGTGGCGGCATGCCTCGTCCGCCCACGCCGGGCACCCGGGAACGCATCCTGGGCACCGCCTCGCGGCTCTTCTACGCCCACGGCGTCCGCGGCGTCGGGATGAACCGCATCATCACCGAGGCCGGGACCGGCAAGAACCTGCTCTACGCGCACTTCCCCACCAAGGACGACCTCGTCGCGGCCTACCTCGAGCGCACCCGCACCTGGCGCGCGGAGTCCGCACGGCGGGCGCTCGACGAGGCGGGGGAGGACCCGCGCGACCAGCTGGTCGCGGTCGTCGCCGACGTCGCCCGGATCGCCGACCGCCCGGACTTCCGCGGGTGCGCCTTCCGCAACTTCCTCGCCGAGTTCCCCGACGACGAGGCGCCGGCGCCCACGGCGGTCGCCCGGGCGCAGCTGGCGGAGAGCCGCGCGACGATCGAACGGCTGGTCGACCGGCTGGGGGTGGCCGACCCGGCCGACCTCGCCGAGCAGCTCTGGCTGCTGGTGGACGGGCTGTACGTCCAGGGCGCTTACCGGGACCGCGACGAGCGACGCCGCGGCGCGGTCGCCGCCGTCGAGCTCGCCCGCCGGCTCGTCGCCGAAGCCTGAGCCGGAGCCTCGGTTCCGATGACCCGCCCCGCGCACGCACATCCCTCCGGACCGATCGGTCCGGATCCCGTCGAGCACCCCGTGAAGAGGTCCGCGATGCCCCCGAGACCCGGCCTCGTCCTGCTCATCGCCTCGGCCGCGGCGTTCCTGTCCAGCCTCGACCTGTTCATCGTGAACATCGCGTTCCCCGACATCCGCGCCGACTTCCCCGGCACGGACCTCGGCCAGATGTCGTGGATCCTGAACGGCTACACCGTGGTGTTCGCGGCGTTCCTCGCGCTGGCCGGGCGGCTGGCCGACCGGTACGGGCACAAGCGGATCTTCCTCGTCGGCCTCGCCGTGTTCACCGTCGCGTCGGCCGCCTGCGCCGTCGCCCCGACGGTGTGGTTCATCGTCGCCGCCCGGGCGGTGCAGGCGGTGGGCGCGGCCTTCGTCATGCCGACGTCGCTGTCGCTGCTGCTCGCCGCGTACCCGGCGGAGCGGCGCAGCCACGCGGTGGGCGCCTGGGCCTCGATCGGCGCGGTCGCCGCGGCGCTCGGGCCGCCCCTCGGCGGGCTGCTGGTCGAGGCGTCGTGGCACTGGGTGTTCCTCGTCAACGTGCCGGTGGGACTGGTCGCGCTGGTCGCCGGGATGCGGGTGCTGCGCGAGTCCGACGGCGCCCGCACGGGCACGCCGGACCTGCTCGGGGCGCTCGCCCTCATCGTCGGGGTCGGCTCCCTGGCCTATGCCCTGGTCCGGGCGCCCGAGAGCGGCTGGTCGTCGACGCCCGTCGTCGTCGGGTTCGTCGTCGCCGTGCTCGGGCTCGTCGCGGTCGTGGTGCGCTCCCGCCGCCACGCCGTCCCCGCGCTCGACCTCGCCGTCGTCCGCGTCCCCGCCGTCGGGTTCGCGGCGCTGACAATGTTCGCGTTCACCACGGCCTTCGCCGGGATGCTCGTGGTCAACGTCCTCTACCTGACCGGGACCTGGGGCTGGTCGGCCCCGCTCGCGGGGATCGCGCTGAGCCCCGGACCCGCCGTCGTGGTGGTGGTCTCGCGGCTGGCCGGGCACCTGTCGGCGCGGATCGGGATCGGCGCGACGGCCACGCTCGGGGCACTGGCCTTCGGGGCCGGCCCGCTGTGGTGGCTCACGCACCTCGGCCTGACCCCCGACTACGCCGCCGGGATGCTCCCCGGCCAGCTGCTGACCGGGCTGGGCGTCGGGCTGATCCTGCCGACGCTGTCCTCCGTGGTCGGCTCCGCGCTGCCCGCCGCGCAATGGGGCTCCGGGTCGTCGCTGATCAACACGGCGCGTCAGGTCGGGTCGGTGCTCGGGGTCGCGCTGCTCGTGTCCGTGATCGGCGTGCAGACGACCGGCCGGCCGTCGGAGTTCGGCTCGGTCCGGGCCGGGTGGTGGCTGCTCGTCGCGGCGGCCGGGGTGGCGGTGCTGTGCGGGCTCGTCCTCGCGGTGGTCACGCGGCAGCGGACGCCCGCGCCGGTATCGGTGTCGTCGCCGGAACCGGCGACCGTGGCCGCGCCGGAGGCCTCCCGTCCCGACGACGGGCGTGGTCCGGTCGTGCACGGGAGCGTGCGGGACGCGGACGGCCGGGCCGTGCGCGGAGCCGTCATCACCGTCATCGACGCCTCCGGGGCGCAGCTCGCCCGCGCCGCGACCGAGGACGGGGGCCGCTTCCGGGCCCTCCTCGAGGGCGTGGCGGACCACGTGATCGTGCTCGTCTCCGCTGCCGGGCACCGGCCGTCCGCCGCCCGCGTCGCGGTGGGCCAGCAGGCCGACCTCGCGCTGGCCCGCCGCGACCCGGCCACCCCCGTCGCCTGACCACCCGACTCCCGGAGGCATCCCGTGTCCCGTTCCGTCACCACCCACGAGGTCGAGCGCCAGGACGTCGTCCTCCCCGGGGCCTTCGACGACGTCGTCGCCGCCTTCGAGCGACTCGTGCCGCCGATCGACGTCGCCGCGCTCGAATCCGCGGAGACGTGGGATCAGGCGGTGGCCCTCACGAACGGGGCGCCGCAGGGCTTCCTCGTCTACTGGCGGGTCGACGTGGGCGCGGGGACGGCCGGGTCGGCGTTCTCCGGCCGGGCCGTGGCCTACCTGGTGGGCAACCACGTGACCGCGGAGCGGATGGCGCGCCACGACCCCCAGGTCATGCTGCACGCACCCCTGCGCATGCTGATCCACGACGACCCGCAGGGCGCGACGCACCTCGTCGTCGACCGGCCGAGCAGCTACTTCTCCAGCTACGGGAACGCGGCGATCAGCGAGGTCGGGGGCGAGCTCGACGACGCAGTGGAGCGCCTGCTCGAAGCGCTCGGCGCCTGACCCCGCCGCGAGACGCACACCAGGCAGGCCGCCGGGCCGTCCGGCCTGCCTGAAGTGACTCTCGCGCGGCAGGGCGCGAGCCTCCCGGCCGCGAAACGCACACCAGGCACGGTCCGGAGCGCTCGGAGCTGCCTGATGTCACCCTCGCGATCACGGCCACCGTCGTGGCGGGAGGTGGGCGCGTTCACCGGAGTCGGACACGTCAGGATGAGGATGGGAACTCGCACGACCCGCCGGACGACCGGAGGAGTCGACGGCATCGTGTGACGTGGAGGAGACGAGCATGGCCGAGCACGGCAGGCACCGCGGGAGCGTCGCGACGGCGGAGCCGGGTCCAGCGGCCCCGACCGCGCCGATGGCGAGCGCGATGCCGCCGGCCCCGGAGCCGGTGGCGGACGTCGAGGTCGACGACGGCGCCGGGTCGGTCCGCGGCGTCGGGTGGGTGCTGCTGGTCGGTGGGCTGGTCGGCCTGGTCGTGTCGCTCGTGCTGCTCGTCGAGAAGCTCGACCTGCTCGCGAACCCCGACTACGTCCCCAGCTGCTCGATCGACCCCGTCCTCTCGTGCGGGACGATCATGAAGACCTGGCAGGCGTCCCTGCTCGGCTTCCCGAACCCGGTGATCGGGCTCGTGACGTTCCCGCTCGTGGTCGTCTCCGGCGCCCTCGTGCTGGCGCGGGTCGAGCTGCCGCGCTGGTACTGGCAGGCGCTGCAGGTCGGGGCGTTCGCGGGCGTCGCGTTCGTGCACTGGCTGATCGCCCAGTCGCTGATCGTGATCCACGCGCTGTGCCCGTACTGCATGGTGGCCTGGGTCGCCGTGCTCGCGATCTTCTGGTTCACGACCATGCACAACCTGCGCGAGGGGAACCTCGGCGGTGAGCCGGGCGGTCCGGCCATCGTCCGGCGGCACGGGTGGGGTCTCGCGGCCTGGTACCTCGTGATCGTCGTGGCGATCGTGGCGAGCTTCCCGGCCTACTTCGGCGCCATGGTGGGCCTCGCCTGAGAGTCGCTGGTCCGACCGGAGCAGCCAGGAGACCGCTCGTCGTCGGGCCCGCGCCGGTGGTCGGCCCGCGCCCCGGGGGTGACTCAGGGACCGGCCCTCCCGACGACGGGCCTGTCTAGCTTTCCGGCGTGACCGTCACCGACGCCCCCGTCACCACCGAGCTCGCCGTCACCGGCATGACCTGCGGCGCCTGTGTGGCGCGGATCGAGCGCCGGCTGGGCAAGCTCCCCGGCGTCGACGCGCAGGTCAACCTCGCCACCGGCCGGGCCCGGGTGACGCACCCCGGCGACGTCGACGTGCTCGTGCGGACGGTGGAGAAGCTGGGGTTCGGCGCATCCGTGGTGGCCGCCGCCCCTCCTGCCCCCCGGCGTGAGGGGAACCCTCACGCCACAGGAGCGCTCGAATCCTCCCCTGGCGAACGGTCGAGCGGGCCGGCGACCGAACACGAGGGGACGATTCGAGCGCTAGAAGCGCTCGAGGGGTCCCCTCACGCGGAGGAACATCAGGCACCGACGGGCGACCGGCCCGCCGACGACCCCGAGCTGTCCGACCTCAAGCAGCGCGCGCTCGTGTGCCTGGCCCTGTCGGTGCCGGTCATCGCGATCGCCATGAACTACGCCTGGCAGTTCCGGTACTGGCAGTGGTTCTCGCTGGTCCTGGCCGCGCCGGTCGTGTTCTGGGGCGGCTGGCGCTTCCACCGGGCGGCCGCGAAGCACCTGCGCCACGGGTCCCTGACGATGGACACGCTCGTGTCGGTCGGTGTGCTCGCGGCGTTCGGCTGGTCGGTCTACACGCTCTTCCTCGGCGACGCCGGGCTCGGCGGGGTGCGGCACCGCATCTCGATCATCCCCGGCCCGGACCCCTTCGGCGGGACGCGCACGATCTACCTGGAGACCGCGGTCGCGATCGTCACCGCCGTGCTCGTCGGGCGCTGGATCGAGCTGCGCGGTCGTCGGAAGGCCCTGGCCGACGGGGGTGCGGGTGCCGACGAGCACGCCACCCCCGACGCGCGGCTGCTGGTGGGGGAGCGGGCACTGCGGGTACCGGTCGGCAACGTCGCGGCCGGAGACCACGTCGCGGTGCTCCCCGGCGAGACGGTGCCGGTCGACGGCGTCGTCGAGCACGGCACGGCCACCCTCGACGTCGCTGCGATGACCGGCGAGTCGGTGCCGGTCGACGCCGGCCCGGGCACGCGGGTGCTCGCGGGCACGGTCGTCACCACCGGCCGGGTCGCGGTGCGCGCCACCGGCGTCGGCGAGGACACCCAATGGGCGCGCCTCACCCGCCGGGTGCAGGACGCGCAGCTCGGCAAGGCGTCGGTCCAGCGGCTCGCCGACACGATCGCCGGCCGCTTCGTGCCCGTCGTCATGGTCCTGGCGCTCTACACGCTCGGCTTCTGGTGGTTCGCCGACGCCGACCCGGCCTTCGCCGTGGCCGCCGCGATGGCCGTCCTCGTCGTGGCCTGCCCCTGCGCGCTCGGCCTCGCCACCCCGACCGCCCTCGCCGTCGCCTCCGGCCGCGGCCGCCAGCTCGGCATCCTGCTGCGCGGACCGCAGGTCCTCGAGACCTCACGGAAGATCGACACCGTCGTCCTCGACAAGACCGGCACCGTCACCACCGGCCGCATGTCGCTCCGCTCCTCCTTCCTGACGACGGGTGTGGCCGAGTCCGACGTCCGGCGCCGGGTCGCCGCGCTCGAGGCGGAGGTCGACCACCCCGTCGCCCGGGCCCTCGTCGAGGCCGCCCTCTCGACCGGTGACAGCGACACCGGTGGCAGCGACGCGTCGTTGCTGTCGTCCAGGGGCAGGAACGCCACATCGTCGACGGAGGCGACCGTCATCGAGGTGCTCGACGGCCTCGGGGTGCGCGGGATCGTCGACGGCGCCCCCGCCGTGATCGGCCGCCGACGTCTCGTGGGGGACCTCCCGGCCGACCTGGACGCCGCGTTCGTCGAGGCCGAGGCGACCGGCGCCACCGCCGTCGTCCTCGCGTGGGCCGACACCCCCGACGGGGAGCCGGTCCCGCGCGCGGTCCTCGCCGTCGGGGACACCGTGCGGGAGACGTCGGCCGAGGCCGTGGCCCGGATGCGGGCGATGAAGCTCCGCCCGATGCTGCTCACCGGCGACAACCCGGCCGCCGCGCACGCCGTGGCCCACGAGGTCGGCATCGCGCCGGAGGACGTGATCGCCGAGGTGCTGCCCACCGACAAGGCGGACGTGGTGGACCGGCTGCGCGCCGAGGGGCACACGGTCGCGATGGTCGGCGACGGGGTGAACGACGCGGCCGCCCTCGCCCGGGCGGACCTCGGTCTGGCGATGGGCACGGGCTCCGCGCTCGCCGTCGACGCGGGCGACCTGACGCTGGTCGGCGACGACCTCCGCTCGGTCACCGACGCCCTGCGCCTGGCCCGCCGCACGCTCGCGACGATCCGCGGCAACCTCTTCTGGGCCTTCGCCTACAACGTCGCGGCCCTGCCGCTCGCGGTGTTCGGCCTGCTCAACCCGATGATCGCCGGAGCGGCGATGGGCCTGTCGAGCATCTTCGTCGTCGGGAACAGCCTGCGGCTCCGGCGGTTCGCTCGTGAGCACTAAGTGGGGCTATAGCCCCACTTAGTGCTCACCTGCGGAGCACCTACAAGGGCGGGGCGACCGCGTCCAGGCGCGCGTCCCCGGGCTGAAGCATCTTCCCGTCGAAGACCAGGGCGGGGGTGCCGAAGGCGCCGGTCTGCTGGTGGTGCAGGTCCGGGTCCTTCGAGGCCGCCGCGAAGTTGGCCGCGATCGCCTGGTCGTGCTTGCCGCTGCGGACGCAGTCGGCGTAGCCCGGTCCGGCGCCGAGCCGCTTCCCGAGGTCGACGAGCTGGTCGGCGGTGTAGCCGGTGCCGTTCTCCTCGGGCTGCGCGGTGTAGAGGCTGACGTGCAGGTCGGGGAAGATCCCGTTCTCGGCGCCGCAGAGCATGGCGTTGCCGCCGAGCGTGGAGTACCCGGCGGGCTCGGAGCGCTGGTCGAGCATGTTGACCAGGTGGTAGCGGACGCGCAGCTTCCCCTCGGCCACGACCTTGGCGATCCGCGCGCCGCCCCGGGCCTCGAAGGACTGGCAGGCCGGGCACAGCGCGTCCTCGTACACGTCGAGCGTGTGCGGCGCGGACCGCCCGGCGACGACCACGCCATCGTCCACCACGACGGGGAACGGCGTGCCCGCGCGCGAGATCGGGATCGAGCCGGCCGGCGTCGTCGGGTCGGCCGTGCCGGTCGACGCGGAGCGCTGCGTCAGCATGACGCCGCCGATCACCACGGCCAGCACCGCCACGACGACGATCCCGACCACCATCGGCACCCGCGACCTCCGCCGCCGCTCCTCGACCCCCGCGCGCTCGCTCATACGCGCGACAACGACCCGTCGTCGGGAACACCGGAGGCTTCCCGACGACGGGTCCGACGCGCGGTCGGGTCGCTGCGGTCAGCGGCGGCTGCGGGCGAGGTCGGCGAGCATCGCGTTGTAGGCGGTGAGCTCGGCGTCGCCGTCGCGGTCGGCGCGCCGGTCGTGCCGCTCGCCCTCGACGCGGTCGTGGCGTGACCACTGGACCAGCAGCGCGATGACGACGACCAGCAGCGGCACCTCGCCCGCGGCCCACGCGATCCCGCCGCCGAGCGACTGGTCGCGCAGCAGGTCCGGCACCCACGGCAGGGCGAGGTCGCCGAAGAACCGCGCGCCGATGACGGTGTCGGCGCCGAGCAGCGCCACCCCGAAGAAGGCGTGGAACGGCATGGAGGCGAGCAGCAGCGCGAGCCGGGCGACGTGCGGCAGCGGCCGCGGGGAGCGGTCGACCCCGATGATCGGCCAGAAGAACAGGTAGCCGGTGGCCATGAAGTGCAGGTACATCAGCTGGTGGGCCCAGTGGTACGGCAGCGCGGCCTCGTAGATCGGCGAGAAGTACAGCGCGTAGAACGAGCCGACGAACACCACGAGCGACACCACGGGGTGCGTGAGGAACCGCGACACCGGCGAGGCGATGAGCGAGAGCAGCCAGTCGCGGGGACCGCTGGGGTCCTCGCCCGACGGCAGGGCCCGCAGCGACAGCGTCACCGGCCCGCCGAGCACCAGCAGGATCGGCACGAGCATCGAGAGCAGCATGTGGCTGCCCATGTGCACGCTGAACATGGCCATCGCGTACTCGCCGAAGCCGCTCGTGGTGGTCCACACCAGCAGCGCGCAGCCGCCGACCCACGCCGCGGTGCGGCCGGGGGGCCACGCGTCGCCGCGGCGCCGCAGCCGCACGACCCCCGCGACGTAGAGCCCGGCCAGCGTGAGCGCCAGGACGTCGAGCAGCACGCTGAACCGGCCCGGCGCGAGCAGGGTCAGCACGGTCGGCGGCCCGGGCAGTTCGAACCCGATCAGCGTCTCCTGCGCGCTCGCGGAACGCAGCAGGCCGGGCGGGAGCCCGGCGGCGAGCAGGCCGGTGACGGCCGTCGCCGCGGCGACCAGACCGGCCGTCGGGAAGAAGGCGCCGCGGAGGTGGAGGACGAGGGCGGCGAGCACCAGGGCGAGCTGGACCGCCGCGAGGGCGCCGTAGAGGGTGGCCCAGCCGTCGCGGACGAGGTAGACCGCGACGATCGCGAGCCCCGCGAGGGCGACCGGCCCGCAGACCAGGCCGACGCGACGGGCCCGACGGCGGACGACCTCGGCGTACGGGCGGCCGGCGGCCAGGTGCGCGCTCGCCGTGGCCGTCACGCCGAGCCAGACGGCGAGGGCGAGGGCGGCGAGGACGGCGGAGTCGGTCGCGATGTCGTGGCCGGCACCGACGCTCGCCACGACCCCCGTGGCCACGGGGGCGACCACCGCGAGCGCCGCGGGGAGCAGCGCGCCCACCGCCGTGCGCCAGGAGAACGTCGCGCGGCACATCACGGCGACGACGGCCGCGGCGACCGCGCTCACCAGGAAGCCGGCCGGCTCCTCGAGGGCGCCCGTCGAGGCGAGGAAGGCGTCGGGCATCGACAGCACGCGAGAGCTGCCCCCGGTGCCCACGATCACGGTGAGCGGGACCAGCACCGATGCGGCGACCGCCCACACCGCGGCGGCCAGCCCGGCCCGCCGGACCGCGACGAAGGCGTGGGCGGAGAGCCGTCCGTCACCCTTCTCGCCGGGGCCCCGGCCGGGCAGTACGCCCACGGCGGCGACCAGCCCGCCGAGGGTGAACCCGGCCGCGAGCGCGACGGCCATCCGCACCAGCGGGGTCGCGATCCGCAGGCCCTCGTCCGGCGTCGAGACGCCGAGGGCGCGGAACGGCGTCTCCCCGACGCCCTGCACGGTGAGCACCACCGCGACGACGGCGAGGACGAGCCCCACGCCCGACGTCAGGAACCGACGCGCCACGACCGGCGACCTCCTCGTACGACAGCCTGTAATACACAGTGTCCACCAGCGGCCTAGGCTGCACAGCGCGGCCCGACCGCCGCGAACCTGAGAACAGCTGAACGCCTCGTACGGTCATGGGGAGACAACCGCTGGGAGGACCGCCGTGGTGGACGGATTCCTGGGCGTCGCGATCGCGACGCTCTTCGTCCTGACGACGGCCCTGTGCGGCCTCTCGCTCGCCGCCCACGGCGCGCAGCGCAGCCGCCGGCTCGCCGCGGCGGAGGCCAACCACGTCGTCATGGGCGTCGGGATGATCCTCATGGCGGCGCCGGCGACGGCGGACCTCGTGGTGCCCGGGGTCGGGGTGCTGGTGTTCGGGGTCGCCGCGGCCGGCTGGCTGGGCGTGCTGCTGACCTCGCGGCTGCTCGGCGAGCCGCTCGGCTCGATCATCGGGCGCGACCGCTGCACGGGACACCCGGTGCACCTGCTGCTGGTGAACGCGGCGATGGTCGCGATGTACGTGGCGATGGCGCCGGGCGGCGGACACGCGCACGCGATGCCGGCCGGGGCGGAGATGCCGGGGATGGTCATGCCGGAGGCGCCGGCGGCCGCGTTCACGCCGCTGCAGGTCGTCGCCGGGCTGCTCGCGCTCTACCTGGTGGGCCACGCGGTCGCGACGGCCGTGGTGGTCACGCGGCGGGCGCCGTGCCACGAGCCGGAGCCGATCGTCGGCGGCTCCGTCGCGGTGGCGACCCGCCCGGTCCGGCTCCTCGCGCACGGCCGGGTCCAGCTCGTCGGTCAGGCCGGGATGGGCGTCGCCATGGCGGCGATGCTGCTCCTCGGTATCTGACCACTCGGCCTACTCGGCCTACTCGGCCTACTCGGCCTGCTCGGCCTACGCGGCGTCCGACGGGCCGTAGACCACCAGCGTCAGGTCGGGCCGCTCCGCGGGGTGCAGGGCGGTGTGGGTCAGCGTGACGACGGTGCCGTCCGGACGCCGGACGCGCTTGCGGCCCGACCGGTCGTCGCGCACGTCCTGCCGGTCCCACCAGCGCGCGGCCTCGTCGGAGCTCTCCCGCAGCCGCGCCACGACCTCGGCGACCCGCCCGTCGTCGGGATGGCGCGCCCGGGCCGACCGCAGGCGGGCGAGGACGCCGAGGGCGACCTCCTCGCGGTCGACGAGCACCTCGCCCGCCGTCGGGTCGGTGAACACCCACAGCGCGACGTTGGGCGTGATGCCGCGGAAGAGGGCGCGGGCCGCGTCGTTGGCGGCGAGCACGTCGAAGCTCGCGGCGGTGACGTAGGCCGGGCGCGGGTCGAGCGCGTCGACGACGTCGGCGAGGGCCGGGTCGACCCGCTCCGGCCCGGCGGCCGGGGCGTCGGGCACGAGGCCGGCGAGACGGAAGAGGTGGTCGCGCTCGTCGTCGGTGAGGCCGAGCGTGCCCGAGATCGCCCCCAGCACCTGCGCGGACGGGCGGACCGGCCGCCCCTGCTCGAGGAAGGTGTACCAGCTGGTGCTCACCCCGGAGACCAGGGCGACCTCCTCCCGCCGCAGGCCCGGCGTCCGCCGCCGCCCACCGGCGGGGAGCCCGACGTCGTCGGGGGAGCGGTGTTCCCGGCGGTGCCGCAGGAAGGCGCCCAGCTCCCCGGAGACGGAGCGCAGCGGAGCTCGACCGTCGGAGACAGTGGTCACGAGTACCTCCGGTACCAGGATGAACGGCGGATGGATACCAGGCTAGGCAGAGCGCAGGGTCGTGGCCATGCGCGCATGGATGCTCGACGAACCCGGGGCCGCCCTCCGCCTGGCCGACGTGCCGGAGCCGGACCTCCGACCGGACGGGGTGCTGCTCGAGGTGCTCGCCGTCCACGTCCCGGCCTACACCGACGTCGTGACCCAGGCCGGCCCGCGCGGCGGGGTGCCGACCCCGCTGGTGATGGGGGTCGGCGGGATCGGGCGGGTGCTGGCGGTCGGGGAGGACGTGTTCGGGTTCGGGGTCGGCGACGTGGTGGCGCACGTCGGCCTGCTCGGCTCGGACGACGTGGTCGCGCCGGAGGAGTTCCTCACGGGCTGGACCGGGATCGGCGGCCGCGGGGAGCGGACCCCGACGATCGCGGCGATGCAGGACCGGTGGCGCGACGGGACCTTCGCCGAGCGCACCCTCGCCCGCGCCTCCGCGCTCATCCGGCTGCCGGGGGCGACCGGGGCGCCGCACGAGGCGCTGCTCGGCTGGTTCGCGATCGCGGCCGAGGCGCTCGACCGGGCGGACCTGCGGGCGGGGCACGAGGTGGCGGTGCTCGGCGCGACCGGGCAGCTCGGGACGGCGGGGGCGCACCTGGCGCTCGCGGCGGGCGCCTCGCGGGTGGTGGCAGTGGGACGGAACGTCGACCTGCTGGAACGCCTCGTCGGTGTGGACCCGCGGGTGCAGGCGGTCCCGCTGGTGGACCGCGCCGGGACCACCGCGGCGATCGGCGAGGTGGACGTGGTCCTCGACGCGCTCGGCCCGGTGCCGAGTGCGGAGCCGACGCTCGCGGGCCTGGACGCGGTGCGCCCGGGCGGCGCGATGGTGCTGGTCGGCGGCGTGCGGGAGGACCTCGTGATCCCGTACGGCCTGCTGATGCGCCGCCGCCTGCGGTTGATCGGCTCGTGGATGTCCCGTCGGGAGACCCTGCTGCGCGTCTGGCGGCAGGCCGCGGCGGGCGTGCTCGACCTGGCGTCCCTGCCGGTCAGCACCGTGGGTCTCGACGACCCCACGGGCGCGCTCGACCTCGCGGCGCGGGCGGGCGGCGCGGGGTTCGTGGTCCTGGTGCCCGACGGGACGGCGTCCCGCGCGTCGTGATGCGCCGAACGGAGCAGCGGGCCACAGTGGTGCCATGCGCGTCCAGTGGTTCATACCAGTAGCCCTGACGGTCGCGGTGCTCGCGGGCTGCTCGACCGGCACGCCGCCGGCGACACCGCCCGCCACCGTGACCGTGACGGCGCCGCCGTCCGCGACCGCCGCGGCCCCGGTGACGGAGAGCCCGACCAGCAGCGCTGCGCCGGTGAAGGGAAAGTGCGCGCTCACCGACGTCCGGCCGCAGGTCACGCTCACCACCGGGGAGGCCGGGCAACGGCACACCACGGTGACCTGGACGAACGTCTCCGGCGCGACGTGCACGATGTTCGGGTTCGGCGGGGTCGACCTCGACGGGCCGCCGAACCCGACCTACGGCCCCACGTACTCGTTGCCCCGCTCCTCGGTGGCGCCACAGACCGTGCGGCTGGCACCGGGGGAGAAGGCGCACACCGTGGTCACCTGGCTGCCCGGGGACTGGACCCCGACGAAGCTCGTGATCACCCCGCCGGACGAGACGCACTCGGCGGTGCTCGACTGGCCGGGCGGCGGGGTCCTGCGCCAGGACGGGGCGACGCGGCCGGGTACCTATCTCGGCCCGGTCGAGGCAGGCGCGAGCGCCTGAGGGCCCTACGCTCGCGCCGTGAGCCCCGTGATCGACAGCGGCGTCGAGATGACCACCCGCGACGGCGTCGTGCTCGTCGCCGACGTCTACCGGCCCGACGCCGAGGGCGCCTGGCCGACGTTGCTGCACCGCACGCCCTACGACCGCGCCGACCCCACGCTCGTGAGCGCGATCGTCGCCGACCCGCTGTGGCTGGCGCGGCAGGGCTTCGCCGTCGTGGTGCAGGACGTGCGCGGGCGGTTCGCCTCCGGCGGCGAGACCGACTTCGCGGTGCAGGAGGTCGACGACGGGTACGACGCCGTCGAGTGGGCGGCCGCGCAGCCGTGGAGCACGGGCGACGTCGGCATCTACGGCTCGTCGTACCACGCGATCGCGGCGCTCAACGCCGTCGCGGCCCGGCCTCCGCACCTGCGGGCGGCGCTCGCGATGATCGGCGGCGCGGACATGGAGGCCACCTCGTGGCCGGGCGGCACGTTCGAGCTGGGCTTCCTCGCGCTCTATTCGCTCGGTCAGACCGTCGACACGCTGCGGCGCACCGGTCGGCTCGACCGGCTCGCGGACGTGCAGCGTGCGGCGACCGACCCGCTCGGCACGGTGTCCACGCTGCCGCTGACCGCCGTGCCGGTGCTCGAGGACCCGACGATCGCGCCGGCCTGGCACGACCGGCTCGCCCACGGACCCGGCGACCCCTGGTGGCACCGGCACCCGAACGTCCACCGCGACCCGTCGCTGGTCCAGGTCCCGCTGCTGCAGGTCGCGGCCTACCGGGACTTCCTGTCGCCGCCGATGTTCCGACTCGCCTCCGCGCTGGGGGACCCGCACCGGTTCGTCGCCGGCCCGTGGGCGCACGGCGGGGTCTACACCGGGCACACCGGGGCGCGGGTGCTGCCGGACACCGCCGGCGGCGTCGGCGCGTGGGGTCCGCTGATCGCCGCCTGGTTCGACCGCCACCTGCGCGGTGGCGAGGGCCGCCACCGCTTCCTCACCGACGACCCCGTGCACTACTACGTCGGTGGCGAGAACCGGTGGGCGAGCGCGGCGAGCTGGCCGCCCCCGTCGTCCGGCGTCCGGGTGGAGCTCCTGCGGGAGCCGGCGGCCTTCCGCGCCGATCCCCGCAACCCGGTCCCGACGACGGGTGGGGCCATGTCCGCGCCCCCGCTCGGCCCGGACGGCATCCAGGACCAGCGCGTGCTCGACGGGCGCGACGACGTCCTGGCGCTGGCGACGGAGCCCCTGCCCGAGCCGATGACGGTGGTCGGCCGCCCGTGCCTCGAGCTGGAGTTCTCGACGACGGCGGTGGACGCGGACGTGTGCGTGACGCTGGTCGACGTCGAGCCGGACGGCTACGCGGTCCCGGTCGCGGAGGGCGCAGTGCGGCTGCGGGTGTCCCTGGGGCGGCTCGTGGCGCCGGACGAGCGGGTGGCGGTCACGGTGGAGCTGCACGACACCGCACACGTGTTCCGCGCGGGCCACCGGCTCCGCGTGCAGATCGCGGGCTCGTCCTTCCCGCGCCGCAGCCGCAATCTCCACACCGCGACCGCACCGGAGCACGGGACGCTCGACGAGGCGGTCGTCGCGACCCACACGGTGCACACGGCGACGCTCGTGACCTGACGTCGTCGTGGCCGCGGGTCCCGAGACGGCGTCCGTTCAGCGACCGAGCCGCAGCGGGAGCGTCGAGAGCGAGGGGAACATCAGCGAGGCGTAGCGCGTCGGTTCCCCGACGAGTTCGACCCGGGAGAACCGGCGGACGAGTCCGTGGACGGTCTCGTGGAGCTGGAGTCGGGCGAGCGGCGCGCCGAGGCAGTGGTGCAGGCCGCCACCGAACGACTGGTGCCGCCCGGCCTCGTCCCGCTGCGGGTCGAGCCGGTCGGGATCGGGGAACACCCGCTCGTCGAGGTTGGCCGCCCCGATCAGGCACAGCGTGGTCGCGCCCGCCGGCACCACGGTCCCGTCCGACATCGTCCGGTCCTCGCCGAGGATCCGCGGCATGGTGTGCAACGGGGCGCGCAGCCGCAGCGACTCCTCCACCGTCGTGGGGATCAGCGTCTCGTCGCGGCGGAGACGATCGAACAGACCGGGAGCCGTCGCAAAGAACTCGAGCAGGTTGGAGATCGAGGTCCGCGTCGTCTCGAACCCGGCGTCGAGGACGGTGTGCATGATCGAGAGCACCTCGTCGTGCGACAGGTCGCCGCGGCCCTCCGCGTCGAGCAGCCGGCGGACGAGGTCCGTCGGCTCCGCGGTGCGGCCCAGCAGGGCGTCGAAGTAGTCGAGGAAGAACCCGGCGACCTCGTCGAGCCGGTCCTGCTGCTCGGGGGGCAATGGGAACGGCGAGAAGATCATGAGGAAGTCGTGCTGGATGTCGACCAGCATCGACCAGTCCTCGTCGGGCATCCCGAGGAGCGTCCGCAGGACACCGCGCGGGACGTTCGCGGCCAGTTCACGGACCGCGTCGAGGGGCTCGGCGCCGATCCCGTCGAGGTCGGCGGCGACCTCGTCGGACGCGGCGGCCCGCCAGGCCTCGACGTGGTGCGCGGTGAACAGCGGGGCGACGACGTGGCGGAGCCGGTCGTGCACCGGCCGGTCGGTCTGCACCATGTTCGCCCGCAGGCGCCGCAGCGCGGGACCGGGGCGCATCCACGCCGGTGCGTCCTGTCCCGGGGGCTGCATCCGTCCGGTCGGGGTGCGCAGCACCGCCTGGACGTCGGCGTGCCGGGACACCAACCAGGTGTCGCCGAGGGCGAGCACGGGCGCGTCGTCCCGCAACGCCCGGTAGCCCGCGCTCCGGTCGCCGACGAGGAACTCCGGGTCCTCGAGGTCGGGCAGGGTCGCCATGTCCATGCGGAGGCCTTTCGGTCGGTCCGACGATCGACGAGGAAGCGGGCGGGACCCGGCTCCGGGTGGGGCCGGCGGGCCCGGGACCGGATCAGGGTCCGGTCGGGAGCCAGGCCCCGTGGAGGCCGAGCGGGACCCGGACGGGGATCCGGATCCGTGCGACCGGTCCGCCGGCCGGATCGGCGGCGGGCAGGAGGAGGAACCAGCTCAGGTCCGCGGTGCGGTCGACGGCGAGGCTGCCCCACCAGCCGTGGTCGGGGTCGGGATCGGTGGGGTCGCCGAGGAACACGGGCTCGCCGATCGCGAGCTCCGGCGCGCTCCAGTGCGCCTCGCGGCCACTGCCCGGGTCGGTCACGACGAGCGTGTCGGCCCAGTCGGCGCCCTCGGTCCGTGCGGCGACCGTGGCGATGCGGTCATGACGACGGCCGAGGACCCGGTCGTCGATGCGGGGGAACTCGACCCGCCACTCCGAGGACCGGTCGGTGCGGACGGCGCCGGTCCGGGGATCGAGCCGCAGCCGGGCGAGCCGGGGCGGGTCGTCGCCCTCGTGCTCTGTCCCGTCCTGGGTGTCGGGGGCGTCGTAGGCGACGTGGTCGACGACCACGGAGCCGTCCTCGTCGTCGTAGGCATTGGCGAGGTGCCAGCACCAGAAGGTCTCGGTGGTGAACCAGCGCGGCCCGGACCCGTCCCGGGGGATCAGGGCGATGCGGGTCCCCTCGTCCGGGCGCCACGAGAGCAGGCTCCCGCCGCTCATGGCGGCACCGATGTCGAAGTAGTAGGGCGCGACGATCAGCACGACGAACCGGTCGGTGATCGCCATGTCGTGGATCATGGTGGGGCGTTCGACGCCGGCGACGGGGGTGGGCGTCCGACGGACGGCGCCGTCGGGTCCGACGACCGACCACGTCAGGAACGGCTCCCGGAACCCGTAGCAGAAGACGAGCATCTCGCCGGTGCGCGGGTCGATCTTGGGGTGCGCGGTGATGCCCGCCGGCAGGGAGCCGCCGAAGGTCTCCCGGCCGATGGTCGAGAGGTCGTCGGAGAGGACGAACGGCGTCCCGGACTCGGCCAGTGCGAGCGTGCGTCCCGCGTGGCGCACGACGTTGATGTCCGGGAGGTCCTTCCTGGTGCCGGCGAGCTCGGGGGAGACCTCGGTGGCGTCGGGCATGTACATCGTCATCAGCCCGGACCACAGGGCATGCCCGGCGCGCTCCTCGGCCCGCAGCGCCGGGGTCTCGACGAAGCGGTTCGCGTACTGCGCCCGTCCACCGCCGAGCCGGACGGCGTGCACCATCCCGTCCCCGTCGAGCGGGTAGGAGTAGGAGCCGAGCGGGCCGAACCGCGGGTTCGGACCGTTGCGCAGGTACACGCCGTCGAGCTCGGCGGGGAGCTCCCCGACGACCTCGAGGTCGCCCAGGTCGTGTTCGGTCGAGGTCGGCGCGAACAACCCGTTCAGCTCGGGCACGAGAGTGACGTCGACGGGCACCGGGTGCGGCCCGGCGGGCAGGGAGGTCACGCGGCACGCTCCGGCGTCGGTCCGGTCCGGTCGGTGCGGTCGTCGGCGGTGTAGGCCTGGGTGAAGCGGGCGGCCGCGACGAGCGCGACCACCGGCACGACCCACTGCAGCAGATCGAGCGCCACCGCGTAGCGGACGGCGACGAACCCCGCCACGGCGATGACGACGAAGGCTGCCCCCCAGACGAGGCTGATCACCCGGTTGACGCGCAGGAACTCCGGCGTCCCCCAGTACTGCTCGGGAACCCCCTGGCGGGCGTAGAACGCGGTGAAGGGTCGGCCGACGACGGCTCCGACGATCGCGACCACCGCCAGCAGGGCCATCGACAGTGTCTGGGCGTAGAGCTCCAGGACGGCGAGCGTGTTGCGTTGCAGGACCAGCGCGAGCACCGAGACGACCGCGAAGAAGGCCAGGCTCGCGCCGTCGAGCGCGGAGATCCCCGCCCGTCGGCCCGCCCGGTCCGGGACGAACCCGGGCAGGGCGATCCCGAGCGCGACGATCAGGGCCGCGAGCGAGGCCCACTTCCAGGTGCTCGGCGCCGAGATCACCCAGAACACGATCCAGGGCGCGAAGCCCACTGCCACGTTGTTGCGCACGTCGGTCACCCTGAGGTCGCTCGGGCGGACAGACCCTAGGGACTCTCACCAGGATTCGCGGAGGCGGCGCGGTGTCCAATGGGCCCGGACCCGGACGGAGCGTCCACCCTGGTGAGATCTACCAGGGCTTGTCGGGGGCCGACCCTCCGATGATCGCCGGGTGCCAACTCCTTCGCGCCGGCCGCGCCGTCTGGCGGTGTCCGCCCTGCTCGCGAGCGGGCTCATCGTCGCGCTCGCCACCCCTGCCTCGGCGGCCGTCCCGGCCGCCGTCCCGACTGCCGGGTCCTGCTCCACCACGGTCGTGACCGTCGGGTGCACCCTGACCAGTCCCAAGGGGCAACCGGCGACCTACCCGCTCACGGTGCCGGCGGGCATGACGTCGGTCGGCGTCATCGTCCGTGGGGCGCGGGGCGCCGACGGGGACTCGGGCGCCACCGGAGGCCGTGGAGGCTTCGTCGTCGCGATCATCCCCACCGTGCCCGGCCAGCCACTGACGGCGTTCCTCGGCAGTGCCGGCAACAGCGCCACGCCCGGCCTCGGGCTCGACGGTCCGGGCAACGGCGGACAGGGACGGTCCAGCACGGGGCAGGACGACAGCGGTGGAGGCGGCGGGGCGAGCGCGGTCGCGGTAGGCGCCGGGAACACGCCGACGGCCGGCGGGTTCGCACCGTCGGTCGTGGCCGGGGGCGGGGGCGGCGCCGGTGGTAGCACCAGGTTCAACCAGAGCACCGCCCGGGGCGGAACCGGGGGCGACGCCGGGAACCCCGCCTTCGCAGGTCAGGAGGGCACAGGCCCCTACGACGGCGCCAACAAGGAGCACACCTACCCCGGCAGTGGCGGGTGCGCCAACGGTTCGCAGTGCGACGACTTCCCGGGGCACGGTGATCGCGCCAAGGGACCCACCGGTGGTACCGGAGGTCAGATCGACTCGCAGGCACCCGGGGGTGGTGGTGGCGGTGGCTGGCCGCTCGGTGGCGGCGGCGGTGGCTCGGCCGTGCCCAATCCGACGGATCCCATCCTGTTCGGCGGTGGCGGCGGTGGTGGTGGCGGACAGAGCTACGTCCTCCCCCAGGGCACCGAGCTCGCGCAGGGCACCGCGAACGCCGGCGACGGCAACGGCAACGGCGACGGGTCGGTGACCTTCTTCCCGGCCGGGAACGCCACCACGGTGCTCTGCACCAACCCCAACCAGAACTTCATGCCTCCCGCCGGCCGGATGGTCGCCGTGCTCGTCGGGGGCAGCGGCGGTCTCCCCACCCACACGGACGAGACCGACGGACCAGGGGCAGGCGCCATCGTCGTCGGGACCGTCACCGTCTCGCCGGGCGAGGTGTTCGACGTGGAGCCCGGCTGTGAGGGGTACGGCCACGACTGGAGTCCGGGCGCCGGGCTCAGCGGCGGTGGAGGCACCGCGCCGTCCGGCGCGGACAACGGAGGAGGCGGGGGCGGCGGCTCGACCCTGTTCATCAAGAGCGCGGTCGAACAACCCCTGCTGGTCGCGGGGGGCGGAGGCGGACCCGGCGGCGGCTCCGTTTCCATCCTGAACGGCTCGAAGGTGAGCAAGGGCGGACACGGCGGGAACGCCGGCTACGGATGGGACGTCAGTGGCGCCGGGAACGGTGGCGATGGCGGTGGCGGTGGCGGTGGCCTGGGTGGTGCTGCCGGGGACAACGCCCAGCACCCGGAGTGGGGCGACTGGGGTGACAGCGTCGACTCGATCATCGCCTCGGGCGGTGGCGGTGGTGGCGGCGGCGGGCATCACGGCGGCCAAGGAGGCGGGTGGGGCACGGCCGGTGGTGGCGGCGGAGGTGGCGCCGGCACCTCGATGTTCGACCCGCGCGCGACCGACACCAGCATCGGAGTCTCGTCGCACAGCCGCGACGGCAGGATCGTGCTCATCCCACTGGGCTCGTAGCCGCCGGATCCTGGTGAGAACTCCCAGGGCCCCGGGCGGGCGGAGACGATGTGCTGACGAGGTGATCACCTCCGCCCGCCGGGCCCGCTGGATCCTCGGCCTGTCGGCCGTCCTGCTCCTCCTGGCGGCCGGCGCCGCCACCGCGACACCCCGCCCGCTGACCGTCCCCTTCATCGTCTCCGTCGGCCCGGCCACCGGCGGGCCGGTCGCCCGGGTGGCAGCTGCACCAGGAGACGCCGTGGTCGTCTCCTCCGGCCCCGGCGGGAGGCTCTCCCTGCGGGTCGTCCCCACGACGAGGCGGGCGCTGCGGGTGCTCGACCTCGCCCCCGTCGCGATCGTGGTGCAGGTGAGCCGAGACGGACGTCCGGTGGCCAACACGCGGTTGAGCCCGGGCAGCACCCTGGTGGTGCCGGCGCGATCCGCTGCCGGCTGACAGCCGGCCGCCGGCTCACTCCCGCGCGGTCGGGTCGGGGGTGCCCAACGAGATCTCGCCACGCGCGCCCGTGATCCGTCGCGTACGGTCTGCTCCAATTGGATGGGAGGCAATCCCTCCGGATGGCCGACTGTTCGTGGAGCTCCGGGAGGGCGGCGGCGTGGCGCGCGAGATCGGTCCGCGGGCACTCGCGACCGCGCCTGCGGGGGCGGCCCCGCCGGTTCTGGGACGCGCGGCGGAGCTGGCCTGGATCACAGGGTTCTCCCGGCGCGCGCTGGCGGGGCGGGCGGGCCGGGCGCTCGTCCTCGGGCCGGGCGGGATCGGCAAGACCGTCCTGGTGGAGGCGGCGGTCGCGCTCGTCCCGGACGCCGTCGTCGTGCGGGTGCACGCGGTCCCCGCCGCCCCGCCCGGGGCGCTGCTCGGGGATCTCCTCGCCGCGCTCGGTGCCCCGTGCACGCGCGCACTCGGCGCCGACGAGGCCGCCGCGGTCCTGCTCGCCATCCTCGGCGAGCAGCAGGACCGCGGCCCCGTCGTCGTGGTGGTCCACGACGTCCACGACGCCGACGAGCCGTCGAGCAGGGCGATCGAGCGGGTCTTCCGCCGTCTCGTCCACGACCGCGTGCTGCTCCTCGCGACCGCCCGGCCCGAGGGCCTCGGCCAGCACTGGTCGCGGTTCTTCGCCGACGGTCCCGACGCCGGGACCTTGTCGCTCGAGGGGCTCGACGAGGACGGGGTGCGCGACCTGGTGGCCGCGTTGCGGCCGGGACGGTGGAGCAGGAGCGTGATCGCGCTCCTGCACCGCGACACCGGCGGTCACCCGCTGCACCTCACCCGGCTCTTGCGCGAGCTGCCCGACGAGGTCCTCCTCGGCGGTTCCCCGCTGCCCGCACCCCGCGAGCTGGCGCAGGAGGTCACGGACGCGGCATCGCGCCTGTCCGACGGTGCCCGTCGCCTGCTGGCGTGCCTGGCGGTCCTCGACCGGCCCGCGCACCGGACGGTGCTCGCCCGCGTCGACGCGCTCGCCGACGTCGCCCTGGAGGACGCCGCGCGGGAGCTCGTCGAGGCGGGTCTGGTCGACGCCCCGTCGCTCGGCGACGCCGACCGCCTGCGCATCCACCACCCCCTGGTCCGCAACGCCGTGGAGGCCGCCCTCGAGGACAAGGAGCGGGCCCGGCTGCACCTCGACGCCGCCCGCGCGGTCGGTGGTGCGGCGGCACTGATGCACCGGGTCGCGGCCGCCCGGGGTCGCCCCGATCCCGAGCTCGCCGACGAGCTCGAGTCCGCGGCCGTCGCCGACCCCGGCGACGTCCGTGCCGCCACCGCGCGCCTGCTCGCGGCGGCCGACCTCAGCGCCACCGGTGACGAGGCTGCCCGCCGGACCCTCGCCGCCGGGCTGCTGCTGGTCGACGGGCAGGACGCCCAGCGGCTGTCGGCGCTCGCCCCGTCCATCCGGGAGGCGGAGCCGAGCCCCGGGCGCGACGTCGTCCTGGGGTTCCTCGCCAGCCAGGGCCAGGACCCGCACGCCGCACTGCTCCTGCAGTCCGCTCTCGACGCCCCCGACGGGGATCCGGAGACCAGAGCGCTGGCCGGGGTACGGCTCGCGCTCGAGCACGTCTTCCGTGGGCGGGGCGCGGCGGCGACCGAGGCCGCCGCACGCGTCCCGGTCCTCACCCGTCGTCCGCTGCGGGCCGAGCAGGCCCACATCCTGGAGGCGGTCGGCCGGGCCCAGCACGCCGGTCCCGACGCCGGGCTGGAGCGGCTCGACGGGCACGTCGACGGTGCCCTCGGCGCCGACCCGGCGATCACCGCCGGCACGCTGCTGCTGGCCGCCGGTCGCGTCCCCGAGGCTCGGCGTCGCCTCGAGGAGGGTCTGTCCCGGGTCCGTCGGGGCGCTGCATCGACGAGCACCCATCGCGCGCACTGCCATCTCGTCGAGGTGCTCTACCGATCCGGGCGGTGGGACCTCGCCGAGGCCGAGGCCGACGTCGCTCTCGACTGGTTCGCCGACGGCGATCTCCCGTGGGCCGAGTCGGTCGCGCACGCCGTGGCCGCGATGGTCCCGGCGGCCCGCTGCCAGCAGGAGCGCGCGACCGCCCACCTCGCGGCGGCCCGAGCATCCCTCGCGCGGACCTTCAACCCGCAGGGCGTCCACGCGATCGCCCTCGCCGAAGCCATCCTCGCCCGGGCCCTCGGCGACGGCGCCGGGATGGAGCGGGCGCTGCGTGACGTGCCCGCCGTCGCCGCCCGCGGCGGCATGTCCTCGGCCCCGTTCGCCCCGTGGCGACCGCTGCACGCCGAGGCGCTCGTCGCGACCGGCGACCTCGTCGGGGCCCGCCGCGCCGTCCGCTCCTGGCCGCGCGCCGGCGCTCCGCTGTGGTTCCGGCTGGCCCGCCACCAGGTCCAGGCCCGCATCGCGCTCGGCGGCGGCGACCCGGTGGGCGCCGCGGCCGCGCTCCGCTCCGGGATCGCCCTCGCGGACGCCCACGGCGCGGAGGCCGACGACGTGTGCCCGGTGGAGCTGGCGGAGCTCCGGGCCCTGCTCGCCGGTCTCCCCGACGTCCACGACGCGGACGAGCAGAACGCGGTGGCACGTCTGGTCTTCGAACGACTCGCCGCGACCCCCTGGCTCGACTCACTGCGCGCCGGCGATCCGGCACCATCACACGATGACGGCGCCCGCGGCCTCACGCCCCGGGAGCGACAGGTGGCGGGACTGGTCGCCCGGGGCATGACGAGTCGTGAGGCCGCCGAGGTGCTGTGGGTGACGCCGAAGGCGGTCGACTACCACCTCGGCAACGTCTACGCGAAGCTCGGGCTCACCTCGCGCCGCCAACTGCGCGGTCGGTCGTTCTCCTGACGACCGTGTGGCGGATCGTCTCTGCGGCCCTCCCGCGCAGCGGCGCGCCACCGCCGATCGAGGTGATCACGCCGGTGTGGCGGCGTGTTCGGGGTGATGGGCCGGCGCGCGCTCGGACCGGTGCAGAGCAACCAGGAGAACGGCGAGCACCGCGGGCACGATGAAGACCACGGGCACGAGCGGGCCCCAGTTGTAGGGCGCCGTGTTGTCGTTCTGCACGTACTGGACGATGTGCCCGACCCCGCAGCCCCAGAAGTAGACGAGGTAACCGGCCACCGTCGCCGTCCAGAACGCGCCGCGCTGCCAGTAGCAGGCGATCCCGAGGACGGCGAAGGTCAGGTTCGCGCAGGCGACCTCCCACTGGAACGGGTTGCCGGCGGGGAAGCCGATCTGCGCGGCGGTGGCGGCCGGGGCGAAGAAGTGCGAGCCGGCCGTGACGACCTCGCCCACGCCCAGGGCGACCACGAGGCCCCACAGCAGGGCGATCTCGAGGCGTCGGCGCGAGGATCGGTCGGAGGACCGGGCGATGTGGACCAGCGCGCCGATCAGGGCGATGACGGGGATGAAGGCCGGACCCCAGGCCGCCGGGTTGGACAGGTTCACGGAGACGCTCCTCGGTGGAGGGCCGGGTCGCCTCGGTGACGGCGGTCAGCCCTCGTCCACTCTGCGCACGCCAGGACGCCCGGACCCTGGTGATTCTCACCAGGGTCCGCATCCGACGGGTCCCGCCGACCCCGCCGCGTTGTTCGGCGAACGGGCGCCCACGGGCTCCTGTCCCCTCGTCGGGGGACGGTCCTGTCGTCCCCGGGACCGGTCGCTCGGGGGACGGAACGGGCCTGGCCGCGGCGGCAGAGTTCTCCTCATCAGCCACGGAGATCGCCCCACCCGGACGCTCCCCGCACCACCTCCCTCACCCCCTCGGGAGCACGTCATGCGCCTCACCCGGATCGCCGCCGCCACCCTCGTCGCCGGCTCGCTCACCTTCGCCGGCACCGGCATCGCCCTGGCCGACACCGTCACCCCCGTCACCGCCACCAGCTCCACGGTCTCCGCGGCCGTCGCGGAGCCGGGAGTGCTCACGCTGTCCTCCAGCACGGTCAAGCCCGGCAGCCAGATCACCTTCTCCGGCACCTTCGCCGAGCCCGCCGCCTCCACCGCCACCGGCCCGATCACCGTCACCTCACCCGCCTTCACCGGCCCGGCCACGCTCACGCGCACCAACCCCGAGGCGTTCTCCGGCTCGGCCACCATCGCCTCCAACCTCAAGGCCGGCAGCTACACCGTCACCGCGTCCTCCTCGGCCGGCACGGTCACCGCGAAGCTCACCGTTCCCGGCACCGTTCCGCCCCCGGTCCCCGCCCACCACAGCAGCACCGGCACCACCGGCACCCACACCTCGGGACACCACTCCGGCACCGAGAACACCACCAGCACCGACACCGACACCGTCGCCAGCAGCACCGACCTCGCCACGGTCCCCGACGCCGGCTCCGACGTGCTGCCCTGGGTCCTCGGCGGCGCCGGGGTCCTCGTCCTGGCCGGTGGCGGCGCCTATGCGGCCGGCCGCGGCCGCCGCACCGGCCCCCAGGTCCGCCAGGACGACCGCGAGCCCCGCACCGAGGTCATGCCCCGCCGCTGAGCACGGACCACCACGCCGGAACCGAGTCACCGTGACCCGGTTCCGGCGTCGAGGTCCGGTCCGTCGCGGCGCTGGGCGTCGATGGCTCCTCCGACGCATCCCGTGACACGGATCGGCCACGGACGCCCCGGCGTCAGGACCCCGCGAACCACCCCGACGGCGCGAGACCGGCCCCGGCCGCCATCTGCGGCACGTAGTGGTCGTTGAACACCTGGGCGATCAGCTCACGGCGGCTGCGGACCCCGACCTTGGCGAAGACCTTCTTCAGGTGGTCCTGCACCGTGTACGCCGACAGGTGCAGGCGCTGCGCGATGTCCCCGGTGTCGATCCCCTGCAGGACCAGCGCGACCACGTCCCGCTCCCGACCCGTGAGCCCGTAGGACGCCACGACCAGCGGGACGATCTCCGGCGGGCGGGCGTCGTCGATGGTGACCACGACGTCGGGTCGGCCACCGTCACGGCTGATCAACGGCGAGGCGTGCGCGACGATCCAGTGCCCGCCGTCGGTCCGCATCCGCGCCCGTGGGGTCGAGGCGCCCGGCGTCGTGCTCATGCGGCGAGCCGCGGCCACCAGCGCCTTGACGATCTGGGGGAGCTCCGAGGCTTCGAGGTCGGCGCAGCCGAGGTCGGCGAGACGCTCGGTGGCACCCAGGTTGGCCTGCGCGACCTCGCCGGAGGCGTCCACGACGAGCACCGCCGGACCGGACGGTGCCGGGCGCCCGTCGTCGCCGACGGCCGCGGCGACCAGGCCGCTGCGCACGCCCCGCGCGAGGCCTTCGGAGACCGAGGCGACGAACGCCTGCTCGGCGGTGGTGAACGTGCGGCCGTCGCCGTGGAAGAGGGCGAGCGCGCCCCAGGTCACGCCGTCGACGCGCAACGTCACCCGGAGCTCGTCGGAGAAGTCCCAGACGGGCGCGAACAGCTCCGCGTGCCGGCGGGAGCGCTCGAGGTCGCCGCCGCTCGAGGAGTGCAGCGTGACCACGCCGCCGCCGGCGGAGGAGAGGGAGCGGAAGTCGTACAGGTCCTCGACCTCGTACTCGTGGTACGACCACTCGATGTCGTGGTCGTCGTCGAGGCACCCGCTCTTGACGTTGGCCGTGACGATGTGGGTGGCCGGATCGACCGAGGCGAAGCAGCTCGCGGCGAACGGCATCGCGCGGTTCAGCAGGTCGGTCGCCGTCCGGCCGAACGTCTGCCAGTCCAGGCCGGCGACGGCGAGCTGGTCGATCTGGCCACGCACGCGCTCCGGGCTCACCGCAGTCATGTGACGCACCGTAACTCGGACTCGGGCATCCGAGGTACCCCAGAATTCTGGGACCAGCAGAGCCCAGGTTGCTGGGATGGGCGTCCCGACGGCGGGTCGGCAGTCTTCTCGGCATGACGAACACCGAGCTCGACGCCACGATCCGGATCAACCCGACCAGCTGGAACCTCGGCTTCCACTACGACCAGGCGCAGCTCCGGCCCGCACCAGCCCGGTTACTCACCGTCGCCGGGCAGGGCTCCATCGACGAGCACGGCGCGTTGCTGCACGCCGACGACATGGGCGCCCAGATGGCGCTCGCCGTCGCGAACGTGGAGTCCCTGCTCGCCGAGGGCGGCATGGACCTGCGCGACGTCACCCGCCTCGTCGTGTACGTGACCGACATGGACGCCGCGCTCGTGTCCTACGGCGCGCTCGTCGAGCGGCTCGCCGCCCTGGACGCCACGCCGCCGGCGACGCTCCTCGAGGTCGCCCGTCTGGCCGTGCCCGGCATGTGCGTCGAGATCGACGCCACCGCCGGCCGTTGAGCCGCACCGTCCGACCGCACCCGTGACCCCCGCTCTCGTGCGGGAGCCCCGCCCGGGAGCTCCCGTCGTCCGTACCCGCAGCACCACCTCGTCGAAGGAGAAGAACCATGACCGCCGCCCCCGCCACCTCGACCGCCTCCCTCGCGATCCGTTCGCATGACCCCGGCTACGACGCCGCGGTCGCCACCTTCAACACCGCCCACCGGCCACGCCCCGACCTGGTCCTGGAGGCCCGCAGTCCGGACGACGTCGTCGCCGGCGTCCGCCGCGCCCGCGCCGAGGGCCTCGCGGTGACCGTGCAGGCGACCGGCCACGGCATCGCCTCCGATCTGGCCGGGTCGCTGCTGATCTCCACCCGTCACCTCGACGACGTCCGCGTCGACGCGGGCCGTCGGGTCGCCGTCGTCGGAGGCGGCGCCACCTGGGCGCAGGTCATCGCCGCCGCGACGCCGCACGGCCTCGCGCCGATCTGCGGGTCCTCCTCGGGCGTCGGCGTCGCCGGCTTCCTGCTCGGCGGCGGGCACGGCCCCCTGTCGCGGGAGTTCGGGGTCGGCTCCGACCACCTGCGCCGGGCGGTCGTCGTCACCGGCGCGGGGGAGCTCGTCGACACCGACGACGACCCCGACCTCCTCGCCGCCCTGCGCGGCGGCAAGGCCGGGTTCGGGATCGTCGTCGAGCTCGAGGTCGACCTGCACCCGGTGACCCGTCTGTACGGCGGCGGCATCTTCCTGCCCGGCGAGGCCGCGCCCGCGGTCCTCCCGGCCTGGCGCGACTGGGTGGCGGCGCTGCCCGAGCACGCCTCGAGCTCGGTCGCGCTGCTCCGGCTGCCCCCGGACCCGTCGCTGCCGCCGCCCCTGCAGGGCCGGTTCGTCGTGCACCTGCGCTTCACGACGACGGGTTCGACCGAGGAGGGCGAGGCGCTGATCGCACCGATGCGTGCTCTGGGCAGGGGCGAGCGGAGCGACGGGGGATATGACGTCGAGCCGATCGCCGACATGGTCGGGGAGATGCCGTTCGCCGCGATCGACGCGGTGCACGCCGACCCTACCGACCCGATGCCGGTGTGGGACTCCTCGGCGCTGCTGACCGACCTGCCCGACACGGCCCTGGAGGCCCTGCTCGCGGTCGCCGGCCCCGGGGTGGAGACGCCGCTGATCATGGCCGAGCTGCGCGCGTTCGGCGGCGCGATCACCCGTCGTCCGGACCTCGACTCCGTCGCCGGCCGCGACGCCCCGTTCGGGCTCTACGCGCTCGGCCCGATGGTGCCCGAGCTGGTCGGCGTCGTGCCGATCGTCGTGCAGGGCGTGGTGGACGCGCTCAAGCCCTGGTCGGCGGGGGTGCTCCCGAACTTCCTGGGCGCGGCGCACGGCGGCGTGGTCGGCCGGGCCTGGGACGACGAGACCCTCGTGCGGCTGCTCGCCACCCGGACCCGGCTCGACCCGGACGGGGTGTTCGGCCGGGTCGGCACACGGATCGGCGAGTAACCCCCCTCGCCACTCGGCAGGAAAGCGTCGTTGCTGTCACTGGATGACAGCAACGACGCTTTCCTGTCACCAGGAGGGAGGACCTACGGCACCCGGACCATCGACCCCACCGACGGCACGCCCCGGTCGTCGACCAGCACGAGCATGTAGTTGCCCACCTGCATCGTCTCGATCTCGGCCGGGAGGGCCAGCTCCAGGGTGTCCGGTCCGGTCGCCCGCGCGTCGACCGCGATGGAGAACTGGTCCACCGCGGTCACGTGCGTGGACGACATCAGCCGCATCAGGCGCACCTTCTGGATGCGCTCGGCGTCGGGGGTCTGCACCTCCACGGTGGTGCCCCGGCGCATGACGTCGGGCGCCGCGGTGATCTCCGGTCGCTTCCCGCCCTGGAACAGGTAGGGCGGGGTGTAGATCTCGAGACGCTGCTCGAAGGTCCCCGGGATCGTGTTGCGCTCGTCGTCGAAGAGCGGGTCCGAACCCGCCGTCAGGACCCGTCCGTCGGGGAGCAGGACCGCCTGACCGTGGTAGTTCCGCCCGACCACCGGGTCGGCCGCCTCCACGAGCGTCCCGCCCGGGCCGCCCTCGGGACGCAGCAGATGCGCGTCGAGGACGTCGGAGCTGCCCTTGCCGCGGTAGTCGCGCGAGCCGTGGCTGATGAGCATCGAGTCGTCGGGCAGCGTCGTGAGGTTGGGGTAGCGCACCGGGTCGGGCAGCACCGGCCCGGGCCGGAACGCCGGGTCGGGGGAGTCCAGGTCGATCTCGTCGATCCGTGCGGTGGTCAACGGGCTCTCGCCGATCCCGCCGCCGCCGACGACCACCATCCGCTGGTCCTGCACCGGGCCCAGCCAGGCGGAGCCCGCCGTCTCGAGCAGGTTCGGGTCGCGCAGGCCCCCGACCGGGGTGAGGACGTTCGTGCCGAGGTCCCAGAAGCCGGGCAGGCGCCCGGCCTCGGCCGGCCCGTACCCCGAGTTGGTGCCGGAGTAGAAGAGCCGGTTCGGCTGCTCGGTGGCGAAGACCGCGGGGTAGGTCGGGAAGTACTGGGTGAGCTGCTTGTCCTCGACGAACCGGTTGGTGCGCGGGTCGAAGTGCTCGGTCTCGCCGTTCAGCACGTTGCCGATGTTGTCCAGCCCGGACAGGGCCAGCACCTCGCCGTTGGGCAGCGGGGTCAGCGTCGGGTACCAGCGCGCGAAGTCCATGTCGTCCACGCGCGACCAGGTCTCCGCGACCGGGTCGAACGTGTAGGCGGCCTCGGTGCCCTGGTAGTTCTGCTTGTCCAGGGTCAGCGCCTCGCCGAGCCCGTAGACGTCCTTCCCGGCGGCCGCGTCCAGCCCGGTGATCGCGTACTGCAGGCCGGGCTGCGCCGTGATGCCCTGCGGCCCGGGCGCCACGGCCTCGACGAACACCCGCTCCTCGGCGGCGGTGACGGTGGCCCCGGTGCGGGTCGCGACCTTCGTCGCCGGCGGGACCACGTTCGGCCGGATCGTGCGGTAGGCCTTGCCCTCGGGGGAGACGAACTCGGTGCCCGCGGGGATGTCGCGCCCGACGTCGGGGTTCTCGTTCTTCACCCGCATCGCGCCGCCGGCGAAGGTGACGGCGCCGTCGAGCTTCTCGTAACGCGCGGTGCCTCCCGCGACCAGCAGCCTGCCGTCGGGAAGGAGCGTCTGACCGGCGCAGAACATGTCGTCGGGGACGGGGATGACCTTCGAGGCGCCGGTCGCGGGGTCGTAGAGCAGGCTCTTCAGCGCCTTGGTCGCGAACATGTCCTCCTTGTTGCCCGACCCGGCGATCAGCATGATCTTGCCGCTGGGCAGGAGCGCGGAGTGGATCGCGTTGACGCGCTGGTCGACGGGCAGTTCGAGGACGTCCCACTTGCCGAACTGGCGCTGGTAGTCGAGCGAGTTGATCAGGCGCTGGTACTGCCAGTCCTGCACGTAGGCGACGGCGGGCGGCAGGTTGACGCCGAGCAGGACGGCGAGGGCGATGGCGGTCAGGGCGAGAGGTCGGAGCCGACGCGAGGCGCGCAGGACGACACCTCCTCGGGGAGCGGGGGTGTGCGGGCCCGGGATCAGGCGGGCACCGGGGGCCCCCGGGCCCCGCTGGCGGCCACGGCCCGCCCCACCCACGGTCCTTCCCGACGACGGGTCGCGGCGCCGGCCCGGACGCGTCGCGTCCCGGTCGGGCGCCGCCACCAGCGCCGGGTCAGGACGCGGTCGGCGGTGTCGCGCAGGTCGTCGGCGAGGCGCGCGCCGCCGAGCAGGAGCAGCGCCGTCGCGAGCGCGGCCGCGCCGTGCACGCCGAGCGCGGCGACGGCGGTGACGACGTGGTGGTCGGCCGCGGCGAGGACCGCCTCGAGCGCCACCTGGCCGAGCAGGAGGACGGCGAGCGCGGTCCACGGGCCACGGGACACCCGGCCGGTGCGCAGGGCGAGCAGGCTGACCACGCCCGACACCGCGACGACGACCGTGAGGACGATCCCCGTCGGGCGGGCGCCGCCGCCCCCGAGGTGGGCGCCGAGCGCGAGTGCGGTGCCGAGTGCCGCCGCGACAGGGACACGGTGGACCGGGATGTCCGGTCCGTGCCCTCCTGTCCGCATGTCACCGACTGTAGGTGACTACCCGGGGTGATCCCCGGGTCGTCCCCGGGCTACTGCCGGTAGCCCTCGACCGTCCGGGCGTCGCGCTCGTGGGCCTCGCCCGGATCCTCTCCGGCGTCGCGCTGGGCCTGGCGCTGGCGCTTGAGGTCGAAGAGCCGGTCGCGCTCGACCTGCAGCTCGCGCAGGCGGTCGGCGTCGGCGTCGTCGAGACCGCCGTGGGAGGCGCTGCGCAGGGCGTGCTCGGCCTCGGCGTTCTCGTCGATCGCGCGGGCGAGTTCGGCGTCGGTGCGGGGTTCGTCGGCCATGGTCCCACCCTCCTCCGGGGCGAGGGTGCGCGTGAAGGGGTGACACGGCGTCGGACCGGGAAAGCGGGGTCGTGGACGATCCCGCGACCGTCTCCCCGTGCGACGCGCTCCGACGGGCGGCGCTCGCCGCCCCCGCCGACCGGGTCGGCCCCGTCTGCGCGGGTGAGATCGCGCAGCGACTCGGGGCGGACCTCGTCGAGCTGCGGCTGATCGACCGCGCCGGCCGCTCCCTCCGCTCGGTGGGCTCCTCCTCCGGGAGTTCCGAACCCGAGCCGCGCCCCCGACGCGACGGCGACCTGCGGCCCGGCGTCGTGCACCGCGACGGCGGGCGGGCCGACGTCGCGCTCGCGGCGCGGGGCGTGGTGCACGGGGTGCTGACGGTGCACGGGGCGGTCGGGGTCGCCGACGACCTGCTCGTCGACCTCGCGGAGCAGACCTCCCTGCTGCTGGTCCAGGCGGCCCGCATCACCGACCTCGTCGAGCTGCGCCGCCGGTCGACCTCCTACAGCGTCAGTGCCGAGTTCGGGTGGCAGCTGCTCCCGCCCACGTCCGTCGTCACCGACCGGGTCGGGCTCTCCGCCGCGATCGAGCCCGCCCCGCGGGTCTCCAGCGACCTGTTCGACTGGTCGATCGACGGCGACCGGGTGTGGCTGGCGGTGATCGACGCCCGGGGGCGCAACCTCTCCGCGGCGCTCCCGGCGGCCCTGACCCTCACCGCGCTGCGGCACGCCCGCCGCGCCGGGCTGTCCCTCGCGGAGCAGGTGTCGCTGGCCGACCAGGTGGTGTACGACCACTGGCGGGGTCGGGCCGAGATCGCCGCGACCGTGCTGTCGGTCGACCTGGACGCCGACCGGGCGGAGATGGTGCGCGCGGGCGACGACCCGCCCGCGGTCCTCCTGCGGCGGGGCGGGGCGGGCGGCCGGGTGTGGGAGCCGAGCCTCCCGGCCCACGAGGCGCTCGGGTGTTACGAGCGGTCGCACTACCGCGTGGAGTCCGTCGAGGTCCTGGTCGGCGACGCGCTGCTGGTCGTCTCCGCGGGCGGGCCGGGCGTGCAGGACGCGGCCGGACGGGCCTTCGGCGGCGGGGCGACCGGCGCGTCCTTCGGGGCGACGGAGGGCCTCGCCGGGTTGCCGCACGCCCTCATCGAGGCGTGGCGCGAGCACGGCGGCGGCGACCTCGCGCGGGACGCGACGGCCGTGGTGGTGGAGCGCCGGGCCTGAACCGGCCCCTTCAGCGACGCGCGTCCCGCTCGTCCTGCCGTTCGTGCTCGGCGGCCGCGGCGTAGGCGCGCATGCCCCGCAGGAGGGCGTCCCGGTCGGCCGGGTCCATCGTCGAGAGGACCCGCTGCAGCCGGCGCACCCGGAGGTCGGCGAGCTCGGCGAGGACGTCGTGCCCGGCGCGGGTGAGGGTCAGCAGGGTCGCGCGGCGGTTGGTGGGTGAGGGGGCGCGCTCGACGAGTCCGGCCGCGGCGAGGCGGTCCGAGAGCCGGCTCGCGGTGGAGGGCAGCATCCCGGTCGCCTCGGCGAGCGTCGACACCTGCGCGGGGCCGGTGGTGCCCAGGACCTGCAGCGCCCGCAGATGGGCCGGGGCGACGCGGTCCTCCAGCTCCTCCGCGGCACCCAGCGCCGTGTCGAGGAGCGGTCGCAGGACGACCTCGAGCTCGGCGGCGTCGGCGTGATCGTCGTCGACTCCGCGCGGTCCCGGGATCACACCCCACCCTGGCATGGGACCCCGGATCGGCGGGGACGCCCTCCGCGACACGCCTCTGTGCGTAAAGCAACTAGTGCGTTTCGCACGACGTGCACAAGTGCACCCCGGGCCGTGCGTACAGCGGGTACGCCGATCCCCCCGGGAGACACGATGATCCCCACCAGCGTGCTCGGCGCCCTGCCGACCGCCCCACCCGTCGACGGCGAGTTCGCGAGCGAGGTCGTCTACAGCTCCGGCGTCTGGCATCTGATCGAGTACGGCTTCGCCGTCGCCGGGTTCGCCCTGCTCGCGGGCGCGGCGTACAGCGTGCTCGGACGCCACGAGGTCGGGACCAAGTACCGGACGGCGGTGCACGGCTCGGCCCTGCTGCAGGCCGTCGCGGCACTCGCCTACCTCGGGCTGTTCGTGTCGTGGCACACCGGGTTCGACCTCGTGAACGGCTTCTACGTGCCGGCCGCCGACTCACGCTTCAACGGCGGACTGCGCTACGCGGACTGGTCGGTCACGGTGCCGCTGCTCGGGGTCGAGCTGCTCGCGGTGACGACGCTGGCCGGCAAGGCACTGAGCCGGGCGCGGGTGGTGACGATCGTGTCGGCGTTCCTGATGATCATCACCGGTTTCCTCGGGGCCGAGGTGTTCGACAACGGCACCAGCGCGACGTGGCTCAACATCTGGGCCGCGGTCTCGACGGTGTTCTTCCTCGTCATGTACGCGGTGCTCGGCAAGGCCGTCCTCGACAGCCGGGCCGGGCTCTCCGGGTCGACCTTCACCAGCCTGCTGCGGTCGACGATCGTGCTGTTCTCGATCTTCGGTGCCTACCCGCTGCTCTACCTGGTCCAGGTGCTCGTCACCCCGAACTCGAACCTCGTGCTCTGGGCGGTCGTGGTCCAGCTCGGCTTCTCGTTCTCCGACATCATCGCCAAGGTCGGCTTCGGTGCCATGATCCACAAGGTCGCGAAGCTGCGGACCGCCGAGGACATGAACGCCGGCGTCCAGACGCACGACGAGCCGGTGTACGTCGCCCACGAGCTGCAGGCCGCGCCGCGGCCCGCCGTCGCGACCGCTCTCGCGGGTGCGAACGGCCACGGCCCGGCCGGGGAGCGCTGAGCACCCGGTGATCGCGCTCGGAGGCGTCCGGGCCCGCCCGGGCGCGTCCGGCGCGGCCGCCGTGCCCACCGCCGTCGCCGTGCCCCTGCGCGCGGCGACGGCGGTCTCGGTGTCCGCCGCCGCCGTCGTCCTCGTCGTCGGGCTCGTCGCTCCCGGGGTCTGGGAGCGCTGGTCGTGGCTGCCGTTCGCGGTGGGCCTGCTCGTCGGGATCCCGCACGGAGCCCTCGACCACCTCGTGCCGTGGTGGACGGGTGGCACGGCCCGTCGGTCCCGCCGGCTCGTCGTCGTGCTGCTCGCCTACGTCGCGCTCGCCGTCCTCACCTTCGTGGCCGCCCGGCTGTGGCCGGTGCCCGCCCTCCTGGTCCTGCTCGTCGGCTCGGCCGTGCACTTCGGGGTCGGCGAGACCACGGTGGCGGCGCTGCGCACCGGTCGACCCGAGGGGCGCGGTCCACGGTTTATCGCGTCCGGGCTGGCCACGGTCGCCGTGCCCTTCCTCGCCTGGCCCGCGACCGTGCGGCCCGTCCTGGACGTCCTCGCGCCCGGCTCCGCCGCGGTGATCCTCGACCCGCGGGCGATGCTCGTCGTCGGGATCGGCTCCGCGGTGGTGATCGTCGCGACCCTCGTCGCCGACCTGGTCGGGGGCCGCCGGCCCGCTGCCGCCGAACTCGCGCTGCTCACCGCGCTCTTCGTCGTCGTCCCGCCGCTCGCGGCGTTCGGGCTCTACTTCGGGGTCTGGCACGGCCTGCGGCACCTCGCACGACTGGTCGCGCTCGATCCCGCGAACGCCGACGACCTCGCGGCCCGCCGCCTCGCGCGACCGGTCGGCCGGGTCCTGCTCCAGTCGGCCCTCCCGACGACGGCGGTGCTCGTCGTCCTGGGTGTCCTGCTGGCCGTGCCGGGGCTGGCCGGGCACGCCGTCGCAGGTCTGGTGCCGATCGGGCTCGCGGTCGTGCTGGCGCTGACGGTGCCGCACATGGCGGTGGTCGCGGTGATGGACCGCCGGCAGCGTCCGGCCTGTCACGCTCAGAACGGCGGGTCGTCGCCGGCGTAGGCGGTGCGGTCGGTGCGGGTGGCGAGGTGCCAGGCGGGAGACCCGCCACCGCCGTCGTCATGATTCGAACACTGGTACGAACCCCCGACAGTCTCGGTCCGCGCAGGTCGGAGCCTCTGACGGATCAGTTCGAGTAGACCCGCGCCGGTGTGACGAACACGGCCGCGCGGCGGTCCCGGGCCATGGTCGCGTCGAACTCGTCCCAGTCGTCGTGGCTACCGCCCGCCGCGGTGAACACCGCGCGCAGGAGGGCGGGCACGTCGTCGACCCCGGGCAGCGGGTCGTCCGGGCCGGCGATCTCGACCGACCCCTCGACGGTGCCCCACCGCCACCCCGACCGCGCCGTCACCGCCGTCCACGGCCGCCGACGCAGGTTGCCCAGCTTCGCCCGGCCGTAGGTGACGAACGCGAGCACGTCCTGCCCCGTCACCGGGTGCGGCAGCACCCCGGCGTTCACCACCGACGACTGGATCGACCCGTCCGCCCGCGCGGTGGCGACGACGACGAGGCCGTGCTCCTCGGCGGCGAGGGCGTGGAATCCTAAGAGGTCCATCGCCTCATCGTGCCTGTGCCACCATGTCGACGTGGCCGGACCGGTCGAAGGTCTCGCCCGGCTCGAGCGGGCAGCGGAGGCGGGCGTCATCGACGCGCTCTGCGAGCGCCGCGGGGTGCGTCTCCTCACGGTCTTCGGCAGCACCGCCCGAGGGGAACCCGAACCCCGGGATCTCGACGTCGCGGTCCTCTTCGAGCACGGTGTCCGGCCCGAGGTGCTCGGACTGATGGCGGACCTCGCTGACCTCGCCGGGGTCGACGTCGATCTGGCTCACCTCAACCGGGCCGGGCCCGTGCTCCGGGAGCGTGCCCTGCTCGGTGCTGTGGGGCTCTACGAGAGCGAGCGTGGTGCGCTCGCGACCGCCGGAACGGCTGCGCTCGGCGAGCGCATCGACACCGACCGGAGCCGCCGTCGGGACCTGGAGCTCCTGGCGGAATGACGCCACGACGTCTCGACTGGCAGGCGGTACGGCCGAAGCTCCGACAGATCGAACGCTTCGTCGCCGTCCTGGAGTCCTACGGTCCGATCACCGCCGAGGAGCTCGACGCGGACATCCGCACGGCTCTCGCGATCGAGCGGGCGCTCACCCTGCTCGTCGAGCTCGCCTTCGCGGTCAACGGTCACGTGGCGGCCGCCCGGCTGGGTCGTTCACCGGACTCCTACGCGGAGTCCTTCGCGCTCGCGGCCGAGGTCGGCGTGATCGACGGCGACCTCGCGGCGCGCCTGCGACCGTCCGCCGGGATGCGGAACGTCCTCGTGCACGCGTACCTCGAGGTCGACCACGACATCGTCGCCGGGAGCATCCCGGGCGTGATCGTCGACTTCACGGACTACTCGCGGCAGGTGGCCGCCTGGTTCTCGAGCACGTCCTGACGACAGGTCGTACGCGATCGCGTCGCGCTGCTCCGGGACCACCGGACCGTCACGATGATGATCGTGGCTCGCACGGGCACGGTCGAGGTCCCGGTCGAACGTCCCGGCCGGCCCTGGCGGGCCCTCGTCGAGAACCCCGACCTGTGGGTCACGCCGCTGCTCATCGTGGTCGGTCTCGCGGTCGCGTCCGGCACCGTCTACGGCGGCTCGCTGGACTCGCTCGAGGCACGTGCGCTCGACCCCGCGAACGTCCTGGGGCAGCTCGCCCAGCACCTGGTGCTGACGGCGTGGTCGACGCTGCTCGTCCTGGTCGTCGCGCTGCCGCTGGGGCTGGTGCTCAGCCGCCCGCGGTTCGTCGTCGTCGCCCGGATCGTCGCCCTGGTGGGCGGGTTCGCGCAGGCACTCCCGGCGTTCGGGGTGCTGATCCTGCTCGGCTTCTGGCGGTTCGGGCTCGTCAGCGCGGTGCTCGGACTGGGCCTCGCCGCCTTCCTGCCCGTCCTGCGGAACACGATCGTCGGTCTGCAGGAGGTCGACCGGGACCTCGTCGAGACGGCCCGGGGGATGGGGATGTCGGCGCGGCAGTGCCTCGTCCGCGTGGAGATCCCGCTCGCGATCCCGGTCATCGTCGCGGGGGTCCGCGTGGCGCTCGTGCTCAACGTCGGCACGGCGACCCTCGCGTCCTACATCGGCGCCGGTGGCCTGGGCGCCCTGATCCAGCAGGCCCTGCTGCTGAACCGGCTCACGGTGCTCGTGGTCGCCGGTTCGCTCGTCGCCGCCCTGGCGCTGCTGGTCGACTGGCTCGCGGGACTGGTCGAGCGGGCCGTCGCCGCCCGCACGGGCTGACGACCTACACCGTCAGGACCAGCTTGCCCCGCAGGTGACCGGCCTCGAGGGCCCGATGGGCGTCGGCGACCTGCTCGAACGGGAACACCCGGTCCACGTGCACGCGCAGCGCACCCCGTTCCACCAGGTCGACCAGCCCACGCAGGCCGACCGGATCGGGGTCGACCGCGATGCCGCTGAAGCGCAGGCCGGCCGCCCCGGCCGCGGCCACGAGTTCCGGATCGTCCTCGGACGTCGCCGTCACCAGGTGGCCGCCCGGGCGCAGCACCGCGAGCGAGCGCCGGACCGTGTCGCCGCCGAGCGTGTCGAGGACGACGTCGACGTCGGTCACCGCCCCGGCGAAGTCGACCTCCCGGTGGTCGATCACCTCGTCGGCGCCCAGTGCCTCCACGAACTCCCGCTTGTCCCGACCCGCCGTCGTGATGACGTGGGCGCTGAACGCCTTCGCGATCTGGATCGCGACGTGCCCGACCCCGCCGCCGCCGCCGTGGACGAGCACGCGGTCCCCGGCCGACACCCCGGCGAGGTCGACGAGGCCCTGCCAGGCCGTGAGTCCGACGACGGGCAGCGCGGCCGCCTCGACGTGCGAGAGCACGGCGGGCTTGTGGGCCAGATGCAGCGCCGGTGCCGCCACGAGCTCCGCGTACGCCCCCGCCGCGCGCGGGAACAGCGGCATCCCGAACACCTCGTCACCGGGCCGCAGGCGCCACGTGCCGGGTGCCGCCTCGACCACCCCGCTGATGTCCCAGCCGAGCACGAACGGCGGCTGCCCGAGCAACGGCATCTCCCCGGCGCGCAGCCGGGCCTCCAGCGGATTCAGGCCGATCGCGGCGACGCGGACGAGGACCTCGGTCGGGAGCGGTCGCGGCTCCGGGGCGTCCTCGACGGTGAGGACCTCGGGGCCGCCGAGGGAGTGCTGGGTGATCACGCGCATGGCACGACGCTAGGCAGCCGAGAGGAACCGCCGGGTACCTTTCGAGCTCATGGAGGGGTTCCTCGCCGACTGCCCCGGGCGGCTCACGGTGGAGCTGCTGGCCGACAAGTGGTCGGTGGTCGTCCTCGCCGGGCTGAGCCGTGGACCGGTCCGCCACGGCGACCTGATCGACCTGATCGGCGGCGGGATCTCCCGCAAGGTGCTCACGCAGACGCTGCGTCGGCTCCAGTCGCACGGCCTGGTGACCCGACGGGCCCACGCCGAGGCGCCGCCGCGCGTCGAGTACGCCCTCACCCCGCTCGGGGTCACCCTCGTGGAGCCGATCCACGTGCTCACGACGTGGGCGAGGACCCACGGCGAGGCGGTTCTCGACGCCGCCGCGGAGTAGCGGACCGTTCCTGGCCGCCACCGGGTCCACGATCGCCGTCATGCACGTGGTGCGGACGTTCCAGCAGGCCGATCGCGCGATCGAGAGCGTGGTCATCGCTGTTCCCGACGACGGGTGGGGGCGGGTCCCGCAGTCCGTCTTCGCCTCGGACCCCCTCGGTGGCCGCACGGTCCGGGAGGCCGTCGCCCACCTCGCCCGGGACGAGGCGTGGATCCCGTCCCAGCTCGCAGGGGAGACGATGGCCGAGGCCGGCGAGCCCGACGTCGGGCCGTTCCCCGACCTGGCGCGGCGGGCCCGCGCGGCCGCGGACGGCGTCACCGATCCCGGCGCGACCGTGCACTGCTCCTTCGGGGACTGCCCCGTCGAGGAGTACCTCTGGCAGCTCGTCGTCGCGCGGACGTTCGCGGCCGAGGCCCTGGCGCGGACCGTCGGGCGGTGTTCGCCGGTCGACGACGACCTCGCCGCCGCGGTCCTCGTCGCCCTGGAACCGCGCGCAGAGCTCTGGCGCACCGTCGGCATCCTGCTCCCCGCGCGGACCCCGGCGACGCCCTCGGCCCGGGACCGCCTCCTCGCGCTCGGCGGGATCGTGTGATCAAGCCGGTGCCCGTGTCCGGTCCGTTCCCGCAGCGCACCGGCGTCCCAGCTGGTAGGACCTCCGCGGGGAGCGGGATCGGGGGAACCGGCGTCCTCCAGCCCACCCACCCCGGCCACCCGAGGAGCACCACCCATGGCCACCAGGACGACGGTCACGCTGGTCGACGACATCGACGGCGGGACCGCCGAGGAGACCGTCGGCTTCGGTCTCGACGGCGCGGCCTACGAGATCGACCTCTCCGCCGCGAACGCGGGCGAGCTCCGGGCGGCGCTGGAGCGCTACGTCGCGGCGGCGCGCCGGACGGGAG
The DNA here is from genome assembly GCF_013409505.1 of Actinomycetospora corticicola. Lineage (NCBI taxonomy): Bacteria > Bacillati > Actinomycetota > Actinomycetes > Pseudonocardiales > Pseudonocardiaceae > Actinomycetospora > Actinomycetospora corticicola. Next base: position 3,335,128 of record NZ_JACCBN010000001.1, on the reverse strand, counting down.
GCCGCCGGTCGGCCGGGGCCGACACCGCCCCGGCCGCGTCCTCCGCGCCGGCGAGCCCGTCGTCGTCCTCGTCGTCGCGGGAACGCAGCCAGGAGATCCGGGCCTGGGCGAACGAGAACGGCGCCGGCCTGTCGTCCCGCGGCCGCATCCCCGGCTCCGTGGTGGCGGCCTTCGAGGCGGGTGACCCGTCGCTGCTGACCCGGGCCGACGAGTCGGCGCCCGAGCCGGCGCCCGAGCCGGTCTCGGCGCCCGAGCCGACGCCTGCACCCGACGTCGTGCCGGAGGCGGCTCCTGCCGCCGGGGACGGCGAGGAGACCCGCGGCCGGGACGGCCTGACGGTCGCCGAGCGCGAGCGCATCCGGGCGTGGGCGATCGACGAGGGCATCGAGGTCAAGGCCCGCGGCCAGCTCAAGAAGGACCTGATCTCGAACTACCAGGCGTGGGCCGCCCGCCAGGGGTGATCACCCGCTCGCTGGCGTCAGCGGTGGCACACGGCTGACACTGGAGGTCAGCACCCGCACACGTTCGCAGGAGGCACCGTGGCCGAGGCCTACATCGTCGACGCCGTCCGATCGCCGGTCGGGACCCGCAAGGGCAAGCTCGCCGACGTCCACCCCGCCGACCTCGGCGCCCACGCGCTCACTGCGCTGATGGAGCGCACCGGGGTCGACCCGGGCGCCGTCGAGGACGTGCTCATGGGCTGCGTGACCCAGCTCGGGCCGCAGGCCGGGGTCATCGGCCGGACGGCGTGGCTCTCGGCCGGCCTGCCCGAGCACGTGCCCGGCACGACGATCAACCGCGCGTGCGGGTCCTCGCAGCAGGCGCTGCACTTCGCGGCCCAGGCGATCATGTCCGGGACGCAGGACCTCGTGGTCGCCGCGGGCGTGGAGAACATGGCGATCGTCCCGATCGACGCGAACGCCGCCGTGCTCGAGCGCATGGGCACCCGTCGTGAGGGCGCGAAGTGGATCGAGCGCTACGGCGAGCAGGAGATCAGTCAGTTCCGCGGCGCGCAGCTCATCGCGGAGAAGTGGGGCATCACGCGGGAGCGCATGGAGGAGTTCGCGGTCGAGTCGCACCGCCGGGCCGCCGTCGCCACCGACGAGGGCCGCTTCACCGGGCAGATCGCCCCGCTCAACCACCTCTCCCACGACGAGGGCATCCGCCCGAACGTCGACCTCGAGAAGATGGCGTCCCTGCCGCCGCTGCGCGAGGGCTATGCGCTCACCGCCGCGGTGTCCTCCCAGGTGTCGGTCGGGTCGGCGGCCATGCTGATCGCGTCCGAGGAGGCCATGAAGGCGCACGACCTCGAACCGATCGCGAAGGTGTCGACGATGGCCGTGGTGGGGGAGGACCCGGTCCTCATGCTCACCGGGCCGATCCCGGCGACCCGCTCGGTGCTGAAGAAGGCCGGGCTGACGATCGACGACATCGACCTCTTCGAGTGCAACGAGGCGTTCGCGCCCGTCGTGCTCGCGTGGGCCGAGGAGACGGGCGCGTCGCTGGAGCGCACCAACGTCAACGGTGGCGCCATCGCCATGGGCCACCCGCTGGGCGCGACCGGTGCGGTGCTCGCCACGAAGCTCGTGCACGAACTGCGCCGCACCGGGGGCACCCGCGGGCTGCAGACGATGTGCGAGGGCGGCGGCCAGTCCAACGCGACGATCATCGAGAGGTGCTGAAGCCCGTGAGCACTTCTCCGTGTCGGGGCACGGAGAAGTACTCACAGCCGGATCAGCGATTGGCGATCACGAGCGCGAGGACGACCGCAGCGATCACCCAGAGGGCGCCGACGACCCCCTTTTCCGCGCCGCCACCTGCTCCTCCGATCCGCCGTCGGAATGGCACGAGGACGAACAGCAGGACCAGGACGACGAAGGCCAACGGCAGGAGATCCATCGTCGATGGATCGTGCGGACTCGCCGTTGAGGTGGCAAGAAGGTGCGTCTTTCCGGTCCTCCCGCCACAGCCTGACGGCGCAGTCCGGTACGAACATTCAGCGCAGAATTGCGATCGTGGTCGACCTCGTCCGCTGCCGCGGGCGAGGATCTCCGTATGAATCTGGCGCGGATCGTCGGCCTGGTGGTTCTCGTCGTTCTTCTCGTCGCCGTCATCTCGGAGCCGGTCACGTCGGCAGCCACGGCGCGGGCCGGGGGACGGGCCCTCGGGTCGGCCGGGAGCAGCCTGGGCGAGTTCGTGTCGTCGGTGACGAGTTCGTGGGGGAGGTCGAACCGCGCCGCGATCACCGCGGACGGGACCGGCGACCGGTCGTACACCGTCCGCCCGGGGGACACGCTGTCCTCGATCGCCGCGCGTCGCTCGACGAGCGTTGCGAGCCTCGTGGCGGACAACGACATCGTCGACGCCGACCTCGTCCGGCCCGGCGAGCGGTTGTCCCTGGGCTGACACCGACCGGATTCCGTCCGGCCCGCGCGACGTGTGCTCCGTCCCTGGGTACTCCCACCGGGAGCCGGGACGAGTACGCGCGGGACGCACCTACGGAGATCCGATGACGAGCACGCTGGACGACACCGCGACCACCCCCACCGACGGCGGTGTACCCGAGCTCACGCATTGGATCGGCGGGCGCGCCGTGCCCGGCGGCAGCGGCACCTTCGCCGACGTCACGGACCCCGCGACGGGCGCGGTCGGTGCCCGGGTGCCCTTCGCCTCGGCGACGGAGGTTCAGGAAGCGGTCGCGGCGGCGAGGACGGCCTTCCCGGGGTGGCGGGACACGTCGCTGTCGACGCGGACCTCGATCCTGTTCCGCTTCCGCGAACTCCTCAACGCCCGTGCTCCGGAGCTCGCGGCCCTGATCACCGCCGAGCACGGCAAGGTGCTCTCCGACGCGGCCGGGGAGGTCGCGCGCGGCCAGGAGGTCGTGGAGTTCGCCTGCGGCATGCCGCACCTGCTCAAGGGCGGCTCGACCGAGAACGCCTCCACCGGTGTCGACGTGCACTCGGTACGTCAGCCGCTCGGCGTCGTCGGGATCATCTCGCCGTTCAACTTCCCGGCGATGGTGCCGATGTGGTTCTTCCCGATCGCGATCGCAGCGGGCAACACCGTGGTGCTCAAGCCGTCGGAGAAGGTTCCGAGCGCAGCGCTGTGGATGGCCGAACTCTGGCGCGAGGCGGGGCTGCCCGACGGGGTGTTCAACGTCGTCCACGGGGACAAGGTGGCCGTCGACGGGCTGCTCACCCACCCCGACGTCAGGTCCATCTCCTTCGTCGGGTCGACGCCGATCGCGCGCTACATCTACGAGACCGGCACCGCCCACGGCAAGCGCGTGCAGGCCCTCGGCGGGGCGAAGAACCACATGGTGGTGCTGCCCGACGCCGACCTCGACCTCGCCGCCGACCAGGCCGTGAACGCCGGATTCGGCTCGGCGGGGGAGCGGTGCATGTCGATCTCCGCCCTGGTGGCCGTCGGCGACATCGCCGACGTCCTGGTGGAGAAGGTCGCCGAACGCGCGCGGGGACTGCGCACGGGCGACGGGCGACGGTCGTGCGACATGGGGCCGCTGGTCACCCGGGTCGCGCAGGACCGGGTGTCCGGGTACATCGACGCCGGCGAGCGCGAGGGCGCCACGGTCGTGGTCGACGGCCGGACCGGGGACTTCGACGCCGACGGCCACGGCTTCTTCGTGGGTCCGACGTTGCTCGACCGCGTCGGCACCGACATGTCGGTCTACACCGACGAGATCTTCGGCCCGGTCCTCTCCGTCGTCCGCGTCGACTCCTACGAGCGGGCCGTCGAGCTGATCAACGCCAACCCGTACGGCAACGGCACCGCCATCTTCACCAACGACGGCGGGGCCGCGCGACGGTTCCAGAACGAGGTCGAGGTCGGGATGATCGGGGTGAACGTGCCGGTTCCCGTGCCGATGGCGTACTACTCCTTCGGCGGCTGGAAGAACTCGTTGTTCGGCGACACCCATGCGCACGGCACCGAGGGCGTGCACTTCTTCACCCGCGGCAAGGTCGTCACCACCCGGTGGCTCGACCCGTCGCACGCCGGGGTGGACCTCGGTTTCCCGCAGAACGGGTAGACCACCGGCTGCCGATCCTCGAGCAGCCGGGAGACAGACCCATGAGTGACGACACCGTCGCACCCGACGTGACGACCGGGCGCGGGCCACGGGTCTCGCGGCTCGGCGTCGTCGCGGTCGTCGCCTCCTTCGGCGGCCTCCTCTTCGGCTACGACACCGGCGTGATCAACGGCGCCCTCGACCCGCTCGGCCGGGACCTGGGGCTCACCCCCGGCACCGAGGGCGTCGTCGTCAGCCTCCTCGTGGTGGGGGCGGCCTTCGGCGCCCTGCTCGGGGGCCGGGTGTCGGACCGACACGGCCGACGGCGGGCGCTGCTGGTGCTCGCGGTGGTGTTCATCGTCGGCACGCTGGGGTGCGTCGTCTCCCCGACCTGGGAGGTCCTCGCCGCCTCCCGCTTCGTCCTCGGACTCGCGGTGGGCGGTGCCTCGGCGACCGTGCCGGTCTACCTCGCCGAGGTCGCGCCCGCGGAGCGCCGGGGCGGTCTGGTGACGCGCAACGAGGTCATGATCGTGTCCGGGCAGTTCGCGGCCTTCGTCGTGAACGCCGCGATCTTCACCGTCTGGGGCGACGTCGAGGGGATCTGGCGGGCGATGCTGCTGGTCGCGGTCCTGCCCGCGATCGCGCTGCTGTTGGGGATGCTCCGCATGCCGGAGAGTCCACGCTGGCTCCTGGCGCAGGGTCGCGACGACGAGGCACTGGGGGTCCTCCGGACGATCCGCCCGCCCGATCGGGCGGCGACCGAGCTCGAGGAGGTTCGCCGCTTCGCTGCCGAGGACGCGACGCGATCCGCCGCACCGGTCGACCTCTCGGCACGATGGGTCCGGCGGCTCATCGCCGTCGGGGCCGGGCTCGGCGTCTTCCAGCAGTTCACCGGCATCAACTCGGTCATGTACTACGGCACGCAGCTGCTGGGCGACGTCGGCTTCTCGGCGAACGCCTCCATCGTCGCGAACACCCTCAACGGTCTGTTCTCGGTCCTCGGCATCACCGTCGGGATCCTGCTGATCAACCGGATCGACCGTCGCGTGATGCTGCTCGCCGGTTTCACCCTCACCACGACCTTCCACCTGCTGATCGGGCTCTCCGCCGCCCTGCTGCCGCCCGGTCCCGGCCAGGCCTGGGCCGTGCTGGTCTTCGTCGTCGCCTTCGTCTTCTGCATGCAGGGCACCCTCGGCCCGCTGACCTGGCTGATCCTGTCCGAGATCTTCCCGCTGTCGATCCGCAGCGTGGCGATCGGCATCAGCGTGTTCGTACTGTGGATCGCCAACGCGATCGTCGCGCTCGTCTTCCCCCCGCTGATCGAGGCCATCGGCATCGCCCCGACCTTCTTCGTCTTCGTGGTGCTGGGGCTGGCGGCCCTGGTCTTTGCCCACCGCTACGTCCCGGAGACCCGGGGTCGGTCGCTCGAGGAACTCGAGCGCCGGTTCCGCGCGGCCGCGACCTGAGGGTCCTCAGCGGCGGGCGAGGCCGTCGAGCGCGACGCGCGGGGTGTACTCGACGTGCTCCGCGATCATCCGTGCGACGTCGGGCCCGGCCTCGCGGGCGAGCAGGTGCAGGGCGAGGTCCAGCCCGCTGGTCACCCCGCCGGAGGTCACCAGGTCGCCGTCGTCGACCACCCGCGCCTCAGGGCGCACGAGGGCGCCGGAGGCCGCCAGATCCTCGAGGGCCGAGTGATGGGTGACGGCGGGACGGCCGGTGGTGAGCCCGGCGGCGGCCAGGATCATGCCGCCGGTGCACACCGACGCGACGAGCCCGCCGCGAGCGGCACGCGCCGCGAGCCGGCGGGGGAGCACTCCTTGGTCGGCCTGGGCCCGGGCACCCGCGCCGCGTCCGTGCCAGCCCCCGCCCGGGACGACGACGAGGTCGGGCTCGCCGAGGGCCTGCGCCACGGTCACCACCACGCCGTGGGCACTGGTCACGGTGCCGGGCCCGTCGACCCCGACCAGCGTCGACGACCAGCGGTCGAGCCGACGGGCGGCGTGGGAGAAGACCTCGTGCGGACCGAACGCGTCCAGGTCGTCGAAGCCGTCGAACACCACGATCTCGATGTGCATGAGGGCACCCTCGCCCGCTGGAGCACCGCGCACGAGTGGCAGGAACGACGCGGTTCGACAGATTCCTGCCACGAGGTCGGACGTGCCGACGGGGACGGTCCGCGCCCGTGTGGGTAGTGTTCCGTCCGGGGGATCTCCAGGATGAGCGATACGGCGGTCGTGCTCGGTGGAGCACGCACACGCGTGGTCGACGAGGGCGTCGGCCCGGTGGTGGTGCTGGTGCACGCCACCCCCTTCGACCTGGACTACTGGTCGGGGCTCGCGTTCCTCCTGCGTGGTGAGCGGCGCGTGGTCCGCTACGACCTGCGGGGCCACGGCGCCGCGACCGACGCCCCGGTGCCGGACACGGGCCGCCTCGTCGCCGACCTCGCCGAGCTGCTCGACCGGCTCGATCTCGGGTCGGTGCACCTCGTCGGGCACTCCCTCGGGGCCACCGTCGTCCAGTGCTACGCGCTGCGGTACCCCGAGCGGGTCCGCCGGCTGTCCCTGCTGGCGCCCCGGGCGTCGCCCTCCACCCTGTTCGCGAACCTCGCCGAGGCCCTCCGGCGCGACGAGGCGGTCGCCGACATCACGATCAACCGCTGGTTCACCCCGCCCCAGCTGGCCCGCAACGGGTCGGCGGTGCAGTACGCCCGCACCCGGGTGCAGGCCACCCCGGTCGGCGCCTGGGCGGACGGGCTCGCCCGGCTCGCCGAGACCGACGTCCTCGCCGGTCTGTCGCGGCTGACGATGCCCGCCGAGGTCGTCGTGGGGGAGGACGACCACGGCGCCAAGCCGGAGCACGGGCGGGTGATCGCCGACGCGCTCCCGACGGCGAGCTTCCACCTCGTCCCGCGGGCGCGCTCGCTGCTGGCCCTCGAACACCCGGAGATCGTCGCCCCGCTGCTGCGGTGACGGCGGCCGCGGCCCCGACCCCGGGGCCGCGACCGGTCGGTCAGTCCTCCCGCTTCGCCTGCACCTGGTCGGTGTCGATGCCGGGGCCTCCGCCCGGCTCGGTCGAGATCAGGTCGGGGTTCACGGCCGGTTCATCGGCCGTGGTGCCGGGGCTCACGCGCTCGGCGGTGTTCTGCTGCGTCTCGAATCGTTCGCTCGTCGGGTCGGGTGCCTGGTCCGTCGGTTCCGTCATGTCGACCACCTCGTCCGTGCGGTCCCCCCGGTCCGGGAGGTCCTGCGAGGTACCCACGAGGTGGTGCCGGTCACACCGACGGTCGATCAGCGGTTCCCGGGGGCCCGGGCGGCGCGCGCCAGGAGCGCGGCGCGGGCGACGACCAGGTCGCCGGGACGGCCGAGGTCGAGCCCGATCATCTCGGCGATCCGCCGGACGCGGTGGTCCACGGTGTTCGGGTGCACGTGCAGGTCGGCCGCCGTCGCACGGCGGGCGCAGTCGTGGCGCAGCCAGCTGTGCAGCGTCCGCTCGAGCTCGGGGTGCCCGTCGAGGCGGTCCAGCCGCGCGGCGAGGGCGTCCAGCGCCGGGCCCGGGCGGGTCAGCTGGTACTCGACGGCCACGTCGCGCAGCTGCACCACCGCCTCGTGGCCGCCGCCGAGACCGGCGACGCGCAGGACCTCCCGGGCCAGCTCGGCCGCGGCCCGGACGTCGTCGGTCCGCGCGGACACCACCGCGGTCCGCAGGTCCGCCCCGGCGACGACGACGAGGTCGCGCGCGAGGTTCCGGAGCCGCCGCAGCAGCGGGTCGGGCGCGTCCGGGCCGTCCGGCAGCTCCTCGCCGGCGAGCGGGAGCACCACGACGCCGGCGTCGGCCGACAGGGAGACGAGGACGTCGCCGGGGAACTGGCGGTCCAGCTCCCCGCGCAGCCGCCGGAGCTTGCGCCGCTCGACGACGGTGGCGGTCGCGCCGTCGGAACCCGCGGCGTCCGGGTGCGGGGCCAGGTCGAGCGCGAGGACGGCCACCCGCTCCGGGAGCCGGACGCCCCCGAGCCGCGACGCCGTCGCCGCGGAGGCGCCGGCGAGCAGAGCCGACAGCGCCGCCTGCCGGCCCCGCCCGCCCTGCGCGCGCTCGCCGTCGGCGGCCTCGAGATAGCCGGCCGTGACGATCGGGGTGACCCAGGTGAGGTGGTCGAGCATCGCATCGAGGACGGCCCGCCAGGGCCCCGTCCCGGCCTCGACCACCCCGGCTCCCACCGCGGCGTCGAGCACCCAGCGGGCGCTCAGCTGGTAGGCCTCGAGCGCCGCGCCCAGGGCCACGCCCTCCTCGGCCCGGCGGGCGGCGGACTCGCGCAGCCGGGGCTCCGCCGCCCGCCGCACCTCCTCGTCGCCCTCGAGCCAGGCGATGACGACGTCGAGGTTGAGGCGGGTGATGGAGCGGACGTCACCCTCGAGCTGCTCGACGGGGAGCACGCGGTACGTCGGGTTCGCGGTGCGGTGGCCGTGCACGAGGGCGTCGCACATGGCGTCCTGCTCGGCCCGCAGCCAGGCGGCGACCGGGCGTCGGTCCGCGACGAGCGACGACTCGTTGTGACCGGTCACAGTCGCGCCCCCTCCAGCATTGACCCAGATTCCCAGCCGGGGACGCCCGGCGCCCGTCCATCCTCTGAGCTGCGGACCTCTTGAGCACACAGGGGGTCGGCAGGCCGCCGTTCCGGTGCCCCCCGCCGGAACGTCGGCCCACCTCCTCCCGGCGGCGTGGCCGCGGTGCTGAGAGCGGTGCGGAGAGGACGAGACCGATCGACAGGACGGCTCACGACGGCGGGCTCCCCGGGCTCTCCGGGCCGGATGGTGAGATCACGCGGGAGATCGACGCGATCGTGCGCGCCGTCCTCCGCGCCCTGTCCTGCCCCGACGAGCCGTCCGCGGTGTCGACGGGCGGCGGCGCGCCGCCGGAGGTCGTCCCCGCCCACGGGAGCGACGGCCGGGCGGCCACGGCCGCCGCCCTGTACGCGACCGCCGACGCCCTCGTGCAGGCCGACGTCGCCGAGGTGGCGGAGGCGGTCTACGACCTCGCGGTCGACCTCGACGTGGTGGTCACCGCCCTCGGCCCGGCATGGTTCCGGGCGGAGCCGGCCGACCGGCCGCTGCTGGTCCTGCGCCGGCTCGTCCGCCGCTCGATCGACCCGGAGGCGCCGGACCTCGTCGTCCCCCGCGGACCCGTCGTCGGGACGAGGCACGACCCGGAGGTCCCCGGAGGCCGAACCCAGCCCTCGACGTGACGCGAACCACTCGGTTGGATGTGATCGTCAGCTCTGGTACTCACCGTGGAGGTCCACCGTGTCCCTCTCGATCGACGGCTCCGGCATCGACCGGGTCCTGTCCGCCGCCGTGGAGAACGGCGCCGTCCCGCACGTGGCCGCGATCGCGGGCGACCGCGACGGCGTGTTCTACGAGGGCGCGGCGGGGGAGCGGGTCGTCGGGAGCGGCGAGGCCGTCTCGACGAGCACGCACTTCCGCATCATGTCGATGACGAAGATGATCGCGACGACCGCGGCGCTCCAGCAGATGGAGTCGGGTCTGCTCGACCTGAACGCCCCGGTGGAGTCCTACGTCTCCGACTTCTCCGGCGTCCAGGTCCTCGACGGCTGGGACGGCGACACCCCGAAGCTGCGGGAGCCGGCCTCGAAGGCGACGGTCAAGCAGCTCATCACCCACACCTCGGGGCTCACCTACTGGTTCTGGAACTCCGACCTCAAGCGCTACGAGGCGACGACCGGCATCCCGAACGTGGTGCCCGGCGACATGGCGGCGTTCCGGGCGCCGATGGTGGCCGACCCGGGCACGCGCTTCGAGTACGGCATCAACACCGACTGGCTCGGCCGCGTGGTCGAGGCCGTCGCCGGGACCACGCTCGACGTCGTGGTGAAGGAGAACATCACCGGCCCGCTGGGCATGGACGACACGATGTTCGCCCTCGACGACGCCCGGCAGGCCAACAAGACGCCCGTGCACGCCAAGGGCGAGGACGGGACGTGGGCCTCGATCGGCAACGTCCTGCCCGACGACCCGCAATGGTGGGCCGGCGGGCACGGCCTGCACTCCACCCCGCGGGACTACATCCGCTTCGAGCGCGCCCTGCTGCGCGGCGGGGAGCTCGACGGGGCGCGGATCCTGCGCCAGGAGACGGTCGACGCGGCGTTCACCGACCAGCTCGACGGGGCCCCGATGCCCACCGAGATCGTGACGGCGGACCCGGCGACCACCGACACCTTCACCCTCGGACCGGGCTGGACGTGGGGCTACGGGCTGCTGATCAACACCCAGGACCAGCCCGGCGGGCGTCGGGCCGGCACGGGCGCCTGGGCCGGTCTGTTCAACACGCACTTCTTCATCGACCGGACCACCGGCATCTGCGCGTCGATCTACACGAACTCGCTCCCGTTCATCGTCAAGGACGAGGCGATGAAGCTCTACGTCGACTTCGAGCAGGCGCTGTACGCGGCGTTGTAGGTGGCTTCGCCTGGTGAGCGGAAAGGGCCGCCACAGCGACCCTTTCCGCTCACCGGCGCCTCAGCGCACCTCGTGCGTCGAGGCCGACCGGTAGTCGGTGTAGGTGTACGGGTTGTCGAGCACCTTGGTCTCCGGGACCTCCGGGTTCATGCCCGCGGTCCACGCCTCCTCGCCGAGCGTCGAGCGGAGGTGCTCGACGGTCGACTCCACGGTGCGGCGCGCGGCGGCGAGGTCGATCCCGACGAGGCGGTGGTCCCGCTTGACCACGCGGCCGTCCACGATCACGGCCTCGACGTCGCCGCGCTGCGCCTGGAACGCCACGTGCCCGTAGGGGTGGAGCACCGGGAACATCACCGGCGAGTGCTCGTTGCGGAGCAGCACGACGTCGGCCTTCTTCCCGGGCTCCAGGCTGCCGAGGTCGTCGCGGCCGAGGGCGGCCGCGCCACCCCGCGTCGCCCAGTCGACGACCTGCTCGGCGCGCAACGAGGCGTGGGTGACCGTCTCGCCCTTCGCGTGCGCCTCGAGGTGCTCGCGGGAACGGTCGGCGCCGAGCGTCGTCCGCATGGCCGAGAACAGGTCGCCGCTCCACCACACCGTGGTGTCCATCGACAGCGACACCGGGATGCCGTGGCTGCGCAGCGCCCAGGTGGGCGGGTAGCCCTGGCCGGCCGACTGCTCGCTCTCGGTGGACACCGAGACGGAGCCGCCGGTCGCGGCGATCCGGTGGTAGGAGTCGGCGGACAGCGTCGCGGCGTGCACGTAGACGGTCTCCGGCGTCATGAACCCGTGGTCGTGCATCAGGCGGATGCCGTCGTCGTTCGTCGCGCCCCAGACGCCCGCGTGGGTGGTCACCGGGACGCCGAGCTCGCGGGCGGCCTCGAACGCCGGCTTCTCCGGGAACGACGGGTCGCCGGTGACGTCGAAGGCGAGCTGGAAGCCGAGCAGGTCGCGGTCGCCGCTCATCCGGCGCGTCACGAAGTCGCGGAACTCCGCGGAGGTCGTCCAGTTCGCGGGCGCGTCCTGGATGTTGCCGTAGGCGAGGACGAAGCGGCCGGGCACGGCCTGCAGGGCGTCGACGGCGGCGTCGGCGTGCTGGGCGGTCTGCAGCCCGTGCGACCAGTCGACGGTCGTGGTGACGCCCGCGTCGACGGCCTCGATCGCCCCGAGCAGGTTGCCCGCGTACACGTCCTCCGGGCGGAACGCGCGGCCGTGCTCGAGGTAGTACCAGACGAAGTACTGGGTCAGCGTCCAGTCGGCGCCGTAGCCGCGCATCGCGGTCTGCCACATGTGCCGGTGGGTGTCGATCATCCCGGGCATCACGATGCCGCCGCGGGCGTCGATCTCCTCGGTGCCCTCCGGGACGTCGAGCTGCGCCCCGACCGCCGCGATCCGGTCGTCGACGACGAGGACGTCGGCGTCGGTCAGCACCGTGTGGGCGGCGTCGAGGGTCAGCACGGTGCCCCCACGCAGGACGACGGGGCGGCGGGCCTCACTCATCGCACTTGCTCCCTCACGCTCGGACATCTGTCCGCAGGTCGGACAGGTGCTGCCGGTCACTGTGCTGAGCGACGGTTGCGGTGTCAACCGGCAGCGACCCGTCGTCGGGAGAGGGAGACCGTGTCCGCCTGGCGGACGTAGGGTGCGCAGCGTGCCGCGCGAGGGAACCGGACCCGACTTCATCGAGGCGCTGGCGCGCGGGCTGGACGTGATCGCCGCCTTCTCGCCGATCCGGCCGGAGATGACGTTGGCCGAGGTCGCGGGCGCCACGGGCCTGGCGCGGCCGACCGCGCGGCGCATCCTCATCACGCTCACCGAGCTCGGCTACGTCCGCGCGGGGGAGCGCGGGTACGTGCTGACGCCGCGCGTGCTCGACCTCGGGGTGGCCTACGTCGGGTCGATGGGGCTGTGGGACGTCGCGCGCCCGCACCTCGAGGCGCTGTCCACGCGCACCCACGAGTCGTGCTCGATCGCGCAGCTCGACGGCTCGGACATCGTCTACGTCGCCCGCGCGTCGGTGCCGAAGATCGTGTCGCTGGCGGTGACGATCGGGACCCGCTTCCCGGCGCTGCCCACCTCGCTGGGGAAGGTCCAGCTCGCGGCGCTGCCGCCCGAGGAGCTGGAGGCCGTGCTCGCCGAGCCGACCCGGTCCGGGCTCACCCCGCGCTGGCAGCCCACCCGCGAGGAACGGGACACCGCGCTGCGCGAGGTCCGGGCGCGGGGGTGGGCGCTGACCGACGAGCAGCTGACCCTCGGGATCCGGTCGGTCGCGGCGCCGCTGCGGGACGGGTCGGGACGGGTGATCGCGGGCGTGAACGTGAACTGCCACGCCGCCGAGACGTCGGTGGAGCGCCTGGTGGACCACCACCTGCCCCTGCTGCTCGCCGCGGCCGGGGAGATCAGCGCCGACTTCGCGCGCCGGGAGGCGTTGCCGCACGTGTCGGTGCCGGCGTCGTAGGTCGTCCTCTCCCTGGTGGCAGCAGAGCGTCGTTGCTGTCATCCAGTGGCAGGAACGCCGCTTCGTCGGGAGCGGGCCATCGTCGTGGCGCGCTGCTGACGTCGGATGTCAGCCGTGTGCCACCGCTGACATCCCGGGTGCCGGTTCCCGCGGGCCGGAAGTCGGGGCGCGCCCGGGCAGCGGCGGGCGCAGGATCGGATCATGACGGACCCCGAGGTGGTGATCGTCGGCGCCGGACCGGCCGGGCTGGTCCTGGCGTGGATGCTGCAGCGCGCCGAGGTGCCCTACGTGCTGGTCGACCGGCAGTCCCGGGACCGGATCGGCACCCTGCCCAAGGCCGGGATCGTCGAGTACCGGACGGTCGAGCTGCTGCGGCGCGAGGGCTTCCCGCTGACGTTCGACGTCGAGAACCGGCGCGTGGAGTTCCGCACCCCGGAGCTGCGGCACGTCTTCGACTACGCGGATCTCACCGGCGACCGGCCGCACTACGTCTTCCCGCAGCACCGCCTCGTCGCGGAGCTCGCCACGGCCCTGCTCGCGGAGGGCGCGCCGCTGCTGTTCGACCACGCGGTCACCGACGTCGACCCCGACCGGCCGAGCATCACCGCGGGCGACCGGACCTTCACCCCGCGCGCGATCGTCGGCGCCGACGGAGCGGGCAGTGTCGTCGCCCGCTCCCTGGCGGGCCGGGTCGAGGTGCTCGACCGTCCGCTCGCCTCCCGCTGGCTGGTCGTCTCGGCGCGCACCGCCCCGCTCGTCGGCCACACGATCTATGCCATCCACCCGAGGGGCTACGCCGCCCACCTGCGGCGGGGCCCGGAGGAGACGCGGTTCTACCTGGAGGTGCCGGCGGAGGTGAGCGGGGCGGACCTCGACCCCGACGACCTGCGCCGCGACCTCGCCGAGCGCCTCGGTGAGCCGGGCGCGCTCGACGGGGTGGAGATCGGCGTCGACGACCTCGACCTGCGCACCCGCATCACCACCCCGATGCAGGTCGGCGGGGCCTTCCTCGTCGGCGACGCCGCGCACCTCATCACGCCCGCCGGCGGGAAGGGGATGAACCTGGCGGTGGCCGACGCGGTCGAGCTCGCGCACGGCCTGATCGCCGCCCACCGCGGGGACCCCGGGCGGCTGGAGGCGTACACCGACACCCGGCTGCCGGTCATCGCGGAGACCCAGGGCTTCTCCGACTGGTTCCTGCGCGTGCTGTCGGCGTTCTCCACCGACGCCGTCGGTGGCAGCGGGTCGGCGGCCTTCGTCGACGCGATGCGCCAGGGCTGGGTGCGGCGGCTGCGGGACGATCCGCTGCTCGCCCGCTGGTTCGCCCACGCCTACGCGGGCGTCGACGCCTGACGCCCGACGCCGAGCCCGACTCCGCCCAGCCTTGACGCCCGTCGTCGGGAAGGCTCAGGATCATCGACGGACGACCGTCCGTCAGACGGACAGAAGGGATCGCGCATGGCTGGCCCGCTCGACGGGGTGCTCGTGGCCGACTTCTCCCGGATCCTCGCCGGTCCCTACGCGACGATGCTGCTCGCGGACATGGGTGCCGAGGTGGTGAAGGTCGAGGGCCCGAACGGCGACGACACGCGCACGTGGATGCCGCCGACGCGCGGGGAGACCTCGACGTACTACCTGGGGATCAACCGTGGGAAGCGCTCGATCGCGTTGGACCTGCGCGACCCGGACGACGTCGCCCTCGCGCAGGAACTCGCCCGCCGCGCGGACGTGGTGATCGAGAACCTGCGCCCCGGTGGCATGACGAAGTACGGGCTGGACTTCGAGTCCGTCGCCCGCGAGAACCCCGGCGTCGTCTACGCGAGCATCTCCGGCTTCGGCTCGGGGAAGGGCGCGCACGTCCCGGGCTACGACCTCATGGTCCAGGCCATCTCCGGACTGATGGACCTCACCGGCGATCCCGACGGCGAGCCCTTCCGCGCCGGCATCTCCGTCTTCGACGTGATGGCCGGCAACCACGCCGTCATCGGCATCCTCGCCGCCCTGCGCCACCGCGATCGCAGCGGCGAGGGCCAGCACGTCGAGCTGAACCTGCTGTCCTCGGCGCTGACCGGGCTGGTGAACCACTCCAGCGCGTGGGTCGCGGGCGGGGTGGTCCCGCACCGTATGGGCAACGCCCACCCCAGCGTCTTCCCGTACGAGCCGCTCGCCACGGCCGACGACGACATCATCATCGCCGCGGCGAACGACGGGCAGTTCCGCAAGCTCTGCGAGGCGCTCGGCATCCCCGAGGTCGCCGACGACGAGCGCTACGCCCGCAACGCCGACCGGACGGAGAACCGGGACGACCTGCGGCCGGTGCTGGTGGAGAAGCTGAAGGAGCGCTCCGCCGTCGAGTGGTTCGACCTGCTCGTCGCCGCCGGCGTGCCGTGCGGGCCGATCCAGTCGATCGACGGCGGGTTCGCGATGGCGGAGCGCTTCGGGCTGGACCCGGTCGTCGAGGTCGGCGAGGGTGACCGCGCGGTCCCGACGACGAGGCACCCCATCCGGTTCTCCGCGACCCCGGCGGTCTACGAGCTGCCCCCGCCCGAGCTCGACGAGCACGGTGTCGAACTGAGGAAGTGGCTGAGCAGCGGTGAGTGAGCACGAGTACGAGACCGCCCTCGGGGCGTCGTCGCCCGACAGGATCACCCTGCTCGGCCACGACCTGGTGGACGATGTCATGGGGCAGGTCGGGTTCGGGGAGCTGGCGTTCTGGCTGGCCACGCAGCGTCGCCCCTCGCCGGGGGAGACCCGCGTGTTCGAGGCCGTCCTCGCGGCGCTGGCCGACCACGGCTACACCCCCACCGCGATCGTCACGCGCCTGACGCACCTCTCCGCTCCGGACTCGGTGCAGGGCGCGATCGCGGCGGGCCTCCTGGCCGGTGGTTCCCGGTTCCTCGGCGTCACCGAGGACTGCGGTCGGTTCCTGCACGAGCAGCTGACCACGCCGCTGCCCACCGACGACGCCGGGTGGGACGCGCTGGCGCTCGACGTGCTCCAGCGCCAGCGCGCGGCGAAGCGGTTCGTCCCCGGGCTCGGGCACCACGTGCACAAGCAGGGTGACCCGCGCACGCCGAAGCTGATGGCGCTCGCCGCCGAGGAGGGCGTGACCGGGCCGCACCTGGCGCTGTTCGCCGCGATCGGCCGGGTCCACCCGCAGGTGCTCGGGAAGACGCTGCCGCTCAACGGCGCCGGGGTGTGCGGGGCGGTCCTCGCCGATCTCGGGCTCCCGCTGGAGCTGCTGCGCGGCTTCGCCCTGCTGGCCCGGACGGCGGGTCTGATCGGTCAGCTCGCCGAGGAACTGCGCCACCCCGTCGCAGGAGACATCTTCCTGTCGGTCGACCTGCACAACCGACCGGTGGACCCTGATCCCTACCAGCCGCCGTCCCTTCCCGAGGAGCAACGATGACGTCCTCCACCACGCCGCGGACCGTCACCGAGGAGACGATCACCGACGTCGCCGTCGAGCGGTGGGCCACGGCCCACGACCCCCGGACCGCCGAGCTGCTGACGTCGCTCGTCCGGCACCTGCACGCCTTCGCCCGCGAGACCCAGCTGACCGAGGCCGAGTGGATGGCCGCGATCCGCTGGCTCACCCGCACCGGGCAGATCAGCGACGACAAGCGCGAGGAGTTCATCCTCGCCTCCGACGTGCTCGGACTGTCGATGCTCGTCGTCCAGCAGAACAACCGGCTGCAGGAGGGCGCGACCCCGGCGACGGTGCTCGGGCCGTTCTTCATCGACGAGTCGCCGTCGCTCGGCTTCGGCGGCGACATGTCCGACGGGGTCGAGGGCACCCCGCTCTACGTCCACGGCGTCGTCCGCTCGCTCGACGGCACACCGGTCGCCGACGCGGAGATGGACGTCTGGCAGGCCGACGCCGAGGGCGCCTACGAGTCGCAGCTCGACGTCGACGAGGCCCGGCTGCGGGCGAAGTACCGCTCGCGCGACGACGGGTCGTACTGCCTGCGCACGATCGCGCCCAAGGGCTATGCCATCCCCATGGACGGGCCGGTCGGCGAGCTGATCCACGCGACGGACATCAGCTGGATGCGCCCCGCGCACGTGCACTTCTGGATGGCGGTGCCGGGCTACGAGCCGCTGATCACGCACCTGTTCCAGGAGGGCGCCGAGTACCTCGGCACCGACGTCGTCTACGGCGTCAAGGAGGAGCTCATCGTGCGCTTCGTCGAGCGGGACCCGGGCCCCACGCCCGACGGCGGGTCCAGCGACGTCCCGTGGCTCGAGGCGGAGTACGACTTCGTGCTGCAGGCGGTGTCCTCGTGACCCTGCTGCCCACCTCGCTGGTCGGCTCGTACGCCCAGCCGGACTGGCTGATCGACCGCGCGAAGCTGGCGGGCCGGTTCCCGCCGCGGGTGCGGGCGAAGGAGCTGTGGCGGGTCGAGGAGCAGTACCTCGAGCAGGCCCAGGACGACGCGACGCTGCTCGCGATCCGGGCGCAGGAGCGCGCCGGGCTCGATGTCATCACCGACGGCGAGATGCGTCGCGAGAGCTACTCCAACCACATGGCGACCGCGCTGGACGGGGTCGACATCGACAACCCGGGCAGCGCACTGGACCGCTCCGGGCACCCGAACCCGGTGCCGCGGATCGCCGGGGAGATCCGCCGGACGCACCCGATCGAGCGCCGGGACGTGGAGTTCCTGCGGGCGAACACCGACCGCACCATCAAGATCACGGTGCCGGGTCCGTTCACGATGTCCCAGCAGGCGCAGAACGACTTCTATCCCGACGCCGAGGCCGCCGCGATGGCCTACGCGGCGGCGGTGAACGCCGAGGTGAAGGACCTGTTCGACGCGGGCGCCGACGTCGTCCAGATCGACGAGCCCTACATGCAGGCCCGCCCGGAGCCGGCGCGGCAGTACGGGCTGGCCGCGTTGAACGCCGCGCTCGAGGGCGTCACCGGCACGACGGCGGTGCACCTGTGCTTCGGGTACGCGGCGATCATCCACGAGCGGCCGGAGGGCTACTCGTTCCTGCCCGAGCTCGCGAACTGTCCGGTCGACCAGATCTCGATCGAGACCGCGCAGTCCGGGCTCGACCTCGGGGTGCTCCGCGACCTCACCGACAAGACGATCATCCTGGGGGTGATCGACCTGTCCGACCCGGAGGTCGAGACCGCCGAGACCGTGGCCGGCCGCGTGCGGCGGGCGTTCGACTACCTGCCGCCCGAGCAGATCGTCATCGCCACCGACTGCGGGATGAAGTACCTGCCCCGCGACGTCGCCGACGGGAAGATGGCCGCCATGGCCGGGGCCGCGCGAATCCTGCGGGCCTGATCGCCTCCCGTGGCAGGAAAGCGTCGTTGCTGTCAGCCAGTGGCAGCAACGACGCTTTCCTGCCACGAGGGGGGAGACTGGCGATCATGGTCGCGCTGAACGTCGTCACCGCCGGCGCGGAGGACGCGCCGAGGATCGTGTTCCTGCACGGGGTCGGCAACAGCCTGCGGACGTTCACGTTCGCCGCCGACGCACTCGCCGACCGGGCACGCGTCGTCCTCGTCGACCTCCGCGGGCACGGCGGATCGCCGCGCGTGCCCGGCGGCTACGACCTCGCGGGCTACGTCGCCGACGTCGAGGCCCTGCTCGACGGGACCGGACCCGCGCTCGTCGTCGGGAACTCACTCGGGGGAGCGGTGGGGTGGACGCTCGCGCAGCGCCGCCCCGACCTGGTCCGCGCCGCGCTGCTCGAGGACCCGCCGCTGCGGCCGGCGGACGTCGGCACGGTGGCGCCGATCTTCCAGGTCCTGCAGCGGCAGGTCACGCGCTGGCAGGACGCGGACGTCGACGCGGCGACGGTGGCGGCGGCGCTCGGGGCGATGCCGGTCCTCGGTGGTCGCCCGGCGTCGGAGGTGCAGGGTCCCGAGGTGCTCGACGCCCGCGCGCGGGGTCTGCTCGACGTCGACCCCGCTGCGCTCGGCGCCGTCGCCGACGGCTCGTCGCTCGCCGCCCTCGACCTCGACGCCCCGGTCTCCGTGCCGGTCCGCGTCCTGGCGGCGGGGGAGGGCACCGGGTCCGTGCTCCCGGCCGCGGCCGTCGCCGCCCTGGCGCGGAGCCACCCCGACGTGTCCGTCCGCCGCATCGACGGCGCGGGCCACGTCATCCACGACGAGTCCGCCCACCGCGAGGAGTGGCTCGCGGAGGTCGAGGCCCTGCTGGCCCTTCCCGACGTCGGGTCGGTGCGGCACGGTGGGTGACGTCGCCGCGACCGGCCACCCGTCCGCCACGATCGGGTGACCGTCAGGAACCGAACGGCGTGTCGAGGTTTGTGGCATTCGGCTGACGGCTGTGTGACGCAACACACTTGCCGCTTGACGGTCGATTGATACCGCCCGTGTGCGGGACGACGCTCTGGGTCATGAACATCCGCCCGCCGGAGGGCATCTCATGAGCACGGTCATCGTCGTCATCGTGGTGGTCGTCGTCCTGGCCGCGCTGGTCGGCGGAGGTCTCGCGATCGCCCGCAAGCGTCGCTCCCAGCAGCTCCAGGAGGAGTTCGGCCCCGAGTACGACCGCGTGGTCGAGGGGTCGGGCAGCCGGGGCGAGGCCGAGAAGGAGCTGGCCGAGCGCCGCAAGCGCCACCAGCAGCTCGACCTGCGCCCGATCGACCCCCAGACCCGCGAGCGGTTCCAGGGCGACTGGAAGCGCATCCAGGGCGAGTTCGTGGACGACCCGGGTGGGGCGGTCGAGAAGGCCGACTCCCTGGTCACCACGATCATGCGCGAGCGCGGCTACCCGGTCGACGACTTCGACCAGCGGGCCAACGACATCTCCGTCGAGCACCCCCGCGTCGTCGAGAACTACCGCGAGGCCCGCCGCGTCCGGGACGCCCAGCGCGACGGCAGCGCCGACACCGAGGACCTGCGCGGCGCCGTGACGTCCTACCGGAGCCTCGTCGAGGCCCTGCTCGACGACCGGGACGACCACGGGCGGGACGGGCACGGCCGGGACGACCGCCGGGCCGACGACCGGGCCCACGACGACGACCGCTCGGGTCGCCACCGCGAGAACGGTCACCGCGCCGACGACCGCGAAAGGCGCTCCGACGACCGGGACCGGGACCGGCACGACGACCGCGACCGCATCGACGACCGCGACCGCATCGACGACCGCGACCGGGGTCGCACCGACGACCGCGGCCGCGACGACCGCACGCACCCCGACCACGACCAGGCCCGCGACGACGACAGGAGCCGACGGTGAGCACCCACGCCGACACCAGCAGCGAGGACCTCGGGGGCCGCCGGGACGACCTGGCCGACCGCCGGGACGACCTGGCCGACCGCCGCGACGACCGGCCCGACGCCGGACACGCCGACGCCCGCCACGACGGGCCCGCGACCGACGCCCGCCGCGACGACGACGGACCCGGCCGCTACACGCGCCAGCACGGCGACCACGCCGGGCAGCACGACCACGACGCGCAGGACGACCAGGGCGTCTCCGTACTCGACCCGAGCGCCTCGGAGCGCCTGCGCAACCGGTGGCAGGAGGTGCAGGCCGGCTTCGTCGACGAGCCGCGGCAGTCGGTCACCGAGGCCGACCAGCTCGTGGGCGAGGTGCTCGACGAGGTGAGCCGCGTCTTCCGCGACCAGCGCTCCGAGCTCGAGGCGGAGTGGAGCGGCAACGCCGAGCCGGGCACCGAGGAGCTGCGGCAGGCCCTGCGCCGCTACCGCGAGTTCTTCGACCGGCTGCTCTCCCTGTAGCGCCGCAGGACCAGGACCACCCTCCCCGACCGCCCGGGACGTCGTCGCCTCGTCCCGGGCGGTCCCCTGCGTCGGGGCGGGCGGGTATGGCCCCGTTCGCGCCCCCGACGTCGGGAATGCGTCATTCCTGCAGGTGGGGCCGGGCGCGAGGACTGGGCCGACGGGCCCGGCGACGCCATGATGCTCCCGTGACCACCGTGCAGCCCCCCGCCCGCGTCGCGCGGTGGATGTGGATCGTCGTGCTCGTCGTCGGGATCGTCCTGTTCGAACTGGTGCGGCGCACCGTGGTCGACACGCTGAACCCCAACTTCCTCCCGTCGCTGATCCTGATCGGCGCGGCCGTGGTGCCCGCGTCCTTCCTGACCTTCGTCGCCTCCCGCCGGCTGCCCACCGACGTCGGCACCGGCCCGCTCGCGATCGCCGCGCTGCTCGGCGGGGTCATCGGCACCGTCGTCGCCGGGACGCTCGAGTACGACGCGCTGCAGCGGCTCGGCGGGCTCCCGATGCTCGTGGTCGCCGTCATCGAGGAGGCGGCCAAGCTCGTCATCCCCGCGGCGATGCTCGCCCTCCCGCGCTTCCGCCACGGCCCCGCGAACGGGCTCGTGCTGGGCGTCGCCTCCGGCGCGGGCTTCGCGGCCCTGGAGACGATGGGCTATGCGCTCACCACGCTCGTCGCGAGCCGCGGCAACATCGCCGCCGTCGACTCCGAGCTGCTGCTGCGCGGTCTGCTCAGCCCCGCGGCCCACATGGCGTGGACCGGCCTCACCGCCGCCGCGCTCTGGCGCTGGGTCCGGCTCGGGCACGGCTTCTGGTGGTTCGTCGGCACCTACCTCGTCGCCGTCGTCCTGCACACCATCTGGGACTCGGTCGGCGGCCTGATCGTCTACGTCGTGCTGGCGATCGTGGCGTTCGCCCTGCTGCTCGTCACCGCGCACCGGCTCTCGCACGGGCCGCGGCACGCCCCGGAGGCGGTCGCAGCCGCCTGACGCCCTGGAGGGGGCCGACGAGACGTCACCCGTCGGGCTCGGAGCCAGGCCGCCGGCCCGATGGGTGACGCCTCGCGCCGCGCTCGCCCACCCGCCAGGATCGGCCGCGTGGTCGGACTCGACGCGGTGCTCCCGGCGATGCTGCGCGCGCTCGGACACCCTCTTCCCGACGACCGGTCACGGCGGCTCGAGCTGCCCCCGGCCCGGAACACCGTGCTCCTGCTCGTCGACGGACTGGGCCGTGAGCTGCTCGACGCCCACGCCGGCGACGCCCCGTTCCTCGCCGGGATGCCCGACGTCGGGCCGCTGCAGGTCGGGTTCCCCAGCAGCACCCCGATCAGCGTGACGAGCCTCGGCACCGGCCTGCCCCCGGGCGCGCACGGCACCCTCGGCGTGCGCTTCCGCGTCGACGACGTCCTCCTCGACGCCCTCACGTGGACGCGGGGGAAGGAGGACCTGCGCGAGCGGCTCGTCCCGGAACGCGTCCAGCCCCGCCCCACGGTCTTCGAACGGACCGATGTCGCCTGCACCGTCGTGTCCGACCGGGCCTTCCGGGAGTCCGGCCTCACCCGCTCCGGCCTCCGCGGGGCGACCTACCGCGGGGTGGGCTCCTTCGGCGACCTCGCCGCCGAGATCCTGCAGGCGCCGCCCGGCCTCGTGTACGCCTATCACGCCGACCTGGACCAGCTGGGCCACCTGCACGGGCCCGGATCGCTCGCGTGGCGGCAGCAGCTCCGCATGATCGACCACTTCGTCGCGATGCTCGCCGGGGACCTGACCCCTGGCACGCTGCTCGCGGTCACCGGCGACCACGGGATGGTCCACGTCGACCGCCGCCACGACGCCGACACCGACGCCGCCCTGCTCGAGCACGGGCCGCTCGTCGGCGGCGACCCCCGGGCCCGGCTGCTCTACTGCCGCCCCGGCACCGTCGACGACGTCCGTGCGGCCTGGACCACCACCCTCGGCGAGGACGCGCTCGTCGTCGGGACCGAGGAGCTCGAGGACACCCGCTGGTTCGGTCCGGTCACCACGGAGCACCGGGACCGGCTGCCCGACCTGCTCGTCGCGCTGCGCGGCACCGCCGCCGTGGTGCGCAGCGTGGACGAGCCCGTCCTCGCGCGGCTGCCGGGCCAGCACGGGTCGACGACGAGCGCCGAACGGCTCGTGCCGCTCCTCGTCCACGCCGCAGACGCGGCGTGATGATTGCGCGCAACCCCGCACACGAGGGCGCTCCCGGCATGCGGAAACGGGCTGTGCACGCAGTCACAGTATTCGTCTAGTGTCCAAGGCGGAGACCCTGTGATCACCACCGCAGAGGAGTATGTGTGACCGTCACGACCCACACCGGCGGCTCGATCCTGGGCCACCCGGTCAAGCGCACCGAGGACCGGGAGCTGATCACCGGGGCCGGGATCTACACCGGGAACATGCCCGTCGAGGGGGCGCTGCACGCCTTCTTCGTCCGCTCGCCCATCGCGCACGGGACGCTGGGCAGCATCGACACCGACGAGGCGAAGGGCATGCCGGGCGTCGTCGCGGTGTACACCGCGGAGGACCTCGGGCTGAACGACCGCCCGGGTCTGCCGGGCGTCGTCCCCGAGACGATGAACCGCCCGCTGCTGGCCAAGGGCAAGGTCCGCCACGTCGGCGACATCGTCGCCATCGTGGTCGCGGAGACCGCGAGCGAGGCGATCGACGCGGCCGAGACCGTGTTCCCCGACATCGAGCCGCTGCCCGCCGTCACCGACATCGAGGCGGCCATGGCGGACGACGCCCCGCTGCTCTTCGAGGGCACCGAGTCGAACATGGTGGCGGGCGCCGGCACCGGCGAGGTCGAGGGCATCTTCGACGACGCCGACGTCGTCGTGAAGGCGAAGTTCCACAACCAGAAGCTCGCGGGCGTCCCGATGGAGCCGAACGCCGTCGTCGTCGAGCCCGGCGAGAACGGCAAGCTGACCTTCTGGGCCTCCACCCAGACCCCGCACGGCCTGCGCGACCAGATGGCGGGCGACCTCGGCGTCGACGGCGAGGACGTCCGCGTCATCGCCCCGCGCGTCGGCGGCGGGTTCGGCCCGAAGGCCTTCGCCTACTCCGAGTACTCGATCATCGCGCGCGCCGCACAGCAGCTCGGCCGCCCCGTCCGGTGGAACGAGACCCGTTCCGAGAACATGCTCTCGATGGTCCACGGGCGCGCCCAGGTGCAGTGGGTCGAGCTCGGCGTCAAGAACGACGGCTCGTTCGTCGGCCTGCGTGCCACCGCGGTCGGCGACGCGGGGGCCTACCCGGCGATCGGCGCGGTCCTCCCGAGCCTCACGCAGCTCCTCGCGCAGGGCGTGTACGACCTGCCGGCGATCGACTTCACCTGGAAGGCCGTCGCCACCAACACCACCACGGTCGGCGCCTACCGCGGGGCCGGGCGCCCCGAGGCCACGCAGCTGCTCGAGCGCATCATCGACATGGCCGCCGACGAGATCGGGATGGACCCGCTCGAGATCCGGCGCAAGAACTACCTGCAGCCCGAGCAGTACCCGCTGACCACGCTGACCGGCGCGAACTACGACACCGCCGAGCACGAGAAGGCGGCGGACGCGGCGAAGGAGGCGGCGGGCTACGACGCGCTGCTCGCCGAGCAGAAGCGTCGCCGCGAGTCCGGCGACCGCGTCGCGCTCGGGATCGGCGTCGGCTCCTACGTCGAGGTGACCGCCCCGCTCGGCCTCGACGGCGAGTACGGCTCGGCGCAGGCACACCCCGACGGCACCTTCACCGTCATGGCCGGCACCTCCGCCCACGGCCAGGGCCACGAGACGGCGTTCTGCCAGCTCGCGTCCTCGGTGCTCGGCGTGCCGATGGAGAAGATCAAGCTCGTCCAGTCGGACACCGAGCTCGTCCGCAGCGGCGCCGGCACGCTCGGTTCCCGGTCCCTGCAGACCGGCGGCACGGCGATCCACAACGCCTCGCAGGAGCTGGTGGCCGAGGCGCGCGAGATCGCGGCGCACCTGCTCGAGGCGGCGGTCGAGGACATCGACCACTCCGACGACGGGTTCGGCGTCCGCGGCATCGGCGACAAGGTCATCACCTGGTCGCAGATCGCGCAGGCGGCCGAGGACGGCTCGGGGTACGAGGACGGCAAGGGCCACGAGATGCGGCAGGAGCTGGACTTCAAGGCCGGCGACTCGACGTTCCCGTTCGGCACCCACATCGCCGTCGTGGAGGTCGACCTCGACACCGGCATGGTGCGCCAGCGTCGCCACGTCGCGGTCGACGACTGCGGCATCATCCTCAACCCGATGCTCGTCGCGGGCCAGCAGCACGGCGGGATCGCCCAGGGCATCTCGCAGGCCCTGTTCGAGCGGGTGACCTACGACGAGGACGGCAACCCGACCTCGGGCAACCTCGCCTCGTACACGATCCCGACGGCGGCGGACCTCTGCTCCTTCGAGGTCTCCAACACCGAGACGACGACGCCCCTCAACCCCATCGGGGCCAAGGGCATCGGCGAGTCCGGCACGATCGGCTCGACCCCGGCGGTGCACAACGCGGTGATCGACGCCGTGTCGCACCTCGGGGTCCGGCACATCGACATGCCGCTCACCCCGGAGACCGTGTGGCGCGCCATCCACGGCGCGTCGGCCTCCGACCCGGCGAACCGCCGGCAGGCGGGCCCGGAGTACGCCGGCAAGGCGATCACCGAGGACACGCCGGACAGCGCGAAGGCGTGACGCCCCGGGCGTGACGTTCCCGACGGCGGGTGGGGCATCGCCCCACCCGCCGTCGCGCGTCCGGCTTTCGTAGAGTGCGGCGGTGGCCGGCATCCGCGCTCTGCAGCGCAGTGACCTCCCCCAGGTCAGCACCCTGTTCGCCCAGGTGATGGGGGGCGCGTCCGCGGAGCACGTGGCGCCGTACTTCCACCGGATCCTCTTCGAGGACCCGTGGGCGGACCCGGACATCCCCTCGCTGGTGCACGAGGGGCCCGACGGCGGCATCGTCGGCTTCATCGCCGCGAGCACGCGCCGGATGGTGCTGGACGGCCGCAAGGTCCGGATGGCGGTGAGCAGCAACCTCGTCGCGCACCCGGACTGGCGCTCCAAGGGCGTCGGCGCCCTGCTCAACCGCAAGCTGCTCGGCGGGCCGCAGGAGTTCACGCTGGCCGACCGCGCCAACGACGACTCGCGCGGGCTCTGGCTCGGCCTCGGCGGCCAGGAGCTCACCGGCCGGTCCATCGCCTGGTTCCGGGTGCTCGCGCCGGCCGCGACCGCGGGGGAGCTCGTCGGTCGTCGCTCCGCGCGGCTCGGCCGGGCCGCCCGCCTGCTCTCCCGCCCCGTGGACGCCCTCGGCGGCCGTCTGGTCCCGCCCCCGCCCCGGCCCGCGGGGTCGACCGAGGACCTGACCGCCGAGGTGCTCGCCGAGCAGGTCGCGACAGCGGGCCGCCGGCTGCGGCTGCGGCCGGACTACGACGCCGAGTACCTGGAGTGGGTCCTCGGCGAGGTCCGCCGGCTCGACCGCGGCGCCCTCGCGGCGCGGCTGGTGCGCGGCCCGCAGGGTCGGGTGCTGGGCTGGTTCCTCTACCTGCTCACGCCCGGTGGCGTCGCCGAGGTGCTGCAGGTCGGGGTCACCGGCACCGACCCCGACCCGGTGCTCGACCACCTCGTCGCCCACGCGGCCGCGCAGGGCGCGTCGGCGGTGCAGGGCCGGCTCGAGCCGGTCACCGCCGGGCTGATCGGCCGCCCCGGCGTGGTGGTGCGCAAGAACGCGCGCGCCCTGGTGCACGCCGAGGCGAACGTGCTCGGCCTGCTCAGCTCCACCACCGCGCTGTGCAGCCACCTCGACGGGGAGTGGCTCGTCTCCCACGCCGCCCGCCAGTAGCCCGCCCGGGCCGTCGTGACACGATCGTCGACCGTGGTCCCACGTGAACTCGCGGTCCTGATCGTCTCCTACCGGCGGGCCGATCTGCTGGACCGTGCCCTCGCAAGCGTCGACAAGTGGCTGCCCGAGGCGCGGGTGCACGTGTGGGACAACGGCTCCTCGGGCTCGCCCGCGGTGCAGGCGCTCGCGGCGACCCGGCCCGACGTCACGTGGACCTTCTCCGAGTTCAACCTCGGCTACATCGCCGCGATGAACAAGCTCATGGCGCAGGTGCCGGACTGCGACGTCCTGCAGCTCAACCCCGACGCCGAGCTCCTCGGCCCCTGCACCCGCGCCCGCGCGGCCCTGGCGGAGCCCGGCGTCGCGGTGGTGTCCCCGACCGTCCTCGACCCCGAGGGCCGCGACCTGCCGTGGGACGTCGCCCACCGCGAGCAGGGCGTGGTGCGCAACCTGCTGAACTCCGCGGGCTACGCCAAGCGGCTGCGCGGGCGCACCGTGAGCGACCTGTACCCGGCGGCGCCGGAACGGGTCGACGGCTACCTGACCGGCTGCGCGCTGTTCATCTCCCGCGACGCCTGGAACGCCCTCGGCGAGTTCGACGAGCAGTTCTTCGTCTACGGCGAGGACGCGACGTGGCAGCCGAACGCCCGCCGTCACGGCTGGGAGCTGCGGCTGGTCGACGACCCGGAGAACGGCCCGCAGGTGCGGCACTCCTCGGGTGGCACCGTCGCCGACGACCCGCTCGCCTCCATGCGGGGCGGCGACCTGCTGCGGTCGGCCCAGGTGATGGTGCTCGGGATGGACCACAACGCCGGGCGGGGCTCGCTCTACGCCGCCGGGTCGACCCTGCTCGACCGCGTCCAGCGCTCCAAGCGGGGCCCGCGCCGGGCGCGGCTGGACGCCCTGGCCACGCAGGCCGGGGGACGACCCGCCGTCGTGGTGATCACCAACGGCCTGCGGCCCGGAGGCGCCGAGCGGCAGCGCGTGGTGCTCGCCAACGAGCTCGTCGAGCGCGGGCACCCCGTCACGCTGGTGTGCCTCCAGCACCTCGGGCAGTACATCAGCGAGCTCGACCCGCGGGTGCGGATGCTCATGCAGCCCTGGTGGCAGCCGGTGGTGGACGTCGCCGGGACCGACGAGGCGATCGTCGTCGGCGGCTGCACGAAGACGGAGATCGGGTTCGCGACCGCGTGGCGCGCGCTCGGTCGCCTCGCCGGGCAGAAGCGGTACTGGATCCCCGCGGCCCACGACCCGGCCCAGCTCGACCGCCCGACCTACTCCGAGGCCCAGGCCCGCGCACTGCGCACGGCCGACGGTCTCCTGGTGCTCTCCCGGCAGCACCACACCGACCTCACCCGCCACCAGCGCCTGACCGAGCGGGTCATGGTCGCGCCGAACGGGCTCACCCCCGGCACGGTGCTCGGCGAGGTCCCGACGACGGGTCCGGTGCGGTTCTGCATGCTGACCCGCCTCAAGACCTACAAGAACACGACGCTGCTCATCCGCGCGCTCGACGCCCTCGCCCGGCCCGACGAGTGGACCCTCGACATCTTCGGCGAGGGTCCGGACGAGGTCGCGATGGAGGCCGAGACCCCGGAGTACCTCCGCGGGCAGGTGCGCTGGCGCGGCGTGTCCCCGGGGCCGGACCACGCGTTCGCCGAGACCGACGTGCTCTGCGTACCGAGCGGGTTCGAGGCGTTCCCGCTCGTGATGGTCGAGGCCATGACGCGGGGCATGCCGGTGATGGCGTCCACCAGCGGGTCGGTACCCGAGATGCTCGACTTCGGCGCGGCCGGCGTCGTGGTCGACCCGGTGACGGTGCCGGCGTGGACCCGGGCGCTGGCGCGGGTCCTCGACGACCGGGCGGAGCTCGCGCGCCTGGGCCGCGCGGGCCGGGAACGCGCTCTCGCGCTCTACACCGACGACGCGATGGTGGACGCCTACCAGCACGCTTTCGTGACGGTCCTGGGGCACGGGTTCCCCGGGACGGAGCAAGCGGCGACGACGGTGTGAAAGGGGCGTCTAGCCCGACGTCGTGAATCGGACATCAGCGACCCCCCGATGAACCGGGATCGTGCTCGCACGTCATAGTGGGAGAACAACCGCACGTCGCCGTGGAGGGCCTGTCGATGATCGTTCTCGGACTCAGCGGTCTCCCGAATTCGCAGCGGAGGCTCCGCGAGACGAATCCCGACATCGACCCGCTCGACGCCCGGATCACGCAGGGGCTCGACAGCGCGGCCGCGATCGTCGTCGACGGCGTGCTCGTCGCCGCGGCCTCGGAGGAGCGCTTCGACGGTGACAAGGGCACCGGCGCCCTGCCCGTGCAGGCCATCGCGTGGTGCCTGGCGGAGGCCGGGGTGAGCGCCGACGACGTCGACGTCGTCGCCCACGGCTTCGACTACGACCGTCACCGCCGGGCCTTCGTGCTCAACCGCGCCTACTTCGACGAGGTGCTGAGCTCGCAGACCGTGCGCGACGCCCTCACCGCCGCCGGGTTCGCGCAGCTCGCGGAGAAACTCACGCCCGTCGAGCACCACCGCGCCCACGCGCTGTCCGCCATCGTCCCCAGTGGCTTCGACCGCGGCCTCGCGGTGGTGTCCGACGGCATGGGCGAGGTCGACTCGCTGTCGATCTTCCGATTCGTCGGCACCGAACTGGAGAAGCTGCACACGCAGCCGATCGCGTCGTCGCTCGGGATTCTGTACTCGATCGGCACCCGCTTTCTCGGGTTCCAGTTCAACA
Organism: Actinomycetospora corticicola; assembly: GCF_013409505.1. NCBI lineage: Bacteria > Bacillati > Actinomycetota > Actinomycetes > Pseudonocardiales > Pseudonocardiaceae > Actinomycetospora > Actinomycetospora corticicola. The sequence continues at coordinate 3,305,853 of NZ_JACCBN010000001.1, read as the reverse complement.
ACGACGAGTACAAGGTCATGGGCCTCGCGCCGTACGGCGACCCGTCGCGCTATCGCGAGGTGTTCCAGAAGCTCACGCGATTCGATCATGACAAGGGTTCGGTCGTGATCGACTGGCCGAGCGGCGCGCTCTCCGACGCCGAGCACGGATACCCGCAGGCGCGGGCACTGCTCGAGGAGCAGACCTTCACCCCGGCGCAGCCCGACGGCTCGATCCAGCGCGACGAGGCCGACTTCGCGGCGTCGATGCAGGAGTGCCTGACCGACCTGCTCGTCGACCTGGTCGGTCACTGGCTGGAGAAGACCGGCGAGACCAACCTGGCCCTCGCGGGCGGCACGTTCCTCAACTGCAAGTCCAACCAGTCGATCGCCGACCTCCCGGCGCTGCAGGCCCTGTTCGTGCAGCCCGCCTCCGGCGACGACGGCACCGCGCTCGGGGCGGCCTACGCCGTGGCGGAGGACCTGCAGCCGGTGCAGGTGCCGTTCGACCCCTACCTGGGCGCCCGGTACTCGGCCGACGAGGTGCGCGCGGTCCTCGAGGCCCGGCCCGACCTGCAGTGGCGCGAGGTCGGCATGACCGACGAGTACCTCGCCGCGGCCGCCGACGACATCGCCGCCGACCGGATCATCGCGGTGTTCCACGACCGCATGGAGTTCGGCCCGCGGGCGCTGGGCAACCGCTCGATCGTCGCCCGCCCCGACGGCGACCGGATCAAGGACCGGATCAACTCCGCGGTCAAGTTCCGCGAGGCGTTCCGCCCGTTCGCGCCGGCCGTGCACGTCGACGACCGCGACCGGCTCTTCGTCACCCGCGGCTTCGACCCCGACCACTACATGCTCTGCACCGCGCACGTCCGGCCGGAGGCCAAGGCGGCGCTGTCGGGCATCGTCCACGAGGACGACTCGGCGCGGATCCAGACCGTGACGCCGGGCCTCAACCCGACGTTCGCGTCGCTGCTGGAGAAGGTCCGGGACCGCACGGGCACCGGCTGCGTCGTGAACACGTCGTTCAACGTCAAGGGCCAGCCCCTGATCATGGACCCGGCGACGGCCGTCGACACCTTCGCGCGGATCGCGCTCGACCGCCTCTACATCGAGGGGTTCGTGGTGGAGGGGACCCCGTCGTGACCGGTGGGGTCCAGATCTACTCCACCTGCCCGCAGTCGAAGGACGTGCCGGCGGGGGAGTACGCGCAGGCGGTCGCCGAGGTGGCGCGCTGGAGCGAGGCCGCGGGCTGCACGGGGATGCTCGTCTACACCGACAACGGCATCGCCGACCCGTGGCTCGTCGCGCAGCACGCCATCGCCGCCACCGAGCGCCTCGCGCCGCTGGTCGCGGTGCAGCCGGTGTACATGCACCCGTTCACCGCGGCGTCGATGGTGAGCTCGCTCGGCTACCTGCACGGCCGGGCGGTGCACCTCAACATGCTGGCCGGCGGCTTCCGGAACGACCTCCTCGCGCTCGGCGACCCCACCGAGCACGACGACCGCTACGCCCGCACCACCGAGTACACGCAGGTCCTGATGGCACTGCTCCGCGGGGAGACGGTGACCCACGAGGGCCGCTGGCACCAGGTGCACAACCTGCGCCTCGCGCCCGCACTGCCGGCCGAGCTCATGCCGGAGGTGCTGATCTCGGGCTCGTCCCCGGCCGGGCGCGCCGCGGCCGAGGCGCTCGGCGCGGTGCCGATCCGCTATCCCGAGCCGCTCGGACGCGAGACCGGGGAGGCCCCCGACGGCGGGGGCGTCCGGGTCGGGATCGTCGCGCGCGAGGACACGGCCGACGCGTGGAAGGTCGCCGAGGAGCGGTTCCCCACCGACCGCCGGGGCCAGATCGCGCACTCGATGGCGATGCGGGCGAGCGACTCGTCGTGGCACGCGCAGCTCTCGGAGGCCGCGAAGGCCCAGGACGTGGTGGACGACGGCTCCGGCGAGCCCGACCCGTTCTGGCTCGGGCCGTTCCAGAACTACCAGACCTTCTGCCCGTACCTGGTCGGTTCCTACGACCGGGTCGCCGCCGCGATCGCGCACTACGCGGCACAGGGCACGCGGGTCTTCGTGCTGGACATCCCGCCGTCGGCCGAGGAGCTCGACCACATCGGCGAGGTGTTCCGCCGGGCGGGGGTCGTCCCGCGATGACCCGTCTCGAGGACCTCCTCGTCGCCTCGGCCGAGCGGTCGCCGGGCTCGACCGCGCTGATCGGCCCGGACGGCGTGGAGCGGCTGACCTACGCCGAGCTCGACGCCGTCACCGACCGCATCGCCACGATGCTCGTCGACCGGGGCGTGGCGCCGGGCGACCGCGTCGGGGTGCTCGCGGCCAAGACGCCGTGGACCATCGCCTCGCTGATCGGCACGCTGAAGGCCGGCGCGGTGTACGTCCCGGTCGACTCGGCGTCGCCCGCGACCCGGGTGGCCCGCATCATCCGCTCCGCCGAGCCGTCGGTGCTGCTGGCCGACGCCACGGCCACGAAGCTCGTCGACGGCCTCGTCGCCGAGGGGCTCTCGGACCTCACGGTCGGGTCGTTGGAGGCGCCCCTCGCGGGGGAGCGCTTCACGTCGGCGTTCTCCCGGTCGGACGTCGAATCGCTGCAGGCGACCCGACCCGACGTCGGGAAGGATCCCCTCGCGCACCTGCTCTTCACCTCGGGCTCCACCGGGATCCCGAAGGGCGTGATGATCACGCACGACATGGTGTCGGCGTTCGTCGACTGGGCCCTCGGGCACTTCGGCACGAAGCCGGGCGACCGGATCTCCGCGCACCCGCCCCTGCACTTCGACCTGTCGACGTTCGACATCTACGCCACGCTCGCGGCCGGCGCGGAGCTGCACCTCGTGCCCGCGTCGCTCGGGCTGGACGCGCGGAAGACCGCCGCCTTCATCCGGGACCGCGAGCTGACGCAGTGGTTCTCGGTGCCGTCGGTGCTGACCTACCTGGCGCGGTTCGAGGCGGTCGCGGAGCACGACTTCCCGGCCCTCGAGCGCCTGCTGTGGTGCGGCGAGGTGCTGCCGACGCCGATCCTCGCGCACTGGATGCGCAAGCTGCCGCACGTGCGGTTCACCAACCTCTACGGGCCGACCGAGGCGACCATCGCGTCGTCGTACTACGACGTCCCCGTCGTGCCCGCCGACGAGTCGGTGCCGGTCCCGATCGGGGTGCCGTGCGCGGGCGAGTCGCTCGTGGTGCTCGACGAGGGGAAGCCGGCTCCCGTGGGTGAGATCGGCGAGCTGTACATCGGCGGCGTCGGGCTCTCGCCCGGGTACTGGCGCGACCGGGAGAAGACCGACGCCGCGTTCGTCACCGGACCGGACGGCGAGCGGATCTACAAGACGGGCGACCTGGCCCGGGTGGACGGCGAGGGCGTCGTGCACTTCCTCGGCCGGACCGACTCGCAGATCAAGTCGCGCGGGTACCGGATCGAGCTGGGCGAGGTCGAGACCGCGGTCAACACGGTGGCCGGGGTCAGGGAGTGCGCGGTGGTCGGCGTCGACCTCGGCGGCTTCGAGGGCACGACGATCTGTTGCGCGTACTCCGTCGCGGCCGGGGCATCCCTGCCGGTGAACGACATGCGGCGTGCGGTCACGGCCCTGCTGCCGCGCTACATGGTGCCGGCGAAGTGGGACGTGCTCGACGAGCTGCCCAAGAACGTGAACGGCAAGATCGATCGGCCGGTACTGCGGGAGCGCTTCCGGCCGGCCCCGAAGGAGAGCGAGTGATGTTGACCGAGACCACGGCCGCACTCCGGTCCCAGGTGGCGGACGTGGTGAGCGACCGGGCCGGCATCGACGTGCCGTCGGTCGAGGAGGACCTCCTCGAGGCCGGCCTCATCGACTCGCTGGCGCTCGTCACGCTGATCGTGGCGCTGGAGGAGACCTTCGGCGTGCAGCTCCCGCTCGACGACTTCGACATCGAGCGCTTCCGCTCCGTCGCGGCGATGGCCGACTTCCTGGCCGAGATGGGCGCCGAGCCGGCCTAGGTGCGCTCCGCGCCTGTGAGTACTTTTCCGTGCCGGGACACGGAGAAGTACCCACAGGGCGAAGCCACCTACGCGTCGAGCAGCCTCGCCAGGGCGGCCGGGGCGTCCGACGGGTCGGTCATCGTCTCCACCCGCGCGCCGACCGCCTCGGCCAGCGCGACGGCGTCCGACGCGTCGTCGGCGGGTGCGAGGATCAGCAGCTCGTCCAGGGACGCGGCGAGCGGGATCGGGTCCTTGTCGTCGGTGGACCGGCAGTCGGAGAGCAGCACGGTCACCCGACGCGACGACCGCGCCGCCACGAGCTGGTCGGCCGCCGACCGCATCGCGGCCGACAGTCCCGTCACCCCGTGGCCCCGCAGGGCCAGGAGCTGGTCGACCAGCGTCTCCGGCGGGGTCGGCTGGTGCAGCCCGCGCTGCACCGTCGCCTCCCGCTCGAAGGACACCACCGCGAACTCCTCGGGCGCCCGCCACGCGCACGCGGCCGCCGTGAGGGCGGCCGCCGCGAGCCGGCCACCGGTCATCGACCCCGAGGTGTCGACGAGCAGGCACAGCGCGATGCCCGGCTGCGCCCAGTCGACGGCGTAGAGGTCCTCGAGGTGGGCGGGCAGACCGCTCGCCCGGGCCTCGGTGAGGGCCTCCATCGACGCGTCGACGTCGAGGTCGCCGCCCCGGTCGGCCGGGCGGAGCCGGAGCTTGGAGGAGCCCCGGGCCCGCGACGGCCCGACCTTCGAGCGTTCCAGCAGGATCGTGCCCGCCAGCCGGCGTGCCTTCTCCCGCAGCGTCTCGTCGGTCGCCTTCGTCATGTCGACGACGAGCTCCATCGCCGCCCCCGGGTCCTCGCGCATCAACGCGTCGAAGGCCTCCTGGTCGATCTCCCCGACCTGCGGGGAGACCGACTCGAAGTCCTCGTGCCGCCGCGCGAGGTCCGACCGCGACGTCTTGGGCGCCGCCTTCTGCCGGGACGGCCTGTCTACCCCGCTGCCCGCGCCGGGCGGGCTCTGGCTCCCCCCGACGCATCATCGTCCCCGGAGTTCTCGCTCGGGTCGGACTCCGACGGCTCCCGCCCGAACACCGCCTCGTAGAGCTCGCGGATGACCTCCTCGGGCGTGCGCCGGGCCGACTCGATCACCTTGATGCGACCCGACAGCGCGACGGTGGCGGCGTCGAGCCCGACCCGCCAGTCGTCGACCGCCCGGTCGCGGGCGGCGGCCAGCGACACCGTGACCCGCGCGAGGTCGATGGCGCCGCGCACCGACGAGCCGGTGCGCAGGTCCTTGTGCTCCCGGGTCCGGCGGACCAGGTCGACGGCCTTCTCGCGCCAGCCGTCGGGGGTCACCGGGGCCCGCCCGGCCACGATCTGCGTCTCGTCCGCCGCGGACTGGTAGCCCATGGCGATCCGGCAGGTGCGGTCGTGCAGCGCCGCGGAGATCCGGGCGGTGCCGACCGCGTCGTACGGGTTCATCGCCGCGACCATGCGGAAGCCGGGCTCCGCGGCGATGCGACCCAGCCGGGGTACGTGCAGCTCACCCTCGCTCATCACCGTGATGAGGACGTTCAGGGTCTCCTCGGGGACGCGGTTGAGCTCCTCGATGTAGAGCAGTCCGCCCTCGCGCAGCGCCGACACCAACGGCCCGTCGACGAAGATCTCCTCGACGTAGCCGTCGGCCAGCACGCGGGCCGGGTCGAAGTGCCCGACCAGCCGCGCCGGCGTGAGCTCGGCGTTCCCCTCGACGAAGTGGAACCCGATGCTGCGGGAGTGCGCGACGCCGCGGAGCAGCGTCGACTTCCCGGTGCCGGGCGGGCCCTCGAGGACGACATGGGTACCGCCGTCGAGCGCGGCCTGGAGGAGTTCGGTCTCCCGGTCGCGCCCGACGGTGGCGACGGTGTCCGCCAACGTGCTCGTACTCCGTTCCTGGGAGCTCGGGGCCCTCAGTGCTCGTGGATCAGGACGCCGCGGACGTTGTCGCCGTTGAGCAGGGCGTCGTAGCCCTCGTTGACCTGCTCCAGGGTGTACGTCTTCGTGATCAGCTCGTCGAGCTTGATGTCCCCGCTCTGGTACATGCCGAGGATCTTCGGGATGTCCGTGGTCGGGTTGCAGTCGCCGAAGAGCGTGCCCTTCACCGTCTTCTTGAACAGCGTCATGATCGAGCCCGGCAGCTGGACGTTCGTCTCGGTCAGCTTGTTCAGGCCGGTGAGGACGACGGTGCCGCCCTTGCCGATGGCGTCGAACGCGCCGGTGACGATCTCCTGCGTGACCAGGCCAGCCGTCACGACGGCCTTGTCCGCACCGTTGCCGTTGGTCATCTGGCGCGCGAGGTCGGCGGCCTCCTCGATGGAGCCGACGGCGTGCGTGGCGCCGAGCTCCATGGCCTTCTCGCGCTTGTTCTCCAGCGGGTCGACCGCGATGAGGTTCTTCGCGCCGGCGAAGCGGGCGCCCTGCACGGCGTTGATGCCGATGCCGCCGACGCCGGAGACGATGACCGTCTCACCGGGCTGCACGTCGGCCGCATAGACCGCCGAGCCCCAGCCGGTGGGGACGCCGCAGCCGACGAGCACGGCCTTCTCCAGCGGCAGCTCGTCCTCGACCTTCACCACGGAGGTCTGGCTGATCGTGCCGTACTGGCTGAACGTGCCGATCATGCACATCGCGCCGTAGTTCTTCTCCGGGCCGGGACCGGTGAACGGGAAGCGGCCGCTGGGGAGCTCGCCGGAGAGGATGTTCGCGCCCATGTCGCAGATGGCCTGCTGGCCGGTGGCGCACCAGCGGCAGACGCCGCAGTTGGGGATGAAGGAGCAGACGACGTGGTCGCCCGGCTTCACGCGCGTGACGCCCGCACCGACCTCCTCGATGATGCCCGCGCCCTCGTGGCCCAGGACCATCGGGAGCCGCGCCTCGAGGTCGCCGTGGGCGATGTGCACGTCGGAGTGGCAGAGCCCGGCGTGGGTGTACCGGATGAGGACCTCGCCCTCCTCCGGACCCGCGAGGTCGAGCTCGACGATCTCGATCGGCTTGCCGGTCTCGTAGACGACAGCAGCCTTGGTCTTCATAGGAAAACGTCCTCCTCGACGATGGACACGTCACACATGCAGCGGTGGCGATGCTCACATGGATCGGCGCCGGTCGCCAGTCCCCACAGACCGCTGCACCGGCGTCACATCCGTGTCACATGTTCGGTCGCGCGCGACCGGACCCGTGGCACACTCCGCCCGTGATCGACTCGGGCAGCGCGGCCTGGATGCTGACGGCCACCGGTCTCGTCATGCTCATGACGCCGGGTCTGGCGCTCTTCTACGGCGGCATGGTGCGGACCAAGGCCGTCCTCAACATGATGATGACGACGTTCGTCTGCCTCGGGGTGGTCGGCATCGTCTGGGTGGCCTACGGCTGGTCGCTCGCGTTCGGGTCCGACTCCTTCGGCGGGCTCGTGGGCGGGTTCTCCGACGCCGGGATGCGCCACCTCGACACCCAGGTGGTCGGCACCGGTCCCAGCGCCGTGCCGACCGGCGTGTTCGCGATGTTCCAGCTGATGTTCGCGATCATCACGGTCGCCCTGCTGGCCGGTGCGATCGCCGAGCGCGTGCGGTTCTGGCCGTGGACGCTGTTCGTGGCCGTGTGGGTCACGCTCGTCTACATCCCCGAGGCGCACTGGGTGTTCGCGATCGACGGTGCCGTCGCGCCCGACGCGGTCGGCGGGTGGATCGCGAACCGGCTGCACGCCCTCGACTTCGCGGGCGGCACCGCCGTCGAGATCAACTCGGGGGCCTCGGCGCTGGCGCTCGCGCTCGTCGTCGGGACGCGGCGCGGGTGGCCCCGCGATCCGGTCCGTCCGCACAACCTCCCGTTCGTGCTCCTGGGCGCGGGCCTGCTGTGGTTCGGCTGGTTCGGCTTCAACGCCGGGTCGGCGCTCGGCGCCACCGCCGTCGCCGGGACCGCCCTCGTCTCGACGATGCTCGCGGGCTCGGCCGCCGTCGTCGCGTGGCTCGTGGTGGAGCAGCTCCGGGACGGCCGGCCGACGTCGCTGGGCGCCGCCTCGGGTGCGGTGGCGGGCCTGGTCGGCATCACCCCCGCGTGCGCCTACGTCGAGCCGCTCGGCGCGGTGGCGATCGGGCTCGCGGCCGGCGCGATCTGCGCGAGCGCGGTCCGGCTGAAGTTCCGCTACGGCTTCGACGACTCGCTCGACGTCGTCGCGGTGCACGGTGTCGGCGGCCTCGTCGGGATGCTCCTGCTCGGGGTGCTCGCGTCCACCGCGACCAACCCGGCGGGCGCCGACGGACTGCTCTACGGGGGCGGGTTCGCCCAGCTCGGGAAGCAGGCCGTCGCCGTCGTCGCGGTGCTGGCGTACTCGTTCGTCGTCACCGCGCTCATCGCCTGGGTGATCGCCCGGACCATCGGGCTGCGGGTGGACCGGGAGGTCGAGGTGGAGGGCGTCGACGAGGCCGAGCACGCCGAGAGCGGCTACGACTTCTCGCCGTTGGCCGCGGGTGCGAGCAGCCGGCGGACCGGCGCGCCCCTGCTCGCCGAGCAGCGTCCGGAGCGCTGAGGCGGCCGCCGCGGTCACCGGAGCCGTCACCGGTGCGAAATCTGCCGATCTGCCCCGAAACTTGATCTGTTCCAGTTTGGCGGGCACACTCGGGGCATGTCCACGACGGCCGGTTTCGAGCGCCAGGTGCGCGAGGCCGGTCTGCGCGTGACCCGTCCGCGCGTCGCGGTCCTCGCCGCGGTGCACGAGCACCCGCACCTCGACACGGAGGAGATCCTCGGTCTCGCCCGTGCCGACCTCGGGGCGGTGTCCCACCAGGCCGTGTACGACGTCCTGCGGGCGCTGACCACGGCGGGACTGCTGCGTCGGATCGAGCCCGAGGGTTCACCGGCGCGGTACGAGACGCGGGTCGGGGACAATCACCACCACGTCGTGTGCCGGGGCTGCGGGGTGATCGCCGACGTCGACTGCGCCGTCGGCCCCGCCCCGTGCCTCACCCCGTCCGACGACCACGGCTTCGCCATCGACGAGGCCGAGGTCGTGTTCTGGGGACTCTGTCCCGCGTGCCGGGGCACTGCACACGCCACCACCAGCTCTCAACCCTTCGGAGGGAACACGTCGTGACCGATCACGTCACCCGAGAGACGGACATGAACACGGAGGACGCGGGCGGCTGCCCCGTCCACGCCGGGCGGCTCGCGCACCCGACCGAGGGTGGCGGCAACGTCGACTGGTGGCCCAACCAGCTCAACCTGCGGATCCTGCGCAGCCACACGCAGGCGTCGAACCCGATGGACGAGGACTTCGACTACGCGAAGGAGTTCGCGACCGTCGACCTCGACCAGCTCGCGGCCGACGTCGACGAGACGCTGAAGACCTCGCAGGACTGGTGGCCCGCCGACTTCGGCACCTACTCGGGCTTCATGATCCGCATGGCGTGGCACTCGGCCGGTACCTACCGCCTGGCCGACGGCCGCGGCGGCGCCGGCATGGGCATGCAGCGCTTCGCCCCGCTGAACAGCTGGCCGGACAACGGCAACCTGGACAAGGCCCGCCGCCTGCTCTGGCCGGTCAAGCAGAAGTACGGCCGGAAGCTCTCGTGGGCCGACCTCATGATCTTCGCGGGCAACCGCGCCCTGGAGATCTCGGGCTTCACCACCTTCGGCTTCGCCGGCGGTCGCCCCGACGTCTTCGAGCCGGACAACGAGACCTACTGGGGCCCGGAGAACTACTGGCTCGGCGGCGACCAGCGCTACACCGGTGACCGGCAGCTCGAGCAGCCGCTCGGCGCCTCCCAGATGGGCCTGATCTACGTCAACCCGGAGGGCCCGGACGGCAACCCCGACCCGCTGGCCGCCGCGCGCGACATCCGCGAGACCTTCGGCCGGATGGCGATGAACGACGAGGAGACCGTCGCCCTCATCGCCGGTGGGCACACCCTGGGCAAGACCCACGGTGCGGCCGACCCCGACCAGTACGTCGGCCCCGAGCCCGAGGGTGCGCCCATCGAGCAGGGCGGGCTCGGCTGGAAGCAGGAGTTCGGCAAGGGCAAGGGTCGCGACACCATCACCTCCGGCCTCGAGGTCACCTGGACCTCCACGCCGGCGAAGTGGAGCCACGGCTACTTCGAGAACCTGTTCAGCTACGAGTGGGAGCTCCACAAGTCGCCGGCCGGGGCGTGGCAGTACCGCCCGGTGAACGACGGCGGCGCCAACACGGTGCCGGACCCGGAGACCGGTGAGCTCACCCGCCAGCCCACGATGCTGGTCACCGACATCTCCCTGAAGGTCGACCCGGTCTACAAGGAGATCTCGCAGCGGTTCCACCAGAACCCGGCCGAGTTCAACGACGCCTTCGCCCGTGCCTGGTACAAGCTGACCCACCGCGACATGGGCCCGATCGAGCGTTACGTCGGCGCCTGGGTCCCGCAGGAGACGCAGATCTGGCAGGACCCGGTGCCCAAGCACGAGGGCCCGCTCCTGTCGCACGAGGAGGCCGAGGAGCTCGAGAAGCAGGTCCTCGACTCGGGCCTCACGGTCGCGCAGTTGGTCAAGGCGGCCTGGGCCTCGGCGTCCACGTTCCGCATCGGTGACAAGCGCGGTGGTGCCAACGGCGCTCGCGTGCGGCTCGACCCGCAGATCGACTGGGAAGTCAACGACCCCCAGGAGCTGCGTCGCACCCTCTCGACCCTCGAGGGCATCGCGCAGTCGTCCAGCAAGGTCTCGCTGGCCGACCTGATCGTCCTCGCGGGCGGCGCGGCGATCGAGAAGGCCGCCGCGGACGCCGGCGTGCAGATCGAGGTGCCGTTCACCCCGGGCCGCACGGACGCGAGCCAGGAGTGGACCGACGTCGATTCGTTCACCTACCTCGAGCCGAAGGCCGACGGCTTCCGCAACTACCTCGGCAAGGGCCACCAGCTCCCGGCCGAGTACCTGCTGGTCGACCGGGCGAACCTGCTCAACCTCACCGCGCCCGAGATGACCGTGCTGGTCGGCGGTCTGCGGGTGCTCGGCGCGAACTCCGGCGACTCGTCGCACGGCGTGTTCACCGAGCGGGTCGGGCAGCTGACGAACGACTTCTTCACCACGCTGCTCGGGCCGGACCTCACCTGGTCGGCCTCCGGCAGCGAGGAGGGCGTCTACGAGGCCCGCGGCACCGACGGCGGGGTCCGCTACACCGGGACCCGCAACGACCTCGTGTTCAGCTCGAACTCGGAGCTGCGCGCCGTCTCGGAGATCTACGCCGAGGCCGGGTCCGAGGAGAAGTTCGTCCGCGACTTCGTCAAGGCCTGGGTGAAGGTCATGAACCTGGACCGCTACGACGTGTGAGCTCCGCTCAGGTGAGCACTAACGGTCGTCATCGCGACCGTTAGTGCTCACCTGCGGAAGCACACGGCCCGGGTCGGTTGCCCACCAGAACCGGCCCGGGCCGTCGTCGTTCCGGGGCTCAGTGCAGCGTGACGGTGTCCCCGCGCCGGACCGTGCCACCACGGACGACCTCGGCGTAGGCGCCGGCGCAGGGCAGCACCCCGAAGCCGGGGACCTCGACGCGGTTCTCGCGCATCAGCGGCGTCAGGGCCTTCGGCTCCCGCGGCAGGTCGCCGTGCTCGAGGGTCGGCACCGAGCACCGCGGGGTCGGCAACGTCGGGCGGAGCACGACCTCCCCGACGTGCAGCTCGCGGCCGAGCCAGCCGTTCTCGGCGAAGGGCTCGCCGTCGGAGGTGATGACGAGGTTCGGGCGGTAGCGCAGCGCCTCGATCCCGAGGTGGTCGAGCGTCGCGGTGGTGATCAGGTGCACCGGCGAGTGGTCGACGAACGTGTCGCCGCCGGTGCCCTGGGAGATCTCGAGCGTGGGGGCCTCGAGTTCGGCGTCCAGACCCTGCGCGAGCACCTCCTCGGGATCCGGGCGCTCCACCGACGACCCCGAGGGGCGGGCGGTCGACACCTCGACGGGCCGCCCGAGATCGGCGGTGAGGACCTCGACGAGGCGCGGGTCGTCGGCGTCGATCGTCTCGCCGTCGGGGGTGGTCACGACGACGCGGTCGTCCTGCACCGCGGCGGTGTACTGCAGCAGGCGCCGCCAGTGCCGCGGCTGCTTCGCGGTGGCGACGTAGCCCGTCGTCGGGTCGAGCAGCGCCCGCCAGCGGTCACGGTCCAGCCCGGTGTCCCCGACGACGGCGGACTCGAGCGGCTGTCCCAGCATGGACTTCACCGGGTAGCGGACCAGGGTGGACACCTGCACGGGTCATCTCTCCTCGGGTCGGGGGGCGAGCGCACGCTTGAGGTCGATCACGGGGGTGCCGTCGATCGCCTCGAGGGCGTCGACGTGGATCCGCGTGCCGTCCCGGCCGAGTACCCGCACGGTGTGCAGGCCCACCGGGTTGGGGCGCGCGGGGGAGCGGGTGCTGAACACCCCGGTCGGCGGCCAGGACGGGTCGCCGCGCGGGTGCACCACGAGCACCGAGCGGTCGGCGTCGTGCAGCCACGTCACGACGACGAGCTCGTCGCCGACGGCGATGTCGGCCGCGGCGGGGGCGAGCGCGGGGTCGAGCACGAGCCACGCGTCCGGGGCGCCCTCGTCGGCCTGTTTCGGCGCGTCGGCGCGGTCGACCAGGGCGGACTCGACGTGACCGATCGGTCGGGCCTCGAACGTCACCGGACCGTGCTCGCCAGGATCGTCCCGACGACGGCCTCGACCTGGTCCTGCAGGTCCACGCAGGGCGTCCGGTCAGGCCGGGCGACGACGACGTGCCGCCCCGGCCCGTCGGCGATCCCGTCGAGCGCGGGCGGGCCGGCGTCGAAGGCGTCGGCGACGACGAGCACGTCGAGCTCGTGCGTCCCGTCGGTCGTCGCGAACCCGGACGGGTCCACCCGCACCAGGTCGGCGAGCGACGCGAGCGTGACGTGGTCCCGGGCGAACGCCTCGAGGTAGCCGTCGTCGAGCACGACCGGACCCGACCCGGCGTCGGGAAGAAGGCGCCGGTCCTCGGTGCGGGCGCGCATGGCGGCGCGGTCGGCCGGCGTCGGGCCCGGCTCCCCGGGCGGGGGGAAGTGCGCCCGGTAGTCGGCGCGCTCCTGCCAGCCGTAGACGGGGTTGTGCCGGCGCACGACGTCGACCGCACCGTCGGCCAGGACGACCAGCGACGCCACCCGGTCGACGATCCACGGCACCAGCTGCACGGTGGCGGGGGTGGTCCCCACGATCCCGACCCGGCGGCCGGTCAGGTCGTGGCCGTCCTCGGGCCACGCGGCGGTCCGGACGACGAGGCCGGCGAAGGCCGCCGTGTCGACCGCCGGTTCGACGGGGCGACGACCGGGACAGACGACCAGCTCGCGCGCCCGGACGGGACCGCCGGGGGCGGTCTCCAGGGCCCAGACCCCGTCGTCGGGAACGGCGGAGACGACCCGCGTGCGCAGCGAGAGCGAGCGGCGCAGGTCGAGCCGGTCGGCGACGAAGCGGAACCAGCGCTGCACCTCGTAGCCCGCCGGGTACCGCTCGCTCCAGCCCCAGTCGCGGTAGAGCTGCTCGGAGACGCGGTACTGGTAGTGCTCGCAGGAGGTGTCCAGGTGCGAGCCGGGATAGGCGTGCCACCACCAGGTGCCGCCGACGTTGCCCGCCGCGTCGAAGGCGTGCGCGCGCAGGCCCGCCTCCCGCAGCAGGTGCAGGGCGAGCAGCCCGGAGAAGCCGGCGCCGACGACGGCCACGTCGAGGTCCATCATCGGATTCTGATGGACGGCATCCCCCGGAAGACACTGAACGACGGCAGATCGGTCCCGCAGTTCGGGCTCGGCGTCTACCACGTCCCGCCCGCCGACACGGCCCGCGTGGTCGCGACCGCGCTGGAGCTGGGCTACCGCCACGTCGACACGGCGCAGGGCTACGGCAACGAACGCGAGGTCGGGGAGGGCATCCGGGCCGCCGGCGTGCCCCGCGAGGACGTCTGGATCACGACGAAGCTCGACGACGGGCGCCACGGCGACCCGCGCGCGGCCCTGGCAGAGAGCCTGGAGCGGCTCGGCACCGACCACGTCGACCTGTTCCTGATCCACCGGCCCGGCGACCGGGACGTCGACGTCTGGCGGGCGCTGATCGAGGCCCGCGACGACGGGGCGGCGCGGTCGATCGGGCTGTCGAACTTCTCGCGGCGAGGGGTGCGCGCCCTGATCGACGCGACCGGCGTGGTGCCCGCGGTGCACCAGATCCGGGCCAACCCGCGGACCCCGCACCGGGCGATGCAGGCGTTCCACCGGCGCCACGGCATCGCGACCGAGGCGTGGGGCCCGCTGCGCGAGGGCCGGTTGATCGCGCACCCGACGGCCCGGCGCGTGGCCGACCGGGTCGACGCGACCCCGGCCCAGGTGCTGCTGCGCTGGCACCTGGACCGGGGGTTGATCGCGTTCCCGAAGACGACCTCGCCCGAGCGCCTCGCCGAGAACCTCGGCGTGGCGGGCGTGCGGCTGGCGGCGCGGGACCTGCGCGCGATCGACCGGATGCGCCGGCGGCCCTAGACCGGCGACACCGTCACGTCGAGGTGCTCCCAGCCCCGCAGGCCGTTGTTGATCATCGGCGTGCGGCCCCGGACCTCGAAGCGGGACACCCGGTCGGCGAGGCGTTCGAGCAGCGTCGACATCTCCAGGCGGGCCAGGTGCATGCCGACGCAGACGTGCTCGCCGCGGCCGAAGGCGAGGTGGTCGGACGGCTTGCGGGTGATGTCGAAGCGGTCCGGGTCGGGGTACTTGCGCTCGTCGCGGTTGGCCGACCCGTAGAGCAGGGCCACCCGGCTGCCGGCGGGCAGGGCGACGCCGTCGATCTCGTGGTCCTCGGTGAGGACGCGCGTGAACTGCGGGACCGGGGTCTCGATCCGCAGCGCCTCGTTGATGGCGTGCGGGATGAGCGACCGGTCCGCGCGCAGGGCGTCCCACTGGTCGGGGTGGTCGGCGAACAGCGCGATCATCGACGCGATCCCCAGGATCGTGGTGTCGAGGCTCGGCGTGACGTAGTCGAGCATCATCACCGGGCACTTCTCGCGCGGCATCTCGCCGCGGTCGGCCGCCTCGTAGAGGTGGGCCGCCCAGCCGTCCGGGTCGATCCGTCCGGGCACGGCGTCGTTCGCCGCGAAGGACAGGAACTCGCCGACCTGGGGCCCGGCGTCGAGGAACCGCTGATTACGGGGCCCCTGGACGTCCCAGATCGCCGCGGCCCACTCCAGGAGCTTGCCGCGGTACTCCTCCCCGAGGCCGACGAGTGTCGAGACGACCGCCATGGGCAGGTGCTCGGCGAGGTCGGCGACGGCGTCGAAGCGCCCGGCCCCGACCACGCGGTCGACCACGCGGTCGGCCTCCGCGGCGATCGTCGGTGCGATCTCCCGCATCCGGTCGGGTCGCAGCGGGCGGCCGAGCACCGAGCGCATCATCGTGTGGTCCGGCGGGTCGGAGCACAGCGTGATGCCCTCGAGGGTCCGGTTCGTCTCCTCGTCGACGAACACCGACCTCGCCGAGGAGAACGTGCGCCAGTCCATGAGCGCCGCGCGGACGTCGGCGTAGCGGGGGAGCGCGTAGTGGCCGTGGCGGGCCATCTCGACGACGGGTCCGGCGTCGCGCAGCTCGCGGTAGATCGGATAGGGGTCGACCCGCGCGTCGTCGGCGAAGAGGTCGACGTCGCTGACCGGGATGTCACGGACGGCTGTCACGCGGGCATCGTGCAGGAGAGTTGTGACCCCGCACACGGGTCCTACCGCGGAGCGGAAACCGGGTGGCGGTCTCCACGGAGATGTCCTGGCGGACCCGAACCGGGCAGAATCACCCGAACCCGGCACGAAGGAGCCGCCATGAGCCAGGACGTGCCCGTCGCGCAGCACCCGGCCGAGCCGCTCGAGCCGCCGACCGGTGCCGCCCGGTTCCGCAGCCTCGGGCCCGGCATCCTCGCCGCGGCGGCCGGGGTCGGCGCGGGCGATCTGGTCGCGACGATGGTCGCGGGGGCCGAGTACGGCACCGCGCTGCTCTGGGCCGCGCTGCTCGGCACGGTGCTCAAGCTGGCCCTCGGCGAGGGGGTCGGGCGCTGGCACCTGGCGTCGGGATCGACCCTGCTCGACGGCTGGCGCCGGCTCGGCCGCTGGGCCACCGGGTTCTTCGCGGTCTACATCGTGATCTGGGGCTTCGTCTACGGCGCGACCGCGATGTCCGCGGTCGGGCTGCCGCTCAACGCCCTGTTCGGCGGCCTGTCGGTGCGCTACTGGGCGATGATCGCCGGGGTGCTCGGGCTCGCTCTCGTGTGGGCGCAGCGCTACCAGGTGTTCGAACGGTTCATCACCGTGCTCGTGGCGCTCAAGTTCGTCACGGTCGTGTCGGTCGCCGTGCTCGTCGCGCCGGACCTCGGCGACCTGGCGTCGGGGCTGGTGCCGCGGCTGCCCGCCGGCTCCACCGTGTACGTCCTGGGGCTGATCGGGGGCGTCGGCGGCACGATCACGATGGCCGCCTACGGCTACTGGATGTTCGCCAAGGGCTGGAAGGGCACCGGCTGGCTCTCGATGATGCGGCTCGACAACGCCGTCGGCTACGTCATGACCGGGATCTTCGTCGTCGCGATGCTCGTCGTCGGCTCGACGCTGCTGCTCGGGCAGGACCTCACCGAGTCCGACCGCGGGCTGCTCGTCCTCGGCGAGGTGCTCGCCGCGGACTACGGGCAGTGGGCACGCATCCTGTTCCTCGTCGGCTTCCTCGCCGTGACCACCAGCTCGCTGCTCGGGGTGTGGAACGGCGTCAGCCTCCTGTTCGCCGACACCCTCCGGACGCTGCGCCTGCCGCACGGGTCTCGGGCGACGGAGGCGGCCGACGCGGCGGTGGGCGACGAGGACGCCGCCGGCGCCGAGTACTCCGCCGCCGACGTCGAGCGCTCGTGGCCGTTCCGCGGGTACCTGCTCTGGCTGACCCTGCCGCCGATGGCGCTGCTGTTCATCGACCGGCCGTTCGGGCTGACCCTGGTCTACGGCGTGCTCGGGTCGGTGTTCATGCCGTTCCTCGCGATCACGCTGATGCTGCTGCTCAACTCGTCGCGCATCGCCCGGGACGGCCGCTCGGGGTGGCTGTCCAACATCCTGCTCGGGGCCTCGTCGGCGCTGTTCCTGACCCTCCTCGTCACCGACCTCGTGAACCGGCTGGGCTGACCTCCCTCCTCGTGGCAGGAGCGCGTCGTTGCTGTCATCCCGTGGCAGTGACGCCACATCGTCGATCACGTTGGTCCGCCTGCCACGACTCCGACGGAGGTTCGGCCCAACTTTCAACCAGTGCCGATCCGCCCGGCGCCGGGGCGCGGACGTCCCGGTGTGAACGCTTCTCCCGACTTCGTCCCCGACCCGCTCGCGGCCCTGCCGGTGCTGCGGGAGGCCGGGGTGAGCGTGTACTGGGAGCAGCTCGACGGACGGACGGCCTGGGTGGCCGACCCGGGGACGCGCGAGGTGTGGCTGTCCCGCGCGATCCCGCCGTCGTCGCTGCTGCACTACTTCGTCGAGGCGCTGGCCGCGATCGACGACGGGGCGGACGTCGAGCCCGCGCCGTCGATCGCCCTGGTGCACTCGGCCGACGAGGTGGCGCAGCCCTCGCCCCGACGGGCGGGGCTCCGGTCGGTGTAGCCGGTCAGAGGATGGGCGTCCCGCCGGTGACCGCGATCCGGGCGCCGGAGACGTAGCTGGACTCGTCGGAGGCCAGCATGACGTAGACCGGGGCGAGCTCGGCGGGCTGGCCGGGGCGCCCGAGCGGGGTCGACGTGCCGAAGCCCTCGACGTCCTCCGGCGCGATGGTCGCCGGGATGAGCGGGGTCCAGATGGGCCCCGGCGCGACGCTGTTCGCGCGGATGCCCTTCGGCCCGTACTGCTGGGCCAGCGCTCCGGTGAAGTTCGCGATGCCGGCCTTCGTGGTGTCGTAGACGATCAGCTGGGGCGGCGGCTGGTCGGAGTTCACCGAGGTCGTGTTGATGATCGACGCGCCGGGGCGCATGTGCGGCAGCGCCGCCTTCGTCACGTGGAAGAGGCTGCCCAGGTTGACCGCCATCGTGTGGTCCCACTCGTCGTCGGGGACGTCCTCGAGGGTCTCCCGCGCCATCTGGAACGCGGCATTGTTCACGAGCACGTCGATCCGTCCGAACTCGTCGACCGCCCGGGCCACGAGGTCCCGGCAGGCCTGCGGCTCGGCGAGGTCCCCGGGCACGAGCACGGCCTTCCGCCCGGCGTCCTCGACCCAGCGCGCGGTGGCGCGGGCGTCCTCCTCCTCGGCGGGCAGGTAGCCGATCACGACGTCGGCGCCCTCGCGGGCGAAGGCGATCGCGACGGCGCGGCCGATGCCGCTGTCCGCCCCGGTGATCACCGTGGCCTTGTCCTGCAGCCGACCGCTGCCGCGGTAGCTCTGCTCACCGTGGTCGGCGGGCGGGTCGAGCAGGGCTTCGTGGCCGGGGTGGTCCTGGCCCTGGGCGGGCGGGTTCGTCATGGGAGTCCTCGTTCTCGACGGCGGGGGGCGGCGGATTGCCGCGACCACCTCGCCGTGAAACGGACCCTCAGACGTGCTGCTCCTGCTTCCGCCGCGGGAGCAGGTGGGCGATCGCGACGAGGATCCCGCCGACCACGAGACCGATCACGGCCGAGCACGCCGTGTTGACCAGCCAGCCGGGGAAGCCGCCGCCGAGCAGCTCCTCGAGGTGGTGCACGAACGCGTACGGCGGGTGGAACCCGAGCTCGTCGACCCCCACGAGCAGGATGTGCCCGCCGACCCAGAGCATCGCGACGATCCCGACGTTCGACAGGGTCGCCAGCACGATCGGCATCGCCTTCACCAGCCCGCGGCCGAACCCGGCGACGCCCGGGGACTCCCGCTTCGACAGCGCCAGCCCGGCGTCGTCCATCTTCACGATGAGCGCCACGACGCCGTAGACGAGCACGGTGATCACGACGGCGACGAAGGCCAGGATCACCGCGCGCGAGACCAGCCCCTCGGAGGCGACCTCGTTCAGCGCGATGACCATGATCTCGGCGCTCAGGATGAAGTCCGTGCGCACCGCCGAGGAGACGATCTTCTTCTCGTTCTCCTCGGGCGCGGCAGCCACGGCCTCGTTGCGGGCCTCGGCCTGCTCCTCGTGCCCGGTGATCTTCTCCCACACCTTCTCGGCGCCCTCGTAGGAGAGGTAGAGCCCGCCGAGCATGAGGATCGGGGTGAGCGCCCACGGCGCGAACTGGCTGAGCAGCAGCGCGACCGGGAGGATGATCAGGATCTTGTTGATCAGCGAGCCCCGCGCGATGCGGCCGATGATCGAGAGTTCCCGCCTCGGCTCCAGGCCCTGGACGTAGCGCGGGGTCACCGCGGCGTCGTCGACGACCACGCCGGCCGCCTTGGCGCTCGCCCGGCCGGCCGCACCGGCCACGTCGTCGAGCGAGGCGGTGGTCAGCTTGACCAGCGCCGCGACGTCGTCGAGGAGGGCGAAGAGTCCGGCTGCCATGACGTGGAGCTTATGTCCTGTTCACGTCGTCGCGAGGGTTGCGTCGGGGGTCGCGCGGAACGGATCCCTGTGGTGGAGTCCCTGTGACCTGACACACGTGGAGGTGGGTATGGCGGGCTCGTGGCAGCCGGGTGACTCGGTGGCGGACCGGTGGTTGCTGGACCTGGAGGCGGGCCGGGTCTCGCTGGACGACACGGTGGCCGCGTTGTCGGCCCACGAGTGGCCGGACGCGACGCCGGCCAGTTCGAGCCTGGGCGACACGGACCCGTTCCCCGAAGGCGGTTGGGTGAAGACGATGGACGCCGCCCACGACGACGGGCGGATCACCGACGAGCAGTACAAGGCGATCTACGACGCCTGCCGGAAGCGCTGAGGCGGATGTCGCCCGACCCGCTGCCGCGCGGACCCGCGCCCTTCGACACCTCGGGCCTCACCCGGGGCGCCGACGGGATCGCGCGGTACGACGGGCTGGCGCCCTCCGTCGTCGCGATGGTCCGGGCCTCGGTCGAGCGCCATCCCGACGTCGAGGCACTCGTCGAGGTGGGCGGGGAGCGGCTGACGTACGCGGAGCTCTGGGAGCGGGCCGCGACGGTCGCGGGCGGGCTCGTGGCCGACGGCGTCGACCGGGGCGACCGGGTGGCGTCGCTCCTGCCCGCCGGGGTCGACTGGGTGGTCGGGTTCCTCGGGACCCTGCTCGCCGGTGCCGTCGCGGTGCCGGTGAACACCCGCTTCGCCCCGCCGGAGGTGGAGCACGTGCTCGCCGACAGCGGCGCGTCGGTGGTGCTCCGCCCGGGGGCACCGCTCCCGTCGGGCCACCCGCAGGCGCTCGAGGACCTCGTCCCCGGCGACCTGGCGGCCATCTTCTACACGAGCGGGACCACCGGCCGACCCAAGGGCGCCCGTACCACCCATGGGAACTTCCTGGCCAACGTCGAGACCGCGATCCGGGTCATCGGCATCGACCGGGCCGAGGGACCGACGCTGCGGAACCTGGTGTCGGTGCCGCTCTTCCACGTCACCGGGTGCAACTCCCAGCTGCTCGTGCAGCTCGGGCTCGGCGGCACGACGGTCGTCCTGCCCGCCTTCGACGGGGCCGCCTTCGTCTCGACGATCGTCGACGAGCGGATCGACACGCTGGTCAGCGTCCCGGCGATCTACGGTCTGACCCTCGCGCGCGATCTCGGCGTGGACCTCTCTCACGTGCGGCGGGTGACCTACGGCGGCGCCCCGATCGCCCCGGCCCTCGTCCGGCGGCTGGCCGAACGGCTCCCGCAGGCGCGGCTCGGCAACGGCTTCGGCCTGACCGAGACGTCCTCGATCTCCACCTTCCTGCCGCACGAGTGGGCCGCGGAGCACGCCGACTCGGTGGGCTTCGCCGCACCGGTGGTCGACCTGGCCCTCGACGACGTCGACGACGCCGGCGTGGGCGAGCTGCTGATCCGGGGGCCGAACGTCGTCGACGGCTACTGGGCCGCGCCGGACGCGACGGCGTCGACCTTCGTGGACGGGTGGCTGCGGACCGGGGACCTGGCCCGGATCGACGACGGTCTGGTCCGGGTGGTCGACCGCGCGAAGGACGTGATCAACCGGGGCGGCGAGAACGTCTACTCGGTGGAGGTCGAGAACGCGCTCGCCGGCGCGCCCGGGGTCGCCGACGCCGCCGTCGTCGGGGTGCCCGACGACGTGATGGGGGAGAAGGTGGGGGCGGTGCTCGTCGGCGCGGGGATCGACGTCGACGCCGTCCTCGCGCACCTCGCGACGCAGCTCGCCGACTTCAAGCTGCCCCAGTACGTCGTGGTGACGTCCGAGCCGCTGCCACGCAATCCCGGCGGCAAGCTCCTCAAGCGCGCGCTCCGGGACGGCACGCAGTGGGGTCAACCCGTGCACGGGAAGTGAGATCCGGGGTCGGTTGGCCGAGAACTTACTCCGTTCGTGACCGGATCGGTGCCGAATCGACTACAGGAAGCTGTGCTATGACCGCCTATCGTCCCTGAAGGGGGAACGACAGGGGGAACTGTCATGTGGATCATCGCTCCGCTCACGCCGGGTGCGTGCCGGGCCGACCGCGAGTGGCACCGGCGGGAGGTTGCCGCGCGGGAGCGCGAGTTGAAGGACGTCTGGACGAATGCCTGCCTCGTCACGCACCTCGCGCAGGTGATGCCGCCGCCTGGCGCGATCCTCCAGGTCCCGACGATCGGCCGGATCACCCTCGACTGCTCGCCGCCCCGCTTCTCCGTGAAGCTGCGGCCCGGACAGCTCCCGATCGACGTGATCCGGCGGGCCGACCGTCTCGCCGCCGCCCTCCGCGTGCCCGCGATCGAGATCGTCCCCTTCTCCGACGCGCAGTGGATCTCGATCCGGCTGCTCGAGCCGTACTGGATCGAGTGGCCCGACGACCACATCCTCGAGGCGGGCGACGAACCGCCGATGCTCGAGGGCGGCCCGGACGGCGGCGTCAAGGTCATCGAGGGGGCACCGGCTCCGACCGCTGCCCCCGGGACGTCGGTCACGGCCCGCACGGCGGTCCGCCGTTTCCTCGGTGGGTTCCGGCGCCGGCCGGACCCCGACCGGGGCCCCGAGGAGATCATGCCGACAGGCTGACCGGTTCGGGCTCGGCCCACCGGATCAGTGCGATCGCGACGACGACGAGTGCGCCGCCCGCCACCTGCGTGCCGGTCGGCCGCTGCGCGACCAGCCACCAGGCGGCGAGGACGGCGAAGAGCACCTCGCTGAGCCCGACGAACGAGGCCAGCCGGGAGCCGAGCCGGCCCACGGCCGCAATGCCGGAGAGGTAGGCGAACGCGGTCGACACCGCGGCGACGAGCGCGACCCCGACCCACCACGGCGCCGTCCATCCCCCGAGGTCGATCGGCGCGGTGGCGGCGCGCAGGGGCAGCAGGCCGAGCAGTCCGACGGCGGCCACGACGGCGCTGCCGACGAGCGTGCCGCCCGCGATCAGGACGAGGGCCGGCGGGCCGTCGGTCCCGCGCCCGGACGCGGCCGAGAGCTGGAAGTAGGCGGCGAGGCAGACCGCGGCGGCGAGCCCCCAGGCCACGCCGACGAGGTCGACGACCGCACCGCGCCCGACGTCGAGAACGAGCACGAGCCCTGCGATCGCGAGGGCCGCACCGAGGATCGTCAGGGGACGGGGCCGCGCGCCCGACCGCGCCCACGTCCACCCGAGGAGCAGCACGGGCGCGGTGTACTCGATCAGCAGCGCGACGCCGACGGAGAGGCGCTCGACCGCGCCGAAGTAGCAGACCTGCGCACCGGCCAACGGGATCATGCCGTAGACGGCGATCGCCCAGAGGTGCCCGGCCCGCGGCCGCCATCCGCGGCCGAGGACGACGAGCAGCGGGACGACGAGCAGGAGCGCCGTCCCGGCGAGGCGGCCCAGCGCCACCGCCGGCGCCGACCAGCCGGTGGCGAGCAGCGACGCCGCGAACGGTCCGGCCAGCCCGAACGTGAACCCGGAGAGCAGCGCGATCGCCAGGCCCGAGACCGGCTGCGGGGCGACGGACACGCGAGCGCTCACGAGCGGACATCATGGACCCCGATGTTGTCGCTGCTGACCACGATCGGTCCGGTCCTGGCCGGCCGGGTGCTCTTCGCCGTGCCCACGACGGCGCCCCGGTTCGCGTTGACGTTCGACGACGGGCCGGACCCGGCGACGACCCCGGCGTTGCTCGACGTCCTGGCCCGGCACGGGGCGCACGCGACGTTCTTCCTCATCGGCGAGCGGGCCGAGGCGCACCCGGACCTCGCGGCGCGGATCGCGGCCGGGGGGCACGAGATCGGCAACCACACGTGGCGGGATCGCCCGACGTGGCAGCTGCCGCTCGAGGAGTTCCGCGACGACCTGCGCGCGACGCAGGCCCTGCTCACCGGCTACGGCCTCGTCCGGTGGTTCCGTCCCGGCTCCGGGTGGCCGACCTCCGCGCACGTCGCGGTCGCCGAGGAGGAGGGGCTGCGATGCGTGCTGGGGTCGGCGGTGGCGATCGCGGGGTCCGGGGCCGGGACGGCGACGACCGCGGCGTGGCTGGACCCCGTGGTGCGGCGCGGTTCGGTCGTCGTGTTGCACGAGGGCCCGCAGCGCGCCGGTGTGGCCGAGACCGTGGACGGGCTGCTCACCCGGACGGCACGGCGCGGACTGTCGGCGGTGACGTTGTCGGCGCTGGCCTGAGCGCGGCTCAGCGGCCCGAGGGAGCGCCCATGGTGCTGTACTCGAAGAGGTCGTCCCAGGTCTCGTCCAGACGACGCTTGCCCTCGTCGAGCGGGACCACGCTCAGACGGTCCTCGGTGTCCTCGTCGAGCAGGCGCAGCCGACGCAGCTTCGCCACGCCGTCGTCGACCTCGAAGTCGAACTCGGCGTCCCAGGTGCGGGCGAACCAGTCCTCGATGCGCTCGTCCAGCTCCCGAGGAGTCAGCGGTGTCCCCGCCGCGCGCAGGAAGTGGTACGCGAGCACCGCCTCCTTGACCTCCTCGTCCTCCGCGGCGTCGAGGAGGTGGTGGAAGACGCCCGCGTCGTTGTCGAGGTTGCGGAAGTAGAGGCTCTCGGACAGCGTCTTCATGAACTGGATGCGCCTGTTCTTGAACGCGCTGACCTGCCGCACCACGTAACCGCCGAACGCCACGAGGCCGGCCCCGAGCGTGAGGAGCTGGCCGCTGTTGAGCTCCACGGGCTGGCGGCGGGCCCCGATCCAGAAGGCGAGCAGCAGGAACAGCGGCAGCAGGGCCGCGATGAGCTTGGTGGCGACCACGATGACGCCCGAGATGACGGCGGGGACGCCGATCAGGAGCTTGTCGAGGCGCCGCATCCGCACCTGCGCATTGGGGAACAGCATCTCGAGGTCGGCGCGGGGCACGTCCTGGAACAGCTTGATGATCGTCGAGCCCGGTGTGAACGGCAGGTCGTCGACGTCCCGACCGTTCTCCTCGAAGTAGGACGCGTCCTTGAACCGGACGTAGACGAGGACCTTGCCGTAGTTGGTGAAGGTCATGGTCCGGCGACGGAGGCCGAAGAACTGCCTGACCTCCTCCGTCCGGACGGTCTCGCCGCGTCGATAGAAGACGACCTGCTCGAAGTCGTCGAAGTCGACGTCCAGCCGGACCTTCATCAGCGATTCCTGCTCGAACGCCTGGCCGAGATCCTCGGCGGAGATCCGCACGAAGTTGGCGTCCTCGGCGAGGTCGGCGAGCTCGCGCGCCACCCGCTCCTGCGCCTCGGCCCGCTCGCCCTCGCTCGGCTCGACCACCGTGCGCGTGTCCGAGTCCGGATTGAAGGGGTGGTACGCGTCCTTGAGCGCCTCGAGTCGCCCACGGAACTCGTGGTGGAGGAGGCTGGACAGGAGCTCGGCGAAGGCGCGGAAGGACTCCCGGTCGGCCTCCGGCTCGCGGTCCACACACATCGCGACGACGTCCGTCTTGCGGAACGGGATGAAACGCTCGCCGGTCACGGCAGGCCCCTCGGGAGGCTGGGCGGGGTCGGGAACAGTCCCGGCCCTGTGTCACCAGGACCGGCTCGGCCGCCGCGGGGCGACGGAACCGGATCGGGACGATACCGGCCCCGCTCCGCGACGGGGCGTCGTGACGCGTCGAGCACGAGCGGCCCCACTGGGCGCCCCCGGCAGGATTCGAACCTGCGACACCCGCTTTAGGAGAGCGGTGCTCTATCCCCTGAGCTACGGGGGCCCGGGTGCAGCGTAACCGCTCCGACGGGTGCGGCCCCGCGAGGTTCACGTGGGGCAGGTTCTGAAGCCCACTGACCTGCCTGGCGTGTACCTCGCGGCGTGAAGGCGGCCCGAGGTCCGGGTCGCCCGGCGTGGAGCCGGCCGTCGACCATGATCACCGAGCACCGACGGTGGCCCACCGGCCCCGCCGACCACCGAGGGTGCTCGATGATCATCAGTCCAAGGGCTCGGCGAACACCCGGAACCCGTCGCGCCCCGTGTGCATCGACCACAGCGTCTCCGCGAGCACGGCCGGGTCCTTGCGCGGGTGCCCCGGCTCGATGGCGCCCGGGATGATCAGCTGCGCGACGTGGACGCCGTCGGCGGCCACCTCGTCGTGCAGCATCGTCGCGAACGCCCCGAGCCCGGCGAAGGCGATCGAGGTGCCCGCCACGCGGGACGAGGGGCGCGCGCCGGACCCGCCGTTGACGAACAGCACCGTCCCGCGCCCGAGGTGACGCATCCCCGGCAGGACCTGGTGCACCGCGGCGACCGGACCGTAGATCGACGTCTCCACCGGCCCCACGAGGTCGGCCGCCGTGGTCTCCAGCACCGGGCGCAGGAAGTCCTTCTGCGGCAGCGGGCTGTACTGCAGGACCTCGATCGGACCGACGGTCTCGGTGATCTCCTCGAGCGTGCGGGCGAGAGCGGCCGGGTCACGGGCGTCGGTGGCGAACCCGTGGGCCGACACGCCCTCGGCCGCGAGGTCGGCGGCCAGCCCGCGGGCCCGGTCGAGGTTGCGGGAGACCAGGGCGACGTCGAGGCCCTCCGCCCCGAAGCGTCGGGCGGTCGCCGCGCCCAGTCCCCGGCCGGCCCCGATGATCGCGATCGTCGTCACGGCGCGGTGACTGCCCGCGTTCAGGCGTCCTTGAACCCGGTGAGCTGCGCGCCGATGCGCTGCCCCATCGCCGCGCCGAGCGCCTGCAGCCCGGACAACGGCCGCACCATCACCTCGAACTCGGTGATCAGCCCGTCGTCGTCGACGTGGATGAGGTCCACCCCGCGCAGCGACCTGCCGTCGACGGTCGCCGAGAACTCCAGCACCGCGTCCGACCCCTCGCGGAACTGCCGGTGGTAGCGGAAGTCCTCGAAGACGGTCAGCACCGTGGACAGGGCGAGCACCACCGCGTCGCGCGACGGGTACGGCGTGTGCGCCACGGGCGACCGGAACACCGCGTCGGCGTGGATGATCTGCGGCAGGTCCGACATGTCGCGCCGGGCGACCATGTCGTGCCACCGGTCCAGGGTGTCGTCGAGGGTCATGCGTCGAGCCTGCCGGGCGACCCGTCGTCGCGCACCAGTGGCCCGCCCTGCTCCGACCAGGCCCGCAGTCCGCCGGCCAGGTTCGTCGCGTCGACCCCGGCGGCGGCGAGCTGCTCGGCGGCGCGGCCGCCCCGGCCGCCACCGCGACAGGTGGTGATCACGGTGCGGCCCGCGAACTCCGCCGGGTCCAGGTCGCCCAGCGGCCGGTGCAGCGAGTCGGGCGCGTGGCCCGTCTCCCACTCGTCCGGCTCGCGGACGTCGACGAGCACGGCCTCGCCGGCCGCCAGCCGGCGCCGGGCCTCGTCGGGATCGACCTCGCTCATCGCGCTCCTCCCAGGTACACGTCGTCGCGTTGGATGGACCAGGGCGCGGCACTCGCGCCGAAGCTCGCCGTGAGGTGGAACCGGTCGGCGCGGATCACCGTGTGCCGCCACTCGACCGGCCGCTCCCCGGCCGTCCCGAGGCGCTCGATGCGGAACACCGGCGCCCCCGGCGGGATGTCGAGCAGCTTCCCGACGGCGGGTTCGGCCACCTCGGCGTGGATGCGCTCGCGGCCGCCGTCGACGCGCAGCCCGGCCCGGGAGGCGAGCTCGGCGTAGAGCGCGGTGCGGGTGAGGTCCGCCCCGACGAGGGCCTCGGCGTCGGCCCACGGCAGCCACGCCCGGTCCCAGGCGAGCGGCTCGCCGTCGGAGAGCCGGAGGCGTTCGAGGGTGAGCAGCGGGGTCGACTCCTCGAGCCCCAGGCGCCGCGCCACGACCCCGTCGGCCACCCGCTCCAGCCGTCGGACCTCGCTGGTCTGCGCCCGGCCCGCCTCCTCCACGGCCGCGAACAGGCTGTACGCCTCGCCGACGGGCTGGTCGATCGCCGGCGGGGGACCGGGGCGGGCGACGCGGGGCACGCGCCCGCGCTCGGCGACGACCACGCCGTCCGCGCGGAGCTGGGCGAGCGCCTGTCGCACGGTGTACCGGCTGACCGCGTACTCCTCGGTGAGCGCGAGCTCGCCGGGGAACGCCGCGTCGAACTCGCGCGCGTGGATGCGGCGGACGAGGTCGTCCTGCAACTGCCCCCACAACGGCCGACCGTCCGCCCGTCGCAACGCCCGCGGTCCCATCGCCCACCTCCTGCCTTGACCGTACAGCGTGATCGACGTAATGTCCGGACAACAAGGTACGGACATTTGATGCGGAGGTCCCTCGTGGCGATCGCGGAGCGGACGGCGTCGGGCGCGGCCACGACGGTCGTCCGGAGGGTCGGGGTGCGGCTGCGGCACGTCGTGCCGGGGCTGCTCGCCGCCGTGCTCGTGGCGGGCGTCGCGACGGCCGCCGGGGCCGAGGTCCCCGTCGTCGGCGGGCCCGTGTTCGGCATCGTCATCGGCCTGCTCGTGGCCACCGTCCTGACGCCGGGGGAGCGGTGGCGCCCCGGCTTCGCCGTCGCGTCGCGGCCGGTGCTGCAGGCGTCGATCGTGGTGCTCGGCGCCACCCTGTCGCTGACCCAGGTCGCCTCGGTCGGGGCGTCCTCGCTGCCGGTCATGCTCGGCACCCTGGCGATCGCGCTCGGCGGGGCGTGGCTGGTCGGCCGCCTGCTCGGGCTCGAGCAGGACACGACGCTGCTGATCGGGGTCGGCACCGCGATCTGCGGGGCGTCGGCGATCGCGGCCACGCAGTCGGTGCTCAGGGCGCGGGAGTCGACCGTCGCCTACGCGGTCGGCACGATCTTCGTCTTCAACATCGTCGCCGTGCTGGCCTTCCCGCCGCTCGGGCACCTGCTCGGGCTGGACGCGCACGCCTTCGGCCTCTGGGCGGGGACCGCGATCAACGACACCTCGTCGGTGGTGGCCGCGGGCTACGCCTACGGCGGGGACGCCGGGCCCTACTCGGTGGTGGTCAAGCTGACCCGCAGCCTCATGATCATCCCGGTCGTCGCGGCGGTGACCCTGCTGGTCGCCCGCCGGGGCAGAGTCGCCCCGGGCGAGGAGCGTCGGGCCCTGCCGTGGGCCCGGCTCGTCCCGCTCTTCCTCGTCGGGTTCGTCGTGGCGTCGGCCCTGACGACGATCGGGGTGGTGCCGATGTCGTGGCATCCGGCCCTGACCGCGATCGGCACCTTCCTCATCACCACGGCGCTCGCCGGCATCGGGCTCTCGATGCGCGTCGCGGACCTGCGTCGCGCGGGGGTGCGCCCGCTGCTGCTCGGGGCGTGCCTCTGGGTGCTCGTGGCCGCGAGCAGTCTCGGCATCCAGGCGCTCACCGGGATCTGAGCGGCGTGCATCCCGGTCGCGCGCCACGGGTAGTCGTTAGGCATGCGAACCAACGGCGATCAGTGGGACATCACGACGAGCGTCGGGGCCACCGCACTCGGGGTGGCCGCAGCGCGGGCGGTGGAGACCGAACGGTCCGAGCCGCTCGTGGAGGACCCGTACGCCCAGGCCTTCGTCGACCGCGCCGGGCTCGACGTCCACCTGCCCGGCACCGACTCGGCCGACCCGGAGTCCGAGCGCATGTGGGGCACCATGTCGACCTACATGGGCGTCCGCTCGCGGTTCTTCGACGAGTTCTTCCAGGCCGCGACCGAAGGGGGCATCCGGCAGGTCGTGCTGCTGGCGGCCGGTCTCGATGCACGGGCGTTCCGCCTGCCCTGGCCCGACGGCGTCACCGTGTACGAGGTCGACCAGGAGGCCGTCCTGCAGTTCAAGGACGAGGTCCTCGACAGCGAGGGCGCGAGCCCGTCGGCGCGACGCGTCGCGGTCACGGCCGACCTGCGGGACGACTGGCCGGCGGCGCTTACCGGCGCGGGTCTCGACCCCGCCGTGCCCACGGCCTGGCTCGCCGAGGGACTCCTGCCCTACCTGCCCGCCGAGGCGGAGACGCTCCTGTTCGAGCGGATCCAGTCCCTGTCGGCGCCGGGCAGCCGCGTCGCCGTCGAGCACTTCGGGGACGTGGCCGCCCGCTTCGCCGACCACCCGCACCTGTCGTCGATGGGCCGCGCGTTCGGCGTCGACATCACCGACCTCGTCTACGACGAGCCGCGCGACCGCACCCCCGACACCCGGCTCGCCGAGCTCGGGTGGAAGACCCTCGCCGCGAACGCGCGCGACCTCGCGGTCGCCTACGGGCGTCCGCTCGACGCCGAGGTCTCCGACGTGATGGGGCAGGTGGAGCTGCTCGAGGCCGTGCGGCTCTGATTCCCGGTCCCGACGGCGGGTGCGCCGCACCCGCCGTCGGGACGGCCCGACCTCAGGCGTTCGCCATGCGGAGCAGGAACGCGATCCACATCCGGTACGGGGCCAGCGGTGCGGTGGCGGCGGCGAGGACGGTCGGGTCGGTGTAGTCGGCCGGGTCGCGGCCGTGGAGTCGGGCGAGCGCGGCGGTGGCGAGGGGCTCGTCGGGCCACTCGTCGACCACCCCGCAGGCGCGCAGCCAGATCCCGGAGCCCCAGAACTCGCCGATGCCGCGCACCCGCCGCAGGGAGGCCCGGGCGCCCTGCGGGCCGAGGTCGCGCAGCCGGTCGACGTCGAGCTCGCCGTCGAGGGTGGCGCGGGCGACCCCGTGCAGGCGGCGGACCTTCTCCTCGGGCAGTCCCGGGACGACGTCCAGTCGGAGCAGGGCCTCCGGGGTGGGGAAGCAGCCGACGCCGCCGAGCCGGGTGCCGTGCTCGGCGGCCAGCCGCCGGGTGACCGTCGCCGCCCGCGCCTTCCCGATCCGCGGCGAGATCACCGCCCACGCGGCCGCCTCGTAGACCGAGGGGAAGAGGATCGGACGCCGACCCGGGTGGGCGGCGAGGACCCTCCCGACGGCGGGGTCACGCTCGGCCACGCCGGCGAGCCCCGCCCCGGAGTGGTCGAGCGACAGGATCCGGGCGGCCTGGGCGAGGGCCCGCTCCGGCGAGCCGGTCCCCGTCGTCGTGACGGTGACGGGGCCGTCCGGGCGCTCCTGGGCGGCCGTGATCGCGAGCGGGGCGAGGTCGTCGTCCGCGATCGCACCGAGGACGAGGGGGCCGTCGTCGTGCCCGTACCGCGCGACCGGCGCCCACCGCATCACCGACGAGCGGGTGGCGCCCAGCGAGAACGGGCCCTCGGGCCGGATCGACGAGGTGGTGGTCCCGGCGTCCTGGGACGGCAGCGATGCGGTGGCACTCATGGGAGGACCATGCGCCTCGAATCACGACACGTACTGTCGTGATTCTGCGAGACTCTCGACGTCATGCGCTCCGACCGGCTGCTCGCCACCCTGCTGCTCCTGCAGGCGCACGGTCGGCTGCCCGCCCCCGAGATCGCGCGGCGCCTCGAGGTGTCGACGCGCACGGTCGCGCGGGACGTGGAGGCGCTGTCCGCCGCCGGCGTGCCGGTCTACGCCGAGCGCGGGCGCCGCGGCGGGGTGGTCCTCATGCCCGGCTTCCGCACCGACGTCTCCGGGCTCACCGACACCGAGATGCGGGCCCTGCTGGCGCTCACCGACCAGGAGGGCGACCTGGGCCGCGAGCTCGCCTCCGCCGTGCGCAAGCTGCTCGCGGCGGTGCCCGAGGCCCGGCGACCGGGTATCGCGCGGGCCCGCCGCACGGTGATCGTCGAGCAGCACGGCTGGCGTCGGCCGGTCCACGAGGGCCCCGCGCTCGCGGTCCTCGAACGGGCGGTGGCGGCGGACGAGCGGGTCCGGCTGCGCTACCGCTCGGCGTCGTCGGGGACCACCGCGACGTCCACCGTCGACCCGTACGGCCTCGTGAGCAAGGCCGGCGTCTGGTACCTGGTCGCGGCGCGGCGCGGGGTGCCGCGGATGTTCCGGGTCGACCGCGTGGTGGACGCCGAGGCCACCGGCGCCCCGGCCCGTCGCCCCGACGACCGTCCCCTCGAGCAGGTGTGGACCGAGCTGCGGGACCGGCTCGAGGCCGCGCCCGACCCCGTCGTCGTGCAGGTCCGCGTGGACCCGGCGTGGCGCGACCGGCTGCTGCGGGTCGTCGTCGGGCAGCTCGTCGAGGAGCCCCGGGGCGACGGCGACCGCCTCGACCTCGCTTTCCGGGCGCCCGGCGCGGCGGTCGGCGCCCTGCTCGGGTTCGGCGCGGCCGTCGAGGTGCTCGGCCCGCCGGAGGTGCGCGCGGAGATGGCGTCCCGGGCCGCGGGGGTGGTGGCGCTCTATGGTGCGTCCCGCTGAACCGATCTCGCCCGTGCCGGGAGACGCCCTCGCTGGTTAGGGTTCCCGACCATGACGACGGTGCTGGTGACCGGTGGTGGTGAGCGGCTCGAGCAGGTGGCGGCCGCGGTGAAGGCGGCAGGTGCCGACACGGTCGTGGTGGACGACCCGGGCCGGCTCGGCGAGGCCGTGGCGGGACAGAAGTTCGACGGGTACGTGCAGCTCCCCGTGGCGATGACCCCGGGCGAGGGCAGCGTCGTCGCGAAGGTCGAGCAGTTCCTCACCCAGGGCATGCTGTCGCGCTTCCGTGCCGCGGCGACGGTGCTGCCGGCCCTCCAGCCGGACGCGAGCGTGATGCTCGTCGGCGGGCAGACCAACGTGGACGTCGACGCCCCGGACGACGCCGATGCCCGCGCCGCCATGCTGCGCGTGCTCGCCCACGCGCTGCGCGCCGAGCGGGCGCCCGACCGCCTGACGGTGCGCGTGGCCGACTCGAGCTGGACCGCCGAGCAGATCGCCGCGAAGATCACCGGCACCGGACCGAAGGGTGCGGGGGAGCAGACGGCCGACGACGCCGCCATCGGCAAGGCGTACGCGGACTGGCGCGCCGAGGTCGTCGGGATGGCGCGGGTCGAGTTCTAGGTGCTGCGCAGGTGAGCACTCGGTGGGGCTATGACCCCACCAAGTGCTCACCTGGCGAAGCCACCTCAGCCACCTCTCAGGACTCCTGTCCATAGTGGTGCCATGCGGATCCTCGTCGTCGACGACGACCGGGCCGTGCGCGACTCACTGCGCCGGTCCCTGGCGTTCAACGGCTACCAGGTCGAGCTGGCCACCGACGGGCAGCAGGCGCTGGACACCATCCAGAAGGAGCGCCCGGACGCCCTGGTCCTCGACGTCATGATGCCGCGCCTGGACGGGCTCGAGGTGTGTCGGCGGCTGCGCAGCGCGGGTGACGACCTCCCCGTGCTCGTCCTCACCGCCCGCGAGGCGGTGTCCGACCGCGTCGCCGGGCTCGACGCCGGCGCGGACGACTACCTCGCCAAGCCCTTCGCGCTCGAGGAGCTCCTCGCGCGGTTGCGGGCGTTGCTGCGGCGCACCTCGCCGGAGGACCGCGACGACACGCCCGACCCGCTGACCTTCGCCGACCTCTCCCTCGACCCGGTCACCCGCGACGTGAAGCGCGGCGACCGGCCGATCACGCTCACGCGCACCGAGTTCAGCCTGCTCGAACTGCTCATCGCGAACCCGCGCCGTGTGCTCACCCGCAGCCGCATCCTCGAGGAGGTCTGGGGCTACGACTTCCCGACGACGGGCAACGCGCTCGAGGTCTACATCGGCTATCTCCGGCGCAAGACGGAGGCCGACGGCGAGCCGCGGCTGATCCACACCGTGCGCGGCGTGGGGTACGTGCTGCGCGCCGACGCCTGAGCGGTCACGGCCGCGGGGTGATGCCCTGCGCGTTGATCGACGCCGCGGTGGGGCCCGCGACGAGGCGGGTCGTGGTCATCGAGGAGTCCTGCGTGATCGCGGGGTCGCGGTAGAGGCCGAGCTTGAGGTAGTCCCCGCCGTCGAGCAGGGTCCCCTGCGGCGGGTGGTGGCCGAGCAGGCGCGCCCGCCCGTCGCGCCACACGTCGACGACGGCCTCGTCCGGGGACCGCGAGAAGTGCACGTGGAGCACGACGTCGAGCGTGTCGTCCGGGCGCAACGGCCCCAGGTCCTGCTGGTCGGCGCCGACGTTGGCGAGCCGCAGCCGCCCGTGACCGGCCTCCAGCGCGATCGGCGGCGAGCCGGTGTTGGCCCGCTGGTGCCACTGCAGCACCAGTTGCCAGGTCCCGGTGTCGGTCGGGAGGTCCCGCAGCCGGCTGACGTCGTGGACCCACAGGTCGTCGCCCTCGTGGTACTCCGGCAGCTCGGGGAGCACCTCGGCCCGCTTCGCTCCGCCGGGGATCGCGAACCGCATCCCCGGTCCGTCGACCACGGTCGGCAGGGGGGACCCGTCGACGAGCCCGGAGCCGCCGGAGTCGTCGAAGTGGGAGGCGAAGTCACCGACCGCGGTGTCGAACACGCCGTCGCCGGTCGCGGGCCGCGCCGCCAGGGCCCGTCCGGCGGCGAGCGGGTCGACGCGGCTCGTCGTCGTGGCGGGGCCGTCGTCGAGGGCCATGGGCGGGGGCACCGCCGGCGTCGCCGACGGGTGGCCGCCGGACAGGGCGATCGGCACGGCCATCGCGGCGCCCGCCAGCACGGCGGCGAGGACCAGTCGCAGGCGCCCCGGGTGCGGCGGCCGGGACGGGTGGGACGGCCGGGACAGGGTGGTCGTCATCGACCCCGCCCGCGTCCGTCCGGTGTGGAGTCCACGTCGGGTCAACGACGCTGCGCCGATCCCGGGTGCGGCCGGGGCGGTGAACGTTCCGCCGGACGGGGCGGCACCGGGCGCGTGCCGGGACCGGAGCGCGGTCACCGGCGCCGGACGGGGGAGTCGACGCACAGCGGACTCATGCGTTCGTCTCATGGAGACGGCAGCCGGCGAGGGCCACCCTGGAGCCGTGGCGGAACGAGCGGTGGCACGGTGGGCGGCAGTGACGGGTCTGGACGACGTGCGGCGCGCCGTGTCGTGGCTGGCGGTCGTCACCGTCGACTCGCTGGACCTCGCCGGGCAGGGGCTGGCCGCGCTCTGGCTGACCCGTCGGTCGTCAGGCGCGCGGCAGCCACAGCTGGAGCAGCGCGCCGCCTGAGGACGCCTCGTGGGCGGAGACCCCTCCGTGGTGGCGGGTCGCGGTCTGGGCGACGATCGAGAGCCCCAGCCCCGACCCCGGCATGGTGCGGGCGTCGGCGGACCGGAAGAACCGGTCGAACACGAGCTCCCGCTCCTCGGGGGCGATACCGGGGCCCTCGTCGGCGATCTCGAGCACCGCCGTCCCGGGCCGCTCGGGGGCCACACCCTCGCGCAGCAGCACGGTGACGGTCGCCCCCGGTGGACTCCACTTCGCCGCGTTGTCGAGCAGGTTGAGCACGGCGCGCTCCAGCGCGCTCGCGTCGCCGACGACCTCGAGGGGCACCAGTTCAGCGGCGAACGTGACGCCGGGAGCACGGGGCCGGGCCCGGTCGAGCGCCCGCTCGACCACCTCGGAGAGGTCCAGGTGCTCGGCCGCCACCTCGGGCGGGTCGTCGCGCGCGAGCTCGACGACGTCGCCGACCAGGGTGGCGAGCTCGTCGATCTGGGCCCGCAGGTCCTCGGTGAGCTCGGCACGGTCGGTGGGGGAGAGGCGCGGCGCGTCGGGACGCCCGGACGCGGCGCCCTCCTCGGCGGCGACCAGCAGCTCCAGGTTGGTGCGCAGCGAGGTGAGCGGGGTGCGCAACTCGTGGCCCGCGTCCGCGACCAGACGTCGTTGCCGGTCGATCGACGACGCCAGGGCCGCGAGCATCGCGTTGAAGCTGCGGGTCAGGCGGGCGATCTCGTCCCCGCCGGTCACCGTGATCGGCTCGAGGTCGCCGGTGCGGGCCACGCGCTCGGTCGCCGAGATGAGCCGCTCGACCGGGCGCAGGCCGGCCCGCGCGATCGCGACGCCGGTCAGCGCCGCGAGCACCACCCCGAGCCCGCCGACGACGACGAGCACGATCGCCAGCCGGGAGAGCGTCCGCCGCGTCGGCTCGAGCTCCTGGGCCAGGACCACGGCGATGCCCCGGTCGGCCTGCACGGCGACCACCCGGTACGGCGCGCCGCCGACGAACCCGGTGCGCGGCGGCTCCGGGGTCCCGGCGGCCACCGCGAACTCGGACGCGCCGATCGGCGGCACGCTGTTCGCGATCGACACCGCCCGCCCGTCGGCCAGGACGATCGCGACCCGGTAGTCGCCGGCCGCGAGGGCGTCCGGCGAGACGACCCGCGAGAGCATCGTGGGATCGGCGAGGTCGCTCGACGCGGCCGCCGTGGCCCGCTCGACGAGGCTCTCGTCGAGCTGGTCGTAGAGCGCCCGGTAGGCGGTGAGGAACACGGCCACCGCGATCAGCGCGACCAGCAGGCCCGCGCCGATCGACACGAGGATCGCCACGCGGCGGCGCAGCGGGATCTCCAGCAGGACGTGCCATCCCGACGGCGGGTCGGGGCGCTCGGCCCCGCCGTCGACCGCACTCTGGGCAGCGGCGGCGTCCGATCGGGGGTTCATCACCCCCGATCCTCCCCGATGACGCCGTACCGCGACCGTGACCTCCCCACCGGGCCCGCGCCCCGGCGATGAGGAAGGCTGGGGAGTCATGAGCGAGACGCCCCGTCACGACGGCGAGCCGGAGCGCGCGGGGACCACGGGGGCGGAGCCGGACCCGGCGACCGTCGAACGGCCCGGGCTCGGCACCGGGTACGGCGCGGGTGGCGTCCGCTGGTCGGACACCCCGAGCGGGGCCCCCGCGGAGGCGCCGCGGTCCTGGTCCGGCGCGCCCTTCGGGGGCAGCGACCCGGCCGGTGCGGGCGGGGAGCGGACCGACTACGGCTGGGGCCGACCCGCCCCGACGTCGGGGATGACCGCGACGCCGCCCGGCGGCTTCCCCGCCGACGCGGGCGTCGGGTGGAGCACCCCCGGCCCCGGTCGCACGGAGGGCGGTCCCGACGCCGGGCGTGGTGGCGTCGGGCGCCGGAGCCTCGTCCTCGTCGCGCTGGTGGCGCTCGTGGCCGGGCTCGTCGGCGGGGCGGTCGCGGGGTCGCTGTTCTCCTCGCGGTCGGTCGCGCAGACCTCGCTCGGCTCCACCGCCGACGGCGATCCGCTGCCCCCGGCCCCGGCCGGCACGGTGGAGGCCATCGCGGCGACGGTGCTGCCGAGCACCGTGCAGATCGTCGGTGCCTCCGGCGCCGGGTCCGGGGTGATCATCTCCGCCGACGGTCTGATCATGACGAACAACCACGTCCTCGCGGCCGGCCGCGCCGGCGGCCTGCAGGCGCTGTTCGCGGACGGCTCGAGCGCTCCCGTGACGCTCGTCGGCACGGCACCGTCGGCCGACATCGCCGTCGTGCGGGCGAGCGGGGTCGGCAACCTGCGCCCGGCGACCCTCGGCGACTCGACCGAGCTCCGCCAGGGTCAGGCCGTGGTGGCCGTCGGCTCCCCGCTGGGGCTCTCCGGGACCGTCACCTCCGGCATCGTCTCCGCGCTCCGCCGACCGGTCGCCGCGGGCGGGTCGACCGCCGACCAGAGCAGCGTCATCGACGCGATCCAGACCGACGCCGCGATCAACCCCGGCAACTCCGGGGGTCCGCTGGCCGACTCCGCGGGCCGCATCGTCGGGATCAACACGGCGATCGCGAGCGTCACCGGCGGCGGCGCCGGCCAGGAGGGCGGGTCGATCGGGCTGGGCTTCGCCATCCCCATGAACCACGCGCGGCGGATCGCGACCGAGCTGGTGGAGACCGGCCGGGCCACCCAGGCGATCATCGGCGTGCAGGTGGCCGACCGCGGGGCCCGCGGGGCGACGGTCGCCGGCGTGACGCCGGGCTCGCCGGCCGCGGGGGCGGGCCTGCAGCCGAACGACCTGGTCACCCGGGTCGACGACCGCGTCATCGAGGACGCCGACGCCCTGGTGGCCGCGGTGCAGTCGACCCCGCCCGGTCAGGTGGTGACCTTGACGGTCGTCTCCGGCGGCGGCGCGCCCCGGCAGGTGCCGGTGACGCTGGGCAGCCAGGTGATCGGCGGGCGCTGAGGGCCCGTCGTGGGGACGGTCCGCGGGCGGCCGCCCGCCGATCGCGCCGTCAGCGCGCCAGGACGGCGAACGCCCGGCCGTCGGGGCGGGCGGTGCCGGTGGGGTCGGGCAGCGCCGACTCCGACCAGGACCGCTCCACGACCCGCAGGCCCGCGGCCTCGGCGACCTCGTCGACGGCCTCGGACCCGAGCACCGCCCACGGGAACCAGGTGCGCGGACTCTCCGGAGTCTCGTCGCGGCCCTCGCGGACCAGGTGCGCAGCGCCCTGCCACAGCCCCGTCCCGGGTTCGACCTCGAGCAGGACGGTGCCGGACTCGGTCAGCAGCTGGTCGCAGCGGCGCAGCAGCGCCACCGGGTCGCCCCCGATGCCGATGTTGCCGTCGGCGAGCACCACGTGCTGCCAGCGCCCCTCGCCGGGGAGCCGCTCGAACGCGTCGCGGTGCAGCACGGCCGCCCCGCGCTGCAGGCAGCGCTGCACGGCCTGGACCGAGACGTCGACGCCGAGCGCCGGGACCCCGCGGTCGGCGAGGGCGACCACGAGGCGGCCCGGCCCGCAGCCGAGGTCCAGGGTGGCGCCCGAGCAGCGCTCCAGGAGCCAGTCGTCGAGCTCGTCCGCGTCGTCCTGCCAGCGCTGGACCGCGAGCGGGAGCACCACGCCGTCGGTGCGGACGAGCGTGTGCTCGAAGCCGGCGAGGGCGGCGTCGAAGACCGTGCCGTCGAACGTGTCCGTCCCGGCCCCCGAGCGTTCGCGCGCGGCGTCCACGACGGCGAAGGGCTCGGTCATGGGGCTGCTCACCGACGTCACGGACGTCCACCTCCGGACAGCGTTGCGATGGCGGGGACGGCGTCGTCCGTGTCGTCGACCTCGTCGACCCTGCCACCCAGGTTCTCCGCGACCGCGCGGGCGAACCGGCCGTCGGGTGCGAGCCCGGCCACGGTGACGGCGTCGTCGGCGGTGTCGACGTCGGACAGCGTCGCCAGCTCGGCCACGGCGTCGTCGCCGAGGGCGTCGCGCAGGGCGGCGAGGGTGCGGGGTCCGGTGTCGTCACGAGAGGTCGGGATGGGCGAGATGATCGCCGCTCGGCGCGGGTCGCGCAGCGCCAGGGCCCACCATCCACCGTCGTGGGCGATCCCTATTCCGGCCGGTCGGCCGGACTCGACGGTGCGCAGCGCGTCGTCGAGCCGTGCGGCGTCCAGCTGCGGGGTGTCCATGCCGACCTGCACGGTGGCCGCGCCGGGGAACCGGTCGGCGGCGTCGGCGTGCACGGCCTCGATGCGCTCGCCGAGTGCGTCGCCGCGCTGGCGGACCACGGTGTGGGGTGCGAGGGCCGCCCGGATCTCGTCGCCGCGCTCGGCGTCGTCCAGGTCGCCCTCGAGGGCCACCAGGACCCGCGCGTCCGGCACGCCGACGGCGGCGTCGAGGGTGTCGAGGAGGGCCGCGGCCGCGATCCGCGCCGCGCCCTGCGGGGTCGCCGGCGGGGTGAGGCGGGTCTTCGCGCGTCCGGCGACGGGGGCCTTGGCGAGCACCAGCACCACCCGTCGAACCGGATTGTCGGACTGCATGATCGACGCGTTCGCAGCCGCCTCCGTCATCGGTTCACCCGGATCGACGCGCTGTGGGCGCGGGTGCGGGCGAGGGCCTTCGTCATGTCCCGCACGGCCCGGGCCGTGCCGCGGACCGAGCCCGAGACCTTCGACCGCCCGCCGGCCCGCGGCCGGTAGGCGACGTCCACCTCGCGGATCGTCCAGCCCGCCGCGCCCGCCCGGATGAGCAGTTCGAGGGGGTAGCCGAAGGCGCGGTCGGTGATGCCGAGGTCGAGCAGGGCCTGTCGGCGGGCCACC
This sequence comes from Actinomycetospora corticicola, assembly GCF_013409505.1. NCBI lineage: Bacteria > Bacillati > Actinomycetota > Actinomycetes > Pseudonocardiales > Pseudonocardiaceae > Actinomycetospora > Actinomycetospora corticicola. The sequence continues at coordinate 3,266,779 of NZ_JACCBN010000001.1, read as the reverse complement.
CGGACCGGGGCGATGTCCCGCACGCCCACGCCCTGCACCCGCATGAGGCCGGACAGCACGTGGTTGCTCACCCGCGCGTGCCAGGGCCAGACGCCGCGGGCGGCCGGCACGCGCCGGCCGACGACGATGTCCGCGTCGGTGTCGAGCAGCAGCCGGACCATGGCCGGCAGCTCGGCGGGGTCGAGGGAGCCGTCGGCGTCGATCGTGGCGACGACCTCGGTGCGCGTCGCCTCGAGGCCGGCGTGCACGGCCGCGCCGTAGCCCTTGCGTTCCTCGTGCACCACCAGGGCGCCGCGGCGCGCGGCGAGCTCCGGGGTGCCGTCGGTGGAGCCGTTGTCGGCCACCACCGCGTCGAACCCCTCGGGCAGGGCGTCGAGCACGCCGGGGAGCGCCTCGACCTCGTTCAGGCAGGGGAGCACCACATCGACACGACCGCTCACCGTGGTCACGCTATGAGGTCGGGTTCCGACGCGCGCAACCGGGTTGCCATCTCGCGTCGACCGTGAAGCGGACGTGAGCTTCCACCGATCGGAGCACCTTTCACCGCCGCTCGGGCCCTGCTCACGGCGCCCTGACGTCGGCTTCGTACCCTCCGTGGCGATGAGCACGGTGCTGGGGCCGACGCGCCCGCAGGACGACGAGGCCCCCGGGACGCGCGAGCGACGGGGGCCCCGCCTCCGGGGAGATCTGATCGCGGCGGTCCTGGCGTGCGCGCTGGTCGCGGTGGCCGCCCTCTACGGGTGGGCCGAGATCGACCGCGGGGTGAAGATCCTCGTCGGGTGGCCGCCGGTCCTCGCCGAGTGGATGCCGCACTTCCGACCCGGTGGCGTCGCGGCGGTCGTCGTCGCGGTCCTGGTCGTCGTCGCGGGACCCACCGTCGCCGCGCGCCTCCGCTGGGGCCCGCTGCTGCTGGTCACCTACCTCGCGGCGGCCGCCTGGACGTTCTGTCTCGCGCTCATCGACGGCTACCAGGCCGGCATCGTCGACCGGCTGACGACGCCGACCGAGTACCTCGTCGAGGTCGGGCGCTATCCCGGGCTCCGCCCGTTCCTCACGACCTTCGCCGACCGGATCGTCGGGATGACCCCCGACACCCTGGTCACCCACTCCTCGGGCCACCCGCCGCTCGCGACGCTGGTGTACGTCTGGATCGCGCGGTTCTGGGAGCCGGGCGGCGAGGCCGCCTCGCTCGTCACGCTGTTCGTCGGCGCGTCCGCCGCGGTGGCGGTGGCCGTCACGATCGGCGCCCTGGGCGGGGTGCGGTGGGGGCCGCTGCGCCCCGGCTCGGTCGAGCTGCCGCTCGCGCCCGACGCGATCGAGGCGGGCCGGTCCCTCGCCCGCCGCTACATCCCGTTCGGCGTGCTGTTCCCGGGCGCGGTGTGGGTCGGGGTGTCCGCGGACGGGATGTTCGCCGCGGTCTTCGCGTGGGCGGTCGCGTTCTTCGCCCTGGGCGCCGTGCGGCGCGGGGTGCTCGGCTCGGCGCTGTGCCTGCTCGGTGGGCTCGCGTTCGGCGCGAGCCTGTTCCTGTCCTACGGGCTGGCCGCGTTCGGGCTCGCGCCGATCGTGATCGCGGTCCTCGTGCGCCGCTGGTGGCCGCTGGTCGTCGCGACCGTCGGGGTGCTGGTCGTGGTGGGCCTGTTCCACCTCGGCGGGTTCTTCTGGTTCGACGGCTACACCCAGGTGAAGGTCCGGTACTACCAGCCCGGCGAGTACGGCCTGATGCGCCCGTACCGCTACTGGGTGTGGGCCAACCTGGCCGCGTTCGCCCTGGCGATCGGACCCGCCGTCGTGGTGGGGCTGCGGCGTCTCGCCTGGTGGCCGAAGCAGGTGCCCGTGGCGCTGATCGCGCTCGTGGGTGCCGCCGTGCTCGCGGTCGCGGCGGCCGACCTCTCCGGGCTCTCCAAATCCGAGGTCGAGCGCATCTGGTTGCCGTTCGGCACGTGGATGGTGCTGGCCTGCGCGCTGTTGCCGGCGAGGTCGGTCCGATGGTGGCTCGCGGCCCAGGCGGTGCTCGCGCTGTTGGTGAACAGCCTGCTGTTCACCACCTGGTAGACCGGCTCCCGTCAGCCGTGGCCCCCCGCTGACGTCCACCGTCAGCGGGGCGCCACGGTCGCGGACCGGGGTTCTGAACCGGCCCGGAACCGGACGAACGACCCGTTCGTGCACCTGGAAGCCACGAACGGCCCGTTCGTTCCGGACGGACGACCTGCCGGGCCGCGCCCGACCCGTCGTCAGGAACGGATGGCGGCGCGCAGCGGGTCGGTGGCGAAGCGGGTGATGCCCTCGGCGAACCCGACCTGCGCGCGGAACCCGAGCAGCTCCGCGGCGCGTGCGGGGTCGGCGGTGACGTGCCGGACGTCGCCGGGGCGGGCACCGCCGACGATCTCGGGGGCGCGGCCGTCCATCGCCTCGGCGAGCTGGCCCGCGAGGTCGGCGATGGTGCGGACCTCGCCGGAGCAGACGTTGAGCGGGACGCAGGTGCCGGCCGGGGTGGTGTCCTCGGCGGCCTCGAGGGCGGCGACGTTGACGCCGGCGACGTCGCTGACGTGCACGAAGTCGCGGCGCTGGCGGCCGTCCTCCATGACGCGCGGGGCCTCGCCGCGCTCCAGGGACGACCGGAAGATCGACGCGACGCCCGCGTAGGGGGTGTTCTGCGGCATCCGCGGGCCGTAGACGTTGTGGTAGCGCATCGCGTAGACGCGGCCGCCGGTCGCACGGGCCCACGCGACGGCGAGGTGCTCCTGGGCGAGCTTGGTCGCCGCATAGGTGGAGCGCGGCTCGAGGGCGGCGTCCTCGGGGATGAGCTCGCCCTGCAGGTCGCGGCCGCACACCGGGCACGGCAGGTCGTAGCGGCCGGCGTCGACGTCGGCCTGGGTGCGCGCGGGCGGCGGCTGGACGCCGTGCTCCGGGCAGGAGTAGCGGCCCTCGCCGTAGACGACCATCGAGCTGGCCATGACGAGCTTCCGGTGCCCGGAGCGGTACATCGCCGCGAGCAGGACGGCGGTGGCGACGTCGTTGTTCTCGGCGAACGCCGGCGCGTCGTTGGGGTCGACGCCGTGGCCCACCATGGCGGCCTGGTGACAGACCGCGTCGACGTCGGGCAGGAGCCGGTCGAGCAGGTCGGCGTCGCGGACGTCGCCGTGGACCAGCTCGTAGCGGTCGAGCCACTCCGGTGCCTTGCCGTCGGCGTGGGCCTGCGGCAGCAGGGCGTCGAGGAGCACGGGCGTGTGGCCACGCTCGGCGAGCTGGTCGGCGATCGCGGAGCCGATGAAACCGGCACCGCCGGTCAGGAGGACGCGCACGGCGGTCACGGTAGGCCAGCCGCGCCCGCCGACTAGGGTCTGGGGTATGGAACTCTCGCGATCCGCGACGTCGATCGAGAACCTGGGCGGTACCGACGACCTGCTCGGGCGGGCGCTCGTCGTGGTCGTCGACGACCGCGTCTCGACGGGGGAGCTCACCGACACCACCGGTCCGCTGGTCACCGAGCTGCTCGGCGAGGCCGGCCTGGTGGTCGACGGGACGATCGTGGTGCCCGGCGAGTCGGTCGCGATCCGCAACGCGCTCAACACCGCGGTGATCGGCGGCGTGGACGTCGTCATCACCGTCGGCGGCACCGGGGTGTCCCCGCGGGCCGTGACCGCCGACGCCACCGCGGGTGTGCTCGACCGGCCCATCCCGGGCATCGCCGAGGCCATCCGCGCCTCGGGGCTCGCCGCGGGTGCGGTGGACGCCGGGCTCTCGCGCGGCCTCGTCGGGGTATCCGGGTCGACGCTGGTGGTGAACCTGGCGTCCTCGCGCGCCGCGGTGCGCGACGGCATGGCGACGCTGACCCCGCTCATCGCGCACGTGATCGCCGAGCTCTCCGGGCTGGAGGAGAACTGATCGACCCCGACCGTGCCGAGCAGGCCCGCCGCCGGGCCCGCGAGGCGCTGTTCGGCGACTCCTCCCCGGCGAGCGCCGACGAGCGCGACGACGCCGACCGGGGTCGCGACGACGACGGGCGCTCCTTCTACGAGCGTGAGCGTCCGCCGCACCACGACCGCGAGCGCTGAGCCCGCCCGCGAGGGTGACGTGGAGCAGGTCCGGCGGCCTGCGCGGTGTGACGCTCGAGGTCACGGGCTCACCGCAGCGTCAGGGTCACCTCCTGCCCCGTCGTCGCCGCCGCCACCCGGGCGGCGAGCGGACCCGGCAACGCCACCACGACGACGGGGCTGCTCGTCCGGTCCTCGCCCGACAGCACGGTGAGCACGCGCGCCCCCGGCGCCAGGATCGCCCCGTCCTGACCCCCGCCACGGGCCCCGCCGACCACGTCCACGAGCGCGCCCGGCCGTACCAGGACGGCCAGTGCCGGGTCGGCCAGCCGGAGCGGCACTCCCGCCGCGTCCGCGGTCCCCGCCGAGGCGCGGGCGGCGCCGGGCCCGACCAGCCGGACGTCGGTGAGCACCTCCCCGGCCCGCACCCCGCCGACCAGGTGCCCGCCGACCGCCGCGTCCGTCGCCACCAGCGCGCCCCGCGGCACGGTGTCGGGCGGCCGGTCGACCAGCACGACGTCGTCGGGCGCGAGCGCCCCGCCCGGCGCGAGGTCCCGGGCCGCCACGACGACGGGGGATCCCGCCACCTCCGGCGAGACCGCGCCGAGGACGCCGAGCACCGCGGCCAGGAGCACGAGCGCGCCCGCGGCCAGCCGCCGCAGGAGCACCGCCCGGCGCCACCCGACCGGCGGGCGGCGCCCGCCGGCCCCGACCCGTCGTCCGGAAACCGTCACGAATGCGACGGTAGGGCCCGTACCGCACCCACCGGGCGTGGAGATCCCGGCCTGTGGACAATGGGGTCGGAGGGTGCCGGTTGTGGATGGCCGGGCTCAGACCGATCCGCCGGACACGTGAGGGGCTGCACCCGAATGGCCGTGGTGCTCGTCCTCCTGGCGTGCCTCGGGAACGCGCTCGCGCTGACCCTGCAGCGCAAGGCGGCGCAGGACAGCGCCCGGCAGCGCGGCCTGTCGGCGGGCTCCTTCCGGGACATGGTGCGGCGCACGCCGTGGCTGATCGGCACCGCCGTCTTCGGTGGGGCCGTGATCTGCCAGGTGCTCGCGCTGCGCCTCGGCTCGATCTCCCTCGTGCAGCCGGTGCTCGTGATGGAGCTGCCGTTCACGCTGCTCGTCGGCTGGTGGATCCTCGGTGGGGCGCTGCGGCGCTACGAGTGGTCGGCCGTGGGCCTGATGAGCCTCGGGCTCGTCGTGCTGCTGGCGTGCCTGCGGCCGCACGGCGGGGACGCGCTCGCTGCGGGGAACCTCCGCTGGATCCTGGGCACGCTCGTCACGCTGGCGGCGCTCGGACTGTGCGTGTGGATCGCGAAGACGTCCCGCGCGGTGGGCAAGGCGGCCTTCTTCGGCATCGCGGCCGGCATCGGGTCGGGATTCGTCGCCGTGATCGTCAAGGCGATGGCGGACGCGCTCGCGGTGGGCGGGCTCGGCGAGGTCCTGACGACCTGGCAGAGCTACCTGCTCATCCCCGTCGGGCCGATCGCGTTCTGGACCCTGCAGAGCGGATTGCGCGCCGGACGACTGCTCGCGAGCCAGCCCGGGCTGACCCTCGGCAATCCCATCCTGGCGTTCCTGTGGGGCACCGGGCTGCTCGGCGAGGAGATCGCCGGGGGGTGGTGGGTCCTCGGTGGGGTGGCCGGTGCGCTGCTGCTCACGGTGGGTGTGTTCCTGCTGGCGCGCTCTCCGGTGCTGGCGGCGCAGGAAGGAACACCCTCCGCCTCCCGGGCCACCGGTAACACGAGCAGTCGCCGGGTCCGCTGACCCGTTCGCTCGACCGAGTGAGACCGTTGCTCCAAACATGTCCCGGGGCAACGCGCGTCGGGCGTGGACGTCTCTCGTTGTACGGAGCACGGGGCCGCCGACCGCTGGGGAGCGGGTCGAGCCGCGTGGGGTCCGGGTCGGCGACTCGGGGTCGTCGACCCGGACCTGCTTCTCGTCAGGCGCTCTTCGTCGCCGTGGACGAGGACGCGCCCGAGGACGATCCGCCCGAGGAGCTCGAGCTCCCGGACGTCGAGCCGCCCGAGGTGGAGCCCGACGAGGGCGACCCACCCGACGTCGAGGACCCCGACGAGCTCGAGGAGGACCCCGCGTCGGACGACGACGAGCTGCTCGAGGACTCCGACGAGCCGGAGGAGGACTCGGAGGACGATCCCGAGGTGCTCGAGGACGCGCCCGACCGGCTGTCGTTGCGGTAGAAACCGCTGCCCTTGAACACGATGCCGACCGACGAGAACACCTTGCGCAGCCGTCCGCCGCACACGGGGCACTCGGTCAGCGAGGGGTCGGTGAACGCCTGGACCTGCTCGAAGCGGTGGTCGCACTCCGTGCAGGCGTAGGGGTAGGTGGGCACGTGCACTCCTGTCATCCCGGAGGGTCGCGGGGAGTGTAACTGGCACTCACCCGACGGGAGTGCCAACAACGCCACACCTCAGGCTGTTCCGATCAGCCCCGCCGTCGGCCGCCACACGGCGTGGACCCGGACGTCGTGCGGCTCCACCGGGAGCTCCGGCAGCAGCTCGTCGTCGGCGACCACCGCCACGACGAGGGTGGACCCCGAGACCAGCGGCAACGACCGGTCGTAGTGGCCGCCCCCGCGCCCGAGCCGGACCCCGTCGGGCGTCGCGGCGAGCGCCGGCACCACCACGACCCCCGCGGAGGCGATCGCCGCAGGCCCCTCCCGGCGTCGGGACGGCTCGAGCAACCCGTGCGGCCCGGGCACCAGGTCGCCCCGATCCCGGAACCCCGCCCAGTCCAGCGGAGCGCTGCCCGTGACCACGGGCAGGAGCACCCGCCGACCGATCGCCACGGCCGCGTCCAGCAGGGGCAGCGAGCCGTCCGGGGTGGCGCCGGGCTCGGAGCGCACGGGCACGTACAGGCAGAGCGGCCGCGCGGGATCGGCGCCCAGTGAGTCGAGGACGCCGGGCAGCGAGGCGGCGAGGTTGGCGGCGTCCTGCCACCGCGCGGCCTCCGACCGCTCCCGACGACGGGCCAGCAGCTGCGCCCGCAGCTCCGCCTTGCTCGCGTTCACTCCAGCGTCCCGGACACCTCCGCCGGGCCCTCGACGACGACCGATCCGCGCACCGTGGTCGGCCCGGTGAACGTGACGTCCCCGCGGACCTCGAGGCGCTCGGCGTCGATCAGCGAGGGCGCCCCGGCGGGGAAGCGGGCCTCGAAGTCGCGCAGCATCCCGAAGTGGGCCTTGTCCAACGACACCACGGGCGGCTGCTCGTCGAAGTGCGGCACCATCGAGCCGTCCTCGCGCAGCTCCCAGAGGTCGGAGCGGGCGACGAGCAGGTCGTCGGTCGTCTTCACCGGCGCGAACCGGGTGCGCGGCACCTCGAGGGCACCCGCCCCGTCGATCGACGACACCGCCGCGCCCATCGCGGTCTCCAGCTGCACCACCGTGGTCGACCCCTTGTCGGTCGGGTCGACGGTCTTGCGGTTGACGATCAGCGGCAGCTCCGGGGCTGCCGGGTCGGCCTCCTGCAGGGCGGTGATCGCCTGCAGGTCGAACCAGATGTTGTTGGTGTTGAAGTAGTGCCAGCGGGTGAGGTCGCCGAAGGAGGGGTCGCCGTCGGGTACCTGGGCCGACTCCCGCAGCACCAGCTTCCCGTCGCGCATCGCGAGGTGCCCGCCCTTGCGGTCGGACTCCGTGCCGCGGACCACCTCGAGCAGGAACGGGATCTCCTGCTCGGCCAGCCACGCCGCGATCCGCGGGTCGGGGCGCGCGCCGAGGTTGTCGGCGTTGGACACGAAGCACCAGCGCACGCCCGCCTCGAGGAGCGCGGCCGCGATGCCGCTGGCGGCCAGCGCCGTGTAGATGTCCCCGTGGCCCGGCGGGCACCACTCCAGCTCCGGGTTGTCGGGCCACTCGACCGGCTCCCACGACCCGGCGTCGAGCTTGGGCTCGATGCCCTGCAGGAAGTCCAGCGGGAGCCCCTGGTCGGCCAGGCCCTCGTGCGCGGCCAGGCGCTCCAGCGACGGCGGGCGCGTGGTCGGCGAGTCCATGAGCAGCAGCGGCAGGCGTGCCCCCGTCGACGCCCGCAGCGCGAGCGTCTGGCGCGCGATGACGTCGAGGAAGCTCTGCCCGGGCTTGATCTCCAGCGTCGACTTCGGCCCGTCGAGCCCCATCGAGGTGCCCAGCCCCCCGTTCAGCTTCACGACGGCGAGCCGGTCGAGCACCGCACGGGTGGCCTCGGCGTCGGGCTCGGGGAGGTCGACCAGACGCGGCAACGGCGCAACGGGGGAGAGCTCGTCGCCCGGCACCTTCCCCGCGTCGGGGTCCGAGAGCTGCGCCAGCCGGCGCCGGAACGCCGCGACCTCCATCGGGTGGGCCCCGGCCTTCTCCAGCTTCTCGACGGCGGGGTGGTCGCTGGTCATGCGCTCTCCGGTACTCGGGGGTCGGTGTTCGCGGTGGTGGTCCGAGAGGTGCCGCCGAGGTTATCGAAGGGGTCCGACACCCTCCCCGAGGGCGCGTCGTTACCCTGCTCCGCCGCCCCGGCGGGGCACCATGGAGCCGTGAGGACCGTGGATGCCCAACTGCGACGGGTGCTCGACGCCGCGGTGCGCCCGGCCCCGATCCGCGTCGCGATCTCCGAGGCGCAGGGCCTGCTCTGCGCGGAGGAGGTCGTGGCCGATCGCGCGCTGCCGGGATTCGACCAGGCGGCCGTCGACGGCTTCGCCGTGCGTGCGGTCGACGTCCGCTCGGCCGACGTCGAGCCCGTCGAGCTGCCCGTGGTGGGGGAGGTGGCGGCCGGATCGCGCCAGGCCCACCGGCTGAGCCCGAAGCAGGCCGTGCGCGTGGCCACCGGCGCCCCGCTGCCCACGTTGGCCGACGCCGTCGCCCCGCACGACCACACCGACGACGCCGGACCGTCCAGCCGCGCCCGGGTCACGGTCAAGCACCCGGTCGCGAGCGCCGGGTTCGTCCGCCGCACCGGGGAGGACGTCGCCCCCGGTGACGTCGCCGTCCGCCGGGGCGTGGTGGTCGGTCCGGCCCAGGTCGGGCTGCTGGCCGCGGTCGGGCGGACGAAGGTCCTCGTGCACCCCCGCCCCCGCGTGTCGGTGATCGCGGTCGGCGACGAGCTGGTCGACGTCGACCGCACGCCGTCGGCGGGCCAGGTCGTCGACGTCAACTCCTACGCCCTGGCCGCGGCGGCCCGCGACGCCGGCGCGGAGGTCACCCGCGTGGGCATCGTGGGCGCCGACGCGACGACCGTGCGCGAGGCGGTCGAGGCCCGCCTGGGGCTCGCCGAGGTGGTCCTCGTGGCGGGTGCCGTCGGCGGGGCCCACGGCGAGGCGGTCGCGGCCGAGCTCGGCGAGCTGGGCCCGGTCGACACCAGCCGGGTCGCGATGCACCCGGGCAGCGTGCAGGGGTTCGCCCGCCTCGGCGACGACGAGATCCCCACCTTCCTGCTCCCCGCCAACCCGACGTCGGCGCTGGTCGTCTTCGAGATCCTCGTCCGGCCGCTCATCCGGCTCGCGCTCGGGCGCCCGGAGCTGCACCGCCGCGAGGTCACGGCCCGACTGCTCTCCCCGGTGTCCTCCCGGCCCGGGCGCCGCAGCTACGTGCGCGGCCGTCTGCTGCGCGACCGGACCACCGGCGAGTACCTCGCCCAGCCCCTCGGGACGGCGGGGTCGCACCTGCTCTCGTCGCTCGCCGAGGCGAACGCGCTCATCGTGCTCGACGAGGAGACGACCGAGGCCGGGCTCGACACCCCGGTCCGGGTGGCGTTCCTGTCACCCCGCTAGCGCACACTGCTCCCCATGGGCGGTGCGCCGATCTGGGGAGGGACGCGACCCACCGGTCGGCACCCCGGGTGGCCGGACCGGCTGCGGGCGCTGCGGGTTCCCGCCGGGGTGGTCACGCTGCGGCCCGTGCGGTTCACCGACGGCCGGGAGTGGTCGCGGCTCCGGCTGCGTGACGAGGACTACCTGACGCCCTGGGAGCCGATGCCGCCCGGCCGGTGGTCGGACCACAACGCGCTCGTCGAGTGGCCCGGGCGCTGGGGCACGTTGCGCGCCATGGGCCGGGCCGGGACCGCGCTGCCGTACGCGCTGACCGTCGACGGCCGGTTCGCCGGGCAGGTCGTGGTCGGCAACATCGTGCGGGAACCGCTGCTCTCGGCCTACATCGGCTACTGGGTCTCGGCCGAGCACGCCGGCAAGGGCGCGACGACCGCCGCGGTGGCGCTCGCCGTCGACCACTGCTTCTCCCGGGTGGGGCTGCACCGGGTGGAGGCGACGGTGCGGCCGGAGAACGCCGCGAGCCTGCGGGTGCTGGGCAAGCTGGGCTTCCGCGAGGAGGGGCTGCTCAAGCGCTACCTCGAGGTCGACGGCGACTGGCGGGACCACGTGGTGCTCGCCGTCACCGCGGAGGACGTGCTGCCGGACGGTCTCGTGTCCCGGTTGCTGCGCGCCGGCCGCGCCGAACGCGCCTGACCTGCGGGCCTGACGAGGCGTCAGCCGACGTCGACGGTGCGTCACGACGCTCGACCGGCGCTGGACCACCCACACGGCCCAGCGACTTCAGGGTTTGACCAGCCCATCGAGTGGTCACGGGGCAATAACGGCCGCCCGGACCCTCCCTCACACGAGGGTGATGGTCACGGTTCGCACACGACACGCCGTCGGAGGTCCGGGGCTGATGGGACTCCTGTGACTAGCGTGGCGAACGTCGGTCACGGGTCGGGGGAGGTGGACGGTGCCGAGTTCCTTGGTCTTCGCCGCGTTGGTGGTCGCGTGGCTCGCGGTGCTCGTCCCCGTCGTCGCCCGACGTCGCCAGATGGTGCCGCGGCCCGCCGACGCCGATCTGAGTGCGCGGGTGCTCGCCCGGCCGGAGCGCTCGATGGGCGTCGCTCCGACGAGCGTCGCGACGGGGCAGGAGGAGGTCACGATGACCAGTACGACGGACGAGGTCCGCGACGAGGACGTCCGCGAGGCGGCGCCGGAGGCCGGACCCGCGGGGCGGGTCCTCGACCGCGCCCGGCGCGGGCACGACCTCCCGGACGACGTCGACGACCACGGCGACTTCGACGAGTACGACGACGGGTACGAGTACGACGACGGGTACGCCGACGACGACGCCTACGCGCCGGTCGACGACGAGCCGCAGCGGCCGCGCTCCTACCGTCCCGGTCGGGGCGGCTTCGACGCCGAGGCGGCGGAGGCGGCGGCGCACGCCCGCTACGCGTTCCGGCAGCGTGTGGCGATCGGGCTGATCGTGGTGGCCGTGCTCTCGGTCTTCGCAGCTCTCGTGGTGTCCTCGGCCCTGTGGTGGCTGTTCGCGGTCACCGTCGTCGGGCTCGGCGGCTACCTGGTCTTCCTGCGCCGCCAGACGCGGATCGAGGACGAGCTCCGGCGTCGTCGGGCGGCCCGCCTCTCCGGCGAGCGCCGCGCGCTGGAGGCTCGCCGCGAGCGTCAGGTCGAGCACGAGGAGCGCCTCGCGGACGCCGAGCGCTGGGGTCGCTACGAGTCCGCGGAGCACGAGGTCCCGGACCTCCCCGAGGCCCGTCGCGGCGACGACGAGCTCCTCGACGAGGAGATTCCGGAGCCGCGCTGGATCGCCCCGCGCACGCCGGCGCCGGACATGCCCGAGGGCACGGAACTCGTCGGTGACACCGACGACGACCCGGCCTTCTGCGACCTCGACGACCACCGGATCCCGGCCTACCGCCGGGGTGCCTGACCGCCTCCCCGACCCACCCGACGGCCCCGTCGCCGGGTGGACGCCCACCGGACGTCGCCATCCCCCGACGGCGGCCGGTGGACGCCCACCCGACGGCGGGGCCGTCGGCGTCGGAGGCCACCCGCTGATCGCGGGCCGGTGCCCGTGGCGTAGAGTTCTCGCTCGTTGGGGCTGTGGCGCAGTTGGTAGCGCGACTCGTTCGCATCGAGTAGGTCAGGGGTTCGATTCCCCTCAGCTCCACCAGATCAGGACGAGGCCCGGTTCCCCGTGGGGAGCCGGGCCTTCGTCGTTTCCGGGCGGCGGTCGCCCCGGCCGCGGGAGGGCCCGTCGTCGGGAAGGAGCCCCTCCGGCCCGTGGTCAGCTGATGAGTTCGTCGAGCAGCAGGTAGATCAGGAAGCCGACGAAGAAGCCGACCGACCCGAGCGCGGTCTCGCCCTGCTCGTGCGCCTCCACCAGCAGTTCTTCGGTGGCGAGGTACATGAACGCGACCGCGCCGAAGGCCAGCACGCCCGCGAGCAGCGTCGGGGAGGCGGTGCCGAGCCACAGCACCCCGACCGCAGTCCCGACCACCGTGAGCAGCGACAACGCCGTCGGCGCCGTCGCGACGAGGGTGCGCGACGCGCCGCCCGCCATGGCGGCGGAGAGCGAGAGCCCGACGAAGAGGTACTCGATCGCGAGGGCGATCGAGAGCAGCACCCCCGTCGTCGCTCCCGCGGCGAACCCGGCGCCGAGGACGATGCCGTCGACGGCGAAGTCGACCCCGGTCGCGACGGCGAGCCCGACCGGCAGGGTGGCCGCGCTCGGCCGGGCCTCGAGCACCTTCCCGGCGGCGCGGAAGCTGAACATCACGGCAATGCCGGCGCCGAAGCCCGCGATCGCCACCCACGGCTCCTCGCGCAGGACACCGGGCAGCAGCTCGATCGCCGCGGCGGCGAAGACCACGCCGGCGGCGAAGTGCTGGATGCCGCTCGTCGCCCGGCGCCCCGGCGGGCGGACCGCCGCCACCAGACCGGACACGGCCGCCGCCGCGACCGGGATCAGGGAGAAGAGGACGGCGCGCAGGAGCACGGACCGACGTTAGTCCGGTCCTGCGGGAGCGCGTCCGGTGCGGGGCCGGCGCGCGAGGACGTCGGCGCCGGCACGCCCGGCCCCGAGGGGGCAGTCGGCGCAGGTGTGACCCCCGGGCACGCGGTAGGCCAGACAGCACGTCGAGCGCCCTCCGCCCGGCGTGCGCGTGCCGGCCAGCGGCGGCCGGTCGAGGAGGGCAGCGGCGAGGGCGCGGACGGGTGTTGCTGCGGCAGGTCGGGCGGTCGCCACCACTCGGGTGGCCTTCGCCACCGCGGTCGCGACCTCGCCCCAGAGCAGGCGCTCCGAGACGGCGACGGTGTCGAGCAGCGCCGCGGCGAGGCCCGCGAGCGGCCCGACGATCTCGCCGTGGAGTTCGTCGGGGTCCCGCCACGACACGAGCCGGGGGGAGGCGAGCCACCAGGACGCGCCACGGGGGGCGTCGTGGCCACGCCAGCGCAGGTCGACGCCGGTGAGCACCGGGAGGGCGCCGTGGACGGTCGCCGCCGCCAGGACCGGGGCCACGAGCCGGGCCGCCATGCCGCCGTAGAGCCAGGACGCCGCGACCCGGTCCTCGTGCGTGCGCAGGGTCTCGGCGGCCGCGTCCAGCTGCGTCCTCAGGACGCCCGGTCCGTCGAGCAGGCGGGCCAGGGGGACGAGGTGCGCCCGCCCCGCCTCCTCCGCGTCGACGGCGAACGTGAACGCCGGCCCGAGGAGGGCGGTGTCGGCGAGCACGGCACGGACCCCGCCGGGGGTGGTCAGAACGGGGTCCACGCGTCACACCAGTCCCGGGTGCTGCGGTACCGCCCGAGGCCGAGCAGCACGAACTCGTCCGCGGACCCGACGGCCTGCACGCCGAGGTAGCGGAGGGCCTTCACGATCGGGCTCCCGCTGTGCGGGTCGGCGGTGGAGACCGGGAACGGCTCGTCCGGGAGCAGGACGTCGGGGCCGTAGACGACGTGGCAGTCCAACCACGCGACCGCCGACTGCCGCCCCAGGCCGCCCGCGTAGTCCGCCTCCAGGTAGGCGACCGGGCCGACGCGGGAGGCCGCGGTGAGCATGGCGGCCACACCGGACGACAGCCGGTCGAACGCCCAGTCGGGACCGTTCGTGAAGTCGGGCAGGTCGATGTCGTGGAAGAGCTGCTCGCACAGCGGGACCAGGGCCAGCTCGGCACCGTCGAGCAGGCTGGGGCGGGCGTGCGGGAACTGCTCGCGCAGGGGTTCGAGGACGTCGGGGGCGCCGACGATGCCGTGCAGTTCGTAGGTGGTGCTCACTCCAGGACGCCGAGGTGCTTCAGCACGTGGGCGACCGAGGTCGCGCGGACGTCGGCGACCAGCGAGCGGTACTCCTCGGCGAACAGCCCGGAGTGCCGGGTCATCCGGTCGGCCTCGACGAGGTCGACGGCCTTGGCGAGGTGCTCCCGGGCGAGTCGGTCACGCCACAGCGGGTGCTTGATGTGGACGAACTCGTCGTCCACGGCGGTGATCGTCAACCTCTTGCCCCCGGCGACGGTGGGGATGTCCCCGCCGTCGCCGAACTCGCGCTGCAACCGCGCCCAGTCCAGCGGCACCCGTCCCACCGTCCTTCGTCAGTCTCCGTGGTCCTCGACCAGGTCCTGCAGGAACTCGAGCGTGCGGGCCCGCCGGACCCCGGCGGCCTCCGCATCGCATCCCCACCGCTCGGCGAGCTCGGCGTCGGTCCGTCCCTCGACGCAGGTGAGGACGAGGGTCGCCTGGTGGTCGACCGGCACCCCGACGAGCGCGGACCGGAACCCGGGCCACGACCCGTGCCGGACCAGCCGGCCCTCCCGGACGTCGACGATGCCGTCCTCGGCGAGCTTCGCGATGCGACCGGAGTAGGGCAGGCCCCAGTGCCGGAACACGAGGGGCCGGGAGACCAGCCCGCGGGCCACCCGCAGCGCGATCGCCTCGGCGGCGCCGGCGTCACCGAGGCGGATGCGCAACGTGTAGGAGACCGCCTCGAACGTCGCCGTGACCCGGTCGAGCCACGCGGCGTAGTCCGGCAGGAGGTCCGGTCCCTCCCCGACGTCCACGGTGGTCACCTCCCCGGGTCCCGGCGTCAGAGCGAGGCCAGCACGTGCTCGGCGGTGGACACCTCGTGGTCGACGAACGTCTTCTCGACCTCCAGGGAGACGACGACGCCGTCCTCGAGGACCGCCGCGTAGCGCTCGGAGCGGGTGCCCAGTCCGAAGCTCGAGGCGTCGACCGCCAGGCCCATCGCCGTCGTGAAGGCGGCGTCCGCGTCGGCGAGCATCGTGATGCCCACGGCGTCCTCGCTCCGGCCCCAGGCGCCCATCACGAAGGCGTCGTTGACCGACACGCAGAAGATCTGCTCGACCCCCTTCGCCTTGAGGTCGTCGGTCTTGAGGACGAAGCCCGGCAGGTGGAAGTCGCTGCAGACCGGGGTGAAGGCGCCCGGGACGCCGAAGAGCACCACCCGGCCCGTACCGAGCAGCGCGCCGGTGTTCACGTCCTCCGTGCCGTCGGTCGTCACCGCCTTGAGCTCGACGTCCGGGATGCGGTCGCCCACTGCGATCATGGTCTGGAGTCTCCTTCGGGGATGGATGATCGCTCGACGTCGAGCCGTCGGGGGAGTGGGTCAGATCGGGTCGACGGTGGCCGCCGAGGGCGTCGCGGACCCCGCCCGGTGGCGGTCCTCGAAGCCGCCGAAGCGCCAGAGCAGGGCGGCCCCGCCCCAGACGACGACGAAGAAGCCGACGATGAGGTAGCCGAGCAGCTCGAACTCGTCGGCGATCCCGGCGAACCCGGCCAGGGCGGTGACGCCGAAGTCGTCGCTCAGTACGCCGGCGAGATAGACGCAGGCGATGAAGCCGGCGACGGTGACGGTGGCCGCGGTGGTGGCGATGTTGTAGAAGAGCCGGCGGGCGGGGCTGCGGTTGGACCAGGAGTACGCGACGGACATGAGCACCCCGTCGAAGGTGTCGAAGGCGCTCATCCCGGCGGCGAACAGCAGCGGCAGGGTCAGGGCGGCGACGAGCGGGGCGCCGCCCACTCCGGCACCGCCCGCGGTGGACGCGGTGGTCGCCGAGAGGGTCAGCAGGGTGACCTCGGAGGCGGTCTCGAGGCCGAGCCCGAACAGGATCCCGAGCGGGTACATGTGCCAGGAGTGCTTGATCAGCGTGCGGGCGCGGCCCCCGAGGATGCGGTTGACGAGGCCGCGGTTGAGGAGCCGGCGCTCCAGATCCGCCTCGTCGAGCCGGCCACGGCGCAGGTCGCGCCACGACCCGATGATGCCCTTCAGGACGAGCGCGTTGAGCACCGCGACGAGACCCAGGAACACCATCGCCACGACGGTGGAGACCGTGCCGCCGATCTCGCGGAACGCGTCGACCTGCCCCGCGGCCGCCGCGCCCGCCGCGACGGCGACCACCAGGGAGAGCACCACGACGACCGAGGAGTGGCCCATCGCGAAGAAGAAGCCGACCCCGACCGGCCGGCGGCCCCGCTGGACCATCAGCCGGGTGGTGTCGTCGATCGCGGCGATGTGGTCGGCGTCGAAGGCGTGCCGGATGCCCAGTACGTAGGCCAGCACCCCGGCCCCGGCGAACGCCCCCGCACCGAGGGGGCCCGCCGTCAGGGACAGGTAGAGCGTCCAGCCGACGACGTGCAGGACGCCGATCACGGCCACGATGCCGGAGAGCTGCATCCGCTGGCTCCGACTCCAGCGCGTGCCGGGTGTCGCGGCGATCGTGGTCACGGGGTGTCCCTCCGGGGGTGGGGTGGCGGTCGGGCGGCGGTGTCCCCTCCGCGGGGGAGGGGACACCGCCACCCGTCGAGCGGTACGGCGACGGACGGACGTCAGGGAGTCGCGACCACCGTCTGCACCATCGCCGCGATGTGCGCGCTCTGGACCTCGGTGATGTCGGCGGACGGCAGGGCGTCCCCACGGATCGCCTCGTGCGGCACGACGACCCAGCAGGCGCAGCCCCAGATGCATTCGCCGGCCATGCCGTCGAAGCGGATCGACTGCTCGGAGAGGATCACCCCGAGGTCGAGGAGCCACGAGTGCATGAGCAGCTTCTCGTCCCACGACTCGATCGCGTCGTAGGCGTCGCGGGCCGCGTAGAAGGCCGTCAGGTCCGTCTTCGCGACACCCGGGATGATGATGTTCGAGTAGCAGGTGAGTTCGTCGAAGAACTCACCGTTGGTGCTGATCAGCGTGCCGTCGTCCCCGTCGAGCACGTACTCACCGAGGACGCTCTCGAGCTTCTTCTGCAGGGTGTCGTTCCACATCTCGCGCGGCCCGACCGTGTTGACCTCGATGTAGTCGGTCTTGAAGCCCTCCTTGAGGCCCGACCACCTCGGGATGTACTCCATCCACTTGCTCACCACCTCGCGCCACTTGCCGCGGGCCTCGCCGGGCAGGACCTCGACGCCGGGGTGGGTGTACTTGGCGACGTCGAAGAGGGTCCAGGTGCGGTCGCCGGAGATGTTCCGCTCGTGCGGAGCACCGGTGAAGCCCGCGGGACGCAGCATCTTGAACAGCAGCCGGCCGTAGTCCTGCACCACGAAGCGGGTGAAGGAGTCCGTGACGAACTTGCGGGTCACGCCCTTGCGCAGGCCGTCGCGGATCGCCGGGGTGCCCGTCTTGGTGTACGAGCCCAGCCGCTGCCAGGAGTGCTCCTGGGGCAGGGCGAGGAAGCCGCCGGTGAACGGGTTCTTGTAGAGGTCGCCCCAGACCGCCGTGACGCCCTGGTTCTTCGCGTCGTCGAGCATGCAGTCGATCTCGTTGATGACGGGGAACAATGCGGCCTCGCCGCCCGCGTGCTCCTCGTCGCCCGAGAACGGCAGGACGCCGACGCCGATCACCGGGATGCGGCGTCCGAGTTTGACGTTCGAGAGGTGGCGGACCATGTCGACGACCATGCCGGAGCCGGTTCCGCCCGCGAGGGAGAAGAAGACCAGCACCATCGAGGGCAGCTTGGTCTTGTTGATGGAGTCGACGAAGAGGTCGAGCTCCTTCTCCAGCGTCTTGTCGCCGCCGTAGTAGTAGTGCCCGTAGATCGCCTTGGCGATGGCCCGGGGACACGACTCGCCCGGCTTCGGCATCTCCGTGTCCGCAGGCAGCCACGGCTCGTAGTTGGGGTTCCAGTAGTAGCGGGGGTACTCCATCTTCAGGTACTCGCGCCAGCGGTTGAGGCTGGTGCGCAGGTCCTCCGAGCTCGGGACATCGAGGGAGACCGTCCGCACCTGGTGGCGGTCGGTGGGGATGTCCCGCTCCTCGAGGCGCTGGGTGAAGCCGCCCGCGTACTCCTTGAGCTCGTGCTGGTCCTGCTCCCCGATGTCGATCGAGAGGCCGGTGAAGCGGGCGCGCTTGTCGTCGAGCATGTCCTCGATCTCGCCCGTGCGGAGCAGGGCCTCGACCATGTAGGCACCGGTCTTGCCGAGACCGACGGCGTGGATGCAGTGAGGGGACTGGCTCCCCGTGGCGGAGTGGTAGAGCGACATTCCCATGTCGGAACCTTTCTGGAGGAGGACGTGCGGGATCGTCGAGTGGGTCGGTGGTGACCACCGGACCGCGACGGAGGTCGCGCAGTAGCGCGACGAAGGAGCGCTGACGCGCGTATCTCCGTGGAGCGACTGGTCAGTCGACGTAGCCGAGGTCCTTGAGGACGGTCGCGGCCGTCGTCGGCCGCTCGTCGGCGATGAAGGTGCGGTAGTGGTCGATGACCGAGGCGTAGTCCCGGGTCATGCGGCCCTCGTCGAGCAGGGCCATGGCCTTCTCCAGGTACGCCCGGGTCAGCTTGTCCGACCACAGGCGGTGGGTGACGTAGATGTACTCGTCGTCCGCGCCGGTGACCTGCAGCGTGCGGGCCCCCGGCATCGACGGGAGCTGCGCCCCGTCCTTGTAACGGTCCACGATCTCCGACCAGGCGACGGCCACGGCGGCGCTCAGCCGGTCACGAAGGGGGCGATGGGCTCCGGGCCGCCGAGCGCGTCGGCGATCTGCACCGGGGTCTCCGCGGCGTCCTCGCCGCGGATCGCGGCGTGCGGGACGACGACCCAGCACGCGCAGCCCCAGATGCACTCCCCGCCCATGCCGTCGAACCGGATGGACGGCTCGCAGAGCATGACGCCGAGGTCGAGCAGCCAGGAGTGGATGAGCAGCTTGTCGTCCCACTCCAGGGTGTCGTAGTAGTCGCGGGCCGGGACGAAGGCCGCGAGGTCGAGCTTGCTCGCGCGCGGGATCACCACGCTGACCCGCTCGTCGGAGCCCTCGACCGCGAGGGCGACGGGGTCGACCCGGCTGCCCACCACCGCACCGACGGCGGACGCCACCGAGGCCAGCGTCGAGGAGTCGGCGCCGCCGGTCACCCGGGCCTCGACGTACTCGGTGGAGAAGCCCTTGACCAGGCCGGACGTCCCGAGGCTCGCGAGGTCGGAGAGCTTCCACGGGGCGAGCACGTTGATCCAGCGGTCGCCCTGCTCGCCCCGGATCGCGGGGTGCCAGGCGTCGGCCGGGACCGCGAGCCAGTTGAGGGCCTTGAGCGTCTCGTAGAGGTCGCCGCTGGCGTTCTGGGCGAGGAAGGTGCCGACGCCCTCGTCGACGTAGGCGTGGGTCGCGGCGAGGTCGCCGGTCATCTCCTGGACGTCGTTCTGGTCGACCAGGAAGAACCCGCCGGTGAAGGGGTTCTTGTAGAGGTCGCCCCAGACGGCCATGACCCCCTTGTTCTTCTCGGTGTCGATCATGCAGTCGAGCTCGTTGATCACCGGGAAGAGCGAGCCGTCGGCGTACTCGGCGGGGTCGGCCCCGTTGGGCAGGATGCCGACGCCGACCACCCACGGCCGGCGGCCGAGCTTGATCGACGACAGGTGCCGCGCGATCTCGACGACGATGCCGCTGCCGACGCCGCCGGCCAGCGAGAAGGCGACGACGACGAGGGGCGTGGCCTCGCTGGACATCACGCTGTCCGCGAACTCGTCGAGCGCCCCGGCGATCTCCTTGCCCTGGTAGTACTCCGCGCCGTAGATCGCCTTGGCGACCGCGCGGGAGTAGTGGCCGTCCGACGGCGCGATCTCGACGTCCGCGGGCAGCCAGGGCTCGTAGTTCGGGTTCCAGTAGTACCGGGGGTACTCCATCTTGAGGAACTCGCGGTAGCGGTTGAGCGCGTAGGAGAGATCCGCGTGTGTGGGGACCGGCATCGAGACCGTCCGCACGTACGACTGGTCGGCCGGCAGCGCGCCCGCGGCGTCACGGACCTGGGCGAGGTCCTCGTCGCCGATGTCGACCGCGAGCGCCGAGAACCGCGTGCCCGGCTGGGAGAGGAAACCCTCGGGCTGGTTCTTCATGATCGAGGTGATCAGGTCCGCGCCGGTGGCGCCGAGTCCGAGGACGTGGAGCGAGAACGGCCCCTCGTGGTCGCCGGCGCGGTGGACCCCCTCGGTCGCCAGCGCCTCGATGCGGGCCATCGCGGTGTCCCCGTGATCGTGCGCGTGGTCGTGCCCGTGGTCGTGGTCGTGATCGGCAGCCATGGCCGGATTCCTCCTGGGGTGCTGGTCGCTCGTGCATGGGCGTGCTCGGTGGCTGGCCGCGGTCGGACTCCGGGCGCGCGCCACCCACGGACCGGCGTCGTCGGCGACGCCTGGCCCGTCGGGGTCCTGCGGGCGTGGATCAGCTCCCGTTCGGGATGCCCTCCATGGGGGCCTCCGCGGTGCCGATGTACTCGCGCGTCATCTCCTCGACCTGCTTCTGGGCGAGCGCGGGATCGGTGACCCAGGTCTTGTAGAAGTCGAACGGGCATTCCGCGACGCCCTTGTCGCCGTCGCCGGACTGGATGACGCCGGTGTAGCCGCGGTGCAGCAGCTTGAAGAGGTGGTTCTGCGACTGCCAGTTCTTCCGCGCGTCCCGGATGAGCGAGAGCGAGAGTTCCGCGTACTGGACGCCCATCTCCTCGGTGCCGCACTCGCCGAGGGTGCGGCCGTCGAAGCCGACCACGGAGGAGTGGCCGAAGTAGGAGTAGACGCCGTCGAATCCGGTGGCGTTCGCGACCGCGACGTACACGTTGTTCGCCCAGGCCATCGACTTCGCCATCATGATCTGCTGTTCCTTGGCCGGGTACATGTAGCCCTGCGGGCGCACGACCAGTTCCGCGCCCTTCATGGACACGTCCCGCCAGATCTCGGGGTAGTTCCCGTCGTCGCAGATGATCAGAGCCATACGGAGTCCCTTGGGGCCGTCGACGACGCTGGTGTGCTCGCCGGGGTACCACCCCTCGATCGGGACCCAGGGCAGGATCTTGCGGTACTTGTTGACGATCTCGCCGTCGGAGTTGATGAGGACCAGCGAGTTGTACGGGTTCTTGTCCGGGTGGTCCTCGTGCCGCTCGCCGGTCATGGAGAACACGCCCCAGACGCCGGCGGTGCGGCAGGCCTCGGCGAAGATCTCGGTCTCGAATCCGGGGACGCTCGCGGCGTTGTCGAACATCTCCTGGCGGTCGTACATGATCCCGTGCGTCGAGTACTCCGGGAAGATGATGAGGTCCATCCCGGGGAAGCCCTGCTTGATCCCGACGACCATGTCCGCGATCTGTTCGCAGTTCTTCCGGATGCTCTCCTGGTCGTGCAGGCGCGGCATCTTGTAGTTGACGACCGCCACGCCGACGCCGTCGTCGCTGCTGCTGATGTCCCCGTGCCGCATCTGGTCCGCCCGTTCCTCGTCGTGCTCGCCGAAGTCGTGGACCGACCGTACGGCCACGCGAGACGAGTGCAATATTTCCGGATCAGAAGTAATGCGAGCGAAACGTGGGTGCGTCCGATGTCACACGGCGAGCGTCAGGGGGAGGAGGGCTCGCGCCCGAGGGCTGCGCGCTCGAGCCGGGTGAGCGCCCCGATCAGGTCGACCGGGCCGTCCGCATCGAGGTCGGCCAGCACCGCGCCCAGGGCCTCGTCGAGCTCGCCCGCGCTGCGCGCGACCAGGGCGTGTCCCGCCGGGGCGATGTGCACGAGGACGCGCCGCCGGTCCCAGTCGTCGCTGCGGCGGTAGGCGAATCCGTCGGCGACGAGCTTGTCGACCAGACGGGTCGCGGTCGGCGCCGGCACCGCGGCCCGCGTCGCGATCTCGCCCATCGTGTGCCCGGGGGTCTCCCGCGGGTCGTCCCCGACGCCCTCGTCGAGCAGCATCAGGGTCCGCCACTGCTCGCGGCTGATCCCCGCGGCGGCGTGGGCCCGGGCGAGGCAGGAACCCACGACCCGGTCCGCGAGGTCGAGGAGATCGATCACCCGGACGCCCGACCGGCGGCCTCGCGCGTCCATGACCGCCTCCACGACTTGATCCGGCCGAAACACTACAGCCTTTACGGGACCGATCGGCATGGTCACACTCCTCGCGGGGGGACTCCCCGGGGCCTCGAGGCCCGGAGGTGATGGCGGTGCCGTACGACGGGGCACGTCGCACGCCCTCCGGGGGGAGCCCGGGGACGCGGGACGCCGTGCAGGTCGGGCTGGTCACGCCCTGGCAGGGCCCGGCGGGGATGTTCGGGCTGTCGTGCCGGATGTGCGCCGAGCTGGCGGTCGCGGAGATCAACCTCGACGGCGGGCTCCTCGGGCGTCCGGTCGAGCTCCACCATGTGGACGGCGGCGCGGACCCGGGGGCCGTGGCCCTCGAGGTCCAGCGCCTGGTGCGGACGAACCAGGTCGACGCCGTCGTGGGCTGGCACATCTCGGCCGTGCGGCGGCGGCTCGCGCCACGCATCGCCGCGCAGGTGCCGTACGTCTACACGGCGCTCTACGAGGGCGGGGAACGCACGCCGGGCGTCCTGCTGACGGGGGAGACGCCCGCCAACCAGCTCGGCCCGGCGCTCGAGTGGATGCGCACCGAGCTGGGCGTGCGCCGCTGGGCGGTCGTGGGGGACGACTACGTCTGGCCGCGGGCCTCGGCCGCGGAGGCGGCGCGGTGGGCCCGCGCGCACGACGTGCCGATCGTCGACGAGGTCTACGTCCCGCTCGGCACCCGTGACTTCGGACCGGCCCTGCGCACGCTCGCGCGCGGCGGCGCCGACGGGGTGCTCGTGCTGCTGGTCGGCGAGGACGCGGTGCACTTCAACCGCGCGTTCGCCGCGGCCGGGCTCGACCGGTGGCAGACGCGGCTCTCCACCCTCATGGACGAGACGATGCTGCTCGCGTCGGGGGAGCGGGCCACCCGGTCCCTGTACTCCGCCGCCGGCTACTTCGAGGACCTCACGACGACCGACGCCCTGGAGTTCGGCGGGCGGTTCGCGGAGCGCTTCGGGGCGACGGCGCCGGTGCCCTCGAGCCTGGGCGAGTCCTGCTACGAGGGGATGAACCTCTACGCCCAGCTCGTCCGCGACGCCGGGACGACCGGGCGCGAGGAGGTCCTCGCCGTCAGCGAGCAGGTGCGCTTCGGCGGCGCCCGCGGCGAGGTGACGCTGCGCCGCTCGCACGTGGTCCAGGACGTCTACATCGCCCGCGCGCAGGGCGTGCACTTCGAGGTCATCGCCCGGCTCTCGAGCGGGATCAGGGAGTCGTGAGGTACCCGAGGTCGGTGAGCACGACCGCCGCCAGGTTCGGCCCGCGCGTGCACCCGGTCTCCACCCGCGGCCCCGAGGCGTAGTAGCTCCGCAGGCCCTCGGCGAAGGCCATCGGGCTGGAGGGGAGCCGTCCGTCGCGCAGCAGCACCAGGGCCGCGTCGAGATCGTCGCGCGAGATGCAGTCGCGCCAGAGCCGCTGGCTCAGGCAGATGCGCTCGTCGTCGACGTCCTCCACCCGCACCCGGGACGACCCGCCGAGCGAGGCGAGGGAGGGGTGACCGGCGTAGCGCTCGCGGACCAGTTCCCAGTCGATCCGACCGTTCCGCCCGGGTGTCGTCATGCGTCCGGACGATAGACAATATTTCCGTTCCGGAACAACTGTGTCCGACGACCGCTCAGCGCCAGGACGGGAGCCAGAGCTCGGCGTTCCACCGGGCGGCCGTGATCGAGGCGCCGACCAGGATCGGCCACAGCCAGGCGAAGTTCGCGACGACGATGCCGACGTAGAGCGCCACGACCATGCGCCCCGTGGACCGTCGTTCCGGCCCGGCCGTCCGGCGGCCCAGGATCTCGCCGAGCACGAGGGTGAGCGCCAGGATCAGGAACGGGATCACCGGCGTCATGTAGAAGAAGTACATCTGCCGGTCGATGTCGGTGAACCATGGCAGGATGCCGGCGCCGTAGCCGACGAGGACCGCCGCGTAGCGCCAGTCGCGCGCCGTGATCCAGCGCCACAGGCTCCACCCGAGCACGGGGAACGCGAGCCACCAGATGGCCGGCGTGCCGATCGCCATGACCGAGCCGACACAGTCGTCGGAGCCGCAGCCGGCCGCGTTCGCCCCGGACTCGTAGTAGTAGAGCATCGGGCGCAGCCCCATCGGCCACGTCCAGGGCTTGGACTCCCACGGGTGCGGGTTGCCGCGCGGCGTCGAGAGCGTCGCGTGGAACTCGAGGACCTTCGAGGAGAAGTACGCCATGCCGCGGAACCAGTCGGGCAGCCAGGTCGGCAGCAGTGCGTACAGCCCGACCGAGTCGCCCTTGGCGTCCCCGACGTGCCGGTCGGTGCCGGACTCGGAGGCGATCCAGGGCAGCCAGCTCGCGAGGTAGACGAGGATCGGGATCGCGAGGAACGCCCAGACCAGGGGCAGGAGGTCGCGCACGAGCGTGCCGACCCACGGTCGCGCCACCCCGGCCGCCCGGCGGGCGGCCACGTCGAGGCCGATCACCAGCGCGCCGAGGAAGAGCACGTAGTAGAGGCCGGACCACTTGCTGGCCAGGGCGAGACCGATGCACAGGCCCGCGACGAACCGCCACCACCGGATGCCGAGCCGCGGCCCGAACGGCGTGTCCAGCACGCGCCCCTCGGCGACCACGATGGCGAACCGGCCCCGGACGTCGTCGCGGTCGGCGAGGATCGCGGCGAACGCCCCGAGCACGAACACGGCGGGATAGACGTCGATCATCCCGACCCGGCTCGACACCTGGCTCAGGCCGTCGCAGATCAGCAGGATCCCGGCGACCGCCCCGAGCAGGGTGGAGCGGGTGAGCCGCCGCGCGATGCGGATGATCAGCAGGACGCACACCGTGCCGGCGAGGGCGCTGACCACCCGCCAGCCCACCGGGTCGTACCCGAAGATCCACTGGCCGACCGCCATGAGCTGCTTCGACAGCGGCGGGTGCACCACGAGCTCGTAGCCCGGGTTGTCCTCGTAGCCGCCGTTGCGCAGCACCTGCCACGTCTGCGGTACGTAGTGCTTCTCGTCGAACACCGGCGTGCCGTTGTCCGACGGCCACCCCAGGTTCCAGAACCGGACCACGCCGCCGATCAGCGTGAGCAGGAGCGTGACCGTCCAGCCCCGCAGCCGGTCGGTCGGCATCGGCCGCCCGACCAGGCTCTCCACGCCGCGGGGCCCGGGCGCCAGCACCCCCCGCGGATCGGCGTTCCCGACGGCGGGGGTGGTCGGCTTCTCGAGCGTGCTCCCGGCCGTCACGGGAGCAGATCGTACGGCGCCCACGCTCCGGAGGCGCCGACGCGGCGTCCCCGGTCGGGCGGCAGGTCCCGTCCACGATCAACGGACCCTCAGCGGGCTCCGGGTCCCGCTCCGAGCCCGCTGAGGGTCCGTTGATCACCCGCAGACCTCGCCGGCCCGGGAGTCGACCACCCCCAGGGCAGGGGGCGCCTAGGCTCGACCCCCGTGTCCGGTGTCCTCCTGCTCGCCGCCACTCCCCTCGGCAACCCCGACGACGCCTCGGCGCGCCTGCGGGACGCCCTCGCGACGGCGGACGTGGTCGCCGTGGAGGACACCCGGCGGCTGGGGCGGCTGACGGCGGCGCTCGGGGTGACGGTCGCCGGTCGGAAGGTGAGCTTCTACGAGGACGTCGAGCGCGCCCGCATCCCGCGGCTGGTCGAGGAGCTGGAGAACGGCGCGACCGTCCTCGTCGTCACCGACGCGGGGATGCCGGCCGTGTCCGACCCCGGGTACCGGCTCGTCGCGGCCGCCGTGGCCGCGGGGATCCCCGTGCGGTGCCTGCCCGGGCCGTCGGCGGTGCTCGCTGCACTCGCGGTGTCGGGCCTGCCCACCGACCGGTTCTGCTTCGAGGGGTTCGCGCCGCGGACCGACCACAAGCGGGACCGGTGGTTCACCGAGCTCGCCGACGAGCCGCGCACGGTGGTGTTCTTCGAGTCCCCGCGTCGGCTCGCGAAGACCCTGCAGGTCGCCGCCCGGGTGCTCGGCCCCGACCGCCGCGCCGCCGTCTGCCGCGAGCTGACGAAGACCCACGAGGAGACGCTGCGCGGCACGCTCGGCGAGCTCGCCGACTGGGCCGGGCCCGACGTGCTGGGGGAGATCACCGTGGTCCTCGCCCCCGCCGTCCGGAAGACCCCGGAGCCGGACGACCTGGCGGCCGAGGTGCTCGCGCTCGTCGACGGCGGGCAGCGCCTCAAGGACGCCGCCCGGGAGGTCGGCACCGCGCACGGAGTGGCGACCAAGGCCCTCTACGAGAGCGCGCTCAAGCTCAGGGGATGACGACGAGCTTGCCGCTCACGGCGCCGGTGCGGTTGTCCTCCTGCGCCTTCCCGACCTCCTCGAGCGGGTAGACGACCACCTCCGGCGCGCGGAACGTCCCCGCCGCGAGCTGCCCGACGAACTCCGCGAGGGCGCCGTCGACGCCGCCGCCGGAGGAGAACTCGACGCCGTGCTCGGCGGCGTCGGGGTGGGCGATGGTGACGACGCGGTCGGGGCCGCCCGCGAGCGCGACGAGATCCGCGAGCGAGCCCCTGCCCGCGGCGTCGAACACGGCGTCCACCCGGTCGGTGACCGCGCGGACCCCGTCGACGAGACCGTCCCCGTGCACCACCGGCGTGGCCCCGAGGGCCCGCACGTCGTCCTGGTGCCGCTCGCCCGCGCTGCCGATCACCGTGATCCCGCGGGCGAGCGCGACCTGCGTGGCGACGATGCCGACGCCGCCCGACGCGCCGTGGACGAGCAGCACCTGCCCCGGGGACACGCCGAGCCGCTCGAGGACGCGGTACGCGGTGGAGACGACGGTGGCCAGGGACCCGGCGACCTCCCACGACAGCGCGGCCGGCTTCGCGACCAGGGCGTCGGCGTCCGCGAGGGCCCGTTCCGCCTGGGCACCGCCCCTCGTCCCGCCGAGCACCTCGTCGCCCTCGGCGAGGGTCGTGACGCCCTCGCCGAGCGCCTCCACCGTGCCGGCGACGTCGAAGCCGGGGACGACGGGCCGCTCCGGGGCGTCGTCCCCCGGGTTGAACGCGCCGGTCCGCAGCTTCCAGTCCGCCGGGTTGACCCCGGCCGCACGCACGGCGAGGCGGACCTGGCCCGGGCCCGGCTGCGGGTCCTCGCGCTCCACGATCTCGAGGACCTCCGGCCCGCCGTAGCGGGCGTACTGCGCGGCGCGTGACGTCATGTCCGCCCCAACCCGGTCGCCCGGCGCTCTCATTCCCCGTCGAGGGCCCGCACCGCGAGCGTCGCGCCCAGCTCCCACGCGGCCTCGCGGTCGGCGGCCGTGGGCGCACCCGTCGTCGTGACCGCCTCCGCCGCCTGCACCCAGCCGAGGCCGCCGGTGATGCGCAGGACGTCGCGGACCGCGCCCGCCGTGTCGTCCCCGCCGTGCACGTAGAGCCCGAACGGCAGGCCCGCCGCGTCCTGCAGCACCGGGTAGTACACCTGGTCGAAGAAGTGCTTGAGCGCGCCCGACATCGTCCCGATGTTCGCGGGCGTCCCGAGCACGACGGCGTCCGCGGCGAGCAGGTCGGCCGCGCCGGCGGCGAGGGCCGGCCGGGTCACCACCTCGACCGGGCCCGGCAGCTCGTCGGTCCCCGCCCCCGCGAGGACCGCCTCCAGGAGTGTCTGGCACGCGGGCGACGGGGTGTGGTGGACGACGAGCAGCCTCGTCACGGCATCGCCGCCGTCACGAGGCCCTGCAGGAGCGCCCCGGTCCGGGCGGCCGCGGCGTGCACCGCGTCGAGCACCGTGAGGTGGTCGATCTTCTCGGCGGTCGTGCCCGCGGCGGGGTTGGAGACGAGCGCGATGCCGGCGACCCGCGCGCCCGCCGCCCGGGCGGCGATCGTCTCCAGCACGGTGGACATGCCGACCAGGTCCGCGCCGAGGGTGCGCAGCATGCGGATCTCGGCGGGCGTCTCGAAGTGCGGCCCGGGCAGACCGGCGTAGACGCCCTCGACGAGGGTGGGGTCGAGGGCCCGGGCGGCGGCGCGCAGCTCCGGGTCGTAGGCGTCGGTGAGGTCGACGAAGTGCGGCCCGACGAGCGGGGACCGCGCGGTGAGGTTGAGGTGGTCGGAGATCAGCACCGGCTGGCCGACCGTGTACGACGGGTCGATCCCGCCCGCCGCGTTCGTGAGGATCACCGTCGACGCCCCGGCCGCGCACGCGGTCCGGACGGCGTGGACGGCCTGGGCCTCGCCGTGGCCCTCGTAGAGGTGGGTCCGGCCGAGGAGGACGAGCGCGTGGCCGCCGGCGATCGGGACCGACCGGGCGGTGCCGCGGTGGTCCGGGGCGCCGAGCGGCGTGAAGCCGGGCAGCTCGGCGACCGGGATCTCGACGTCGGGCGCGCCGATGCCGTCCGCGGCGGGGCTCCACCCCGAGCCGAGGACGACGGCGACGTCGTGCCGGTCGATCCCGGTCCGGCGGGCGAGCTCGGCGGCGGCGTCTTCGGGGGTGCTGTGCTCGGGGGTGCTCATCGGGAGCAGGACACTAGACCGGTGGGTCGAAGCTGTCCGCGACGGCCGCGAACTGGTCGGCGGCTCCGCCGGGCGCGGTGCTGGGGGCGGTCAGGCGGACCACCCAGAGGTCGGTGCCCGACGGGATCAGCCGGGTCCAGGTGACGCGGTCGTCCACCGCGGCCCCCTGTCCGCTCTGCGTCCGGTACACCGTCTGCTGCACCGGCTCGCTCGCGCCGGTCCGGGCCGGGGCCACCTGCGTGAGGGGCTCCACCCGGACGCCGTCGGCCCCGACCCGGGCGGGATCGGCGAGCAGCCGCGCGTAGTCCGCGACGGTCTGCGCCGGGTAGAAGCCGACCAGCTTGTCGACGCGCAGCTCGCGGTCGGCGTCGTCGGAGACGTAGCGGACCACGATGTCGCCGCCCGGCTGCTGCAGGCGGAACTGCTGCCACGAGGCCGGCACGAGGGCGGTGAACCCCATCCCGGTGCCGCTGTACCGGGCGTTGTCGTCGGAGTGGACGACCAGCTGCGCCCCGTCGACCACCGGGCCGTCGGGGGCGAGCGAGATCGAGAACGGCGGCTGCCCGCCGAGCAGGCGCGTCACCACGTACCCCCCGACCAGGCCCGCCAGCGCCAGCACGACGACGAGCGCGACCACCGCCACCCGCCGGCGCCGCTGCTGCTCCGCCGAGGGCCCGGGCGTGCGCGACGGGGCGAAGGGCAACGGCCCCGGGTCCGACGCGAGCGCCTGCGGCCCGGCCGGGCGGCGCGGGCCGCCTGGAGCGCCCCCGGCGTTCGGGTACGGCGGGCGACGGTGTGGTGGGGCGGGCGCGGGCCAGGGGCCGGGGGTCGTCGGGCCGCGGCGGGGCGGTACCCGGGGCGTCACCATCGTCGTCTCGGCGGCGGACGGCGCCGGGACGGACAGGCCGCTCGACGGCGTCGAGCGGGGCGAGCCGCCGGCGGGGGTCGTCGTCCGCGTGCCTCCGGGCGGCGTGCCCGTGCGGGTGCCGCCGGGGGGCGTGCCGGTCCTTCCCGACGACGGGTCGCTCGGCTTCTGGCCGCTCGCGTCCTCGTCGTCCTCGGCGTCGTCCGCGGTCGCCTCGTCGTCGGTGGTGGTCGAGGCGGAGGCGGCCGCCGCGGCCGCGGCGGCCGCCGCGGTCCCGGCCACGACCGTCGTGCGGCCGCCGTCGCGACCGGTGGGTGCGACGTCCGGGGTGGCGTCGTCGGTGGTGTCCGGAGCGGCGGGCGTGGCACCGGGTGTGGCGTCGGCGGCGTCTCCGGGAGCCGCGTCCGCCACGGGTCCGTCGGTGTCCGCCACGGATCCGTCGGTGTCCGGCGCTGCGGCGTCGGCCGGCGGCTGCTCGTCCCCGTCGGCCTCGGCGGGCTCCGCCGCGTCGTCGCCCGCTCCGGTCGCGCTCGTGCCGTCGGCCTCGTCGG
This sequence comes from Actinomycetospora corticicola, assembly GCF_013409505.1. Taxonomy (NCBI): domain Bacteria; kingdom Bacillati; phylum Actinomycetota; class Actinomycetes; order Pseudonocardiales; family Pseudonocardiaceae; genus Actinomycetospora; species Actinomycetospora corticicola. The sequence goes on along the minus strand of NZ_JACCBN010000001.1, from coordinate 3,236,817 downwards.
CGGTGCCGTCGGTCGTCCGGCCGGGCTCCTGGACGTCCGTCGGCCCGGCCGCCGCGGCCGTCCCCGGGGCCTTCGCGTCGGTGTCCCCGGTCCCGGCGTCCGCAGCGGCAGGGCTCTCGGGCTCGTCGTCCTCCGCCCCGTCGGTGCTCGCTGCCGACGCGTCGTCGGTCGTGCTCGTCGGGCCCGCGGCGTCGTCCGCCCCCGCCGCGGCGGCGGCGGCGGCCGACACGGGGCCGTCGGACGCGGTCGTGCCGGAGGGCTCCGCTTCGTCGTCCGAGCCGGCGGCCGACCCGTCCGCGTCGTCGCCCGGCGACGTGTCGCCCTCCGACGCGTCGCCGGTCGGGGCCCCCTCGCCCGGTCCGTCCCCGGTGCCGGAGGCAGGTCCGTCGTCGGTCGCGGTCCCGTCCACCGCCGTGGGGTCGGCCGCATCGGGGGTCTCCGCGCCGGTGTCCGGGGCGTCCTCCGCGCTGCCCGCCGGCTGTTCCGGGGCCGTCGTGGTCGCAGGACCCGCGGCCGCGGAGGCCGCGGCCTTCGCCGCCGACGCGTCGGACCCGTCGTCGGGAAGGGGGCGCCCGGGTGCGCGGAGGGGCGCCGTCCGCGGGGCCGGCCCGGGCTGCTCGGGGGGCACCTGCCCGTCGACGAGCGTGCCGCTGCGACCGCGGGCCACGGGGATCAGGCCGGAGTGGTCCGCGGCGTCGGGGCGCGGGGGCGGGAGGCGGAACTCGGTGGTGGCGGGGGAGGGCGGCGCGGAGAGGATCGGCCCCTCGGGGTCGGCCATGAGCGGGCGCAGGCGACGACGGACGGCCGGCAGGGGCATCCGCAGGGCCGGGTCCTTGACCATGAGGCCGCGGATGACGTCCTGCACGGGGCCGTGGCCGCCGGGCCGGGGGACGTCGCCGTGCACGACGGCGGAGACGGTGGAGACCGGGTCGCCCGCGTCGTAGGGCGGCCGCCCCTCGAGGCAGGCGTAGAGCGTGGCGCCGAGGCCCCAGAGGTCGGCGGGCGGACCGACCGCACGGCCCATCGCGACCTCCGGCGCGATGTAGGGCGGCGACCCGAGCACCGTGCCGGTCTGGGTCATCGAGGATTCGGCGGCGTTGCGGGCGATACCGAAGTCGGTGAGCTTGATCTGCCCGTCGGTACCGATGAGCACGTTGCCGGGCTTGACGTCGCGGTGGGTGATGCCCGCGCGGTGGGCGGTCATCAGCGCGGAGGCGACGGCCGAACCGATCTCGGCGGTCTCGGCCGGGGTGAGCGTGCCCCGCTCGCCGATGTAGGAGGCGAGGCTGCGGGAGGGCAGCAGCTCCATCACGACGTAGGGCTCGGCGTTGACCTCGACGACGTCGTAGAGCGTGACGACGTTGGGGTGGCTGAGCATGGCCGTGGCCCGCGCCTCGCGCAGCGTCCGCTCCCGGACGATGGCGCGCTCGGAGACCGGGACCAGGGAGAGACGGACCTCCTTGACCGCCACGGGGCGGTGCAGGACCTCGTCGTAGGCCGACCAGACCGTGCCCATCGCGCCGCGCCCGAGCTCGGAGTCCAGGCGGTAGCGCCCGACCAGGCGGCGGGTGTCGGCGGGGCGGGGGCTCACCCCTCCACTATGGCGTCCCCGCCGTCCGTGGCCCCCGCCCCACCCGTCCGGCCGCATGCCGCCCGGGAGGGCCGGGGACGAGTGGCGGGCGGTCGGCGGACCGCCCGTCCGCGGGTGGTGCACAACCGACCGCTCGTCCCGTTCCGCGCCCGCGGGCGGACCGCTGACCCGGTGACCTGCGGGAACCGTCCGCTCGTCTCTCGTCCGGAGGGAGACGTCCGCCACTGGCAGCAGCGTCGGGACCCCTCGGCGCGACCGGCCGGGATCGAGCTGAAGCGGCCGTTCGGGGGATGGATAGTGATGGGTATTCGTCGCGGGCCGTTCCGGGCCGTGACCCGAGGAGGTGGAGACGGTGACACTGCTCCAGACCCGGCCGGACGAGCCGAACGTCGTGGACCTCGGGGCCGGTTCCGGCCCGCAGTGGCTCGACGCCTGGCTCGCCGAGCACACCGCCGACGTGGTCGGCTGGCGGCGTGCGATCCACGCGCACCCCGAGCTGGCCCGTGCCGAGCGGATGACCACCGACCTCTGCGCGACCGTGCTCCGCTCCGTGGGCCTGAAGCCGCGGCTGCTGCCCGGCACCGGACTCGTCTGTGACATCGGCTCCGGTCCGCGCACCGTCGCGCTGCGCGCCGACATGGACGCCCTGCCGCTCCACGAGCACAGCGACCTCCCCTTCGCCTCCCGCACGCCCGGGATCGCCCACATGTGCGGGCACGACGCGCACACCGCCGTGCTGCTCGGCGCCGGCGTGGCGCTCGCGTCGGCCGCCGACCGGCTGCCGGGGCGGGTCCGTCTGGTGTTCCAGCCGGCCGAGGAGGTCCAGCCCGGTGGGGCGCTCGAGGTCATCGCGGCCGACGGCCTCGCCGACGTCGACCGCATCTTCGCGCTGCACTGCGACCCGCGGCTGGAGGTCGGCCGCGTCGGGACGCGGGTCGGGCCGATCACCTCGGCCTGCGACATGCTCGAGCTGCGCCTCACCTCGCCCGGCGGGCACACCTCGCGGCCGCACCTCACCGCCGACCTGGTGCACGCCCTCGGCACCGTCATCACCGGCCTGCCGGACCTGCTGTCGCGCCGCATCGACCCGCGCTCGGGCACCGTCCTCGTCTGGGGGCAGGTCGACGCCGGGCACGCCGCGAACGCGGTGCCCGAGGTGGGCACGCTGTCCGGAACGCTGCGCACCGCCCAGCACCAGACCTGGAACGAGCTCGAGCCGCTGGTCCGCCAGCTCGTGACGGCGCTGCTCGCGCCGACCGGGGTCGGTTACGTCCTGGAGCACCGCCGCGGGGTGCCGCCCGTGGTCAACGACGCCGTCTCCGCCGACCTGCTCGTGCGGGCGGCCGAGCGCGCGGTGGGTCCGGGCGCGGCGACCGACACCGAGCAGTCGTCGGGCGGCGAGGACTTCGGCTGGTACCTCGAGCACGTGCCGGGCGCCATGGGTCGCCTGGGCGTCTGGTCCGGCGAGGGCCCGCAGTCCGACATCCACCAGCCCACGTTCCGGCTCGACGAGCGGGCGCTGCCCGTCGGCGTGCGGACCATGGTGCAGGCGGCGCTGCTCTCGCTGGAGGGCTGAGCTTCCTGCGTGGCAGGAAAGCGTCGTTGCTGTCATCCAGTGGCAGGGACGCCGCATCGTCGCCGCGCCTGCCACAGGCCTTCCTGACGCCGGGTCGCGGGGCCCGGCGAGGCTGTCGGTGGGGTGTTGCACGATGGCTCCCGTGACCGCTCCCGCGCCCGCGCCGCTGCCGCCCGTCCCGAGCCGCATCGCCTCCGAGTTGGCGGTCGGCGAGGGGCAGGTCCGGTCCGCGATCGAGCTGCTCGACGGCGGGGCGACGGTCCCCTTCGTCGCCCGGTACCGCAAGGAGGCCACCGGCGGGCTGGACGACGCGCAGCTGCGCACGCTCCACGAGCGCCTCGGCTACCTGCGCGAGCTCGAGGAGCGGCGGACGGCCGTGATCGACTCGGTGCGCGAGCAGGGCAAGCTCACCGACGAGCTGCACGCGCAGCTCCTGGGCGCCGAGACCAAGAGCCGGCTCGAGGACGTCTACCTGCCCTACAAGCCGAAGCGCCGCACGAAGGCGATGATCGCGCGCGAGGCCGGCCTGGAGCCGCTGGCCGACGGTCTGCTGGGCGACCCGACCGTCGACCCGCGGGCCGCCGCGGCCGCGTTCGTCGACGCGGAGAAGGGCGTGGCCGACGCGGACGCCGCGCTGGAGGGGGCCCGCGCGATCCTCGTCGAGCGCCTCGCCGAGGACGCCGACCTCGTGGGCGAGCTGCGCGAGCGGATGTGGACGCGTGGGCGGCTCACGGCCGTCGTGCGCGAGGGGAAGAAGGAGGACGCCGAGGCGGCCAAGTTCTCCGACTACTTCGCCTTCGACGAGCCGTTCACACGGCTGCCCTCGCACCGGATCCTCGCCCTGCTGCGCGGCGAGACCGAGGAGGTCCTGCAGCTCACGTTCGACCCGTGCTCGCACGACGACGAGGGCGACACCTCCGTCTACGAGGGTCGGATCGCCTCCGTCGCGGGCATCGCCGACCGCGGCCGTCCCGCCGACGCGTGGTTGCTCGGCGTCGCACGGTGGGCGTGGCGTACCCGCATCTCGTCGCGGCTCGCCGTCGACCTGCGGGTGCGGCTGCGGGAGGTGGCCGAGGAGGGCGCCGTCGGCGTGTTCGCCGGAAACCTGCGTGACCTGCTGCTCGCCGCCCCGGCCGGCGCCCGCCCGACGATGGGGCTCGACCCCGGCCTGCGCACCGGGGTGAAGGTCGCGGTCGTCGACGGCACCGGCAAGGTCGTCGCGCACGACACGATCTACCCGCACGTGCCGCGCAACCAGTGGGACCAGTCCCTGGCCACCCTCGGGCGGCTGGCGCAGCAGCACGGCGTCCAGCTGGTCGCGATCGGCAACGGCACCGCCAGCCGGGAGACGCACAAGCTCGCCGTCGAACTCGCGAAGGCCCAGCCCGGGTTGATCCCGGCGATGGTGTCCGAGGCGGGTGCGTCGGTGTACTCGGCGTCGGAGGAGGCCTCGAAGGAGCTGCCCGACCTCGACGTGTCGATCCGCGGTGCCGTCTCCATCGCCCGCCGTCTGCAGGACCCGCTGGCCGAGCTCGTCAAGATCGACCCGAAGTCCATCGGCGTCGGGCAGTACCAGCACGACGTGTCGGGCAGCCTGCTCTCCCGCTCGCTCGACGGCGTGGTGGAGGACTGCGTGAACGCCGTCGGCGTCGACGTGAACACGGCCTCCGCGCCACTGCTCCGTCGCGTCTCCGGCATCTCGACCGGGCTCGCCACCACGATCGTCGGGTTCCGCGACGAGCACGGCCCGTTCGCCTCGCGGAAGGCGCTGACGAAGGTCCCGCGGCTCGGGGCCAAGGCGTTCGAGCAGTGCGCGGGCTTCCTCCGCATCCCCGACGCCGCCGACCCGCTCGACCGGTCGGGCGTCCACCCCGAGGCCTACCCGGTGGTGCGGCGGATCGTGGAGAAGACGGGGACGGACGTCGCCTCGCTGGTGGGCAACTCCTCGCTGCTGGGCCGGCTCGACCCGCGCGAGTTCACCGACGACACGTTCGGCGTCCCCACTGTCACCGACATCATCGCCGAGCTCGACAAGCCGGGCCGCGACCCGCGCCCGGCCTTCGAGACCGCCACGTTCGCCGAGGGCGTCGAGAAGATCACCGACCTGAACCCCGGGATGGTGCTGGAGGGCGTGGTCACCAACGTGGCCGCGTTCGGCGCGTTCGTCGACGTGGGCGTGCACCAGGACGGCCTGGTCCACATCTCGGCGATGTCGAAGGAGTTCGTGTCCGACCCGCGGGCCGTGGTCGGGCCGGGCGCCGTGGTGCGCGTGAAGGTGCTCGAGGTCGACGTGCCCCGCAAGCGCATCTCGCTCACCATGCGCCTGGACGACGAGCCGGGCGGCGGCGGCAAGGGTGACGGCCGGGAGCGCGGCGGGTCGCAGGGCCGTGGCGGTCAGCAGCGTGGGGGTCAGCAGGGTCGGGGCGGCCAGCCGGGCAAGGGTGGCCAGCAGGGGAAGGTTGGCCAGCAGGGGAAGGGTGGCCAGTCGGGCAAGGGTGGCCAGCCGGGCCGCGACCGGCGGCCGGCCGCGGGCGGTGCGATGGCGGACGCCCTGCGTCGGGCGGGCCTGGACAAGTAAGCCCCGCACCGCCGCGAGGTTCACGTGGGGCCGTTTTCCGGGCCGCGGAAGCTGCCTGGTGTGCGTCTCGCGGCGGGGCGGATTGGGCGGCGGTCGCGAGGTTCACGGGAGGCAGGTTCCGAGGACGCGGAACCTGCCTGGTGTGGACCTCGCCGCGCGAGCCGACCCCGACCCGTCGTCGGGAAGCCCTACATCGAGGCGGAGCCCGGCCCCACCGACTTGCAGGGCCGCTCGCGGAGAGCCCGGACGTAGTCGTCCGGCGCCCCCGCGGCCTCGGCGGCGTCGGAGAGCACGCCGATGTAGCGGGCGGAGGGCAGCCCGCCCTCGTAGGCGTCGAGCACGTAGACCCACGCGAGCTGCGGGCCGTCCATGGTCTGGATGCGCAGGCGCAGCTTCTTGTGCATCCCGAGCTCGCCGCCCTCCCAGCGGTCGAGCCCGTCCACGTCGTCCGGGCTCACGTCGTAGAGCACCACGAACACCCGGGACGACGGGTCCTCGACGACGGTGGAGAGCGCGCCCTCCCACCCGAGGTCCTCGCCCCCGAAGGTGATCCGCCAGCCCTCGAGCCAGCCGGTGCCCGAGACAGGCGAGTGGGGCGCGCGTTGCATCATCTGCGCGGGATCCATGTTCGACCCGTACGCGGCGTAGAGCGGCACGGCGCACAGGGTAGCCAGGAGTGGGCCGTTCGTTGTCAATGGTCGACCTGAGTCGTCGACGACGTCGCCACGGACGGGTGGGTCCGGAACGGGCAGGATGGACCCGACCGGTCATCCCGGCACCACCACGCACAGGCACCACCACGGAGGGACGTCCACCCATGACGCGCATCGTGATCCTCGGCGGCGGACCCGCCGGGTACGAGGCGGCCCTGGTCGCCGCACAGCACGAGGCCTCCGTCGTCCTCGTCGAGGAGGACAGCGTCGGCGGGTACTGCGTCGCCTACGACTGCGTGCCCTCGAAGACCTTCATCGCCTCCGCCGGGGTGCGGGCCGGGTTCCGGCGCAACGCCGACATGGGCATCGAGGTCGAGGAGGAGGCCGTCGTCGACCTGCCCCGGGTCAACAGCCGGGTCAAGGGCCTCGCGCTCGCCCAGTCCGGCGACATCAAGGCGACCATCCAGCGCGCCGGAGTGCGGGTGATCGACGGCCGGGGCCGGTTCCGCGCCGCGGAGGACAACAGCGCCACGCACGACATCGAGATCACGCCGTCGAACGGGAGCGCGACGGAGGTCGTCACTGCCGACGTCGTCCTCATCGCCACCGGGGCCTCGCCGCGCGTCCTGCCCGACGCGGTCCCCGACGGGAAGCGCATCCTCACCTGGCGTCAGCTCTACGACCTCCAGGAGCTGCCCGAGCACCTCGTCGTCGTGGGCTCCGGTGTGACCGGCGCCGAGTTCGTCTCGGCCTACTCCGAGCTGGGCGTGCCGGTCACGTTGATCTCCAGCCGCGACCGCGTGCTGCCCCACGAGGACCCGGACGCCGCGGCGACCCTCGAGGAGGTCTTCACCGAGCGCGGCGTCACGATCGAGCCGCGTTCACGCGCCGACAAGGTGGTGGCGTCCGCCGAGGGCGTGCGGGTCACGCTCTCCGACGGCCGCGAGGTCACCGGCTCGCACGCGCTGATGACCGTCGGGTCCATCCCGAACACCGGCGACCTCGGTTGCGACGCGGTGGGCCTGGAGCTGCGCGAGACCGGGCACATCACCGTCGACCGGGTGTCCCGCACCTCGGTGCCGGGCGTGTACGCGGCGGGCGACTGCACGGGCCTGCTGCCCCTCGCCTCGGTCGCGGCCATGCAGGGCCGCATCGCGATGTGGCACGCGCTGGGGGAGGGCGTCTCCCCGCTGCGGCTCAAGACGGTCGCCTCGGCCGTGTTCACCCGCCCCGAGGTGGCGACCGTCGGCATCGGCCACAAGCAGGTCGAGTCCGGGGAGTTCGCGGCCCGCGAGGTGCTGCTGCCGCTGGGCACCAACCCGCGCGCCAAGATGCAGGGCCTCGACCGCGGGTTCGTGAAGATCTTCTGTCGCCCGGCGACCGGCGTCGTCATCGGCGGCGTGATCGTCGCGCCGGTGGCCAGCGAGCTCGTCCTCCCGCTCGCGATGGCCGTGCAGAACAACCTCACGGTGGACGACCTCGCCCACACGTTCTCGATCTACCCGTCGCTCTCGGGGTCGGTCACCGAGGCGGGCCGTCGCCTCATGCAGCACGACGACCTGGACTAGGTGGCTCCGCCCTGTGAGTACTTCTCCGTGCTCGAGCACGGACAAGTACTCACAGGGCCGCAGGCCACCTAGGCCCAGTCGAAGGTGCGGGTGACCGCCTTCTTCCACTCGGCGTAGACCCGGTCGCGCTCGCTCGGGTCCATGTTCGGCTCCCAGACCTTGTCCTGCGCCCAGTTGTCCCGGATGTCCTGCTCGGACTCCCAGAACCCGACCGCGAGGCCGGCCGCGTAGGCCGCGCCGAGCGCGGTGGTCTCCGAGACCACCGGGCGGACCACCTCCACACCGAGCAGGTCGGCCTGGAACTGCATGAGGACCTCGTTGCCGACCATCCCGCCGTCGACCTTCAGCGTGGTCAGCGGCACCCCGGAGTCGGCGTTCATGGCGTCGATGACCTCGCGGGTCTGGAACGCCGTGGCCTCGAGGACCGCCCGGGCCAGGTGGCCCTTGTTCACGAAGCGGGTGAGGCCGACGACCACGCCCCGGGCGTCGGAGCGCCAGTACGGGGCAAACAGCCCGGAGAACGCGGGGACGATGTAGGCGCCGCCGTTGTCGTCGACCGACTTCGCGAGCTCCTCCACCTCGGGGGCCGAGGAGATCATCCCGAGGTTGTCCCGCAGCCACTGCACGAGGGATCCGGTGACCGCGATCGAGCCCTCGAGGGCGTAGACCTGCGGCTGGTCGCCGATCTTGTAGCAGACCGTCGTGAGCAGACCGTTCTTCGACTCGACCTTCTCCGTGCCCGTGTTCAGCAGGACGAAGTTGCCGGTGCCGTAGGTGTTCTTGGCCTCGCCGACCTCCAGGCACGCCTGCCCGAACGTCGCGGCCTGCTGGTCGCCGAGGATCCCGGCGACCGGGACGTCCCGGAACGTGCCGCGGGCCCGGATGTTGCCGTAGCTCTCCGACGACGACCGGATCTCCGGCAGCATCGCCATCGGCACCCCGATCTCCTCGCAGAGTTCCGGGTCCCACTCCAGGGTGTCGATGTTCATCAGCAGCGTGCGCGACGCGTTGGTCGGGTCCGTGACGTGCAGGCCGCCGTCGCTGCCGCCGGTGGCGTTCCACAGGACCCAGGTGTCCATCGTCCCGAAGGCGAGCTCGCCGCGCTCCGCCCGCTCCCGGGCGCCCTCGACGTGGTCGAGGATCCAGCGGGCCTTCGGGCCGGCGAAGTAGGTCGCCAGCGGGAGGCCGGTCTTGGCGCGGTACCGCTCGGCGCCGCCGCCGAGGGCGCCGAGCTCGTCGCAGATCTCCTGGGTGCGGGTGTCCTGCCAGACGATCGCGTTGTAGATCGGCTCGCCGGTGGCCTTGTCCCAGATGACCGTGGTCTCGCGCTGGTTGGTGATGCCGACGGCGGCGATGCTCGAGGCGTCGAGGTCGGCCCGGGCGAGCGCACCGCCGCAGACCTGGCGCGTGTTGCCCCAGATCTCGGCGGCGTCGTGCTCCACCCAGCCGGCCCTCGGGAAGATCTGCTGGTGCTCGAGCTGGTCGACGGCCACGACCCGACCCGAGTGGTCGAAGATCATGCACCGCGTCGAGGTGGTGCCCTGGTCGATCGCCGCGACGTACTGGGTCATCGAGCCTGCTCCTGTTCGGGGTGGGGGGGACGCGATCGTGTCAGCTGGAGGCGGGCAGGACGAGGGCCACCAGGGCGGCGAGCGCCGCGCCGAGGAAAGGGCCGACGATCGGCACCCAGGAGTAGCCCCAGTCGGCGGTGCCCTTGCCGGGGATGGGCAGGACCGCGTACGCGGCGCGCGGCCCGAGGTCACGGGCGGGGTTGATGGCGTAGCCGGTCGGGCCACCGAGGGCCGCGCCGATCCCGACGACGAGGGCGGTCACCGCCGCGTAGTTCGCGGGGGAGTCGTAGGGCGCCTCGAGGAGGAACAGCAGCAGCACGAAGGTCGCGATCGTCTCGCTGATCAGGTTCCAGATCGGCTTCTTGATCGGCGGGTTGGTCGCGAAGATGCCGACCGTCTCGGCGTTGTGCTCCCGGTTGTGGTCGAACTGCAGCTTGTAGAGCAGCCAGGCCAGCCCCGCGCCGACGAACGCACCGAGGAACTGGCCGATCAGGTAGAAGGGCACCTCGGCCCACGGCGTCTTCCCGGCGATCGCGAGGCCGAGGGTGACGGCGGGGTTGATGTGTCCCCCGGTGGGGTTGGCGATGCTCGCGCCGGCGAAGACACCGACGCCCCAGCCGATGACGATCAGCACCCACGGCGCCGTGTCCCCGTCCTGGTTCGACCGGGGCAGGATCACGTTCGCGACCACCCCGACGCCGAAGAGCAGCAGGACCGCCGTGCCGAGGAACTCCCACAGGATGATCTCGCCGCCACTGAGGACCGGAGTCACGTCGACCTCCCCCGTCGTGCCCTCGACGCAGCCCGTTCGGCGTCGATGAGCGCGGCGGACGCTAGTCGTGCACGTCACATGTGTCTATGGTCTTGGATCAGGACGAAAGCGCTTTCCCGACGGCGGGTCGATCACCCTCGGGGACACCCTCGCGCGGGTAGCGTGAGAGGTGCCGCGGCGGGGGACCCCGGGTGCGTTGCCGCAGGTGACGACGGGGTGAGCCCCTGTTGCGCCGCACGGAGCAGAGGCCTGACACCGAACGTACGAGGAGGCCCGACGTGGCTGCCAAGTCCGCCGAGAACGGTGCGAGCGAGCCCACGGCGGCCGGCGCCCGCACGCCGGAGGCCGAGTCGCTGGACGCCGTCACCGAACCCGCCCGGCTCGGCCCGGCCGAGCGCGAGCGGTCGTGGGACCGCCTGCAGAACGAGCTGTTCGACGTCGTCGTCGTGGGCGGGGGAGTGGTCGGCGTGGGTGCCGCGCTCGACGCCGCCACCCGTGGTCTCTCGGTCGCCCTCGTCGAGGCGCGCGACCTGGCGGCCGGGACGTCGAGCCGGTCGTCGAAGCTCTTCCACGGCGGTCTGCGCTACCTCGAGCAGCTCGACTTCGGGCTGGTCCGTGAGGCGCTGTTCGAGCGTGAGCTGAACATGACCCGGCTCGCCCCGCACCTGATCAAGCCGGTGCCGTTCCTGTACCCGCTGACCCATCACGTGTGGGAGCGCCCGTACGTCACCGCCGGCATCACGCTCTACGACACGATGGGCGGCAAGAGCTCGCTGCCCAAGCAGAAGCAGCTGACCCGCTCGGGCGCCCTGCGGATGGCGCCGGCGCTCAAGCGCGACGCGCTCGTCGGCGCGGTGCGCTACTACGACGCCCAGGCCGACGACGCCCGCCACACGATGATGGTGGGCCGCACCGCCGCCCAGTACGGCGCGGTCGTCCGCACGTCCACCCAGGTCGTCGACTTCATCCACGAGGTCGACCGGATCGCCGGGGTGCGGGTCCGCGACGTCGAGACCGGGCGGCAGACCGACGTGCGCGCGCACGTCGTCGTGAACTGCACCGGGGTGTGGACCGACCAGATGCAGCACGCCGCGGGCACCCGCGGCCGGTTCAAGGTGAACGCCTCGAAGGGCGTGCACTTCCTGGTCGCCCGCGACAAGATCCCGTCGGACGTGGGCATGATCCTGCGGACCGAGAAGTCGGTGCTGTTCGTCATCCCGTGGCGCAACCACTGGATCGTCGGGACCACCGACACCACCTGGCGGCTCGACCTCGCCCACCCGGCGGCGACCCGCCACGACATCGACTACCTGCTCGAGCACATCAACGCCGTGCTGGTCACCCCGCTGTCCCACGACGACATCGAGGGCGTCTACGCCGGGCTGCGGCCCCTGCTCGCCGGCGAGAGCGAGGAGACCTCGAAGCTCTCCCGCGAGCACGCCGTGTCGCGGGTGATGCCGGGCATGGTGTCGATCGCCGGCGGCAAGTACACGACCTACCGCGTCATGGCCAAGGACGCCCTCGACCTCGCCGTCCAGGACATCCCGGCCCGGGTCGCGCCGTCGATCACCGACCGGGTCCCGCTGATCGGCGCGGACGGCTACTTCGCGCTGGTCAACCAGGCCGAGCACATCGGGCGGCAGTACGACCTCCACCCGCACCGCGTGCGGCACCTGCTCGACCGGTACGGCTCGCTGCTGCACGGACTGCTCGCGATGACCGAGGACGACCCGACGTTGCGCGAGCCGGTCCCGGGCTCGCCCGACTACCTGCGCGTGGAGATCGCCTACGCGGTGGCCTACGAGGGCGCGCTGCACCTCGACGACGTGCTGACCCGCCGCACCCGCATCTCCATCGAGTACGCCCACCGCGGCGTCGACTCGGCGGAGTCGGTGGCCGACCAGATGGCGCCGCTGCTCGGCTGGAGCACCGAGACCCGCGACGAGGAGGTTCGCTCCTACGTCGAGCGGGTCGAGGCGGAGCGGCGGTCGCAGACGGTGGAGAGCGACGAGGAGGCCGACAAGCTCCGGCTCGCCGCGCCCGACCCTCGGCGCGAGCAGCTCGAGCCGCTCGGAACGGGCTGAGCCCCCCGCGAGGGGTACATCAGGCAGCCCGCGAGGCCCGCTGGCCTGCCTGGTGTCACCCTTGCGACGACGGGCTCGAGGCGTCCGACCGCGAGATGTACGTGAGGCAGCCCGGGAGCCCCGTGGGCCTGCCTGGTGTCACCCTCGCGGCGGACGGACCGAACGACAGAACGGCCCCACCCGAGTCGGGTGGGGCCGTTCTGTCGTCCTGGACACCGTCAGCTCTGCGAGGTCAGCGGCTCCGGGGAGAGGGCGTCGTCGGCGAGCGGCTCCGAGCCGAGGAGCGTCACGTCGTGTCGCAGCTCCGGCGTGTGCCCGCCGACCACGACCCGGTCGGCGCGCGGGGCGTGCCCCGGCGCGCTGATGACGACGAGCCACGCGCCCGAGCCGGGGAGCGCGAGGTCGTAGGACCCGTCCGACGTCTCGGCCCGCCCGTGCTGGACGCCGTGCTCGTCGACGAGCGTCACGACCGCCTCGCCGCGGCGGGCCAACGTGACCTGCCCGACGACCTTCGCCCCGTGCGCGGAGCCGTTCGAGGCACCCGCCGCGACGGGCACCGGGCCCGTGTCGGTGGCTCGGTCGGCGGCGTCGCCGGGTTCGACCGCGGAGGCGGACCCGGCGCGCGGGTCGACCTCCGGGGCGTCGGCGGCCGTCTCGACCTCGGCCGTCCCGGCGTCGGGCGCGTCGGCATCGGACGCCGCGACGATCCGGCGGGGCAGGAAGAACGACACGATCAGCGCGAGGACACCGACGACACCGGCCGCCATGAACCCGGTCCGCAGGCCCTGCGCGTCGGGCGAGCCACCCGCCGTGGCCGACGCGATCGCCGAGATCGTGACGAACGCGGCCGTGCCGAACGCGCCCGCCACCTGCTGCAGCGTGGCCAGGATCGCGCTGCCGTGGGAGTAGAGCGGCCCCGGGAGGACCGCCAGCGACGACGTCATCAGCGGCGTCATCATCAGCCCGAGGCCCGCCATGAGCACCATGTGGATGACGATCACGAGCCACAGCGGCGACGCAGCGCTCAGCGAGGCGAAGCCCCAGAGCGAGGCGGCCATCGCCAGGGCACCCGGGATGACCAGCGGCCGCGCGCCGTAGCGGTCGAAGAGCGCCCCGACCGGCCGGCCCAGCAGACCGAGCACGAGACCACCGGGCAACACCGCGAGTCCGGTGACGAAGGTGCCCTGCTGCAGCACCGTCTGCAGGTAGAGGGGCAGCAGGATCGCGGCCGCGCCGAGCAGCGCCATGAACAGCAGCGCGGCGAGGATCAGCGACACCACGAAGGTGCGGTGGGTGAACGGCCGCAGGTCGAGCAGGGCGGCGTGCCGCTTCTGCAGGGAGAGCTGGCGCAGCACGAACAGCACGAGGCTCACCGCGCCGACGACCAGCGGGATCCACGGCGCCACGTGCGGGCCGGAGCCGCCGGACTCCCCGATCGCGGAGAACCCGTAGAGGATGCCGCCGAAGCCGAGCGCCGACAGCAGGACCGAGAGCACGTCGAGCGGGACCGAGCGGGTCTGCGAGGGCAGCCGCATGAGGGCCGCGCCGAGCAGGAGCGCCAGGATCGCGAGCGGCAGGACGATCCAGAACATCCAGCGCCAGCCGAGCGAGGCCAGGACGGCGCCGCCGATCGTGGGGCCGATGGCCGGCGCCACGGCGATGACGATCGAGATCGTCCCCATCATCGAGCCGCGCTTGTGCTCCGGCACGAGCCGCATCACCGAGGTCATCAGCAGCGGGATGATCAGCGCCGTCCCGCACGCCTGCACCACGCGCCCGACGAGGAGCACGCCGAAGCCGGGCGCGAGCGCACTGACCAGCGTGCCGATGCTGAACAGCGTCAGCGACGCGAGGAACACCTGCCGCGGGGTGAACCGCTCGAGCAGGAAGCCCGTCGTCGGGATGACGACGGCCATCGTGAGGAGGAACCCGCTGGTCAGCCACTGCACCGTGGTGGTGGAGACGCCGAGGTCCCGCGTCAGGTCGTTCAGCGCGACCGACAGGATCGTCTCGTTGAGGATCATGACGAACGCGGACACGACGAGTACCGCGATCACCACGCCCGCGCGCGTGCTCCCGGGATCGGGCGCGGCGGCGTCGTCGGCCGCCGCGGGGGCGTCCGGTGTGGTCGGGGCCGTGGCCATGGGTGACGCACCTTTCCAAGGGCGGGCTTCGGGGCGGCCGGCGTCGATGCCGTGTCACCAGGTAACCACGGACCCCTGACGACGTCCGACCGCTTTACCGGCGGTCGGGAGAGGAATCACCCGCCGTGGCGGTGTCCGAGGTAGGCGAGGACCCCGATCGCCACGGGGACCAGCAGGAAGACCTGCGGGAACCGCAGCCCGGTCACGAGGAACAGGACGAGGGCGATCGCCGGGGCGAGGGCGGACAACAACCCCGCGTGCCGCCCGAGCCTGGCCCCGATCGGGGCGACGAGCTCGGGCAGGTCGTCCCGCGCGGGAGCGGCGGCCGGAGGTGGGGCAGGGCCGCCCACCGGCACCGACCCGGCGTCGGGAAGAGAGCGGGGGAAGGCCGGGCGCGGCTCGGGGAGGTCGGTGAACAGCCCGTCGAGCTCCGAACGGAACCGGGCGGTCGAGGCGACGGCCGAACGCTCGGCGTACTCGCCGGGCTCGAGCCGGCCCTCGCGGAGGTGCTCGTCGAGCGCGGCCATCGCGAGCTCGCGCTCGCGGTTGCCGATCCGCAGTTCGCCCACGGATCCACGATAGGCCGCGCCCGACGATGTGGCTTTCCTGGCGCCGGATGACAGCAACGACGCTTTCCTGCCACCAGGGCGAGGACTCAGTCGGCGATCTCGCAGATCACGGCGCCCTGGTTCACCGAGGCGCCCGCCTCGACCGACAGGCCGGTCACGGTGCCGTCCTTGTGCGCGGTCACCGGGTTCTCCATCTTCATGGCCTCGACGACGACGATCTGGTCGCCCGCGGAGACGGTGTCGCCCTCGGAGACCGCGACCTTGACGACGGTGCCCTGCATCGGCGAGGTCACGGCGTCGCCGGAGACCTTCGCGCCGCCGCCGGCCCGCTTGCGCGACTTCTTCTTCGCGGCCGGGGCCGCGGCGCCGCCGCCCCCGCCGCCGATGGCCAGGTCACCCGGCAGCGAGACCTCGAGGCGCTTGCCGCCGACCTCGACGACGACGGTCTGCCGCGGGGCGGCCTCGTCCTCGTCGTCGTCGGCACCCTCGAAGACGTAGGGCTCGACGGTGTTGTCCCACTCGGTCTCGATCCAGCGGGTGTGGACGGTGAACGAGGAGGCGCCGTCGGGGGCGGTGAAGGCGGGGTCGGTGACGACGAGGCGGTGGAAGGGGATGACGGTGGGGAGGCCGTCGACGACGATCTCGTCGAGGGCGCGGCGGGAGCGCTCGAGGGCCTGCTGGCGGTCCTCGCCGGTGACGATCAGCTTGCCGACCATGGAGTCGAAGTTCCCGCCGATGACCGAGCCGTTCTCGACGCCGGCGTCGACGCGCACGCCGGGCCCGGAGGGGGCGACGAAGCGGGTCACGGTGCCCGGCGCGGGCAGGAACCCGCGGCCGGCGTCCTCGCCGTTGAGCCGGAACTCGATGGAGTGCCCGCGCGGCTCGGGGTCCTCGGTGATCCGCAGGTGTTCACCGTTGGCGATCCGGAACTGCTCGCGCACGAGGTCGAGGCCGGAGGTCTCCTCGGAGACGGGGTGTTCGACCTGCAGGCGGGTGTTGACCTCCAGGAAGGAGATCGTGCCGTCCTCGCCGACGAGGAACTCCACGGTCCCGGCGCCGGAGTAACCGGCCTCGAGGCAGATGTCGCGGGCGGAGGTGTGGATGCGCTTGCGCTGCTCGTCGGACAGGAACGGCGCGGGGGCCTCCTCGACCAGCTTCTGGTGGCGCCGCTGCAGCGAGCAGTCCCGGGTGCCGACGACGATGCAGTTGCCGTGCTGGTCGGCCAGGACCTGGGCCTCGACGTGGCGGGGCCGGTCGAGATAGCGCTCCACGAACGACTCGCCGCGCCCGAATGCCGAGACCGCCTCGCGGACGGCGGCGTCGAACATCTCGGCGATCTCGGAGCGCTCCCGGGCGACGCGCATGCCGCGCCCGCCGCCGCCGAACGCGGCCTTGATCGCGACCGGCAGGCCGTGCTCGTCGGCGAAGGCGATGACCTCGTCGGCGTCGGCGACGGGGTCCTTGGTGCCCGGGACCAGCGGCGCGCCGGCGCGTTCGGCGATCTTGCGGGCGGTGACCTTGTCACCGAGGTCGCGGATGGCCTGCGGGGACGGGCCGATCCAGATCAGCCCGGCGTCGATGACGGCCTGGGCGAAGTCGGAGTTCTCCGAGAGGAACCCGTAGCCGGGGTGGATGCCGTTCGCGCCGGACTGCTTCGCGGCGTCGAGGAGCTTCTCGATGTTCAGGTAGGAGTCCGCGGCGGACTCCCCGCCGAGGCCGAAGGCCTGGTCGGCGATCCGCACGTGCGGGGCGTCCCGGTCCGGGTCGGCGTACACCGCGACACTCGTCAGGCCTGCGTCCTTGCACGCCCGCGCCACACGGACCGCGATCTCACCCCGGTTGGCGATGAGCACGGTGTGCAGGGCGTCCTGCTGAGCCTGCGGAGCCATCGGAGGAGCCTCCCGGGGGGCGGTCGCGTCGTCGCGGCGGTGGAGTCGGGCAGGGGAATCGGGCGCAGTGTAGGGCTGCCGCGCACGGAAGATCGATCGAGTGGTGCGGGAACGGTCGGGCGTGACCGTTCTCGGCGACTCTCCCGCACCTCACGGCCCCGCGACACCGCGTCGCGCGTGGTCATGGCCACAGCGCGGACCTTCCCGACGACGGGCGGTGACCGGCCCGCGTGGGCCGGTCGCTACCGTCGTCTCCCGATGAGCCGACGCGGACGATGGTGGGGCCCCGCGGCCGCGGTGTGCGCGTCCGTCGCGGCCCTGGCCGGGACGGTGGCGGCGGTCGCGACCGCCGCCGGTGCGGACGCCGATGCCGCCCAGCGGGACGAGCGGGCCACGAGCGCGTCCGGAGGGCCGGTCTCCCCGGTGGCCGCGCCGGCCGCCGCGACCCCCACCGCTCCCGCGGTGACCACCCGGCCCGGACGGGTCGGCGACCCGACGCTGGGCGCCACGGTCGCGACGGAGCCGGGCTGGGCGTCCGCCCGCGACCAGGACCTCGTCCCCGTGACGCCGGGCCGGTTCCCGACCGTGCTGACCCTGGGCGGGGACCGGACCCGGGCTGCCGTGCTCGTGGGCCGGCTCGACCCGGCGCGTGGGTTCGGCGAGGACGCGCTGGCCGACGAGGCCCGGCGGCTGGTCGGGGCGTTCGCCGACGGCATCCGCGGCGACGGGACCGGCCGCATCGCCACGGTCTCGGACACCGCGTCGTCCCTCGACGGCCGCGACGCCTTCACCTCCGTCCGGCGCACCCCGGACGGCACGCTCGTGCGCGTCACGACGGTCGCCGGCGCCCGCGGGGGGCCCGGGCTGGCGCTCCTGGCGGTGGCGACTCCGGGCCGCACCCAGGGCGCGGACGCGACCGCCGCCGACCGCATCGTCCGGTCGCTCTCCTCGACGGGCGCGACGAGCGGACGGACGAGCACCCCGCCGGCCTCGCCCACGCCGGGTGCCCGGGTCAGCCCGACGTCGGCACCCGCCACAGGTCGCTGACCTCGACGCCGAGCTCCGCCAGGAGCTTGCGGACGAGCGGCAGGCTGATGCCGATCACGTTCGACGGGTCGCCCTGGATGCCCTCCACGAGCCACCCCCCGAGGCCGTCGAGGGTGAACGCCCCTGCGACCGCCAGCGGTTCACCCGACGCCAGGTAGGCCTCCAGCTGGGCCGGGGTGGGCTCGGCGAAGGTCACGAACGTCGTCGCGTGCCCCGAGATCTCGGCCTCGACCACGCCGGCGCGCAGCCGCACGAGGGCGTGCCCGGTGACGAGCTCGCCGTGCCGGCCCGCCATCCGCTCCCAGCGGGCGCGGGCGTTCTCCACGGTGTGCGGCTTGCCGACCAGCTCGCCGTCGATGTCGAGCATCGAGTCGCACCCGATGACGACGACGTCGCCCTCCTCGACCGGCACCTGACCGGCCACCGCCCGCGCCTTCGCCAGCGCGAGGGCGGTGACCTTCTCCGCCGAGGTCGCGTCGTCGAGCTGGGCGAGCAGGGCGTCCTCGTCGACCTCCGAGACGATGACGTCGGGCTCCACGCCCGCCGAGCGCAGCACACCGAGGCGGGCGGGGGACGCGGAACCGAGGACGAGACGCACGGGGCGCGACCCTAGGGGCCGGGCTGCGTCCCGGCAGGCCCGGCAGGCCCGGCCGTCGCCGCCCGCGCCGCCGCGACGGCGGGGACGATGGCCCGTTCGTACGGCGAACCCGGCCTGGACCAGTGGTCGCAGCCCCAGGAGACGGCGACGTCGGGGTCCTCGACCAGGACGGCGCGCACCCCGAAACCGCCCGCCTCGCCCATGCCCTGCACTCCCAGCACGCGCACGACGCCCGGGAGGACCCGGTCGGCGGCGGCCTGCGCGTTCATCGCCACCCTGCGCTTCGGCGGCCGCACCAGGGCCCGGAGGACCAGCAGGAGGACGAGCACCGGGCTCAGCACCAGCAGCGTGATCCCGTACAGCTGTCGACCGACCGTCCGCGCCACGTGTCCCGTCATGCCGCCGAGGCTTCCCGACGACGGGTAGAAGCAGGATCCGTGGTGCTACTCAGGCCTCAGCGCGGCAGCGCCGACGCCTGCCAGGCGCCCGGACCCGGGTGCAGCGGGCGGCGCACCAGGGCCGACCGCTCGGTCCACACCGAGCGGGGGCCGGTGTCCTCCTCCGCGCCGCCGCCCCCGGAGGCGGCCGCCAGCACGACGGCGAGCGCGGCCACCTCCTCGGGCGACGGGTCGCCCCGGACGATGCGCAGCACGGGCCGCTGCGGCCCGTCGTCCGGAACCTCGTCCTCAGGGCCCGTCACAGCGGGATGTTCCCGTGCTTCTTGGCCGGCAGCGTCTCGCGCTTGGTCGAGAACGAGCGCAGCGCGCGGGCGATGTAGCCGCGGGTCCACGACGGCGGGACGACCGCGTCGACGTACCCGCGCTCGGCGGCGACGTAGGGGTTGGCGAGGGTGTCCTCGTACTCCTGCTGCAGCTCCGCCCGGCGGGCCGCGACGTCCCCGCCGGAGTCCTCGACCTTCTTGAGCTCCTTGCGGTACAGGATGCTCACGGCGCCGGACGCGCCGGTGACGGCGATCTGGGCGGTCGGCCAGGCGAGGTTGAGGTCGGCGCCGAGGTGCTTGGACCCCATGACGTCGTAGGCCCCGCCGTAGGCCTTGCGGCAGATGACGGTGATCAGCGGGACGGTCGCCTCGGCGTACGCGTAGATCAGCTTCGCGCCGCGCCGGATGATGCCGTTGTACTCCTGGTCGGTCCCGGGCAGGAAGCCCGGCACGTCGACGAAGGTCACCACGGGCACGTTGAACGCGTCGCAGGTGCGCACGAAGCGTGCGGCCTTCTCGCTGGCGCCGATGTCCAGGCAGCCGGCGAGCTGGGAGGGCTGGTTCGCGACGAAGCCGACCGGGCGGCCCTCGATGCGGCCGTAGCCGACCACGATGTTCGCCGCGTAGAGCTCCTGGACCTCCAGGAACTCCTCGTCGTCGACGACCCGGCGGATGACCTCGCGGATGTCGTAGGGCTGGTTCGGGGAGTCCGGCACCAGCGCGTCCAGCTCGAGGTCGGCCTCGGAGAGGCTCTCCTCGATCGCGCCCGACTCCTCGTCGGCGGGCAGCCGCGGCGGCTCGGAGAGGTTGTTCGACGGCAGGTAGCCCAGGAGCTCCTGCACGTAGGCGATCGCGTCGTCCTCGTCGGAGGCGAGGTAGTGCGCGTTGCCGGAGGTGGTGTTGTGGGTCCGGGCGCCGCCGAGGGTCTCGAACTCGACGTCCTCGCCGGTGACGGTCTTGATGACGTCGGGCCCGGTGATGAACATGAACGAGGTCTCGTCGACCATCACCGTGAAGTCGGTGAGCGCGGGGGAGTACACCGCACCGCCGGCCGCCGGACCCATCACCAGGGAGATCTGCGGGACGACGCCGGAGGCGTGCGAGTTGCGGCGGAAGATCTCGCCGTAGAGCCCGAGCGCGACGACACCCTCCTGGATGCGCGCGCCGCCGCCGTCGTTGATCCCGACGACGGGGCAGCCGATCTTCATGGCCACGTCCATGACCTTGACGATCTTCTCGCCGTAGACCTCGCCGAGCGCCCCGCCGAAGACGGTCGCGTCCTGGGAGAACACGCACACCGGGCGGCCGTCGACGGTGCCCTGGCCGGTGACCACGCCGTCGCCGTAGGGCCGGTTGGCCTCGAGGCCGAAGTTGGTGGAGCGGTGGCGGGCCATCGCGTCGAACTCGAGGAAGCTGCCCTCGTCGAGCAGCAGCTCCAGGCGCTCGCGGGCGGTCTTGCGGCCCTTGGCGTGCTGCCGCTCGACGGCCCGCTCCGAGCCGGCGTGGACGACGTCGTCCTGGCGCCGGTGCCAGTCCGCGAGCTTGCCGGCGGAGGTGTGGACGTCGGGCTCGTCCGCGGCCTCGTCGGGCTCGGGGGGCGGCTTCGTCGCGGCGGTCATGGGCCGGACCATAGCGAGGTCCACGGTGCCGCACCCACTGGTGCGCGGGGGTGATTCGGGGCACTCCTCTACCGTGCTCGGGGTGATCCCGGGAGTGAAGGACGCCGCCGCCTGGAAGGCGCTGCAGACCACCGCCGTCGCCCCCGTCGGCGCGTGGGCGCGCCTCGACGTGGTGGACGCCACGGGCTCGACCAACGCCGACCTCGCCGCGGCCGCCGCGGCGGGGGCCCCCGACCGGTCGGTCCTCGTCGCCCACCACCAGACGGCGGGTCGGGGTCGCCGGTCGCGCACGTGGGAGTCGGGCCCGGCGGAGGGGCTGACCTTCTCGCTGCTGCTGCGGCCCACGCAGGTCCCCGCCGAGCACTGGGGCTGGGCGCCGCTGCTCGCGGGCCTCGCGCTCGTGGTGGCCCTGGAGGACTACCGCGCCCCGGCGTCCGTCGCGACCCTCGAGGCCGCCCTGAAGTGGCCGAACGACCTGCTCCTCGGCCCCGACCAGCGCAAGGGTGCGGGCATCCTCTCCGAGGTCGTGCCCGGCGGCGAGGCCGGCAACGCGCTCGTCGTCGGGATCGGTCTGAACGTGTCCACCCCGGAGGCCGAGCTGCCCGAGGGCGGCACCTCGCTGCTCGCGCAGAGCGTGCGGCGGACCCGGCCGGACGTCCTCGGGGACGTGCTCGCGGTGTTCGCCTCGCTGGAGGACGACTGGCGGGCCGCCCGCGGCGACGCCGCCCGCTCCGGCCTGCTCTCGGGCTACCGGAGCCGGTGCGCGACGCTGGGCCGCGAGGTGCGGGTGCTGCTGCCCGGCGACCGCGAGCTGCTCGGGGTGGCCGAGGACGTCGACGACGACGGCCGCCTCGTGGTCCGCGAGCCCGGCGGCGGCACGACCACCGTCGCCGCCGGCGACGTGGTGCACGTCCGCGCCGCCTGAGCTCACCCGTCCGGGGCCCGGTCGCGGCGCGGGACCTCGAACACCGGCCGTCGCGCGGATACCCTCGATCGGCGCACCGACGGCGGGAGGGGGAGCGCCGTGGCGTACCCGGAACGGCTGCTCGTCGCCGGTGAGCGCGTCGTGCGCCACGTCCGGCCGCACTGGCGGATGCTCGTGGTCCCCGCGCTCCTGCCGCCCGTGGTGGCGTTCGTCGGCGCGTGGCTGGTCGCGGTCGCGCGCCCGACGTCGTGGTCGACGGCCGTGCTCATCGCGGTCGGGGTCGTCGCGGTGGGGCTGCTCGGGTGGTTCTCGGTGGCCCCGGTCGCCCGCTGGCGGGCCACGCACTTCGTCGTCACCGACCGACGGGTGCTGGTGCGCGAGGGCGTCTTCTCGCGCTCCGGGATCGTGGTCGTCGGGCGCAGCATCACGACCGTGCGCACCGTCCGGACCGGCATCGACCGGCTGCTCGGCGCGGGCACGCTCGTGGTCGGCGTCGACGACACCCGGGAGCCGTGGCGCTTCGACGGGCTCGGCCGGGTCGAGCGGGTGGCGGCCGAGGTCGAACGCATGGCCGAGCGGCGCGGCGGCCTCGACCCCGACCGCTGGGGCGGCTGGGACGACGACGATGCCGACCCCGACGACGAGGCCGACGACTGGACCGCGACCGACCTCGACGACGAGTGGGACGACCGGGACGGGGCCGACCACGACTCCGACGACGTCGAGGACGCCGAGTGGGACGACGAGCCGGAACCGGAACGCTTCCCGCGCCTGCGGCGCCTCTCCTCCCGTCGTCGGGAACTCCCCGCCGGCCGCTGAGGCGCTCCCGTTCTGAGCGAACGGCACTCTCGCGCACATAGATGCTGCGAACGGCACTCTCGCGCACTCGCCCCGTTCTGAGCGAACGGCACTCTCGCGCACATAGATGCTGCGAACGGCACTCTCGCTCGGAACGCGGGGACGGCGACGGAACCGATCACCGCCCGGCACCGTCAGCACCCGTGTGGGAGTGGACGCGTTGCCGGGGTGGATCGAGGCGCTCGGGCTGGCCCCGGGCACGGTCGTGGTCGGGACGCCGGGCCGGGTCGACCGGGTGTGGGTGGTCCACCCCGGCCCGGAGCGCACGTGGGAGGTCTACTGGTTCGAGGGCGGCGAGCGGTACTCGTGGACGCGGTTCGAGGAGGAGTCCGCGGCCTGCTTCCACGTCTTCGGCCGGCTGGCGTGGACGCAGATGATGCGGGGGTCGCTCAGGGTCGGATGATCCCCAGTACCGCGTCGTGCAGCACGCCGTTGGTCGACAGCGCCTCGCCGCCGTCGATGCGCTCGCCACCGGAGAAGTCGGTGAGCCGCCCGCCGGCCTCGCGGACGACGATCGCGGGGGCGGCCAGGTCCCAGGCGCTCGCCCCGGGCTCGACGGCCGCGTCCATCAGGCCCTCGGCGACGAGCATGTGGTGGTGGAAGTCGCCGAACGCGCGGCTCTCCCAGGTGGCCTCGGTGAGGGCGAGCCAGCGGTCGCGGGTGCCGATCTCGCGCCAGTAGTCGAGGTCGGTGGTGGAGACGTAGGCGTCCGCCAGGTCGGCCACGCCCGAGACCGACAGCGGAGCCGCGGTGATCCCGCGCGCCACGTCGGAAGTGAACGCGCCCTGCCCGCGCGCGGCCCACCACCGACGCCCGAGGGCGGGGGCGCTCACCACCCCGACGACGGGCTCCCTGCCGCTCATCAGCGCGAGCAGGGTCGCGAACACGGGCACGCCGCGGGAGTAGTTCTTCGTGCCGTCGATGGGGTCGACGATCCAGTGCCGGGCGGCGGGGTCCTCCACCGACGACCCGCGCTCCTCGCCGAGCACCGCGTCGTCGGGACGCTCCGCGGCGATGAGGCGGCGGACCTCGTCCTCGCACGCGACGTCGGCGTCGGTGACGGGGGTCCGGTCCGGCTTGCGGTCCACCTGCAGGTCGCTCGCGCGGAACCGGGACAGGGTCACACGGTCGGCGGCGTCGGCGATCCGCCGGGCGAGGTCGAGGTCCGCTTCGAGGTCATCGGTCACCCGCCCATCCTGCCGGGTGAACGTCCTACACGGATCGTGCACGGGGCGGTCTACGCTGGTCGTTCATGACCACGGTGCTCCTCGTCGAGGACGATGCGGCGATCGCCGGGCCGCTGTCCCGGGCCCTCACCCGCGAGGGGTACGAGGTGGCCGTGGTGGACGACGGCCCGACCGCGGTGACCCGCGCCGGCGAGGGCGAGGTCGACCTCATGGTCCTCGACCTCGGGCTCCCCGGGATGGACGGTCTCGAGGTCTGCCGCCGGGTGCGTGCCGGGAAGCCGGACCTGCCGGTGCTGATGCTCACCGCCCGCACCGACGAGGTCGACTTCGTCGTCGGTCTCGACGCGGGCGCCGACGACTACGTCGGCAAGCCCTTCCGCCTGGCCGAGCTGCTGGCGCGGGTGCGGGCGCTCCTCCGCCGTCGGGCCCCGGAGATCCTCGACGCCGGGGGCGTGCGGATGGAGCCCTCGGCCCGCCGCGTGCTGGTGGACGGCACCGAGGTCGGCCTGGCCAACAAGGAGTTCGAGCTCCTCCGGGTGCTGCTCGCCCACGCCGGCCAGGTGGTGTCGCGGGAGGAGATCCTGCGCGAGGTCTGGAACGACCCGGAGATGAAGACCTCCAAGACCCTCGACATGCACATGTCGTGGCTGCGCCGCAAGCTCGGCGACACCGACGGCGGACCGTCGGGTGGCAAGCGCATCTCGACGGTGCGCGGGGTCGGGTTCCGCTTCAACACGTAGGCCTGGACCCCCGTGAGGCGCCGCATCCTGATCTCGACGCTGCTCGTCGTCGCGATCACCGTCACCGTCCTCGGCGGCCCGCTGGCCCTGACCACCTGGCGGCTCGTGGAGGACTTCACCCACGCCGAGCTCGCCGGACGGCTCCGCCAGGTGGTGGCCACGCTCGACTCGCAGCTGCAGACCGACCGGCCGGTGGACCTGTCGGCGGTCGCGATCGCCGTGCCGCCGGGCGGCTCACTGGTGGTGCGCACGCCCCGCGGGACGAGCGCGATCGGCGACACCGCCGACCCCGGCCAGATCGCCGAGAGCGCCTCGTTCGGCATCAACGGCTCCGCGGTGATCGCCGAACCCGCGGCCGAGATGCGCTCGCGGCAGCTGCAGGCGACGGCCCTCGTGCTCACGGCGATCGTGCTGTCGGTGGCGGTCGGGGCGGTGGTCGCGACGCTCACCGCCCGGCGGCTCGCCGACCCGCTGCAGCAGGTGGCGGGCCGGGCCGCGCGGCTCGGCGCCGGCGACTTCCGGCAGGCGCCGCTGCGGCACGGCATCCCGGAGCTGGACCGGGTCGCCGACGTCCTCGACTCGTCCGCGGTGGCGCTGGCCGAGCTCGTGCAACGCGAACGGGACCTCGTCGGCGACGTCTCCCACCAGCTGCGGAGCCGGCTCACGGCCCTGCAGCTGCGGCTCGACGAGCTGTCCTCGCACCCCGACCCCGAGGTCTCGGCGGAGGGCGGCGCCGCCCTGGAGCAGGCCGAACGGCTCGCCGAGGTCCTCGACGAGCTGTTGAGCTCGGCCCGGGCCGCCCGCGCGGCGAGCGCGTCGCCCCTGGAACTCGACGGCGAGCTCGCGGCCGTGGCCGACGAGTGGCAGGACGCGGCCGCCGGTCAGGGGCGCGCCCTGCGGGTGCGGGTCGCGGACGGCCTCGTGGCGCGGGCGACCTCCGCGCGGCTCCGGGAGGCCCTCGGCGTCCTGGTGGACAACGCCCTGCGCCACGGCGGCGGCACCATCACGATCGCGGCCCGGCACTCCGACCACGACACGATCGTCGTGGAGGTCTCCGACCACGGCGACGGCGTACCGTCCGAGCTCGCCCCGCACGTGTTCGACCGCGGGGTGTCCGGAGCCGCGTCCACCGGGGTCGGGCTGGCTCTCGCCCGGGCCCTCGTCGAGGCCGACGGCGGGCGCCTCGAGCTGGCCCGCACGAAGCCCGCCGTGTTCGCCCTGTTCCTGCCGGTGCCCCGCACCGACCAGGCGGTGGCCGCACCGCGCCCGTTGCCCGCGACCGGGCCGCGCTGATCGACCTACCCCGCGCCGACGGCCCTCCCCATGGCAGGAGAGCGTCGTTGCTGTCGCCCGGAGACAGCATCGATGCTTTCCTGCCACGAGGGGAGGGGCCGTCAGCCCGACAGCGCCGTCGGGAAGACCCAGCGGCGGAAGGCCCACCAGCGGAAGCCCATCGCGAGCAGGGTGCCCACGACCTGCGCGCTCACGAGGTCGGCGACCTGCTCGGTGAACGGCGTGACGGCCGGGGTGGCGAGGTCGAGGACGTAGCGCGACACCCCGAGCGGGGCGGCGTTGACCGCGAGGGCGGCGCCGCTCACGAGGAAGTACAGGACCGCTTCCCGACGACGGGCCAACCCGCCCCGGGCGCGGAACGACCACTCGCGGTTCGCGACGTAGCCGACGACCGTGGCCACGAGCACGGCCAGGATCTTCGCGGTGACCGGCTTCGGCTCCAGCACCGTGCTCTTGAGCAGCACGAACACTGCGGTGTCCACCACGAAGGTGCTCGCCCCGACGAGGGCGAAGCGCACCAGCTCGCCGTGCCGGTGCCACGCCAGGGACAGGCGCGACAGGCGGGACCCGGCGGCAGGGCTCATCGGGGCCGAGTCTAGGACCTCGCCGACGACGGAGACCGGGGGATCGACAGGTCGAGAAGGCAAGCTTAGGCTCACCTCAGTCACGATCGAGGGAGGACGCGATGTCGCTGCGGCTGCCGGTGGGCGAGGTGACCACCCTGCTCGGTCCGGGTCTGGTCCGGCGCCGGGTGATGGCGGCGCTCGACGACGGGTGCGTCCCCGGCGTGGTGCGGCTGACGGCCGCGAAGGACGAGTCGCCGGAGGCGCGACGGGCGACCGTGGCCTCGGCGGCCGGCGCCGCGATCGTGCTCGCGGACCGGCTCACCGACGGCCTCGACGCGGCGGACCGACGCACGGTGCTCGCCGGTCTGCGCGACCTGGCCGCGACCGGGGCCGCCGTCCTCGTGGACGACGTCGACCCGGTCGCGGCGGTCGCGGTGGCGGACGGGGCGCTGCGGGCCGACCGGACCGGCGCCCTCGCCCTGGAACGCCTGGGCGAGTCCTACCTGGCCTCGTAGGTCAGGCAGTCGGCGACGTCGGCGCCCTGGCCGATCTCGACCGACGAGGCGGTGCACTCGAGCTTGTCGTTGAACTTGCACTCGGACCGGTGGCAGGCACCGACGAGGCCACCGGCCTCGACGCCGCCACGGAACGAGATCTCGACGAAGGTGCCGCAGGCCGAGCCGCCCACGGTGATGGCGCCGGCGTGGCAGGAGGAGCCCTCGTTGTACGAACAGCTGGTCGCGGCGCAGGACTGGACGGTCGGCAACTCGCGCATCGAAGTCATGTGGTCAGGATGTCCGGTTCTCCCGGGTCCCAACAGCAAGCGAAGGCTCCACTCACCTCCACCTGCCGTCGGGAAGACGCGGCCCTGACCTGCGGTGATAGCGCCGGAGGACCCGCCGCGACCGTGGGCGGCGGACTCGATCGCGACATGTGTCACCGGATCGGGTCATCGCCCCGACCGCCGTGACCAAGGCGTGCCTGACCTTCGCCCGATCGGCCCTTGCCCCCGTCCTCACCTGCTGTTCACGTCCGGGCAGACTCCCGCGTCGTGCGCATCGGCCTGACCGTCCTGCCCGAGCACCCGCGCGACGAGGCGACCCGGCGCTGGCGCGCGGTCGAGGAGCTCGGCTTCGCCACCGGCTGGACCTACGACCACCTCGGCTGGCGCACCCTCGTCGACGGGCCCTGGTACGGGGCGGTCCCGACCCTGGCGCTGGCCGCGCTGGTCACCGAGCGGATCGAGATCGGGCCGTTCGTCGTGAGCCCGAACGTGCGCTCGCCGGTCCCGTTCGCCCGCGACGTGATCACCCTGGACGACCTCTCCCGGGGGCGCTTCACCGCAGCGCTGGGCGCGGGGACCCCGCGCGGCTACGACACCGAGGTGCTCGGCCTGCCGCGGCCGGGCAGCCGGCTCGCCCGGTTCGAGGAGTTCACGGTGCTGCTCGACCGCCTGCTCACCGAGGAGCGGGTCACCCACCACGGGACGTACTACGAGGCGGTCGAGGCCCGCACCGCTCCGGGCTGTGTGCAGCGGCCGCGGGTGCCCTTCGTCCTCGCCGCCGACGGGCCGCGGACCGTCGACCTCGCCGCCCGGCTCGGCGAGGGCTGGGTGACCACGGGGCGCGGCGGGGACGACCTCGACGGGTGGTGGGCCGGTGTCGCGGACCTCGGCACGGCGTACGGCGAGGCCCGCGCGCGGGCCGGGCACGACCCGGCGTCCGGACGGCGCGTCCTCAACACCGACGGCGCACCGGTCTACCCGCTGTCCTCGGCAGGCCTGTTCGACGACGTGGTGGGTCGGGCGGGCGAGCTCGGCTTCACCGACGTCGCCGTCGCGTGGCCACGCCGCGAGGGCGTGTTCGCCGGCGACGAGGACGTGCTGACCGCGATCACCGTCCCTTCGTCGCCGTGACCAGCGAGCTCTGCCCGTTGAGGCGCTGGGTGAGCGGATCGAGGGTGCGGCCGTAGGACTTCGCGACCTCGGTGGCCACGAACGACTCGGTGGTCCACCCCCGGGACCGCAGCGTCGCCGCAGGGTCGGGGCGCTCGTCGCTGTAGAGCAACTGCCGCATGTCGACACCCATCGTGGCCGCGACCCGGCGGAAGGCGGGGTCGTCGAACTGCTGGGTGATGTTCGTGAAGTCCTCGATCGCCCACTCCGAGCCCGGGACCGAGAGCTCGTCGATCGCGTCCACGAGAGCGGTCTGGGCCTCGGCGGGCAGGTAGGGGAGCAGGCCCTCGGTGAGCCAGGCGGTCGGGGTGTCCCGGTCGAACCCGGCCGCGGCCAGGGCGGCGGGCCAGTCGTCGCGCAGGTCGGCGAGCACCGTGCGGCGGTCGCAGCGCGGGGTGGCGCCCTCCTGGTCGAGCACGGCGTCCTTGAACTCGATCATCTTGGCCTGGTCGACCTCGTAGAGCACGGTCCCGGCGGGCCAGTCGAGCCGCTGGGCGCGGGTGTCCAGGCCCGACGCGAGCACGACGACCTGGCGGAGACCCCGCTGCCCGGCGCCGGCGAAGAACTCGTCGAAGAACCGGGTCCGCGTCCCCATGTAGCCCGACATCATCTGCCAGAGCTGGTCCTCGGAGTCGTCGGT
The DNA here is from genome assembly GCF_013409505.1 of Actinomycetospora corticicola. Classification (NCBI taxonomy): domain Bacteria; kingdom Bacillati; phylum Actinomycetota; class Actinomycetes; order Pseudonocardiales; family Pseudonocardiaceae; genus Actinomycetospora; species Actinomycetospora corticicola. Next base: position 3,207,674 of record NZ_JACCBN010000001.1, on the reverse strand, counting down.
CGGCTCGGTCGGCCGGGTCGCGAGCGGCTGCGGCGGGTTCGCGGCGTGCACGAACGCCTCGGCGTACGGGTCGGAGATGAGGCCGTCGGGCCGGTGCGTGTCGACCGCCCGTCCCGCCGCGACGACCAGCGCCGTCAGACCCACGCTCGACACCACGTCCCACTGCTCGAAACGGCTGTCCGTCACGTCCGCCTCCTCGAGAACCGATTGTTAGCGTCAACAATCAGCATCGCGGGACCCCGGGTCCCGCACAAGCGGAGCGTGAGAGGTCCGACACCGTCCGTGCTCGCACGGCATCGGGCCGCGGTTCGTGCTAGACGACCGTGCCATGACGATCGGCGCGGGCCGCGCCCGCCAGGAGCAGGTCTACCGCGACGGCGTCTCGGGCGCCCGGCCCCGGGTCCCGACGACGACGGGCGAGCTCGAGCAGCGCGCACGGCGGGCGATGTCGCGGCGCGCCGACGCGTACGTGACCGGTGGGGCGGGCGCCGAGGCCACGGTCCGGGCCAACCGGGCGGCCTTCGAGCGGTGGCAGACCGTCCCGCGGGTCCTGCGCGACGTCGGGTCCCGGGACCTCTCCGTCGAGCTGTTCGGTCGCCGTCTCGAGCACCCGCTGCTGCTCGCGCCGATCGGCGCCCTCGACCTCGTGCGCCGGGGCGCGGACCTCGCGGTGGCCCGGGGTGCGGCCGCCGCGGGGGTGCCGATGATCGTCAGCAATCAGGCGGGCGCCTCGATGGAGTCGCTCGCCGGGATCGGACGGCGGTGGTTCCAGCTCTACTGGTCGACCTCCGACGACCTCGTCGACAGCTTCCTCGCGCGGGCCGAGGCGACCGGGTGCGAGGCCGTCGTCGTCACCCTCGACACGACGATGCTCGGCTGGCGCCCGCGGGACCTCGACCTCGGGCACCTGCCGTTCAGTCGCGGGCTCGGCATCGCGCAGTACACGTCCGACCCGGTGTTCTCGCGGCTCGCGCGGGAGCGGGCGGCGGCCCCGCGGTCGGGTCCGGCCCCGCGCGTCACCCCTCAGGCCGTCCGGACGCTGCTGGAGATCACGCGGAACTTCCCGGGGTCGCCGCTGGAGAACCTGCGCTCCCCGCTGCCCCGGGCCGCCGTCGAGACGTTCCTCGACGTCTACTCCCGCCCGCACCTGAGCTGGGCCGACGTCGCGACACTCCGGTCGCGGACCTCGCTCCCGGTGGTGCTCAAGGGCGTCCTGCACCCCGACGACGCCCGACGGGCGGTCGACGCCGGGGTCGACGCGGTGCTGGTGTCCAACCACGGAGGGCGGCAGGTCGACCACGCGGTCGCCGCGCTCGACGCGCTGCCCGGTGTGGTCGGGGCGGTGGCCGACCGGCTGCCGGTGCTGCTCGACTCGGGGGTGCGCACCGGCGCGGACGTCGCGGTCGCCCTGGCCCTCGGGGCCCGCGCGGTGTGCCTCGGGCGGCCCTTCGTCTGGGGGCTCGCCCTCGCCGGCGCGGACGGCGTCGAGCAGGTGGTCGCGGACGTGCTCGCCGAGCTCGACCTCACCGTCGGGCTGGCCGGGGCCTCCCGCGCCTCGGAGCTGGAGGTGGGGCGCCGCTACTGAGCGCCCTCGACGGCGAGCGGGCGGCGGGAGACCGAGACGCCGCCCATCATCGCGAAGCCGGTGACCCGGACACGGGGCCCTCCCGGCCGCGCGGGCGCGCCGGCCTGGTCGGCGAAGCCGCCCATGAACCCCACGCCCGTGACCTCCACGACGGTGTCCGGGTCGACGACGACCTCGCACCCGCCCATCAGCGCGAACGCCTGCACCGTGACGTCCTGACCGACCCCGCGCAGGTCGACGTTCGCCCCGCCCATGATCGACACGATCTGCAGCGTCACGCCGCGGCCGTCCAGCTGCGCGTGCCGCAGGTCGAGGTTCGTCCCGCCCATCACGCTCACCGCGCGGTGCGTGAGCCCCGGCGTCCACGTCCCGGCCCGGTCGGCCCCGCTCATCACGGCGATCGACCCGGTCGAGTCCGGCCGCTGCACGAGCTCCTTCCCGACGGCGGGTCGGGCGGCTTCCCTGGTCGGCTCCAGGTCCGCCGTGATCGGCGCCAACTCGTGCCGGAAGGTCGCGGCGTAGGCGGCCCGCTGCCGCTCGTCACCCTCGACCATCGTGAGCCGTCCGTCCCCGACGGCCCGCCGGACGAGGTCGGCCACCTGCTCGCGTTCGACGTCCGACGCGCGGACGGCAGGGGTCGGGTCGCTCATGGCGTGCACTCTCCCGCGCCGCCGACCGCTTTGTCAGCCGCGTGCCACCGCTGACGTCGAGTGTCAGCAGCCCGCCACGCTCGCTCCGGCGTCGGTGGCCGATCCGTGTCACCGGACGCGTCGATGGCGCCATCGACGCACGGCTGGTCGACCGCGATCACCGGAACGTCGCGGATCCAGGTCCCGGGCGGGGCGGGCCGGTCGAGCGGGTGCCCAGTGCGGTTGCGTCGGGGGCCCGACGGCACCGGACATCCGGTGATCAGTGGAGGAGCACGTCCAGGACCGGTTCCAGCAGGCCCTTGCGGGGGAGGCGGTCGCTGACGAGGTCCCGCTCGAGGGCGTCCAGGTCCACGAGCCGGCCGCCGGCGGTGAGGCTGCTCCCGTCGGTGCCCCAGTGGCCCGAGGTCACCGTTCCCGACGACGGGACGGTGGTGGTCGGGCGCGACGACCCCCGGCCCGGGGTTCCGCCGGAGCCGGGCGACCCGCCGGAGCCCGGGGAACCGTGTGAGCGCGGGGGACCGTCGGAGCGCGGGGGACCGTCGGAGCCGGGCGACCCGTCAGGGCGAGGGGACCCCTCGGACCATCTCGCACCGGGGTCCCGACCGGCCGCGTCGGCCGACCCCGCACGGGCGCCCGACCCCGCGTCGGCCGACCCCGCGCGGACGCCCGACCCCATGCCGGGCGACCTCGCGGAGCCCGTCCCCGCAGCGCCGGACCCCGGGCCCGGCGCCGACCCGCCGTCGGGAACGGGCGCGGGAGCGGGCGGCGGGACCGGCACCGACCCGACGTCGGGAAGGAGGACCGCGGGGGGAGCGGCGACGGGGGTGTCCGGGCCGACCGCGGTGAGCGCGGTCGCGGTGGCGATGCCGAGTCCCGCGAGGCCGACGACGGCCGCCCCGAGGCGCCGGGAGCGCGGGACCTCCGCGGTGCGGGTGAGGCCGCCGAGCGCGCCGAGCACCCCGACGACGCCGCTCCCGGCGACGACCAGCTCGGCGGTGCCCGGGACCCACACGCCCTGCCGTGCGGCGAGGTACCCGACGAGGGCCGCCCCGAGGACCATGGGCGCGATCGCCGTGCGCACGATCCCGGAGTTCACCTCGCGCAGTTCCGCCGCGAGGGCCCGGCACTCGGCGCACTCGCGCAGGTGCTCCTCGACCTTCACGGCGTCCCGCTTGGAGAGCCCGCCGCGGGTCCAGGCGCCGAGCTTCTCCTCGGTCTCCCGGTGCCTGCGGTCCTTCGGCGGCGCCCCGGGCCCACCGCCGGAGAGGTGTTCCTGCAGGTAGGCCTGGCGCAGCCCCTCGCGGGCGCGGTACCCGAGGGCGGAGACGGCGTTCGGGGTGAGGCCGAACAGCGGGGCGATGTCGGCGGGCGAGTCGCCCTCGACCTCGAGGTGCCAGAGGACGGCCTGCCAGCGTTCGGGGAGGGTCGCGAAGGCGCGGGCGGCGAGCGAGCGTTCGAGGCCGGCGACGGCGGGGTCGGCGAACGGCACGACCGTGCGTGCGGGGTCCACGCCGACGACCTCGCCCATGTCCTCGGTGAGGTCGAGGCGGCGCTCGGCGCGGGTGCGGTCGTAGGCGAGGTGGCGCAGCGAGGTCAGCAGGTAGGCACGGAACGCCTCGGTGGGGCCACCGCCCGCGCGCAGGATCTCGAGGAGGCGGGCGAACGCGGCGGAGACCAGGTCGTCGGCGTCGGCGGGGGAGCGCGCCAGCTGCCGGGCGAGGGCGCGTGCGGCGTCGCGGTGGCGGTCGTAGAGGGTGCCGAAGGCGACGGTCGACTCGGTGTCGGCGGGGCGGCCGCGGATGACGGCGAGGAGGTCGGCGTCACTGGGCCCGGGCAGGCCGGAGCCCGCCGCGACATCGCCGACATCGGCCATCTGGGCGCACCTCCCCCCTCCGCGACGAGTCTGCGGCCGATTCGGGGAGGATCCCGGCAGTGTCACCGTCACGGATGACCGTCTCGCGCGTCGCCAGGGGGAGAGCCGACGACGACCGGGCGGATCGACACCGTCGGTCACCGGACGACCCGACGGTGGATCGGCGGCACGAACGACGGTGGAGGTGCGTGGGATGACGCTCGCGGACGAGCGCAGGGACGAGGCGGTCGACGACGTACCCGTCGGCGCCGATCCCGAGCCCCTCGCCCGCGGCGCCGGCGTCGGTCGCCCGGGACCCGGGCACGCGGCGCTCCGGGAGCGCTGGTTCGCGTGCAGCAACGCCCTCGGGTGGTCGGTGGCGAGCGAGTGGCCCGACCCGGCGGTCGACGAGGTCTGCGACGTCGTCCTCTCCGGCCGGGTCGGCCCGCCGCTGGAGCGTGCCCTGACCCGCTGGGCGGGGGCCCGCGCCGCCGCCGGGATCGGGCTCGACGAGACGCTGTCCGATCTCGCGGCCCTGCACACCGCGGTGAGCGGTGCCCTGGGGGCTCTCGGGGAGCGTCGCCGCCTGGGCCTGCCGGGGGCCGAGGGCTCGCGGCTGGTCCGCGTGGTGTCGCTGGGCTGGACCGACGTGGCCTGCGGGGATCTCTCCGAGGCGGCCGCCCTCGACCCGCTCTCGGGCCTGGCCAGTGCCCGCTACCTGCGGACCCGGCTCGCCGAGGTCTACCGGGCGGCCCGCGCGCACGGGACGTCGGTGGGGGACCGGTACGCCCTCGTCGTCGTCACGCTGCAGGTCGCCGGCTGGTCGCGGGTCGCGCCGCTGACCGTAGCCGGGGACGCGGCCGCGGTCGTGTTCGACGCCGGGGAGACGATCGCGGTGGTCGGCCGGTCCACCGTCGTGGTGCTCGCGCCGCGCGAGGGCCTCGCCGCCCGCGTCCGGGTGCTGCGCGGGATGCTGGCGCGCCGGCTCGCGGGCGCCTCCGGGGTCATGGGCGCACCGAGCGCCCGCATCGTCGCCCTGCCCGCCTCCCTCGACGGGGTGGGCGACACCCTCGCCAAGCTGCGCGACGCGGAACCCGCCGTGCCGCGGCGGGACCGGATCCTCGGGTTCGACGTCCCGGTGATCGCCCCGGAGGGCGACCCCGACGGGGTCGACGACTAGATTTCCCGGCCGTGGAGGAGCGCACCGGCCTGCCCGTCGTCGCCATGGTCGGCGGCGGCCAGCTCGCCCGCATGACCCACCAGGCCGCGATCGCGCTCGGCCAGACCCTGCGGGTGCTGGCCACCTCGCCCGACGAGGCCGCGGCGATGGTCACCCCCGAGGTGCAGATCGGCGACCACCGCGACCTCGGGGCGCTGCGCCGTGTGGCCGAGGGCGCCGAGGCGCTGACGTTCGACCACGAGCACGTCCCCGGCGAGCTGCTCGCCGCGCTCGCCGCCGACGGCGTCACGGTGCACCCCGGGCCGGAGGCGCTGCTCCACGCCCAGGACAAGCTCGTGATGCGCCGCCGCCTCGCCGAGCTCGGCGAGCCGATCCCGCCGTTCGCGGAGGTGACCTCGGCCGCCGACCTCGAGGCGTTCGCCGCCGAGCACGGCTGGCCCGTGGTGCTCAAGGCCGCCCGCGGGGGGTACGACGGCCGCGGGGTGTGGGTCGTCGACTCCGCCGCGGAGGCCGGGCCGTTGGTGGCCGAGCTGCTCGGGGCGGGCACGCCGCTGCTCGCCGAGGTGAAGGTCGAGCTGGCGCGCGAGCTCGCCGTCGTGCTGGCCCGGTCGCCGTTCGGGCAGGCCGCGGTCTACCCCGCCGTCGAGACCGTGCAGCAGGACGGCATCAACACCGAGGTCCTCGCGCCCGCGCCCGGGCTGTCCGAGGACCTCGCGGAGGAGATCGAGGAGCTCGCACTCCGGATCGCCGCCGCCACGGGGGTCGTGGGCCTGCTCGCCGTCGAGCTCTTCGAGACCCCCGCCGGCGAGGTGCTGGTCAACGAGCTCGCCATGCGACCGCACAACTCGGCGCACTGGTCGATGGACGGGGCCGTCACCGGGCAGTTCGAGCAGCACCTGCGGGCCGTGCTCGACTACCCGCTGGGCTCCACGGCGACCCTGCGCCCGGCGTGCGTGATGGCGAACGTGCTGGGCGGTGACCCGGTGCCGTCCACCGGTCCCGACGAGCGCCTGCACCACACCTTCGCCCGGTTCCCCGAGGCGCGGGTGCACCTCTACGGCAAGTCCGAACGGCCGGGCCGCAAGCTCGGGCACGTGACGATCACCGGTGACGACATGGCCGAGGTCCGCCGGCGCGCCCGGCTGGCCGCCGACCACCTCGCCACCGGGATCTGGACCGACGGATGGAGTGCGCACTAGATGTCTTCTGCCGAGCTCGTTCCCGGTCAGGCCGTCGCGACGACGGATTCCGCGCAGGTCTCGGACGCGCGGCTGCCCCCGCTCGTGGGCATCGTCATGGGGTCGGACTCCGACTGGCCGACGATGCAGGCCGCCGCGACGGCCCTCGACGAGTTCGGGGTGCCGTGGGAGGCGCGCGTGCTCTCGGCCCACCGCACCCCGCGGGCGATGCTCGAGTGGTCGGAGTCGGCGGCGTCGCGCGGGCTGCGCGTGGTCGTCGCGGGCGCGGGCGGGGCGGCGCACCTGCCGGGCATGGTCGCGGCGGCGACGGTGCTCCCGGTGATCGGCGTGCCCGTGCCGCTCAAGCACCTCGACGGCATGGACTCGCTGCTCTCCATCGTGCAGATGCCGGCGGGCGTCCCGGTCGCGACGGTCTCGATCGGCGGCGCCCGCAACGGCGGCCTGCTCGCCGTCCGCATCCTCGCCGCGGCCGACGCCGGGCTCGCCGCGCGCATGGCCGACTTCCAGGCCGACCTGCGCACCTCGGTCGCGGGGAAGGACGAGGCGGTCCGCAAGCTCGGGCCGGGTTCTTCCTCGTCCTGACGGCGGGTCGGTCCCCTCACCCCGTGGCAGCGGAGCGTCGTCGCTGTCATCCCGTGGCAGGTCCGCCACGTCGTCGACCCGGTCCGTCGTCGCGAGAGTGACATGGGGCAGGCGCGCGGGCCGGCGGACCTGCCTGGCGTGCACCTCGCGGTCAGCGCCCGGCGCCCGACCTCGGGCGCGAGAGCCATCCCACGAACGGTAGGACGTCCAACCATCGAGTTGTACCGTGGGTCACGAGTGAGTTTCGGTTGGGAGGAGTACGCGGTGAACCCGGAGTTCGACGTCTACGACCTGGGCGAGGAGCGCGCTGCGCTGCGGGAGGCGATCCGCGCGCTGAGCGAGAAGGAGATCGCGCCGTTCGCGGCGGAGGTCGACCAGCAGGCCCGGTTCCCGCAGGAGGCCCGTGACGCGCTGACCGCGTCCGGCTTCCACGCCATCCACATCCCCGAGCGCTACTCCGGCGAGGGCGCCGACTCGATCGTCGCCTGCATGGTGATCGAGGAGGTCGCGCGCGTCGACGCGTCGGCCTCGCTGATCCCCGCGGTGAACAAGCTCGGCTCGATGCCGATCATCCTGTCCGGCTCCGAGGAGCTGAAGCAGGAGGTCCTGCCGACCATCGCGGGCGGCCAGGCGATGATCAGCTACGCGCTCTCCGAGCGCGAGGCCGGCTCCGACACGGTCTCCATGCGCACCCGGGCCCAGCAGGACGGGGACGACTGGGTCCTCAACGGCACCAAGTGCTGGATCACCAACGGCGGCATCTCCGACTGGTACACGGTGATGGCGAAGACCGACCCCGACAAGGGCGCCAACGGCATCTCGGCCTTCGTGGTCCACAAGGACGACCCCGGCTTCTCGGTCGGCCCGAAGGAGCACAAGCTCGGCATCAAGGGCTCGCCCACCACCGAGATCTACTTCGAGAACTGCCGCATCCCCGGTAGTCGCATCATCGGCGAGCCCGGCACCGGTCTGAAGACCGCGTTCGCGACCCTGGACCACACCCGCCCGACCATCGGCGCGCAGGCCGTCGGCATCGCGCAGGGCGCGCTCGACGCGGCCGTCGAGTACGTCAAGGACCGCAAGCAGTTCGGCAAGGCCGTCGCCGAGTTCCAGGGCGTCCAGTTCATGCTCGCCGACATGGCGATGAAGATCGAGGCGGCCCGTCACCTCGTCTACGTCGCCGCGGCCAAGGCCGAGCGCGGCGAGAAGAACATCGGGCTCGTCGCGTCCGCCTCGAAGTGCTTCGCCTCGGACGTCGCGATGGAGGTGACGACGGACGCCGTGCAGCTGTTCGGCGGCGCCGGCTACACCACCGACTTCCCGGTCGAGCGCATGATGCGCGACGCCAAGATCACGCAGATCTACGAGGGCACGAACCAGATCCAGCGCATGGTCATGGGCCGCCAGGTCCTGCGCGGCTGAGTCAGAGCCGCCCGCTGACCTTCTCGGCCCCGGCCCGCCGGTCGAGGGCCGAGAGGTCGGCGTGGCGCACCTGCACGAGGGACCCGCCGGCCGCGAGGACGGCGAGCAGACCGTCCACCAGGCCGCCGTCGGCCGTCACCGGCCAGTCGGCCGTGGACAGCAGCCGCGTGTCGGAGCCGTAGCCGAGCTCCGCCGCCCGCCGTCGGGACAGCTCCACGAGCTCGTCGACGGTCACGTCGCCGAGCGCCGGATCGGTCCCGGGCACCGGCTCCGGCGTGAAGTGGTCGCCGTGCATCCGGACCTCGCTCGCGTAGTCGACCGCATCGGCCGGCAGGTCCGCGAGCGGGCGTCCGAAGGCGTCGAGGGAGAACCCGACGACCAGGTCGGCGGGGACGTCGAGGTGCTCGGCGTCGACGAGGGCGACCGCCGCGTCGGCGTCGACGAGCCGCGCCCCGCACCACCACGCGCCCAGCAGCGCGACAGCCTTCTGCCAGTGCGCGGGCAGCGCCACCGACACCCGCGTCCCCGGCTCGACGTCGCACTCGTCGCGCAGCAGGTTCGCGGTCTTCGCCACCCAGTTCGCGAGGGTCTCGCCGGAGAACTCGAGACGCTCGCCGGTCGCGTCGTCGTAGAACGTGATCAGCGGACGGCGGGCGTCGGCGGCGAGGACGGGGGCCAGTAGGGCGTCGGTGACGGTCATCGGGCGGCGAGCCTAGTCGGCGCTCAGTTGACGCAGGGGATCCCGTCCGCGCTGATGGGCGGCTGCGGGGGCGGCGGCGGCGCGCTGTTCGCGCTGTCGGACGGCGCGACGACCGCACCCGGTCCGCGGTAGTCGGAGGCGAGGACCACCTGCGTGGAGTTCGGCGCGACCGAGGGGTCCGCCCGCGTGGGCAGGCCGCCCAGCGCGCGGGCGACGACCCCGGCCCCGGCGTCCCCGCCCGGCCCGAAGAGCACGGTCGAGGTGGTCGCCGTCTGGTCCGCGTTGCCGGAGCGCAGCTGCGTGTAGCCCTGGGCGCCGAGGATCTGCACCACCCGGGCGGCCGCTCCGCCGGTGCCCGAGGCGTTGCGGACGTCGACCGGGATCTGGGCCGGGGCGGGACCGGTCGGGACGACCGGGGCGTCCTCCGGGCCGATCGCGTCGGCGACGAACCGGCGGACCTCGCTCTGGTTCACCTTCAGCGCGTCCCCGACGGCGGTGCTCACCCCGCCCTCGGTGGGGATCGTCATGAAGGTGACGGAGCCGCCGCTGACGCCCTGCATCTGCTGCGCGAAGCCCAGCAGGTCCCAGCCGCCGTCGAGGACCACCGACTGCTTCACCGACTCGAGCAGCCGACCGAGGGTGATCGGGTCGGCGAGGGTGCCCGCGGAGAGCACCTTGTGCGAGAGCCCGGCGAGGAAGGCCTGCTGGCGGCGCACGCGGTCGAGGTCGCCCATCGGCAGGCCGTGCCGTTGGCGCACGAAGGCGAGCGCGTCACGCCCGCTCACCGAGCGCGGGCCGGCCGCGAAGTGGGCGCCGGAGAAGTCGTCGTCCACCGCGTTCTTGAGACAGACGTCGACGCCGCCGATCGCGTTGGTCAGGTTGAAGAAGCCGAGCAGGTTGATCTCGGCGTAGTGGTCGACCCCGATGCCCGTGAGCTCCTGCACGGTCTCGATGAGCGCCGCGCGGCCGGCCTCGGAGGAGCGGACGTCGACGTCGCGCGGGTCGGAGTCGCCGCCGTTGACCAGCTGCTGGGCCATCGCGGCCTTCGCACCCGGGTAGACCGAGTTCAGCTTGCCCTTGGCGAACTGCCCGGGGATCGACACGTAGCTGTCGCGGGGCAGGGAGAAGGCGACCGCGCGGCTGCCGTCGTTGGGCACCCGCACCAGGATCATCGAGTCGGTGTTCAGCTCGCCGTCGGCCGACCCGGCGTCGAGCTCCGCGAGCACGTCGCGCGGGAGCGGGTTGCCCTGGGCGTCGTTGCGGCTGTCGGTGCCGACGAGCAGCACGTCGGTGGCGCCGTCGGCGGCGGTGCCCTTCATCGCGAGGGCGCCCGAGGTCGCGAAGCTGCCCGACAGCGCCGCCCAGGCGGTCCCGCTCACGGCGAGGATCAGCACCGACGCGACGGTGACCGCGATGCGCAGCATGCGCCAGGGACGGCGGCGGTCGGCCCCGGTGGGCGGGGGACCGGGGCGCGACGGCGGGCCGGGGCGGGCCGGAGCCGGGCGCGGGCGGGCCGGGGGCGGTCCGGGCGGTCGCCCGCCCGGGGCCCGGGCCGGGCCCTCGCGCAGGGCCACCGACGACGGGGGCCGTCCGATGCCGGGAGCAGCGGCGGCTGCGCCGCCGGCCGGCGCTCCGCCGGACGGGCGCATCTCGCGGAGGTCGCCGCGGCGCAGACGCGCCCCCGGGCCTGCCGGAGGGGGCGGGGCCGGGCGGGACGGCGGGGACTCGCGGCGCCGCTCGCCGTCGGGACGTCCCGCGGAGGGCCCGAACCGGCGCGCGGGATCGCGACGGGGGCGGTCACGGTCATCCACGTGGCGCCTCCCCTCACGGTCTGAAGTCAGCGGCGGTGTCGAGTGTCGGTCACGGCGGCGGTCGATGGGGCCTCGTCGGAGACATCGACGTCTCCGGTGCCCGGCTCAAGGGCAGGCTAGACGGGCTCACCCGGCTTTCGCGGGCACCACCCGTTCGGACCCGCCACGGCGCGTCGGAGGATGACACACCATCACCCGGCCGGAGCGGTCGGGATCGATCTTCGGAGGCTGCGGATGCGGTGGATGGTGACGGGAGCGGGCGGGGCGCTCGGCACGGACCTCGTCCGGGAGCTGACCGCGAGCGGTGAGCGGTTCCGGGCGTTCGTGCGGGCCGACCTCGACATCACCGACGCCGGGGCGGTCGAGGCCGCGGTCGGCGACTGGGCCGGCGGCGTCGACGAACCCGCCGTCCTGCTCAACGCGGCCGCCTTCACCGCGGTCGACCTCGCCGAGACCGACGCGGACGCGGCCCGGGCCGCGCACGCGGTGAACGCCGACGCCCCCGGCCTGCTCGCCGCGGCCTGCGCCCGGCACGGCGCACGGCTGGTGCACGTCTCCACCGACTACGTGTTCGACGGGAGCGGGCCGGAGGGCCGACCCGGCGCGGGCTACGAGCCCGACGACCGGACCGGCGCCCGCAGCGTCTACGGACGCACGAAGGAGCTCGGCGAGCAGCGGGTGCGCGACGCCCTCGACGCCCACCACGTGGTCCGGACGGCCTGGGTCTACGGCGACACCGGCAGCAACTTCGTCGCGGCGATGGTCCGCCTGGCCGGGCAGCGCGACACCCTCGACGTCGTCGACGACCAGCACGGGTCGCCGACGTGGTCGGCGGACCTGGCGGCCGGCCTCGTGGCGCTGGGGCGCTCCGACGCACCGTTCGGCACCCTCCACGCGACCGGCGGCGGCGCCACCACCTGGTGCGGCTTCGCGCGGGCCGTGTTCGCCGAGCTCGGGGCCGACCCGGAGCGCGTGCACGGGTGCAGCACCGACCAGTTCCCCCGGCCCGCGCCGCGTCCGGCCTGGTCCGTGCTCTCCCCGGCCGCCTGGACGGCCGCCGGACTCGCGCCGTTGCCCGACTGGCGCGACGCGCTGCACACCGCCGTCGAGCGCCATCCGGAGCTGCTCAGCCGCTGACGGAGCAGGGAAGCCCGCCCGGCGCAGTCACGGAGTGACGGTGATCGTTCGGGCGCGGACCGAAGATTTTTCCGGGCCTGTCGGCGACGGGGCGTCACCTCTCGGCGCGACACGCGTTGAGCTCGTATGGCGTTGGAGACGGTGCTGCTCGCCCTCCTGGGCGTGGTCGCGGTCGGGCTCGTGATCGACGCGGGCCGGGAGCGGCACCGGCTGCGCGCCCGGATGGACCGCGCCACGCGCCGGGTCGTCGCCCCGCCGCCTCCGCGCGTCGCCCCGCCCGCGCGCCCGGCGCCCAACACCGGCGGCCTCGGCCCGGGCTCGTGGCAGTACTGGCCGGTCGCCCTGCCGGCGACCGACGAGACGCGTCGCTAGACCCTCCCGCGGGCCCGTCGGTAGCCGGCGGCCAGGATGGGCCGCATGCCGAGCCCGACCTCGACCTCCGGGGACGGCCTCGCCGTCGTCGTCGTGACCTACTCGCCGGGTGACTCGCTCCCCGCGTTCCTCGACTCCCTGGCCGGGGCGACCACGCGTCGCCCCACCGTGGTGCTGGCCGACAACGGCTCGGTGGACGGCGCGCCCGAGGCGGCGGCCGCGGCGGGCCGGGCGCAGCTGCTGCCGATGGGGGAGAACCTCGGGTACGGCGCCGCCGCGAACCGTGCGGTCGCCGGCCTGCCGCCGGACGTCGGGTGGGTCCTGGTGTCCAACCCCGACATCGTCCTCGGCCCCGAGGCGCTCGACCGGCTCCTCGCCGCGGCCGACCGGTGGCCCCGTGGGGGAGCGTTCGGCCCGCTCATCCGCACCGACGACGAGGTCTACCCGTCGGCGCGCCTGGTCCCGTCGCTGGGGCGGGGCGTGGGGCACGCCGTGTTCGGCACCGTGTGGCCCGCCAACCCCTGGACCCGCTCCTACCGTCAGGAGGGGTCGGTCGCCGAACGGACCGCCGGATGGCTCTCGGGCTCGTGCGTGCTCCTGCGGCGCGAGGCCTGGGAGTCGGTGGACGGGTTCGACCCGCGCTTCTTCATGTACTTCGAGGACGTCGACCTCGGGGACCGGCTCGGCCGCGCCGGCTGGCTGAACGTGTACGTCCCGGACGCCGAGGTGGTGCACACCGGCGGGCACGCGACGGAGGCCGACGTGCCGACCTCGGCCCGCATGCTCCGCGAGCACCACCGCAGCGCCTACCGGTTCCTCGCCGACCGCTACCGGGGCCGCCGGTGGGCGCCGCTGCGGGGCGTGCTGCGCGCGGCCCTCGGGGTCCGGGCGCGCTGGAGCACCCGCCACGCGGCCTGATCGCCGCCCCGCTGGGGCAGGAAAGCGTCGTTGCTGTCACCCAGTGACGGCAACGACGCTTTCCTGTCACGAGGGGAGGGCCGGTCAGCGGCGGAAGAGGCGCTTCCAGAACGGGAGCTTGACGCCCACCGGCGGGGTGGTGGGGGAGTCGTCCGGCCGTGGCTGGTCGCCGCGGGGTCGGTCCTGCGCGGGGAACGGCGCCGTGGGCGGCCGGGTCGCGGAGGTGCGGACGGTCGGTGCCTCGGCCGGGACCGGGCGCAGGGAGACGGGATCGGACATCTCCACCGGGGTGGTCTCCGGTTCCCGCGGAGTCCAGCCGGGGGGTTGGCGGTGCCGCCCGTCCTGGTGGTGCAGTGCCCCGGGAGACGGCCTGGTGTGGCGCTGCGTCACCGCATCGTCGCTCGAACGGAGGGCCGACTGGGGGATCATCTGCGTGGCCGACGCGTCGAAGGGTGACTGCGCGCTGTCAGGAGTCACCACGGTGGCGTTGCGCTGCTGCGCCCGGGCGATAGCCTCCTGGGCGCGGTCCCACGCGTTCGACGGCTCCACCACGCTTCTCCTGCCCTGCTCCCGGCGACGGATAGGGCGTCCGGTGGGCCCCGACGGACCCGGACCGGTGACATCCGAGTGGAGCTCAGACTAGCGCCCGGACGCGACGCCGTCGTCACGCCGGGGCGCGGGACGTACCCAGGAGGGCACGAACGTGACGAGTACGGGGGGAACGGCCGAGGGCACCGCGGCGGTGGTGCTCGTCGGCGGGCAGGGCAGCCGGTTGCGCCCGCTGACGTCCTCGACGCCGAAGCCGATGCTGCCGACCGCGGGGGTGCCGTTCATCGGCCACCTCCTCTCGCGGATCGCCGCCGCCGGCATCCGCCGGGTGGTGCTGGGCACCAGCTACCGGGCCGAGGTGTTCGCCGACTACCTGGGCGACGGCTCGGCCTTCGGGCTCGATCTCGAGTGCGTGCCGGAGCCCGAGCCGCTCGGCACCGGCGGCGGCATCCGCCACGCCGCGGCCGCGCTCGACCCGGCGTTCGAGGAGGTCATGGTCTTCAACGGCGACATCCTGTCCGGGGTGGACCTGGGCGCCGTGCTCGCCGAGCACCGGGCGGCGGACGCGGACGCCACGCTGCACCTCGTGCGCGTGCCCGACCCCACCGCCTTCGGGTGCGTGCCGACGGACGCGAGCGGCCGGGTCGAGGCCTTCCTGGAGAAGACGCTCAACCCGCCGACCGACCAGGTCAACGCCGGGTGCTACGTGTTCCGGCGGGCGGTGATCGACGCGATCCCCGAGGGGCGGCCGGTCAGCGTCGAGCGCGAGACCTTCCCCGGCCTCCTGCGCGAGGGGCGCCGGCTGCAGGGCCACGTCGAGTCCTCCTACTGGCTCGACCTCGGCACGCCCGCCGCGTTCGTGCGCGGCTGCGCCGACCTCGTGCAGGGCATCGCCCCGACGTCGGCGCTGCCCGGCCCGATCGGCACCTCCCTGCTGCTCGACGGCGCCAAGACGGCCGCGACGGCGTCGGTGTCCGACGGCACCACCCTCGGCCGCGACGTCGTCGTCGGGGACGGCTCCCGCGTCATCGGGTCGGTCGTGATGGACGGCGCCCGCATCGGCGACAACGTCGTCGTCACCCGCTCCGTCATCGGGCCGCGCGCCGTGATCGGCGACGAGACCGTGGTCAGCGACGCGGTGGTCGGGGACGACGTCACCATCGGTGCGAACTGCGAGCTGCGCGAGGGCGTGCGGCTCTGGCCCGGTCTGAGCATTCCCGACGGCGGTCTGCGATTCTCGGGGAGTGGCTGAGGCGGTACTGGAGGCGGGGCGGGCGGACGCGCAGCCCGATCGCACCCGCCGGTGGGAGCCGGACTACGTCCTCGACATCCCGGCCCTGGTCGGGCCGCTGCGGCACGGCCGGGGCGACCCGACGTGCCGCATCGACGAGACCGGCGTCGTCTGGCGCGTCGGCTCGACCCCGGCGGGCCCGGCGACCACCCGGATCCGCCGCGTCGGCGCCGAGGTCGTGGCCGACGCCTGGGGTGAGGGCGCCGACTGGGTGCTCGACGGGCTGCCCGCGCTGCTCGGCGCGGACGACGACGACGCCGGGTTCGTCGGCCACCACCCGCTCGTCGCCGACGCCCGGCACCGCCTACCCGGGTTGCGGCTCGGGGCCTGCGGCGCGGTGTGGGACCAGCTGTTCGCCGCGATCCTGGAGCAGAAGGTCACCGGCACCGAGGCCCACCGCTCCTGGCGCGAGCTGTGCTGGCGCTTCGGCGGGCCCGCGCCCGGCCCGGCGCCGCGCGGCATGCGCGTGCCGCCGACGCCGCGGGACACGAAGGCGATCCCCGACTGGGAGTGGCACAAGGCGGGGGTCGACCAGTCCCGGCGCCGCGCGATCCTGGCCTGCGCCACGGTCGCCCACCGGCTCGAGAAGGCGGTGGAGCTCCGCGGGGTCGAGGGACGCTCGCTGCTGCGCAAGGTCCCCGGCATCGGCGTCTGGACCGCGGCCGAGGTCGCCCAGCGGGCGTGGGGCGACCCCGACGCCGTCTCCATCGGCGACTTCCACATCCCGAGCACGGTCGGCTACGCGCTCGTCGGCCGGAAGCTCGACGACGCCGGGATGATGGAGGTGCTGGCCTGCTACGCGCCGCAGCGCCAGCGCGCGGTCCGCTACATCGAGGCGTCCGGCTTCCGCCGCCCCCGCTTCGGGCCGCGGTACTCCCCGCGCGACTTCCGGGAGTGGTGATGACCGGCTTCAGCGCCGGCGAGGTCGCCCGGGCGAGCGGCCTGCCGCTCGCCGCGCTGCGCCCCGGCCTCTGGTCCCGCGAGGACGTCGTCGACCTGCAACGCACGCTCCTGTGCCGCGAGCTCGGTCTTCCCGACGACGGGTGCGGCTCCGCCGTGGAGCTCCTGCCGCTGCTCGAGGCGGTCCGCGACCGGGTCGACCGGCAGATCGCGGGCGTCCGCGGCACGGCCGAGGGACGGCGGGACACCCCCGAGGAGATCCTCGAGGGCTTCGGTGAGCGGCTGCGGGTGGACCGCGACCTCGACGAGCTCGGGCTCGCGTGGGCCCGGACCTGGACCGCGGGCGAGCCGGTCGACTCCCCGGCGGCCCGGTCGGTGGCCGACCGGCACCGCGCGCTCGCCGGCCCGGACGTCAGCGAGACCCTCGCCGCCGTCCTCGACCGGCACGCGGCCGGCGTGGCCGCCTACGCCCGGGACGCGCTCGCCGTCGCCGGCTGAACAGCGGTGGCGGCGGACAGGGTGACGCGCAGCCTCACGGGCGTGCTGACGGCCCCGGCGGCGTGAGCACCGACCATGCGAACGCCACGTCGTCGGGCAGCTCCGCGAGGGGCCACCACCGCAGGTCGACCGACTCCTCGCTGCGCACCGCGGTCGCCCCCTCCGGAGCGCGGACCAGGTAGCGGACGTCGAGGTGGCGGGTGGGCACGCCGAGCGAGCAGGTCACCGGGTGCACGTCGAGGTGCACCGGCGCGGCCGAGATCTCCAGGCCGTCGATGCCGGACTCCTCGGTCGCCTCCCGGAGCGCCGCGGCACGCAGCGTCGGGTCGTCGGCCTCGATGTGCCCGCCGAGCTGCAGCCAGCGACCCACCCGCGGGTGCAGCGTGAGCAGGGTGTGCTCCCCGGCGGCGTCGACCACGAGCGCCGACGCCGTGAGGTGCCCCGGGACGCACGCCCGGGCGCACGCGTCCTCGCGCGCGGCCAGGAACGCGAGCAGGGCGTACCGGATCGCCGACTGGTCGGCGCTCGGTGCGTCCCACGCCCCGAGCACCGCCACGGCGTCGTCGTGCACCGGGCTCACCGCTCCACCAACCGGTCGTCGACGGTCGGCTCGCCACGCGGTGCGGGCGGCTCCGCGGGGTGGCCGACGGCGACCGCGCCGAGCGGCTCCCACGTCTCCGGCAGGTCCAGCACCGACCGCACGAGGTCGGCGGCGAAGATCGTCGAGCCCACCCAGCACGAGCCCAGGTCCTCCGCGGCGAGCGCGACGAGCAGGCCCTGCACCGCCGCCCCGCCGGCGACGGTGAACATCGTGTCCTCGCACGCGGACCGCCGGGCGTCGGGGTAGTCGTGCGACCCGCCGTCGGGACCCCGGACCAGGAAGGGCAGGACCAGCTCCGGCGCGCGGTACAGCAGGTCACCGCGGGCGAGGCGCTTCTCGACCTGGGCGGCGGTGAACCCGTCGTCGGAGAGGTCGGCGCGCCAGGCGGTGGCCATCGCGTCGAGGAGCTCCCGACGCCGGGCCGGGTCGCGCAGCCAGACGAACCGCACGGGCCGGGAGTGGTGCGGCGCGGGCGCGGTGAGGCCGGCGGCGACGGCGCGGCGCACCGCGTCCGGGTCGACGGGGTCCCCGCTGAACGCACGCACCGAGCGGCGGGCGGGGACCGCCTCCCGACGGCCCCGGGCGATCGCCTCGTTCGCGCCGAGCCAGAACAGGTCCTCCTCGACGGGGCGGACCAGCGCGCCCGCCGTCGGGCCGTCGCCGTGCAGGGCCCCGAGGCCCCGGACCACCGCGACCGGGACGCCGCCCAGCTTGCCCTTGACCAGGTCGGCGGCCGCCGCGATCTCGTCGGCGACCGCGACCTCGGTGACGAGCAGTTCGTTGCCCTGCCGGTCGACCGCGCCGCCGTAGCCGTGCAGCGCGACGAGCCCGGCCGAGCCGATGGCGGCGTCGGTCTGCCCGAGCCGCCAGCAGCGGCCCATCGTGTCGGTGACGACCACCGCGACGTCGACCCCCAGCGCGGTCGACAGGTCCTGCCGCAGCCGCGCCGCGGACCCGTCGGGGTCGACCGGGAGCAGCGCGACCTCGTCGGTCTCGACGTTGGAGCCGTCGACCCCGGCGGCGGCCTGCACGATCCCCAGCCGGTTGGTGACGATCTTCGTGCGGCCCTTGGTCGCGAGCAGCCGCACCGACTCGCCGTCGATCAGCCGGCGGCGGGCCGCGTCGCGCTCCTCCGGGTCGCTCGGAACGGTGACGAGCCGTCCCTCGACCTTCGAGAACACCTTGGAGGTGACGACGACGACGTCGCCGTCGGCCACCTGCCCCCGCAGGGCGTCGGTGAGCGCCGCGGCGAGGTCGTCCCCCGGGCGGAACTCGGGCAGCCCCGGGACGCCCCAGGCGGTGATGCCCCCGGTGGCGGCGTGGTCGGCCCGGACCTCAGACACCGAGCCCCACCAGGTCCATCGCCGCCCGGACCATCGCGGCGGTGGCCTCCGGGTCGGTCATCAGCAGCGGGACGGAGCGGACGGCCACCCCGGGCAGGTCAGCGGTGTCGTCGGAGTGCACGAGCCACCCGTCGAGCAGGCCACCGGCGGAGCGCGCCCCGTAGTGCCGCCCGACGCCCTCCGCGGAGACCTCGACGCCCACCGCGTCCAGGCACGCCTCGGCCATCCCGCGGACGGCGCGCCCGCCGATGATCGGGCTGATCCCGACGACGGGTGCGCGTGCCGCGGCGAGGGCCGCGCGGAGACCCGGGACGTCGACGATCGTCCCGACGCTGACGACGGGGTTGGACGGGGCGAGCAGCACCAGGTCGGCGTCGGCGATCGCCGCGAGGGCGGCCGGGGCGGCCGTCGCCGCGTCCCGGCCCACCGAGGCGAACCCGTGGGCGGGCGGGACGGCGCGGTAGCGGACCCACCACTCCTGGAAGTGGACCGCGCGCCGCTCGCCGGAGTCCGGGTCGTCGATCACCACGTGGGTCTCGATCCGGTCGTCGCTCGAGGGGATGAGCGCGACCCCGGGCCGCCACCGGTTGCACAGGGCCTCGGTGACCTGCGAGAGCGGGTAGCCGGCGCGCAGCATGCGGGTGCGCACGAGGTGGGTGGCGACGTCCCGGTCGCCCAGCCCGAACCACGTCGGGTCGGCGCCGTAGGCCTCCAGCTCGGCCTTCACCGACCACGTCTCCGCGGCCCGGCCCCAGCCCTTCCCGGTGTCGATGCCGCCGCCGAGGGTGTACATGCAGGTGTCGAGATCGGGACAGACCCGGAGCCCGTGCAGCCAGATGTCGTCCCCGACGTTGACCACCGCCGAGACGTCCGCGCCGTCCCCGAGGGCCGCCAGCACCCCCTGCAGGAACCGTGCGCCGCCGACGCCCCCGACCAGAACCGTGACCTTCACGCCGACGATCGTGCCCCGTGCCCCCGACAGCGTGCCGGGTCGGGGTACGACCCGGCGTCTCCGAAGGGACCCGCCTAGCGCTGCCAGAAGAAGAAGATCGAGCGGCCGGCCTCGGCGAGCGCCAGGTCGCCGCCCGTGCCGGAGTAGACGAACGAGGCGAACCCGAACAGCGCCTGCGCGGCGGGGGAGAACAGCAGCAGCACCACGAACAGCAGCAGCGGGGCGTACGGGGTGAACGGGGCGACCCGCTGCCGCGTGTGCTCGGAGAGGTAGGGGTCGAGGACGCCCCAGCCGTCCAGTCCCGGGATCGGCAGGATGTTCAGCACGAAGGCGAGCACCTGGATCAGGGCCAGGAAGGACAGCCCGGCGCCGAGGTAGACCGGCACCAGCGGGACCACGAGCGCCAGGAGCACGGCGAGGACGAGGTTGACCAGCGGGCCCGCGAGCGAGACGAGGCTCATCGCCCACCGGGCGCGCAGCGTGCCGCGGGCGATGTAGACCGCGCCGCCGGGCAGCGGGATGCCGCCGATGAGCAGGAACAGCACCGGCAGCACGAAGGTCAGGCCGGGGTTGGCGTACTTCGTGATGTCCAGCGTGAGGTAGCCGCGGGCCTTGACCCACGGGTCGCCGCAGCGGTGCGCGGTCAGGGCGTGGGCGAACTCGTGCAGGCACAGCGACACGCACCAGCCCGCCAGGATGATCATCACCACGCCGGCGGTGATCGCGATCTCGGAGGAGACGAGCGTGAGGACGCACCCCGCCACCGTCGCGGCGAGGAGCCCCAGGAAGATGGGGCTGGTCCGGGTCAGGCTCCCACCGGAGCGCAGGCTGGCCACGGACCCAGTGTCCCAGGTCGGGGGCCGCGAGGTGGCCACGCAGCGTCGATGAACGTCGAAAACGCGTTCACCGCACGTGACGACCGTCCGTCGCGACATGCGGCCACCCGTGGGACCCGACTTGACCCACATGGAACGACACCGATGTAATTCCTGCCGACGTACACGCCGGCGCGGGGCCGGCGCTCCGCCAGCTGGGGAGTGCTAGCGGTGAGGGAGGCCGTGTGAACGGTGCGGAGAGCGGGTCGGTGGTGCTGGGCAGCGTGAGGTTCGACGGGACGTCCACGGCGGCAGGGGGACCGCACGGGGCCGGGAGGCCGCGTGACGTCCTGGGGGAGCTGTTCGCCGTCACGGACGAGGACGAGCAGGAATGGCAGGAACGCGCCCTGTGCGCGCAGACCGATCCCGAGGCGTTCTTCCCCGAGAAGGGCGGATCGACCCGGGAGGCCAAGCAGATCTGCAACAGCTGCGAGGTGCGTTCCGAGTGCCTGGAGTACGCCCTCGGGCACGACGAGCGCTTCGGCATCTGGGGCGGTCTCTCCGAGCGGGAGCGCCGTCGTCTCAAGCGCCGGGTCGTCTGACCCGTCCGCTCCCACCACGGCCCCGGCGCGGGGCGTGGTGACCCTGTCCGACGACGCTGTCGGGCCCCCCTTCTAGTCTCGGGCGCGTCCGGCGACAGCCGGACGACCCGACGGCGGGAGGGACGGCGGTGGCCCCCACGGCGCCCGTGCTGGCGGTCCTGGTCTGTCACGACGGTGAGGCGTGGCTGCCCGAGACCCTCGGCGCACTCGGTCGGCTCTCGGTCGGCCCGCGGCGGGTCGTCGCGGTCGACACCGGCTCGCGGGACTCCACGCCCGACCTGCTGCGGTCCTCCAACCGCGTCGACGTCGTGCTGGACCTCCCGCGCGACACCCCGTTCGGCACCGCCGTGGCGGCGGCCGTGGCCGACGCGGACCGGCGGTGGGGCCGGTCCGGGGAGCGCAGCTCCGGCGACTGGCTGTGGGTGCTGCACGACGA
Source organism: Actinomycetospora corticicola (assembly GCF_013409505.1). Lineage (NCBI taxonomy): Bacteria > Bacillati > Actinomycetota > Actinomycetes > Pseudonocardiales > Pseudonocardiaceae > Actinomycetospora > Actinomycetospora corticicola. The sequence goes on along the minus strand of NZ_JACCBN010000001.1, from coordinate 3,186,279 downwards.
CGCGGCGCCCGAGCCCTCGTGTCTCGACGTCCTGCTCTCCGTCGCCGAGACCTCGCCCGCCGCGGCGATGCTCGGCCCGCTGCAGCTCGACTGGGACGATCCGCGCCTCGTCGTCGAGGCGGGCCTGTCCACCGACGCCTCCGGCCACCGCCAGACCGGTATCGGCTCCGACGAGCTCGACCTCGGGCAGTTCGCCACCAACTCGGAGGTGCTGGCCGTCGGGTCGGCCGGCGCGCTGATCCGTCGTCGGGAGTGGGACGCCCTCGGCGGGTACGACTCGGGGTACGGGCTCCTGCGGGAGGACCTCGACCTCGGGTGGCGGGTCAACCGTGCCGGCGGGCTCGTCCTCTGCGTGCCCTCCGCCCGGCTGCACCACGCGCGGGCCGTCACCGTCGGGTCCCGCGGGCTCGACGCACGCGGTACCGAGGGCGGCCTGCGGACCACCGATCGTCGCAACGGCATGGCGACGGTCCTCGCCAACGGCTCCGGGTTCGCCTACGCGACCGGCCTGGTGCGGCTGCCGTTGCTCGCGGTGCTGCGGGCGATCGGCTTCCTGCTGCTGCGCCGGCCCCGCGCCGCCAACGCCGAGCTCGGCGCGATGGGGCGGCTCCTGGCCGACCTCGGCGACCTGCGGGAGGCGCGCCGCCGTCGGACCACCGACGCCGGGCCGGGGGACGTACGCGGCCTGCTCACCAGCCGCACCACCCGCCTGCGCAACGCCGTCTCCGGTGGCCTCGCGAGCATCGTCCGCAACCGGGTGCGCGACGACCTCGACCTCGGTCGGCTGCCGGACTGGGCGGCCCGGCCGTCGCGGGCCCCGCAGTCCGCGGCCGCGGCCACGGAGGGCCCCGAGGAGGGATCGCTGCTCGTCGGGCAGGGCGCCCTGCCGGCCGGCGCCACCGCACCGAAGCGCACCGCGCGCCGCAAGGCGGGTCTGCGCCGCCCCGGCGGCGAGTCCGTCGCGGTCTCCCTGGCGGGCCCCACCACGTCCGGCGAGGCGGGACCGACCGAGCTGATCGGCGCCCGCAGCGGCCGGCACCGCACCGCCGCGCCGGACCCGGAGGCGGCCACCGCCCTCGTCGGCATCCCCGATCCCCGCGAGGCGGCGCCGGCGGAGCCCGACCCGCGGCTCGTCGTCGTGCCCGTCACGCCCGGCCGCGTGCTCCGGGAGCTGCTGCTCGCGCCGGCCCTGCTCATGGTCCTGGCGCTCACCGCGGTGTCGCTGCTCGCCCAGCGCTCCCGCCTCGGCCTCGACCTCGCGGGCGGCCGCCTCCGCGCGCTGCCCGAGCTCGGTCCGCTCTGGAGCAGCTACCTCGCCGAGTGGCACCCCGTCGCCGGGGGCACGGCCGCGCCGGCCTCCGCCGCCCTCGCCGTGATCGGGCTGTTCGGCGGACTGCTGTGGCCGGTCGCCGGGTCGTCCGGGCCCGCCGTCGCGGTGTCCCTGCTGCTCCTCGGGGCCCTGCCGCTGGCGGGGCTCTCCGCCTACGTCGCCTCCCGCCCCGTCCGGGTGGGCCGGGTGCTCCGGGCGCTCGCCGCGTCGGTCTACGCGCTGCTCGGCATCACCGGCGCCGCCGTCGCGCAGGGCCGCCTCGACGGGGTCGTGGTCGTCGTGCTCCTGCCGCTCGTGCTCGCCGGGGTCGCCGCGGTGCTGCGCGGCAGCCGCACCGCGGCGGGCGACGAGGGCACCCGCGGCCGGCGGACCTCGTGGTGGAGCGCCGCGGCCGGCACCTCGCTGCTGCTCGCCGCCGTGTCGGCGTTCGCGCCGCTGGTGCACCTCATGGTGCTGGTGGTGGTCGTCGTCGGGTTCGTCGCCGTCCCCGCCCCGGCCGGTGCGGCACGGCGGCGGGCGGTCGCCCTGGCCGCCGTCGTCGTCCTGCCCGTGCTGCTGCTCCTGCCCTGGCCCTCGACGCTGCTGCGCGCGCCGCAGGTGCTCCTGCACGGCACCGGGTCGCCGGTCACCGAGCGGTTCGCCGGCACCCTCGACGTGCTCTCGCTGGACCCCGGCGGCGCCGGGTCGCTGCCCGTCGTCGGGCTGATCGTGCTGGTCGTCGCCGTCGGCGGGGCGCTGGTCGCCCCGCGCCGCGCGATGGTCCCCGGCCTCGGGATCATGCTGCTCGGGATCGTCGCCGCGGGGATCGTCGGCACGGTGGCGCTGGCCCCCCTCTCGGGCGGCGAGCCGCGGCCCGGCTGGACCGGCCCGGCGCTCGCGTTCGCCGCGTGCGGGGCGCTGTGGAGCCTGCTCGCGCTCCTGGCCGAGGCCCGGGTGACGCCGCTCGGCACCCTCGTCACGGGCCGCTCGGGCCCGCGGCACCGGCCCGCGCCGCGACAGCTCGGCGATCCCGCGATCGACCTCGGCCCCGACGGCGTGCTGAGCCGCGTCGGCGGCGGCGCGCGCTCCGCGGCGTCGCGGGTGGGCACCGCGTTCTCGTCCCGGCTGCGGGTGCGGTCGAGCGCGGCCTCCACGGGGCGCGCCCGGGGCGTCGCGGTGCCGGTCGTCGCGGCCGCCGCGATCGCGCTCGCGGTCTGCGCCGTGCTCATCGGGCCCCGCGGCCCGCTCGCCACGCGTCCGGCCCCGGTCCTCGACGCCCAGCTGGCCGACCGGCTGGCGGGCTCCGGGGCGACCGTGGTCGCGATCGGGCTCGCCCCGCGGGCGGACGGGCCGGGCTTCGCGCTCGACACCGACACCACCCGCCGGGCCGGTGCGGAGCTGCCCCGCTACGGCGACGACGACCTCGTCCCGGTCGGCGCCGCGCCCGCGCGGCTCACCCGCGACGTCACCGCCCTGCTCTCCGGCGACCCCGCGACCGTGCAGGCCGGGGCGGCGGAGCTGGCGGCGTCCGGCACCGCGGCGGTGGTCCTGCCCGACGCCGCGGTCGCCGATCGCGCCGTGAGCGCCGGGACGCCGCTGCTGAGCCCCGCGGCACCCACCTCCGACGGCCGGTCGGTCCTCACCATCGGCCTGCCCGTCGCGGGGGCCGTCCTCCTCGAGCCGCCGGTGTCCGACGACGCCACCGACGCGAAGGCCGCCCCCCGCCGCCCGCAGGGCATCGGAGTGCTGCCGGCGAGTCCGCCGAACGTGGGGGTGCTGATCTCGCCCGGCGCCGACCGACGGCTCATGGTGCTCGCGGCCGAGCGGGAGTCCGGGTGGACCGCGACGGTCGGCGGCGCGCCCGCCGACATCGTCCCGGCCTGGGGCCACCTCGTCGGGGTGCCGGTGCCGGCGGGCGGCGGCCCGGTGGTCGTCACCCGCGACACCACGCTGCGCGGCCTGCTCCTCCTGCTGCAGCTCGCACTCGTGCTGTTCACCGCCCTCTCGGCCCTGCCCTCGCGCACCCGGCTGGACTGACGCGGGCGAGACTGTCGGGGGTCGCCGCTAGCGTCGCGGCATGCTCGATCACTTCGGGGTCCCGGTCGCCGACGTCGACGCCGCCGTGGCCCGCTACCTGCAGGTCTTCGCGCCGCTCGGCTTCGTCGAGGCGATACGCATCCCGCACGAGGGGAGCGCCGTCGTCGGGCTCGCCGGGGCGGCCGGCATCCCGCAGTTCTGGCTGAGCCCGGGCGGCCCGGTCGCGCAGGAACTGCACGTCGCGTTCGCGGCGCCCGACCGGGCGGCGGTCGACGCCGTGCACGAGGCCGCGCTGGCCGCCGGGGTGGAGGTGCTGCACGCGCCGCGGGAGTGGCCGGAGTACCACCCCGGCTACTACGCCGTCTTCCTCCGCGACCCCGACGGGCACAACGTCGAGGCCGTGCACCACGGCTTCTAGACGGCTCCTAGGAACCCTCGTCCGACCCGTCGTCGATGGTGTCGGGCTCCACCCCGAGGTACTCGGCGATCTGCTCCACCAGCACGTCGTGGAGCAGGTCGGCCAGGTCCTCGCCGTCGAGTGCCCGCGCCTCGAGCGGGCGCCGGTAGAGGACGATGCGGGCCCGCGTCGGGGCGCCCCGGCGGTCCACGCCCGCCGGCACGAGCCGGGCGAGCGGGATGTCGCCGTCGCCCACCACGCCGTCGTCGTCCGGCACGGGGGTCGACACGTCGGGGACGTCGTCCACCGCGACGTCGAGATCCTCGAGCTCGGCGCCCCACCGGTCCTCGATCGGCTCGAGGGCCTCGAGCACCACCGCGTCGAAGCGCTCCGCCCGCGTCCGCGACGCCGGCGCACTGGCCGGGTAGAGCGGCGTCCGCATCCCGCGGCCGCGGCGGTCGCGCCGTCGCGGGGCCCGGCCCGGGAGTGCGCCTCCGGTCCGTGCACCACCCGAGCGCCCGCCGGTGCGGGTACCACCCCTCGCCATGAGCGGCGAGCCTACGCCCCGGGGCCGTCGCCCGAGGTCACCTCGGTCACGGGCGACCGCCGGACGGGTCCGCGACGCCGTCACCCGACGCGCCGAGCGAGCCTGCGCGACGCGGGCCGGAGCAGGCGTCTATCGTCTCGTCCCGTGCGAGGAGTACGGAAGTGCTCACGGACCGGGTGCGGCCGTGCGGCCGTGGCCACGTTGACGTACGTCTATTCCGATTCGACGGCCGTCGTGGGTCCGTTGGCGAGGAGTGCGGAGCCGCACTCGTACGACCTCTGCGAGTTCCACGCCCTGCGCCTCACCGCCCCCCGGGGCTGGGAGGTCGTGCGCTACGAGGGCGAGTTCCCCTCGGAGCCCAGCGCCGACGACCTGACCGCGCTCGCCGAGGCCGTGCGCGAGGCCGGCCGGGCGGAGCCCCCGGGGGAGGCCGTCGGTCAGGGCACGGTCGCCGGCACCGGTCGGCGTGCCCACCTACGCGTGCTGCCCGACCCGTCGGGCTCGTAGGTCCCCGCGGCCACCCCTTCGGGTGGCCGCCGAGCCGCATGCCGTCGGACCCGGCGGATACGCTGCGGGTGTGAGCAGTTCAGCAGCCACCGAGTCCGCGCAGGCCGCCCGCTCCCGCGTCATCAGCCAGGTGATCAAGGCCTACGACGTGCGAGGTCTGGTCGGGGAGCAGCTCGACGCGGCGTTCGTGCGGGACGTGGGGGCGGCCTTCGCCGAGCTGTTGACCTCCGAGGCCGGCGCCGCGCCCGCGAACGGCATCGTCATCGGCCACGACATGCGCGACTCCTCGCCGGAGCTCGCCGCCGCGTTCGCCGAGGGCGTCACCAGCCGCGGCGTCGACGTCGTCGAGATCGGACTCGCCAGCACGGACATGCTCTACTACGCCTCCGGGGTGCTCGACGCCCCCGGCGCGATGTTCACCGCGAGCCACAACCCGGCCACCTACAACGGCATCAAGCTCTGCCGGGCCGGTGCGAGCCCCGTCGGGCAGGACACCGGCCTCGACGAGATCGCCGCGATGCTCGACCGCGGGCCGGGCGAGGTGCCCGGCTCCACCGGCACCACGGGCACCGTCACGCAGCAGGACATGCGCGAGGGCTACGCGGAGTACCTGCGCAGCCTGGTCGACCTGTCGGGCATCCGCCCGCTGTCCGTGGTGGTCGACGCCGGCAACGGGATGGCCGGCTACACCGTGCCGGCGGTGCTCGACCCGCTGCCGATCGACGTGCACCCGCTCTACTTCGAGCTCGACGGCTCGTTCCCCAACCACGAGGCCAACCCGCTCGACCCGGACAACCTGGTCGACCTGCAGCGGGAGGTCTCGAACCTCGGCCACGCCGACGCCGGGCTCGCCTTCGACGGCGACGCCGACCGCGTCTTCCTCGTCGACGAGCGCGGCGAGGCGGTCAGCCCGAGCGCGATCACCGCCCTCGTCGCCTCCCGCGAGCTGGCCAAGGAGCCGGGGTCGACGATCATCCACAACCTGATCACCTCGCGCGCGGTGCCGGAGATCGTCACCGAGGCGGGCGGGAAGCCGGTCCGCACCCGGGTGGGCCACTCGTTCATCAAGGCGACGATGGCGCAGACCGGCGCGATCTTCGGCGGCGAGCACTCCGCCCACTACTACTTCCGTGACTTCTTCCGCGCCGACTCCGGGATGCTCGCGGCCCTCCACGTCCTGGCGGCGCTGGGGGAGCAGGACAAGCCGCTCTCGGAGCTCATGGCCACGTACTCGCGCTACGCCGCCTCCGGCGAGGTCAACTCGACGGTGACCGACCCGCAGGCCAGGATGGCGGAGGTGGAGCAGCTCTACGGGGACCGCCCCGATGTCACCACCGACACCCTCGACGGGCTGACGGTGATGTTCGAGAACGGCGACTGGTTCAACCTGCGGCCGTCGAACACCGAGCCGCTGCTGCGCCTGAACGTCGAGGCCTCCGACGCCGATGCCGTGGCCGCCCTGCGCGACGAGGTCCTCGCGGTGGTCCGCCGATGAGCACCGCCGGCCCGCTCGGCCTCGACCCGGCCCTGCTCGAGATCCTCGCCTGCCCCGCGCCCGACCACGGCGAGCTCCGGCCCGGTACCCCCGCCGACGCGGGTGCCCCCGCCCTCACCTGCCAGGTCTGCGGCCGGGAGTACCCGGTCAGCGACGGCATCCCGGTGCTGCTGCTCTCCGAGGCCGCGGGCGGCCCCGACGGCGGGTCGAGCGACACCGCGGGCGGGTGAGACCGGTGCTCGACGAGGCGCTGCTCGACGACACCGGCCGGCTGCTCGACGCCGACCGGGTCGGGGTCCTGCGCGGGGCGGCCACGGCGGGCGCCCAGGTGCGGGCGACGTGGGCGGCCGCGCAGGAGGCGGGGATCGCCGGCCTGTCCGGGCTGCGCCCGCGCGCCCTGGTCCTGCTCGCCCGGCCGGGTCCCGAGCGGGCGGTCGCGGCGATCACCGCCGCGCTGCTCGAGCCCACCTGCCCCTGTCCGGTGGTCGTGACCGGCTCCGCGCCGCCGTGGCTCGGGCCGCTCGACGTCGTCGTCGTGTCCCATCGCGGCTCGGAGCGCGATCCCGCGGACGCGGCGATCGCGGAGGCCGTGGACCGCGCCGTCCGCCGCAACGCCCACGTGGTGCTGACCGGCCCGCCGGACGGGCCGGCCCCCGCGGCCGCCGCCGGTCGCGCCATCCAGGTCGCCCCGCGGGTCCCCGTCATGGACGGGCTGGCCGCGCCCACCGACCTCGCGGCCGCCTACGCCACCGCGCGCGCCCTGGACCTCCTCGACGTCGACGGGGAGGCCCTCGCCGACCGGCTCGACGACGAGGCCGAGCGCAGCGGCCCGCGGCACGAGGCGTTCGTCGCCCCCGCGAAGGCGCTCGCGCTCCGGCTGGCCGAGCACACCCCGCTGCTCTGGGGCACCGACCCGACCGCGATCGCCGTCGCGGGGTACGGGACCGTCGCCCTCGCCGCGCACGCCGGCGTCGTCGCCCACGCGGGCGGGCTGAGCGCCGCGGTCGGGGTGCCGGCCCTCGCCGCCCGCCTCGACGGCGGCACCGGCATCGACTCGATCTTCGCCGACCCGTTCGACGACCCCGGCCCGGACGGTCCGCCGCCCCGGCTCGTCGTCGTGACCGTCGCCGAGGACGTCCCGACCCGGCGGCTGGCCCAGGACGCCGAACGGCGCTGGCCGGCCGCGGACCGCCTGGAGCTCGACGACCTCGAGCTCGCCGGGCCCGGCGTCGGACGCGACGCCGTCCGGGCCGGGGTGCTGGCGCTGCGACTCGACCTCGCGGCGCTCTACCTCGGCCTCGCCACCGGCTCGCTCGGGGCCGATCCCGAGGCCGAGCGGGATCCGGACGCGGTACCGGGCATCGGCGCCTGACCCCGGGACCGGACGGCCCGACCGTGGGCCCGACCGGGACCGACACCGGGGGACGCCCGAGACGGCGGCGTCCGCGGCACGACGCGGGAGCGGGCCGGACCGGCCCGGGCCCCCGCGACCCACACGCGCACAGGGAACGACTCAGGGGGACGAAGCGGTGGAACTGCTCGAGGGGACGGTGCGGCCGTACGCCTGGGGGTCGCGCACCCACATCCCGGCGCTGCTCGGCGAGCCGGTCCCGTCGCCGCACCCGCAGGCCGAGCTGTGGTTCGGCGCGCACGTCGACGATCCGTCGCGTCTGCCCGGCGGGCGCACGCTCCTGCACGCGATCACCGAGGACCCCGAGGGCGCGTTCGGCGCCGACGGGGCCGAGCACTGGGGCGGCCGCCTGCCGTTCCTGCTCAAGGTGCTGGCGGCGGAGGAGCCGCTGTCGCTGCAGACCCACCCGTCGGCGGAGCAGGCCGTGGCCGGGTTCGCCCGCGAGGAGGCGGCCGGTGTCCCGCGCACCGCGTCCGACCGCAACTACCGCGACGCCCTGCCCAAGCCGGAGATCCTCTGCGCGCTGGAGGAGTTCCACGCCCTCGCCGGTTTCCGCGACGCCCGCGTGACGCTGCGCCTGATGCGGGCCCTCGACGTGCCCGGACTGCGCCACCACACCGAACTGCTCGCCGCACAGCCCGACCCGGACGGCCTCCGTGCCGTGTTCACCACGTGGATCACGCTGCCGCAGCGGGCGGTGGACCAGCTGGTGCCGGAGCTGCTCGACGCCTGCATCGCGCTGCTCCGCGGCGGCGCGGGGGAGTTCGACCGCGAGGTCCGCACGCTGCTCGACCTGGGGGAGCGCTACCCCGGGGACGCCGGGGTGCTCGCGGCGCTGCTGCTCAACCGCGTGGTCCTCGCCGAGGGCGAGTGCCTCTTCCAGCCGGCCGGCTCGCCGCACGCCTACCTGTCGGGCTGCGGGGTCGAGCTCATGGCGAACTCGGACAACGTGCTCCGGGCGGGCCTGACGCCGAAGCACGTCGACGTGCCGGAGCTGCTGCGCATCCTCGACTTCCGCTGCGGGCCGCCTATGCTGATCCGCCCGGAGGTCGACGGTCCCCGCGCGGTGTTCCACGCCCCCAGCGAGTACTTCCGGCTGGTCCGGCTCGACCTTCCCGACGGCGGGTCGGCGGACGTGGGCCTCGACGGCCCGCGGATCGCGGTGGTGGTCCGCGGCGAGATCGAGCTGGAGGGGGCGGGCGGCACGCTCACCGTCGGACAGGGGCGCGCGGTGTGGCTGCCGTCGGCGGACCGCTCGGTGGACGTCGCGGCCGTGGGCGGCCCGGCGCTCGTGTTCGTCGCGGGCGACGGACGGCACGGCCGGTAGGCCCGCCGGTCGACCCCGCCGGAAGGTCGGCCGCTGGGCCGGATGCGCCACAGGTCGGTACCTGTCGGACGTACCGGACGACGGTTGTCGGTGTCCCCCAGTAGGGTCCGCGCCACTACACGCGCATGTGACAGGGAGAGGGGGCCGGGTCATGGCGACGACGACGCCTTCGCCGCGGACGAACAGCCTGTTCCGCACCAAGTCGGTCGAGCAGTCGATCCGCGACACCGACGAACCGGACAGCAAGCTCCGCCGGGAGCTCGGTGCACTCGACCTGACCGTCTTCGGGGTCGCCGTCCTCATCGGGGCCGGCATCTTCACCATCACCGCGCGGGTGGCCGGGGACATCACCGGGCCCGCCGTCGCGGTCTCGTTCGTGATCGCCGCGATCGCGTGCGGGTTCGCCGGCCTGTGCTACGCCGAGTTCGCCTCGACGGTGCCGGTCGCGGGCAGCGCCTACACGTTCTCCTACGCGACCTTCGGGGAGTTCATCGCCTGGATCATCGGGTGGGACCTCGTCCTGGAGTACGCGCTGGGTGCGGCCGTGGTCTCCACGAGCTGGGCCAAGTACCTCGGTCAGCTGTTCACCGGCGACGGCACCGCCGCGACGGTCGACCTGGGCGGCCTCACCGTCGACTGGGGCGCGATGCTCATCATCGCGGTCCTCACCGTCGTCCTCGTCCTCGGCATCAAGCTCTCGAGCACCGTGTCGACCGTGATGACCGCGGTGAAGGTCGGCGTGGTGCTCCTGGTGATCGTCGTCGGCGCCTTCTACATCCGGTCCGCGAACTACTCGCCGTTCATCCCGCCGCCCGGGGGCGAGCAGGAGAGCGGCGGTGGCATCAAGTCCTCGCTGCTCTCGCTGGTCGCGGGCAGCGACGGGTCGACCTACGGCGTGTACGGCCTGCTCGCCGGCGCGTCCCTGGTCTTCTTCGCCTTCATCGGCTTCGACGCCGTGTCCACCACCGCCGAGGAGACGAAGAACCCGCAGAAGGACCTGCCGCGCGGCATCCTCGGCTCGCTCGGCGTCGTCACCGTGCTCTACGTGGCGACCTCGCTCGTGCTGGTCGGCATGGTCAGCTACACCCAGCTGCAGACCGGCCCGAACGGCGACTCGGCCACCCTGTCCACGGCCTTCACCCTGGTCGGGGCGAACTGGGCGTCCACGATCATCGAGGTCGGGGCACTCGCCGGTCTGACCACCGTGGTCATGGTCCTCATGCTCGGCCAGAGCCGGGTGTTCTACGCGATGTCCCGCGACGGACTGCTCCCGCGCAATCTCGCGAAGACCGGTTCCCGCGGCACCCCGGTGACCATCACGATCATCATCGGCACGCTCTGCGCCGTCCTCGCGGGCTTCTTCCCGGCCGACGAGCTGGAGTCGATGGTCAACATCGGCACGCTGTTCGCGTTCGTGCTCGTCGCGGTCGGCACGTGGGTGCTGCGCAAGCAGCAGCCCGACCTGCCGCGCAGCTTCGTCGTGAAGGGCCTGCCGATCGTGGCGACCCTCGCGGTGATCTCGTGCCTGTGGCTGATGATCAACCTGACCGTCGAGACCTGGATCCGGTTCATCGGCTGGATGGTGCTCGGCGTGATCATCTACTTCGCGTACTCGCGCCGGAACTCGGTGCTCGGCAAGCGCGAGCGGGGCGAGCTCCCCGAGAGCACGGTGTCCGCGCCCCGGGACTGATGAGCATCCCGACGGCGGGTTGCGGTGCGACCCGCCGTCGGGGCTCTGCCGAATTCCCCTCGCTTCGCTCGCCCGGCTGCGGTCAGCCCCGCTCGGCCGCGAACTTCTCCCGGAGCGTCTTCTTCGAGAACTTGCCCGTCGAGGTCTTGGGGACCTCGTCGATGAAGACGACGTCGTCGGGGATCTGCCACTTCGCGACCTTCGTCGCGAGGTACTCCTTGACCTGCTCGGCGGTCAGCTCGGCGCCGTCGCGGATCACCACGCACGCCAGCGGGCGCTCCGACCACTTCTCGTCGGGCACCGCGATCACCGCGGCCTCGGCGACCTCGGGCATCCCCATGATCTGGTTCTCCATGTCCACCGAGGAGATCCACTCCCCGCCGGACTTGACCAGGTCCTTCGTCCGGTCGACGAGCCGGACGTAGCCCGTGGGGTCGATGATCGCCACGTCGCCGGTGCGCAGCCAGCCGTCCGCGGTGAACTGCTTGCCGCCGTCCTCGTTGCGGTAGTAGGACGCCGCGATCCACGGGCCGGCGGCCTGCAGCTCGCCCGACGAGGTGCCGTCCCAGGGCACGATCTCGCCGGAGTCCGGGTCGGCGAGGCGCAGCTCCACCAGCGGCGTCACCTGGCCCTGGGTCGCCCGGACGTCGGCGAGCTCGTCGTCGGAGAGCCCGTCGTGGATCGAGCGGAGCATGCCCGTCGTCGCGATCGGGCTCGTCTCCGTCATGCCCCAGGCCTGGGTGATCGGCAGCCCGATCTTCTCCCGCCAGCCCTCGGACAGGGAGCGCGGCACGGCGGACCCGCCGCAGAGCAGCAGGCGCAGGTGCGGGACCTCGGCGCGCTCGAGCTCGGGGAGCACGCCCATCCAGATGGTCGGCACGCCCGCGGTGACGGTGACGTCGTGGTCGCGCAGCATCCCGGCGATGGCCTTGGGGACCATGTTCGGCCCGGGCATGACGATCGACGCCCCGCACAGCACCGCGCCGTAGGGCGTGCCCCAGGCGTTGGCGTGGAACATCGGGACGATCGGCAGGATGACGTCGCGCTCGCTGATGCCCGCGACGTCGGCCATGAGGAGCGAGATGGAGTGCAGCACCGACGAGCGGTGGGAGTAGACGACGCCCTTGGGGTTACCGGTGGTGCCGGACGTGTAGCACATGGCGGCGGCCGTGTTCTCGTCCTCGATCTCGAAGGCACCGGTGAACGGCTCCACCGAGGCGAGCAGCTCCTCGTGGTCGACGATGCGCTCGTCGTCGGGAATCTCGGTGTCGGCGCCGTCGTCGATGACGACGAACTTCCTCACCCGCGGCATCTGGTCGACCAGCGGCCACAGCTGCCCGAGCAACGCCCGCTCGACGAAGATCACCTCGTCGTCGGCGTGGTCGACGATGTAGACGAGCTGCTCGGGGAAGAGTCGGATGTTGAGGGTGTGGAGCACGCGGCCGGTGCAGGGCACTGCGAAGTAGAGCTCGAGGTGGGCGAGGGTGTTCCAGCAGAACGTGCCGACGCGCGCGTCCCCGGCGACGCCGAGCGCGTCGAGGGCGGCGGCGGTGCGGCGGACGCGCTGCGCCCAGTCCGCGTAGGTGGTGCTGGTGACAGCGCCCCCCACCCCGATCCCGGTGAGGGGCTTGTGGCCGAACATCTGCTCGGCCCGGTGGAACACGTGGGGCAGGGCGAGGGGACGGTTCTGCATCTGTCCGAGCACGGGCGCGGCCTTCCTGAGCTGCATCGTCGACGATCCGGACCGCGACTCTACGGCCGAGTGTGGCGCCGGTCATACCGTTCGCTCGCGCACCGACTGTGACGCGGTCGACTGTGACCCGGGTGACGATCGGGGACTACCGGGCGACGACCTGCGGGGACTCCGCGCGGTCGGGCGACGTGCCCGCCGTTCGCCTTGACCCTCCCCGGGACCTGTGTGAACCTCGAATCACGGCAATCGAACGCACGTGACGTGCGTCGGAGCCGCCGAGTGGCGCTGCAACGGGCCTCGCCCGCCACGCTCGGTGGATTCCGCACCATCGCAAGGGCGCCTCCACACGGTGGAGGACCGCGCCCGAGGTCCGGCGACGAGCCGGGTCTGAGAAGTGCGCGGTCGTACCACTCACCCACGACAGCGGATGAGGAGTCATGGCAGCAGTAGGCACCACGCACGAGAAGTACGCCGAGAAGAACGGGATCGACTTCGCGGTCGCCGACCTCTCGCAGGCCGACTTCGGTCGCCGCGAGATCCGCCTCGCCGAGCACGAGATGCCCGGGCTGATGGCCCTGCGGCGCGAGTACTCCGAGGCGAAGCCGCTGCACGGCGCGCGCATCTCCGGCTCGCTGCACATGACGATCCAGACCGCGGTGCTCATCGAGACGCTGGTCGAGCTCGGCGCCGAGGTTCGCTGGGCCTCCTGCAACATCTTCTCCACCCAGGACCACGCGGCCGCCGCCGTCGTCGTGGGCCCGCACGGCACCCCCGAGGAGCCCAAGGGCGTCGCCTGCTTCGCCTGGAAGGGCGAGTCGCTGGAGGAGTACTGGTGGTGCGCCGAGCAGATGCTCGCGTGGCGCGACAGTGACACCCGCGGCCCGAACATGATCCTGGACGACGGCGGCGACGCCACCATGCTCGTCCACAAAGGTGTCGAGTTCGAGAAGGCCGGCGTCGTGCCGAGCACCGAGCTCGACGACCCCGCCGAGTACCAGGTCGTCCTCGAGACCCTGCGTCGCTCGCTCGCCGAGGACTCACAGCACTGGACCAAGGTGGCCTCGGGCATCCGCGGCGTCACCGAGGAGACCACGACGGGCGTGCACCGCCTGTACGAGTTCTTCAACGAGGGCAAGCTGCTCTTCCCGGCGATCAACGTCAACGACTCGGTCACCAAGTCGAAGTTCGACAACAAGTACGGCTGCCGCCACTCGCTCATCGACGGCATCAACCGCGCCGTCGACGTGCTGATCTCCGGCAAGAAGGCCGTCATCTGCGGCTTCGGCGACGTCGGCAAGGGCTCCGCGGAGTCGCTGCGTGGCCAGGGCGCCCGCGTGACCGTCACCGAGGCCGACCCCATCTGCGCGCTCCAGGCGCTGATGGAGGGCTACGACGTCAACACCGTCGAGAACGTCATCGACGAGGCCGACATCGTCATCACGACGACCGGCAACAAGGACATCATCACGCTCGAGCACATGAAGCGGATGAAGCACCAGGCGATCCTGGGCAACATCGGCCACTTCGACAACGAGATCCAGGTCGAGAAGCTCGAGAAGTCCGGCGCCACGCGGATCAACATCAAGCCGCAGGTCGACGAGTGGAAGTTCGAGGACGGCCACTCGATCATCCTGCTGTCCGAGGGGCGCCTGCTGAACCTGGGCAACGCCACCGGGCACCCCAGCTTCGTCATGTCGAACTCGTTCGCGAACCAGACGATCGCGCAGATCGAGATCTTCACGAAGCAGGACGAGTACCCGATCGGCGTCTACCGCCTGCCCAAGCACCTGGACGAGAAGGTCGCGAAGGTCCACGTCGAGGCACTCGGCGCGGAGCTGACCAAGCTCACCAAGGAGCAGGCCGAGTACATCGGCGTCGACGTCGAGGGCCCGTACAAGCCGGAGCACTACCGGTACTAGTCGCTCGCGGGCTCGCCCCACGGTCTGACCTCGAAGGGCTCCGTCGCCACGTGCGGCGGGGCCCTTCGTCGTGTCCGGGCGCGCTCTCGCCGCGAGGTCTACATGGGGCAGGTTCCGGGGCCGCTGGCCCTGCCTGATGTGCACCTCGCCGGGGGCGGGTCGAGCGGCCGGTCCACCAGGTTCACGTGGGGCAGGTTCCGGGGCTGCTGGCCCTGCCTGGTGTGAACCTCGGCGGGGGGCTTCCCGACGGCGGGTCCGGCCGGCGGCTTGCGGTCGGCCAGCCGGTCCACGAGCTGCTCCTATGTCAAGCGGCGGCGGGGGTTGGGGTGGGTTCGGTCTGTCGGAGCAGGTTGAACACGACGCGGGCGAGGCGTCGTTTGAGGGCGCGGAGGGCGTCGTTGTGTCGGTCGCCGCGGGCTCGACGCTTGTCGTAGTAGGCCCGTCCGAGGCTCTCGGGTAGCCGGGTCTGGGTCAGCGCGATGCGGTGCAGGGCGGCGTTGAGTTGCCGGTTGCCGCCGCGGGCCAGCCGGTGGCGGTCGGTGCGCCCCGAGGAGGCCGGGATCGGTGCGACCCCGGCGTGCATCGCGAAGCAGGCCTCGGAGCGGAACCGGCCCGGGCGGGCGGTCTCGGCGAGCAGCTTCGCCGCCGAGAGCGGCCCGCAGCCGGGCAACTCGAGCAGCTGCGGGGCCAGCT
Organism: Actinomycetospora corticicola; assembly: GCF_013409505.1. Taxonomy (NCBI): domain Bacteria; kingdom Bacillati; phylum Actinomycetota; class Actinomycetes; order Pseudonocardiales; family Pseudonocardiaceae; genus Actinomycetospora; species Actinomycetospora corticicola. Next base: position 3,171,254 of record NZ_JACCBN010000001.1, on the reverse strand, counting down.
GGGCGACGCGGCGGGCGATCTCGCGCTCCAGGGCGCGGATGCGGGTGGTGCGTGCGGCGATGTCGCCGACCAGCTCGGCGGCCAGTTCGCCGACCAGCCCGGGGTGCTCGGCGGGCAGCAGCGCGGCCAGCGCGGTCAGACGGGTGGGCTTGTCCAGCCCGCGGGCCGGGATGCTGCGCTCGAGTTCGGGATCGAGCTCGTGCAGGTGCCAACGCAGCCGGCAGATCATCGCGGTCCGCTCCGCCACCAGGTGCTCACGGTGATCGACCAGCAGCTTCAGCTCCCGGCTGGCCGGGGTGTGCTCGGCCAGGGGCAGGTCCGGCTCCCGCAACGCGGCCCGGGCGATCGCGGTCGCATCGATCGGGTCGGACTTCCCGAACTCCCGCGCCGAGCTCCGGGCACCGGCCATCAGCTTCGGCGGCACCCGCCGCACTCGCTGCCCCGCGGCGAGCAACGCCCGCTCCAGGCGCAGCGACACATGCCGGCAGTCCTCCACCGCCCACTCGATCTCGGGCCCAGCCGCGACCGCGAACTCCTCACCCACACCCTGGACCCACGCCAACAACTCCAGGTGCCCGGCGTCGGTGGCCTGCACCCGACGCTGCGCGCGGCGCACCCCGAGTTGATCGACCACCACCGCGGTGTGGGTGTCTTTGTGGACATCGACTCCGACCATCAGGACCATCGAAGGGTCTCCTGCTCCTAGCCTGCGGGGGACAACAGGCCGGGCCGGTCGGCGGACACACCTCAGTGGGGGCGCTGCCACGCTCCTATCAAGTCACGCCGGCCGGCCTGGCCGCCGGTGCCCGGCACAGCTCGCGCTGGCCCATCAGGGGCAGTCACATGGAGAGCCAGAGCACCGACGACCAGGATCCCGACCACCGCAACAGCGGCACCACCGACCCTGACACTGAGGTTCACGTGGGGCAGGTCCGGAGGCCGGTAGCCCTGCCCGATGTGCACCTCGCGGGTCCCGCACCGCGGTCACACTGCGTTCCTGGCTAGCGTGCCGTCCGTGGGTGTTCTGGTGGCCGTCGAGGGCCTGGACGGGGCGGGCAAGGCGACGATCGTCGCGGCCCTGAGCCGTGGCGCCCGGGCCCGCGGCGCCCGGGTCGGCACCCTGGCGTTCCCCCGCTACGACGACGACGTGCACGCGGCGCTGGCCGGCGAGGCGTTGCGCGGCGCGCACGGTGACACGGGAGCCTCGGTGCACGCGATGGCCCTGCTGTTCGCACTCGACCGCCGGGCGGCGCGCGAGGAGCTCGAGACCCTTCGTCGGGACTCCGACCTGCTGCTGGTCGACCGCTACGTCGCGTCCAACGCCGCGTACGGCTCGGCCCGGCGGCACGAGACGATCGGGCCCTTCGCCGACTGGGTGCGGGCCACCGAGATCGAGCGGTTCGGGCTCCCGCTCCCGGACGCGCAGGTGCTGGTGCGGGTGCCGCCGGACCTCGCGGCGCAGCGGGTCCGGGACCGGGCCGCACAGCAGCCCGACCGCGCGGCCGACGGGTTCGAGGCCGACGCCGCCCTGCAGGGCCGGTGTGCCGCGGTCTACGACGCCCTCGTCGCGGAGCAGTGGCTCTCCCCCTGGTGGGTGTCGGACAATCGGCAGTCGGGGGATGATGCGCTCACCCGTACGGCTGACGCGATCCTGGATGCCGTGCTCACGGACGCATTCGCTCCCGGATCGTCGGTGAGAAGTGACACCATTGAGACATGAGTTCCCGGATCCTGGTCGTGGACGACGACTCCTCGCTCGCCGAGATGCTGACGATCGTCCTGCAGGGCGAGGGGTTCGAGACGACCGTCGTCTCCGACGGGGCCGAGGCACTGCCGACCGTGCGGGAGTCCGCGCCGGATCTGGTGCTGCTCGACCTGATGCTCCCGGGGATGAACGGGATCGACGTGTGCCGGGCGATCCGGGCGGAGTCCGGGGTGCCCGTCGTCATGCTGACGGCGAAGACCGACACGGTGGACATCGTCCTCGGCCTGGAGTCGGGGGCGGACGACTACATCGTCAAGCCGTTCAAGCCGAAGGAACTGGTCGCGCGGATCCGGGCGCGGCTGCGGCAGTTCCCCAGCGAGCCGAGCGAGCAGATGCAGATCGGCGACGTGACGATCGACGTGCCGGCGCACCAGGTGCGGCGGGGCGGCGCCCCGATCCCGCTGACGCCGCTGGAGTTCGACCTGCTGGTGGCACTGGCCCGCAAGCCGCGGCAGGTGTTCACCCGCGAGGTGCTGCTGGAGCAGGTGTGGGGCTACCGGCACGCGGCGGACACGCGGCTGGTCAACGTCCACGTGCAGCGGCTGCGCTCGAAGGTGGAGAAGGACCCGGAGCACCCCGAGGTGGTGCTCACGGTGCGCGGCGTCGGCTACAAGGCCGGACCGCCCTGATCGGCATGGCCTCCCGTCGCGGCGCGCCCCGTGGCTGACCGTCTCGCCGGGCTCCGTCGTCGCGCCGAACTGGCCCTCGCCGAGCGGGTCGGCGCCGTCCGCGTGCTGTGGCGCCGCTCGATGCAGCTGCGCGTGGTGCTCTCCACGGTCGCGATGTCGACCGTGGTGGTGCTGGTGCTCGGGCTGGTCCTGCAGACCCAGATCGCGGACCGGCTGCTCGAGGGCAAGGAGCAGGCCGCCCTGGTGCAGGCCGACATCAGCCGCGGCAACCTCGAGCGCGATCTCGCCCGGGTCGACCCCGACCGCGACGGCACGCAGGCCACGCTCGACGAGGCCCTCGACGGGCTCACGTCGTCGGGTTCCGGGTCGGACCGGGACGCCGGGGCGTTCGAGGCCGTGCTGGTGGCCGGCACGGAGGCGATCGGGACGCCGGGGGCGGTGGGGGCGACCGGGTCGGTGACCGACCCGTCGTCGGGACCGGCGAGCGTGGTGCCCCCGCAGCTGCGCGCCCCGGTGCTCAAGGGCTTCCTCGCGACCAAGTACGTGACGGTGAGCCAGGCCGGGCGCCCGGACGTGCCCGCCTACGTCGTGGGGCAGCCGGTGCGGACCGCCGGTCGCAACCTGCAGCTGTACCTGATCTTCCCACTCTCGGCGGAGCAGCGGACGCTCGCGCTGATCCAGTCGACGCTGGCCCTCGCCGGGCTGGCGCTGCTGGGCCTGCTCGCGGGCATCTCGAGCATCGTGACGCGGCAGGTCGTCCGGCCGGTGCGGCAGGCCGCGGACGTGGCCGAGCGGTTCGCCGACGGCCACCTCGACGAGCGGATGCCGGTCTACGGCGACGACGAGGTGGCGCGCCTCGCGGAGTCGTACAACGAGATGGCCGCGAGCATCCAGCAGCAGATCCACCAGCTCGAGGAGTTCGGCGCGCTGCAGCGGCGCTTCACCTCCGACGTCAGCCACGAGCTGCGGACGCCGCTGACGACGGTCCGGATGGCGGCCGAGGTCCTGCACGCGCAGGCCGAGGACATGGACCGGATCGCGCAGCGCAGCGCGCAGCTGCTGGTGGACGAGCTGGACCGCTTCGAGTCCCTGCTCGGCGACCTGCTCGAGATCAGCCGGCTCGACGCCGGGGTCGCCGAGCTCGCCGTCGAGCAGGTCGACGTCCGCGACGTGGTGCGCCGCGCCGCCGAGACCGTTCGCCACCTCGTGGACGACAGCGCGACCCCACTGCTGCTGGACCTCACCGACCCGGCCGTGGCCGAGGTCGATCCGCGCCGGGTCGAGCGCATCCTGCGCAACCTCCTGGCCAACGCGATCGACCACGGCGAGAGCCGGCCGGTGGAGGTGCGGGTCGCGGCCGACGAGCACGCCGTGGCCGTCGTGGTGCGCGACCACGGGATCGGGCTCAAGCCCGGCGAGGCCGGCCTGGTGTTCAACCGGTTCTGGCGCGCCGACCCCTCCCGGCAGCGCCGCAGCGGCGGCACCGGCCTGGGCCTCGCGATCAGCCTCGAGGACGCGCGCCTGCAGGGCGGCTGGCTGCAGGCGTGGGGGGAGACCGACCACGGCTCCGTGTTCCGCCTGACGCTCCCGCGCGAGGCGGGGGACCTGCTGCGCACCAGCCCGCTGCCACTCATCCCCGTCTCGGCGGCGCCCGCGGAGGCCGAGCCCGGCATCCACGAGGCCGCGGGCACCACCGGGACGGCGCTGCCGCCCCCGGAGACCGGCGAGTTCGCGGCGATCGTGCCCGAGGACCTGCCGGACCCGTCGTCGGGACCGGAGACGGAGCGCAGCGGAGCTCGACCGTCGGGAACGCCGGAGGACGTGCGATGACCGGAGGGTCCCGACGGCGTTCTCCCTCCCGTCGCTCCGCTCGCCCCGCCCGGGCCGTGCTGGCCGCCGTCCTCGGGCTCGTCGCGCTGCTGCCGGCGGGCTGCGCGACGGTGCCCGGCTCGTCGGACGTCACGGTGCTGCGGCGGGTCGGCGACCCGGCCGAGCCGAGCGCCCCGCCCGGTCCCGCCCGGGGCGCGGGGCCGCTGGAGATCGTCCGCGGCTGGATCCTCGCCTCGGGCTCGACGGCGGAGCGGCACAGCGCGGCGCGGGCCTTCCTCAGTCCGGCGACCGCCGGGAGCTGGGACGACGGGGCCTCGCCGACCGTCGTCTCCGACCGCGTCGACACCACCTTCGTCGCCGGCAGCGGCCAGTCCCCGGACGCGTCGGTGCGGGTGCGGGCGGACAAGCTCGGCGTCCTGCGCCCGGACGGCGCCTTCGTGGCCGACCCGGGGACGGTCGACGTGACCGTGCGCCTCACGCAGGACAACGGGGTGTGGCGGATCGCCGACCTGCCGCCCGGGACGATCGTGCGCCGCACCGACCTGCGGGCGAACACGCGCCCGGTCCGCATCTGGTTCCAGGCGGCGGTGGGCGGCGCACCGGTGGCGGAGACCCGCTACCTCGCCACGAGCCCGGCCCGGTCGGTCGCGTCGCGGGTGCTCGACGAACTGCTGTCCGGGCCGTCGGAGGACCTGCGCGGGGCCGCCCTGTCCGCCCTCCCGGCGGGCGCGATGCTGCGCTCCGCGGTGGGCACGAGCGCGGACGGCGTGACCACCGTCGACCTCACCCGGATCGGTCCGGTCGACGCGCTCGACGAGGCGCGCCGGACGGAGATCGCCCAGCAGATCGTGCTCACGCTGGCCGGGGTCGGCATCGACCGCGTCGCCCCCAGCGTGGACGGCGAGCCGCTCGTCGAGGGGCGCACCGAGCTCGGCGTCGGCGACGTCCTCGCCGCCCTGCCGCCCGTCGTCCGGGAACGGCCCGACCTCCCGAGCGGGAACACGGCGTCGACCGCGGCCACCCCGCCCGCCCTCGTGGTGACCGGCGGCCGGGTGCTCACGGTGCCGGACCCGTCGACCGCGACCACGAACGGTCCCGACCTCGTCACCGGCGTCGACGACGCCCGCAGCGCCAGCCTCTCGCCCGACGGCCGCGACGTCGCCGTGGTCGGCAACGGTCTCGACGGGATGCGCCTGTGGGTGGGGCGCACGGGGGCCGCGGCCACCCCGAGCCCGGTCGCCGGTCGGGTCGTGAGCCGGCCGTCGTGGACCCCGGACGGCACCGAGGTGTGGACGGTGGTGGACGGGACCCCGGTGCGCGCGGTCCGCGGGGCCGGCGGCGCCCTGACGCCGGTCGCGCTCGACACCGCCCCGCTGGCCGGCTACGGCCCGCCGTCGACGCTGCGACTCTCCCCGGACGGCACGAAGGTCGCGCTGGTCTCCGGGGGACGCGTGCTCATCGCGACCGTCATCCGCGACACCGGCGGCGGCGCGCGGCTCGGGCCGGTGCGGGTGCTGCGGCCGGGCCCCGTCGGGGAGGCCCTCGCCGGCGTGCTGGACGTGACCTGGTCGCAGACCGACCGGCTGGTCGCGGTCGGCACGGCGCTCGGACGGCCGGTGCAGGTCGCCTCGGTCGACGGCCTCGAGCTCGACAGCCCGACCACCACGAACCTCACCCCGCCCGTCACCGCCGTCGCGGCGGCCCCGGAGCGGCCGACCCTCGTGGTGGACCAGGGCGGGCTCTGGTCGCTGCCGGCGAGCGGCGGCGACGTCTGGAGCTCCGTCCCCGGCGGGTCGAACTCGTCGGTGCCCGCCTACCCGGGCTAGGCGCCTGCTCCACCCGCCCGTGGGAGGCGGCGTCCGGCCCAGTGGTCCGTCCCCAGGCCCGTTCCCGACGTCGGGCCGTCCCCAGGCCCGGGAGGGCTCCTGGCGGTCCGGGACGGGCGCGCCGAGCATCTCCGACCGTGATCCCCGCCCTGCGGCGTGCCGTGCGCGCCCTGCTCGACCTGCTGCTCCCGACCCCGTGCGGCGGCTGCGACGCCGTGGTGGCGCCGGGGGAGGGGCTCTGCACGGCCTGCCGGGCCGACCTGGCGCGGCCGGTACCGACCCCCGAGCTGGCCGGGCTCCCGCCCGCCCTGGCGCTCGCGCCCTACCGCGGAGCACCCCGGCGGGCCGTGATCGCCTACAAGGAGCGCGGCCGCCGGGACCTCGCCGTGCCCCTGGCCGGGGCCCTCGCGGCGGCGCTCGCCCAGGCCCTCCCGCGCGAGGAGTGCCTGCTCGTTCCCGCGCCCTCCCGGCCGGGGGCGGCCCGGGCGCGGGGCGGCGACCACATGCTGCGGCTGGCCCGGGCGGTCGCGGCCGGCGGCGACCACGTCGCGCTGCCCGCCCTGGCGCTGTCGTGGCGGGCGCGGGACTCCGTCGGTCTGGACGCCCGGGCGCGCGCCGCGAACCTGGCGGCCCACCTGCGGGTCCGGCCGGGCCTCCGCCCGCCGACCGGGCGACCCGCGGTGGTGCTGCTCGACGACGTCCTCACCACCGGGGCCACCGCCCTGGCGTGCTCACGCGCCCTGGCGGCCGCGGGGCTGCCCGTCGACCTGGTCCTGGTCGTCACCGCGGTCGGGGCCCGGCGACCGGTGGTGCCCGGGGGTCGCCTCCCTCGACGGGGGGTCACCCGGACGGCTGCACCGCGCCCGGTGTCCAGCCGCCGGGAGCAGGACGCGGCCGTCCGTCCCCACCCCGCGGTCGAGCTCCGCTCCGCTGCGTCTCCCCCGACCAGGGAGACGCCCGCCCGACACCTTCCGGCCACCCGCCGGAATCGCTAGCGTGTCCCCTCTCACCGGTCCGGCGACCGAGAGGAGGCACGAGGAGTCCTACCGCGACGCCACGGGCCTGCCCGGCCGGGTGGCGGCGCTCCGTACTTCCCCCGGGAGTTGATGTGGAGATCGTCATCTGTGGCCGCAACGTCGAGGTCCCGGAGCATTTCCGTGACCACACGACCGAGAAGTTGGCCCGACTCGGACGCTATGACCACAAGGTCATCCGGATGTCCGTCGAGCTCTCGCACGAGAACAACCCGCGCCAGACCAAGACCTGTCAGAGCGTGGAGATCACCGGCCGCGGACGCGGACCCGTCGTCCGCGCCGTCGCCAGCGCCGGCGACTTCTACTCCGCCCTCGACCTGGCCATCGGCCGCCTCGAGGAGCGGATGCGCCGTTCCCACGACCGTCGCGTGCACCGCACCGCGCGTCGCCGCGTGGTCGTCGGCGCCGGCGGACCGGGCGAGGAGCTGCCGACCTCCGGCGCCGAGCTCGACGAGGCCCTGCCCGACCCACTCCGGGAGGCCGACGACACCGCGCCGACCGACACCGTCCCGGCCGCCCGCGAGGCCCTCGACGACCGCTTCGACCGCGAGGTCGACGGCGACGGCCCCGGCCACATCGCCCGCGTGAAGGAGCACGAGGCGGTCCCCATGACGGTCGACGACGCCCTGTCGCGGATGGAACTGGTCGGGCACGACTTCTTCCTGTTCTCCGACAAGTCCACCGGCCGACCGAGCGTGGTCTACCGGCGCCGCGGCTACGACTACGGCGTCATCCACCTCGTCTGACGTCCCCGCCGACGACACCGTCGGACGGTCCGCGGGGTCGCGGGGTCCGGTCGGGCGACGACCGGGCCCCGGGCCCCTGTCGGGGCGCGCGCTTACCATGGGGGGTGCGCCCACGCACTCGCACGCGAGTGCCGGACGCGGGCCGACGACGACGAGGACGAGCGAGGTCACCCATCGTGGTGCTGAACCGACTGCTGCGGGCCGGCGAGGCGAGGACGGTCAAGCGCCTCGGCGCCATCGCGGACTACGTCGACACCTTCGCCGACGAGATCGAGGCGCTCTCCGACGCCGAGCTGCGGGGCAAGACCCAGGAGTTCCGCGACCGCTACGCGGACGGGGAGTCGCTCGACGACATGCTGGGCGAGGCGTTCGCCGTCGTCCGCGAGGGGGCCAAGCGCACCCTCGGGCAGTTCCACTACCGCGTGCAGCTCATGGGCGGCGCGGCGCTGCACCTGGGCAACGTCGCCGAGATGCGCACCGGCGAGGGCAAGACGCTGGTCTCCACGCTGCCCGCCTACCTCAACGGCATCACCGGCGACGGCGTCCACGTGGTCACCACGAACGACTACCTCGCCCGCCGCGACTCGGAGTGGATGGGCCGCGTCCACCGCTTCCTCGGCCTGACCGTCGGCGCGATCTACTCGGAGATGCCGCCCGAGGAGCGCCGCGAGGCCTACAAGGCCGACATCACCTACGGCACGAACAACGAGTTCGGCTTCGACTACCTGCGCGACAACATGGCGTGGGCGAAGTCCGAGTGCGTGCAGCGCGGCCACGTCTTCGCGATCGTCGACGAGGTCGACTCGATCCTCATCGACGAGGCCCGGACGCCGCTGATCATCTCCGGCCCCGCCGAGCAGAGCGCCCGCTGGTACTCCGAGTTCGCGCGCCTGGCCCCGAAGATGTCGAAGGACCTGCACTACGAGGTCGACGAGCGGAAGAAGACCGTCGGGGTCACCGAGGAGGGCGTCGCCTTCATCGAGGACCAGCTCGGCATCGAGAACCTCTACGAGGCCGCGAACACCCCGCTGGTCGGTTACCTGAACAACGCGATCAAGGTCAAGGAGCTCTTCCTCAAGGACAAGGACTACATCGTCCGCGACGGCGAGGTCCTGATCGTCGACGAGTTCACCGGCCGCGTGCTCGCCGGCCGCCGCTACAACGAGGGTCTGCACCAGGCGATCGAGGCGAAGGAGGGCGTCGAGATCAAGCAGGAGAACCAGACGCTCGCCACGATCACGCTGCAGAACTACTTCCGCCTCTACGAGAAGCTCTCCGGGATGACCGGTACGGCCCAGACCGAGGCCGCCGAGCTGTCCAAGACCTACAAGCTCGGCGTCGTGCCGATCCCGACCAACCGGCCGCCGCAGCGCGTCGACCAGCCCGACCTGGTCTACAAGACCGAGGCGGCCAAGTTCGAGGCCGTGGCCGACGACATCGCCGAGCACTACGAGCGCGGCCAGCCGGTGCTGATCGGCACCACGAGCGTCGAGCGCTCCGAGTACCTCGCGAAGCTGCTCGTGCAGCGCGGCGTCGAGCACTCCGTGCTCAACGCGAAGTTCCACGAGCAGGAGGCCGGGATCATCGCCCAGGCCGGCCGCCGCCGGGCCGTCACGGTCGCCACGAACATGGCCGGTCGAGGCACCGACATCGTCCTCGGCGGCAACCCCGACTTCATCGCCGACCTCGAGCTGCGCGCCAAGGGCCTCGACCCGGTCGAGACGCGCGAGGAGTACGAGGCGGCGTGGGACGACACCCTCGCCCGGGTCAAGGACGACGTGCGACGCGAGGGCGAGGAGGTCAAGAAGGCCGGCGGCCTCTACGTCCTCGGCACCGAGCGGCACGAGTCGCGGCGCATCGACAACCAGCTCCGCGGTCGCGCGGGCCGCCAGGGCGACCCCGGCGAGTCCCGCTTCTACCTCTCGCTCGGCGACGAGCTCATGCGCCGGTTCAACGGTGCCATGGTCGAGACGATCATGACGCGGTTCAACCTGCCCGAGGACATGCCGATCGAGGCCAAGATGGTCTCCCGGGCGATCCGCAGCGCGCAGACCCAGGTCGAGCAGCAGAACTTCGAGATCCGCAAGGACATCCTCGAGTACGACGAGGTCATGAACCAGCAGCGGACGGTGATCTACGACGAGCGCCACCGCGTGCTCGACGGCGAGAACCTGTCCGAGCAGATCCAGAACATGATCGTCGACGTCGTCACCGCCTACGTCGACGGTGCGACGTCCGAGGGCTACAGCGAGGACTGGGACCTCGAGAAGCTCTGGGAGGGCCTGCGCCAGCTCTACCCGGTCGGGGTGAACTGGGAGGACGTGGCCGAGGAGCACGACGACATCGACCGCGACCTCCTCATGGAGATCCTCACCGAGGACGCGCTCGAGGCCTACCGGCGCCGCGAGGCCGAGATCGACGGCATCGTGCCCGAGGGCGGGATGCGCGAGCTCGAGCGCCAGGTGATCCTCTCGGTGCTCGACCGCAAGTGGCGCGAGCACCTGTACGAGATGGACTACCTCAAGCAGGGCATCGGCCTGCGAGCGATGGCGCAGCGCGACCCGAAGATCGAGTACAAGCGCGAGGGCTTCGAGATGTTCACCTCCATGATGGAGGGCATCAAGGAGGAGTCCGTCGGCTTCCTGTTCAACCTGACGATCCAGGTCGAGGAGGTCGCCCCGGTCGACGCGGTGCCCGGGGCGAACCCGAACACCGACACGGCGATGCAGCCCGCGATCACGCCGGAGCCGCCGCAGGACGGCCGTCGGCTCACGACGGCGGGTGCGGCGCCGGTCTCGGCCCCGCCCCGGCCACTGGGCCCGAACGGGGGCCCGGTGCCGGGCCGCCCGACCGCGCCCCCGCGCATGGTCCCGCCGGACCCGCGCTCGACGCCGACCACCGCGATCCCGGCGGCGGGCCGGCCCCCGGCCCCCGTCGACCGGCCGTCCCAGCCGAGCGGTCCGCAGCCGCCCGTGGCCCCGGTGCCGACCGGCCGCTCGGGCCGGGTGCCGACCGGACGGCAGGGCCGCCAGGCCCCGCGCCCGGCCGAGCCGGCCACGCAGCCGACCGCGGCCGGCCCCGCGATGTCGCAGCTGAACGGCGGCCCGGTGCCGGACGCGTTCCGCGGCGCCGGGCTGGGCGGACACCGTCCGCAGCAGCTCAACTACTCGGGTCCCGACGAGGACGGCCGGGCGGCCGCCGGTGGCGGGAACGGCCAGCAGGGCGGTCGGCACGCGGGCGGCGGCAACCCCGGTAACCCGCAGCAGGCACGCCGGGCCGACACCCCGTCGCGCAACGCGCCGTGCCCCTGCGGCTCCGGTCGCAAGTACAAGCAGTGCCACGGGGCGCCCGCCCGGGGCTGACCCCGTCGCCGAGGGAGTGCGGCCCCGGGCGGCACCCGCCCGACCCCCGGCCCGAGCGAGTGCGGCGGAGTGCGTCACCCCTGACGCACTCCGCCGCACTCGCGTCGGGGCGGCCCGCCCTCAGCCCACGACCAGCTCGGTGAGCCGCCAGGCGTCGTCGTGCCGCTCGAACCGGGCGGCCACGGCACGGGTCCGCCCGGCCGTCCCGCGGCCGGCCGGCGGACAGAGGGCGCCCGCGACCTCCACGGCGAGCGCGGGGGCGGCCCCCGTCGTCACCAGCGGGCACATCCGGAGCCCGCGCACACGCGTGCCCCGGACGGCGGGTCGACGCGCCGCCGCCCGCACCACCGGCAGGATTCCGGCGGGACAGACGCCCTCGAGATGACCGACCGGACGCCGCCCGTCGAGCACCTCGGCGACGGCCGAGAGCACCCGGAGGGCCACCGGGCCCACCTGCGAGCGGGCCGCCTCCATCGCCGCGTCCCAGGCGGTGGAGGTGACCTCGGGAGCCGGCTCCGGCTCCGCCCGCGCCACGGGCACGGCCCGGACGGCCTGCAACGACCGCAGCCGCGGCGCCGGCCGTCGGTCCATCCGGCGCGCCAGCCGGGGCGCGGCGCAGACCCGCCCGGCCCGCGGCCGGACGCCCGGCGTCGTGACCTCGGGCCTCCCGCGTCCGGTGTCGCCTCCCGTCGACGCCGGTGCGGGGTCGTGTGCCGCGACGCTCATGGCCGTGTCCTCCCGGTGCGATCGTCCGCGGGCACCGGTCGGCGCCCGCCGTCCGCGGATCGGGAGGGCTCCGCGGACGGACCCGACTCTAGGAGCGGAGATCGTCGGCCGGGGCCGGTTTGGACGATCTCGTCACGGGGTAAAGCGCCGGGTCAGTTCGAAGCACGCGAGGGTGGCCGCACACGCCGCGTTCAGCGACTCGACGCCCCCGGCCATCGGGATCACCACCGTCCCGTGCAGCTCGCCGCGGACCTCCTCGGTGAGGCCGTCGGTCTCCCCGCCGACCACGAGGGCCGTGCGGGGGGCGAGCTCGGCGTCGAACAGCGAGGTCGCTCCGCCACCGTCCAGCCCGAGCAGCACGAACCCGGCCTCGGCCAGGGCGGCCAGGCCGGCCGCGGCGGTCCCGGCCCGCAGCACCGGGGCGTGGAACGCGACGCCCGCGGAGGCCTTGACCACCAGCGGGTCGATCGAGGGGAGGCCGCGGCGGGGGAGCAGGACGCCCTCCAGTCCGGCCGCGGTCGCGGACCGCAGGATCATGCCGACGTTCGCCGGGTTGGTGAGCCCGTCGAGGACCAGCACCCGGGCGGGCGCGTCCGGGCCCAGCTCGGCGAGGAACCGCTCGACGGTCCGCATGCCGGGGGCGACGACGTCGGCGATGACCCCCTGGTCCTGCCGGCCGTTGCCCGCGAGGACCTTCACCCGCTGGGCGGAGGCGCGCGTCACGCGGACCCCGCGCGAGCGCGCGGCGTCGAGGATCAGCCGCACGGCGCGCTGGTCGACCCCCTCGGCGAGCACGACCTTGTCGACCTCCAGGGCGCGGTCGGTGAGGGCCTCGAGCACCGGCTTGCGGCCGTAGACGGTCACGAACCGGTCCTTGGGGGAGACCTCGTCGTCAGGCGCTGCAGGTGGCATCGCGGGTCGGTGGGAGGGCGGCATCGCAGTCCACTGTGTCAGACGGGTCACCCCCGCCCTCGTGCGAGGATCGAGGCCATGCCGGACCGCCTCACGGCCCTGGACGCCTCGTTCCTCTACATGGACCAGCCGACGACGCCGATGCACGTCGGCAGCGTCGCCGTCTTCCGCAAGCCCCGGTCCGGCTTCGACTACGAGCGGCTCGTCGAGCTCATCTCCGGGCGCATCGGGCTGGTCCCGCGCTACCGGCAGAAGATCAAGCAGATCCCGTACGGCGTGGCCCGTCCGGTGTGGGTGGACGACACCGACTTCGACGTCACCTACCACGTGCGGCGCTCCGCGCTGCCTGGTCCGGGCACCGACCGGGCGCTGAACGAGCTGGTCGCGCGCCTCATGTCGCGCCCGCTCGACCACACGCGGCCGCTGTGGGAGATGTACCTCGTCGACGGGCTCTCCGGGGGCCGGGTCGCGATCGTGACGAAGACCCACCAGGCGATGGTCGACGGGATCGCCTCGATCGACATCACCCAGGTCGTGCTCGACGACTCGCCCGAGGGTCGCGGCGAGGCCGACGACGACTGGGTCGCGCGGCCCGAGCCGCCGCCCTGGAAGCTCGTGTTCGACGCGGTGGGAGAGGCGGTCGCGCGCCCCGGCAACGCCGTGGAGGCCGCGCACGCGGCGATGCGCGACGCCGCCGACACCGTCACGAAGGTCGCAGGCGTGGCCGGGGGCCTCCTGTCCGCCGTGCGCACCGCGGTGCGCCCGGCCCCGACCAGCCCGCTCAACGTGCCGATCTCGACCCAGCGGCGCTTCGCCCACGCGCGCACCGAGCTGGAGGACTACCGCGCCGTCCGCCGTGCCCACGGCGGCACCATCAACGACGTCGTGCTCACGGTCATCGCGGGAGCCATGCGCAACTGGCTGCTCTCCCGTGGGGCCTCGGTGACCCCGACGACGACGATGCGCGCGATGGTCCCGCTCTCGGTGCGCGGCGAGGCGGCGGCGACCGGCGCGATCAGCGGCAGCGGGCTGCTGGGCAACCGGATCGCCTCGTACCTCGTGGACCTCCCGGTGGGCGAGCCGAACCCGGTGCTGCGGATGCACCACGTCGCGCACGCGATGCGCGAGCACAAGCAGTCCGGGCAGTCCGTCGGCGCGAACGCGCTGGTCCGGGTGGGCGGGTTCGCGCCGCCGACGCTGCACGCGCTCGGGGCCCGCGCCGCGAGCGGGCTGTCGCGGCGGTTGTTCAACGTCGTCGTCTCGAACGTGCCCGGCCCGCAGCACCCGCTCTACGCGGGTGGGGCGCGGATGCTCGAGATGTATCCGGTCGTGCCGCTCGCCAAGGGCCAGTCCCTCGCGGTGGGTCTGACCTCCTACGACGGCGGGGTGTTCTACGGCTTCAACGCCGACCGGGACTCGATGGCCGACGTCGACGAGTTCGGCGACCTCGTGACGGAGGCGCTGGCCGAGCTCGTCGCCACGGTGCCGCGGTGAGCGGGAGCGAGCGCCCCGACCGGACGCTCTCGCGCCGGGCGCTCGTCCTCGGCACCGGCGGTTCGCTGGGCTACGCCTGGACGGTGGCCGCGCTGTCGACCTGGCAGCAGCACACCGGCCTCGACGTGCGCGACGCCGACGTGATCATCGGGACGTCCGCCGGGTCGATCGTCGCCTCGGCGCTCGCCAGCGGGGTCGCCGTCGACGACCTGGTGGCCCACCTGCTCGAGCCGCGGGAGCACCCGCCGTCGGGAACGCGACCGAGGCGCCGGGGAGCGCGGGGCGGGCTCCCGCCGCTGCCGCGGGTCGGGCCGGGTTCGGTGCGGCTGCTGCGTGAGGTCGCCCGGCACCCGCGACGCTTCCCGCCGTTCGCGGTCGCCTCGGCCCTGCTGCCGATCGGCCGGGCGGACACCACCGGGGTGATCCGGCTCGTCTCCTCCTTCGCCCCCGAGACGTGGCCCGCACCCCCGACGGCCCCCGAGCTGCGGATCGTCGCCACCGACTACGACAGCGGCGCCCGGGTGCCGTTCGGACGCCAGGGTGCGCCCCCCGCGTCGTGCGCGGAGGCCGCGAGTGCCTCGTGCGCGGTGCCGGGCTGGTTCTCCCCGGTGCGCATCGGGGGACGCCGCTACGTCGACGGCGGGGTGTGCTCGGCGACCTCGGCGGACCTGCTGCTCGGGTCGGACATGCCCGCGCTCGACGAGGCGCTCGTGCTGGTGCCGCTCGCGCGCCGCGGTCGCGCCCACCTGACGGGGGTGGGGGCTGCGGCGGACGGGTTGTTCCGTGGCATGGTCGGGGCCCGCAGCGCCCGGGAGATCGCCCGGCTCCGCGAGGCCGGCCTGACGGTCACCTCGCACGCCCCGGGGCCCGAGGAACGCGCGGTGATGGGATGGAACGTCATGGACGCCCGCCGTCAGGCGGACGTGGTGCGGACCGCGCTGCGCACGACGGCGCAGTGGTGGTCGCGGAAGGACCGGGACACGTGAGGATCTACATCCCGACCACGGTCGGCGGACTGCGGCGGCTGCTGGCCGACGGGCACGTCCAGCCGCTCTCGGGCACCGCGTTCGCGCTGACCCCGGGGCTGCGCGAGTCCTACCTCGCGGGCGACGAGGAGGAGCTGGAGTACGTCGCGATGACCGAGGCCGCCCGCGCCTCGCTGCGGCTGCTCGCCACCGAGCTCGCGGCGGACCCGGAGACCCCCGCCCGCCGGGCGGTGGTCGCCGCGGACGTCGACGACGTGACGCTGCGCCCGGACCTCGACGCGGCCGTCGTCCGGGTCGCGGGCCCGATCCCGAGCGGGAAGCTCGCCGCGATCCACCTCGACCTCGTCGACGCCGAGGACGCCGTCCGGCGCGCCGCGGCGGTCATCGACGCGGCCGACCTCGGCGACGAGGACGCCGAGCTCGCGCTCGGGGACGCCGAGGACCACGACCTCGCCTGGTACGGCGTCCAGGAACTCCCGTTCCTGCTGGAGCTGGACGTTCCCGACGGCGGGTGAGCGCGCGGGGTGCCCGCGGCGAGGTCGACGTGAGGCAGGTTCCCGGGCGCTCCGGCCTGCCTGGTGTGAACGTCGCGGATCAGGTCCCGGTCGCGCGGACGGCCGCAGGGACGGAGCGCGCCAGGAACGCCTCCCCGGCCTGCACTCCGTCGGCGATCAGCCCCTCCAGGAAGGCCGGCGACCGGTCGGCCGCCGACGCCGAGTCGAGCCGCCGGTCGAGCTGGATGCGCTCGATGCCCACCTCGCGGTACCCGGCCCCGTCGAGGTAGCCCGCGCGGACGAACTCGTTGATCTTCTGGATCGCGTCGATCTCCTGCTCCAGCGACAGGTTCGCGGTCAGCTCCGCGCGCCGGTCGGCGATCGCGCCCGGCGTCCGGGGCTCGACGTCGATGCGCTGCGGGAAGAGCTGGACGATCCAGAGGGCGTCCGGGGCGAGGGCCGGGAGGTCGCGCACCGGCGGGTTCTCCGAGAACACGCCGTCCCAGTACACGCCGTCGCCGGTGTCGACGGCGCGGAAGAGGGTCGGGATCGCGGCGCTCGCGAGCACCGTCTCCACGGTGATCTCCCCGCGCCGGGAGTCGAAGCGCCGGAACGCGCCGCTGCGCACCTCGACGGCCCCGATCTGCAGGACGGGGCCCTCGTTCCGGGGCAGCGCGGCGAGCAGTCGGAAGTCCACCCACCGTTCGAGGAGGTCCTGCAGCCGGCCGCGGGCGATCTCCGGGAACCGGTACGGGTCGAACGCGGGCAGCGGCAGCACCCCGAGGTCGCGCAGTCGGAGCAGGCCCACCCCGACGGCGTTGGACACCGCGTCGAGCGGGGACGTGGCCGCGTTGTCCCGCCAGAAGCCGTCCAGCAGCTCGACGGCCCGGCGCGGCCCGCCGGTGCGCCAGCCGTACCAGGCGAGCAGGGCGCAGATCGCGCCGCCGGAGGTCCCGGTGAAGGCGACGGGCTCGACGTCGGGGGAGCGCAGCAACGGCCGCAGCACGCCGGCGGTGAACGCCGTCTGGCTGCCGCCGCCCTGACAGGCGATGGCGACTCGGGGCACGAGGGGGTGATGCCCCGGGCGCGCGGACGCTAGTCGCGGCACTCGGGGGAGTGCCTGCGCACCCGACGTGGGCGGGACGGTCAGCCGACCCCGTCCGGCCGCTGGGGCATCCCCTTGCGCCAGGCGGTGTAGCTCTGCAGCCGCCCGCCGCGGGGGCGGAAGAGCCACGGCCACGGGTGCACCTCGACCGGGTCGACGGCCGCCGACCGGCGTCGGAAGCCCGGGACGGGGGCGAAGGTGACCGCGACCCGTCGTCCGGACAGCTCCTCGGGCACGCGACCGCGGTACAGCTCGACCGGACGCCGCGTGGCCAGGTCGGACAGCGTCTCCGTCAGGAAGACCAGTCGCTTGCCGGACAGGCGCAGGCGGGCGAGCAGCGGCTCGTCGAACACGAAGACCGCGGGGGCGTCGGGGTGGGCGGCCAGGGCCGGGTCGTCGTCCCCGAGCGACTCCGCGGTCAGCCACACCGCCTCGACGTCGCCGTCCTCGGGGGACGACGAGGGGCCGCCGGTCGACTCCGGGTCGGGGTCCGAGCGGAGCGACTCCGGCGGCTCGATCCGCGTCGTGCGCTGCTCGGGCGGCCAGTCCTGCACCGGACAGTCGGCGTTCAGGGCGCACTCCGCGCACAGCTTCGGGGCCCGCTTCTCCACCTGGTTGCGGGAGAAGCCGTACGCCTTGCCGGTCCCGGTGCCGACCGTCCACTGCCAGCCGAGCCGGTTCGCGGCCCGGGACCCGTCGAGCAGATGGGTGAAGAACGCGTCCTCGCCGTCGCGCCACAGCGCCCCGGCCCGCACCGTCCACTGGCTGGAGAGCCACATCCGGCACTGGTTGACCAGCCACCCGTCGCCGTGCAGCTCGGTGAGGTTGACGTCCATGCAGTTCATGTCCCGGGGCCAGGGGTCGTCCCAGGTCTCGGGCGGGCGCGGCGGGCGGGCGCGCAGGTCGTCACCCAGGGCCGGGCCGATCCGGGCGTAGACGTGGCGGGCGTACTCCTGCCAGGCGAGCTCGTCGCGGTACTTCGTGCGGTCGCGCTGCGGGGCGTCGGCGACGTGCTCCCACAGCGTGGGCAGCGGCAGCAGCCCGTGGCGGATGTACGGCGACATCCGGGAGGCGCCGCGGCGCTCCGGCGGCCAGACGTCGTTGCGCCGGCGGGCGTAGTTCCCGACGTCGAGCGCGTCGAGCGCGATGTCCGCCGCCGTCTGCCCGCCCCGGAACGCGCCCGACGCGGCCGGGGTGTCGCAGGTCAGGTCCCCGAGGTGCTGGGAGACGAAGTCGACGGCGGCGTCGGGTCCGGTGTCCGGGACGGGCAGCTGCACACGGGGGCGTACCCGCTCAGCCGCGGATGTCCCATCCGGCCTTCTCCAGCAGCGCCAGCGAGACGTCCCACAGCCGCTCGGCGGCCTCGGGGTCCAGCGCGTACGCCCGCACGCCGTGGATGCCGTCCTGGATCTCGTCCACGACCTCGGCCTCGTGGCAGTCCTCGAAATACCGCCCCCCGACTCCCGCCAGCTCCGGGGACGCGGCCAGCAGCACCGAGGTCGCCGCGCCCTGCTCCGGGGTCTTCATGATCGACGCCGCGGTCACCGACAGCTCCTCGATCACCTGCGGGTCCCAGTGCTTCTGCAGCCCGGTCCAGATGCCGCCGGGCATGAGCGCGTTCGCGGTGATCCCGTCGGCCGCCCACCGGCGGGTGAGCTCGACGGCGAAGAGCACGTTGGCGGTCTTGGACTGGCCGTAGGCGAGCCCGGGGTCGTAGGCGCGGCGCTCGAAGAAGAGGTCGTCGAACACCACGGGCGAGCTGCCGTGGCCGCTGGAGGACACGACCACCACCCGGGCGTCGCCCGCGGCCGCGAGCGCGTCGTGCAGCCCGAGGGTGAGGGCCATGTGTCCGAGGTGGTTGGTCGCGAACTGCAGTTCCCAGCCGTAGGCGGTGGTGGTCTCCGGGGTGTCCATCACCCCCGCGTTGTTCACGAGCAGGTGCAGCGGGCCGCTCCAGGCGTCGACGAAGGCGCGGACCGAGTCCAGGTCGGTGAGGTCGAGCCGGGCGGCCTGCACGTACGGGTTGCCGGTGGTCGACCGGATGTCCTCGACCGTCCGCTCCGCGGCCTCGACCGACCGCGCCGCCACCGTCACCGTCGCGCCCGCCGCCGCCAGCGCCCGCGCCGTCTCCACCCCGATGCCCGAGGCGGCGCCGGTGACGACGGCCGTGCGGCCGGTGAGGTCGACGCCCTCGACGACCTCCAGGGCGGTGCTGCGGGCGTCGAACGCCGTCGTGATGCCCATCGGGGTCTCCTCGTCGTCAGTAACCATCTGGTTGGTTTCCAACGTAGCACGCTCGTTCGGCGGGCAGCGGGTACTCGATCTCCGTGAGCGACACGATCGTGGGCAAGCGGCTGGTCTACACCTACGCCAACGGCTGGGAGTACGAGCTGTACGTCAAGAACGAGACCACCGTCGACTACCGCATCCACTCCGGGCTGGTCGGCGGCCGCTGGGTGCGCGACCAGCGCGCGTACGTGTCGCGGCTCCGCGAGGGCGTCCACACCGTGCACTGGACCGAGCCGACCGGCACGAGCGTGTCGATCGTGGCCGACCTGGAGCACCGGGTCACCCACGGCACGATCTTCTTCCCGCGCTGGGTGGTCGACGACCCGCAGGCCACGGTCTGCTTCCAGAACGACCACCTCGACGAGATGGCGCGCCGGCGCGACGCCGGGCCCACCTATCCCATCGAGGTGATCGACGAGCCCAGCGAGATCACGCTGCTCGAGGACCCGGGTCCCGACGACGAGTCGGTCATCTCCGAGCCCCCGGCCGGCGGGGAGCCTCGCCGGTCATGACGCTGCCCGTGCCCGGCCTGGCGTACCTGGCCCACGTCGAGGTCGACCTGGACGTCCCGGTCGACCTCGGCGTCACCGACGCGGGCCACCGCCGCATCGTGCCGATCGTCGGCGGCCGCGTCACCGGGGAGCGGTTCACCGGCGTCGTCGTGCCCGGCGGCGCCGACTGGCAGGTGATCCAGGCCGACGGGGCCACCACGATCGACACCCGCTACCTGCTGCGCTCCGACGACGGCGCGGACGTCTTCATCCGGACGGCGGGTGTCCGGTCCGGTCCGCCGGAGGTCCTGGCCGCCCTCGCGCGCGGCGAGGAGCCCGACCCGTCGTCGTACTACTTCCGCGTCCACGCGACGTTCGAGACGTCGGCGCCGGCATACGGCTGGATGACCCGGCTCCTCACGGTGGCCGTGGCACAGCGGCGCGCGTCGCAGGTCGTCTACGACCTGTACGCGATGACCTGACCCGCATCCTCACCCGATCGGCGCCGTTGTCGCCTGTGTGACGAGCCGCCTGCGCGCGATCCTGCTGACCGCCGTGACGGCCCTCGTGGCCGCCCTCGTGCTCGCCGCGCCGGCGCAGGCCGCGCCCGGCGCGGACCTGCTGGCGCCGTCGCCGCCCGGGTCGAACGACTTCTCCTGCCGCCCGACCGCGCAGCACCCGAACCCCGTCGTCCTGGTGCACGGCCTCCTCGCGACGCAGTTCGACAACTGGCAGTACATCGCCCCGCAGCTGAAGGCCCGCGGGTACTGCGTCTTCTCGCTGACCTACGGGCAGAACGCGCTGCTCCCGCCGCCGGTCGGTCTCGTCGGCGGCCTCGCGCCGATGGAGCGCAGCGCGCAGGAGCTCGCGACGTTCGTCCAGCGGGTCCGGACCGCGACGACGGCGCAGAAGGTCGACGTCGTCGGCCACTCCGAGGGCTCGCTGATGCCGGACTACTACGTGAAGTTCCTCGGCGGCTCCCGGTACGTCGACCGGTACGTCGGGATGACGCCGCTGTGGCAGGGCACGAACACGCTCGCCCTGGACTTCCTGAACCGGACGGGCAAGGAGCTGGGCCTCGACCCCGTGCTCGTCGCCTCCCTCGACCAGGCGTGCGCGTCGTGCCGCCAGTTCCTCGCCGGGTCGGACTTCGTTCGCCGCATGAACTCCGACGGCGGCCCGAAGGTCCCGGGCGTGACCTACACGATGATCCTCACCCGCTACGACGAGCTCGTCGTGCCCTACACCTCGGGGCTGCTCGACGGCGCGACGAACATCGTGCTGCAGGACGGGTGCCCGACCGACCTCGCCGAGCACGTCGCCGTCGCCTACGACCCGGTGACCATGCAGCACATCGCGAACGCCCTCGACCCCGCGCACGCGCAGCCGGTGCAGTGCCTGCCGGTGCCGCCGCGGGGCCTGCGCGGCTAGATCTCCCAGGCGGGGGTGCGCAGCGCCGTGAGCACGCGGCGCAGCGCGTCCAGCCGACCGGCCGAGAGCGCGCCGGACTCGACCAGCGGGTCGAGCGCGCACTCCGGGTCGGCGGGCGGGCCGAGGTGGGAGCACCCGCGCGGGCAGTTCTCGACGGCGGTCGCGAGGTCGCCGAAGGCGGCCACGACGTCGTCGGGGGAGATGTGCGCGAGCCCGAAGGACCGCACGCCGGGGGTGTCGACCACCCATCCGCCGTCGGGAAGGCTCAGCGCCACCGCCGAGGTGGACGTGTGCCGCCCCTTGCCGACCCCGCTGACGACCCCGACCGCGCGCTCCGCATCCGGGACCAGGGCGTTGACCAGCGTCGACTTGCCGACGCCGGAGTGTCCGATCAGCGCCGACACCTGGTCGCGCAGGACCGCGCGCAGCGGTCCGGGGTCCTCGTCGGAGCGGGTCACGACGACGGGGAGGTCGAGCTCGGCGTACTCGGCGGCGAAGGGGCCCGGGTCGGCGAGGTCGGCCTTCGTCAGGCACAGCACGGGGGTGAGGCCGCCGGCGTAGGCCGCGACGAGGCAGCGGTCGACGAAGCCGGTGCGGGGCACCGGGTCGGCGAGGGCGGTGACGATGACGAGCTTGTCGGCGTTCGCGACGACGATGCGCTCGTAGGGGTCGGTGTCGTCGGCGGTGCGGCGCAGGACGCTCGTGCGGTCGGCGACGCGCACGATCCGGGCGAGGGTGTCGTCGGCGCCCGTGGTGTCGCCGACGAGGTCCACGTGGTCGCCCACGACCACCGGGGTGCGCCCCATCTCGCGGGCCCGCATCGCGATGATCCGGACCTCCGGCTCGTCGTCCGGCGCGCACGTCCAGCGGCCGCGGTCGACGCCCACGACCATCGCCGGCCGCGCGTCGGCGTGCTCGGGTCGGCGCTTGGAGCGGGGCCGGGTGCCCTTGCCCGGCCGGATCCGGACGTCGCTCTCGTCGTACCGCCCGGCGGCGCTGCGGGGGCTCATCGCGTCCCCCGGTGGCAGCAGAGCGTCGTTGCTGTCATCCAGTGGCAGGAGAGCCGCATCGTCACGCCGGGATCCCCGCCCCGCGCACCAGCGTCGACCAGTCGTCCGCGAAGTCCGGCAGGGTCTTGCCCGTCGCCGCCACGTCGTCGATCTCCAGCCCGGGCACCACCAGGCCGACCAGCGCGCCCGCCGTCGCCATCCGGTGGTCGGCGTAGGCGCCCCACGGGCGGGTCGGGCGCAGCGGTCCCGACGGCGGGTGCACCTCCAGACCGTCCTCGGTCTCGGCGACGTGCGCGCCGATCGCCGCGGCCTCGGCGGCGAGCGCGGCGAGCCGGTCGGTCTCGTGGCCGCGGATGTGCGCGACCCCGCGCAGCCGCGAGGCGTGCCCGCCGAGCGAGGCCACGATGGCCAGCGCCGTGACGGTCGGGGTGAGCTCGCCGATCTCGCCGAGGTCGACGTCCGCGCCCGAGAGCCGGTCGGGCCCCTGCGCCGTCAGGCCGTCGGGGCCCTCGGAGACCGTCGCCCCGAACGCCTCGAGCGCGCGGCGGACGGCGCCGAGCGGCTGCAGGTCGGGCAGGTCGTGGCGGGACTGCGTGTGCCGCTCCGGGTTCGCCCCGGGCCGCCGCTCCGGCCAGCCCGCCACCGTCACCCGCCCGCCGGTGATCATCGCGGCGGCGAGGTAGACCGCCGCCCCCGAGAGGTCGGGCTCCACGACGAAACGCGGGTCCGGCGTGATCGGCCCCGCCGAGACCGCCCAGCGCGAGTCCTCCGACGTCACCGTGACACCCGCCAGGCGCAGCATCGTCACGGTCATGTCGACGTGGGGGAGCGAGGGGACCGGCGTCGAGGAGGTGACCGCGAGCCCGGCGTCGTACCGGGGCCCGGAGAGCAGCAGGCCGGAGACGAACTGCGAGGACGCCGACGCGTCGACGGTCACCGCGCCTCCGCGCACACCGCCGCGGCCGAGGACGGTGAACGGCAGGCGGTCCGCGTCGGCAGGCTCCAGGGCGACGTCGAGCCCGCGCAGGCCCTCGAGCACGCCGCCCATCGGGCGGGTCCGGGCGTGCGGGTCGCCGTCGAACTCCACCGGACCGTCGGCCAGGGCGGCCGCCGGGGGGAGGAACCGCATGACCGTGCCGGCGAGCCCGCAGTCGACCCGCCCTCCCCGCAGGTGGGCGGGGGCGGTGATCGT
The DNA here is from genome assembly GCF_013409505.1 of Actinomycetospora corticicola. NCBI lineage: Bacteria > Bacillati > Actinomycetota > Actinomycetes > Pseudonocardiales > Pseudonocardiaceae > Actinomycetospora > Actinomycetospora corticicola. The sequence continues at coordinate 3,147,932 of NZ_JACCBN010000001.1, read as the reverse complement.
GACGTCGAGCGTGCCGTCGCGGCCCGGAGCGGTGGCCGTGTCGACCCCCAGGGCGGCGAGGCCGTCGACCATCAGCGTCGTGTCGCGCGAGCGTGCGGCGCCGGAGACGGTGCGCGTCACCCCGTCGGTGGCGAGCGCGGCGAGGAGCAGGGCCCGGTTGGTGATCGACTTCGAGCCGGGGACGGCGACCGTGCCGTGCACCGGGCCGTCGGCGGTCGGGGCGCTCCACGCGGTCATGGCCCTCATCCTGGCAGGATCGGGAACCATGTGCGGTCGCTACGCCCTGGCCAAGGACCCGGCCGACCTGGCCGCGGAGTTCGACGCGCGCGACGAGACCGGCGGCGAGGCGATCGGGCCGGAGTACAACGTCGCGCCCACCCTCACCGTCCCGGCCGTCGTCGACCGCCATCCCCGCGCCGACGACGGCACGCCCGACCCGTCGACGGTGGAGCGTTCGCTGCGCGCCATGCGGTGGGGCCTCGTGCCGTCGTGGGCGAAGGACCTGTCGGTCGGCAACAAGATGATCAACGCGCGGGCCGAGTCGCTCACCGAGAAGCCCGCGTTCCGCCGCGCGGCCGCTTCCCGGCGCTGCCTCCTGCCGGCCGACGGCTGGTACGAGTGGCTGCGCGACGGCAAGCAGAAGACGCCGTACTTCATGAGCTACGACGACGGGCGCCCGCTCGCGCTCGCCGGGTTGTGGGAGACGTGGCGGCCCGCGAAGGGTGAGCCGCCGCTGATCTCGACGACGGTGGTGACGACGGCCTCCGCGGGCGTGCTCACCGAGATCCACCACCGCATGCCGCTGGTGCTGCCGCGGGAGAGCTGGGCGGCCTGGCTGGACCCCGACGCCGACGACGTCACCGACCTCCTGGTCCCCTCCGAGGAGGTGGTGGCCGCGATCGGGATGCGCCAGGTGTCCTCGATGGTCAACAACGTGCGCAACCACGGCGCCGAGCTGATCGAGGAGGCCCACGAGGAGCCCGAGCAGCAGGGCCTCGACCTGGAAGCCGTCAACCCGTCGTGATCGTCGAGACCCCGCACGGCCCGGCCGAGGTGGTGATCGACCATCCCGACGGCGAGCCGCGTGGCCTGCTCGTGCTCGGGCACGGCGCGGGCGGGGGGATCGAGGCGCCCGACCTGCTCGCGGCGGTCGCGGCCGCACCGGGCTTCGTCGCCGCGCGGGTCCTGCAGCCCTACCGCGTCGCCGGTCGGAAGGCGCCGCCGCGGGCGCCGCAGCTCGACGAGGCGTGGGCCTGCGTGCTGACCGAGCTCACCGCGCGCTTCCCGGGGGTGCCGCAGGTCCACGGCGGCCGGTCGTCCGGTGCGCGGGTGGCGTGCCGCGGGGCGGTCGTGGCGGACCCGCGTCCGGTCGGTGTCCTGGCGCTGGCCTTCCCGCTGCTGGCCCCGGCCCGCAAGGACGGCACCCGGCCCGACCGCTCGCCCGAGATCGACGCCGTCGACGCGGCCGGCATCCCGGCGCTGGCCGTCTCCGGTGACCGCGACCGTTTCGGGGTCCCGCCGGTCGCCGCGCACCGCGAGGTGGTCACCGTGCGCGGGGACCACTCGCTGCGTGCCCAGGGCCCGGTCCGCGACGCGGTCGCCCCGTGGATCGCGCAGGTGGCGCCGCCCTGTGGGTAGAAATCCGGGCCAGGACACGGATGAGTGCTCACGGGGCGAAGCCACCCCGCGCCCGGAGCTCCCGGAAGAGGTCGCGCACGATCTCCGCGGGCGGTGCGACGACGGTCGCCTGGGGGAGCAGGTCGGTCAGCGTCGTCGTGGTCGAGGCCTGCCCCGGGACGAGCGTCTCGGTGACCTGCCGGACCTTGCCCTCGGTGTCGAGCCACACGTCGACCGGCAGCGTCGTCAGCTGGAGCTCGGTCCGGGCCCGGTCCACCACCGGACCGAGGTCCGGCGCGATGGCCCGCAGCCGGGCCAGGTCGACGGTGCCGCGCAGGTGGACGGTCGGGACGTCGGCGATCGTCTCCGGCCCGACCACCACGACCTCGTCGCGGATCGCCAGCAGGAGCGTCATCAGGTCCGCGGGGTTGCCCGTCAGGCCGTAGCCGAGCTGGATGACCGTGTCGGCGAACAGACCGGTGTCCACGTCGTCGAGGGCGACCGCGACCCACTGACGGCCCCGGGAGATGTCGTTGATGGCGCGCGGCGGCAGGGCCCCGTAGGCGGTCCGCCCGACGGCGAGCGCGTCCACCCGCCCCAGGTCCCCGAGGCGCAGCGCGGTCGACGCGGTCCGGCCGCGGAAGTCCAGGACGCCCGAGCCCGTCGTCGTGATCGAGCGGTCGCGAGCGGGACCGGAGGAGGCGACGCGGACCGTCGCGCCGTCCGCCGCCGCGGTCGCCCGGGCGGCGGTGCGGATCGACTCGGCCGCGCCCGCGTCGGTCGTTGCGCCCGGGCGGGCCGCCTGCCCGGCCGCGGTGTCGTCCCGGCCGAGCCCCAGGGAGGTACACCCGGACAGCACGCCCAGGAGCACGAGGACGACGACGAACACGCGCATACGGCCCAGTAGACCGGCCCGACCGGCGCAGTCCCGGCTGCGTACTCCGATCGGGTCAGGGGCCGAGCGCCCCCCGCACCGCCCGCGCCAGGGCTTCCCGACGACGGGTGTGGTCGCGTTCGGCGTCCCCGGGCGCGGCGGCGATCACGGTGGCCGCCGGCGACCACGTCATGGACAGGGCGATGACGAGCGAGTACACGTCCTCCGCCGCGTAGGCGGGGTCGACGAGGCCCTCCGCCTGCGCCGCGCGGACCGCGTCGAGCTTGCGGGCGACCTCGTCGGTGACGGCGGTGAGCAGGTCCCCGGTGGGGACGCGCTCGAGCCGCGCCCAGACCGCCAGCAGGATCACCGCCGGCTGCTCGAGGTAGGCGTCGTAGAGGCGGACCGCGTAGCCCGGGAGGTCGCGCGCGTCGAACGGGACGAGGTCGACGATCAGGGCGAGGTGCTCGTGGAAGACGGCGTCGAACAGCCCGTCCTTCGAGTCGAACCACGCGTAGATCTGGGCCTTGTTCGCCTCGGCCGCGGCGGCGATGCGGTCGACCCGCGCCCCGGCGATCCCCCGCGCGGCGAACTCCGCGGTCGCCGCGTCGAGCAGGCGCCGCCGGGTCGCGCTCCCGTCCTTCGGCATCCCGGGAGGGTAACCAACCGTTCGGTCACGCAGGGGAGGCGACCGCGGCGGTCGTCGCCCCCGCCGTCGTGACGAGGTCGGAGGGGCCGATCTCCATCTGCAGGCCGCGCTTTCCGGCGCTGCAGAAGACGGTGTCGAAGCGCAGCGCCGAGGAGTCCACGACGACCGGGAGACGGGTCCGCGAGCCGAGCGGGGAGATGCCGCCCGCGACGGACCCGGTGAGCCGCTCGGCGACCGCCACGTCGGCCATCACCGCCTTCTTGCCGCCCCGCGCCGCGGCCAGCGCCTTGAGGTCGAGCGAGCCCGACACCGGGACCATCGCGAGCACCGGCTTCCCGTCGACCTCGGCCACCAGGGTCTTGAACACCCGCGCGTGGTCCAGGCCCAGCGCGTCCGCGGCCTCGGTGCCGTACGCGGCGACGCCCGGCGCCTCGTAGGTGTGCGTCGTGACCGTGACGCCGGCCTTCGCGAGCAGGGCGAGGGCCGGGGTGCCGGCGGCGGATCGCTTGGCCACGGGCGCAGCCTAGGACGTACGAGGACGTGGACTCCCTGCCACTGGACGACAGCGACGACGCTGTCCTGCCACGGGGGGACGCGGGAACACGCGCACCCCGGACCGTGTTGACACGGACATGCCAGCCATGACGATGGAGCGGACCCCGATCCGGCTCCGCATCCCCGACGAGGGGGGTGTCCGCACGCCCACCGGGGTAACCTCGCCGCGATCCGACGTCATCGTCGAGCGGTGGCGCGAAGGGAGTGCGGTGTCCGAGGCGGTCGAGCAGGCGGAGGTCGACGAGTCGTCGACCGACGTGCAGCAGGGCGGCTCCACGCCCGCGGACCTGGAGACAGAGACGGTTGCCGCACGCGCCGAACGCTTCGAGCGCGACGTGATGCCGATGGTCGACCAGCTCTACGCGGCGGCGATGCGGATGACCCGCAACCCGCCCGACGCGGAGGACCTCGTCCAGGAGACGGTGCTCAAGGCCTACTCGTCCTTCACGTCGTTCCGGCCCGGGACGAACCTGAAGGCCTGGCTCTACCGCATCCTCACCAACTCCTACATCAACACCTACCGCAAGAAGCAGCGGCAGCCGCAGCAGAACTCGACCGACGAGATCACCGACTACCAGCTCTCGCAGTCGGCCGAGCACTCGTCGGCCGGCCTGCCGAGCGCCGAGGCCGAGGCGTTGGACCGGCTGCCGGACACCGACATCCGCGAGGCGCTGCAGGCCCTGCCCGACGACTTCCGGATGGCGGTCTACCTCGCCGACGTCGAGGGCTTCGCCTACAAGGAGATCGCCGAGATCATGGGGACGCCGATCGGCACCGTGATGTCGCGCCTGCACCGCGGCCGTCGGCAGCTGCGGGAGGCCCTGACCGACACGGCGCGCGACCGGGGGTTCATCCGGAACGGGGTGAGCGAGGCATGAGCTGCGGCAACCACCACGAGACCGACTGCGACGAGGTGCTCGCCGAGGTCTGGCTGCTCCTCGACCACGAGTGCGGCGCCGAGCGCGACGCCCAGCTGCGCCGCCATCTGGAGGAGTGCGGGCCGTGCCTGGCGCGCTACGGCCTCGAGGAGAAGGTGAAGACCCTCCTGGCCCGCACCTGCGGTGGCGAGCGCGCCCCCGAGGAGCTGCACCAGAAGCTGCGTGAGCGGATTCGGTCGACCGTCCTCGAGCAGGCCCAGGTCAGCGTCGAGCACACGGTGAGCGGCACCGTCGTGGAGGTCAACTCCACCCGCGTGGAGACCTGGCGCCGGGGCTGATCCCGGCCCGGACACACGAAGGGCCCCCGGAATGATCCGGGGGCCCTTCGTCGTTCCGAGAGGGGAACGACACCGCGTCAGCTGTTGGGACGCTTGCCGTGGTTCGCGCCCTTCTTCTTGCGGTCCCGCTTCTGGCGTGCACGCTTCGACATGAGGTGATTCTCCCACGCGCGTCCGACGGGCCGCACCGATGGTTGGATGACGGCCGTGAGCACGCTGAGCTTCCTGCTCGCCACGCACACCTCGCTGTCCGGCGAGGAGGTCGCGCACCTGCAGCGGCTCGCCTCGGAGTGGCAGCTGCTCTCCGACCTGTCGTTCGCCGACTTCCTGCTGTGGGTGCCGGTGACCGAGACCGGCCCGCCCTCGTTCGTCTGCGTCGCGCACAGCCGGCCGACGACCGCCCCGACCGCCCACCCCGACGACATGGTGGGCGGCACCGCGACCGCCACCCAGCACCCGCAGCTGGTCCGAGCGCTCGCCGACACGACGATGCGCCGCGAGGAACAGCCCCGCTGGCACCGGGGCCGGTCGATCCGGCGCGAGGTGGTGCCGGTCGGCTGGAACGGCCGCGTCATCGCCGTCCTCGGGCGGGACACCAACCTCGCCGCGCCCCGCGTCCCGTCGACCCTCGAAATCTCCTACCTCGCGGTCGCGGGCGACCTCTGCCAGATGATCGCCGACGGGACCTTCCCGACGCCGGAGGGGGTCGACGAGGGCCGCTCCTCGCCCCGCGTGGGCGACGGGCTCGTGCGCGTCAGTGCCGCCGGCACGGTGCTCTACGCCAGCCCGAACGCGGCCTCGGCCTTCCACCGGCTCGGATGGGCCGACGAGCTGGTCGGGGAGGACCTGCCGCTCGTCGCCCGCCGGGTGTCCGCCGACCCGTTCGAGGGGGCGGAGGCGGTCTCGGTGCTCCGGGACGCGCTCGCCGGCACCCCCTCGCCGCGGACCGAGCTGGAGAGCCGGGGGGCCACGGCGGTGCTGCGGGCCCTGCCGTTGCGCCCGCGTGGGGTGCCGGGCGGGGCGCTGGTCCTCGTCCGGGACGTCACCGAGGTGCGGCGGCGGGACCGCGCGCTGATGAGCAAGGACGCGACGATCCGCGAGATCCACCACCGCGTGAAGAACAACCTCCAGACCGTGGCCGCCCTGCTGCGCCTGCAGGCCCGTCGGACCCGGCACGAGGAGGCCCGGTCGGCGCTGAACGAGTCGATGCGCCGGGTGGCGTCGATCGCCCTCGTGCACGAGTCCCTGGCCGCGTCGGTCGACGAGCGGGTCGACATCGACGAGGTGCTCGCCGGCGTGGTGCCGATGATGAACGACCTGGTGCGCCCCGGCGCCGGGGTGTCGATGGCCCGGGAGGGCCGCGCCGGGGTGCTGCCGGCGGTGATGGCGACGCCGTTGGTCCTCGTCGTCACCGAGCTGGTGTCCAACGCGCTGGAGCACGGCTTCGGAGAGGGGACCTCCGGGACGGTGCGGATCGTGGCCACCCGGACGGCGAGCCGGCTGCAGATCGACGTGGTCGACGACGGCCGGGGCCTGCCGGACACGTTCTCGCTGGAGCGGGCTCCCGGCCTCGGCCTGCAGATCGTGCGCACGCTCGTCGACTCGGAGCTCGGCGGCACGCTGTCGCTGCGCCCCGATCCCGTCGGCGGCACCCGCGCGGAGCTGCGCATCCCGCTCACCGGCCGGTAGGACCCGCCGTCGGGAACGCCGTTCGCGAGGGGAGGATTCGAGCGCTCTTGTGGCACGAGGGTTCCCCTCACGCGGTGGGGACGAGACGAACGAAGGGCCCCGCCGGTCGAGGAGTCGACCGACGGGGCCCTTCGCTCAACCACGAGGGGGCGGACGCGTGGGGAGCGAGCGTCCGTCCCCGGCAGGCCGGATCAGGCCTGGACGTCCATGCGCACGCCGTAGCGCTTCATGGCGCGGCGCTCGTCCTCGCTGGCACCGCCCCAGACACCGGCGTCCTGGCCGGACTCGAGGGCCCAGGTCAGGCACTCGGACATCGCGGGGCAGCGACGGCAGACGGCCTTCGCCTGGGAGATCTGGGTGAGAGCCGGGCCACTCGTCCCGATGGGGAAGAACAGTTCCGGGTCCTCGTCGCGGCAAGCAGCGTCGTTTCGCCAGTCCATCGTGCTTCTCCTCAGCTGGGTGCGACTCGGGGTTCGCACCGGTTGCGTCGTCGTGGGTGATTCCGTCGGGGCGGAATCCCGCGGACCGATGTTCGCCGGTCCTCGGTAGCGTTCTCGTACGTGCGGGGAGGTCCGACTCCTCCGGTCCCGACCTGCGACGTCCTTGCCGCCGGCCGGCCACCTGGTGGTGTCCGCCTCCCGTGCCCTCCGGATTCCGGTGATCCCTCACCGGCTCCCGGGGACCGGCCGCGCAGTTCTGCTCTCGCATTCCTGCCCGGCTCTCGCGGGGGATGACCAAGAATCTGCAGGAGGAACGCGTCTGGATCGAGTCCCAAGCGGCTCGACGGGCTTGCGCGGGCGGTGAGTGGATATCGGCGGACCGTGACGGTCCTGTCACTGCGACGAGCGGGAAACGCGACACGACGAGGCGTCGACCCGGGCGTCGGGCGACGACGAGCGGTCGGTATGCTCCCGAGCAGCACGTCCGTGGCCTCGGACGGGGTCCCGCAGGTCCCCCGAAGGCCGGATCAAGCCGCCGTTCGTCGGCTTACGGTCCACGCCCGTCGGTCCGACGGTGACGCGGCTCACGAGTGCTGGACGTGCGTGGCTACACGATGACGCGCAGCGCGTCGGGTACGGCCACGAACTCGACGTCGCTGCGCCGCCCCAGGTGGTCGCCGTCGACCTGCAGGTTGACGGGCTCGTCGCAGGTGATCCGCAGCGCGGAGACGTCGTCGCGGCGCACCACCGAGGACAGACCGCGGAACCCACCGGGCCGCAGGATCTGGCGGACGGTGCGCGCGATGGTCGGCAGTCCGAGGTTGCGCATGGCGAAGAAGCCCAGCCCGGACTCGAAGGAGCAGCCGGGGTTGGTGCGGACCGCGTTGCCCCCGAGGTAGGTCCACGGGTCGGTGTTCGAGACGATCGCCATCTTCGCGCCCTCCACGGGCTCCTCGCCCGGCATCTCGATCGTCAGCGACGGCGGGTTGGCCCGGGCCCGCGCCCACCGGCGGATGGCCGTGTTGACGTAGCGGGCGGGCGTCACCTCGCGGCCGTCGCTCCGTGCGCGCTCCATGGCGGCGATGACGTCGGCGTCCCAGCCGAGTCCCGCGTTGAAGCTGAACCAGCGTTCGTCGGCCTTCCCGAGCCCGACGGTGCGGCTGCGACCGGTCGCGAGCGCCCCGAGGAGCTGGTGCGTGGCCTCCAGGGGGTCCCGTGGGGCACCGAGGGCCCGGGCGAACACGTTCGCCGAGCCGCCGGGGACGACGCCGAGCGCGGGCACCTGCGGGTGCGGGCCGTCGACGAGCAGTCCGTTGAGGGCCTCGTTCACCGTGCCGTCGCCGCCGAGGACCACCACGAGGTCCACGCCCTCCATCGCCGCCCGTGCCGCGAGCTCGCTGGCGTGGCCCCGGTACCGGGTCGCCACCACCTCGAGCTTGAGCTCGCTCGCCAGGGCGTGGGCGATGACGTCGCGGCCCGCTGCCGTGGTGGTGGTGGCCGAGGGATTGGCCACGAGCAGGGCGCGCACGGCACTCACCGTAGCCCGGCACGGTCCGTGGTTGGGCCGGGCGTGGGGCACGGGTCGCTCACGTCGCCGCGGCCTACGCTGGGGGACGTGCTGTCGACGTCCCCGCCCCGGTCCGTCGTGGTGGCCGCACTGGTCTGTGCGGGGGAGGGCATCGCCCTGTTCGTCACCGGCGCGGTGCTCCTGGTGGTCGAGGGGACACCGCAGGTGTGGGCCTTCGTCCTGCTGCTCGGTCTCGGGATCGGCGCGGCCGGCGTCGCGCTGGCCCGCGGCACGCGCGGGGCGCGGGGGCCGGTCGTGGTCGCCCAGCTGATCGGACTCGGCGTCGCCTTCTACGCGGGCGTCACGTCCGGACGCCCGGACCTCGGCGCCCCGATCGCCGTCCTCTGCCTCGGCGTGCTCGCGGGCGTGCTGACCCGGGCCGGACGGGACTGGGCGGAGCAGTAGCCGGCCCCGGCCCCCTATCGGCGTGCTCGGTTGCTCTGTCAGGAAGGGGAGTCAGTGGCGGTCGGCGGGCGGGGGAGGGGGCTCGGCCAGCCCGCCGGGCACGTTGAGCAGGTCGATGCGGTGCTCGCCGCGTTCGTGGCCCAGCACCGTCACCGACGCCGGGTCGAAGGCGAAGCCCACCCCGGCCGCGGGCGGCAGGCCCAGGTAGCGGGCGACGAGCACCCGGGAGGCGTGCCCGTGACCGACGACGATGACGTCGCGGACGGCGAGCTCACGGTCGGCGTCGGCGATCACGGCGTCGATGCGCTTCGCGATCGCCTCGTCGGACTCGCCGTGGGGGACCGGGTGGGTCCAGATCGTCCAGCCGGGGTCCTCGGTGCGGATGTCCGGCGTCGTGCGGCCCTCGTAGTCGCCGTAGTCCCACTCGACGAGGTCCTCGCGGACGTCGTCGACGGTGAGACCGGCGAGCCGGGCGGTGTCCCGGGCGCGGGTGCGGGGGCTGCACCAGACCACCGGGTCCGGCTGGGCGTCCCCGCGCAGCGTGCGGAGCAGGTCGCCCGCGACGCGGGCCTGGTCCTCACCACGCCCGGTGAGCGGGATGTCGGTACGGCCGGTGTGCTGCCCGGAGCGCGACCACTCGGTCTCCCCGTGGCGCAGCAGGTACAGCCGGCCGACCGGGCTCTCGCTCACCACGTACCTCCTCCTGGAACGACGACGCGCCCGCCCCGAGCGGGACGGGCGCGTCGACTCACGGGCCTCAGGCAGCCTTCTTGGTCTCCCAGAAGATGTCCGAGATCTCGCTGATGTAGCCGAGCAGCTCGTCACCGGTCTTCGGGTCCGTGGAGCCCTTGGTCCCGGTGGCGCCGGCCGCCTTGGTGGCCTTGTTGAACAGCTCGTGGAGCTGCGGGTACTTCTCGAAGTGCGGCGGCTTGAAGTAGTCCGTCCACAGCACCCACAGGTGGTGCTTCACCAGGTCGGAGCGCTCCTCCTTGATCTGGATGGCACGCTCCTTGAACTCCGGGTCGTCGGAGTCCTGGTACTTCGACTGGATCATCTTGACCGACTCGGCCTCGATCCGGGCCTGAGCCGGGTCGTACACGCCGCAGGGGAGGTCGCAGTGCGCGGTGGCCTCCAGGCGCGGACGGAGGATGCTCGCGAGCAGTCCCATGTCGCCTCCCATCTCCCCACACCACGGGGGATATACCGGTGATCGTTCCGACCGGGGCCCAACCTACTCCGCCCGACGCCGCCGAGCAGGGGATGGGAGCAGGGTGTCCGCGCTGGTGAGGCGTCTGCGAGCGGCGTTTTCCGGGGTACGCGCCCGGGTACCGCGGCGGGTCCTCGTCCGCGGCGGGTCGATGGCGCCGACGTTGCAGGACGGGGACGTCGTCCTCGCGTGGCCCCGGCGTCGGATCCGGGCCGGCGAGGTGGCCCTCGTGCGCTGGGCGGCGCGGCCGGAGCAGCTCTCGGTCAAGCGCCTCGCCCTTCCGGACGACGGGGGCTGGTTCGCCCTGGGCGACGCGGCCCTGGCGTCGACCGACTCGCGCACGCTGGGACCGGCCGAGGCGCTCGCCGTCGTGACCCACCGGCTCTGGCCGCGGCCCGGGCGGATCGCGCGCCGCTGACACGGTCGCATCACGATCGGGGGAGATTCGCTCCCACCCGATAGCGTCAGCGTGTCGACGAACGACAGTCCCACCGACGGGGATCGGTGACGGGAGTGGTCGGTGGGGGACGAGCGAGGGCCGTGGATCGGCTCGGCGTGGATGGTGTCGACGGTGGCACGGGGTGACCGACCCCGGCCGCGGGTCGTCGTGACCTGGGCCGTCGGGGTCGCCGTCCTGCTGGGTGTGCTCGGCGCGGCCGGGCCGCACCCGCGCACCGCCGCGCTCCCGCTGCCGCCCGTCGACACCAGCCTGGCCGGCGCCACCGGCCGGGTGCCCGACGCCGGACCCGCCCCGCTGCCCGAGGCGCTGCCCGCGGACCCGGGCGGCCTGCCGTCGCTCGGCGGTCCCGGTCCGGGCTCGGGGTCGGGTGTCCCCGAGACCATGCTGGCGGCCTACCGGGGCGCGGAGTCGTCCCTGGCCGCGGCGGCACCGGACTGTCACCTGTCGTGGGCGCTGGTCGCCGGGATCGGGAAGGTGGAGTCCGGCCACGCCTACGGGGGTGCGGTGTCGGCCGACGGCACCACCGAGAGCCCCATCCTCGGCCCGCAGCTCGACGGCACCGGCGGCAACGCCTCGATCGCCGACACCGACGGCGGCGCGCTGGACCACGACGCCGTCTGGGACCGCGCCGTCGGCCCCACGCAGTTCATCCCCACGAGCTGGCGCACCTACGGCGCCGACGGCAACGGCGACGGCGTCGCCGACCCCGACAACGCCTTCGACGCCACCCTCGCCACCGGCCGTTACCTCTGCGCGGGCGGCACCGACCTCGCCACGGCCTCCGGCCGGCACGACGCGGTGTTCCGCTACAACCACTCCGAGGCCTACGTCGCCACCGTCCTGCGGTGGGCCGACGCCTACGCCTCCGGCGCGCTGCCGGTCCCGGACACCGAGGGCGGCATCCCCGACGCGGTCCTCGCCTCCGGGGACCCGACCCTCGCCGCGCTCCCGCGCTCCTTCCCGACGACGGGTGCGGCTGCCGCCCCGTCCGGTGCGGGTCTGCTCGGTGGCAGCCCGGTGCCGGCAGGCGTGCCGTCGGCTTCGGCCTCGCCGTTGGCGGCGCCGGTGCTTCCCGGTGCGGTGGCGCCGCCGGCCGGTTCGCCCGCGCTGGTGCCCGGGACGTCCGCGTCGGTGCCCGGTCCGTCGTCCTCGGTGCCCGGTCCGTCGTCCGGCGCGCCCGTTCTGCCCGGGCCGCCGTCATCGACCCCGGCGGGCTCGTCGTCCTCGACCCCGGCCGGTCCGTCGTCGGCGCCCGGGGCCAGCGGACCGCGACCGTCCACGCCACGGCCGGCCACGACCCCGCCCGCGTCCACGACCCCGCCGTCCTCGAGCAGCACCCCGCCGGCGACCACCACGACCACGAGCAGCACGACCACGAGCACCACGCCGCCGCGGACCGCCTCGCCGTCGCCCGCCCAGCGGTGCACGAAGTCCCTCCCGGCGGTCGCGAAGGCCTTCGATGTCCCGGTCACCGAGCTGACGGCCGCCACGGACGACGGGCCGAAGGCGGGCCAGGTCACCTGCACGGTCAGCCGTAGCGGGAAGCCGCTCGTCGTGGCGGTCGCGGCCGCCACCGCGTCGGCACCCGCCCCGGCGCCGGGCGCGGGCGTGAGCCGGACGGTCCCGGGCGACCGCGTCGTCCTCTCCGTCCCGCCCGCGGCGAAGGTCCCGGCCGCCACCGCCACGGCCGCGCTGACGAAGCTGGCGCCGGCCTGGGCCTGACCCCGCCCTGAACTCAACAAGATCTCGTCGGACCGTGCGAAGTGCTCGCTCACCGACCACTTCACTCGGCGCGACGAGATCTTGCCTGGTGCGGCGACCTGCTGACGTCGGGCGTCAGGGGTGGGCCACGGCCGACGTCAGGAGGTCCCGGCAGCGATCAGCGCCGCCACGCGGGCGCGGCAGGCCCCGGCGTCGGGAAGGGCCCCGGCGTCGCGGGCGTCGGCGAGCGAGGGGGCGGCGGCGTCCTTGTCGGAGAGGATCAGCTCCGCAGCGGGTACATGCTCTGTCCAGGGGAGCCCGAGGGCCGGGTCGAGCGGGTTCACCCCGTGCTCCGCGCCCGGGTTGTAGGCCGTGGAACAGAGATAGGTGGCGACGGTGCCGTCGACGAGCGCGAGGAACGCATGGCCCAGTCCCTCGGACAGGTAGACCGCGTTCAGCGTCTCGCCGTCGAGCCGCACCGCGTCCCACTGCCCGAACGTCGGGGAGCCGACCCGGATGTCGACCACCACGTCGATCAGTGCCCCCGCCGAGCACTGCACGTACTTGGCCTGGCCGGGCGGCACGTCGGCGTAGTGCAGACCGCGCAGCACCCCACGGCCCGATACGCTCGTGTTGGCCTGCGCCACATGCAGCGGGTGCCCGACCGTCCCGGCGAACACCTCCGCCTGGAAGGGCGCTGCGAACGCGCCGCGCGCGTCGGGGAAGACCGGCGGGGTGAACACCCACGCACCGGGCACCGCGAGTTCCTTGGCCTGCACGGCGTCGGACCCTATCGGCCGACGGTGCCGGCGGTCGGTGTCCCTGTGACCGGTCCGACCCGGTCGGGGCGCAGACACCGGGCCCGGCAGGCGCGAGGATCGACCACCTCCGGGTCACCCCTGCCCGCTCCGCCCGACGTGAGACACCCCTCTCCGGCGTCCGGCGGCGACCGACGCCCCGCGCGGACCCGACCGTTCGCGACGGAGGGTGCACCCGTCGCCGCCACCAGCCCCAACGCCTCGTCCGGACCGCCTCCCGCCGCGGGGGCCGCGTCCCACCACCGCGACACGACACGTAGGAGGACCGCGTGAGCAGCACGAGCTCCGTCCCGGCGGCCGACACCGGCTCCCCGGCCCACGACCCGAGCGGCCGTGACCTCACCGACGCCGACATCTTCGGCCCGCACGAGGGCGGCAAGCTCTCGGTGGCGCCGACGGTGGCCCTCGCGGGCCGCCGCGACCTGTCCATCGCCTACACGCCCGGCGTCGCGAAGGTCAGCCGCGCGATCGCCGACGACGCCGCCCTCACCGCCCGCTACACCTGGACCCACCGCCTGGTCGCCGTGGTGAGCGACGGCACGGCCGTGCTCGGGCTGGGCGACATCGGCCCGCGCGCGTCCCTGCCGGTGATGGAGGGCAAGTCGGCGCTGTTCAAGGCGTTCGCCGACCTCGACTCGATCCCGCTCGTCCTCGACACCACCGACGTCGACGAGATCGTGCAGACCCTCGTGCACCTGCGGCCGAGCTTCGGGGCCGTGAACCTCGAGGACATCGCCGCCCCGCGGTGCTTCGAGATCGAGCGGCGGCTGATCGAGGCGCTGGACTGCCCGGTCATGCACGACGACCAGCACGGCACGGCCATCGTGGTGCTGGCGGCGCTCCGCGGTGCCGCGGCGGCGCTGGACCGCGACCTGGAACCGCTGAAGGTGGTCGTGAGCGGCGCCGGGGCCTCCGGCGTCGCCTGCGCGAAGATCCTCCTCGAGGCCGGCGTCGAGGACGTGACCGTGCTCGACTCCCGCGGGGTCATCCACACCGGGCGCGAGAACATGAACGTGGCCAAGTACGCGCTGGCCGAGCAGACCAACCCGCGTGGCCTGCGCGGTGACCTGACGACGGCGCTCGCCGGCGCGGACGTGTTCCTCGGCCTCTCCGGCTCGACGGTGCCCGAGTCGGTGATCGAGACGATGGCCGACGACGCGATCGTGTTCGCCCTGTCCAACCCGGACCCGGAGATCGACCCGGCCGTGGCCCGCCGTCATGCGGCCGTGGTGGCCACCGGCCGTAGCGACTACCCGAACCAGATCAACAACGTGCTCGCGTTCCCCGGCGTCTTCGCGGGCGCCCTGGACGCCTCGGCCCGCCGGATCACCGAGCACATGAAGCTCGCGGCCGCGGACGCCATCTTCGGGATCGCGCAGGAGGAGCTCGGCGTCGACCACATCGTGCCGAGCGCGCTCGACCCGCGGGTGGCGCCGGCCGTGGCGAAGGCCGTCGCGGCGGCGGCCGGGGCGGACGGGGTCGTGAAGGCCCACGTCGCCGAGGTCGCGTCGGACGTGTGATCGCCCGCGGCGCGTCGACGAGCGGCACGGACTTCCGGGTGATCACGGGTGAACCGATCGGACGGTGGGTGCCGGTCACGGCTCGTCGACGACCGCTGACGAGCACGAGCTCACACGCTTCGTGAAGCGCGACACGCGATTGAGTGAATCGATGGCGCGGCGAACGACACGCGATCGGATCTGTGCCGTTCGTCGCCTCCACCCGCAGTCTCCGGACCGTTCACCGTCCGAGTTGAGACACACCCGTCGGACTTGATGCAGGCGACCGCGTCAGAGCGGACGGTCGGCGCCCCGGTACACCCGACGGGGTGATGTGCCCGGACCTCGACGGGGTGTCCTTCGTTGCGGAGATCAGAAGGCGGTCCGGTCGTCCCGATCGGGTCGGGGGAGCACCGCCGGTGAAGGGGTCGATCGCGTGAACGGAGCCAGGCCGATGCCGCGACTCGCCGTCGTCCGGGTGGCGGACGCCGACGCGTCCGAGTCGTCGCCCGCGCTCGCCGGTGAGCAGGTGCCCGGTCCGGCCCGCCCCGACACCTCGCGTCCGGAGCCCCGCCCCGACCACGCCCCGCAGTCGCGTCGCCCGTCCGAGCGGGTCGTCGAGCCGCGGTCGTCGGAGGAGTCCGCGGCCGAGCCGACCGCCGACCGGTGCGAGGCCGACACGCTGCCCACCATCCCGCGGGGCCGCCCGGCCCGTGGCGAGGCCGCCTCCGGGCGTCCGTCCCCGCGCCCGCGCGGTGAGGACGGGTCGCTGCGCCGCCGTCGGACGGCGACCGGTCCCGGCGCGGAGCCGACCGGGAACCCCGTCGAGGCGGCCACCGTCGCCGCCACGCCGGTCCCCGCCCCCGGGACGACCGACCCGCTGCTCGACCTGCTGCCCGAGGGCCCCGCCGTCGTCGTCGACACCGACGGCCTCGTCGTCACCGCCTCCCGCGAGTTCGCCCGCCTGGTCGGACTCGCGGTCGGGGAGATGGTCGGGACGCCCGTGGACGCCCTCGTGCGGACCACGTCGACCGTCGGCACGAGCGAGCACGGCGAGGTGCGTCGGCGCGACGGGGAGACGGTGCCCGTCCGCCTCGTGCGCTGGAACCGCCTGCCCGGCACGCCGCACGGCGCGCTCGTCCTCGTCGACGTGAGCGACGTCGACCGGGACGAGGTGGTGGCGCGGGCCGTCGACTCCGCCGTCGCCGACGAGCGTCGCCGGCTCGAGGGTCTGTCCCGGCTCGCGCAGGTCGGGTCGTGGGAGCACGACCGCACCCGCGACACCTGGTCGTTCTCCTCGGTCGCCCGCACCCTGTTCGGGCTGCCGCCCTTCGGCACGGTCGGTCGCGCGAGCGTCGCGGAGTCCGTCCACCCGATGGACCGCCCGCAGATGTCGGCGCGCTGGACGACGATGGTGGAGTCCGGCGCGCGCCTCGACCTCGAGGTCCGCCCGGTGCACGACCCCTCCCGCCTGCTGCACGTCCGCGCCGAGCGCACGTCGGTCGGGCACCGCACCGTCGTGGCGGGCTCGGTCGAGGACGTCACCGAGCGCCGTGCCCTCGAGACGCGGATGCGCACCTCGACGCAGCGCTTCACCGACCTGCTGGCCGTCGCCCCGGTCGGCGTGGCCATCTTCGACGACCACGAGCGCCTGGTGCAGGCCAACCAGTCGCTGTGCCGGCTGCTCGGCGAGGGCCAGGAGTCGCTGCGCGGCCGCCGCGCCGACGAGCTGCTCGACCTGGTCGCCGAGCAGGGTCCGGACACCGTGGCCATGCCGACGCCGCTGCTGGCCCGCCCGGCCGGGTCCGCGGGCTCCATCAGCTGGTCGTGCGCGGCGCGGGCCCTGCAGCGGCGCGAGCGCGGCGCGCGCGGCGAGCTCACCGACCCGGTGTGGTGCGAGCTGCACGTGTCGGTCTCGGTCGACGACGCCGGCGGCGCGACCCACCTCGTCGTCTTCACCGACGTCACCGAGAACCGCCGGGTCGAGGCGTCGCTGCGCCACCAGGCGATGCACGACGAGCTCACCGGGCTGCCCAACCGGCGGACGCTGACCCGCGCGGTGTCGCACCTGCTCGGCGGCCCGACCGCCCGCCGCACCGCCGTGCTGTTCTGCGACCTGGACAACTTCAAGCGGGTCAACGACTCGCTGGGCCACGACGCGGGCGACGAGCTCCTGGTGTGGCTCGCCGACCGGCTGCGCGACGGGCTGCCGCCCGGCTGCACCGCCACCCGGCACTCGGGCGACGAGTTCGTCGTGCTCTGCGCCGACGTCGACGCGCACGGCGGGCTGGACGCCCTCACCGACCTCGTCGGCAAGCTGCTGCGCACCGCGGTGCCGGTGCACGGCCAGCTGGTCCGGGTCTCGGCGACCATCGGCGCCGCCGTCGGGGCGGCCCTCGGGCTGCCCGCCACGCTCGACGGCTACGAGGTCGACCCCTACGCGGACCCGGTGGCGGGGGTCCTCGCCGCCGCCCGCGCGGACGTCGACGTCCACGACGGGCCGGAGCACCCGGCGACGGCCGACCTCATCCGGTTCGCCGACGCCGCCCTGTTCGAGGCCAAGAGCGGCAGCAACCGCGTCGCGCTCGCCGACGAGGCCATCATGCGGGGCGCCGACGAGGCGCTGCGCATGGAGATGCAGCTGCGCCAGGCGATGGTCAACGACGAGCTGGTGCTGCACTTCCAGCCGGTGGTGGGGCCGGACGGGTGCGTCCAGACCGCCGAGGCCCTCGTGCGCTGGCAGCACCCCGAGCACGGCCTGATCTTCCCCGACAAGTTCCTCCCGGTCGCCGAGGCGGCCGACCTGCTGGGCGACCTCGACCGGTGGGTGCTCAGGGCGGCCGTCCGCGAGGCCGCCACCTGGCCCGCCTACGGCGACCGTCCCGCGGCCTCGGTCGCGGTGAACCTCGCGGGCCTGCTCCCCGGCGACCCCGACTTCCTGACGACGGTGCACGAGATCGTCCTCGGGTCCGGCCTGCCCTGGGACCGCCTGGTGCTCGAGCTGGTCGAGACCTGCCTCGCCGACCTGCCGCCCTCCACGCTGCGCGAGATGAACGAGCTCATCGCGGCCGGCGTGCGGTTCGCGGTCGACGACTTCGGCACCGGCTACTCGTCGCTGTCCCGCCTCACCGGGCTCCCCGCCCAGATCGTCAAGCTCGACCGCGGCTTCGTACGGGGGGTCGCGACCGGCGAGTCCGACCGCGCCGTCGCCCGGGCGGTCGTCGAGCTCGCCGCAGCGATCGGGCAGACGTGCGTCGCGGAGGGCGTGGAGGACGAGGACCAGTTCGCCGTGCTGCGCGACCTGGGCGTCGACGCCTACCAGGGCTGGCTGTTCGCGCGGGCCATGCCGGGCCCGAAGCTCGCCGAGATCCTCGCCCGTGGGCCGATCGCGCCGGACGTGGCGGACGCCTCGTAAGGGCGTTTCGCGCGCGGGTCGCGGAACGTTCGGTTACGGTGCTGCGACCCAGGCGGCCGACGAGGCGCCGCCGGTGGCCGCGGAGGAACGACAGCGGTGATCGAGTTCTCCGATGTGCGCAAGGCGTATCCCGATGGCACCGTCGCCCTGCAGTCCCTGTCGTTGACCGCCCGCGAGGGCGAGATCACGGTGCTGGTCGGTCCCTCGGGCTGCGGGAAGACCACCACGCTCCGGATGGTCAACCGCATGGTGGACCCGTCGTCGGGAACCGTGCGGCTGGACGGCGTGGACGTGTCCACGCAGGACCCGCCGACGCTGCGCCGCGGCATCGGCTACGTCATCCAGAACGCCGGGCTCTTCCCGCACCGCACGGTGCTGGACAACGTCGCGACCGTGCCGGTGCTCCTCGGACGCAGCCGGTCCGAGGCCCGGACGGCGGCGGGGGAGCTGCTCGAGCGGGTCGGGCTGGACCCGAAGGTCGGCAGCCGCTACCCGGCCCAGCTCTCCGGCGGCCAGCAGCAGCGCGTCGGCGTCGCGCGGGCCCTCGCCGGCGACGCGCCGGTCCTGCTGATGGACGAGCCGTTCTCCGCGGTCGACCCCGTGGTCCGCGCCGACCTGCAGGACGAGCTGCTCCGCCTGCAGTCCGAGCTCGGCCGCACCATCCTGTTCGTCACCCACGACATCGACGAGGCGATCCGTCTCGGCGACATGGTCGCGGTGCTCCGGGTCGGCGGCACCCTCGCCCAGTTCGCGCCGCCCGCCGAGCTGCTCGCCGCCCCGACCGACGACTTCGTCGCCGGCTTCGTGGGGCGCGACCGCGGCTACCGCCGGTTGCAGTTCGTCGGGGCGGGCTCGCTCTCCCTCACCTCCTTCCCGACGACGGGTGAGGGCTGGCTGCTCGTCGTCGACGACGACGACCGGCCCACCGGCTGGCGCCAGGGCGACGACCACGTGGCGCTGGGCACCGTCCACGAGGAGGGCGGGTCGCTGCGCAGCGCGCTCGACGCCGCGCTCAGCTCGCCCTCGGGTCGCGGCGTGGCGGTCGACGACGACGGCCGGGTGCTCGGCGGCATCGAGCCCGAGGCCGTGATCACGCTCCTGCACGCGAGCGCCGCGCCCGAGGCGGTGCGGTGAGGCTCTTCGGCGCGGACATCCTCCCGCTGGCCGTCGAACACATCGTGCTCGCCCTGGTCCCGGTGATCGTGGGGCTCGTGATCAGCCTGCCGCTGGGCTGGTGGGCGTGGAGCTCCCGGGGTGCGCGCCGGATCCTGCTGCCGCTGACCGGGGTGCTCTACACGATCCCGTCGCTGGCGCTGTTCGTCGTCATGCCCCTGGTCCTGGGCACCCGCATCCTCGACCCGGTCAACGTCGTCGTCGCTCTCACCATCTACGCGGTGGCCCTGCTAGTCCGCAGCGTCGTCGACGGTCTCGACGAGGTGCCCACCGAGGTCATGACGGCGGGGGTGGCCATGGGCTACCGCCCGCTCGGCCTGCTGTTCGGGGTGCAGCTGCCGCTGGCGGTGCCGGTGCTCGTCGCCGGGGTGCGGGTCGCCGCGGTGAGCTCGTTCAGCCTCGTGGCCGTCGGCGCGATCATCGGCCAGGGCGCGCTCGGGGCCCTGTTCACCCAGGGCTTCGAGCGGTTCTACACCGCGCAGATCGTCTTCGGGCTGTTCTCGATCCTGGTGCTGGCGCTGGTGGTCGACGCGCTGCTCCTGCTCCTCGGCCGCGCGCTCGCCCCCTGGGCCGCGGCCCGTACCCCGCAGAAGCAGGGGGCCTGACGTGTTCTCCAGCCTCATCGCCTGGTTCACCGCGCCCGCCCAGTGGTCGGCGACCGCCGGCATCCCCACCCGCCTGCTGCAGCACCTCGGCTACACGGCGCTCTCCGTGCTGGTCGGCGCGCTGATCGCGGTGCCGGTGGGCCTCTACATCGGCCACACGAACCGGGGCCGGTTCCTGGTCGTCGGGCTCGCGAACGGGCTCCGGGCCCTGCCCGAGCTCGGTGTCCTGGTGCTCTTCGTGCTGCTCCTCGGACTCGGGCTCACGCCCGTCGTGCTGGCCCTGATGCTGCTCGCGATCCCGCCCCTGCTCGCCGGCACCTACGCCGGCATCTCCGGGGTGGACCCCGCGGCCGTCGACGCCGCCCGCGGCATCGGCATGACCGAACGCCAGATTCTCTTCGAGGTGGAGCTGCCGAACGCCCTGCCGCTCATGGTCGCGGGGCTGCGGACCGCGACGCTGCAGGTCGTCGCCACCGCCACCATCGCCGCGTTCGTCTCCCTCGGCGGCCTCGGCCGCTACATCGTCGACGGGCAGGCCCAACGGGACTTCACGCAGATGGCGGGTGGCGCGATCCTCGTCGCACTCCTCGCGATCGTGCTCGAGGTCGCGCTCCAGGGCGTGCAACGGGCGGTCACGCCCGGCACCCGTCGGACCCGACCCGACGCCCGATCCGATGCTCGACCCGCCACCCCCGCCGTCGGGACGTCCGACGCGGTCACTGCTGGAGGCTGACGCCCGTGAGACCGACCCGCGCCCTCGGCGCTGCATTCCTGGCCGCCCTGGCGCTCCTCGTCGCCGCCTGTGGCGGCGGGGGCGACCCCCTCGCGTCGCAGCCGCAGGCGCCCGCCGCGAACGACACCATCCGGGTGGGCTCGGCGAACTTCACCGAGAACCGGCTGCTCGCCGAGATCTACGCGACCGCGCTGTCGATCCGCGGCGTGAAGGTCGAGCGGCAGTTCGGCATCGGCAGCCGCGAGACCTACTTCCCGGGCCTACGGGACGGGTCGATCGACCTCGTCCCGGACTACACCGGCAACCTCCTGCAGTACCTCGACACGAACGCCACGGCGACCGCCCCCGCCGACGTGTACCAGCAGGTGGTGGCGAAGCTGCCGCCGCAGCTCAAGGTGCTGCAGGCGAGCCCGGCGGAGGACAAGGACGCCGTGGTGGTCACCCGCGCGTTCGCCACCCAGAACAACGTCACCTCCCTCGACCAGCTCGGCCCGCTCTGCGGGAACGTGGTGTTCGGCGGGCCGCCGGAGTTCCAGACCCGGCCCTACGGCATCCCCGGCATCCAGAAGTCCTACGGCTGCACGTTCAAGGAGTTCCGTTCGCTCGACGCCGGTGGGCCGCTCACCGTCGCCGCGCTGCGGGACGGGTCGATCCAGGCGGCGGACCTCTTCACCACCGACCCGTCGATCCCGAACAACGACTTCGTGATCCTCGCCGACCCGAAGTCCAACTTCGCGGCGCAGCAGGTCGTGCCGCTGATCAACGCGAGCAAGCTCGGCAACCCGGTCGTGGCCGACGTGCTGAACCTGATCTCGCAGAAGATGGACACCGCGACGTTGACCGACCTGAACAAGCGGCTCGACGCCCCGGACAAGCCGGACCCCGCCCAGGTGGCCCGGGACTGGCTGTCGTCGGCCGGGATCGGCTAGGTGCGCTGCGCGCATGTGAGCACTTTCGGGGGCTATAGCGCCCGAAAGTGCTCACATGTCGCGAACGTACGTCTCTGCTGTTGGTCCTGACTGCACGCGCGATGTGAGCACTTCGGCCGCTATAGCCGCCGAAAGTGCTCACATGGACGTCAGTCCACATCGTCGCTGTCGTCGCGCGCCAGGAACACCGCGAAGCGGTCGGCCGCGCCGGCGTGCTCGGGGTGGGCGTCGACGAAGGCGCGGAGGCGGTCGGCCAGCCACGCCAGGCTGACCTCCTCCTCGCCCCGTCGGTCCTCGAGCTCCTCGATGCCCCGGTCGGTGAAGTACACCGTGCGACCTCCCCGGGTCCGGCTCCGCTGCGCTTCGCGTCCTAGCCCTCGATGGCCTCGGCGATCAGCGCCTTCTGCTCCACCTCGTGCACCTTCGCCACACCGGCCGCGGGCGCGGCCATGCGGCGACGGGAGATGCGGCGCAGCCCGCGCAGCCGCTCGACCTTCTCCGGGAGCATGAGGCCCAGGAACGGCCACGCCCCCTGGTTCGCCGGCTCCTCCTGCACCCAGGAGATGCTCTGGGCGTTCGAGTACCGGGCGATGATCGACGAGATCTCGTCGCCGGCGATCGGGTAGAGCTGCTCGAGCCGGACGATCGCGATGTCGTCGGTCCTCCCGGCCTTCTCGCGGGCCGCGACCAGCTCGTAGTAGATCTTGCCCGCGCACATGAGGACCTTGGACGCGTTCGCGGCCTTGTCGCCCGAGGAGAACGTCGGGTCGTCGAGCACCGGGTGGTAGCTGCCCGAGGTGAAGTCCTCGACCGGGCTGACCGCGGCCTTGTTGCGCAGCATCGACTTCGGCGTGAAGACGACCAGCGGCCGACGCACCCCGTCGGTGGCGTGCCGGCGCAGCAGGTGGAAGTAGTTCGACGGCGACGACGGCAGCGCCACCGTCATCGAGCCCTCCGCGC
Source organism: Actinomycetospora corticicola (assembly GCF_013409505.1). Classification (NCBI taxonomy): domain Bacteria; kingdom Bacillati; phylum Actinomycetota; class Actinomycetes; order Pseudonocardiales; family Pseudonocardiaceae; genus Actinomycetospora; species Actinomycetospora corticicola. The sequence continues at coordinate 3,125,420 of NZ_JACCBN010000001.1, read as the reverse complement.
ACAGCTGCAGGAACCGCTCGATGCGGCCCGAGGTGTGGTCGGGGCCCTGGCCCTCGTGGCCGTGCGGCAGCAGCAGCACGACGTCCGAGGTCTGGCCCCACTTCGCCTCACCGGACGAGATGAACTCGTCGATGATCGACTGGGCGCCGTTGACGAAATCGCCGAACTGGGCCTCCCAGCAGACCAGGGCGTCGTGGTTCACCACGGAGTAGCCGTACTCGAAGCCGACCGCCGCGAACTCCGAGAGCGCCGAGTCGTAGGGCATGAACTTGCCCTGGTCGGCGGTCAGGTGGCGCAGCGGGACGTACTCCTCGCCGGTCTTGCGGTCGATGAGCACCGAGTGCCGCTGCGTGAACGTGCCGCGGCGCGAGTCCTGACCCGAGAGCCGGACGAGCTTCCCGTCGATGAGCAGCGAGCCGAACGCGAGCAGCTCCGCCCACGCCCAGTCGATGCCCTCGGCGGTCTCGGTCGACGCGGCCTTCCCGCGGCGCTCCAGCACCGGCTTCACGCGCGGGTGGACCGAGAAGCCCTCCGGCGGCTCGGCGAACGCCCGGGCGATCCGCTGGATGACCTCGAGCGGCACCTTGGTCTGCAGGGAGTTCGGGACCGCCTGCTCCCACTCGACCGACGGGCTCGGCTCGATCTCGGCCTTCTCGAGCTCACGGACCTCGTTGAAGACGTGCTCGAGCTGGCTGCCGTAGTCGCGCAGCGCGTGCTCGGCCTCGTCGAGCGAGATGTCGCCGCGGCCGATCAGCGACTCGGTGTAGGTCTTGCGCACCGAGCGCTTCGCGTCGATGACGTCGTACATCTCCGGCTGGGTCATCGAGGGGTCGTCGCCCTCGTTGTGACCGCGGCGGCGGTAGCAGACCATGTCGATGACGACGTCGGAGTTCCAGCGCTCGCGGAACTCGACGGCGAGGCGGGCCACCCACACGCAGGCCTCGGGGTCGTCGCCGTTCACGTGGAAGACCGGCGCGTCGATCATCTTCGCGACGTCGGTGCAGTAGTGCGTCGAGCGGGTGTGCTCCGGGGCGGTGGTGAAGCCGACCTGGTTGTTCACCACCACGTGCACGGTGCCGCCGGTGCGGTAGCCGCGCAGCAGCGCCAGGTTCAGCGTCTCGGCGACCACGCCCTGGCCGGCGAACGCCGCGTCGCCGTGCATGGCGACCGGCATGACGGTGAAGCCCTCGGGGCCCTTGTCGAGCATGTCCTGCTTCGCGCGGACGATGCCCTCGAGCACGGGGTCGACGGCCTCGAGGTGCGAGGGGTTGCTCGTCAGGGAGACCGTGGTCTCGCCGTCGCCGAACATCCGGAAGAACTTGCCCTCGGCGCCGAGGTGGTACTTCACGTCGCCGGAGCCGTGGGCCTGGCCCGGGTCGAGGTTGCCCTCGAACTCGCGGAAGATCTGCGAGACCGGCTTCCCGACGATGTTGGCGAGCACGTTCAGCCGGCCGCGGTGCGGCATGCCGATGACGACCTCGTCCATCTCGTGCGCCGCGGCCTCGTCGAGCACCGCGTCCAGCAGCGGGATGACCGTCTCCGCGCCCTCGAGCGAGAAGCGCTTCTGGCCGACGTACTTCGTCTGCAGGAAGGCCTCGAACGCCTCGGCGGCGTTGAGCTTCGACAGGATGTACTTCTGCTCGGCCGCCGACACCTTCTCGTGCGGCACCTCGATGCGCTCCTGCAGCCAGGCGCGCTTCTCGGGGTCGAGGATGTGCATGTACTCGACGCCGATCGTGCGGCAGTACGAGTCGCGCAGCACGCCCAGGACGTCGCGCAGCTTCATGCAGGAGCGGCCCGCGAAGCCGTCCACCGGGAACTCCCGGTCGAGGTCCCACAGCGTCAGCCCGTGGCTCTGGATGTCCAGGTCGGGGTGCTTGCGCTGCGGGTGGTCCAGCGGGTCGGTGTCGGCCATGAGGTGGCCGCGGTTCCGGTAGGCGTCGATCAGCTCGAGGATCCGCGCGGTGCGGTCGATGCTCGACTCCGGCAGGTCCTGCACCCACCGGATCGGCTCGTAGGGGATCCGCAGCGACGCGAAGATGTCGTCGTAGAACCCGTCCTCGCCGAGCACGAGGTGGTGGATCCGGCGCAGGAAGTCGCCGGACTCGGCGCCCTGGATGATCCGGTGGTCGTACGTCGACGTCAGCGTGATGATCTTGCTGATGCCCATGTTCGCCAGGCGCTCGTCGCTGGCGCCCTGGAACTCGGCCGGGTACTCCATGGCCCCGACGCCGACGATCGTGCCCTGGCCGACGGTCAGGCGCGGGACCGAGTGGTTGGTGCCGATCGTCCCGGGGTTGGTGAGGCTGATCGTCACGCCGGAGAAGTCCTCGGCGCCGAGCTTGCCCGAGCGGGCCTTGCGGACCATGTCCTCGTAGGCGGCCCAGAACTGGGCGAAGTTCATGTTCTCGGTGCCCTTGAGGGCCACGACGACGAGCGTGCGCGCGCCGTCCTTGCCCGGCAGGTCCATCGCCAGGCCGAGGTTGACGTGCCCGGGGTCGACGACGGCGGGCTTGCCCTTGGCGTCGGACCCGTAGTGCCGGTTCATGTTCGGGAACTGCGCGAGCGCCCGGACCATCGCGTAGCCCAGCAGGTGCGTGAAGGAGACCTTCCCGCCGCGGGTCCGCTTGAGGTGGTTGTTGATGACGATGCGGTTGTCGGCGAGCAGCTTCGCGGGCACGGCACGGACGCTCGTCGCGGTCGGCAGCTCGAGCGAGGCCTGCATGTTCTTCGCGATCGCGTTCGCCGCGCCGCGCAGCGGGCTCACGGTCTCCGCGGACTCCGCGTCCTCGGAGGACTTCGCCGGCGTGGTGGAGCCCGCGGCGGGCTTCTCCTTCGCCTCGTCCTTCGCAGGGGCCTTCTGCGCGGCCGGCTCGGCCTTCTTCTCGGCGGGCTTCGCGGGGGCCTGGGCCTGCCCGCCGCCGTTCGAGGAGGCGGACGAGCCGGACGTTCCCGACGACGGGGCGGAGCCGTTGGACGACGCAGCGGTCTTCGCCGCACCGCCGGTGCCCGACCCGCTCGAGCCGTTGCGCTCACCCCGGCTCGCGCCGGAGGCCGCCGAGCCCGACGCGGAGCCGTTGCCCGACGCGCCGGTGGAGGAGGTCGAGCTCGCGCCGGCGACGCTCGACCCGTCGTCGGGAGCGTAGTCGGCGAAGAACTCGTGCCACGCGGAGTCGACGGAGTCCGGATCCGCGAGGTACCGCTGGTACATCTCGTCGACCAGCCACTCGTTCGGACCGAACTGGGCTGCCGGGCTGCTCGTCGACACGGCTGGAGATCGCCTCAATCACACGCGGGAGTGGAAACGGACACCAGGTTAGCGCCCGTCGCGCGCGGGGGTGGGGCCCATGTCGCCCACTGCACCGGTACACGAACACGTCACACGAACCGGGACCGGAGCACCTCCTCGCCCTGCCCCGTCGTCACGACGAAGCCGGTCGCCTCCTGCGCCAGGACCGGCGAGTTGAGCCGGCAGATCATCTCCGTGTCCCCGGTCCCGACGAACGCGCCCGCGCCGACCGCCCGCCCCTCCCGGTCGGTCACGGCGACGAGGTAGGTGCGCCCGGGGTCGAACCCCCGCGCGGTCAGCACCACCTCGACGCCCCAGGTGTGCGGGACCGTCGCGGCGTCGGCCTCGACGCCGGGCACGAGGGCCTGCACGGACACCGGCTCCCGCGGACCCTGCGCCTCCCGCACGCCGAGCCCGTAGCCCACGACACCGCCGGCCAGGGCGAGCACGACGACGCCCGCGGCGACGAGGAGGCGGGCGTGGGGACGGCGGGGTACGGGCAGGGCCGACACCGTCGCCGGTGCCTCCGCGACGTCCGGGGTCTCCTCCGCGCGCACACGGCGCAGGACCCCGTCGAAGCCCGGTGGGGCGGGCTCGGCGTGCCGGTCGACGTCGAGCCGGTCCGGGTCGAGCCCGCCGAGAGGAGCGGCGAGCGGGGCGATCGCGGCGAGCTCGGCGCGGCAGGACGGGCAGGTCGCCAGGTGCGCGTCGACCTCCCGGCGCTCGGTCGCGTCCAGCCCGTCGAGGGCGTAGGCCCCGAGGCGCTCGACGAGGTCCCGGTGCTCCGGGCTCCCGGGGGAGGGGTTCACAGCGGCACTCCCGTGTCGTCCATGATCGCGCGCAGGTTCCGCAGGCCGTGGAACACGCGACTGCGCAGTGTGCCGACCGGGACGCCGAGCTCCTCGGCGACCTCCGCGTAGCGGCGCCCGCGCAACGCGGTCTCGACGATCGCCACGCGCTGGTCGGGCCCGATCCGGCCCAGGGCGTCCTCCAGGAACCAGGCGGTGACGAGGTCGTCGCTGAACGTGCGCCGCGGCTCCCGCGACGCCCGGTCGGCGACCTCACCGAGGATCCCGGGGTCGGTGGGCAGCCCGGGACGGGCGCGGTCGCGGCGGACCTGGTCGACCACCAGGTTCCGGGCGATCGTGAACAGCCACACCCGCAGGCTCGCCACGGCCGCGTCGTAGCGCTCGGCGTGCCGCCACGCGCGGACGAAGACCTCCTGCACCACGTCGGCGGCGGCGGCCGCGTCCCGCAGGTGGCGCGTCGCGAAGCGGTGCAGCTCGGCCGCATGGGTCCGGTAGGCGACCTCGAGGTCGGCGGTGCGGCGCAGGTCGAGCGCGGCGACGACACCACCGTCGGTGTCGCTCGCCTCGGCCCCCCGGGTCGCCCGCACCGGCGCCATGGTGTCGGACGGCGCGTGTGGCGGGGCGGAAGCGGACATCGCGGTCACGCCGGACCCGTCGTCATGATCGCTCTCCCTCGTTCGCCCGAGGTGGGTACGGCGGCGGGGTCCGCGGCGTTGAGGACATTTCCCCGGAATCCGGTCAACGCCGCCGGCGGACGGTCCGTAGGGACGGGAGGAAACGGACGAACACCCCAGGAGGACCCGTGCGCCGCACTCCCGTCAGGCTCGCCGCCCTGTCCGCCCTCACCGTCGGCGCGCTCGCGCTCTCCGGTGGCGCGGCGCTCGCCCAGGACGGCCAGGTCGACGAGCCCTCGAGCTTCACGAGCATGTTCACCGTCATGGCGACCCCCGACACGGTGATCGGGCAGAACGGCCAGCCCGCCCCCGGTCAGCCGGGCGCGACCGGCACCTTCGACTACCGGATCAACTCCGACGAGGAGGTCATCTGCTACGACCTGCGGCTCTCCGGCGTCACCGGCGAGTACCAGAGCCCGGCCCGCACGGCGACGCACATCCACGAGGCCGCGGCCGGCGCCTCCGGCCCGCCGCGGGTCGCGTTCCCGAACCCGCAGGGCGACGGTGAGGTCCGCACCAGCTCCGGCTGCCTGCAGGGCCCGTTCACCACCGGGGTGATGGCGAACGGCCAGGACAGCGGCACCGGGTTCTCGCTCAAGCAGATCGAGGCGAACCCGGCCGCGTTCTTCGGTGACACGCACACCGCCGACTTCACCGCGGGCACCGTGCGCGGCCAGCTCACCCCCGTGCCGATGGGTGGGGTCGAGACCGGCGCCGGCGGTGGCGACGACTCCGCCGCCCCGATCGCCCTCGGTGCCGCGGCGATCGTCGCGGCCGGCGCGGCCGGTGCGGTCGCCTACCGGCGGTCGAGGGCCTGAGCGTGAGCCCGTCCCGACGACGGGTCGCGGCGGGCGTCCGGCCGCTCCTCGGTGCGGTGCTCGGAGCGGTGCTGCTCCTCGCGGCCTGTTCCGGCCCGGTCCCGACGACGGGTGGTGCCCCAGCCGCCGTCGGGACGGCCCCGGGGCCCGTCGACGGGTCCGCGCCCGTGTCGGTGCGGGTGCCCGCCATCGGGGTGGAGCGCGACGACGTGCAGCGCCTCGGCCTCGCCGGGGACGGCACGGCGGAGGTCCCGGCCGACTTCGCCCGCGTCGGCTGGTTCGACGGCGCGGCCGGTCGTGGGCCGACCGTGCTGCTCGGGCACGTCGACTCCCGCTCCGGGCCCGCCGTGTTCTACCGCCTGCGCGACCTGCGGCCCGGGGACGTCGTCGAGGTGGGCCGGGCCGACGGCACCCTCGCCCGCTACGCGGTGACCCGGAGCGAGCAGGTGGCGAAGGACCGGTTCCCGACGTTCGCGGTCTTCGGCGCCACCGCCGACGACGTGGTGCGCCTGGTGACGTGTGCCGGGTCCTTCGACCGGGGCGCGCGCAGCTACACCGACAACCTCGTCGTGCACACGGTCCGCATCTGAACCGTCACCGGGGGTGCGTGCGGAGGCCTGGGTGACGGGGTCGTGGCGTCGAGGGGGCGTCACGACCCCGTTCCCGAGCCCACCTCCACGGTGTCGCGCTCCACGAGCTCCTCCGCGTCGTCCGCGGTCGCCGCGCCCGTCCGCCACAGCAGCGCGTAGCGCCCGTCGCGGGCCAGCAGCTCGTCGTGGCCGCCCTCCTCGACGATGCGGCCGTCGTGCAGCACCACGATGTGGTCGGCCCGCGCGGCGGTGGCGAGCCGGTGGGCGACCACGAAGGTCGTCCGGCGGGCGGCGACGCGGTCGCCCGCGGCGAGCACGGCCGACTCCGTGGCCGGGTCGAGCGCCGCGGTGGCCTCGTCGAGCAGCAGGAGCGCCGGGTCGACCAGCTCGGCGCGGGCCAGGGCGACGAGCTGGCGCTGCCCGGCCGAGAGCCCGCCGCCCCGCTCACCCACCGGCTGGTGGAAGCCCGCGGGCAGCGAGGACACCACGTCGAGCGCGCCGACCCGGCGGGCCGCCTCCTCGATCTCGGCGGGCGTGGCGTCGGGACGCCCGTAGGCGATGTTGGACGCCACGTCCCCGACGAACAGGTGCGCCTCCTGGGGCACCACCCCGAGCCGGCGGCGCAGGCCCGCGAGGTCGTAGTCGCGGACGTCGACCCCGTCGATCAGCACGGCGCCCGCGGTCGCGTCGTAGAACCGCGCCACGAGCTTCACCACCGTCGACTTGCCCGCACCCGTCGCGCCGACCAGGGCGACCGTGCGGCCGGCCGGGACGTGCAGCGACACCCCGGTCAGGGCGGGCGTGCCGTCGGAGCCGGCGTAGGAGAACCCGACGTCGCGCAGCTCGACGTCGCCGCGCAGCGACCGCACCGGCACCGGGTCGGCGGGCGCCGGCACGGTGGTCGGCGTGCGCAGGAGCTCGGAGATCCGGGTGAGGCCGACGCGGGCCTGCTGGTAGCCGTCGAAGACCTGCGAGAGCTGCTGGACCGGCCCGAAGAACATCGCGAGGTAGAGCAGGAACGCGACCAGCACGCCCGACGACAGGTCGCCGCCGGCCACGCGCGCCGCGCCCACCCCGAGCACGGCCGCCTGGGCCACGTCGGAGAGCAGGTTCGCGCCCGGGAAGTAGGTGGCGATCAGCCGCTGGGCCCGCAGCCGGGCCCGGCGGTAGGCGTCGGAGCGGTCGGCGAAGTCGGCCGCCGAGCGCTCCTCGTGGGTGTGGGCCTGGGCGACGCGCAGCCCGGCGACGTTCTCCTGCAGGTCGGCGTTGACGACGCTGACCCGCTCCCGGGCCTCGGTGTAGGCCCGCGACGACAGGCGCCGGAAGACCAGCGTCGCGACGATGAGCACCGGCATCACCGACAGCGCCACGAGGGCGAGCTCCACGTCGGTGAGCAGCAGGGCGGTGGCCACCCCGAGCACGGTCAGCAGGGCCACCACGGCCTGCGCCAGCCCCGTCTGCAGGAACGACGACAGGGCGTCGACGTCCGTCGTCATCCGCGTCATGATCCGGCCGCCGAGCTCGCGCTCGTAGAAGTCGAGGCCCAGACGCTGCAGGTGGGCGAAGCTGCGGACGCGCAGCAGGTAGAGCCGGCTCTCGCCGACCCGCGCGGTCAGCACCGTCTGGAACCAGACGACGACCCAGTCGACGAGCACCACCGCCAGCCCGATGCCGACCGCGACGGCCAGCACCGTGGGGGAGCGGCCGTTGATGCCGCCGTCGACCGCGACCCGCGCGAGGGTGGGGAAGGCGAGCGTCGCGAGGGCGTCGAGCGCGACCAGGCCGATGACCCCCGCGAGCGCCCACCGGACGGGGCGCAGCAGACGGCCGAGGCGGAACCCCGGGTCGGGCGCCGTCGGGTCCTCGCCGTGCAGGTCCGGGCGTTCGTCGGCGGCCGGCAGCTTCGCCAGCGCGGACTCCATCTCCGGCGAGGCGACGCTGCCGTCGAGCCCGCTGGCGACCCCGCGGTCGCCGGCCGGGGCGTCCGCGCCGTCCGGGGGCGGGGCGTCCGGCCACAGCGCCGGGGTCACCCCGTCCGGACCCGGCAGGTCGGGCTCCGGGCGGCGGACGGCCTCGTCGATCCGCTCGCCGGGACCGGCCAGCAGGGCGGTGAACAGCGGGCACCGCTCGGTGAGTTCCGCGGTGGTGCCGACGTCGACCACCCGGCCCGCGTCGAGGACCGCGATGCGGTCGGCGAGGGCGAGCGTGGAGCGGCGGTGGGCGATCACCAGGGTGGTGCGCGTGGCCGTGACGGCGCGCAGCGTCTCGCCGATGGCGGCCTCGGTGGTGGCGTCGACGGCGCTGGTCGCGTCGTCGAGGACGAGCACGCGGGGGTCGTAGAGCAGCGCCCGGGCGAGGGCGATCCGCTGGCGCTGACCGCCGGAGAGCGTCAGCCCCCGCTCGCCGACCCGGGTGTCGTAGCCGTCGGGGAGCTCGGAGACGAAGCCGTCGGCCTGGGCGGCGACGGCCGCGGCGCGGACCTGCTCGTCGGTCCCGTCCGGGCAGCCGTAGGCGATGTTCGCGCGCACCGTGTCGGAGAAGAGGAACGCCTCCTCGAACACGACGCCGACGGTGCGCCGCAGCGACGCGAGCGACAGGTCCCGCACGTCGGTCCCGCCGACGCGCACCGCCCCCTGCTGCACGTCGTAGAACCGGGGGATGAGCAGGGCGATCGTCGACTTGCCCGAGCCCGCCGTCCCGATCACCGCGAGGGTCTCGCCCGGCTCGACCCGCAGCGAGAGCCCGTCGAGCACCGGCTCCGAGCGGGCGTACCCGAACCGGACGTCGTCGAGCTCGACCGGCACCGGACCGGCCGGGACGGGCACGCGCTGCGGCGCCTCGGCGTCGGCGACGATGTCCGGCTGCGAGTCGATCAGCTCGTACACGCGCTCGACCCCGGAGCGGGCGAGCTGGCCGACGACGACGAGGCCCGCGACCATCCGGGCGGGCCCGATCAGGGCGGCGATGTAGGTGGTGAAGGCGAGGAACACGCCGACGGTGATCTGCCCGGTCAGCGCGAGCCCGCCGCCGAGGGCGAACACCACGAGCTGGCCGACCGTCGGCAGCGCGGCGAGCGTGGGGGTGAGGCGCGCGGTGAGACGGGCGGCCCGCAGCCGGTCGCCGTACAGCTCGCCCGCGAGCCGGGCCAGCCGCGCGGTCTCCCGCTCCTCCTGCCCGAAGCCCTTGACCACCCGGACCCCGGTGACCGTCTCCTCCACGCCCTGCGCGACCTCGGCGGCGCGCTGCTGCGCGGCCCAGGTGGCGGGGTAGAGCTTGCGGCGCATCACGGTGGTGAAGGCGAGCGCCACCGGCAGCGTCACCAGGGCGACCAGCGTGAGCAGCGGGGACAGGAACAGCATGATCACCACGGACACGACGACCTGCGCGAGCGTGCCCACCGAGTACGGCACCATCCCGAGCAGGCCCTGGACCTGCTGCAGGTCGGAGTTCGCACGGGATACCACCTGGCCGGTGCGCAGGGCGTCCTGGCGGGGCCCGTCGAGGCGCGAGATCGACCCGAACACCCGCCGGCGCAGGTCGTGCTGCACCGACAGCGAGAGCCGTCCGCCGAGGTAGCGCCGCAGGAAGGCCATGCCGAACTTGACGACCGCCAGCGCGACGACGGCCCCGACGATCAGCCCGAGCCCCTCGGTGGAGCCCCGGACCGCCCGGTCGACCGCCACGGCGGTGAGCAGCGGGCCGACCGACTCCAGGCTCACCCCCAGCACCGACGCGCCCACCGACGCGACGGTCAGCCCGCGGTGGCGCCAGCAGTCCCGCGCGAGACGGGACACCCATCCGGTGGTCCCGTCGCTGGGTCTCTCGGAGTCCGGCACATCAGCCAGGCTAGGTGGGGGGTCCGACAGCGTGCTCGTCGGAGATCGTGGTAACAATGTCACGTGCAGCTCCGCGTCCGCATCGACCCGTTCTGGGTCAGCCGGCGCGCGCACATGTTCGACCAGTTCTGTCGCTGACGAACGCCCTCCGTTCCCTGCGCGGCCGTCTGCCCCGGGGAACGTCTCCCGCGGCCGGGTCCACCCCGCCGCGCACCCCCGTGAGGCGTCGTCATGACCGCAGTGCTGCCTGCCCCGTCCTTCCTGCCCCGCACCCTCCACGGCGACCGTCGCCGCTGGCACGACGGCCCCACCCCGGTGAGCCTCGCGGACCTCACCTCGCTGACCCGCCAGGTCGCCGCCGAGGTCGTGGCCGGCCACCACGCCGTCCAGATCGACGCGGCGAACCGCTGGTCGCGGCGGCTGCACGCCGACCCGCACCTCGACGTCTGGCTGATCAGCTGGGCCACCGAGCAGGCCGCGGAGCTCCACGACCACGGCGGCTCGATCGGTGCCCTCACCGTGGTCAGCGGTGAGCTGACCGAATGGCGCTGGAGCGCCGGGCAGGCCGACGACCACCTCGCCACCGCGGAGGAGATCGCCTCGCGCGGCCCCGGGCTGCGCCGCCGGGTCCTGACGGCGGGTTCCGGCGCGGCCTTCCCGCTGGGGCACGTCCACGACGTGTCCAACCGCCGCACCGAGGCCGCCGTCAGCGTGCACGCGTACTCGCCGCCGCTCTCGGCGATGTCCTACTACGGCGTCGAGCGCGGCACCCTCACCCGGACGCGCTCCGAGCTCGTCGAACCGGGAGCATCACCCGAGTGACCACGATCGCCGACGTCCTCGCGGCCGCCCGCGCCCGGCTGAACCGTCTGGAGGCGGCCGAGGCCGCCCGCGTGGTGGCCGAGGGCGGGAAGCTCGTCGACATCCGCCCGGGCTGGCAACGGGTCGCGGAGGGCGAGGTGCCCGGCGCCGTCGTCATCGAGCGCAACCACCTCGAGTGGCGCCTCGACCCGACGTCGGAGGCCCGGATCCCCGAGGCCACCGACCACGACGTCGCCTGGGTCGTCCTGTGCTCGGAGGGCTACACGTCCTCCCTGGCGGCGGCGGCGCTGCAGGACCTCGGCATCCACCGCGCGACCGACGTCGTCGGCGGCTTCCGGGCCTGGCAGGAGGCCGGCCTCCCGAGCGCCCCCGGGACCGGCGAGCCCCCGGACTATGCGCTGCGCGCAGGTGAGCACTCAGTGGGGTCATAGCCCCACTTTCTGCTCACCTGCGCGCAGCGCACACCCCGTCCGGGCGGACCAGCATCGCCCGCGGACCGCGGACGACCGTGGTGCGCTCGTCCGACGCCGGGCCCTCCGCGGTCACCACGCGCGTCCACCGGCCGTCCCGCGCGACCTCGGCGAGCCGACGGCCGTCGTCGAGCACCGTCTCGGGCGCCAGCCGGCCGACGAGCGGGTCGTCGCCCGGCTGCGCGATCGGGGCGTGCACCTCGGGGCCGGCGAGCAGGCGGGCCGCGGCGGTCGCCCCGGGACGGGTGGCCAGCGCGTCACCCACGAACCGACGCAGCGCGATCGTCTTCGGGTCGGGCCGCATCAGGGCGACCTGCGCCCGGGTCAGGTCGAGGACCGCGGCGGCCGCCGGACGGCGCTCGGCGTCGTAGGTGTCGAGCAGCGACTCCGGGTCCTGCCCGCGGACGACGGCGGCGAGTTTCCAGCCCAGGTTCATCGCGTCGGACAGGCCCAGCCCGAGCCCCTGGCCACCGAACGGCGGGTGCACGTGCGCGGCGTCCCCGGCGAGGAGCACCCGGCCGTGCCGGTAGGCGTCGACCTGCCGGGTGTTGTCGGTCCACCGGGTCGCACTGTGGACGGCGGTGACCCGCACCTGCGTGCCCGACACGTGCTGCAGCGACTTCTCCAGCTCCTCGGCCGTGACGGGCGCGTCCCGGTCGGCGGGCGGGCCGTCGAACTCCACGGTGAGGATGCGTCCGGGCTGCGGGCCGACGCACCACACCCCGTGCGGGCCGTGCTGCCAGCCGAACTCCAGGCCGTCGGCGTCGGCGAGGTCGACGAGGGCCTGGCGGCCGGTGATCTCCGGGTCGGTGCCCGGGAACCCGACCCCGACCGCGCGGCGGACGACGCTGCGCCCGCCGTCCGCGCCCACCACCCAGGAGGCCGTCCACTCCCCGCGGTCGGTCGCGACGGTGACGCCCGAGGCCGACTCGACCACGTCCGTCGTCGTGAGCCCGCGGTGGATCGGCACGCCGAGGGCGGTCGCGTGGTCGAGCAGGATCGCCTCGAGCTCGTGCTGCGGGATCGCGAGGAGCATCGGGACCGGGCCGTGTCCGGCGTCGGGGAGGTCCATGAGGTCGAGCCGCAGCGGGATCCCGGCGAGGTGCCCCGCGAACCTCGGTCCGCGGCCCGTCGTCGGGCGCAGGAGGCCGGCGAGGAACCGCTGCTGGACCTCCAGTCCCCGCTCGAGCAGGCCGCGGCGGTCCATTGCGTGCACCGCGGTGGCGACGACGGAGCCCGCCTTGATCGTCCGGTCCGGCTCGGTGCGCCGTTCGAGGACGGCGACGTCGACCCCCGCCAGGGCGAGCTCGGCCGCCGTCAGGAGCCCGACCGGGCCGCCGCCGACGACGAGGACCTCGTGCGTGGTTGTCATGAACCTGAAATTAGGCTCGACCTAACGATAGGTCAAGCAGATAGAGTCGGGACGTGGTGCAGGGGCTGCGGGAGCGGAAGAAGCAGGCGACGCGCGCGCACATCTCGGCCGTCGCGACGCAGCTGTTCATCGAGCAGGGCTTCGAGGCGACGACGATCGCGCAGATCGCGGAGCGGGCCGAGGTCGCGAAGATGACGGTGACGAACTACTTCCCGCTCAAGGAGGACCTGTTCTTCGACCGGGCGCCGGAGATCGTCGCCCTGCTCGCGGAGGTGGTTTCCCGCCGCCCAGCCGGGACGACGCCGGCGGGGGCGGTGCGCGAGGCGTACCTGGAGGGGCTCGACGCCCGCTGGCCGCCGCTCGGCTTCGGCAGCGCCGACTTCGTGCACGCGATCGCGGCGAGCCCCGCGCTGCAGGCCCGCGGCCGGTCGATGCTCGCCGACCAGGAGGCGGCCCTCGCGGCGGTCCTCGTGGCGGAGGCGCAGGAGGCCGATCCCGACGACGACGGGCTCGACGCCCGCCTCGAGGCGGCCCGGCTCGCCGGGATCGTGCGCGTGCTCGTCGCCGAGCTGGTGGGCCGGGTGATCGCCGGCGAGCCCGAGGAGGCGGTCCTGGAGCGGGTGCGGCAGGCCGCATGTGAGCACTTCCGGTCGCGATAGCGACCGGAAGTGCTCACAGGCGCGCAGCGCACCTGACGATCGCGTCCGCGTCGATGTCGTGCAGGGCGTGCGCCGAGGCGAGGTCGGAGGACTGCCCGAAGCCGCTGACGCCGAGGTGCTCCGCGCGCACCCCGTGCACGCCCGCGAGGAATGCGAGGGTGTGCGGGTGCCCGTCGAGCACCGTGATCAGCGGTGCCGCCCGGTCGACCGGGAAGCAGGCGTCGAGGATCCACGACGGGTCGCCGGTGTCGGAGCGCCGCGCCCGCACGGCGCGGAACAGCCGGTCGGCGCTCGTGACAACGACGACGTCGGCCGGGATGCCGAGCGCACCGAGCCGGTCGGCGGCCGCGAGCGCGTTCGGCACCGTCGGGCCCATGGCGGCGATCGTCACGCGCGGTCGCTCGGGGGAGCGCCGCAGCACGTACCCGCCCGCCACGACCTGCCGCCGCCGCTCCTCCCGCGCCGCTGGGTCCTCGGGGACCGCGGCGAGCGACTGGTCGACCGGCGCCGTCGACAGCCGCAGGTACGACGACGAGCCGTCGGGGCGCCCGAGCCGGGACAGCCCGTCGAGCAGACACCACGTCACCTCGATCGCGAACGCCGGCTCGAACGCGACGCAGCCCGGCTGCTCCAGCCCGATCGACGGCGTGGAGATCGACTGGTGCGCCCCGCCCTCGGGCGCGAGCGACACCCCGCTCGGCGTCCCGACCAGGATCGACTGCCCGCCCGCGTACATCCCGAACGACCACGGTTCCAGGGCGCGGGAGACGAACGGGTCGTAGAGCACCCCGATCGGCAGCAGCGGTTCGCCCCACCGCGACCACGTCGCGCCCAGCTCGCCCAGCAGCCCGACCAGGTTCGTCTCGGCGATCCCCAGCTCGATGTGCTGCCCGGTGGGCCGCTCGCGCCAGTGCAGGATCGTCTCGGCGTCGTCGTCGAACCAGTCCCGCCGCTCCGAGGCCGCCCACGAGCCGACCTTGTTCAGCCAGCCGCCGAGGTTGGTCGACGACGCGACGTCCGGCGAGCAGGTGACGACGCGGCGGGCAGCCTCGGGAGCGGAGCGGGTGAGATCGAGCAGGGCGCGGCCGAGGGCCTGCTGGGTGTTGCCCGTTCCCGACGGCGGGCGCCCCAGGTCGGCCGGGACGCTCACCGCCGGGGCAGTCCCGACGCCGGGTCGCTCCAGTCGGGCCGCGACGGCGGCGGCGAGCTCGGCGGCCGCGCCGCCCCGGGGCAGGGGCGCCCACGGGTCGTCGAGGTCGGCGCCGAGGTGGGCGGCGAGCTCGCGCATCTGCGGCTCGGACAGCAGCGAGGAGTGATTCTGCGGGTGGCCCTGGGTCGCGAGGCCGTAGCCCTTCACGGTGTAGGCGAAGATCACCGTGGGGCGGGTGTCGTCGATGCGGGCGTAGGCGTCGAGCAGGGCGCCCAGGTCGTGGCCGCCGAGGTTGCGGATCGCGGCGTGGACCCCGTCGTCGTCGATCGTCTCCAGCAGCGCTGCCAGGCGCGGCCCGTCGTCGGGAAGGCCCTGGGGGAGCCGTTCGCGCAGCTGCGCGGGGGTGCAGCGCAGCAGGCGCTGGTACTCGGGGTTGGTCATCGTGTCGATGCGGCGGCGCAGCGCGTCGCCGCCCTCGCGGGCGAACAGCTCGGTGAGCACGCGGCCGTACTTGACGGTGAGGACCTGCCATCCGGCGGCCTCGAACAGGCCCTGCAGGCGGGTGGCGGAGATGTCGGGGACGACGCGGTCGAGGGACTGGCGGTTGAAGTCGACGATCCAGGTGATCTCGCCGAGTTCGCGGACCATGGGGTCGAGCACGGCCTCCCAGACCGCGCCCTCGTCGAGCTCCGCGTCGCCGACCAGGGAGAACTGCCGGCCGGTGCCGGCGCGGCCGCCGACGCCCTCGGCGTAGCGGCGGGCGATCGCGCCCCAGATCGGGGCGGTCGCGCCGATGCCGACCGAGCCGGTGGAGTAGTCGACGGGGTCGGGGTCCTTCGAGCGCGACGGGTAGGACTGCAGGCCGCCCCGCTCGCGCAACGTCGTCAGGAAGCCCTCGTCGAGGCGGCCGAGCAGGTGGTTGATCGCGTGCAGCACCGGGGAGGCGTGCGGCTTGACCGAGACCCGGTCCTCGGCGCGCAGCTTCCCGAACCACAGCGACGTCATGATCGAGACGATCGACGCCGACGACGCCTGGTGACCGCCGACCTTGAGCCCGCCCGGGTTGGGGCGCACGCGGTTGGCGTGGTCGACGATCGCGGTCGCGAGCCAGAGCACGCGGCGTTCCACGTCGGCGAGGGCCTCGAGCGTCGGGGTCGTCGTGGTCGGCTCGGTGACGCGCGCGGTCATCGCAGGGCTCCGGAGGACGTGGGAGGGCGGGACGGACGGTGGGCCGGCGGGGAGGTGACCCCGCGGGCGACCGTTCACCGACGGCCGGCTCCGGTGGGACGGCGCGTCGGATCGTCATCGAACCCATCGGCCGCACCTTCGGACAAGCCGGACCCCCTCCACGCGCAAAGCTCGACGCCGATCGGGGCGTTCGGCGAGGATTCGTTGCGTGGACGAGCCCCGCAGTGCCGGTACCGCCGACGTCGACGACACCGACCACCGCCTGTTAGCCCTGCTGCGCGAGGACGGACGCCGCACGTTCTCCGACATGGCGCCCCGCCTCGGGCTGTCGGTCGCGGCGGTGAAGCGGCGGGTGGACCGGCTCCGCGAGATCGGCGTGATCACCGGGTTCACCGTGCAGGTCGACGCGGCCCGGCTGGGCTGGGCGGTCGAGGCGTTCACGGAGGTGCGCTACGCGGGGAGCACGCCGGTCGGGGACATCGTCTCCACGGCGTCGACCGTCCCCGAGGTGCAGGCCGTTTACACGATCGCGGGTGACCCCGACGCGCTCGTGCAGGTCCGGGCCCGCGACCTCGCCGACCTGCAGCGCGTGATCGACCGGCTACGCCGCGCAGGGACGATCACCGGCACGAAGACACTGATGGTGCTGGGGCGCTGGACGCGGGCATGATTCCGGGCGTGACGAGCCAGACGTGGATCACCGAACTGACGCCGTTGTCGTTCCTGCAGCGGTCGGCGTCCGTGTACCCGGACAAGACCGCGATCGTCCACGGGGCGTCGCACTGGACCTACGCCGAGTTCGCCCGGGACGCGCAGCGGTTGGCGCGCGGGCTGCGGGCCTCGGGGGTGCAGCCGGGCGACCGGGTCGCGTGCCTGCTGCCGAACGTCCCGGCGATGCTGCACGCCCACTTCGGGGTGCCGCTGGCCGGCGCGATCCTCGTCGCGGTGAACACGCGGCTCTCCGCCGAGGAGGTCCGCTACATCCTCGACCACTCCGGCGCGACGGTGCTGGTGGTCGACTCGACGCTGCTGGGAGCGGTCGACCCGATCCGCGAGTCGCTGGAGACGGTCCGCGAGATCGTCGTCCACACCGACCCGGAGGGCCCGGACGCCGGGTCCTCCGACGACGGCTACGCCGGGCTGCTCGCGCGCGGCGACGAGGGCAGCGACGGCGGGGACCTCTCGTGGGAGATCGACGACGAGCGCTCGACCATCACGATCAACTACACGTCCGGCACCACCGGCAAGCCCAAGGGCGTGCAGTACCACCACCGCGGTGCGTACCTGAACTCCTTCGGCGAGATCGTGCACAGCTACCACGACCCGTCGAGCGTCTACCTCTGGACGCTGCCGATGTTCCACTGCAACGGCTGGTGCACGCCGTGGGCGATCACCGCGATCGGCGGCACCCACGTCTGCCTGCGCGAGGTGCGCGGCGACGCGATCTGGGCGCTCATCGGCGAGCACCGCGTCACCCACCTCAACGGCGCCCCGACCGTCGTCACGACGATCATGAACGCGGCCGAGGCGCGCCAGCTCGACTACCAGCTCGTCGTCACGACGGCGGGTGCGCCGCCCAGCCCGACGACGATCCTCGAGATGGAGCGCCTCGGGTTCCGCGTGGTGCACGTCTACGGGCTCACCGAGGTCTACGGGCCCTACACGGTGTGCCAGTGGCAGGACGACTGGGCGTCGCTCGAGCCGACCGAGCGCGCGAGGCTGCAGGCCCGCCAGGGCGTCGCGATGGTGCAGGCCGACCCGGTGCGGGTGGTGGAGACCCTCGACGAGGACGTCCCCGACTGGGCGTCGGTGCAGCTGGTCGACGTGCCGGCCGACGGCACGACGATGGGCGAGATCGTCATGCGCGGCAACAACGTGATGAGCGGCTACTACCGCGACGACGAGGCGACGGCGAAGGCGTTCGCCGGCGGCTGGTACCACTCCGGCGACCTCGGCGTGATGCACCCGGACGGCTACGTCGAGCTCCGCGACCGCGCCAAGGACGTGATCATCTCCGGTGGCGAGAACATCTCGACCGTCGAGGTGGAGCAGGCGGTGCTCTCGCACCCGGCCGTGCTCGAGGCGGCCGTCGTCGGCGTCCCCGACGAGCGCTGGGGCGAGCGGCCCAAGGCGTTCATCACCCTGCGGCAGGGGCAGTCGGTCGAGCCGGACGACGTCGTCGAGCACGTGAAGACGCAGATCGCGCGCTACAAGGCGCCCCGCGAGGTCGAGGTGATCGACGAGCTCCCGAAGACCTCCACCGGCAAGATCCAGAAGTTCGAGCTGCGGGCCAAGGAGTGGGGCGGGCGGGAGCGGAAGATCTAGCCGTGTGCGCGAAGCGCAGGTGAGCAGAAAGTGGGGCTATAGGCCCACTTTCTGCTCACCTGGCGTTAGCCACACCCCCTGTGGGGAACGCACTCCCGACCGTGCACGATGCACTCGACCTACCGGGAGCGAGAACCGCCGTGAGTGAGCAGTACGAGGCCGTCGTCGACAACGACACCAGCCCCCTCGACGACGAGCCGTCGGTCGTGCTCGACGAGGACCGGATGGGCGCCGACCCGCTCGAGGACGGCATGGACACCGCGGAGGACTACAGCCGCGACGTCAAGCTCGGCGGGGACGACAACGCCGAGGAGCGCGACACCATCGCGTACCGCCTCCCGCAGGAGGAGCCCGACGTCACCGACGGCATCGAGGAGCCCCCGGGCCGCCCCGTCGCGGCGACCCCGGCGATGGAGCTCGACGAGTCGGTCGACGACCCGGAGAACGCCGTCGACGGTGTGGGCGACCTCGGCACCTCGGGCGCCCCGATCGCCGACCCGCTCGACCCCGACGGTGCCGTCGAGGCGCAGGTCGAGGGCGAGGTGCAGGTCGGGCTGTCGTCCGCGGCGGACGCCGCCGAGGAGACCGGTCTGCCGGCCGACGACCGGATCGGCGAGGTCTCCGCGGTGGAGAACGAGTGGCCGACCGAGGGCGCCGAGCAGCAGGCGCTGCACGTGGACCAGGAGAGCTGAGACCACTGGAGCTCCCCGGCGCCCTCCGCGACCGCCGCCTCCTCACGGGGGCGGCGGCGGTCCTGCTGGTCCTCGTGGTGTTCGCCGCGGGCGCGCTGGTGGGGGGCTGGCGGCCGTTCTCCTCGCAGCCCGACGTCTACACCTTCGGGCCGGGCGGCGACCTGCCCGCGTTCACGCTGTTCGACGGGCAGTGCGCCACGGGCACCCTCGGGGCCGGGACCGCCTACACGGACTCGACGAACACTCCCTGCGGCGATCCGCACGACGTCGAGGTGGTCGGCACCGGCACGCCGCTGAACTCCAGCCGCGAGGTGAGCTACCCCGGCGCCGCGGCGTTCGCGGACTACGGGCGGGCGTTCTGCGCGATGGTGGTCGCCTCCGGGCAGGTGGCGGAGTCGTCGGGCGGGGTCGACAAGTCCGACCTGCGGGTCGCGGCGGTGGTGCCGGCGCAGGCCGTGTTCGACGAGCCCAACGGCACGGCTTCGGGCTCGTCCGGCGGCCGGTTGGTCTCGTGCGTGATCAGCCGTTCGGACGGTCAGAAGCTGACCGACCGCTTCGCGGTGATCTGACTCTTCCGTCCTGTGAAGTTCCCGTTGCATCCGTGTGGGTGTGACGCGCACCATGCTTCGCCATGGCCGATGCTGCAGCAGCCCAGCTGAACGATCCCGTCGCCCGACGGCGCATCAAGCGCCGTGCCGTCGTCGCCAGCACCGTCGGCACCACCATCGAGTGGTACGACTTCTTCCTCTACAACACCGCGGCCGCCCTCGTGTTCGGCCCGTTGTTCTTCAACAACTCGTCCTCGGGCGGCGTCCTGCTCGCGTTCTCCACCCAGTTCGTCGGCTTCGCCGCCCGTCCCCTCGGAGCGGCGATCTTCGGGCACTACGGCGATCGGATCGGCCGCAAGTACTCGCTCGTCGCGACGCTGCTGATCATGGGTGGCGCGACCGTGCTCATCGGGCTGCTGCCGACCTACGACACGATCGGCGTCTGGGCGCCCGTCCTGCTGACGGTGCTGCGCGTGCTGCAGGGCATCGGCGTCGGCGGCGAGTGGGGCGGCTCGGTGCTCATGGCGATGGAGTGGGGGCACCGGCGCCAGCGCGGCCTGATGGCGGCCTGGCCGCAGGCGGGCGTGCCGATCGGGCTCGCGACCGGCACCTTCGTCGTCTGGGCGTTCGCCGGCCCGGACTTCCTGAACGGCGGGTGGCGGTGGCCGTTCATCGCCTCGATCGTGCTCATCGCGATCGGCCTGGTCGTGCGCCTGACGGTGCTCGAGTCACCCGCGTTCGCCGCCGTGCGCTCGAGCGGCAAGGTGGTGAAGCTGCCGCTGGTCGAGACGCTCAAGTACCAGTGGCGCGACGTGCTCAAGGCGTTGTTCGTCCGCACCGCCGAGCAGGCCCCGTTCTACCTGTTCACCTCGTTCGTGCTGGTCTACGGCACGCAGCAGCTGAAGCTGCAGCGCGCCGACCTGCTGCTCTACCTCATCGTCGCCGCCCTGATCGGCATCGTGAGCGTGCCGTTCTTCGGGTGGCTCTCCGACGTGCTCGGCCGTCGGCTGGTCTACGGCGCGGGGGTCGTGCTGACCGGGCTCTACGCGTTCCCGTACTTCGCGCTGCTCGATACGCGGGTCGGGGCACTGGTCGTCCTCGGGATGATCCTGGGCCTGGTCTTCCACGACATGATGTACGGACCCCAGGCGGCGCTGATCTCGGAGTCGTTCGGCACCGGCGTCCGCTACACCGGTGCCGGCCTCGGCTACCAGCTCGCCTCGATCACGGCGGGCGGTCCGGCGCCCCTGATCGCGACGGCGGTGCTCGCCGCCACCGGTGGCACGTTCTGGATCTCGATCTACATCATCGGCTGCGCGGTGGTGTCGCTGATCGCGCTCCTCCTGATGCACCCGAAGCCGCCGGACGAGTACGACGAGCACTCCGAGGACGGGTCGACCGTGCCGGTGGTCGAGGGGGAGCGGGCGCAGGCCTGAGCGGCGCGCGGGTGTCAGCGGTGTGCCACCGCTGACACCCGACGTCAGCAGGTCGCCACGGCGGTGGCCTGGGATCGTGGAGGCGATGTCGATCGCCCCCCTCGCCCCGGACGTCCTGCTCGACCGGCTCGTCGAGGCCGTGCACGCGCTGCCCCTTCCCGACGGCGGGTCGGGAGACGGAGCGCAGCGGAGCTCGACCCCGGGAGCGGTGCGGGTCCTCGTGGACGGCGCGGCCGCGGCCCGGCCGGACCGGTGGGCCGACGGGCTGGTCGACCGCCTGCAACGGCTGTCCCGGCCGGTGTTGCGGGTGTCGGCGTGGGACTTCCTGCGCCCCGCGTCGGTGCGGCTCGAACGCGGCCGCACCGACCCGGACTCCTTCTACGACGACTGGCTCGACGCCGGCGCCCTCGTGCGCGAGGTCCTCGCCCCCGCCGTCGTCGGGAAGCCGGTGCTGCCGCGGCTGTGGGACGTGGCGACCGACCGCGCCGTGCGCGCCGAGCGGGTGCCGCTCGGTCCGGGCGGCGTCGTGCTCGTCGACGGCCCGCTGCTGCTCGGGCGGGGTCTCCCGGCCGAGCTGGAGGTGCACGTCGCGATGTCGGCGGCCGCTCTCGCCCGCCGCACTCCCGACGACGAGGCGTGGACGCTGCCCGCCTACGCGCGGTACGACGACGAGGTCGCCCCGCAGGACCTGGTGCCGTTCGTGATCCTGGCCGACCACCCGGACCGGCCGGCGCTCAAGACGCCCTGACCCCCGTGGCAGGAAAGCGTCGTTGCTGTCGTCCGGTGGCAGCAACGACGCTCTCCTGTCACGTGGGGGTGACCCCGCATCCCGGGTTGAGCAGCCCGTCCGGGTCGAGCGCGGCCCGGACGCGGCGCATCACGGCGAGCGCGCCGGGGTCGCCGAGCTCGGCCAGCGCCGCCGCCTTCGCCCGCCCGACGCCGTGCTCGCCGGAGACGGCCCCGCCGAGCGCCACGCCCGCCGCGAGGATCTCGTGCAGCGTGCTCTCCAACGCGTCGGGGTCGGGCTGGAACACCGCGAAGTGCACGTTGCCGTCGCCGGCGTGCCCGCAGCCGAGCACCCGCGACCCGTACGCGGCGCCGATCTCGCGGGAGCGCCCGATGAACTCCGCCATCGCCGAGCGCGGGACGACGACGTCGACGATCTCGTCCGCACCCCGCGCCTTGATCGTCCAGAACGTCTGCTCGCGGGCCTCGACGAGCCGGCGCGCGGACCCCTCGGGCAGGGCGTACACGTCGGGTGCGCCGAGAGCGGTGAGCAGCTCGCCCAGCTCCGCGAGGTCCTCGTCCACCCGCTCCGCCCGGCGGCCCACGAGCTCGACGACGAGGTAGGCGTCGGCCTCGGCCCGGACGTCGTCGGGGATGCCCAGCGACAGGTCGGCGGCGGCGCAGATGGCCTCCATCGTCGGGTCGTCGAGGTACTCGCAGAGCGCGGGCGCCAGCCCGGAGCCGACGACGCGGGCGACGGCCGCCGTCGTCGTCGGGAGGTCGGGGAACGGTGCGAGCACGGTCCGGCGCACCGGCAGGAACGGCTGGAGGCGCACCACCACCGCCGTGACCAGCGCCAACGTGCCCTCGGAGCCGGTGAGCAGCTGCACCACGTCGTAGCCCGACGACACCTTCGCGAGGCGCCCGCCGGCCCGCACCACGGTGCCGTCCACGAGCACGGCCTCCAGCCCGAGCACGTGCGCGCGGGTCACCCCGTAGCGCACCGCGTGCATGCCGCCCGCGTTCGTCGCGACCGTCCCGCCCAGCGACGCGCTCTGCTCCCCGGGGCGGACGGGGTAGGTCAGGCCGTGCTCGCGCGCCGCCGTGTCGAGCTGCGCGAGGGTGACCCCGGGCCCGACGACCGCCACGTGGTCGACGTCGTCGATGGTCACGTCGGTGAGCCGGTCGAAGCAGACCACCACGGCACCGTCCGGGGCGTTCGCCCCGCCCGAGAGCCCGGTCCCCGACCCCCGCGCGACGATCGGCGTCCCGCTCTCCCGGCACGCGGCCACGATCCCGACGACGTCCGCCGTGCTCGCCGGCCGCACCACGAACGCCGGGGTCCCGTGCGCGACGGCGAGCGACTCGTCGTGCGCGTCGTCGGGGGAGTCGGTCCCCTCGAGGACGTGTGCCGCGCCGAGCAGCTCGACCAGCCGGTGCCCCAGGTCGCTCATGCCGTGCATCCTGATGCAAGCACTGCGTCACTGCTTGCACTGAACGCCGGGAAAGCCACATCGTCGTCGGCGTGATCGACGCGGCTGACGCGGCCCTGCAGGACCTCTGGCGCTCCCTCGACACCGACCGCCCGGCCCCGGAGCCGCGCTGGACCGGCGCCTCCACCGGGCTCGCCTGCCCGCTGCCGGTCGAGGCGCTCGCGCTCGGCGCCGTCGCCGCGGCGGCCGGGGCCGCCGGGCAGCGCGCGCCCGAGATCGATCCCGCCCGCGTCGGCAGCTCCTTCCGCGCCGACCAGCTGCTGCGCGTCGACGGCACGACGCCGGGCGGCTTCGCCCCGCTCTCGGGCTTCTGGCCCGCCGCCGACGGCTGGGTCCGCACCCACGCGAACTACCCCCACCACCGCGCCCACCTGCTCGACGCCCTCGGTGTTCACGACGACGGGGTCGCGGCGGCCATCGCCGCGCGCCCGGCCCTCGAGGTGGAGGAGCTCGTCGTCGGGAGGGGCGGCATCGCGGTGGCGGTGCGCGACCGGGCGAGCTGGGCGGCCACGGAGCAGGATCGCGCGGTCGCGGCCGAGCCGCTGGTCCGCGTGCGCCGCGAGGGGCGAGCCGCACCCGTCGTCGGGAAGGCCCGGGTGCTGGATCTGACGCGCGTGATCGCCGGACCGGTCGCGACGCGCACGCTGGCGTTCTTCGGCGCGGACGTCCTGCGCGTCGACCCGCCGTCGATGCCGGAGCTGCCGGCGCAGCACCTCGACACGGGGCTCGGGAAGCGCACGACGGTCCTCGACGCGTCCGACCCGCGGTTGCGGGAGCTGGCCGAGAGCGCGGACGTCGTGGTCACCGGCTACCGCCCCGGCGCGCTCGACCGGTTCGGCCTCGCGCCCGAGGACCTGCTCGCCCGCCGTCCGGGGCTCGTCGTCGTGCGGCTCGACGCGTGGGGGTGGACCGGTCCCTGGGCCGGGCGACGCGGGTTCGACTCGATCGTCCAGGCCGCGGGCGGGATCGCCGTCGCGTGCGGCACCGACGGACGGCCCGGCGCCCTGCCCGCACAGGCGCTCGACCACGCCACGGGCTACCTCGTCGCCGCGTCCGCGCTGCTCGGGCTCGCGGAGCGGTCGACGCGGGGCGGCTCGATCCGGGAGCTGTCCCTCGCGCGCACCGCCGAGTGGTTGTGGGCGCACCCGGAGCTGGTCACCGACGCGCCGCCGGTCGAGCCGGTCCGGCAGTCGCTCGACGCCGTCGAGGTGCCGCCGCCGGTGTTCGGCGGGACGTGGTCCGCGCCGGCGCACGAGCTCGGTGCGGACACCCCGGAGTGGGCCTGACCCTCGCCCCGGTGGCAGGAAAGCGTCGTTGCTGTCACTACACGCCGGCAACGACGCTTTCCTGCCACGAGGGGGTCAGCGCCGCGCCGCCCGACGCTCCGCGCGCACGATGTTCATCACCGCCTGGATGAGGCCGAGGTGGGTGAACGCCTGCGGGAAGTTGCCCAGGTGCCGCCCGGAGTGCGGGTCGATCTCCTCGGCGTAGAGGTGCAGCGACGAGGCGGACGACAGCAGCTTCTCGCACAGTGCGGTCGCGCGGTCCACCTCGCCGATCACCGCCAGCGCCGACACCAGCGCGAACGAGCAGATCGTGAACGTGCCCTCCTCGCCGGAGAGCCCGTCGTCGGTGTCCTCGACGAGGTAGCGCAGCACCAGGTCGTCCTGCGTGAGCTCGTCGGCGATCGCGAGCACGGTCGCGCGGCAGCGGGGGTCGTCGGGGGAGAGGAAGCCGACGATCGGCATGAGCAGCAGCGACGCGTCCAGCCCCGTCGTCGCGTAGTGCTGGCAGAGCACGCCGCGGTCGTCGACGGCGTGCGCGAGGACGTCCTCCCGGATCTCCTCCGCCGCCCGGCGCCACCGGTCCTCCCGCTTGGCGTCGCCGCGCAGCACGGCGAGGCGCGCCCCACGGTCGGCGGCGAGCCAGCACGCGATCTTCGACGTGGTGAAGTGCTGCGGCTCGCCGCGCACCTCCCACGGTCCGCGGCCGGGGCCGCGCCAGTGCTCCAGCGCCGCCTCGACCTGCGTCACGACGATGGACCACAGACGGTCGTCGAGCCGGTCCCGGCTGCGGACGTACTGGTAGATCGCGCCGACGGCGGCGCCCCAGACGTCGTGCTGGGCCTGGTCGTAGGCCCCGTTCCCGATCCGCACCGGGTACGCGCCCTCGTACCCGTCGAGGTGGGGGAGCACCTCCTCGTCGAGGGTCGAGCGCCCGTCGACCCCGTACATGATCTGCAGGTGCCCGCCCGCGGCCTCGGCGGCCTCGGCGACGAAGTAGAAGAAGTCGTTGGCCTCCCAGTCGAAGCCCAGCGCGTACAGCGCCCACAGCGCGAGCGCCGAGTCACGGATCCAGGAGTACCGGTAGTCCCAGTTCCGCCCGCCGCCCGGCGTCTCCGGCAGCGACGTCGTCGCCGCGGCCGCGATCGCGCCGGTCGGGGCGAACGTCAGGCCCTTGAGCGTCAGGGCGGAGCGCTGGAGGTAGGGCAGCCAGCGGTGGTCGGGGAAGTCGCCGCGGTCGAGCCAGTGCCGCCAGTGGTGCTCGGTCCAGGTGAGCCGTTCGAGCGCCTCGTCGACGTCGGCCGGCGGCGCGTGCTCGCTCCACGAGAGCGCGACGTAGCGCCACTCGCCCTCCTTGAGCAGCGTCCGCGACGTGGCGAGCGAGCCCTCGAAGCCGATGTTGGTGTCGGTGGTCAGCAGCAGGTCGGTGCCGCCGCCGGTCGCGCGGGCCGCGCGGTACCCGCCGTCGGGATAGGTCCAGTGCGCGGGCTCGCGGCCGTAGTCGAAGACCGGCGCACACTCCATCCGCAGCTGCACCTGCCCGGAGATGCAGCGGGCGACGCGGAGCAGGACGTGGTCGGCGTCAATCCGTGGGCGCCCGCCGGTGCGATCCCGACCGTTCCGTCTCGTGGTGCCACGGCCCCATCAGCAGGACGTCGAGCACCTGCAGCCAGCCCGACCGCGTGCACCACGTCGTCTCCAGCACCATCGTGCCCGGCACGTAGCGGCGGGCGGCCGGGACGTCGGCACCGTCGGGGTGCAGCCGGAACGTGCCCGCGTCGCGGTCGAGGACCGCCCCGAACACGCTCGGCGAGTCCATCCGCGGCAGGCACAGCCACTCGACGGCGCCGTTCGGGGCGATCAGCGCGGTCGTCTCGCAGTCGGAGAGGAACCCGTAGTCGGCGATCGGCGGGAAGGCGCTCCCCGCGTGGGGCTCGACGTTCATGGCGGGAGGATGCCTCGACGTGGCCGCCTCGTCGCGCTGCGTCACCGATTACGGTGACCCGACATGGTCGTCCGCAATGCTCCCGTGATCTCCTCGCAGGCCCACGACGACGTCGAGCCGGTGCGGGTCGAGGTCGTCGACGTCTCCGAGGTTACCCCCCGGATGCGGCGCGTGCGGTTCGCGGGGGACGTCGACGGCCTGCCGGTCTCCGGCCCCACCGACCACGCCAAGCTCTTCTTCCCGACGGCGGGTGCGGAGGCTGCGCGGCCCGAGATCGGCCCGCGGGGGCTGGCGGCTCCGCTGCCGGGACGGCCGCGTCCGTACCGGGAGTACACGCTGCGGTCGGTGTCCGACGGGGTCGTCGAGGTCGACTTCGTGCGGCACGGTCACGGGCTCGCGGGCTCGTGGGTGGAGGACCCGCGCGGGGCGCTCTGGCTGTACGGGCCGCGCTCCTCGCTGCGCCACGACCCGCGCGACTGGTACCTCCTCGGCGGCGACGAGACCGCGCTGCCGGCGCTCGGGCGGTGGCTGCGTTCGTTGCCGTCGGACGCCGTGGGCACCGTGTTCGTCGAGGTCGCGGACGCCGCGGAGGAGCAGGCGCTGGACGGACCGGCGGGGATGTCGGTGCAGTGGTTGCACCGGGACGGCGCCGAACCCGGGACGACGACCCTGCTCGGCGACGCCGTGGACGGGTGGACCCGGCCCGAGGGGGAGGGGCTGGTGTGGATGGGCGCCGAGGCGTCGGCGCTGCGCCCCGTCCGTCGGCGCCTGCGTGACCTGATGCCGACCGAGTGGATCGACCTCGACGGCTACTGGCGCCGCGGGGTGGAGGGCACCGGCCTCGGCTGACCCCGGGCTGCTGCGTTGCGGCGCGCACACGGTCCGCGTCGGTCGTCCTCCATCTGCGCGCGCATAGCGGGACGCACACGGTGGGGACGAAGCGCCGAGGTTCACAAGGGGCAGGTTCCGGGGGCTGCGCGCGTGCCTGGTGTAGACCTCGCGGGCGGAGCAGCGCTCGTCGCGTTCGCGAGATTCACGTGGGGCAGGTCCACGGCGCCGCGAGCATGCGTGGTGTGCACTTCGGCGGCGGCGCGTATGTGGGGCGCAACGCGCGAGCAGATGGAGGACGACCCGCGCCGGCCGTGTGCGGGACGCACACCGAGCCGGCGTCAGGCCAGGACCTCGCGGAGACGCACGGCGAAGGCCTTCGCCTGCCCGGGCCACGGCCCGTTCTCGTCGCCGAAACCGCCGTGGCCGCCGGGGAAGACGACCGGCTCCTGACCGAGCTGCTCGGCGAGGGCCCGCGTCGTGCGCGCGGTGAAGGCGTCACCGGTCTCCTCGCCGACCGCGAGGAGTACGCGGGTCGGCGCCGCCCGCAACGCCTCGAGGTCCGGCCGGTACCGGACGACCGCGACCGCGCGGTCGCTGAGCAGCGGGTCGTCGCGGGAGCCGTCGTCCTCGGTCGGCATGCCGAACATGGCCGGGTCGGGGTCGGGCTGCGCGAACCAGTCGTCGGTGTACTCGCCGGACCAGGACGTGTAGGCGATGAACGCGGCCATCCCCGCACCCCAGCCGCGCTCCGCGTAGATCCTGCGCCACCCGTCGAAGCCACGCTCCGCGGCCTCGGCGTCGGGCAGCACGCCGATGATCGGCGGCTCGTGGGCGACGAGGGTCGCGACGTCGTCGGGGTGGGCCGTCACCCAGGCCAGGGCCGTGACCGCCCCGCCGCTGGAGGCGAACACGTCGACCGGCCCGCCGCCGAGTTCGGCCACGAGGGCGTGCAGGTCCTCGGCCTGGACCTCGGGCACGGAGGTGTCGTCGCCGTCCGAGCGGACCGAGCGGCCCAGACCGCGGGGGTCGTAGAGCACGACGCGGAGATCGGGGAGGTGCGACGCCAGGGAGTGGAAGCCCTCCGCCGTCATCGGCTGGCCGATCATCACCAGGGGACGACCCCCGGCGGGGCCCAGCACGTCGTACACGAGCTCGACCCCGGGCAACGACAGCGTGTGCGTGGTCACATCAGTACGGTATCAGGACCGATCGGTAGAGCGGAACAACCAGAGGAGGCCCAGGATCGGCAGGATCAGCGGGAAGAGGCCGTAGCCGATGCCGAAGTCGGTCCACACCGTGTCGTCGGCGAAGTCCTGCGGTGCGAGCAGCGTGAACAACCCGATCCCGATCACCCCGACCAGCTCGATCCACACCGCCACCAGCGCCAGTCGCCGCTGCCGGCGCCCGATCGCGACCGCCGCGAGGATGTACACCGCCGCCGAGAACGCCGACAGCAGGTAGGCCAGCGGAGCGACCGAGAACTGGGTCGCGATCTGGTAGAGCGCCCGCGCACCGGCCGAGATCGCGAACAGCACGTAGACGGCCAGCAGGACCTTCCCCGGGCCGCTGTCGATACGGCGCTCAGACACCGGTCACGTCCCACACCTGCGTGGTGCGCAGCACCAGGACCGCGTAGGTCACGCCCGCGATCGCCAGCACCACCGACCCGTACCGGTTCCGTTCGCCATACGCCAGGGCGGCACCGATCGGCAGCACCACGAGCAGGGCGATCAGGTACCCGACGATCTCCGCGACCGCCCCGGCCGCCCGCCCCGGCGACACGACCAGCAGCACGACCGCGATCACGGCCTGCACGAGCGCGAGCACCTCGAGCACCACGAGGCCGAGCCGGTGGGGGTAGGTCGGCGCCTGGTCCACCGCGGCCGACACCGCGCACCAGAGCGCCCAGGCCAGGCCCGCCACGCCGAGGACCCAGGCGAGGAGAACGATCACGGTTCCCAGTATGGCCGCGCCCGACGTCGGGCACTCTCGCGCCCGTGTCCCGACGCGATCTCGCCGCCACGCTCCGCGACCTCGACGGACAGAGCTATGCCCGCTACCGCTCGCTGGTGGGCGAGTGGCCGATCCCGCACGGCACGCTCGAGGTCGTCCGCACCCAGGCCGACCCGTTCGCCCCGCCGTCCCGGGTCCGGATCACGCTGCCCGACGCCGCGCCGGAGCACCTGACGACCACGGCGGACCGCCGTCGCGCCCACGCGACCTTCCTGCTCCGGCGCCTCCACCGTGCGCTGCGTGGCACGCCGTTGCAGCTGGACGCGGGCGGCCAGGAGGTCCTCGACCGCACGGCGGGTCGCGTGCTCCCCGACGGCACCGTCGTCGTCGAGCTCGGCGCCCCGCTCCCCGGGCCGAAGCGCCGCATCCTCGGCCGGGAGGCCGCGACGTTGCTGGGGGAGACGTTGCCGGCCGCGGTCGCCGGGCTGCGCTGGGAGGCTCTTCCCGACGACGGGCGTGGTGCGGCGACGCGGTTCGCCGAGACCGTCGAGGACGCGGTCGCGCTCCGTGGCGCCCTCGCCGACCGGGGACTGGTCGCCTTCGTCGCCGACGGCGCCGTGCTGCCCCGCCGCTCGGGGATCGACGACCGGCCGCTCGAGCGCGCGACCCCCTTCGCCGCCCCGGAGGGTCTCCGGGTGACGTTGGGGACGCCGAACGCGGGACCCGTCGTCGGGATGGGGATCCCGGAGGGCGTGACCCTGATCGTCGGCGGCGGGTACCACGGCAAGTCGACGCTGCTGCGCGCGATCGAAGCCGGCGTACACGACCACGGGCCGGGGGACGGTCGCGAACGGGTCGTCGCACGGGTGGACGCCGTCAAGGTGCGCGCCGAGGACGGCCGCAGCGTGGTGCGCAGCGACGTGTCGGCGTTCGTCTCGCACCTGCCGTCGGGAGAACCCACCGACGACTTCAGCACCACCAACGCGTCGGGCTCGACGAGCCAGGCCGCCTCGATGGTGGAGGCGATCGAGGCCGGGGCGGGCGTGCTCCTCGTCGACGAGGACACGTCGGCGACCAACATGATGATCCGCGACGCCCGCATGCAGCAGCTCATCGCGACCGAACCGCTCGTGCCCTTCGTCGAGCGCATCCGCCCGCTGCACGCCGAGCGCGGGGTGTCGTCGGTGCTGGTGATGGGCGGGTCGGGCGACTACCTCGGGGTGGCCGACACGGTGATCATGATGTCGTCCTACGCGGCCGACGAGGTCACCACGCGGGCCCACGAGATCGCCGCGTCGACCCCGGGGCGCACCGAGGAGCACTCCGGGTTCCCGGCGGTCGCCGCCCGGGTGGTCGATCCGGGCTCGCTGGACCCGGCGGGCCGGCAGGGCAAGCGGCGCATCACCGCGCGCGGCACCGACACCCTGACCTTCGGCGAGGACGACGTCGACCTGTCGGCCGTGGGGCAGGTCGTCGACCGGTCGCAGGTGACGGGCATCGGGCGGGCCATGGCGTTGCTCGGCGACCACGTCCTCGACGGCGGGATCACCCTCGCCGAAGGGCTCGACGTGCTCGACGCGCAGATCGCCCGCGAGGGCGTCGAGGCCCTGCGCGACGGTCCCCGCGACCCGGCCGACCTCGCCCTGCCGCGCCGGCACGAGGTGGCGGCGGCGGTGAACCGGCTGCGGTCGCTCCGCGTGCTGACGCTGCAGCGGGAGCAGTAGAAACGCTCCGTGTGTAGATGATCCAGAGCTGTTGCGCTCAACGGGTGACAACCGACCAGTAGGGCGCAACCGTGTGGAACGCTGCGCTACGGCGGGGGGCCGATCAGGACGCGGAGGGGGCGGGCCGTGAGCACGACGACGGACACCAGGGACGACGAGCTGCGGTGGGAGTTCTACCGCTCGGCGATGGCGGCCTGGGTCGAGGCGGCCGGACGCGCGCCCGTCCCCGCACCGCGCACCTCGCCGGAGGAACGGGACGGCCGCGTCCCGCGCTGATCAGCCGACGCGCAGCGGGCGCTCGACGGGACGCACGGGGGTGTTCCCGACGACGGGTCCGGTCGGACGACCGTGTCCCGCGGCCTCGAGCGCGCGGCGGATGCGCGCCGCCACCGCGGTGAGGAGGGCGGGCAGCTCGCCGGGGCCCGACCCGTCGTCGTGGACGACGAGGCTCAGGGCCGCGGCGACGCCGCCGTGCCGGTCGTGGACGGGGACCGCGACGGCCAGGGCGCCGTCGGTGAGCTCGCCGCGCAGGATCGCGACGCCGTCCCGGCGCACCTGCGCGAGGCGGACCCGCAGCAGGCACGGGTCGACCTGGGTGCGCGTCGTGTAGCGGCCGAGGGGGCGGGCGAGGACCTCGTCGACGTCGGCGGGGTCGGCGTGCGCGAGCAGCACCGTGCCCGTGCCGGTGGCGTGCAGCGGCCACCGGTCGCCGACCCGGCTCGACACCGGCGCACTGCGCCGCGAGCGCAGGGCCTCGACGTAGACCACCTCGTGCCCGTCGAGCACCCCGAGGTGCACGTTGCCCGACGTCGCCCGGTGCAGGTCGTCGAGGTGCGGGAACGCGATCTCGCGCAGCCCGAGACCACGCGGTGCGAGGGCGGAGAGCTCCAGCAGGCGCAGGCCGATGGAGAACCGGCCGTCCTCGCCGCGCTCCAGCCCGCCCCAGGCCGACAGCTCGCCCACCAGACGGTGGGTCGTCGAGAGGGACAGACCGGCCCGGCGTCCGATCTCGGAGAGGCTCAGGGCGCGGTGGTCGGGCCCGAAGGCGCCGAGCACGTCGAGGACGCGGCTCGCAGCGGTGCGATGGGACATCGCTCCCGATGTCACCACACCGGAGAGGTGGATCACAAGGGACCTTGATGGTTCGGTGACGCCATGGACATCGACGCGCTGGACGCGATCGACGTGCACGTGCACGTCGAGGCCGACGCCCACGGCCACTGCTCGCTCGACCCCGAACTGCTCGACGCCTCGGCCGGCTACTTCAAGGCCGGCGAGAACCGGACGCCGACGGTCGAGGACATCGCCGCGTACTACCGCGAGCGCAACACCGCGGCGGTCGTGTTCACCGTGGACGCCACGAGCGCGACGGGGCACCCCGCCCTGTCCAGCGAGGAGATCGCCGACCGCGCCGCCGCCCACGCCGACGTGCTGATCCCGTTCGGGTCGGTCGACCCCCACGGCGGCGCCGCCGCGGTCCGACGCATCCGCTCGCTCGTCGCGGACCACGGGGTGCGCGGGTTCAAGTTCCACCCGAGCCTGCAGGGCTTCGAGCCGCACGACCGGCGCCACTACCCGCTCTACGACGCGATCACCGAGCTCGGCGTGCCGGTCGTGTTCCACACCGGACAGACGGGGATCGGCGCAGGCCTGCCCGGTGGGCGCGGGATCAAGCTGCGCTACTCCGACCCGATGCTGCTCGACGACGTCGCCGCCGACTTCGCCGAACTCACCATCGTCATGGCCCACCCGAGCGTGCCCTGGCAGGACGCCGCCATCTCGATCGCCACGCACAAGGCCAACGTGTTCATCGACCTCTCCGGCTGGTCCCCGACGTACTTCCCGCCGCAGCTCGTCCGGGCGGCCGGACGGTGGCTCTCCGACAAGGTCCTGTTCGGGTCCGACTACCCGGTGCTCACGCCCGACCGATGGCGCCGCGACTTCGCGACGCTGGACGTCCCGGACGACGTGCGCCCGCGCATCCTCAAGGACAACGCCCGCCGGCTGCTGGGGATCTGACTTCCGCCTGACGGTGGCCTGCTTGTCCGGTTCGTGCCCTCCCGGGACGGTGCGGGACGTGAGCGAGCAGACCCGCACCCACCCGTCGTCGGGATCGAGCCCGAGGAAGGTCGCGCTCGCGAGCCTCGTCGGCACCAGCATCGAGTGGTACGACTTCTACATCTACGGGCTCGCGGCCGTGACCGTGTTCGCGCCGCAGTTCTTCCCCGGCTCGTCCCCGCTGGCCGGCAGCCTCGCCGCGTTCGGCACGTTCGCGGTCGGGTTCATCGCCCGACCGATCGGCGGCGTGCTGTTCGGCCACCTCGGCGACCGGGTGGGGCGCCGGAACACGCTGGTCATCACGCTCGTGACGATGGGCCTCGCCACGTTCCTCATCGGCCTGCTCCCGTCCTACGCGACGATCGGCGTCGCTGCACCGGTGCTGCTCGTCGTGCTGCGGCTGGTGCAGGGCTTCGCGGTCGGCGGTGAGTGGGGCGGCGCGGTGCTGCTCTCGACCGAGCACGCCCCCGGCGGGAAGCGGGGGTTCTACGGCAGCTTCCCGCAGCTCGGCGTCCCGATCGGGCTCATCGCCTCGAACGCGGTCTTCCTCGTCCTGACGGCGGGTCTGTCGCCCGAGGCGTTCTCCTCCTGGGGCTGGCGGGTGCCGTTCCTCGCCTCGGCGCTGCTCGTGATCGTCGGGCTGTGGGTGCGCCTGCAGGTCACCGAGAGCGAGGAGTTCACGGAGGTGCGCTCGGCGGGTCAGTCGATGGTGCTGCCGATCGCCGGGGTGCTGCGCCACCACCTGCCGCAGGTGCTGTGCGGGATCGCGCTGTTCACCGGCATCACCGGCGTCGGGTACATGGCCGCGACGTTCTCCATCCAGTACGGCGCGAGCGCCTACGGGATGCCCCGGACCGGGCTCATCGCGGTGGTGCTCGTCGTCGCGGTGATCGAGGTGCCGATCATCCTGTGGTTCTCCGCCGCGGCCGACCGCTGGGGGCTCTCGCGCACGATCCTCGGGGGCGCCGTGGCGACGGCCGTCGTCATGGCAGTGTTCCTCCCGCTCCTCGCCTCGGCCTCGCTGGTCCTCGCGGCCGTCGCGATCGCCGGGGCCCGGTGGGGGTCGGCACCGATGTGGGGGCCGTCCGGGGCATTGGCGGCGCAGGCCTACCCGGCGGAGGTCCGCTACAGCGGAGCGTCGGTCGGCTACCAGCTCGGCTCGATCACCGGTGGCGCCCTCGCCCCGATCCTGACGACGCTGCTGCTCGCCAGCCCGCTGGGGATGGTCGGGGCGTCGGTCTACCTCGTCGCGATCGTCGTCCTGTCGGGGATCGGCGCGGTGCTTGCCGCCCGCCTCCTTCAGAAGCGGGCGATCTCCTCGTCGGTGTAGCCGAGCTCGCGCAGCACCTCGGAGGTGTGCTGCCCCATCGTCGGGGGCGGGCCGGACGGGGCGGGCGGGGTGGCCGCCTCGCCCGCGACCTGCACCGGGAACCCGGTGCCCACGTACGTCCCGACGCCGGGCTGCTCCAACGTCACGTGGTGGCCGCGCTCGTGCGACCACGGGTCGGCGTACAGGTCGTCGAGGGTGTTGATCGGGCCGCAGGGCACCCCGGCCGCCTCGAACCGCTCCGCCCAGTGCGCGACCGGCTCGGTGGTCATCACCTCCTCGACGCGCGCCATCAGCTCGTCGCGGTTGGTCGAACGGGCGGCGTTGTCGGCGAAGCGCGGGTCGGCCACGAGCTCGTCGAGCCCGAGCACCCCGCAGAACCGGGCCCACAGCCGCTCGCTGCCGACGGCGACCACGAGCGTGCCGTCGGCGCAGTCCATCGGCTGGTAGGGCACGACCGTCGGGTGCGCCACGCCGAGCCGGCGCGCCCGCTTCTCGTCGTGGAAGACGGCCTGCGCGGCGTAGGTGTGCCACACCGTCTGCGCGTCGAGCAGGGACACGTCGAGGTACTGGCCTCGGCCCGTGGTGTGCCGGGCGTGCAGGGCCATGAGCACGCCGACGATCGCCCACGTGCCCGCGTTGAGGTCCGCGACCGGCAGCCCGATCTTGGTCGGCGGGCCGTCGGGCTGGCCGGTGAGGCTCATGATCCCGCCCATGGCCTGGGCGAGGATGTCGTAGCCGGGCTTGTCGCGGTGCGGCCCCGTCTGCCCGAAGCCGGAGATCGCGACGTGGATCAGGCGCTCGTTCCGGGCGCTCAGGGTCGCGTAGTCGAGGCCCCAGCGCTCCAGCGTTCCGGGCCGGAAGTTCTCGACGAGGACGTCGGCGCGGTCGGCGAGGCGGCGCGCGACCTCCTGGCCCTGCTCGGTCGACAGGTCGAGCACGATCCCGCGCTTGTTGCGGTTCGTCGACAGGTAGTAGAGCGACTGCCGGTGCCCGTCGTCGCCGAGGAACGGCGGGCCCCACCCGCGCGTGTCGTCGCCGTTCGGCGGCTCGACCTTGACGACGTCGGCGCCCATCTCGCCCAGCCACTGCGTGGCGAAGGGGCCCGCGAGCACCCTCGACAGGTCCAGGACACGGATGCCTTCCAGAGGGCGCACGATCACCGACCCTATGCTCGGCGTCCGTGACAGTGCGGACGGTGCCGGTGGTCCTCGTGGCGGGGCACCTCGGGGTCGGGAAGTCCTCGCTGGTCAACCACCTGCTGCGGCACGCCGACGGGACGCGGATCGGCGTCGTGGTCAACGACTTCGGCGCGCTCGGCATCGACGCGATGCTCGTCGCCGGGCAGGCGTCGTCGGTGACGGCGCTGTCGAACGGCTGCCTGTGCTGCGTCACCGACGCCGACGGACTGTCTGCGGTCCTGGCCGACCTCGTCGCCCCCGCGACCGGCCTCGACCTCGTCGTCGTCGAGGCCAGCGGGCTCGCCGAGCCCCGCGAGCTCGTGCGTCTGCTGCTCGCCTCGTCCGACCCGCACGCCGTCTACGGCGGCCTCGTCGCCGTGCTCGACGCCTGCGCGCCCGACCTCGACCACGCCCGCCTCGCCGACCTCGCCGTCGTCAACGGGCTGGACCGGTGCGGGCCGGCGGCCGTCGAGGCCGTCCGCGCGGTGGCGCCCGGGGCGGTCGTCGGGACCTCGCACGGCGCGCTCGACCCGGCGCTGCTCGTCGACCCGGTCCGCCGCCCCCAGCCCGCGCAGCTCACCCTCGACGCGCTGCTCCGCGAGGCCGACGGCGAGCACCCGCACGTGGCCGCCTCCAGCGTGTCCTTCGCGTCGGAGCGCCCGCTGGACGCCGGCCGGCTCGCCGCGTTCCTCGAGTCGGGCCCGGCAGGCGTCGTGCGGATGAAGGGCATCGTGCGCCTTCCCGTCGGGGCGAGCGGAGCGACGGGGGAGGACGAGGAGCGCGGGGGTGGCGTTCTCATCGAGACCCCCGACGTCTGGGAGGTGCAGACCGTCGGCACCGCGATCCGCGTGCGCCCCGCTCCCGGCCGCCTGACCACCCGCGGCGCCCGGCTGGTGCTCATCGGCACCGACCTCGACGAGCCCGCCCTGCGGGCCGCGCTCGAGGACTGCGCGGTGCGCGAGGACGAGCCGGCGCCGTCCGAGCACGCGGCCCTCGCCCTGACCCGCTACCGGATCGACCTGACCTCGGCTTGACCCGCTCCGCCCCGCCGTCCACCGTCTCCGAGGTGGCGAGCGAACCGGACGAGACGCGCGACGGCGTCGGGCTGACCCATCTCGACCAGGCGCTGCTCGCGGACGACCCGACGACGAAGCGGCAGCTCGTCGACCACCTCGACGCCGTGGCGGAGCGGATGCTGCCGCTGCTGACGAACCGGCCGCTGTCGGTCGTGCGCGCCCGGGGCGACCAGCGGTTCATGCAGAAGAACCTGCCCAAGGGCGCGCCGGACTGGATCCGGTCCGTCACGTTCTGGTCGGAGAGCTCGCAGCGCGACGTGCACTACGCGCTCGCGGAGGACCGGGCGACCCTTCTGTGGTTCGGCAACCAGCGGGCGATCGAGTACCACGTCCCGCTCACCACGGCGGACGAGCCGGGCACGCCGACGCACCTCGTCATCGACCTCGACCCGCCGGAGGGCGCCGACCTCGCGCCCGTCGTCACGGCCGCCCGCGCCGTCCGCCGCGTGCTGCAGGAGGCCGGGTTCGAGCCCGCCGTCAAGACGTCGGGGGCGAAGGGACTGCACGTGGTGACCCCGATCCGGCCCGCCGCGATGGAGGACGTCCACGCGGCGACCCGGGCCGTCGCCGCCCGCGCCGAACGGCTCGAGCCCGACACCACGACGTCCGCGTTCATCCGGGCCGACCGTGGCGGCAAGGTGTTCCTCGACGCCACGCGCGCCGGGGGAGCCACGGTCGTCGCCGCCTACAGCCCGCGCGTGCGACCGGGCCTGCCGGTGAGCTGTCCGGTCGACTGGGACGACCTCGACGACGTCGTCCCGCGCGAGATCACGGTGAGCACACCCGAGCGGTTCCTCGAGGGGCTCACCTGGACCGAACGGCTCGGCGAGGCCCGCGCGATCCCGCAGGACCTCGTCGACGAGGGCCACACCATCCCGGTCGCCCGGGTCGCGGCGATGCACGAGGGCAAGCGCCGGAAGCGGGCGGCCGAGCGGGGCGAGGGCTGACGGAACCCGGAGTATCAGGTACCGTCGGTACCGACAACAACGTCGGACCCAGGAGGAACCGTGCTCGGAGACATCGCCGGGATCGGACCCGTCAAGGACGCGCTCACCGTCACCAACGCCCTGCTCGAGCGGGTGCTCGCGGAACTCAAGGTCACCAACGTGACGCAGCTCGACGCGGTCGTCACCGAGCTGCGCGCGGTCCGCGAGTCGGTCGACCGTCTCGTCGACCTGCAGAAGGACCTGCCGAAGGTCGGGTAGCTCAGCGACGGGCCACGACGAAGTCGTTGTCCAGGGTGGTCCCCGTCGACATCGTCGGGAGCGGGCGACCCCACTGCGCGGCGACGTCCAGCGTCCGGGTCACCCGGGCGTCCCACCCGTCGCGCCGGAGCTCGTCCGCCGGGTGCGGGCGCTGTTCGCCCAGGTCGACCAGTCCGGTCATCTCGACCCCGAAGGGCCGCCCGAACCGGGGCAGGGCCGGGTCCTGCTGGAGCTGCGCGAACGCGCTCGCGAAGTTCTCGACGACGAAGGTGCTCCCCGGTGCGGTCACGGTGCCGACCACCCGCAGGAGGTCGGCCTCGGCGTCCGCGGGCAGGAACGGCAGCAGCCCCTCCGCGAGGAAGGCCGACGGGCGACCGGGGTCGAAGCCCGCGCTCCGCAGCGCGCCCACCCAGTCGTCACGCAGGTCGACGGGCACCGGCACGCGGCGACAGCGCTCCTGCGCTCCCGCCGCCGTCAGGACCTCGTCCTTGAACGCGAGGACCTGCTCCTGGTCGACCTCGAAGACGGTGGTGCCGGCGGGCCAGTCCAGGCGGTACGCCCGTGCGTCGAGTCCGGCGGCGAGGAGGACGACCTGGTCGACCCCGGCGTCGAGCAGGGCCCGGTCGAAGAACCGCGAGCGCAGGCCCTGGTAGGTGGTCATGAGCGACCAGAACTCGTCGACGGGGGTCGTCTCCCCGTCGACGCGCTCGGGATCCGGCCAGGGCTGGTCGGGCCGGGTCGGCACCGGCTGCGCGGTGTCCGCCCGCTGCACGAACAGCTCGGCGTAGGGGTCATCGACGAGAGGGTCCGGGCGGTGACTCTCGACGGCTCGTCCGGCCGCCACCATGAGGGCGGTCCAGCCCACGCTCGAGACGATGTCCCACCGGTCGTTCGCGGTCCGCATGATCGCCGGATACCCGGTACTTGTGCAGCCTAACGAGCACCGGCCCTGACAGAGTGGCCCGGTGCGGTGGCTGCGGCGGGCGGGGATCGTCCTGGCGGCGCTCGTCGTCGTGGTCCTCGCGGGGTCCGCCCTCTACCTCGCGTGGGACGACCTGGCGCCCGTCCGGGTCACCGTCGACGACCCCGGGACCACCGTCGACGCGGTCGGCGTCCCCACCCACGTCGAGCACTGGCCGGCACTGCGGCCGTCGGGCCGACCACCCCTCGTGCTGGTGCCGGGCTTCGCGGAGTCGACCTCCGTCTTCTCCCGCCTCGCACCGCGCCTCGCGGCCGACCGTGACGTCTACGCCTACGACGTGCGGGGCTACGGCTTCACCGCCCACGTCCCGCCGTACACGCTCGCCGCCGACACCGACCAGCTCGCGGGTGTCATCGGTGCCCTGCACCTGACGCGCCCGGTCGTCCTCGGCCACTCCCTCGGCGCCGCGATAGCCCTCTCGCTGGCGCTGCGCGACCCTACGGCGGTCACCGGGGTCATCGCCGCGAACGGCGACGGGACGCCCTACTTCGGGGCCGACCGCAGCAGCGCGGGCGGCGGGGGAGGCCTGCGAACGGTCCTGACGCTCCCACCCGTCGGACCCGCCGTCGTCACCGCGATCGTGCGGCACCGCGGGCCGGTCCGCAGCCTCGTCGAGAGCCAGTGCGGGCCGGGCTGCCCGGTCGACGACGCCGCGATCGACCGCTGGCGCGCCCCCTTCCTGACGCCGGGCGGGGTCACCTCGCTGCTCGCGATCGCGCGGCAACCGCTCATCGGGCTCACCGACGACGAGGAGCGCCGGATCCGGGTGCCGGTGGCGATCGTGTACTCGGAACTCGACACGAGCTTCGACGCCGACGACGCCGCGGCGATGGCGCAGCGGGTGCGCACGCCCCTGGTCACCGGGCTGCCCGGTGCCCGCCACCTGGCCCTGCTCGGCGAACCCGAGCGATTCACGGCCGCGATCGCACCACTGCTCGAACGGCTCGGGTGAATCACCCGCGTCGGTGGGCACCCGGACCGCATGGCTGACACCCGCAATGGTCCCGACCTGCACCCGATGACCGAGGAGCTCGCGTCCGGCGCCAACTTCGCGTCGGTCTCGACGATCCTGCCGAGCGGTCTGATCCAGACGCAGATCCTGTGGGTCGGCATCAAGGACGGCCGACTGGTCCTCAACACCGAGACCCACCGCAAGCGGTACCAGAACCTGCAGCGCGACCCGCGGATCACCGTCCTCATCCGTGACGAGAACGACCCCTACCGCTACGCCGAGGTCCGTGGCGAGGTCAACGACTTCACTACCGGCGACGAGGCCCGCAAGCACATCGACGAGGTCGCCCAGAAGTACACCGGCGGCGACTACCCGCCCGAGGCGATCAAGTCCGAGCGCGTGATCCTCTGGATCACCCCCGAGCGTCAGACGATCGTCGACCAGAACGTCGACACGAGCGACTGACCCGTCTCCACCCGTCGTGAGGGGAACCCTCGCACCACGAGAGCGCTCGGATCCTCCCCTCACGATCAGGTCCCGGTCAGCCGGTCCACCTCCGCGAGCAGGTCGGTGACCTGACGGACGACGCTGAACTTCTCGCGGGCGTACTCGGCGGCGCCGGGGCCCAACGTCTGCTTCCAGTCCTCGTCCAGCGCTCGGTCGATGGCGGCGACGAGGGAGTCGGCGAGGGCCTGCCGGTCGTCGGTCTCCGGGACCAGGACGCCGACCTCGGGGGTGACGAAGTCGCGCGGCCCCCCGGAGTCGGCGCCGATCACCGGGGTGCCGCACGCCATGCACTCGAGGAACACGAGACCGAACGGCTCGCGCCAGGAGGGGAACACGCCGACGTCGGCGGCGGCGAACATCGTCGCCAGGTCCTCCTGCTGGCGCGGGCCGAGGAACACGACCCGCGCCAGCCCGAGCTCGGCGACGAGGTCACGCATCGCCTGCTGCTGCGCCTCCGGTCCACCGCCGGCGACGACCGTGACGATGCGGCGCTCCTCCTGCTCGTACTGCGCGGCCGCGCGCAGCAGGGCATCGAGGCGCTTCCAGTCGGCGAACTTGCCGCAGAAGGCCACCACCGCGTCGAACTCCGGCACGTCGTCGGCGAGGCCGGCGAGTGCGGTGGCCGGGTCGGTGTCGGACTCGCGGAAGACGAGGTCGTTGTAGCCGTTGTGCGAGAGCACGACGCGGTCGCGCGGGAACTCCGGGAACACCTCGGTGAAGGCCTCGATCTGCTCCGAGGAGATCGAGGCGACGACGTCCACGCCCACCCATGGGGTCGAGCTCCGCTGCGCTGCGTCTCCCGCCGCGAAGATGTGCTCCTCCTGCATGAACGGCAGGAAGCGCCACGGGAACTCCTCGGGCTCCGTCCCGGCCTGCTCCTTGTGGAACATCTTGAGTTCGGTGCCGTGGACGAAGCACACCAGCGGGATGCGCGGCTTCCCCGCCTCGACGCGCGCGGCGATGACGTCGCGCATGACGACGGGGTTCATGAACGCGTGGTGGGCGATCGCGAGCGTGAACTCGTCGCCGGTCGAGGCCTCGACCTCGTCCATGAACGCCGTGACCTCGCGGGTCAGCCGGGCGCGGTACGCGTCGACCTCGTCGGGGCCCATCGCGTGCCAGCGGTAGCTGGAGACGGGGGAGACCGACTCGCAGATCGGGATGTCGTGGTCGAGTTCGAAGACTCGCACGTCCTCCTCGCGGAACCGCTGCACGCGCGAGGGGTACATCGAATAGGCGCGGACGCCCTCGATCTCGTTGTACGCCCGGTGGTGCGCCTCGTGGAGGATTCCGGACCCGGGGGCGAACTCACCGCCGCGCTGCCAGTTGTTGGTCCCGAGCTGGAAGATCAACCGGTCGCCCATGGAGCGATCGTAGAGAAGGTCCGAATGGGTGCCCCCGGCAGGATTCGAACCTGCGCTTCCGCCTCCGGAGGGCGGCGCTCTATCCCCTGAGCTACGGGGGCGGTACCGCGGACGAGCCTACTGCATGCCCGCGGTCTAGTTCATCGGCAGGGGTGCCGCCCCACGCTCCGCGAGCATCTGCGTCATCGTCTGCGCCTCGGCGGTCTGGGTGGTCACCATCGAGGAGGAGAGGGCGCGCACCGGGGACACCGACGCCTGTGCGGCGGCCGTCTCCATCATCGAGAGCCCGCCCCGGTGGTGGCGCAGCATGAGCTGCAGGAACTCGACGTCGAGCGCCCGGCCGGTCGTCGACCGGAACCGCTGCAGGTCCGCCTCCGAGGCCATGCCCGGCATCGAGGTCATCGGCATGCCCATCCACGCCATGTACTGCCCGGGCGCGGTCTCGGTCGGCCGGTCCCAGAGCTGCAGCCAGCCCTGCATCATGCCGAGCTGCTGGGTCTGCGAGGACTCGATGTCGAACGCCATCTGGCGCAGCGCCGGGTCGGTCGTGTTCGACCGCTCCCACACCGCCATCTGGATCGCCTGACGGTGGTGGA
Organism: Actinomycetospora corticicola; assembly: GCF_013409505.1. Classification (NCBI taxonomy): domain Bacteria; kingdom Bacillati; phylum Actinomycetota; class Actinomycetes; order Pseudonocardiales; family Pseudonocardiaceae; genus Actinomycetospora; species Actinomycetospora corticicola. The sequence goes on along the minus strand of NZ_JACCBN010000001.1, from coordinate 3,083,539 downwards.
CGCTCATGTCCTGCAGGAACCCGACGTCGACCGAACCCGCGGCGGGGCCGTAGGTCGTCGTGGTGCGCTGCCCGACGAGCGCGCCCACGAGCCCGCCGGCCAGCAGCAGGATCAGCACGAGGCCGACGGCGAGCACGCCCTTGGCCCAGCCGGGGGAGTCCGACCACCAACCCCCGCCGTCGTCGTCGTACCCGTCGTCGACGTCGGGTGGTTCGGGCGGGGAGGTCACGGAGGAGGCGGTCATCCGGTACCACCCATGCCGCCGGCGCCCGAGGTGCCCTTGTAGTCCATCGGGAGCGCGTCGCGCGGGTACGGCGGCGGGTCGAACGGGGGCGGGTTCGCCGGGTCGAAGGCGCCCGGGCCGAGGGCGTCGCAGCTCGCGCCGACCTCGGGGTACACGCCGTAGGGGTTGCCCTTGAGCGAGGTGATGAACTGGTCGATCCGCGGGTCGGTCGGGTCGGACACCTTGAGCTGGTGCCCCCACGACTGCAGCGAGATCGGCTGGTCGAGGCCCGGGTAGGGCGACATCATCATCTGGTTCTGCCCCTGCACCTTCGCGGACAGGGTGTCGAGGGCGGCCCCGGTGACGCGCGTCGGGTCGTAGGCGATCCACACGGCGCCGTGCTCCAGCGAGTGGACCATGTTCTCGTTGCGGACCGGCTGCGGATAGACCTGGCCGTTGCACGCCGCCCAGTAGCCGTCGTGCGGGCCGCCGAAGGCCGGGAACCGGTCGTAGGCGACACGCTGCTGCGGCGTGACGTGGTGGCTGCCCTCGTAGGCCTGGGTGACGATCCCCGGGATGGCCAGCGACGGATCACGGTTCGAGTCGCTCGGCCGCCACGGGCTGATCTGCGAGGACCGGTCGAACAGGAAGAAGCCGATGCCGCCGATCAGGGCGAGGACGACGACCACGGCCCCGATCAGCAGCCAGGGCACCTGGCGGTTCTTCGGCGCCGCACGGCCCGCCGAGGTGGTCCGCTTCCGGGCCCCCGCCACCGGGTTCCTGCCCCGTTGCGGCGGACGACCGCCCTTGCCACGCTGAGGGGTCCCCGCGGAACGTCCACTCGCCATGTCATCCGATTCTAGGGATGAGCTGTCTGTGAGTTCCCCCTACCCGGGGTGATCGACCCCTGCCCGGACCCCGCCGTCGGTCCTCCTCCCTAGACTCGGTCCACGTGACCCCCGCTGCGCTCGCCGATCTCCTGCACGCCGTCGCCGTCGACGTGCTGACCGAGCGCGGCCTGGACACCTCGGCGCTCCCCGACGAGGTCACCATCGAGCGCCCGCGCAACCCCGAGCACGGCGACTACGCCACCAACCTCGCGATGCGCAGCGCGAAGAAGGCCGGCGTGAAGCCCGCCGACCTCGCCGGCTGGCTGGCCGAGAAGCTCGAGGGGACCGACGGTGTCGCGGCCGCGGAGGTCGCCGGGCCCGGCTTCCTCAACCTGCGCCTGGCGGCCGACGCGCAGGCGGGCATCGTCGCGGAGATCCTGGAGCGGGGCGCCGGCTACGGCCACGGCGACGCGCTGACCGGGCAGGCGATCAACCTCGAGTTCGTCTCCGCGAACCCGACGGGCCCGATCCACCTGGGCGGGACGCGCTGGGCCGCGGTGGGCGACGCGCTCGGGCGGGTGCTGGAGGCCCAGGGCGCGGCCGTGACGCGGGAGTACTACGTCAACGACGCCGGCGCGCAGATCGACCGGTTCGCCGAGTCGCTCATCGCCGCGGCCCAGGGCCGCCCCGTCCCGGAGAACGGGTACGGCGGCGCCTACGTCGCGGAGGTGGCGGGGCGGGTCGTCGAGACCGAGCCCGGGCTGCTGGAGCAGCCGGAGGACCAGCAGCTGCAGGCGTTCAAGCGGCTCGGCGTCGCGGTGATGCTCGACGAGATGCGCACGTCGCTGGAGTCCTTCGGCACGCACTTCGACGTCTGGTCCTCCGAGGCGGCGCTGCACGCCTCCGGGGCGGTCGAGGACTCGGTGCAGAAGCTCAAGGACGACGACGCGCTCTACTTCGCCGACGGCGCCTGGTGGCTGCGCTCCACCGAGCACGGCGACGACAAGGACCGGGTCGTCATCAAGTCCGACGGCCGGCCCGCCTACATCGCGGGCGACATCGCCTACTACCGCGACAAGCGGGCGCGCGGCGCCGACCTGGCGATCTACATGCTCGGCGCCGACCATCACGGCTACATCCACCGGCTCAAGGCGGTGGCGGCCGCGTTCGGCGACGACCCGGCGCGGGTCGAGGTGCTCATCGGGCAGCTGGTGAACCTGCTGCGCGACGGCGAGCCGGTGAAGATGTCGAAGCGTGCGGGCACGATCATCACGCTCGAGGACCTCGTCGACGCGGTCGGCGTGGACGCCGCCCGCTACACGCTGACCCGCTCGAGCGTGGACCAGGTGCTCGACATCGACCTGGACCTGATCAGTCGGCGCACCAACGAGAACCCCGTGTTCTACGTGCAGTACGCCCACGCCCGGCTCTCCGCCCTCCTGCGCAACGCGGCGGACCTCGGCGTGAGCCGCACGGACCCGGACCTCGCCCTGCTCGTCGAGCCCCGCGAGGGCGACCTGATCCGCACCCTCGGCGAGTTCCCCCGGGTGCTGACCTCCGCGGCCGCGCTGCGTGAACCGCACCGCGTCGCCCGCTTCCTCGAGGAGCTGGCGGGCGCCTACCACCGCTTCTACGACACCTGCCGCGTGCTGCCCCAGGGCGACGAGGAGCCCGGTCCGCTGCACACGGCCCGGCTGGGCCTGTGCGAGGCGGCCCGCACGGTGCTCGCGTCCGGCCTCGGCTTGCTCGGTGTCTCCGCCCCGGAACGGATGTGACCTGATGACCCGCGCCCACCCCGCCGGGCCCCGCCACGCCGACGTCCTGCCCGCGCACGACGTCCCCGGCCCCCTCCCGCGCACCGCCGCCGACCTCGACGCGCTGGCCGAGGTGGTCTGGCCCCGCCACGCCGCCCGGCACGACGACGGGGTCGTCCGGCTCGCCGGCGTCGACGTCCGGGACCTCGCCGAGCGGCACGGCACGCCGCTGTTCGTCGTCGACGAGGCGGACTTCCGTTCCCGCTGCCGCGACCACGCGCAGGCCTACGGCGACCCGGCGCTGGTGCACTACGCCTCGAAGGCCTTCCTCTGCACCGAGGTCGCCCGCTGGGTCGACGACGAGGGCCTGGGCCTCGACGTCTGCAGCGAGGGCGAGCTCGCGACGGCGCTGCGGGCCGACTTCCCGGCCGGGCGCATTGCGATGCACGGCAACAACAAGTCGGTCGCCGAGCTCGACGCCGCCCTCGAGGCGGGCGTCGGGAAGATCGTCGTGGACTCGTTCGCCGAGATCGCGCGCCTGGACGACCTCGCCCGTCGTCGGGACCGCGTCGCGGACGTGATGGTGCGGGTGACGGTGGGCGTCGAGGCCCACACCCACGAGTTCATCGCCACCGCCCACGAGGACCAGAAGTTCGGCTTCTCGCTCGCCGGCGGCGACGCGGCCGAGGCCGCCCGCCGCGTGCTGAAGTCGCGTGGGCTGCGTCTGGTGGGGCTGCACTCGCACATCGGGTCCCAGATCTTCGACGCCGGCGGCTTCGAACTCGCCGCGCGCCGTGTGGTGGGCCTGCTCGCCGAGATCCGCGCCGAGCACGGGGACCTCGCCGACACCGCGAGCGCCCTGATCGACCTCGGCGGCGGGATGGGCATCGCCTACACCACCGCCGACCAGCCGCGTACCGCCGCGTGGCTGGCCGGCGAGCTGCGCGCGATCGTCGAGCGGGAGTGCACGCGGGCCGGGATCCCGGTGCCGCGGATCGCGGTCGAGCCGGGCCGGGCGATCGCCGGACCGGGCACGGTCACGCTGTACACCGTCGGCACCGTCAAGGACGTCGAGCTGGGCGGGGGAGCGCGGCGGCGCTACGTGTCGGTCGACGGCGGGATGAGCGACAACATCCGGACGGCGCTCTACGACGCTGCCTACGACTGCCGGCTGGTGTCGCGGTCCGCGACGGCCGCGGCGGGTGGGTCCGGCAGCGGCGCCGCGAACCCGGGCGGGGACGCGCCGGTGCTGTGCCGGGTGGTCGGCAAGCACTGCGAGTCCGGGGACGTCGTGGTCCGCGACTGCTGGCTGCCCGCCGACCTCGCGCCCGGCGACCTGCTCGCCGTCGGCGCGACCGGGGCCTACTGCTACGCCATGGCGAGCGCGTACAACAAGGTGCCGCGACCGGCCGTGGTCGCGGTGCGCGACGGCGCGGACCGCACGATGCTGCGCCGCGAGACCCTCGACGACCTGGCGCGCCTGGAGGTGCTGTGAGCGACATGGGACGCAGCGGGGCGAGCGGAGCGACGGGGGGTGCCGCAGCGGAGCGGAGCCGGACCGGCGAGATCGGGGCAGTCAAGGTCGCCCTGCTCGGCTGCGGGGTCGTCGGCTCGCAGGTCGTGCGGCTGCTCGACGAGCAGGCCGACGAGCTGGCGGCGCGCGTCGGCGCGCCCGTGGAGCTCGCGGGCATCGCCGTCCGGCGCCCGCAGCGCCACCCGGAGGTCCCGGCCGAGCTCCTGACGACGGATGCGGCCGGGCTGGTCTCGCGCCCCGACGTCGACGTCGTCGTCGAGCTCATGGGCGGGATCGAGCCGGCCCGGGACCTGCTGCTGGACGCGTTGAAGAACGGCCGGTCCGTGGTCAGCGCGAACAAGGCCCTGCTCGCCGAGGAGGGCGAGGCCCTCGCCGCCGCCGCCCGCGAGTCGGGCGCGGACCTCTACTACGAGGCCTCGGTGGCGGGCGCGATCCCGCTGCTGCGCCCGATCCAGCAGTCGTTGGCGGGCGACCGCATCCGGCGGGTGGCCGGGATCGTCAACGGCACCACAAACTTCATCCTCTCGGCGATGGAGTCGACGGGCGCGGGCTACGCGGACGCGCTGGAGGAGGCGGGCCGGCTGGGGTACGCCGAGGCCGACCCGACCGCCGACGTCGACGGCTACGACGCCGCCTCGAAGGCCGCCATCCTCGCGAGCCTCGCCTTCCACACGCGGGTGACCGCCGCCGACGTGTACCGCGAGGGCATCCGCGACGTCACGGCCGCCGACATCGCCTCGGCCCGCGCCCTCGGGTGCACGGTCAAGCTGCTGGCGATCTGCGAGCAGGTCGACACCGCCGACGGCGCCGCCGTGTCGGCGCGGGTGTACCCGGCGATGATCCCGCGGTCGCACCCGCTGGCCTCGGTGTCCGGGGCCTTCAACGCCGTGTTCGTCGAGGCGGACGCCGCGGGCCCGCTGATGTTCTACGGCCAGGGCGCGGGCGGCCCGCAGACGGCGAGCGCCGTGCTCGGCGACCTCGTCGCCGCCGCCCGGAACAAGGTGATCGGCGGTCGTGGCCCGCGTGACTCGGCCTACGCCCACCTGCCGGTGCAGCCCATGGGCGACGTCCGCACCCGCTACCACGTGAACGTCGACGTGCACGACCGCGCCGGGGTGCTGGCCGCGGTCGCCACCGTGTTCGCCGACCACGACGTCTCGATCGCGACCGTGAAGCAGGAGGGGCGCGGCGGGGATGACGCGGATCATGGCGACGGGGACGCCTCGCCCGCCACACTCGTCGTCGTGACCCACGAGGCCCCCGACGCGGCCCTGCGGGCCACCGTGGAGGCCCTGTCGGGCCTGGAATCGGTCCGCGGTGTCGCCAGCATCCTGCGCGTGGAGGACCTCGGCCGTCCCGTGAGCGCCCTCGGAGGACCCCAGTGAGCCTGCTCGGTACCCGCGTCGAGTGGCCCGGCGTCATCCGCGCCTACCGGGACCGCATGCCGAACGTGCAGGACGGCTGGGACGTCATCACCCTCCGCGAGGGCGGGACGCCGCTGCTCCCCGCGCCGCACCTGTCCGCGCTGACCGGCTGCGAGGTCCACCTCAAGGTCGAGGGCGCGAACCCCACCGGGTCGTTCAAGGACCGCGGGATGACGGTCGCCATGACCGAGGCCGCCGCGAGCGGGGCGAAGGCCGTCATCTGCGCCTCGACCGGCAACACCTCCGCGTCGGCCGCCGCCTACGCCGCCCGCACCGACATGACCTGCGCGGTGCTCGTGCCGCAGGGCAAGATCGCGCTGGGCAAGCTCGCCCAGGCGACCGCGCACGGGGCGCGCATCCTGCAGCTCGAGGGCAACTTCGACGCCTGTCTCGAGCTCGCCCGCAAGGCGGCCGAGGAGCACCCGATCGCCCTGGTGAACTCGGTCAACCCCGCGCGCATCGAGGGCCAGAAGACGGCGTCGTTCGAGATCTGCGACCAGCTCGGCCGCGCTCCCGACCTGCACGTCCTCCCGGTCGGCAACGCCGGCAACATCACCGCCTACTGGCGCGGCTACACCGAGTACCACCGCGACGGCGTCGTCGAGGCCACGCCCGAGATGCACGGGGTGCAGGCGGCGGGCGCCGCGCCGCTGGTGAACGGGGCGCCGGTGCGTCAGCCGGAGACCATCGCGACCGCCATCCGGATCGGCTCGCCCGCCTCCTGGGACGGCGCCGTCGCCGCGCGGGACGAGTCCGGCGGGCGCATCACGGCCGTCGACGACGACGCGATCCTCGCCGCGTACCGCCTGCTCGCCGCCCGCGAGGGCGTGTTCGTCGAGCCCGCGTCGGCGGCGTCGGTGGCGGGGCTGCTCGCGCGCTCCGCCGCGGGGGAGCTCACGGCGGGTCGCCTGGTCGTCTGCACCGTGACCGGGCACGGCCTCAAGGACCCGGGGACGGCGCTCGCCGACGTGCCCGAGCCCGTCGTCGTCCCGGAGCGGGTCGACGCCGTGGCCGACGCCCTCGGGCTGGGCTGAGTGTCGGGCAGCGTGTCGGGCAGCGTCCGGGTCCGCGTCCCGGCCACCTCGGCCAACCTGGGGCCGGGGTTCGACTCGCTCGGACTCGCCCTGGGTCTGCACGACGAGATCGAGCTGACCGAGCTCGACGGCGGTCGCAGCGTCGTCGAGGTGCACGGCGAGGGGGTCGGACGGGTGCCGCGCGACGAGCGGCACCTCGTGCTCAAGGCGGCCTGCGCCACCTACGAGCTGGCCGGCGTGGACCGGCCGCCCCTGCACCTGACCTGCCACAACGCCATCCCGCACAGCCGCGGCCTCGGGTCCTCCGCGTCCGCCGCGGTCGCCGGGATCGTCGCCGCCTGCGCGCTGCTCGGCCCCGGCAAGGCTCCCGACGACGAGGCCGTGCTCGACCTGGCGGCACGTTTCGACGGCCACGCGGACAACGTCGCGGCCTGCCTGTACGGCGGCCTCGTCGTCACCTGGTGCAGCGCGGGGTCCTTCCGCGCCGCGCACCTCGAGCCGCACCCGGACGTGGTGCCGGTCGCGTTCGTCTCCGCGCACTCCAGCTCGACCGAGGCGACCCGCGGCCTGCTGCCGGACCGGGTGCCCCACGGCGACGCCGCGTTCACCGCGTCCCGCGCCGCGCTGGTGGTGCACGCGCTCACGCGGGCACCGGACCTGCTGCTCCCCGCGACCGAGGACCGGTTGCACCAGCCCTATCGCCGTCCGGCCTACCCGGCGACGGCCGAGCTGGTCGACGCGCTGCGGTCGGCGGGGGTGCCCGCCACGGTGTCGGGCGCCGGTCCGACCGTGCTCGCGCTGACGACGGGGGAGCCGCTCCCGGAGGGCCTCCCCACCAGCGGGTTCGAGACGGTCCGCCTCCCGATCGACACCGCCGGGGCCGTCGTCACGGGCTGATCGTCCGTCGGCCCGCCGCGGACCACCCGGTTGTTGCCCGCGTGTGCGGCTGGGGCTAGTGTGAGGGTCGACAGCGACCAGCGTGATCCGCGCCGGTGCCACGTCCCGGGTTTCCGGGACGATCTTCCCCGCTCCGCTTCTCGGACGGGTCTGCCCGGTCGTTGCCTCCCAGATGTTCCGCAACGTGCCCTGCTCCCGGGACGCCGATCCACCTGTTCTGCTCCCCGTGACGCGGCGTTGCAGTGGATTCGCGCGCCCGCAGGCGTGCGGACACGTCCGCTGGCCCGGGATCAGGAGTCCCCGGCCGGTCCAGGAAGGACCTGCGTGACCGAAACCGACGTCATCACCTCCGACGCCGCCCCCGCCGGCACCGAACGCCGCCGCCGTGGAGGTGTGTCCGGGATGGTGCTCGCCGAGCTGCGCGAGCTCGCCGGGACGCTCGGCATCGCCGACACCACCGGCATGCGCCGCGGCGACCTCATCGAGGAGATCAAGAAGCGGCAGTCCGGTGCCGCGCAGCTCCCCCTCGGCGAGGGACCGGCCGAGGAGGCCGCCGCGGCCGAGGAGACCGCCGTCGAGGCGGCCCCGGCCGAGGAGAAGCCCCGCCGGCGCTCCGCCCGTCGTCGCGCCGGCACGCCCGAGGCCGGCGCGGAGGAGCCCACCGAGGCCCTGAGCACGGCCGAGGCGGTCACCGCCGCCACCGACGCGCCCGCGGCGGACGCCGACGCGGCCGTCGGGCAGGCGCCGACCGAGCCGGCCACCGAGCAGCCCGGCACCGCACCGGTCGCCGAGGACGCGCCGACGGAGAAGCCCGCGCGCCGCCGTCGCAGCGCCCGGCGTGACGCCGGCCCCGCGGCCGGCTCCGACGACGCCGCCACCGAGGCGCCCGAGGCCGCGGAGGCCACCGTCGCGGCTCCGGCCGAGGCCCCGGAGCAGGCCCCCCGCGAGGACGGCGGTCGACGCGACCGCCGGTCCGGCCGGCAGGACGAGCGCCAGGACACCGACCGTCAGGCCACCGGGCAGCCGGACACCGAGCAGTCGGACGGCGACCGCCAGGACACCGACCGCCAGGACACCGACCGTCAGGGTCGGGACGAGCGGGGTGGCCGCGACCGTCAGGGCCGCGGCGACCGCGACCGGGGCGGCCGGGACCAGCAGGACCGTGACCAGCAGCAGGACCGCGACCAGGGCGGCCGCGACCAGCAGGACCGCGACGCCGACGACGACGCCGACGGTGACCGCGGCGGACGCCGCCGCAACGGCCGCGACCGTCAGCAGCGCGACCAGGGACGTGACCAGCAGGGCCGTGACCAGGGCGGCCGCGACCAGCAGGGCCAGGGGCAGCAGCAGGGCCAGCCGCGCGCCGACGAGGACGACGACGACGAGGACGGCGGCGGCCGTCGCCGCGGCCGGCGCTTCCGCGACCGTCGCCGCAACCGCAACGAGCGCGGCGGCAACGGGACCGGGAACGGCAGCGGCCAGGGCGCCCCGCAGGACACCCGCGAGCCGGAGGTCCGGGACGACGACGTCCTCATCCCGGTCGCCGGCATCCTCGACGTGCTGGACAACTACGCGTTCGTCCGCACCTCGGGCTACATGGCCGGCCCGAACGACGTCTACGTGTCGCTCTCGCTCGTGCGCAAGTACGGGCTGCGCCGTGGCGACGCCGTCACCGGCCAGGTCCGCCAGCAGCGCGAGAACGAGCAGAACCGGCAGAAGTTCAATCCGCTGGTGCGCGTCGACTCGATCAACGGGCTGGACCCGGAGCAGGCGAAGCGCCGTCCCGAGTTCACCAAGCTGACGCCGCTCTACCCCAACGAGCGGCTGCGCCTCGAGACCGAGCCGCACCTGCTGTCCACCCGCGTGATCGACCTGGTCATGCCGGTCGGCAAGGGACAGCGCGCCCTCATCGTGTCGCCGCCGAAGGCCGGCAAGACGATGGTGCTGCAGGCGATCGCCAACGCGATCACCACGAACAACCCCGAGGTCCACCTCATGGTCGTGCTCGTCGACGAGCGCCCGGAGGAGGTCACCGACATGCAGCGGACCGTGAAGGGCGAGGTCATCGCCTCGACCTTCGACCGGCCGCCGTCGGACCACACCTCGGTCGCCGAGCTGTCGATCGAGCGCGCGAAGCGCCTGGTGGAGCAGGGCCACGACGTCGTCGTGCTGCTCGACTCGATCACCCGCCTCGGCCGGGCCTACAACCTGGCCGCGCCGGCGTCGGGCCGCATCCTGTCCGGCGGCGTCGACTCGACGGCGCTCTACCCGCCGAAGCGGTTCCTCGGCGCGGCGCGCAACATCGAGGACGGCGGGTCGCTCACCATCTTCGCGACGGCGCTGGTCGAGACCGGCTCGACGATGGACACGGTGATCTTCGAGGAGTTCAAGGGCACCGGCAACGCCGAGCTCAAGCTCGACCGGAAGCTCGCCGACAAGCGGATCTTCCCGGCGATCGACGCCGACGCCTCGTCCACGCGCAAGGAGGAGCTGCTCCTCTCGCCGGACGAGCGCGCCGTGACGCACAAGCTGCGTCGGGTGCTGGCCGCGCTGGACTCGCAGCAGGCGATCGAGCTGATCCTCGACCGACTCCGCAAGACGCGCACCAACATCGAGTTCCTCATGTCGGTCGCGAAGACGATGCCGACGAAGGACGACGACTGACCGTCCCGATCACGACGACGGGCCCTGCCGCAGCTGCGGCAGGGCCCGTTCTCATGTGGCAGGAAAGCGTCGTCCAGTGGCAGGAACGCCACGTCGTGGCCGACGTGATCAGGCGATCTGGTTCGCGAAGACCACCGTGTTGTCGCGATAGGAGCGCGCGCTGTCGTCGAACGGCCCGCCGCACGTGATCAGTCGCATCTCGGGTCGCGTGGTCGGCCCGTAGACGGCCTCGGAGGGGAACGCGTCCTTCGGATAGGTCTGCACGGAGTTCACCTTGTAGACCAGGGTCCGGCCGTCGGCGGCGGTGACGGTGAACTCGTCGAGCGGCCGGAGTGCGGAGAGCCGGTAGAACACCGAGGGACCGTTCTTCGCCGAGTCGATGTGGCCCAGGATGACCGAGGGACCGTCCTGGCCCGCCTGCGCCGACCCGGTGTACCAGGACGCCTGGTCGTACTGCGGCCCCGGCGCCGGGACCGCGATGGTCCCGTCGGGGTTGAGCCCGCTCGCGTTGACCACCGAGCGCACCCCGATGGCCGGGATGTCGATGCTCACGGGAGGCGAGGGCGGCACGCCGGGCGCGGCCGGCGCCGGGGTCGCCGACACGGTGACCGGGGGACGGGCGTCCGGGGCGGCGATCGGGGCGGCGGAGCGGGTCCCGCCGGTGCCCGCGAGCCCGAGGACGACCAGGACCACGCCGACCGCCGCGACCAGGGCGATCCCGACCAGCAGTAGCGACCGACTCCGGGACCGGCCGGTCGCACTCGGCCGGGTCGGTGGTGCCGTCATCGGTGCTCCTCGAGGAGGTCGGAGGACCCGCCATGATCAACGAGCACCCTCGGTGCCGGGACGACCCCGGAGACCTCCGCAGGTGCTCGTTGATCATGAACAGGAGGACGGGCGCCCCGGCCGGAGCGCCCGTCGTCGGGAACGATCAGCCGCGGGCGCCGGCGCGTCGCCGGACGACCACGAGCGCGCCACCCGCGAGGGCGAGGGCGAGGACACCGGCGCCGACGAGGGTGCCGTCGATGCCACCGGTGGCGGTGCTGCCGGCGCCGGTCTCGGCGCCGCCCTTCGGCATGGTGCCGGGCATCGCGCTACCACCCTGGCCGGGCAGGTTCACGACGATCGTCGCGATGCCGACGGTGGTGCCGCCCTTGAGCGCGTCGGTGGAGAACGCCTTGTTGAGCGCTGCCGCGGCGTCGTTCGAGAGCTTCACCGTGGTGCCGGTCAGCGTCGCGGTGCCGGCCGAGGCGTCGGTGGTGATCGGCTTGAGGGTCGAGCCGTCGAGGTCGAACAGGGTCACCGAGTCGGCGACGACGGAGCCGTTGGCCGAGACCTTGCCCTTGAGCGTGGCCGGCTGACCCGGGTCGATCACGAAGTTCTCGAGGGTGACCTTGGTGTCGCCCTTGGTCAGGGACAGGCCCGACCCGTCGTGCATGATCGTGCCCTGGACGTAGGGGGTGACCTCGCCCGGCTTGTAGACGGTGACGTTGCCGCCGGTGATCGGGAACTTCGCGGTGCCGTCGGTGACGGTCGCCTCGCCGGTCGGCGCCGGGGTGACGTCGAGCGACTTCAGGGCGTCGGTGAACCCGCTGTCGAGCTTCACCGACGTGCTCTGCCCGGTGAGGCTCGGGATCGTGGCGACCGGCGGGGGCGTCTGGGCGAGTGCCGTGCCCACACCGACCCCGGTCAGGGCCAGCGCGGCCGCGCCGGCCACCGCCATCATGCGCAGCTTCATGGAGGTGCTCCCTCTGGTGTCGACCGGCCGAATTGCCGGATCTGACCCCACCTCCGTGAGCGGACGCTGATCTGTTCAGACCAATATTTTCCGCCAAACAGGGACTTCACTCCCTCCGGCGAAGACGCTCCAAGGACGGCGGTCGGAGCGGGAACAACGTCGGGGGCGGGCCGGTTACACGGACCAGCGGGCAGTCCTGAGAGAATGCCCGGTGGCACAGATGCCTCCGGTTCACCCCACCAGCACGACGGGGACCCGGCGGCCCACGATGAGAGGACCAGCCACATGAAGTCCGGGATCCACCCCGAGTACGTCGAGACCTCGGTGCTCTGCAGCTGTGGGAGCTCGTTCACCACGCGCAGCACCAAGTCCGGCGGGAACATCACCGTCGAGACCTGCTCGGCCTGCCACCCCTTCTACACCGGCAAGCAGCGCATCCTGGACACCGGCGGTCGCATCGCCCGGTTCGAGGCGCGCTACGGCAAGCGCTCCAAGTAGCTCCACCGACGCCCGTCGTCGTCCGCCTCGCGCGGACGGCGGCGGGCGTTCGTGCGTTCTGACGATCCGACGGAGCAGGAGACGACGATGACCTCGGTGGCCGAGAACTCGGTGCGGGCGCTCGTGGAGGAGCACGCCGGGCTGGAGGCGCGCCTCGCCGATCCCGACGTGCACGCCGATCAGGCCCTGGCCCGGCGGCTCGGGCGGCGCTACGCCGAGCTGGCCCCCATCGTCACCACCGCCGGTGAGCTGGAGCGCGCCGAGGCCGACCTCGCCGACGCCCGCGAGCTCGCCGGGGAGGACCCGGCGTTCGAGGCGGAGGCCGACAGCCTCGCGGCCACGGTCGGGTCGCTGCGCGACCGGCTCTCCGAGCTGCTCGTTCCGCGCGACCCCGCCGACGCGCACGACGTCGTCGTCGAGGTGAAGTCCGGGGAGGGCGGGGAGGAGTCCGCGCTGTTCGCGGGCGACCTGCTGCGGATGTACTCGCGGTATGCGGAGCGGCGCGGCTGGAAGGTCGCGGTCCTCTCCGCCACCGAGTCCGACCTCGGCGGGTTCAAGGACGTCACCGTCACCGTCACCGCCCCGGGCAACGAGCCCGACGGCGTCTGGGCCTGGTTCAAGTACGAGGGCGGCGTGCACCGCGTCCAGCGGGTGCCGGTCACCGAGTCACAGGGCCGCATCCACACCTCCGCCGCCGGCGTCCTCGTGTACCCGGAGGCCGAGGAGGCCCCCGACGTCGAGATCGACGACAAGGACCTGCGCATCGACGTCTTCCGCTCGTCGGGCAAGGGCGGCCAGGGCGTCAACACCACCGACTCCGCCGTCCGGATCACCCACCTGCCCACGGGCGTGGTCGTGAGCTGCCAGAACGAGCGCTCCCAGCTGCAGAACAAGGCGCGCGCGATGGACGTGCTGCGCTCCCGGCTGCAGGCGATCGCCGACGAGCAGCAGGCCGAGGCGGCCTCCGCCGACCGCCGCAGCCAGGTCCGCACCGTCGACCGCTCCGAGCGGGTGCGCACCTACAACTTCCCGGAGAACCGCATCTCCGACCACCGCATCGGCTACAAGTCCCACGACCTCGACCGCGTGCTCGACGGCGAACTCGGCGGGGTCCTCGACGCGCTGCGGGCCGCCGACCGCGCCGAACGGCTCGCCACGGCCGCGAGCGAGGAGGCCCGGGGGTGACCCCCTCGACGGGGACGCGGACGACCCGCACGCGGGTGGCCGCGGCCGCGCGGCGCCTGGCGGACGCGGGTGTCGACAGCCCACGAGTGGACGCCGAACTGCTCGCCGCCCACGTGCTCGGCGTCCCCCGCACGCGGCTGGTCCTCGCCCCCGATCTCGACGACGAGGCCTCCCGGCGCCTCGACGAGCTGGTGGAGCGCCGGGCGGCCCGCGAACCGCTGCAGCACCTCGTGGGGTCGGCGGTGCTCGGACCGGTGTCGGTCGCCGTCGGACCCGGCGTGTTCGTGCCCCGTCCGGAGACCGAGCTGCTGCTCACCGAGGGCGTCGCGAGCCTGCGCGGGACGGCGGCCCCGGTCGTCGTCGATCTCTGCACCGGCTCCGGCGCGCTGGCCCTCGCCCTGGCCGTCGCCCGGCCGGACGCCCGGGTGTGGGCGGTCGAGGCCGATCCGGACGCGCTCGCCTGGGCCGCCCGCAACCTCGCCGGCTCCGGGGTCGAGCTCGTCGAGGGCGACGTGACGGCCCCCGCCACGCTGGCGGCGCTCGACGGCACGGTGGACCTGCTGGTCGCGAACCCGCCCTACGTCCCGGCCGACACCCCGGTGTCCGCCGAGGTCGGTCACGACCCGGCGCACGCCGTCTTCGCCGGCCCGGACGGGCTGGACGTGATCCGCCCCCTCGCCGGCACCGCCGCGCGGCTGCTCCGCCCGGGCGGCCGGCTGGCCGTGGAGCACGACGAGTCGCACGCCGCGGAGGTGCTCACGGTGCTCGCGCACGCGGGGTTCACCGACCGCGGCACACGGGTCGACCTGGCCGGTCGGCCGCGGGTCGCGGTGGCGACGCGCGCCTGACGTGGGCCTGATCCGGGGGCCCGACGTCAGCGGTGGCACACGGCCGACGACCAGGGTCAGCAGGGCGCCACACCGGCGGTGATCGCTAGGGTCGGTCCGTGACCACGTTCGACTGCCGCGTCCCCGACACCCGAGCGGCCGGCCTCGCGGCGGCCACGTCGGCGGTGCGGGCGGGCCGGCTCGTCGTCGTCCCCACCGACACCTCCTACGGGATCGGGGCGGACGCGTTCGACCAGGACGCCGTGCGCGAACTGCTCGCGGCGAAACGGCGCGGACCCGAGACGCCGGTGCCGGTGCTGGTGGGCAGCTGGTCGACGATCGACGGCCTGGTGCCGGTCGTCCCGAGCGCTGCGCGCGACCTCATCGAGGCGTTCTGGCCCGGCGGGCTGAGCCTGGTCCTCCCGCACGCCCCGTCGCTGTCCTGGGACCTCGGCCGTACCCGGGGCACCGTGGTCCTGCGCATGCCGCTGCACCCGGTGGCGCTGGAGCTGCTGCGCGAGTGCGGCCCGATGGCGATCACCGGGGCGAACGCCGCCGGGGGATCGGTGCCGCACACCACCGCCGACGCGTACTCCCAGCTCGGCGACCTGGTGGAGGTCTACCTCGACGGCGGGCCGCTCACCGCCGACGCCGGCTCGACCATCGTCGACCTCACCGGCGCGGAGCCGACCGTCCGCCGCGAGGGTGCCGTCAGCGCCGCCCAGATCGCCGAGGTGCTCGGGCGTCAGCCGGTCGTCGCCTGACCCAGGTGCTCGCGCTGCCGGATCCCCGTCCGGACGGTCACCGGTGGCTCCTATCATGGAACCGCGATGGACGAGGTGACTTTCTCGAGCGGGGGGCCGGACGACACGGCCCGGGTGGCGACGGCCATCGCCCCCCACCTGCGGGCGGGCGACGCGCTGCTGCTGACCGGTGACCTGGCGGCCGGCAAGACGACCTTCACGCGTGCCCTGGTGGCCGCCCTGGGGTCGGCGGCGGCGGTGACCAGCCCGACCTTCTCGCTCGCCAACTTCTACGACACCCCCGGCCCGCGGGTGCTGCACGTCGACACCTACCGGCTCGACGACGTCGCCGAGTTCCGCGACCTCGGGCTCGACGAGTACCTCGACGAGGTGATCGCCGTGATCGAGTGGGCCGGTCTCGTCGCCTCGGAGTTCCCCGAGCCACTGCGCCTCACCTTCACGAAGACGGGGGAGAGCGGACGGACGATCACGCTCTCTGGCGACGGCCGCTGGGACGCGGTGCTGACCGAGCTGGCGGTGCACGCGTGATCCTCACCCTCGCCGTCGAGACCTCGTCCCGCACCTACGGCGCCGCACTGCTCGACGACGACGTGGTCCTGGCGCAGGCGAGCGCCGACCGCTCCGACCCCGGGTTCGTCGACGTCGGCGTGCTCGCGGGCTCGGTCATCGCCGAGGGCGGCCGCACGGTCGCCGACCTCGACCGCCTCGCCGTCGACGTCGGCCCCGGCAACCTCGCCTCGGTGCGCGCCGGCATCGCCTACGTGAACGCCGTGGCCTTCGCCCGCGGCATCCCCGTCATCGGGCTCGACGCCCTCGCGCTGCTGAACCACCACGACGGGCCGGCCCTCGCCCTGCGGATGGCCGGCGGTACCGCCGTGTACGCGGCGCTGACCAAGGCGGACGGCACCGTCGCCACCCGGCACGGCGACCTCGCCGTCGTGCTCAAGGACCTCTTCCCGACGCCGGGTGCGGTCACCTCCGCCGGTCCGGTCACCTCCGGAGGCACCCCCCTCCGCGTCGCGGGCGCCAAGCGGCCGCAGGCCCTGGAGCTGCTGGCCGGCCTCGGGGTCGATGCGACCGACGCCGGGACCGACGCGCCGGACATCGACGACGTCGTCGCCGCGCTGCGCCGCGGGGACCACGACCCGGCGGTGGTCAGCGCCGCCCCGTTGACCGAGTCGAGCGTGCGGTTCCGCGGCGACGCGTGGGCGGCCGCCCGGGAGGCGCTGCTCGACGGCGGGGTGGCGCTGCTGCCGACCGACACGGTGTACGGGCTGGCCGTCCATCCCCGTCGTCGGGAGGCGATCGACGCGCTGTTCGCGCTCAAGGCCCGGCCGCGCACCCGGGAGCTGCCGATCATGGTGGCCACGCCGGACGAGCTGCCCAGCCTGGGCGTGCAGGTGCCCGACACCGCGCGGCGCCTGTTGGGTGCCTTCTCCCCGGGGCCGATCACGGTCGCGCTCGGCGTCGACGACACTGCGCCGGCGTGGCTGGCCGGTCGGGAGGAGGTCGGCGTGCGCGTGCCGTCCGACCCCGACCTGCGTGCGCTGCTCTCCGACGTCGGCGCCCTGCTCGTGACCAGCGCGAACGCCCACGGCGAACCCACCGCCCAGGCGGTCGACCCCATCCTCGCGCAGCTCGCCGGGCACCCCGACGCGGTCGTGGACGGGGGCACCCGCTCCGGTGTCCCCTCGACGGTCGTCAACTGCCACCTGGACACGCCACGCATCGAGCGCGAGGGCGCGATCCCGGCGGCCGAGATCGAGAGAGTGCTGCATGGCTGACCTCATGTTGGGCATCGAGACCTCGTGCGACGACACCGGCGTCGCGATCGTCCGGCCCGACGGCACGGTCGTCGCGTCCGCCGTCGCGAGCCAGGTCGAGCTGCACGACCGCTACGGCGGCGTCTACCCGGAGATGGCGAGCCGCGCGCACGTCGACGCGATCCTGCCGACGGTGCGCAAGGTGCTCGACGACGCGGGGCTCGCGCCCGAGGACCTCACCGCCATCGGCGTGACCCGCGGGCCCGGGCTGATCGGCAGCCTCGTCGTCGGGACGAACTCCGCGGTGGGGCTGGGCGACGGCTGGGGCCTGCCGGTGTACGGCGTGAACCACCTGCGCGGGCACCTGCGGTCCGCGGACCTCGACGAGAAGCGCGTGACGTACCCGGCGATGGTCCTGCTCGTCTCCGGCGGCCACACGCTGCTCGCGCACGTGCAGGAGAACGGCGACGTCACGCTCGTCGGGTCGACGCGGGACGACTCGGTGGGGGAGGCCTACGACAAGGTCGCCCGGATGCTCGGTCTCGGCTACCCCGGCGGGCCCGCGATCGACCGGCTCGCGAAGACCGGCACGCCCGACGTCGACTTCCCGCGCCCGGCGAAGGACCTGGAGCTCGACTTCTCGTTCTCCGGGCTCAAGTCGGCGGTGTCGCGGTTCCTCGCGGCGAACCCGGACCACCCGCCGGAGAACGTGGCGGCGAGCTTCGTCGAGGCCTGCCTCGACGTGCTCCTGACGAAGTGCCGCCGGGCGCTGGAGCAGCACCCGAGCCGCTGCCTCGTCGTCGTGGGCGGGGTCGCGGCCAGCCCGCAGCTGCGGGAGCGGGCCGCGGCGCTGTGCGCGGAGACGGGCGTCGAGCTCTGCCTGCCGCCCCTGCGCTGGTCCACCGACAACGGCGCGATGATCGGGCTCGCGGCCTGGGACTACCGGGCCCGTGGCCTGCAGGAACGCCCGAGACCGACCACGTCACTGACGATCGCCGACTGGTGACAGGGCGCACAAAGCACCCGGTGCCTCCGCCGAACGGCGGGTAGCGTCGATCCACGCCCGACATCCCGACCTGAGTGAGGTTCTGCATCGTGGCAAGCACCGACCACTTCTGGGGCCCGGACTACCAGGCCCTGTCCGCCGTCGACCCCGAGATCGCGCAGGTCCTCGACGACGAGCTCGGTCGGCTCCGCGGCGGTCTCCAGCTCATCGCCAGCGAGAACCTGACCAGTCCCGCGGTCCTCGCGGCGCTCGGCTCGACGCTGTCGAACAAGTACGCCGAGGGCTACCCCGGCCGCCGCTACTACGGCGGCTGCGAGGTCGTCGACCGCGCCGAGGAGATCGGCATCGAGCGGGCCAAGGCCCTGTTCGGCGCCGAGCACGCGAACCTGCAGCCGCACTCCGGCGCGAATGCGAACCTCGCGGTCTACGCGGCGTTCTGCCAGCCGGGCGACAAGGTGCTCGCCATGTCGCTGCCGCACGGCGGCCACCTCACCCACGGCGCCAAGGTCAGCTTCTCGGGCAAGTGGTTCGAGCCGGTGCCCTACACCGTGCGCGAGGACGACCACCGCATCGACTACGACCAGGTGCGCGACCTCGCCCTCGAGCACCGCCCGAAGATGATCGTCGCGGGCGCCACCGCCTACCCGCGCCTCATCGACTTCGCGCGCTTCCGCGAGATCGCCGACGAGGTCGGCGCGATCCTCTGGGTCGACGCGGCGCACTTCATCGGCCTCGTCGCCGGGCAGGCCATCCCCAGCCCGGTGCCCTACGCCGACGTCGTCACCTTCACCACGCACAAGGTCCTGCGCGGCCCGCGCGGCGGCATGCTCGTCTCGAAGGCCGAGCACGCCAAGGCCCTCGACAAGGCCGTCTTCCCGTTCCTGCAGGGCGGGCCGCTGATGCACGCGGTCGCCGGCAAGGCGGTGGCGCTGGCCGAGGCCGCGACGCCGGAGTACCAGCAGTACGCGCGCACCGTCATCGAGAACGCGCAGGCCCTGACGTCGGGCCTGGTGGAGCACGGGATGCGCGCGATCTCCGGCGGCACCGACACCCACCTCGCGCTGCTCGACCTGTCCCCGCTCGGCGTCACCGGCAAGGAGGCCGAGGCCCGCAGCGGGCTCGCGGCCATCACGCTGAACAAGAACGCGATCCCGTACGACACGCAGCCGCCGATGGTGGCCTCGGGCATCCGCGTCGGCTCCCCGTCGATCACCACGCAGGGGATGACGCCGGCCGAGATGCCGGAGGTCGCGCGCCTCATCGCGACCGCGGTGACCGCGGACGAGACGACCGAGGACGGCAAGCGCACGCTGGCCGACACCCGCGACGCCGTGTCCTCGCTGGTGGGGCGCTTCCCGGCCTACCCGCGGGGCTGACCTAGTCTGACGGTGTGGACCCGTCGCCACCGTTTGCCCCGCAGGGCCTGCCGATCCGGGAGTACCTCCTGGTGGCGCTCTGCGCGGCGGTGGTGACGTTCCTGGTCACCGGCGTCGTCCGGCGGCTCGCCATCCGCGGCGGGGCGATCGCGGTCCCGCGCGGCCGCGACGTCCACACCGTGCCCGTCCCGCGCCTCGGCGGGGTCGCCATGTACATCGGCGTCCTCGCCGGGGTGTTCGTGGCCTCGCAGCTCCCCGTGCTGCGGCGCGCGTTCGACTACTCCTCGGAGACCCGGGCGGTCATCGTGGCCGGGGGACTGATCTGCCTGGTCGGTGCGCTGGACGACCGCTTCGGCGTGGACGCGCTCACGAAGTTGGCGGGGCAGGCGACCTCGGCCGGCGTCATGGTCCTGCTCGGCGTGCAGTGGCTCATCCTGCCCGTTCCCGACGGCGGGTCGGGCACGTTGCTCATCCTCGGTCCCGACCAGGGCGTCATCCTCACGGTCTTCCTCACCGTGGTGCTGGTGAACGCGATCAACTTCGTCGACGGGCTCGACGGGCTCGCCGCCGGGATCGGCCTGATCGCGGCCCTGGCCGTGCTCGCGTACTCGCTCGGGCTGCTCGACCAGCGCGACGGGGACGTGACCGCGTACCCGCCGGCACTGATCGCCGCGGTCCTGGCGGGGGCGTGCGCGGGCTTCCTGCCCCACAACTTCCAGCCCGCCCGCATCTTCATGGGCGACTCCGGCTCGATGCTGATCGGCCTCATGCTCGCCGCGGCCACCACCACGGCGTCGGGACGGATCACCTACTCCGACTCGGCGCCGCGCAACGCGGTCGCCCTGCTCGCGCCGATCGTCGTCGTCGCGGCCGTGGTCCTGGTGCCCCTGGTCGACCTGCTGCTGGCGGTGGTCCGGCGCACGCGGGCCGGACGGAGCCCGTTCGCACCGGACAAGATGCACCTGCACCACCGCCTGCTCGAGTTCGGTCACTCGCAGCGGCGGGCCGTCCTGCTCATCTACCTGTGGGCCGGGGTGTTCGCGTTCGGCGCGGTCGCCCTCGCGCTCATCACCGACGTCTTCCTCGTGGTCTGGCTGGTCGCCCTCGGGCTGCTGGTGGCCGTGCTCGCCTCGGCGGTGCCGCGCCTGCGCCGGACCGCCCGTTCCTGATCCCCGGAGTCCCGTATGAACGAACCCGCAGCCGACCCGACGTCGGAGGAGCGCCTCAACGAGGCCGTCGGCGTCCAGGTCAAGGAGGTCAGCGGCGCGATGCTGCGCGGCGGCCTGATCCCGGCGGCCGTCGTCGCCGTCGTCGTGGTGGTCCTGGCCGGTGTCCTCGCCGGCGGGTCGGCCGTCGGCACCGCGGTGTTCGGGGCCGCCGTCGCCCTGGTCGTCTGCGCCCTCGGGCCGCTGACCATGCGCTGGACGGCGAGCTCCGCGCCCGTCGTCGTCATGGGCATCGCGATGATCAGCCTCGTCACCAAGTTGGCCGTGCTCGCGGTGCTGCTGATCGTGCTGGACCGGCTGGAGCTGGTCGACACGCGCGTCTTCGCGCTCGCGCTCGGCCCGGTCGCGCTGGTGTTCGTCATCGGCGAGACCGTGGCCTTCGCCCGCGCCAAGATCCCGACCCTGGCCACGTGACCCGCTCGTCCCGATCGTCCGGTTGCTCACCCGATCGTGACGCATGTGACCTCCGACAGTCCGTAGTGGATCGTCGTGATCGCCCTGATATGGTGCGCGCGATGGCGCAGGACAGCCTCCGCGGTGATGCGGGTCGCACCCCTCGGGGTGCCCCCGCACACCCACCGGTGGCCGAGGGATGGACCGTCCTGTCGCACCTCCTGGCCGGTTTCCTCCTCCTCGGCGGTATCGGGTGGGGGATCGACCTGCTGTTGGGTACACGCTGGGTGCTCCTCGTCGGGCTGTTGCTCGGCGGGGCTGCGTCCTTCGCGCTGATCTACATCCGCTACCTTTACCTCCCGCCGGACACCCGTCCGGCCCAATCCTCCCCGCGTTCCGGTGAAACGACCGGGCAGCAGGACCGGAAGGAGCCCGGGTGATCTCGTCGTTGCCGACGTGGCTGTCGCAGGCCCCTGAGCCGCCGGCCCCCGGCTTCAAGGCCCCGAGCGGCGAGGACTTCAACATCCCCCCGATGTTCGAGGGGGTGCCGGTCCTCGAGTACGTCGACAAGCCCGTCATCCAGCTGATCTTCAGCGTCGTCCTGATCCTGGCCTTCTTCACGATCGCCACCCGTTCCGCGCAGTTGTTGCCGGGACGGACGCAGTGGCTCGCCGAGAAGTTCCACGTGTTGGTGCGCGACTCGATCGCCCGCGACAACATCGGGCCCGAGTTCCGCAAGTACGTGCCCTACCTGGTGGCGCTCTTCGCGTTCCTGTTGGTGAACAACCTCTTCGGGATCATCCCGTTGATCCAGTTCCCCACGTTCTCCCACCCGGGCATGGCCTACGCGCTCGCGATCCTGACGTGGCTGATCTACAACATCGTCGGCATCCGCAAGCAGGGATTCGGCGGCTACATCCGCCTCATGACCTGGCCCCCCGGCGTGCCGGGCTGGGTCCGCATCATCCTCACCCCGATCGAATTCCTCTCGAACATCCTCCTGCGGCCGGTGACGCTCGCGTTCCGGTTGTTCGGGAACATGTTCGCGGGCCATCTCGTGCTGCTGCTGTTCGTCTTCGGTGCCGAGTACATGCTGCTCATCGCCGATTCGGTGCTGCTGAACGTGCTCTCCGTGGGCTCGTTCGCCATGGCGTTGATCTTCACCGGGTTCGAGGCGTTCATCCAGCTCGTGCAGGCGTACATCTTCACGATCCTCACGGCGTCCTACATCGGCGCCTCCCTGGCCGACGAGCACTAGCTCGCCCGGTCACACCACCGACCTCCTTCCACCCCGCGAAAGGACGCTGGAATGCTCTCCGGAAACCTCAACGTCGTCGGTTACGGTCTCTCGGCCATCGGCCCGGGTATCGGCGTCGGCATCGTCTTCGCCGCCTTCATCAACGGTGTCGCCCGCCAGCCCGAGGCCCGTGGCCAGCTGCAGTCGATCGCCTTCATCGGCTTCGCCCTCTCCGAGGCCCTCGCCATCCTGGGCCTGGTCCTCGCCTTCGCCCTCCAGTGAGCCGACCCCCGCGCACCGCGGGCTGACTCCCTGACAGGCGGAGGAAGCACATGAACGTCATCGAGGTGGTGGCGCAGGAGTCCGGGGAACCGGGCGCCGCGCTGCCGCACCTGGCCGAGATCGTCGTCGGCTTCATCGCGTTCGCCGTGCTCGTCTTCATCGTCGGCAAGTACCTGTGGCCGACGCTCGTCCGGTCGCACGACCAGGACGTGACCCGGTTGCGCGACGGGATGGAGCGGGCGCAGTCTGAGTACGACGACGCCCAGGCCCAGCTGGAGCGCTCGCGCGCCCGGCTGGCCGAGGTCGACAACGAGGCCGCGCGGATTCGGGACGACGCCCGGGCCGACGCCGAGCGCATCAAGTCCGACCTCGCGGACAACGCGTCCGACGAGGCCGAACGCATCAGGGCCCAGGGTCGGCAGAGCGTGGACGCCTCCCGGGCGCGCACGGTCTCCGAGCTGCGGACCGAGGTCGGATCGGGCTCCGTGGAGCTCGCCCGGCGCATCGTGGCGGCGTCGCTCTCCGACGACACCGCGAAGTCCCGGTCCGTCGACTCCTTCCTCGACAACCTGGAGTCCATGTCGGGCCGGTCCAACGGATCGGCCTCGACCACGGGGAACGGAGTGGGCGCATGACCGCGGCGACCGGGACGGCCGGCCTCGTGGCCGACTTCCGTGCCACCAGCCGGGAGTCGCTGCAGGGTGTCCGTCGGCGCCTCGACGAGGTCAGCCGGGACGCCTCCTCCGGCGACCTGGTGACCACCGGTGACCAGCTCGACGCCGTGGCCGACCTGCTCGACCGCGAGGCCGTACTGCGTCGCACGCTGGCCGACGCCTCCACCGAGCCGCAGGCCCGCGAGGGCCTCGTGGGGCGGGTGTTCGACAACCAGGTCGGTCGCCCCGTCGCGGACGTGCTCAAGGCCGCCGCGAAGGCGTCCTGGTCGAAGCCCGCGGACCTGGTGCAGGCCCTCCGGGTCGTCGGCCGGGAGGCCCTGCTCGCGGCCGCCGAGGCCGACGGGCGCCTGGACGCGGTCGAGGACGAGCTCTTCCGCCTCGGTCGCATCATCGGCGGCCAGCCGGACCTCGAGCGGCTGCTCGGCAGCCCGACCGCCGACGCCGAGGGCAAGCAGAAGGTGCTCGACGACCTGCTGGAGAACAAGGCGGAGCCGATCACGCGCCGCCTCGCCGCGCAGCTCGTCGCCCACCCCCTCACCCACCACGTCTCCACGGGGCTGGAGCGGTTGGCCGAGCTGGCCGCCGACCGGCGCCAGCGGTCCGTCGCCACGGTGCGGTCCGCGGTCGAGCTGTCCGCCGAGCAGCAGGAGCGCCTCGCCGGGGTCCTCGCGCGCATCTACGGGCGCGAGATCACCGTGCACCTCGAGGTCGACCCGCACCTCCTCGGCGGCCTGGTGATCCAGGTCGGTGACGAGGTCATCGACGGCAGCGCGGCGGGACACCTCGACGACCTGGACCGCCGGCTCGGGTAGCCGGAACCGAACCACTTACTTCTAGGACATCAAGCGAGAGCGGGAACCATGGCCGAGTTGACCATCTCCTCCGACGAGGTCCGCAGTGCGATCGAGGACTACGTGTCCTCCTACTCCGCGGACGCCTCCCGGCAGGAGGTCGGCATCGTCACCTCGACGGGTGACGGCATCGCGTACGTCGAGGGCCTGCCCTCGACGATGACCAACGAGCTGCTCGAGTTCCCCGGGGGAGTGCTGGGCCTGGCCCAGAACCTCGAGGAGCGCGAGATCGGCGTCGTGATCCTGGGCGAGTACGAGACGATCGAGGAGGGGCAGCAGGTCACGCGGACCGGCCGCGTCCTCTCGGTGCCGGTCGGTGACGCCTTCCTCGGCCGTGTGGTGAACCCGCTCGGCCAGGCGCTCGACGGCCTCGGCGACATCGAGGCCGAGGAGGAGCGCGTGATGGAGCTGCAGGCCGCCACGGTCGTGCAGCGCAAGGAGGTCAAGCAGCCGCTGCAGACCGGCATCAAGGCGATCGACGCCATGACGCCGATCGGCCGCGGCCAGCGCCAGCTGATCATCGGCGACCGCAAGACCGGCAAGACCGCGGTCTGCACGGACACGATCATCAACCAGCGTGAGGCCTGGGAGACCGGCGACCCGGAGCAGCAGGTCCGCTGCGTCTACGTCGCGATCGGTCAGAAGGGCACCACGATCGCGGGTGTGCGGCAGGCCCTCGAGGAGGCCGGCGCCCTCGAGTACACGACGATCGTCGCCGCCCCGGCCTCCGACCCCGCGGGCTTCAAGTACATCGCCCCGTACGCCGGCTCGGCCATCGCCCAGCACTGGATGTACCAGGGCAAGCACTGCCTGATCGTCTTCGACGACCTGTCGAAGCAGGCCGAGGCCTACCGCGCGATCTCGCTGCTGCTGCGCCGCCCGCCGGGCCGCGAGGCCTACCCGGGCGACGTGTTCTACCTGCACTCGCGGCTGCTCGAGCGCTGCGCGAAGCTCAACGACGACCTCGGCGGCGGTTCGCTGACCGGGCTGCCGATCGTGGAGACCAAGGGCAACGACATCGCGGCCTACATCCCCACGAACGTCATCTCGATCACCGACGGCCAGTGCTTCCTCGAGTCCGACCTGTTCAACCAGGGCCAGCGGCCCGCGCTGAACGTCGGCAACTCGGTGTCGCGCGTCGGTGGTTCGGCGCAGATCAAGGCCATGCGCTCCGTCGCCGGCCGCCTGCGCGTCGAGCTCGCCCAGTACCGCGAGCTCGAGTCGTTCGCGGCGTTCGGCTCGGACCTCGACGCCACCTCGCAGGCCCAGCTCGACCGCGGTGCCCGCCTCATGGAGCTGCTCAAGCAGGGCCAGGGCGAGCCGTACCCGGTCGAGGAGGAGGTCGTCGGCATCTTCCTCGGCACCCGTGGTCACCTCGATTCGGTGCCGGTCGAGGACGTGGCCCGCTTCGAGTCCGAGTTCCTCGAGTTCGTCAAGCGCGACGGCGGCGTGCTCGCGGAGATCCGCGACACCGGCCAGCTCTCGGACGAGAACGAGGAGCGGCTGAACAAGTCCGTCTCCGAGTTCAAGGACCAGTTCGAGACCAAGGACGGCGAGAGCCCGACCGACGACGGCGGCTCGGACGAGCCCGCGGGTCAGAAGGCCGAGGAGTCCTCGGACGACTCGTCCGACTCCGACGACTCGAGCGACTCGTCCGACGGCTCGTCCGACTCGGAGAAGTAGGACGACCGCATGGCAGCCAACCTCCGCGTCCTGAGACGACGCATCAAGTCGACCAAGAACATCGCCCAGATCACCAAGGCGATGGAGATGGTCGCGGCGTCGCGGATCTCCAAGGCGCAGGCCCGCGTCGAGGCGGCGCGGCCCTACTCCGAGGAGTTCACGCACGTCCTGCGGACGGCGGCGAAGGCCGGCGCGAGCGACCACCCGCTGCTGACGCCCCGCGAGGAGCCGAAGCGTGCCGCCATCGTCGTGGTCACCAGTGACCGTGGCCTGTGCGGCGGCTACAACGCGAACGTCCTGCGCGAGACCGAGCGGCTGATCCGACGGCTCGACGACGAGGGCAAGGAGTCGACGCTCTACGTCATCGGCGGCAAGGGCACGGCGTACTTCCGGTTCCGCAACCGCGAGATGTCGGGGCAGTTCACCGGCTTCTCCGAGGTCCCGGACTACTCCAACGCGGCCCACGCCGCCGACCACCTCACCGCGGCGTTCCTCGCCGGCGGGGAGAACGAGGTGTCGGTCGACTGGGACGAGGACGAGCACGCGGACTCGGGGGCCGACCGCAAGGTCATGTTCCGGGCGCCGCAGGACGCCGAGGGCAAGCCGGGGGTCGACGAGATCCACGTCGTCTTCACCCAGTTCCGCTCGATGCTGACCCAGACCGCGGTGGCCCTGCAGGTCGCTCCGCTGGACCTGGAGTCCGAGGACGACGAGTCGGAGACCTCCGGGTCCGACGACTCCTCGTCGTCGGGCGGCTCCGGCGGCTCGGACGACTCCGACGGGTCCGGGCGCGACGCCGAGTACGCGTTCGAGCCCGAGCCCGAGGTGCTGTTCGACAGCCTCCTGCCCAAGTACGTGCGGGCCCGCGTGTTCGCCGCGATGCTCGACGCGGCGGCCTCGGAGTCGGCGGCACGCCAGCGGGCCATGAAGGCCGCGACCGACAACGCCAACGATCTGGTCGACAACCTGGTCCGCGAGTCGAACCAGGCCCGGCAGGCGCAGATCACGCAGGAAATCAGCGAGATCGTCGGTGGCTCCGACGCGCTCGCCCAATGAGCGAGCAGATTCCACGGGAGTGACCATGACCCAGTCCACCGCCACGGCCGAGTCCGGCAGTGACGAGCAGCAGTCCGGGGCCACCGGCCGGATCACCCGCATCCTCGGCCCCGTCGTCGACGTGGAGTTCCCGCGCGGCGAGGTCCCGGAGCTGTTCAACGCCCTCAAGCTCCCGCTCGAACTGAACGGCGAGCAGAAGACCCTCACCCTGGAGGTCGCCCAGCACCTGGGTGACAACCAGGTGCGCACGATCTCCATGCAGCCCACCGACGGCGTCGTGCGCGGCTCCGAGGTGCAGGACACCGGCAAGCCGATCTCGGTGCCGGTCGGTGACGCCGTCAAGGGTCATCTGTTCAACGCCCTCGGCGACTGCATGGACCAGCCCGGGTACGGCGAGGACGCCGAGCACTGGGGCATCCACCGGCCGCCGCCTCCCTTCGAGCAGCTCGAGGGTCGCACCTCGGTGCTCTGGACGGGTCTGAAGGTCGTCGACCTGCTGACCCCCTACGTCGAGGGCGGCAAGATCGGCCTGTTCGGCGGCGCCGGCGTCGGCAAGACGGTGCTCATCCAGGAGATGATCCAGCGCATCGCCCGGAACTTCGGTGGCACCTCGGTGTTCGCCGGCGTGGGCGAGCGGACCCGTGAGGGCAACGACCTCTGGGTCGAGCTCGACGAGGCCGACGTCCTCAAGGACACCGCGCTCGTCTTCGGGCAGATGGACGAGCCGCCGGGCACGCGCATGCGCGTCGCCCTGTCGGCCCTGACGATGGCGGAGTACTTCCGCGACGTGCAGGAGCAGGACGTCCTGCTGTTCATCGACAACATCTTCCGGTTCACGCAGGCCGGCCAGGAGGTCTCGACGCTGCTGGGCCGCATGCCCTCGGCGGTGGGCTACCAGCCGACCCTGGCCGACGAGATGGGCGAGCTGCAGGAGCGGATCACCTCGACCCGCGGCCGCTCGATCACCTCGATGCAGGCGATCTACGTGCCCGCCGACGACTACACCGACCCGGCGCCGGCCACCACGTTCGCCCACCTCGACGCCACCACGGAGCTCTCCCGTGGCGTGTTCGCCAAGGGCATCTTCCCCGCGGTGGACCCGCTGACGTCGACGTCGACCATCCTCGACGCGCAGTACATCGGCGAGGAGCACTACCGCGTGGCCCGCGAGGTCATCCGCATCCTGCAGCGGTACAACGACCTCCAGGACATCATCGCCATCCTCGGCATCGACGAGCTCTCCGAGGAGGACCGGCTCACCGTCGGTCGCGCCCGTCGCATCGAGCGCTTCCTCGGTCAGAACATGTACGCCGCGGAGCAGTTCACCGGCGAGCCCGGCTCGAACGTGGACGTCAAGGACACCGTCGAGGCCTTCGACAAGATCGCGAAGGGCGAGTACGACAACGCCCCGGAGCAGGCCTTCCAGATGTGCGGTGGCCTCGACGACGTCGAGGCGAACATCAAGAAGTACTCGGAGTAGTCGTGGCCGAGATGCAGGTCGACGTCGTCGGCGTGGAGAAGAAGATCTGGTCCGGTGAGGCCAGCTTCGTCTCCGCCCGCACGGTCGAGGGGTCGATCGGGATCCTCCCCGGGCACGAGCCGCTCATCGCGCAGCTGCGCGAGGCGGGCGTGGTCCGGGTGGACCCGACCGACGGCGAGTCCTTCCACGTGGCCGCCTTCGGCGGCTTCCTGTCGGTGACCGCGGAGTCGGTCACCGTCCTCGCGGAGCTCGCGGAACTGGCCTCCGAGATCGACGTGGCCCAGGCCAAGGACGATCTCCGCGAGGCGGAGCACTACATCGGTGAGTCCGACGACCAGGAGTGGCGCGTCGCGCGCGACCGGGCCCGTGCCCGCCTCCAGGCCGCGGGCGAGTCGGTCGAGCAGTAGGAGCGCACGAGGGGTGCAGGACCGCACGCAGGACGACGCCGCATGACGACCACGGGCATCACGGTCGAGATCGCGCTCGTCGTCGTCGCGGCGGTCCTGCTCCTGCTCGCGGTCGTGGTGCTCCGTCGCCTGCAGTCGCTGCGCCGCGGCGGGGTCGACGTGGCCCTGCGTCGCGCCCCGGCGTCCGACGCGGTGTCCGCGGCCGACGACCAGCGCGGCTGGCACTCCGGGATCGCCCGCTACCGCGGGGACCAGTTCCGCTGGTACCGCGTGAGCGGGCTCCGGTCCGGTCCGAACGTGGTGCTCGACCGGTTCGACGTCGAGATCGTGGACCGGCGCGAGCCACGTCCGACCGAACTGCACGCCCCCGGGTCGACGGTGCTGCGGTGCCGCACCGGGGACGGCACCTTCGAACTCGCGATGGGCGCCGACGTCGTCACCGGGTTCTCGTCCTGGCTGGAGTCGACGCCACCCGGACGGTCGACCGGGTACCGCCAGGCGTCGTAACCCCCTTCTCGAACGAACGGCACTCTCGCGCACATTGACGCTGCGAGGGTGCCGTTCGCTCGTTCCGGGGGTGCCGCCGTCCGGTCTAGTCGGCGGCGTCCTGCTGGGCCTCCGGCCCGCCCGGCACCCACAGGACGTCGCCGTCGGGGTTGGCCACGCGGCCGAGGATGAACAGCAGGTCGGAGAGCCGGTTGAGGTAGCGGGCCGGCAGGGGGCCGGTGCGGTCCGGGTCGGCCTCGAGCACCGCCCAGGTGCTGCGCTCGGCGCGCCGGCACACCACCCGCGCGACGTGCAGGTACGCCGCCCCCGGCGTGCCGCCCGGCAGGATGAACGAGTCGAGCTTCCCCAGCTCCTCGTTGAACTCGTCGCACCAGCCCTCGAGGCGCTCCACCTGCGCCTCGGTGACGCGCAGCGGCGGGTACTCCGGGTTCTCGACGACGGGGGTGGCGAGGTCGGCCCCGACGTCGAACAGGTCGTTCTGGATCTGCCGCAGCGGCCCGACGAGCCGCTCGGGCAGGTTCCCGACGGCGAGCGCCACGCCGATGGCGGCGTTGGTCTCCTCGGAATCGGCGTACGCGCCCAGGCGGGGGTGCGTCTTGGGGACGCGGGAGAAGTCCGACAGGCCGGTCGTCCCGTCGTCGCCGGTCCGGGTGTAGATGCGGGTCAGGTGGACGGCCATGCCCGGCAGTCTAGGGGCGTATCGGCTGCGGATCGGGGCGGCCGGTAGCGTCGCCGGACGTGAACGAGCACTTCGTCGTGCGACCGGCCGACTCCCTCTCGGGAACGGTGGACGTCGTCGGCGCCAAGAACAGCGTGCTCAAGCTGATGGCCGCGGCGTTGCTCGCCGAGGGCCGGACGACGATCACGAACTGTCCGCAGATCCTCGACGTCCCGCTGATGGGCGACGTGCTGCGCAGCCTCGGCTGCGAGGTCGCGGTCGACGGGGACGTCGTGGTGATCGACGTGCCCGCCGAGCTCACCTCCGAGGCCGACTACCGGTCGGTGTCCCGCCTGCGGGCCTCGGTGTGCGTGCTGGGCCCGCTCGTGGCCCGCTGCCGCCGCGCCGTGGTCCCGCTCCCCGGGGGCGACGCGATCGGCTCCCGGCCGCTGGACATGCACCAGGCGGGCCTGCGGCTGCTCGGCGCCCGGTCGGAGATCTCGCACGGCTGCGTGATCGCGGAGTCCGGCGGCGAGGGGCTGCGCGGGGCGCAGATCTGGCTCGACTTCCCGTCGGTGGGGGCGACCGAGAACATCCTCATGGCGGCCGTCTTCGCCGAGGGCACCACCGTGATCGACAACGCCGCGCGCGAGCCGGAGATCGTCGACCTGGTCCGGATGCTGCAGGAGATGGGCGCGAAGATCTCCGGCGGCGGGACCTCGACGCTGACCGTGCAGGGCGGCGCCGAGCTCACCCCCACCACCCACCGCGTCATCGGCGACCGCATCGTCGGCGCGACGTGGGCGTTCGCGGCCGTGATGACCGGCGGCGACGTGACCGTGCGCGGCGTCGACCCGCACCACCTCGACCTCGTGCTGGACAAGCTGTCCCAGGCGGGCGCCACGACGGAGCTCGTGCCGGAGGGCTTCCGGATCACGGGCCACGGCCGTCCCCGGTCGGTGGACTGGGTGACGCTGCCCTATCCGGGGTTCGCGACCGACCTGCAGCCGATGGCGATCGCCCTGTCCGCGGTGTCCGAGGGCACCTCGATGATCACCGAGAACATCTTCGAGGGGCGGTTCCGCTTCGTCGAGGAGATGGTGCGGCTCGGCGCGGACGCACGGACCGACGGCCACCACGCGGTGGTCCGCGGCGTGGCGCGGCTCTCCAGCGCCCCGGTGTGGGCCTCCGACATCCGGGCGGGAGCGGGCCTCGTCCTCGCGGGGCTGCTCGCCGACGGCGAGACCGAGGTCTGGGACGTCTCGCACATCGACCGCGGCTATCCGCTGTTCGTCGAGAACCTCCGGGCCCTCGGCGGCGACGTGGAGCGGGTGAACGCGCCGCCTGTGCGCTGACGCGCTGGTGAGCAGAAAAAGTCGCTATGACGACCTCTTCTGCTCACATGCGCAGCACCACCCGGGCGTCGTCGGCGTCGCCGGGGAAGACCAGCAGGTCCCAGCCCCGGGAGCCGTGCGCGATCGTCGCGCGGACCTTCTCGCGGGCGAGGCGGGCGGCGAGCACCTCGGCGGCCTCACGGGTCGGGACGGTGGCGACCGTCTCGAGCAGCCCGACGTCGCCACCCTCGCTGGGCAGGGCGCCCTTCGGTCCCGAGCCGAAGGTGTAGCGCAGGAAGCCCGCCAGCAGGATGACGGCGGCGAAGGCCGTCAGGATCTCGCCGATGGAACCGACCACACGTCCATCGTGACCGATCCTGTGAAAAGCAGCATGTGCAGCGTCGACACGACCCGCCGGTAACCTCCGTGGGTCCGGTCCCTGCTCGGAGGTTCACTGATGCCGTACCCGACCGACGACTCGCGTGACCGCCCGTGGGTCATGCGGACCTACGCCGGGCACTCGTCCGCGAAGGCCTCGAACGAGCTGTACCGCCGGAACCTGTCCAAGGGGCAGACGGGGCTGTCGGTCGCCTTCGACCTGCCGACGCAGACCGGGTACGACCCCGACGACGAGCTCGCGCGCGGCGAGGTCGGCAAGGTCGGCGTCCCCGTGTCGCACATCGGGGACATGCGGGCGCTGTTCGACCGCATCCCGCTGCACGAGGCGAACACCTCGATGACGATCAACGCGACGGCGATGTGGCTGCTCGCGCTCTACGTCTCGGTGGCCGACGAGCAGGCGGTCGCGGACGGTCGGGACCCGGAGGCCGAGCGCGCGAAGCTCGCCGGCACCACCCAGAACGACATCGTCAAGGAGTACCTCTCGCGCGGGACCTACGCGTTCCCGCCCGCGCCGAGCGTCCGGCTGATCACCGACATGATCGCGTGGACGGTGTCGAACGTCCCGAAGTGGAACCCGATCAACATCTGCAGCTACCACCTGCAGGAGGCCGGGGCGACGCCGACGCAGGAGGTCGCCTACACGATCTCCACCGCGATCGCGGTGCTCGACGCGGTGCGCGACTCGGGTCAGGTGCCCGAGGCGGACTTCGGCAAGGTCGTCGGCCGCATCTCGTTCTTCGTCAACGCGGGTCTCCACGTCATCGAGGAGATCTGCAAGCTCCGGGCGTTCGCGCAGCTGTGGGACGAGCTGTGCCGGGAGCGCTACGGCGTCACCGACGAGAAGATGCGCCGCTTCCGCTACGGCGTGCAGGTCAACTCGCTCGGGCTCACCGAGGCCCAGCCGGAGAACAACGTCCAGCGCATCGTCCTCGAGATGCTCGCCGTGACGCTGTCGAAGGACGCCCGCGCCCGCGCCGTGCAGCTCCCTGCGTGGAACGAGGCCCTCGGCCTGCCGCGTCCGTGGGACCAGCAGTGGGCGCTGCGCATGCAGCAGGTGCTCGCCTACGAGACCGACCTGCTCGACTACGACGACATCTTCGCCGGCTCCCACGTGATCGAGACGAAGACGGCGTCGATCATCGAGGGTGCGCGCGCCGAGATCGCCAAGGTCGCCGAGATGGGCGGCGCCGTCGCGGCCGTCGACTCCGGCTACATGAAGTCCCAGCTCGTCAGCTCGCTCGCGGCCCGTCGGATGCGCCTGGAGTCGGGCGAGGACACCGTCGTCGGGGTCAACAAGTTCACCTCCACCGAGCCCAGCCCGCTGCAGGCCGAGGGCGCCGACGCGATCTTCGTCGTCGACAAGGAGGTCGAGGCACAGGCCCGCGAGGCCGTCGCCGCCTGGCGCGCCGACCGGGACGAGGAGGCGGTGCAGGCCGCGCTGGCCGATCTCACCACGGCCGCGGGCGGCACCGACAACCTCATGGACGCCACGCTCGCCTGCGCGAAGGTCGGCGTGACGACGGGGGAGTGGGCCGGGGCGCTGCGCTCGGTCTACGGCTCCTACCGCGCCCCGACCGGGGTGACCGCGGCCTCGTCGTCGGGATCGAGCGCGCCGGGTTCGGAGACCGCCGACGGGGAGCCGACCGAGCTCGAGCAGGTGCGCGAGCGCGTCCGGCAGACGGCGGCCGACCTCGGCGTGGCCGCGCTGCGGATGCTCGTGGGCAAGCCCGGCCTGGACGGGCACTCGAACGGCGCCGAGCAGATCGCGGTGCGCGCGCGGGACGCCGGCTTCGAGGTGATCTACCAGGGCATCCGCCTCACCCCGGCCGAGATCGTGGCGGCGGCGGTGCAGGAGGACGTGCACGTGGTCGGGCTGTCGATCCTCTCCGGCTCCCACCTCGAGGTGATCCCGGCGGTGCTCGACGGGCTGGCCCGCGCGGACGCGGCCGACATCCCGGTGGTTGCCGGCGGCATCATCCCGCCGAAGGACGCCGAGCAGCTGCAGCGCCTCGGGGTGCACCGCGTGGTGACCCCGAAGACGTACTCGCTGACCGGGATCATGGGCGAGTTCGTGGACGTCATCCGTGAGGTGCACGGGTTGGACCGGGAGGCGGCCCAGGCCTAGCCGGCCATGCGGAAGGTGTCCCGGGCCGTCGTCAGGAAGGCGGCGTCGCGGAGCGGGTCGTCGGTCGAGGCCGTGACGATGCACGCGCGGCCCGGCCCGGCGAGCCCGGACACCTGCTGGACGGTGAGGGTGCGCCCGGACGAGACGGTCCGGTAGGTCCCGGTGACCCGGGGACTCGCCGGCCCACCCGCGGGCAGCACCCCGAACTGGACGTCGCCGACCGGCGTCCCGGTGCCCTGGAGCGCCTCGCGTGCCTCGGCGGCGAGCTGGGTGAGGTCCTGCGCCTGCACGAGCGTGCAGTAGCCGCCGGCGGTGGGGGAGTAGCCCTCGCGGCGGTCGATCGCGAGGACGCCGACGCCCCGCTGCAGCGCCTCGGCGAGCGCCGGGACGGCGGCGGCCTCCGGCGCGGTGGCGGGCACGTCGACGAACCGGGCGGGGACCTCGACGGTGAAGAGCCCGCGGCCGGGGGTGAGCACCCGCGTGTCGGTGGGGTCGGCCGTCGCGGCCGGGAACGGAGGCGGCGCCGGGGCGGCCCCGGAACAGCCGGCGGCGACGAGGGCGACGGCGAGCACGAGCAGCAGGCGGCGCATGCCGTGATCGTGACCGGCGACCCGTCGTCGTGGTGGCCGTTCCGCAGAACTCGTTCCCGACGGCATGGCCTGTGGCCTCCCGCCGGCCGACTCCGCGGGGCAGCTTCCGTCGGCGGATCTTCCGCGCGAGCGGACCCTCAGCGGGACGGACGGAGTGCCCGGAGCCCGCTGAGGGTCCGCTCGCTATCGGGATGACAGCCGGTCGGGGGCCGAGACGTCACGTGTCGGGCCAGTGGGGTGCCTGACGGCCCGACGAGTGACGTCTCGACGACGGGTCAGCCGCTGCGCCCGGGGCTACTCGTCGTCGTCCTTGTTCTCCCCGCGCCGCTTGAGGAAGGAGAACCCGGGGATGCCGTCGATGGCGTTGCGGAGGTCCTTCGTCACCTCGAGCAGCTCGTTGAGGTCCGGCCCGACGCGGTCGAGCGTCTCGAGGATCGGCAGGATGTCGGTGGACATGTGGTGGGCGAGCGCGGGGAGCTCGTCGACCAGCTGGATCGCCGCGTCGATCTCCTCGGGCGCCAGGTCGTCGACGAAGCGCTGCGACAACGGCGCGGCCTTCTCCAGCATCGGGCGGTAGAGGTCGAGCAGTTCCTGCGCGTGGCGACTGGTGGTCCCGGCCGAGCTCATCACCTCGCTCGCGCCGGTCGTGATGGTGCGGGCCTGGTCGACGACGTCGTTGGCGCCGGAGGTGATCTCGCGGGCCGAGCCGACGACCTCCTCGGCGCCGGAGGTGATGCTGCGGGCGGAGTCGACCACCTCGCTCGCGCCGGTCGTGATGGTGCGGGCCTGGTCGACGACCTCGTTCGCGCCGGAGGTGATCTCGCGGGCCGAGCCGACGACCTCCTCGGCGCCGGAGGTGATGGATCGCGCCGAGTCGACCACCTCGCTCGCACCCGTCGTGATCTGCCGGGCGGAGTCGACGACCTCGTTCGCGCCGGAGGTGATGGTCCGCGCCTCGCCGATCACGCCCTCGATCTCGCCGACGATCCCCTCGGCGCGGTCGAGGAGGCCGTCGACGCGCGTGGCGATCCCGTCCAGCCGCCCGACGAGGCGGGTCACCTCGGTGAGCAGCTCCCCGACCTGCTCGGGCAACCGCGCCCCCACGGCGGCGACCTCCGCGGTGAAGGAGAGCGCCTCGGACGGGGTGGGCACGGCCAGCGGACCGAGACGCACGAGCGGCATGCCCCTAGTGTTCCCCGTCCGATCAGGGACCCGCGGTACCGATTCCGATCATCGACGATGCGGCTTTCCTGCCGCTGGACGACAGCAACGACGCTTTCCTGCCATGAGGGGGAGGATGCTCAGCGGCCCGACAACAGCAGGAGCCCGTAGGCGGCGATCGACTGCGCGTCCGTGATCTCCCCGGTCCGGACCCGGTCCTCGAACTCGGCGCGGGTCACCCAGGCCGCGCGCATGTCGGCCTCGGTGTCCTCCCGGTCGGGCTCGCCCGCGTCGAGGTCGGTCGCGAGGAAGACCCGTCCGCGCTGCGAGGACAGCCCCGGCGCGACGTCGAGCAGGCCCAGCGGGTGCCAGGTCCGGGCGGTCAGACCCGTCTCCTCGCGCAGCTCCCGCGCCGCGAGCTCGGCGGGTTCCATCTCGGCCCGGTCGGGCGCGGTGCCCTGCGGGAACTCCCAGCGCCGCATCCCGAGGGGGTACCGGAACTGCTCGACCAGCATCATCCGCTGCCCGTCGAGGGCGATGACCAGCGCGTAGTGCGGCTTGTCGACGACGCCGTAGATGCCCGCCCCGCCGTCGGGACGGACGAACGTGTCCTCCCGGATCGTCATCCAGGGGTTGGCGTAGATCTCGCGCGAGCCGGTGGTCTCCACGCCCCCCGATGATCCACGACGGCGGGTCTGGAACGCTCGGGGCCGTGCGTCTCGTCATCGCCCGCTGCACGGTCGACTACGCGGGTCGCCTCACCGCCCACCTGCCCAGTGCGTTGCGGCTCCTGCTGGTCAAGGCGGACGGGTCGGTGAGCGTCCACGCCGACGACCGCGCCTACAAGCCGCTGAACTGGATGAGCCCGCCCTGCTGGCTCACCGAGGAGCCCGGCGCCGACGACGCCGCCGCGATCTGGACCGTGCGCAACAAGGCCGACGAGACGCTGACGATCACCCTCGAGGAGATCCAGCACGACTCCTCGCACGAGCTCGGTGTCGATCCCGGCCTGGTCAAGGACGGCGTCGAGGCCCACCTGCAGGAGCTCCTCGCCGAGCACGTCCACACCCTCGGTGACGGGTGGACGCTGGTCCGCCGCGAGTTCCCGACGGCCATCGGCCCGGTCGACCTCCTCTGCCGCGACCACGACGGCGGGTCGGTGGCGGTCGAGATCAAGCGCCGCGGCGAGATCGACGGCGTCGAGCAGCTGACCCGCTACCTCGAGCTGCTGAACCGCGACCCGCTCCTCGCGCCGGTGCAGGGCATCTTCGCGGCCCAGCAGATCAAGCCGCAGGCCCGCGTGCTCGCCACCGACCGCGGCATCCGCTGCGTGACGCTCGACTACGACGCCCTGCGCGGCATCGAGTCCGACGAGTTCCGGCTCTTCTGACCATGATCATCGAGTACTCCCGACCGCACGCGGCCGCCGCGGACCACCGAGGGTGCTCGATGATCATGACGAGGCCCACCTGATGCGCCTCCCGCCCATCCGCCGCACCCCGAGGCGGCAGGTGCTGCCGCCCGAGGTGGGCGGGGAGTGCGTCTTCTGCGCGATCCTCGCCGGGCGCGCGGAGAGCAGCACGGTTCTCGACGACGGGAAGGGGCCGGTCGCGTTCCTCGACCTCGCCCCGGCGGTCGAGGGCCACACGCTGGTCGTCCCGCGCCGGCACGTGGTCGACCTCGCGGGGCTCACCCCCGAGGAGGGCGCGGCGATGTGGGAGCTCGGGCGCCGGGTCGCCGCGGCCGCCCGGGGTGCCGGGCTCGCCGAGGGGGTCAACCTCTTCCTCGCCGACGGGGTGACGTCGGGCCAGGAGGTCCTCCACGTCCACCTGCACGTCCTGCCCCGGATGCCCGGCAGCGTGCTGCGCCTCGACGCCGCGCGTCCGGTCGAGCGGTCCGCGCTGGACGCCACGGCGGCCCGGCTCCGGGCGGCCCTCCCCGGTGCGTGAGCGCTCCCTCGACCCGCCCGTCTCCGTGACGCACTCGCCGGATGGGTGTACCCACCGGTTCTCGACCGGTTACGCAGACGTCGTCCCGCTACGTGCCGTTTTCCGACGCTCACCGTCCGAGGTGGTTGCGAGCGCAACGACGGCCGTCCGGGAACGGATCTCTGCGTGATCGACACGACACATAGCCGAATGACAACTGTGTCACTGGTGCTCACGGATGGTTCATGCGTGACCACCGTGCGTCAAGGCGTGGTCCGATTGCACGATGTTCGTCCCTCCGTGTCGCAGGCATTCGGAGGACGTGCAAGAGGGGGAGATCAGTGAGCAGCAGTGAACGGTTGATCCGACAGCACCTACTGCACCTGCGCCGAACGGACGCACGCGCCGAGACGGTGCGCTGCCGGGAAGTCAACCTGCGCCGCGCCGACCGCGACCTGCCGAACGGGCTCGCGGACGCCACCGACGAGGAGCTGTGGCTGTGGCAGGACGAGCTCCGCGCCCGCCTCGCCATCGCCTCGGTGCGCGCCTACACCAGCCACGTCAAGCAGTTCCTGCGCTGGGCCGTCCGCGAGGGCCACATCGACACCGACCCGAGCATCGAGCTCGTCACCCCGCGCGTCCCGAAGGGCCGGGCTGCGCCGATTCCGGAGGACCGGCTGCGGATCGCGATCGCGTGCGCACCGGACACCGCAGACCGGCCGCTGCGGACCTGGCTCGTGCTCGCCGCCTACCTCGGGCTGCGCGCCGGCGAGATCGCGCGGCTCACCCGCGACGCCATCGGCGACGAGGTCCTCACCGTCGACGGGAAGGGCGGCAAGGTCCGGACCGTGCCGCTGCCGGCCGATGTCCGATCGCTGCTCGTCGCCCACGTCGAGGGCCCCGGGGCGATCTGGCGGCGGCACGCCCGCCGCGCCCTCACCCCGAAGGACGTCTCCCTGATGTGCTGCCGGCACCTGCGCGACTGCGGCGCCGGCGCCAGCCTGCACAAGCTGCGCCACCGGTACGCGACGAGGATGTTCGAGCTGTCCAAGGACGTCATGTACGTCAAGGAGCTGCTCGGCCACGAGTCGCTGGCGACCACGCAGGTCTACCTCGCGGTCGACGTGAAGGCCGGCTCGAAGTGGACCAACCGGCTCGCCGAGGAGCTCAAGCCGCGGCCCGCGCGGAAGTCGGCGCGCTCCCGGCCGCCCGCACGCCCCCCGGGGGTCGACCTGCAGGACGCGGCATGAGCGCCCGTCACCAGGTGTCGCGCCGCGCCGCGACCTCCTCGACCTGGCGGCGCAGGTCCTCCGGGTCCCACCTCGCGTGCCCGCCCGCGGTCCGCTGGGTCGGCGTGACGAGCCCCGCCTTCACCCAGTCCTGCAACGTGCGGCGGTTCACGCCGACGACCTTCGCGGCCTGGGTGGTCGGGAGCAGCTCGTCGGGCACGTGGCCGGACCGTAGGCATGATCATGCGCGTTCGCGGTCGTTCCGCGTGATGCCGCGCGATCACGTGCGATCCCGCACAGTCCTACAGCGGGAGCTACCCGCCCTCGCCGCGGGCGGACGCCGCCCGGCACTGCGCCTCGGTCATGCCGGTCTGGTCGATGCACGCGGCCAGGCCTCCGCCGACGGCGCGGGAGTCCGTGACCGCCTTCGACTCGCCGCGGCCGCCGCGGCACTGCGCCTCGGTCTGCCCGGTCTTGACCATGCAGGACTTGAGCCGGTCGGACTCGGCGTCGGCGGCGTCGCGGGTCTTCGGCCGGACCGGGGCGGTCGTGGTGGCCCGCGGCTTCGAGGTGCTCGTCGGCCTGGTCGTCGTCGTCGGCGCGACGGCGGCGGGCGCCGCGGGCGGCGCGACGACCGGGGCCGGCGGCGCGAGGTAAGTGTCGTAGGCGACCGCGGCCGGCTCGTGCTGCGGGCACTCGGACCGGATCAGGTCCCGCGCCCGGCTCATCGCGGCGACCGGGTCGGTCTGCGCCTGAGGCAGCGCACCGAGCGCGACCCCCGGCACCATCCCGCCGTCGAGCGCCGAGCACAGCGCCCGCCCGTCGGTGGTGCCGCTCGAGCACCCTGACGCCGCCATCACGATCGCGGCGGCGGTCAACACCGCGGCCACGCCCCCCGAGATCTTCATGTCGGGAGCATCGACCCGATCACGCGGTCCGCTACCGGAAGTCACCCGGACAGACCACGCACACACCCCGAAGCGCCCCCGGACGCGGCGACCTCACCGCCGGCCCGGGGACTTGACCAGCTACGAGGAGCTGATCCGCTGTGGAACCTATCGGCCCGGCCCGCGTGCGCGCGGCCCGCGACCTGCTCACCGAGGAGCCCGACGCGATCGTCGCGCTGGCCGGCCACGTCCGCTGCTCGACGTGCGGCGCGATGGTCCCGACGAAGGGCCAGGGGCAGCACGCCCTCTGGCACCAGGCGATGGCCGTCCTGGCCGGCCGGGTGTTCGGGCCGGAGGCGTCGTCGTGATCCAGGCTTCGACCGACGCCCGAGTTCGGGCGCAGACCGCGCTGCAGTCCGGCGAGCTGACGCCGCGCCAGCGTGTCCTCGTCGCCGACGTGCTCCTCGCCGTGGACATCCTCGTCGGGAAGGAGCCCGACGACTTCTCCGGTCAGGACGCGGCGCTGTCCGTGCTGCGCGAGGAGTGGACCCGTCTCGACGAGGCGATGGGCGGTACGCCGTGAGCCGGCTCTTCGCGCTCGTGCGCGCCGTCCAGGCCGACCGGCTCAGCCCCGACCAGCGCTCGGCGCTGGAGCGGCTGGTCATCGCGCTCGACGTCGCGGTCGAGATCGACGCGGGTCCGCGGACGCCGTGGAGCGCGGTGGCCATCGCCTACCGGGAGCTCGCGGACCTCGACGACGGGGACGGCGGGTCCACGGCGCCCGTCGTCCCGCTGCGGCGGACGGGCGGCGGCCGGTGAGCGAGCACCTCGACCGCCTGGTCGCGCTGCACGAGGCGCAGCTGGCCGACCTCGACGAGCACCGCGGCCGGTGCTTCGGCGGCGGTCTGGCTGAGGCGACGGCCGCCGTCGAGCAGCCCGCCCGGCTGCGGGTGCACGACCTGCCGCGCGAAGTCGTACGCGGTCTGGCCGGCGCGCTCGGTGTCCGCCAGCACGGGCGGGACCTCGAGGAGCTCCGTGGCGCCGTCGAGGTGGCACTCCGGGCGGACCCCGGCGAAGCGGCCCCGTCGTCGGGACGGGCGGCGTAGCGTCCCCGCCATGCTGCTGGACACGCTGCACGAGTGGTGGGTGGCCGCGCGGGGCCGGTCGCTGGTCCGGGTCGCGCGCGGATGGTCGGCGTGACCGACCTGCACCTTCCGGTGCACGTCGAGGACCAGGTCCGTGCCGAGCTCCGGGACCTCGCCGCCCGCGGCCGGGAGGATGCGCCGACGGGCGACGAGGTGCTCGAGCGGATGGCGGCGAACGGGTGGCTCATGGACCCGGAGCGCGAGTAAGGCTGTCCTCACAAGGGTGTGGACATCGGCCCATCGATCGGGTTCCCTGTTGCATCCCGACGCCGTTCGCGTCGTTGGGACAACCTGGGGGCCCTGGCCATCAGCCGTGGTCAGGGCCCCCAGGTCGAGATCGTCAGCGTGTCGAGGGCCGGGCGCGGAGGTAGACGAAGGTCACCGCGACCAGTTGGACGAGTCCGACGGGAGCTGACACCCACCACGGGGTGTCCGTCGTGCCGGCGAGCCAGAAGGTGGTCCACGGCGCCACCGTGATCGCCGACATGGCGAACATCGGCAGCAGGTCCGAGGCCTGCTTCTCGGGGAGGATCGCCGACACGGTCGCCGAGTCGGGGGTCTTGCTGACCGTCAGCTTCGCGACACCGCGCAGGTGCTCGTGCTCAGCTTCGGGCTGGGGCTGGGTGATGTCACCCATGGTGTGCTACCTCCTGGGGCAGGTGGGGACCCGGGCCTTCCGGGTCGCCGTGATGCGCCTCTGATCCACATCAGTGCTGGCTCCTTCAAGTAGGGGTCGTGCATTGATAGGTGCCCGCGGTAGCAGCGCGGACGGGGTCGAGACCGGAGCTGGTGGTCCTCGGCAGGTCACGAGCCCTCTCCTTCCAGGTAGGTTCGATCACCGTACAGGATGGTGCCGTTCCGGTGCGAACTCGGTGCGGGTATGGTTCAGTACGTGCAGACCCGCACACCAGGAGGCAGGCATGAACACGATGTTGGAGAGGAGGGCGACATGGCAGGCACTGCGAAGGAGCAGCAGGCAGCCGAGAAGCAGGTAGTGGCCGAACGCATGACCGTCGGGTTGATCCCGAAGGTCGTGTCCGACCTCTCCGAGCTGCTCACGCTGACCGGCTTCAGCAAGGCCGAGATCATCAACCGAGCGATCACCTTGTACGCCTTCATCAGCCAGGAGCTTGCGCAGGGGAACGAGCTGCTGGTCCGAGACAGGGAGACAGGCCAGTTGGAGCGGATCCACCTGCTCTGACCACCACACAGACACTCGATGGAGCCCCGGCGTCGCTCGCGACGACGCCGGGGTTCTCGTGTGTTCGGGGTCGCCTCGCCGTGTCGACGTCGGACCAGCGTGGTCTGCTGCCGGACGTGGCAGGCACGGACGAGCGCTCGGGGGCCGCGCGGATCGCGGCGAAGGCCCAGGCCGCCGCGGCCTACCAGGCGCACCTGGCCGAGCAGTGCGCCGCGCAGTGGCGGGTCGCCCTGGTCGGGGACCGGTGGCGCGTCGCCGTGCGCCGGCCCGGAGAGCGGTGGGCCGTGTACGCCGTCGACCCGGTGGCCGGCCGGAGCGACCGCGGCGACCCCAAGGAGCGCCAGCGGATGGGCGCCTGGGTGCGCGAGAAGGTGATCGAGGTCGAGGGCATCGTCCTCGATCTGGACTACGACGCCGAGCGGCAGGGCCGGGTCGCGTACACCGTCGAGATCACCCGATGAACGACGAAGAGCCCCCGGCCGCGAGGTGCGGCCGGGGGCTCTGTTGGGGGAGCGTCGATGATCAGCTGGTGACGGCCGCCAGGGAACTCCCGCGGGCCACGCCGTGGTGGACGACGGTCGCGGCCTTCCCGATGCGGTTCGAGCGGTACAGGCCGAGCTTGCCGTAGCTGCCCTGGCCCGGGTACTGCGTCGGGCCGTGCTCGGCCTGGAACGACTCGGCGCCGTCGAACCAGCCGCGGACCGTGGCCTTCCCCGTCGTGAACGGCACCTGCAGCACGACGGAGTGCCGGACCCCGGTCGTCGCCTTCCCGAGGACCTCGCGGCCGGTCTCGCGGCCGCCCGCGTCGTGCCACTGCAGGTACACCTGGCCGCGACCCACCATGACCTCGAGCGGCGGCGAGCCTGTCGAGCTGTTCTTGAGCTGCGCGATGACCTGCCAGTCGGTGGTGTCGACCGGGAACCCGTCGGCGAGGGTGAAGTCGTAGCGCAGGAACTGCGTCCCGGTCAGCGACTCCCACCCGGCGAGCAGGATCTCGCAGCGCTGGGTGTCGCCGCCCGACGTTCGGTTCGGGGTGCCGGGCCGGTCGCCCTTCGCGAGCAGCGACACCGTCATGCCGGCCTCGCCCCACGACGGGACCGCGGACTGGAATGACGAGCGCTCGCCAGTCGCAGCCTTCGCGGTGAGCACCGACAGCGCCCGCCATCCCGACGACGGGACCGACGGCGAGCT
This sequence comes from Actinomycetospora corticicola, assembly GCF_013409505.1. Classification (NCBI taxonomy): domain Bacteria; kingdom Bacillati; phylum Actinomycetota; class Actinomycetes; order Pseudonocardiales; family Pseudonocardiaceae; genus Actinomycetospora; species Actinomycetospora corticicola. The sequence continues at coordinate 3,040,375 of NZ_JACCBN010000001.1, read as the reverse complement.
CGTGCCGCCGGCGGCCGGCGTTCCCGACGGCCGGTTCGCCGGCGTCCGCTTCCCGGCGATCCCGCGGACCAGCTGCTCGAGCAGCGCGGCCTTCTCGACCATCGTCCGCGCCTTCGGTGCCGCGCCCCAGCGGGCGGCGACCTGGTCGAGCGCGAGATCCAGCGTGCCGCCTCCCGGATGGAACGGGCCCGGGGTCCCGCCGGTCGGCGCGACGACGAGGTCCATCCCGGTGCTGACCGCCCACGCCGCGGCGAGCGCGGCGTCGAGCTGGTCGACGATCGAGCCGTCGGCCTTGCCCATCAGCGCGTCGAGCAGCTGCTCCTCGACGCCCATCAGGCGACCGCCGCCGGGCCACCCCACGCCGGGTCACCGGCCGGGGTGTTCGGCACCGCCCAGACGAGGATCGCCCCGACGAACGCGGCGGCGACCTGCGACCACTCGGTGACCGTCAGCCCGCCCGCGATCAGCGTCGTCAGCAGCGTGAGCGCGGCGGTGGCCGCCCCGACGATGGCCTTCGCGACCGGCGCGGCCGGCGAGTTCGCGACGTAGAAGGTCGGCACCAGGCCGACCGCGATAATCGCGACGTTGACCCACTCCACCGTCGAGACGACCGAGTCGGGCATGAACGCGGCGAGGATCGCGGCGGCGACGGTGGCCAGCGCGGCAACGAGGGTCTTCGAGTAGCGGCCCATCACGCGGCCAGGTTCACGAGTCGGGCCGACGGGACGCCCGTCGGCTGCCCGCTCGCGGGTGCGACGAGGGTGCCCTCGATCGCGCAGAACGTCGACCCCGACGGGACCTCGAGGTAGCCGCGGCGCCACGCCGCGACCTTGCGGGTCTGGTCGAGGGTGTTCTTCCCGGCGTCGTCGATCATCACGACGTGGAACTCGGCGCCGGTCCAGCCGCAGCCGAAGGTCAGCCACGACTGGCTGATCACGGTCGAGGACTTACCAGCCTCGACCGGGACGGTGGCCCGGAACTTGCCGGTCGAGCTGTCGAGCTCGAGGGGGACGACGGACATGGACGGACCTCCTGGTCAGTCGAGGGCGAGCGTCCGCCGGCGGCGGGCGCTGTCGGACGTGGGGCTCGGCGCGGAGCCGGTGATGTGGCGGGCGACGGCGGCGCGGAAGTCGGCCATCGACCAGTTGCCCGGGTCGACCTTCCGGCCGGGCGCCCACTCCTTGTGCCCCGCGACCTGCGCGGCGGGCAGCTCGAGGTAGCGCAGCAGGGCGGCCACGCCGCGCGGGTAGGCATCGCGCTGGGCGTCGGTCCAGGTCGTCCCGTTGGAGACGCCCTCGATGCCGATGAGGTGCTCGTTGCCGTTGTTCTTGCCGACGCCGAGCAGCGGCCCGCCGGCGCCGGCGTGCCAGCACTGCCCGGCCGCGAGGAGCCGGAACGTCCCGTCGCGCTCCAGGGTCATGTGCGCGAGCGGCCCGGCGAGGTCGGGGCGGCCGTCCTGCACGATGCGCCAGTCGTTGGACCCGCCGCCGGCAGTGTGGTGCGCGAGGACGCCCAGGACCTGGCCCATGGCGCCGTGCCCGCGGGTCTTCCACCCGGACTGCTCGATGACGTCCAGGCCGCCGGCGCGCAGCGCGTCGGCCATCCACGTCAGCCAGGCCACGAGGTGACCTCCTCGTCGTCGCCGGGCCGGTCCTCGAGGAGGCGGCCGTCGTCGTCGCGGGCGCGGTCGTCGCACCAGGCGATCTGGTCGGGGTCGGGCTCGGGTTCCATCAGCCCTCCAGGAGTAGCTGGGCACGGCGGCGCCGGTCGGCGTCGTCGCCCTTGGACGTCCTGGCCGGGGCCGGGTCGTCGAGGCGGCACCGGGCGAGGAGGTCGGCGACCTCGAGCTCGGTGTAGTTGCAGTCGCCGGGGCCGTCGGGGGAGCCGGGCATGGGGCCGCGGTCGGTGAACTGGTGGACGTGGTGCGGCCAGTTGGGCGGGGTGCCGCGGTGCAGGCCCCCGGAGTACCGGGGTGCCTTCACCACGCGCGTGCCGATCGCGTCGTAGAGCTCGTCGGAGGCGAGCGCCTTCGGCACGTACACCCACGGCCGGGTGCCGAGCCGGGCCTCGGCGCGGGCGACCCAGCGGCGGGTGAACCCGGGCGGGTCGGCGATCTTCGATCCGACCTCGATGTCGAGCATGAGCATGTCCTGCGGGGCCAGCCCGCCGAGCAGGCCGGCCAGGAGGTCGGCCTGCTCCTCGGGCGACTGGCGACCCCACACGTACTGGTAGTACAGCCGCGGGAACCCGTCGAACCGGGCTCGGTGGCGGCGCCACTCGGTGTCCTCGACCATCTGCCCGGAGGACGCCGAGCACACCCTGATCTCGATCATCGGGGCGCCGCTGGCCTCGTAGACGTAGCGGTCGGTGACTCGGTGCCACTGGTTGACGTCAGAGAATTGCACGATGCACCTCGTCTTTCCGCGGGTCAGACGGGTTGACAGGTCGCCGCGTGGATGAGCGGCGACCCGGCCTAAGAGCAGTTACCGGATCGGCGGGCCTAGAGGTTGTCGGCGGTGCTCATCCCGGCCGTGCCCAGCGTGGTCAAGTTGGTGACCGTGAGCTGGGCGATGTCGGCGAACCCGTCGGCCGCGGCCGTGCCCGTGATCCGCACCTCCGGGCGGACCTTGACCGTGCCCGCCGGCATGACGGCCTCGGCGTACAGCACGCCCGACGCCGAGCCGAACAGCGGCCCGTAGGCGTAGGTCGTGGCCAGTGCCGCGTTGGCCGAGTCGAGCGCGATGAGCGTGACCTGCACACCACCCTGCGCGGTGTTGGTGGCCATGGGCAGGTTGTGTCGCAGCCGGCAGGCCAGCGCGACCTTGTCGCCCGCAGCGACCGTGGGCGGCGCGGACGGGTTGACCGCGGCGCTGCCGGACGCCCCGAGTGCTCGCCCGAGCCGCAGCCAGTTGCCGAACACGGCGGGGTCGGCGATCAAGGAGCAGGTGATGGAGCCGAACCCTGTGAAGCCCAGCGGGTAGCCGCCGGACAGCGACGGGAACAGGCCGTAGCCGGACCCGATGAGGTTGGCGGGGTCGAGGACGTCGTGGGTCAGGTGCGGGGTGCCGTCGATGAGCTGCGACAGCAGCTCCGGGCGCGCGAGGTTGTAGGCGGCGATGGCCTGATGGCCGGCGTAGTTCGGGTGGACGGTGTCGCCCTGATACGCGGTGGCGGTGAGCCCGGTGGCGGGGTCGACGACGGGGGTGTGCGCGTCGATGAACGGCAGGCCCTGAGACTGGGCGAGCGCCCGGACGTAGGCGTTCCACAGCCCCGCCCGAGAGTTGTAGGTGGCGTTGTCCTGGCGCGGGGGGACGAGCCACAGGATCGGGAGCACGCCGAGCCCGCGACAACGATTGATCATCCGCTGCAGCGTGGCCGCCGAGCTTGCGAGCGTGTACCCGGCCTGGGAGTGGTTGTTGGTGCCGCCGGCCAGCACGACCGCACCCGGCAACGGGTTGAGCGCGAGCGCCGCCGGCAGGTAGGTGCTCTCGATCTGCTCGAGAGTCTGACCGCCGAGGGCGAACTTGCCTCGGTGGCGGATGTAGCCGTTGGAGAGCATGCACAGCGAGTTGTGCCACATCTCGGCGTACGGGTACCAGAAGTTGGTGAGGGAGTCGCCCACGAAGGCGATCCCGAGCGGGCGCGCGAGCAGGCGCGGCGCGGGCGGGTCCAGGAGGCTCATTCGCTGATCACCACCACGATGCCCGGAGCACCGGCACCGCCCGCGCCGCTGTTGTTGCCGTTGACCGAGGCGCCGCCGCCGCCGCCACCGGCGCCGTAGAGGCCGCCCGCGCCGCCGTTGCCGCCCGCGCCGGTGGTGCTGGAGCCGCCGCCGCCGCCGGAGCCGCCGACCATCGGGGCGCCGGTGGGCATCGATCCGCCGTCACCGCCCGTCCCACCACCGGCAGTTCCGGCCGTCCCGGCGGGCCGGTTGGTGGGCACACTGCCGCGACCGGTACCACCCGCGGACGTGGCGTCGGCGGTCGTGAGACCACCTCCGGACGCACCCCCTGGGCCGCCCTGGGTGACGAGGTACGAAGCGAACGCCCCGGCCCCTCCGGTGCCCGACGCTGCGCCTCCGGCAGTGCCGCTGAAGCTGCCGGCGTTGCCGCCGGACCCGGCGGTGCCGGACGAGTTCGTTCCGCCGCCACCACCCGTCCCGCCACCTGCTGCGAGGATCGAGGCGGCGCTGCGAAAGAAGGAAGACCCGCCGTTGCCGCCGTTGCCGCCGTTCGCGGTGTCGGTGGTCGCGGCTGCTCCGGCGGAGCCGGCGGTCCCGACGCTGATGTCCTCGGTGGCGTTCAGGGACGCGGCGGGGAACTCGGCGAACGCGAAGGCCCCACCGGCGCCGCCACCCCCGCCGCAGCGCACGGTGCCAGCGGCGTCGCGACGACCGCCGCCTCCGCCTCCGCCTCCGCCGATCATGTAGACGCGGACGGACTTGGCCCAGACGGGCTTGGTCCACGTGCCGCTGGTGTAGAAGATTTGGACGTTCGGGCTGTGCCCGGGGGGTGGCTCGAGGATGCTCACGACCGGTCGCCCTCCTCTCGGTGAAGATGCTGGTCAGAGGGCTTGACGACGCCGCCCATGGCGCCCGGCGCATGTGGCCTAGTAGCGGTTATCGGGTGCATCACGAAGCTCCTCACGCGACGGTCAGGGCGGGCTGGGCGGTCACGGCACCCGCGCTGTCGCGGGTGACGGCGGGCTGCGTGACCGTCTTCGACGCCCCGGACGCGGGCACGTAGGTCACCGTGTAGGCGTCGATCGCGCCCGGGAACGCGCTCGAGGCGGTCGTGGTGGTGAAGGTGCCGGTGGAGCCGTCGGGCCAGACCACGCTCGCGGTGGTGATCGCCGAGTTCGCGTCGCGGGTGGCCGAGACGAGCCTGAACGCCTGGGCGTAGGTCCACGCCAGCAGGTGGGTGTTGAGGATCGCGCCGAACATCGCGACGAGCGCCGAAGTCGGCTTGAAGTCGCTGTTCGCCCGCCACTGCCCCGCGACCGAGCAGTGGTACTGGACGAGCTCGCCGGTTACCGCGGGCGACACCGAGTTGACCTGGGTGCCGTCTCCGAGGACGAATACGTCGGACCCGGCTCGGGCGAGCGTGAGGCCGACGGTGCGCTGCCGGAACGCCAGCACCCGGCCGGGCAGCGCGGGGGGCAGTGTCTGCGAGACGACGCCGGTGTACTCGTTGATGACGCCGAGCAGGTCCGTGGGCGTCCCCGCGGCCGTCGTCCGCAGGCCCGCGGTGGACTCAGGAAGGTCGCCGGTGACGGTGACGGTCGCCGAGATGCGGTTGCCGGCGTCGTCGTAGACGAAGCCGATCCCAGAGTGGGTGCCGGCGGCGAACATCGCGGCGACGGCGTCCTGAGCACCCTCGGCGTCGAGGCCGCCACCGCTTCCGCCGACTCCGGGCGTCAGGACCGGGCTGAACAGCTGCGCGAGGTCGTCGAGCCACACCGTGCGGATCCCGCCGGAGCCCTGGGCCAGCGGCGCCCCTGTCAGCGGCGCGCCGTAGAACGTGGGGCTGACCAGCTTCGGCTCGATGAAGTACCGCTGCCCCCGGTCGTCGCAGCCCCACTGCCCCCACTGCGTCTGCCCGGACGCCAGGAGGTCGGCGTCGTCGACGGCGATCAGGTCGGCCCACCAGTCACCCGTCGTCGGGTTCCACATCGCCGGGGCCGTCGGGTCCGGGCTCGACGTCTGGTTGTCGTACGGCTGGACCGGCTGCATCGCGATCCGCGAGTGGGAGACCTTGTTGAGGATCCGCTCGACCGTGGAGAAGAAGCTCGGCGGGGGGCTCGCGAGGCCGGTCGAGAACTGCGCGCGCCCGCGGACGCGGACCTTGTCGACGGACGAATCGAGCGGCATGAGGCGGCTCTCCTCTCGGAGGGGACGTGCGCGGGCAGGACGACGGGCCCGACCGGGCGGACCTGGCGGGCTGGGACGGCGGAGAGGGTCAGGCGGTGGCGGGTGGCTCGTCGCCGTGGACGACGGTCGCGGTGGACTCCACGACGGTCGTCGAGGTCGGCGGGCGCTGAACCCGGCGACGGGACTCGCACGCGATCAGCGCCAGCGCCACGAGCCCCAGGCCGGCGGCAAAGACGTAGCCCGACAGCCGGACCGGGCGAGGGACGGTCAGCACGCCGCGGGTCTCCAGCAGCCCGAGGACCAGCAGCGCCCACATGCCGGACCACGCCGAGGCGATCGACACGACGTGCCACACCAGCAGCCCGTACTTCGGTCGGAAGCCGCGGTCGCGGGCGAGGGTCCGCAGCGAGCGCCAGTAGTTCCAGACGACCGCGGCCGAGGCGCCGACGTTGACGGTGCCGCCGATGATCGCGACGAGGATGACGACGTCGTCGTAGCCGGTCACCAGAGACGCATCCCGGTCGCGACGAGCAGCACGAACGTCAGCGGCCAGCACGCCGTGAGGAACCACGTGGTGGTCGGCCACCGCTCGACGACGTCCAGGGCGGACGTCACGAGCCACCGCAGCGTCGCCAGGTACGCCGTCACGGCGCGGGCTCCGCGTCGGCAGACTCGGCCGGCGCGTCCTCGGAGGAGGGCCGGCGCAGCAGCCGGTCGAAGCCGTTGAACGCCGGGACGCCGAGGAACCCGAGGTAGGCCATCACCAGGATCACCCGCGGCTCCTGCACGAACCCGGCCTCGTACACCATCCCCGCCGCGCCGCCCACGAACAGCACCAGGTTCCGGACACCGCCCGGGGTGAGCCGTGACAACAAGCGGGACCAGCGTGACGCGGTCAAGCACGTACTCCTGCCTCTCCAGCGTCGGGCCCCGTGGTGGGGTCGTCGTCGTCGCTGACGGTCGGGGTTGCTTGCGGGGTCGGGGCCGGGCCGCGGCGGCCGTAGATGGCGGCGTTCGCGAAGTGGATGGCGGCGATGAACAGGTAGGACGGGACCCCGGTCAGCGCGGCCCGCACGGGCGTGGGCGCTCCGGGCAGCACGGGAAGCGGGGCCGGCTCGCCGAGGACCGCGGTCACGAACCCGGCGGCGAGGGCGAGGTGGGCGACCATCGCGAGGTACCCCGCGATGCGGAGGGCGCGGCGCGACACGAACGCCGCGGCGCCCACGGCCAGGCCGACGACGACGAACACGGTACCGGCGCCGACGTGCCCGACGAGCCGAATCGTCGCGAACGACGGGCCGTTGATGCGGGCCGGGCCGCCCGCGAGCAGCACCGCTCCGAGCGCGGTGTTGTAGACGACGATCACCGGCCACACCCACGGCGTGATCCAGGACCGGGACCACACGTCCTCGACATCCGCGGCGATCTGCGGGATGCGCATGGTCGTCCTCCTCACCACGTGGCGGCCACGACCTGCAGTGCGTTCGGAGCGGTGAGCAGCGCGTTCGCCGAGCGGACCGTGACGGTGACCCCGGCGGCGGAGACGGCGGTCGGCGTGAGAGTGGCGGCGGTCCCGGCGATCTGCACGACCGTGCACTGCCGGATGGTGGGCAGCGGGCTGGGCGCGTCGCCCTGCCACGGGCAGAGCCGAGTCATGGTCGCGCCGACCGCGAGGGTGGGGAGGTCCCCGACGGCGCGGTAGAGCCGCACCTCGCGCGCTTCGAGGGCAGCGAGCCGGGCGTCGAGCGCGGTGGCCTTCGAGCTCGCGATGGCGGACGCGGCGAGGGCCTGGGCGGCGGTCTGCGCGATCGTGCCGAGCGACAGGGTCATCGCGTCGGCCGCGCGCTGGACCGCGGCGACCGCGGTCTGGATGGCGTCCTGGCCGCGCTGCAGACCGGTGTGAACCTCGTCGGAGTGCTTGACGATCGTGGGCATCTCGTCGGCCACCTGCTGCAGGGGGCCGAGCCGGTTGAACAGCTGCGACACTGCGCCCCAGAGCAGCCCGGAGAGGGCGATGACGTCTGCCCGGTCGCCGAGCATCTGCTGCAGCAAGGGCGGGAGGTCCTGCGCGAGCGGGCCGATGTTCGTGACCCCGCCCCGGGTCCACATCCGCGCTCGGGCCTTCGTGACCACGTCGATCGGGTCGATCTCGGGGGGCAGGTCGCGGGCGACCTCGACGTCGAGTGGCGGGTCCACCATCGGCTCGTCGGCGGCCGGTGTCGTCAACGGCTCTCCTCGAGCTCGGCGACACGACGACGGAGCGCCTGCACCTCGGCGATCAGGACGGTGACCATGCCGTTGACCGACCACGAGGAGCGGTCCTCGCCGGTGTCCTCGTCGTAGCTGCGCACGATCAAGGCGTCGGGGAGCTCGTCGAGCTTCGGCCCGATCCGCTCCTCGCCGTCGGCGAACGACACCGTCTCGCGGTACATCCACGAGGTGGCGACGTCGATCCGGTCGAGGACGTCGCCCGGGTCTCCACCGAGCACATCGGCGAGCGCCCGCAGGTCCAGCTTGTACTCGCGCCAGCTGGGCGGCGGCGCGAAGTTCGAGGCGTACACACCTCGGAACGCCGACCCGTCGTAGGTCTTCACCTCGAGCGCGCCGGTGGACTCCCAGCGGATCGCGCCGTTGTAGAGGCTGCTCGACCAGTTCGCGCCCCGGGCTCGCAGCGGCGCGGTCATGACCCCGGAGAAGGTGGCGTCGCCGCCGGAGGAGATGCCTGCCTCGGTGCGGATGCCGCCCTGCGCGATGAGCTCATGGCCGACGGCGACGTCGTGGTCGACGGTGAGGTCGTAGACCTGCTGGGTGGAGGCGCGCGCGGGCCCGACCCCGGAGATCGACCCGAGACACACCCACCAGCCGGGGCCGCCGCCGAGGACGACGGCGTCGCCGCTGCGCGGCGTGTAGCCGGCCACGAACGGCCAGAGCTGGGTGTCGCCGTCCATGTCGACCGCGACCTGCCGGTCGGTGGACCCGGCGACGACCTGCGCGGTGGTGAACGTCGACTGGTGGTCCTCGGCGCGCCGCTGGTTGAGCTTGTCCGCGAGCTTGTCCGCGCCAGTGCTCGTGGCACTGCCGAGAGGGGCGGTCACGCCGCGCCCTCGGTCGAGTCGGGCAGCTCGTCGCCGCGGGTCGTCCAGTTCTGCGCGTCCGCCGCGCCGAGCGGATAGGTCAACGAGTCGACGATCCGGGCGCAGCGCGGGGAGGACTTCGTCGGGCGGAGGTCGACGACGTCGCCGGGATCAGCGGCCGGGTTCACCAGCGTCGACGCGGACTGCGAGACGTTGCGGCCGCGGGCCCGCTCCAGCCACATCGGGGCGGCGGCCGCGCACTTCGCGGCGGTGTCGTACTCCGCGCGTTCGATCTTCCAGGTGCGCCGCCCGAGGGGCCCGCCGTAGTAGGCGTGTGGGTCCATGTCGGAGGTCAGGATCGCCTCGGCGTAGGGCGCCGGCTTCTGCGCCTCCCCCGACGCGGTGCCCTGCGCGGTGCCCTTCACCAGCACCCGGTTGTATGTGTCGTCCCGGGTCCGCTCCCGCGAGCTCGTGGTGATGACGCCGCCATAGGCGAGCAGCCACCGCGTCGAGTCGTCGAGGGTGGGGACGGGCGCGAAGTAGAACGTCTGGAACTCGCGGCCGGCGTAGACCTCGCATCCGACCGACGCGGCGAGCTTGGTGATGCCACCGGCGCGGGCCTGCTGCAGGTCGATCTTCGCGCAGAGCGCCTGGCCGAGGTTGCCGGAAAGGTCGACGACCTGGGCGAGCGGGAGCGTCTCCTGGATCAGCCGGGTGACCGCGGTGATGACCTTCTCGGCCGGGTTGGTGGACGTCGCGGCGTCGAACCCGTCGGCCTCGATGACGGCCATCTCGTCCTTCAGCGGGATCGCCAGGGGTCCGGCGCCGGCCTTCGACCGGTCCTGCTTGGACGACCAGATCGGACCGGTCATCAGCGTGACCCACTCGATGGCGTCGGTGGCGACCCGGACGCCGCGCTGGACCTGCACCCGCGGCCCGTACGGCGCGAGCTGCGAGGTGGGGTCGTCCGGCCATACCCCGTGCACCGACAGCGTCGCGGTGCGCCGCACCATGGACTTCGCGTCCGCCGAGACCGACCCGCCGCGGATCAGCGGGAGCGGGGAGCGCGACGAGCCGTCGGAGGACAGCAGCCACGCCCGCGCCGCGGCGCCAGACGAGTCCTGGATGAGGGCCTGCGCGCGGGCGGAGAGCTGTACCCGCCCGTCGGGGCCGATCGGCGCGTCGTAGTCGCGGGTGCCCATCAGGCTGCCAGCGGTCGGGTCGCGACCGAGGGGCGCTCGACCTCGATGAACGGCACCTCGAGGCGGCGGACCTGCTTGCGGGCGTGGTGGGTCCAGTGCTGGATGTCGAGGTCGCCGAACGACAGCCACCAGTTCGGCGGGTGCCCCCAGTCGGCGGGGCAGCGCAGCAGCAGCGGCGACCCGTCGTCGAGGAACCGCTCGAGGCGGTCGCGCTCGTCGAAGGTCTCGGCGACGAAGGTCAGGGACCCGCGGGCGCTGCCGCGCTGCTCGCCGGTGATGACCACCGGGAAGCGGCGGCCTTCGATCTCGAAGACGCCCTGCTCCATCGCCTTCGAGATCGACGACGGTTCCTTCTCGACCCAGACGCGGATGGTGTGCGCGAGCCCGGGGTGGGTCATGAGGACCTCGCGGACGCCGACGCCCTGCCCGAGCTGCGCGAGCAGGGTGACGGCCTCTGAGGTGGCGGCGTAGCCGGGGGCGGCGGAGCTGGTGATCTCGTAGCGGACCGGGGTGTCGAGCGGGGCCTCGAAGTCCCGGACGTAGACCGCGACGCCCTGCTGGGAGAACGACAGGCCGGCGGCGCCCATCCACGCGGCGTACGGGGAGTCCCCGTCGAAGTAGGGCCCGGCGATAGTGGTCTCCCGCAGGCGGGCCGTCACGTCGAGGGTGTCGCCGGCCGACAGCCCGGTGGCGATGTAGGACACGACGCCGAGGACCGAGGAGCCCGGCCGGCTGGCCACGGAGACCTGCGCGGTGGTGAACCCGGCCGCGGCGGCGGTCGCGGTGCCGCCGGACACGAGGTAGGTCTGGGTCGCGAGGAGCTGCGAGTCCCGGTCGTACCAGTCGATCGACAGGCCGAGTGTCGTCGCGAGAGCCGAGGTCCGGACCCGCCACTGGTACTGCTCGGTCAGCGGCGAGGCGGCGTCGAGCGGCATCCCGATCGCGATGCCGCCGCCGGCGGTCGCAGTGCCGCGCACCGCGGTCGTGACCGTGTTGTCGTCGTCGATCACGACCGACACGCCGGTGATCCGGCTGATCGAGGTGTTCGTCCCGGCGGTATAGCCCGAGAGGCTGTCGCGGGCCTTCGGGTTGCTCGAGCGGTTCCGCCGCGACCGGGACCGGGGCAGAGCGACAGCCTCGGCGTCGCGGACCGGAACCCGGGTCCCGTCGGCCTCGATCCGGGTCACCGCGACGGCGTCGGCGAACGCCCACCACAGCATCAGGTTCGTGACCGCGCCCGCGGGATCCGGAATGGCCGCGATGCCGGCGGTCGGGTAGTAGCTCGACGAGCGCCCGCCGTAGGCGGCGCGGCCGTACGGGGCGGTCGAGAGGGTGGTCGACCAGTAGAAGACGGTGTCGAACCCAGGGACGGCGATCCCACCGGGCGCCCGGGCGCCGGCGGGGCGGGTGCCGCCGCCGAACGCCGCCCGGCCCCAGGTCTGCCGCCCGTAGGTCACGTCAGCGGCCCAGGTACTCGGCGAACACGTCGAACACGCAGCCGACGAGCGTCACGGTGGTCGAGGCGTACATGCTGATGGGGTCGCCGACCGACCCCGACGGGACGTAGCCGGTCCAGGTGATCTGGTGGAGGGCGTTGCCCGAGGGGCTGGTGCCGCCCTGGGCGCCGCTGACGTCGAAGAGGCTGCCGATTCCGCCCGGGAACGCACCTCCCGGCCAGCGCATCTCGACGCCCTCGTTGCGGGCGCTCTGCGAGGTCCCGTACATCGCGAGCCCGAGCGACCACATGCCCTGCGCGTTCAGCGACAGCGCCCCGCCGCTCATGGTCGCGAGGGTGCCGGTGGTGTTGGTCTGGCCGCCGGAGAGCCCGGAGATGAGCCCACCGGGGGCGTTGACGGTGGCCCCGGACTGGTTCCACCGGTGCTTGCGGGTCGCGTCGTCCTCGAGCGGGGCGGAGTCGTTCCAGCCGGCGGAGGTGCGCTCGACGACCTGGCCTTCGTTGAGGATCAGGACCCGGCAGCCGTAGTGGGCGTCCGAGGGCAGCGCCGACCGGTTCGCGACCGCGGAGACGACGTCGCGAAGGGTCGGGGTGCAGCGCACGATCGCGGTCGAGTCGAACGGGCGGGCGGTGGTGCCCTCCCGGCCGCGGGTCACGGTGACGCCGTCGGAAGCGGTGCCGTGGCTGGTGACCCAGACAACCTCGGAGCCGGTGTCGTCGGTGATCGTCAGCGGCAGGTAGGAGCCCGTCGAGTAGTCGGTCCCCAGGCTGGTGAACCGCGAGCTGCGGATCTGCGTGTCGCCCGCGCCGATCCCGACGACGAGGGCGCCCTGCAGGTCGAAGAGGGGGCGCCGGAACTCCCAGGCCATGTCAGGGTCCAACCCTTCCGTCGGTGAGCTTGTCGGCCACGAGCTCGAGGCGGCCGTCGACGATCTCGACCAGGTCCGGGCCGAGGATCCGCAGCTGCCCGCCGCTCAGCCGCACCTCGCCGGGGAACCCGCCGAGGTCGGTCGCGCCGAGCGACGCCGACCGGGCCTGCGCCGCGGCGTTCGTCAGCGACGCCGTGGGCACGCGACCGGCCTCGAGCTGCTGGGTGAGCCGGGTCAGCGTCGGATAGGCCTGCGTCTCCTGCGGCGGCAGGACCCGCTCGGGAGCGTCGGTGTTCTTCAGCATCAGGCCGCGGCCGTAGGCCATGCCGCCGTCGTCGTACCAGTTGTGCGACTGGTGCCACGCCCACGCCGCGGTCGGGGTGCCGTAGCGGCGCTGGATGTAGGACAGGCCCCACGCCGCCTGCCCGGCCGGGGTCGGCTCGACGGGCCCGTTCAGCGAGGTCATCTTCTGGAACAGGCCGCGCGCCGAGGAGATCGGCGACGCCGCGTTCGGGTTCCAGCTGGACTCCTTCTGCACGATCCGCGCGATGGCGTCCCACTCGGGTCCCTGGTCCCAGCCGTAGCGGGCGGCGACCTGGCGGACCTGCTCGACGACCGGGCCGGTGATCCCGGAGACGTCCTCGGAGCTGGAGGGTCCGGCCATCTCGGCCTTCTGGATCGCGAAGTCCCGGAGGCTGTCCCTGATCTTGAAGGCGAGCCCGACCGGGACCGACTTCCAGTCCGGTGGCGGGTCCCCGACGATCGACTTGAAGATGTTCAGCGGGATGTCGGTGAGCTTGAAGGCGGCGCGCACCAGCCCGGGCAGCGGGTTGAACCAGCTGCCGCCGCCTCCGCCGCCGGAGACGAAGTTCCCGCCGGCCTCGCCGAGGTGGAACTGCTGGGTGAAGTACGACGCGTCGGCGCCCCACCTCGAGGGGAACGAGAACGGGGTCCCCGAGGGGCCGTGCTGCTCGACGTTCTGCCCGCCGAGGGTGCCGGCCATGTGGTCGGAGGGCTTGTTGCCGATCGCGTACTGGCCGTTGATGCCGGGCACGAACCCACCCCACGGCATGCTCGCCGTGGTCCCGATCCGGCCGGAGGTGGGCGGGCGCCCGGACAGGATGTGGGTGACCGCGGCCTGCATGCCCGAGCAGTCCATGCCCGACATCGAGCCGCCGCCCCACACGTAGGGGATGCCTCGCGCCGGTCCGGAGAGCCACGCCTTCGCGGCGTTGATCCGCTCCTCGATCGGCCCGCCCATCGCGTACCGGCCCGCGGAGCCCCATACCCCGTGCCCGGAGGCGAAGATCGGGCCGCCGTTGCGGTAGCCGCGGACGTCCATCCCGATCGCCGAGGTGCCGTGGAACATCCCGGAGCGCCCGGCGCGGGTCGCGCCCGCCGCCTGCAGCGCCTCGCCGTCGCCGGCGTTCAGAGCGGCGAGGAACGGCCCGGCCTGGCTGGCGATCTTCTCGCGGACCATGAACTCGCCGTTCGACGCCCAGATCGGGACGTCGTCGCTGGTACCGGTTCCGGGGCCGCGGACGTGGCCACCGGTGGCCATCTCGGCGATGGGGGCGAGAGGGGCGATGGCGGGGATGCCGATGAGTCCGGCGACCTTGTTCCAGGCGGTGAGGATGCCGTTGTTCCACACCGTATTGATCATGAAGTTGATCGGGCGGGCGAGGATGCCGCGGATGGTGTCCCAGATGCGCTGGATGAATCCGACGCCGTCGCGGAACCGGTCACCGAGCCACTGCAGCCCGCCCCACACGGCGTTGAACGCCGGCTGGATGACGTTCGTCCACACCCACATGATCGCGGCGCCGATGGCGTCCCAGATCGGCTTGATCACGTTGTTGTAGAGGAACTGGGTGGCCGGGATGAGGACGTTGTTGATGACCCACACCAGTGCGTTCCACACCGGCAGGATGATGGAGTTCCACACAAACGAGATCGCGGCACCGATAGCATTCCAGATCGGCAGAATCACGTTGTAGTAATAGAACTGCATCGACGGAATGAGCACGTTGTTGATGACCCAGACGAGCGCGTTCCAGATCGGCAGGATGATCGAGTTCCACACGAAGCTGATCGCGGCACCGATCGCATCCCAGATCGGCTTCACGATGTTCGTGTAGAGCCAGCTGATGACCGGCCCGAGGACGTTCTGCGCGAACCAGACGATGGCCTGCCAGACCGGCTGCAGGACGTTGGTCCAGGCCCACGACACGGCCGCCGAGATCAGGTTCCAGGCGATGATGAACGGCGCGACGATGATCGTGAACAGGATCGCGCCGAGGAACTTCAGCACGGTCCAGATCGCCGAAATCACCGGCTGCAGGATGTTGACCCACGCCCACGTCACGACCGCAGCGATCGCGTTCCAGGCCGGCACGAACACCGCCTGCCACAGCCAGGTCAGCACGGCGGCGATCCCGCGGTAGGCCGCGGCCATCACACCGGCCAGCCACACCACGACCGGGACAACGACGTTCGAGAGCACCCAGGCGATCGCCGTCCACGCCGGGATCAGCACGTACTTGATCGCGAGGGTGAGCTCGCCCGCTAGGAGCCGGGCGAGGAACCCGAACACCGGGATCACCACGGACTGCAGCAGCCCCATCAGCGGCGGCAGCAGCGCCGTCGACATCGCCAGCCAGGCGTCCATCATCGGGGCGAGCGCCTGCCCGAGAGAGCCGACGACCTCGCCGAGCAGCCCGAACACCGGCATCAGGGACTGCACGACGCTCATCAGCGGCGGCAGCAGCGCCATCGCGAGTTCGCCGATGATCCCGGCGAACATGTTCAGCACAGGCACGAGCGCCTGGGCGATCTGCGAGAGCAGCTGCCCCAGCACACCCATGATCAGGTTGAACACGCCGACGAGGGCGTCGAAGAGCGGCATGAGCGCCTGCAGGACGCTCATCAGGACGCCGCCGAGGACGCCGAGCAGGTTGTTGATCGCCCCGCGGAACGCCTCGCTGGAGCTGTACATGATGGTGAGCGCGGTGATGATCCAGCCCACGGGGCCGAGCGCCCCGAGGACGGCGCGGCCGATGCCCATGATGCCGCCGCCGATGCCGCCGAGCAGCGTCCCCGCGAGTCGCATGAACGAGAACTGGCCGATGAAGCGGCCGACGATCCCGATGACGCCGGCGAACGCGCCGCCGAACATCGAGCCCATGGTGGCGGCGCTGATGCCGAGGGCGAGGGTGGCGAGGCGCATCAGCATCAGCGGGCCGAGCAGCGCGCCGACGGCGGTCTTGAGCAGCGTCCAGGCGCTGAACAGCCCGCCGAGCACGGAGATGACCCCCAGCACCAGGCCGGGGTGCTGGGACATGAACGTCGCGAGCCCGACGAGGAACGGGGTGGCGGCCTGAATCGCGGCCACGAGCTGCTGCGCGAACGCCATCGCGAGCTGCTCGATCAGCGGGGTCAGCGCCACGAGGATCGGGGCGAGCGCGGTCAGCACCGCGCCGAGGACCATCGAGAACGCCTGCCCGAGGACCGCGAGGATCGGGGCCAGGGCGGCGAGGACGGGCCCGAGCGGCATCAGGGCCTGCAGCAGCATCCCGAACACCGGCAGCAGCTGACCGACGAACATCGCGATGAACGGGGTCCACGCCTCGATCAGCATCGCGACCATGGTCAGCATGTCGATCGCCATCGGGGCGAACGGCAGCATGGCCAGGATCAGGTTGCCCATGACCCCGACGACGGCCATCAGCGCCTGCGCGAGCTGCATCAGCAGCGGGCCGGCGACGTTGCCGAGGGTGGAGAAGAAGCTGACCCAGAACGGCGAGGCGAGCTGCGTGAGCACGTAGCCCAGCGCGTTCCCGACGGCCGAGGCGAACTGGCCGATCACGGTCTGGAACACCGAGAACTGGCCCATGAGGACCTGGAGCCCGGCCTGCAGCGGCGGGAACAGTCCGGACGCCGCGGTCGCCCGGAGCTGGTCGAGGGCCGGCTTGAGCGACCACAGGTACATCGCGAACGCCGCCGCGGCGGGGGAGAGGTTCTCGAAGGCCTGCTTGACCTTGTCCGCGGCGGAGTCGCTGGAGTCCGCGGTCTGCGCCATCACCTGGGCGAGGGAGCGCTGGGCGTCGATGACGCCCTGGTCGGCGTCGGCGATGGCCTGCGCCGAGGAGCGCTGCGCCTCGGCGACCCGGGCGGCGCCGTCCATCCGGGCCTGCGCGAGCCCGTCCTGGGCGGACGCGAGCGCGATCTGCGCGGAGGCGACCCTCTCATCAGCGGACTGGATGGACTCCGCGGCGGAGCGCTGCGCATCGGCGACCGACGCGGCGCCGTCGGCGCGGGCCTTCGACACGTCGCGGTCGGCGAGCCCCGCGGCCTGGGTGGCGCCCCGGACCGCCTGCTGCGAGGCCGCGATCCGCTCGTTGGCCGCGACGACGGCCTCGGACCCGGCGACCCCGGCGCGCTGCGCGGTGGCGTTGTCGCTGCCCAGGCGCTGGGTGCGCTTGTTGAGCTGGTCGATGGTCTCGACCTGCTTGTCGTAGGCGAGCTGCGCCCGCTCGATCTGGTCGGTGTCGCCGGAGGCGCGGGCGGCGGCGAGCTCCTTCTCCGCGTCGCGGAGGTCGAGCGCGGCCTGGCGCTGGTCGAGCCGGTTGGAGTCGACCTGATCCTGCAGGTCCTCCAGCGACCGGCGGCCCTCCTCCCAAGCCGAGGTGAGGTCGCGCTGGTTGCGCTCGAGGTCGCGGGTCGCCGACGCCAGCTGACGGTGCGCGGACTCGGCGGCGCGCATCGCCGACGCGATCGACTCGGCGGCCTGGGCCTCGGCGCGCTGTACCGAGCGGGCCGCGTCGGCGCGGGCCTTCCCGGCAGCGGAGCTGGCCTGGGCGAGGCTGCGCTGCGCGGAGTCGACCTGGCCCTGCGCCGAGGTCACTGAGCGGGCCGAGTCCTGCTCGGCCTTCGCCACGGACCGGGCGCCGTCCTCGCGGGCGCGGCCGGCCTGCTGCGCGGCGCGCGCCACCGAGGCCTGCGCGTTGGCGATCGCGAACCCGGCGGACTGCTGCTGCTTCGCCTGCTGGCCGGCGGACTGACCGGCGGCGTCCTGCTGCGCGGACAGCGCGGAGAGTGCCTTGCCGACCCCGCCGAACCCGAGGACCAGCGCGGCGATGCCGCCGCCGGCGACCGCGGCGACCGGACCGAGCGCGAGGATCGCGGCGGCCACCGAGGAGATCGCGCCGACGGCGCCTCCGATCGCGAACAGCTTAGTGACGAGCATCGCGACGCCCGCCACCGCGCGGCCGGTGTCGACGAGCACGCTCGCGTTGAACGACCGGCCCTCGACGCTGTTCAGCGCCAGCGCGAGGGTCGCGAGCGACTGCAGCGCTCGGTTGACGTCGACGTTCACGTTCGCGGTGACCCGGCGGCCGTCGACCTGAGAGATGTCGCGGTTGACGCGGTCCAGCGCGGCCGACGCGGCGCCGGCATCGACGCGGAGCGCGACGTCGGGGGAGCTGGCGCCGAGACGGTCGAGGTCGGCCTTGATGGAGGACACCTCGCGGCGGGCCTGCTCGCCGGAGATGTCGACGCCGATCGTCTTGCCGGACAGCTCCTGGATTCTGGCGCGCAGCGCCGCGATCTCCCGGTCGGCCTGCGAGGAGTCGGCGTCGAGGACTACGACGGGCAGCGCCCGGAGCGCGGCCTGCAGCCCGGCGAGGCCGCGCTGGTCGACGTCGACGCCGACGTTCACCGTGTAGTCCTGCTTGACCCCGGCGAGCTCGGACTTCAGGCGCTGGGCGAACCCGCGGGTCGAGGGCAGCACCTGGAGGTAGGCGTTGCCTGCCTGGTAGTCGGCCATGCAGGGGCACCTCCTCCGGCGTCAGTGGTCGGGGACGAGCAGCCCGGAGTCGGACTCGGCGTAGCCGGCGGGGGCGCGGCGGGCGGCCGCGTCCCAGGGGGTGGCGGCGGCGATGAGGTCCTCGACGTCTGCGTCGCCGAGCCGGGACCGGACGCGGTCCTCGGCGGTCTCCGGGCTGGGCAGTCCGGTGGGCGGGCGCCCGGCCTTGCCCTTCGGGGCGTTCACCGCGTAGACGGCGTGCTCGATGCGGGGCAGGGCCCCGGCGATGGAGCGCAGCAGCGCTCGCTCCTGGGTCTCACCGACCAGCGGCGGCTTGGACTTCGACGATCGCCGCTCCCCGTCGGCCTGCTCGGCGGCGATGCGCTCCTCGGCGAGCTCCTCGTCGTCGAGCAGCGCCGCCTTGTAGTGCGACTCGGGCGGGAGCCGCTGCATCAGGCGCAGCAGCTGCGGCCACGGCCGTCGGCCTCGGAACCAGTCGAGGAGGTCGGAGCCGCGGTCGAACAGGTCGGTCTCGATGGCTTCGCCGTAGAGGTCGACCTGCTCGACGAGCACGGTCCACATTCCGGGCGGGAGGTCGACCAGGGCGAAGTGGCCGCGGATCCCGGCTACGGCGTCGAGGGTGACCGTCCAGGGCCGGCGGGCGAGCAGCCCGGCGAGCTCGCCGCTGACGTCTTCGACCCACGCGGTGACGTCCTCGACGCCGAGGAGGTGGTCGAGGTCGGACACCGCGTCAGCCGAGGGGCCGTCGACCTGCACCGCGTTGTCGTCGTCGAGCTCGACGAGCAGTGGGTCGACGGCCTCGGCCATGAGTTGCTCAAACAGCGAGGGCGCCGGGTCGGTCAGCGCGCTCATGGTGCCGACCGAGCTAGCGGGGCAGGGCGCGGCGCTGGCGTCGCTGCGCCCGGTTTGGGGTGGCTCGCTCCATCATGGAGCGCTGCGAGAACCCGAACCGGTCGCCGAGCTGGTTGACCAGCTCGAGGAGCTGCTCGGGGCGCAGCGGGTCGAGCAGCGGCCGGACGTCGGGCCATTGCTCGTCGAAGAGCAGCTGCAGCACCCTCGAGGTGGTGCCGGCGTCCTCGATCTCCATGACGAGCCCGGCGTCGGGCGGCGCGACCAGCCACATCTTGCCGCCGAGGCGGACCTTCGCGGGCCGCGAGGCGGGCTGATCGCGCTCGGGGGCGGCGTCGAGGTCGATGTCGACGTCGTCGTCGATGGGGGCGGGGTTCTTGTCGGTCACGGGTGTCTCCCTGCGTTCGGGGGCGTGGGGGCTTCGCAGGCTGCTGCGGTGGGGGCGCTGATCAGGGCGGGCCCCGAAGGGCCCCGGGACCGGACGCGTCCGCGCCCCCGCGGACGGCCGGCCCCGAGGTCAGGACCGGCGGGTCCGGCGGGGCTCGGCGACCTCGGCGGGCTGCTCGCCACCGATGGCGTCGGCCGGGTGGACGTCGCCACCGGTCGGGGAGACGTCGGGGGTCGGCTGCTCGACGGGCGCCTGCTCGGCGGGCTGCGTGGACTGCTCGGCCGGCGGGACGTAGGCGCGCTCGGCGACCTCGTCGTGCTCGGCCGGGACGTAGGCGCGCTGCGCGGTGGTGCCGCGCTGGTAGCCGACGAGCTGGAGCTCGACGGCCTCGGCCTCGGTGGCGGCGTGGTGGACGCGGCCGTCGGGGTCGGTCATGGGGATGCTCACGGGAT
Organism: Actinomycetospora corticicola; assembly: GCF_013409505.1. Taxonomy (NCBI): domain Bacteria; kingdom Bacillati; phylum Actinomycetota; class Actinomycetes; order Pseudonocardiales; family Pseudonocardiaceae; genus Actinomycetospora; species Actinomycetospora corticicola. The sequence continues at coordinate 3,020,392 of NZ_JACCBN010000001.1, read as the reverse complement.
GTCCTCCGGGTGCTCGCGGGTGGAAGGTCAGCTGACGGCCGGGAAGCCCATCGAGGCGAGCGCCGCGCGCCACCCCGGCCCGCCGAAGTAGTGGTAGACCGACCAGCCCAGCGCCGGGTCGACCTGAGAGGACACCGTGTACGGCCAGTAGAAGCCGTCGTCGTCGGTGCCGACGGTCTGGTCGTCGGTCTCCTTCACGACTCCCGCCGAGAACCCCCAGCCCCACCAGTAGCGGCCGGTGCCGATGCCGTCCTGGGCGAGGAACACCCAGCGGCCCTGCGGGATGATCCCCTCGGTGGGCTGCGGGAAGCTGACCTCTCCGGTGACCGGGTCCGGGGTGAACGTGGAGAGGTCGACGTTCAGGCTGGCCTCGATGTTGAGCCGGTTCGTCTCCTGGGCGACGACCTGCACCGAGTGGATGTCCTGGGTGGTGTCCGACCGGGACGGGTCCTGGAACCCGGCCGAGAAGATGTCGGAGATGTCGCGGTCGCGGCTCTTGGTGAAGCCGTCGTCCTTCGTGACCAGGCCCATCGGGCGGAAGCCGGTCAGCTCGGCGAGCTGCGGCGGGTTGCCGGTCGTGATCGACGTGGGCATGACGGTCGCGGGCGGCGCGTAGAAGCCGGCGATCTTCTTGCCCTTGCGGATCGCCGCGCGCGTCAGCTTGTTGACGGCGAGCGCCTCGATGTTGTTCGCGGCCATGAGTGGTGCCCTCCGGGCTGGTCGGGGACTGCGGTGACGACCCGCGTCGGCGTGGGGGCGGCCGCCGGGCGAGCAGGTGGGACTACGGGGTGATCGGGGCTCCGGTGGTCGGGTCCTCGTCCATGCCGGCCCAGCCGATGCCGGGGCCCTGCTGGCGGACGGTGACCACGAGGGTCAGCGGCACGGGCACCACCGACGGGTTCGGGTCGGGGACCCGGCCGGGGCCCGTGTCCTCGCGGATGCGGTCGAGCTCGACGTCGGCCCAGCCCTCGTCGGAGTACTCGGCGTTCAGCCCGCGGACCTGGGCGAGGATCGCGTCGGACTCGGCGCGGGTGCGGCCCCAGGTGAGGACCTCGATGCGGTGCCGGTCCTGGTGCTGCTCGCGACCCCCACCGGGCAGGCGGGAGCAGCGGATGGCGGGGGCGGCGGTGTCCGCGAGGAACCGGGTGCCGGAGTAGACGGTCGCGGTGTCGGCGACGGTGACGTGGTGGCGGTAGAGGTCGGCGAGGAGCCGATCGACCAGCGGCCAGCCGTCGGCGTCGAGGAAGACGTTGGCGCTCACTCGACCTCGCCGTCGTCGTGGGTGAGCGAGGCCTGCTCGAGCTGTCGGGCGAACTCGAGCATCCCGAGCGACTCCCAGGACTGCATGTCCCGGGTGGAGATGGCGATCAGGCTTCGGTCGCCGTCGGTGCTGATGACCTCGGCCAGGGCCACGAACTTGACCAGCATGGACCCGTCGGCGGCGTGCAGGCGGGCGTTGAGGTCGCCCTGCAGCTGGTCGCCGAGGTCGTCGAAGTCCATGGTCTACAGCCCGAGGCCGCGGTCGAACTGGCGGGCCGGGGTGCGCTCGACGCTGTTGCCGAACTGCTGCTGCACGCCGGCGCCGGACTGCACGACCCACGCGGCGACCGAGCGGCCGTCGGCGGAGCGGTGCCCGCCCTCGACGTGCGTGCTCGAGGCGGTGAACCCGGAGTCGGTCGGGGTAGCCGCCGCGACCTTCGCCGCGATCGGCAACGCCGCCTGCACGAGCACGCGCTCTGTGTCGGGGTGGTTGTGCACCTCGGAGAGGAAGCGACGGTTCAGCTTGACGTCCACGTCGGGCTCCTTCCGGTCAGCCGGTGGTGAGGGCGATGACGAACACGCAACCGCCGCCGGGGAACGGGGAGCGCGCGGGCTGCCCCTCGACGACCCACACGGCGCGGCCTGCCGGGTCCCCGACCCGGCGGAACCGGTCGGAGGCTCGGACGTCGGCGTCGCGGTCCGGGCAACGGACGTCGGCTACGCGGGTGGTGCGCTCGCGGCCGTTGACCTCATCGCTGGAAGGCAACCGGTCCGCGACCGCGCAGCCCTCGAGGACGTGGACGGCCTGCCCAGTCGGGTCGCCGTCGGTGTCGAGGACCTCCCGGACCACGGTGAGGTCCTCGACGATGCCGGCGGACAGGTCGAGCATCAGGGCACCCGCCACCCGGGCAGGCTCTGATGCGCGACCCCGACGGCAAGCCGGTCGGCGGGGGAGCGCAGGTCGTCGAGTTCGTCCTCGGAGAACCGCAGCTCGCCCGCCGCGGCGAGCGCTGCGGCCGAGTAGGAGGCCCCGGAGGAGAACGGGCCCTCGGTGGTGGAGCGCTGCGTGTAGCCGGCCGGGTTGCGGATGTAGCGGATCACGGCCTGCGCCACGATCCGCTTCACGTCCTCGACGTCGACCTCGCCGGCGGCGAGGCGCTCGTCGAGCCGCGGGACCCGGCGGCGCAGGAGACGCTCGGCGTCGGCGATGTGAGTGCCGATCCGGGTCTCCTGCGCCGTCGGGATCACGCCCTCGTACCGGTCGCGGATGTCGTCCACTGCGGTGATCGAGGGCATGGCCCGCGTCAGCTCTTCTTCTCGGAGCGGCCTGCGGCCTTCGGCTGCGGGCTGCGCGACGGGGCCGCCGGCTGCTCGTCGTCGTCGGCCCACGCCGCCGGGTTGGTGATCAGCTCGTCGGCCCAGCCGGGGACGTCGTCGCCCGGGGCAAGGACGACCGGCTGACCGGTGTCCGGGTCAGTCAGGTGCACGTAGCCCGCGAGGCGGCGGGCCATCAGGAGCTCACCGTCGCGACGAACGACAGGTCCGGGTTCGCCATGATCGGCAGGGCGATCGCCGATCCAACGGTGTTCACGTGCACCGGGGTCTCCTTCTGGATGAACGCGGCGACGACGATGCCGGGCTCCTCACCGGTCTCGATGCCGTAGTCGGCGATCTGGGACTCCAGCGTGGTGCCCCACAGCGACGCGCCGAGGGAGCCGGCGATGTCGCTGTTCGGGTCGCCGGGCGCCGGGAGCAGGATGACCTTGCCCTCGGGAATGATCCGGCGGCCGGCGGCGGTCGCGTCGTAGGTGACGACCTGCGGCATCTCGTCGTCGGCGAGCAGCTCGTTGAGGTCGCCGAGGCTGACCCGGCGGTCGGCGAAGTCCTCGCCGTAGATGGCGCGCTGCACCTGGTTGCTGCGTCGCGCGAGCCGGGCGGTCTTGGTCGACATCAGCGCGACCGCGGGGCGGACGCCGTTCGTGTCGAGGTAGGTCTCGGTCCAGGCCTCCATGTTGTCCAGCGGCACGCCGTTGGAGGCATCCGACCAGGCGACGGCGGCGACGACCGTGTGGTTCGGGCTGCGGTTGAAGTCGACCGTGGCGTACTGGCCGTTCTCGGCGATGGTGACCGAGCCGTTGACCAGGGCGTTGCCACGGGCGACCTCGACGCGGCGGCCGATCCGCTCGGCGACGGCGGCGGAGTCCCGCAGCAGCAGGTCACGGACCTCGGGCTCGGCGTTGCGCACGAGCAGCTGGTCGTACTCGCCGAGCAGCATCTGGTGCCCGAGCGGGGGCAGGCTGCCCTCGACGCGGGTGATGCCCTCGCGGCGACCGAACGTCGGCTCGCCGCCGTAGGCGCGGTAGTCCGCGACGTCGAGCAGCCCGACCGGGCCCCGGTTGAACCGGTAGGTCAGGTCGGGGATGGTCTGGTTGGGCAGCCACCGCGAGAGCGTGAACTGGTTCTCGGCCAGGTCGTCGGCCCTCGCCCTCGCGTAGCCCGAGAGCTCGGTCGGGGTGACGTACTCGTCGTAGATCTCCATGGGTTACCTCACCCCTCTCAGCTGAAGACGATCCGGCCGGCGACGGACGCGATGGCGGCGTCGTCGACGGGGACGGGGAGCTTGGACTCGACGACGCGGCCGTGCCAGAACAGCACCGCGGCGACATCGTGGGTCAGGTCATCGGGGACGCTGACCGGGTACTGCAGCAGGCCCGCGAAGGCCTCGGTGCCGTCGGAGCCGGTGGCGCTGCCGCCGCCGGTGCCGGTGGTAACGGCGATCGCGGGAGAGGAGCCGCCGGTCAGCGACGAGCTCGCCGTCATCTGCGTGACGTTCTCGCCGCGGTACTGACCGGCGAACGTGACCGTCCACGGCGCGCCGGGGCCGGGGCCGCCCGCGACGGCGACGTCGCCCGGGTCGACGTTGGACAGCGCCTCGAGCGCGGCCTGCACAACGGCGGCCGTCGCGTTGTAGGCGATCGCGGCCGTGGTCTGCCCGGAGAAGGTCAGCGTGAAGGTGCCACCGGTCGGCGAGCCGGTGATGGTCACCGTCTGGACCTCGCTGGTGGGGATGGCGTACGGGCCGTACTTGCCGGTCGCGGTGATGCGGCCGAGCGGCGTCCCGGAGCGCACGTACCCATCGGGGTAGTGCACGCTCTTGGTGAACGCGGAGACGTCGAGCGTGATCGACTGCCCGTTGCCCACGCCGTGCCGCGAGGCCAGCCAGGACTGGTCGTCCACGCCGTACCTCTCGGTCTTGAGCGAGTAGTCCATGGTGCGCCCCTCCTCGGGGATCAGGTGCTGGTGCTGGAGTGCTGCTCGCGGCGGCCGTGCCGCTCGGCGTAGAGGTCGCGCCCGGCGCGCATGCCGCCGTTGCGGGTGCCGCCGCTGCCGGTGGCGCCCTGCCCCATCCCGCGGCCGCCGCGGGCCTGCTGCCCGGTGTCGGCGGCCTGCGCGCGCAGCCGCGGGTTGCGGGTGACCTCGTCGCGTACGGCGGCCGACACCTGGTCGGCGAAGCCCTGCGCGGTGGGGTCGAGCGCGGCGGTGCGCTCGAGGAACGCCCGGGAGTCGAGCAGTGCGGCCGGGTCGGCCCCGTGGCTCGGCGCGGCGCGCATGACGGCGTTCTCGACCTGCGCCTGGCGGGTCTGGGCCTGCGCGGCGCGCAGCTGCTCGCCGAGCTGCTCGGGCGTGGGGCGCTCGCGCAGCCCGAACGCCTCGGCGACCGCCTGCTGCGCGGCCTGCCACTGGGTCTCCGCGGTGTTCCCGCGGGTGCGGTGCGACGCGGCCTCGTCGCGCAGACCCTGGATGTAGGACCGGGCGCCCTCGGGCAGGTCCTCCATCCGCCACGTCTGCTGCCCCTGCGCGGCGCCGTGCTGGCCGCCGTCGCCGGTGCCCTGCTGCTGGCCCTGGCCGGCGTGCTGCTGACCGGTGCTGCTCGTCGAGCCGACCGACGGCTGCTGCTGGCCGGCGCTCTGCTGCTGCCCGGTGCCGGTGCTCGAGGAGCCGGAACCCGACGACGAGTCGGTCCCGGTCTGGCCGGTGCCGGTCGAAGCGCCCGGGGCGGTCATGGTGGCGTTGACCGCGCGCGCCAGGCGGGCGATCTCGACCGATCGCGGGTCGCGGCGACGGGTGGTGGTCAGGTGCTGCATGCGCGAGCCTCCCGGACTCGTCGAGGGACCGCGGCGCCCGGCCGCGGGTCGTGCTCTCGCCGAGGGGCCGGCGAGCAGCTGGAGGGGTCAGGCCGCCTGCGGCGGCGCGATCGACTGGCCCGCGGGGGTGAGCACGGGCCCGAGCTCGCCGTGGTCGCGGACCTGGACTTTCTTCAGGTCGGGTCCGGCGGTGGAGTCGCCCGCGGCGGTGTAGAGCCGGGCGAGGTCGTCCTGGTTGAGCTCGTGGCCGGGGTCGTGGCTGCGGGTGCGGGGCATGACCTCGCAGCAGCAGCGGGCGTGGATCGGGAGCAGGTCACCGCGGTGGTAGACGCGGTCCGAGGCGGCGAGGCAGAGCCCGCAGGTCCCGCCGCGGGACTCCTCGGGGTGGATCACTCGCCGGTAGCCGGTGACCTCCTCGACGTCCTCGAGGGTCTGCCGGGCGCCTTCGCGCATGGCCATCGTCAGGTCGGTGTCGGCCATGATGAGCAGCCGACGACGGGCCCGCTCCTTCGCGACGTCGTCGGGGACGCCGGTGGAGCGCAGGTAGCGCCACTGCTCGAACGGGCGCCAGTACGCCTGCTCGGGGTTCTGGATGCCGCGGAGCGTGGCCTGAAGGACGACACCGGCCGCGGCGCCGGCCGCTGCGTAGGCGACGTGGCGGCTGGTGATCTGCGTGAGGACGCTGCGCAGGTAGGCGGCGGTGACGTTGGCCGTGGCGGATTGGCCGCCCTGGATCAGGGTGAGCACGCCGCGCGAGACGGTGTCGATGACCTCGGGGTCGCGGGGGTCGAGCACGGTGTCCCACTGCCGGGAGATCAGCGTCAGCGTGCCGGCGGCGATGCGGTCGCGGGCGCTGGCCTGCCGGTCGACGAGGGCGGAGGCGGCGAGCCCTCCCTGCAGCAGCGTCAGCGTCGGGCGCGCCGCCAGGCTGGCGGCGACATCAGCCGCGGTTGCGGTTGCGGCGCCGGCGGCGAGGAGCTGCGGGGCGGGGGCAGTCACCGCGCGGCCTGTGCGGCTGCGGGTGGGGTCGCCGGGTCGGTGTTCGCGGTCCGCGGCTGCTCGACCGCGGGGGCCGTGGCGGCGGCGGTCGGGACGCCGCGCTGCGGGTCGGTGGCGGCGGGCGCCGCGTAGAACAGGTCCTCTGCGCGCTCTGCACGGAGAACCTCGATCTGCTCGGGCTCGTACTGCAGGAAGTCCCGCATGCGGGCCTCCCACGGCACCCCGGCGGTCTGCGCCTGCACCGCGGCGCTGGCGCGCTCGGTCAGCGAGAACCGCTCCAGGGGGCGCCACAGCGTCTCGATGGTCAGCGGGTCGGAGCGCTGCGCGTCGGCGACGTAGCGGAACCCGAGGGCCTGCATCGCGGCGAACCCGGCGCCGGCGCGGACCTGCCGGTCCTCGGCGAGGTAGACCAGGGACTCCCGCGACGCCGAGGCGCCCTCCGCGGACTGGTTGGCCTGGTCGGGGATGAAGTGCTGCACCGGGCGGCGGGTCACCGCGGCGAGGTCGCGGACGTCGTCGCGGACCGAGGTGAGGATCGGGGTGAGGTCGACCTGCCCGGACTCCCACATGTCCGCCGTGGCCGGCAGCAGCCACAGCGCCGCCGGGTCGTTGGTGAACACGTCCGAGTAGTCGATCGGTTCCCCGGTCTTCGGGTCGTTCTTCGGGACGCCCTTCACCGCGCGCTGCCGGAACGCCTGCAGGGTCGCGATCACGATCCGCTGCAGCAGCATGTGGTTGATGCGGTCGAGGTGGTCGAGGTGGGCCTCGAACTCGCCGAGTCCGCGGCGGTTCTCGAATCGCACCACCGGCACTGTGCGCGACATGCCGTCGGGCAGGGCCTGCTCGTCGACGACGTCCCACGAGCGGGCGTCGAACCGGAACCGGCGGCGCCCGAGCTCGCTGGTGCCCTCGCGGCCGTCGCGCTCGATGCGCAGCACCCGCCCGGGCAGGTACAGGAACGCGACGTCGCGGCGGACCTCGTCGTCGTAGAACAGCTTCAGCGCCGCCCGCACCCGCGAGGAGCGCACCGAGTCATGGCGGGTGATCACGAATCGGGGGTCCTCGGCGGTCATCACCGGCACGTCGGGATGCTGGTCGTCGTCCGGGTCGGGTGGGCCGACGATGCCGTAGGCGGTGCCCATGACGAGCATCCACTCGATGATGTCGCCGGAGCGGATCGGCATCTCGTTGGCCTGCCACCACCGCAGCGCCCGGGCGTCGATGTCCGCGGTCTCGCCGGTGCCGGCCGCCGAGGTGCGGAACCCGAGCGGGGTGAGCCGCTCGAGGGGGGCGGCGACGATCAGCTCGGCGTAGTTCGTCCGGGCCTTGCGCTGGAACGCCCGCCACACGTCGCGGCGGTTCTTCGTCGCCCCCGGGTTCCCGAGCTCGGGCAGCGGCGGGTTCCCGCAGTACCGCTGCCACAGCGGCTCGATGCGGTGCCGTCGCTCGAGGAGCTCCTCGGAGAGCTCGCGCATCCACCAGGCAGCAGACTCCGGGGTGTCGACCTCGCCCAGCGGCACGCGCGTCACCTCCTCGTCAGCGGATGCGGACCGGCACGAACGTCTCGTCGGGCACCGTCGCGCCCTGACGCAGCGCATCGAGCCGGGCCCGCCACGACAGGACCGCGGCCATCGCGAAGTCGAACTTCCGGTCCGGGTGCAGCTTCCCGAGGATCCACAGCCACTCGCCGGTGTCCTCGTCGCGCAGGTTCGTCAGCCGCTTCCCGGCGTTGCCGACGTGCCGGGCGAAGTCGGCGTCGCCGTCGTGGGACAGCTGCGCCGCCTCGATCGCCTCGCGGTAGGCCCGCACCGCCTCGGCCATCGGCCGGCGACGGTTGGTCCACCACTCCTCGACCTGGTCGGGCCAGCGGCCCGCCCACTCGCCCATCGTCTCCACGAAGTGCGGCGGGTCCCCGTAGAGCCGCCACACCGTGAAGCGCTCCATCGCCGCGGCCAGTGCCTCGGTGGCCTCGCCCGGGTCCACCTCGTAGCCCTCGAGCTGGCCGCGTTCCTCAGCGCGCCACCACAGCTGCTGATGCCCGGTGGAAACCTCGGTGAGGACCAGGCCCGCGGCGTCGCGGAACCGTGCCCCGTCGAACCCGGCGGTCACCAGCGACCCCGGCGGGATGCGGTAGCCGGGGCGGATCAGGTCGGCGAACCGGCCGGGGCTGAACGCCTGCGCCGCGGCTTGGGTCCACCGGTTCAGCCACACCCGCTCGAGGTACTGCAGGTCCGCGCCCGGGCGCTCCCACTGCTCGGCGATCTCGTCGAGGTCGGAGAACGCGGCCACGTGCGGCGCCGAGGCCTCCGCCACGGCGGCGACCCGACCCTCGTGAGTCGACAGGTCGTTGTCGAGGCCGGCCTCGCGGTGGAAGTAGAACAGCCGCGGCCGGGCGACGTCGCCGCCCGCGATGGCCTGCGCCTCGCCGTGCAGGTCCTCGGCGATCGAGTGCTGCCCAGGCTGGCCCGCCGTCGTCACGTACGCCGACCACGGCTGCTCGAGGGGCCGCTTCGGGATGTTCGCGAGCATCGTCTCGTGCGCGTCGCGGTGCGACGGCAGCGTCAGGCGGTGCGGCTCGTCGAACCCCTGGAACGTGGTGCGCGCGCCGTCACGGGCGTTCGGCGACCCGGACAGCGGGACCGCCTTCCCGTCCGCCCGACCGCGGGCGTCGAGGCGCTGGATGCGCTCCAGGCCGGCGTCGAACAGGTCGGCGTCTGGGCCCTCGGTGACCATCAGGAACAACGCCCCGAACGCGAGCTCCTCGACCTGCTCGCGGGCGTAGGCCAGCAGCGGGATGTACGGGTCGGTGACAGGGCGGCCCACCGGCTGCCCCGCGGCGTCCCACCCGGCGAACCGAACCGGGCCCTCGGCGTGCAACTCGGCGAACGCCAGCCACGCCAGCACCTCGGTCTTCGCCGAGCCCTTCCGCGCCGAGTAGCCGAACCGGGAGAACCGGCGACGACCCGCTCGCGGCGACGAGCGCGGGTGCAGCTCGTAGGCCCGGTAGATCAGCGCCCGGACCTCGTCGGCGAGCACCGCCGGCTGCCCCTTCAGCGACCCCGGCCCGAACACGCAGCGCGCCTCGATCAGGTCGCACACCTGCGGGCCCAGCGTCGGCCACGGCTCCGGGTCCGCCGGCGGGACCAGCAGGACAGCCACAGGTCAGGACAGGGCGTGCAGAGCGGTCCGCGGGTCGGCCCGCGGCGGGGGCTCCGGCGCCGCCTCGGCGGCCGCACGGGACGGCGCCGTCGAGATCGGGCGTACCGGCGACGCCGTCGTCACCGACCATTCCAGACGGCGGCGGTCGTACGGCGTGAGGCCGTAGTCGCGCTGCGCCCGTTCGATCTGCGCCTCGACCGCCAGCCTGGTCCGCGAGTCCACTGCCGACCAGTAGTCGTGCTCGAGGACCGCGAGGCGCAGCAGCCCGCGCACGTCCATGCGCAGGTACTGCGACGCCATCGGCGAGTCCCACAGCTCGGCCCACCACCGCAGCGCCTGCGGATGCCAGCGCGTCTTGCCCGGCGCGAACTGCGGCAGCCTCGGCCGGCCCGCGGCCTCAGCGTGCCCGAGCTGGGTGCGCGTCGCGGCGACGTTCGCGCGTCGCCTGGTCGTCTCGTCCTTCTTGTGCGCCGGCATGGTGGAGCGCTCCTCCCCGGCGCGCCCGGCGCCGAGAGTTGGAGATCACGTCGGCGCGGGGCCCGCCCGGGCGCGACGTGCTGAACCGTAGGGACAAAAATTCGCAGAGCCGGCCGGTATTCCTGTTGGCCGGGGGAGGGGGTCCCCACCCCCAATTGATCATTCGAATGTGAGCGGCGCCGAGAATTGCGCCGCGATTCTGTCGGTGATGATCTGTTCGCGGTTGCAGCGTGTGCACTGCCCGCGGAGGTTCTCGCGGACGTCGCGGCCGCCGAGAGCGCGGGCGACGATGTGGCCGGCCTCGGTGCTCGGTGCCCCGCACGCGCACACAGGCTCCTCGGCGACGACGCGGGCGTGCAGGGCGGTGACGACGCGGGGTGCGCCGTGCCCGGCGCCTTCCCACTGCCGTGCCTGGGTGCAGCTCGGGCAGTAGGTGACGCCGACGACCTGGACGGTGCAGCGTGCGCACCGCTTGGGTGCGCGGGGCATCAGCGCTTGCGGCCGCGGCGCTTGCGGGTGCGTGCCGCCTTGCGTGCCATGGCGCTGCGCTCGGCGAAGGTGTCGCCCCGGTTGGCGATCATGGCTGCGATGCGCTTGGACTTGCCCTGCCGGCGCAAGGCCCGGTACACGTTCTGGCGGCTACGTACGACGTACCCGTACTTCCCGCCTCGGGCGCTGACCATCAGGTCTTCTTCTTCGGGCCGGGTTTCTGCCCTCGGCCCTTGAATCGCTTGTCTTTCTTGCCGCCGGGCTTCGGTACGCCTTTGCCGCGTCTGGGCATCAGTTCACCCCGCAGAACTATCTCGAACTAATTCGAACTATCTTCGGACAGTTCTGCGCCTGCTCGATGAGCGACGGGTTCCGGTCGGAGACACACGACCACGGATGACGGCAGGATCCGGTCACTACGGTGAGTTGTCAAGTCCGGCTCGCTCGCGGTGTCCTCGGGAGACGGCCGCCGTCGCCGCGGTGGTCGACGAGCTGGGCGAGCTCGTCGAGGTCGACGAGGGTGACGCCGTTGCGGTCGCGGTGGGTGATGCGGCCGTCGTGGACCCACCGGGAGATGGTTCGCCGGGACACCTCGACGAACTGGGCGGCGTCGGCGACGGGCCACCAGTCGCTCACGTGTCGGCTCCGGCTCGGGTGCGAGCGGGTGGGCGCCAGCCGATCTCGTCGCGGCGGTTGGCGATGAGCTTGCCAGCGCGGAGCCACTGCTCGGCGCGCCAGGTGTGGTGGCAGCGCAGGCAGGCCATGGTGGGTGGTTCGTCGCGGGTGGTGGTGATGGTGGCCTGGACGTCGCCGTCGCAGAACCAGCCGTCGGTGAGCTGCGGGCAGGGGCCGACGAGGAAGCGGCTGGCGACGTCGTGGACGTCGACGGCGCGGCGACCGCGGGCGACGGCGTGCCCGATCTCGCCGGCGAGGTCGTCGACGGCGGGGTGGTGGCGGATGACGCGGAGTCGGAGCGCGAGCCACGCGGCGTGGGCGGCGGGGGTGTCGGGGGTGTCGGGGACCTCGAGCTTCATGCCGAGGTCATCGGCCATGCATCGGGACCAGGACCCGAGGAGGTAGGCGAGGTCGGTGAGTTCGTCGCTGGCGTCGGGGTTGTAGACGAGGGGGGTGGCGGTGCTGCGGCCGGCGCGGACGGGCTGGACGTGGTCTTGGCGGGAGACGGTGACGAGGAGTTCGGAGACGATGTCGGGGACAGCGTCGAGGTCGCGGCGGAGCCGGTCGGTACAGCCGCGGCAGAGATGTCCGCCGTCGCCGGTGGGTCGCTGGTCGAGCAGGCAGGTGCTGCCGGTCATCGGCGCTGCCCGTCGTCGTGCCGGACGGTCAGCTGCTTGAGCGGCGGCCCGGCCTGGCTGACGTCGAACCCGGTGCGGGCGTGCAGCGGGGCGTCGTCGGACACGCCGAGCTGCTCGCAGCGCGCGAGGAACTCGCGCAGGCCGGCGACGGTGGTGACGTGCCAGGTGAACTGCATCAGAGGTTTCCTCCTCGGTCGGCCCGCTCGGCCATCCGCCCGTCGGCGTGGCCGCGCCAGTACGTCTCGCCGCGGCCCTTCTCGTCGACGGGCTCGGCAGGCACGAGCAGCACGGCGTCGTCAGGCAGCTCGTCCAGCAGGTGGACGGGCTGCTCGGTGCCGGTGGGAGCGAACGCGAAGAACAGGCCGTCGGGCTTCCGGCGCCCCCACAGACGGGAAGGCCGCGCGCTCTCTGACCACCCACAGCTCGGGTACGTCCATCACGGTCCCTCCGTCGTCACGGTCATCAGGTCCGGGCCCTGCTCGACGGCGGCCCACCGTTCGCGGCAGCCGCGTGCCCGGCACCGTGCCTCGGCGGGCACGCCTGCCGGGTCGCGGCCGTGCTCGCGGGCGAGGCGGTGGTCGCCGCAGGCGGAGCCGGGGTAGGGCCGGTACGGGACGCGGTCGCCGGGCCAGTGCCAGTGCGCGGCCCGACGTCGGGTTCGAGCGGCGGCCTGGGTCTGGAACACCTCGCTCATCACCCGCACCTCGTCGCTAGCGTGCTGGACGTGACCGACGCCAGCACGAGTGAATCCGCCCAGCTCGAAGCCGCCGAGAAGGTGGCGCGGGCGTGCCGCAACGGCGGCCAGGACCAGGTCGCGCGGCTGCGTGAGGAGTGGCCGGACCTCGCGCAGGCGCTCGGGAAGCTGATGCGAGCGACGGGACGCCCGTCGAGCTGGTGATGGAACTTCACGGCGGCCACCCGAGTTCGTCGGCGATGGTGGTCAGGTCGTCGAGGGTGAGTACCTCGCGGCCGGCGGCGCGGGCGCCGCGGGCGATGGCGTGGATGACGGCGGGTGCGTGGTCGAGGTCGTCGTCGCGGGCGACCTGCTCCAGGGCGTCGCGCACCTCGGCGATCACAGGTAGGGCCGTCCTGCGACGGGCAGGCTGCCGGTCCGCTCGCGCTGCTCGCCGTCACGCTGCCCGCTCCGGCCGCCAAGGATGTCGGCGATGGACGGCCCGCCGCGCGGGGTGAGGGCCCAGACGAGGCTGTCGCGGACGAGCTCCTGGGCCTTGTCCTGGTCGACTCCGGAGCGGACGAGCATCGCGATCTGCGCGTCGACCTGCTCCTCGGCGTGGGCGACGTGGTCGCGGTCGCAGCGCTCGGGGTCCGGCTCGGCGGCGTCAAGGTGTTCGTAGCGGCGGCCGATGAGGACGTACCCGGCGGTGCCGACGAGGACGACGGCGACGAGCACGGAGTAGGCGCCGACGGGCCCGAGGACGGGTGCGAGCCGGTAGACGAGCTGCATGAGCAGGACGGTGCCGGCGAGGTAGCCGAGGACGAGGGCGGCGGCGGTGCCGGCGACGCCCTGGCGGGCGAGGGTGGGGCGACGGTGCTGGGTCACAGGTACTCCGGGTTGGGGGCGAGGGTGGTCCACGGCGGCTCGGCGAAGGTCTCGGCGAGCCAGTTGTGGCAGGTGCAGTCGGGGTCGTCGCACGCCGGGTCGTCGTCGGCGTGCTCGTCGAGCTGGTAGGCGGGATGGCCGTGGTCCGGACACTCGGGATCCGTCTCGAACCCGACGGGCGAGCCGCCCTCGGTGATCACGCAGGGGCACCAGCGCCGTCGCGGCGGTGTCGGGCCGAACGGCAGGGCATCGAGGTCGACCGGCAGCGGCTCGGGGCGGAGGTCCCAGCGCGGCGACGTCGGGTCGTGGGGCCGGGTCACGTCGTCACCGCCGGGACGGTGCGCACCTCGGGCAGCCGCGGCCAGGTCATCTTCCCGAGCTGGCGGGCCTGGCGGAGCGGCTCGCCGCCGGTGAACCAGCCGAGGCGCTGCGCCGCGGCGAGCGCGAGGAGCGCCGCGTCGACCTCGTGCTCGGTGCGGGCGAGCACCCCGGGCCACAGCCGGTCGAGGGCGAGCTTCATCTGGTCCTTCGAGGCGCGGCCGTCGCCGGCGGCCCACAGCTTGAGCGTCGCGGGCGGGCACTTCCCGACGGGGATGCTGCGCGACGTGAGCAGCGACCGGAGCCGCCACCAGAGGCCTGCGGAGTCGTGCTGGTACGGGGTGGTCGACCCGTAGGACGGGCCTTCGAGCATGACCATGACGAGGTCCGAGGGCGGCGGGTTGTGGGTGTAGCCGCACCCCTCGCACAGCCACGGCTCGCCGACCGGGGCCGCGGCCCGGATCATCCGGGACATCCGCGCCGCGGTCTGGTCGTCGGTCGGGGTGGCCGGTGGGTGGGTCTTCTCGTGGCGGGTCGTGAGGCTCGTACAGGAGTGGCCGTCCCAGACGAGCTCGGCGACGCCGAGGTTCGCCAGGCCGGGGTCGATGCCGATCACGCGGGCCCTCATGCCCTGACCTCGCCGTCGAGCTCGAGGACGATTGTCGTCTCGGGCGGCAGCAGCGCGCACTCGAGGTGCACCGCCGAGTCGTCGCCGATCCACGTCGGGGCGGTCGCGACCCAGCGGTGGCACCCGTCGTCGCCGATGCCCTCGTAGGTGAGGTCGAGCGGGACGGTGCTGCCGTCCGCGCGCCGAACCCGGACGTCGGTCGGTGGAGTCGGGTCGGTCACGAGGACCTCCCGAGGAAGCGAGGCGGGAGCGGCGCGCGCTTCGGCTTCGGGCCTCGGCCGCCGCCGGCCACCCAAGCGGTCATGGCCTGCCAGTGGTGCCACTTCGCGTGCCGGCCGAGGCGGCGCGCGGACACGAGGCAGCCGCAGACCTCGCAGCGCCAGGGCACGTACAGGTAGCGGGCCGCGAGCAGGCGCAGCACGCCAAGTCGAGCGCGGCGGCGCTGACGGCGAGCGTCGCGCCCGACGAAGTCGGCGATCTCGGCGTCCGTGATCCGCGTGCCCGCGCCGGGCTGGGGGTCGGTCTCGGTCATCGGGTCATCTCCCAGATCAGGCCTGCGGCGCCGAGGAGGACGCCGACGGCCGCGAGGCCTCGGGACAGCAGGTAGCTGCGATAGGCGGCGGCCAGGTCCCCGCGGTCCTCGGCCTGACCCGAGCGGCGGGCCTCGACCAGGCCGATGACGACCAGCACAACGGCCGCGACGATCAGCCACTGCGGGGCGCTCACGTCGTCGATGGCCGGCGACGTCGCCAGAGTTGGACGCTGCGCCATCAGAACTGCACCGCCTCGGCGTCACGGGCGACCTGCTGCTCGACCCACCGACCGAACTCGTCGGAGCACCAGTCGAGGTCGAGCTCTCCGGTGCGGCGTCCCACCGCGCGAGCTGCTCCGGCCGTCCAGGCGGTCCACGACACGTACCCGGCCCACTCGTGCGTGGGCGTCGGCGCCGTCCGCGGCGCGAGGTTCGTGCCGTGCAGGATCGTGAACCCGGCCCGGACCGCGGCGTCGAGGACCGAGTCGGCGAGCTCGCCGGCGAACTCGTCGGTGGCCCGCCGGGGCAGAGCGTCGGCAATGAGCGTGCGGAGCAGGTCGCCGTCGATGGCCATGCCCGGCGGGTAGACCCCGGGCACGAACCCGGCACGGGCCAGCGCGTCGACAACGTCGTCGGCGTGGTGGTCGGCTTCGACTCCGCCGTGCACGACGGCGACCCGTGCAGCCTCGCGGGCCACCTGCTCGACCTGCTCGTCGGCCACCGGCTCATCGTCGGGCTGCTCGCCGTAGGCGCGGACCGCTCGGGCGAGAACGACGAGGGCTTCGGTGTACGACAGATCAGTCGGATGCACGATCCGGTAGCGCGGCTGCGCGTGGACCTCTCCCGCCCTGTCGGCGGCCCGGAGTGCGGCGAGGACCTCGACGGAGTAGCTGGCCTTCGCGTCTTCGTCGCACTGCCGCTGACCGGCGTCGGCCACCGCCTCGCCGATGATGTCCATCGCGAACCGCTCGGCGGCCCGCGAGCGACCGGGCACGGCGTGGGGCACGCGCGGCTCGGTGCCGCGCACCTCGAAGTCGTCGTGCGAGATCGACGGGGTCGGCGGCTGGCGCCCCTCCGGGGTGCCGCCGCCGGGGTCCAGGCCGGCGGCCCGCTTCGCGAGCAGCGCGCGGGGCACCATGTCCTGCCCGGGTGCGTTGCCGGGCTCGACCCACCAGCGGAGCTCGGCGGCCACCGAGGTCGCCCGCGCCACCCGGAGCGCGGTGCGCGCGACCTCGTCGAGCGGTGTGCCCGCGGTGGACACGTCGGGCGCGAGGACGTCACGGGCAGCGCGGACTTCAAGGCGCAGTTCGGCGAGCGCGTGGCGCCACGGGTCGTCCCCGGCGAGTAACTGGTCGGCTGCCTCAGGACTGCCGCAGTCCACGCGCCCGCAGGTGATGTGGCCGCCGACCCCCACGAACAGCGATGACCCGCCGCAGGAGGGGCAGCGGCCCTTCACGTTTGGGAAGTACTGCTCGCCTGGCATCAGGGTGCTCTCGCGCAGCTTGCCCAGCGCGCGGGAGACGTCGTCGGCGAGGCTCATGCTGCTGTCGGTCGGGAAGCCGCCTTCTCGCAGTACGTCGCGTGTGGCCTCGATGCTGCCGTCGAGCTTCGCCGCGGCCCGCTGCCCGACCTCGTGAGCCTCGCGAGTGGCGGCGAGCTGCGACAGCGCCTGGTCCTTCGCGCCGCGCGCGTCGTCGCGCTGACGCTCGTACTCCGCGGCGAGCCGGGTGGCGGACATGGCCTCACGCAGCCGAGTCCCGATGCGGGTCACTGCCGGGCCTGCAGCGTGACGAGCGCGGCGTCGAGCGCGTCGCCGTACTCGGCGCCGTCGGCGGCCACGTAGAAGCTGCCGAGGACGGAGGCCACGAGGTTGCCGAGCGTGCCGCCGAGGACGGTTGGTGTGCCGCCCTGGGCACGGGTCAGCGCGACGGTCTGGTCGACCTCGCAGCCCTCCTCGTCCTCGACCGCGACGCGGACCTCGACGGGTCGACGGGCGAACGAGCTAGGGATGAGGTTGCCGGCCGCGCGGATCGACTCGCGCAGGACGCGTTCAATCTCCGCACGGTCGGGGTTCTCACCGATGCGACCGAGGACGTCGGTGACGAGCATGTGCTCGGCGGCGACCTCGCTGGCGTGCGTCGGCCGGGTCGGCTCGGTCTCGGGCTGGTCGGTGTCGGTGGTGCTCATGCTGTCTCCTCCGAGGGGACGGGTGCCTCGGCCTGCTCGGCCTCGGCGGCGGCTTGGAAGACGGCCTCGGCGCGCTTGAGGCGCGCCTCGTGGGCCGGCCAGTTCTCCAGCTCCTGACCGGTCCCGAAGTTCCGGCAGGTGGTGCCGATCGGGGCGTTGCAGCCCTTCGGCTTCGGCGGGCAGACGACCGTGTTCGCGAGCTCGCGGTCGGCGTGCCAGTCCATGTCGCGACCCCGGGTGCGGCGCTCGCGGGCCCGCGGCGCCCACTCGACCCAGCGCGGGGGCCGGCGGCGGCTCACGCGCCGGCCTCGGTGACGTGCCGGTTGGCGTCGCGACGGGCCGCGAGCCGGGGCCGGTCACCGTGCTGCGAGTCGCCGCGCCATCCGCACCAGCACAGGCCGCGGGGTCGGCCGCGGTCGTCGGTGTCGGTGCCGGCGTGGTGCCACTGGCGCGGGGTCACGCCGGGTCCTCGTCGAGCTGCGCGACCAGGTCGCGGTGGCGCTCGTCGTCGAGGGCGGCGGCGTGCTCGCGGGCGACCGCGAAGCCGACCTCGAGGTAGGCGTCCTGGGAGGCGAAGCCGCCGCCCGGCACGGCGAGGTCCTCGCCGCACGCCGGGCACGACACGGTCTCCTCGAGCAGCACCCGGGGGTCGCCGGCGGGGGCGGTCACGACGCCTCGTCCCGGGCGTCGGCGACCTGCTGGCGCTGGTCGGTCTCGTGGTCGCACCAGGCGGTGGGCGAGACCGGCAGGAAGCGGCCGACCTCGAGGAGCCGACCGTCGCCGTCGCACATCCGGCACGCCGAGACCGCGGCGGCGGCGTCGCGGCGGGCCCGGTCGGCGTCGGCGGCCCGGGCCTCGCGGGCTTCGCCGCACCGACGGCACCGCTCGTCCGGGCTGTGCCGCCGGCCGCAGGGCTGCTCGGTGAACCCGGGCAGCGAGCCCGGCGTCGGGGTGCTCGTCGCGTCGGAGGAGCTCGGGGTGGGGGGCCCGCCGGAGGCCGACGAGCCGGGACGGTCCGGGGTCTGGCGCGCCCGCGACCCCCCAACCCGACCACCTACGGGACGGGACGTACCCCCTTCCCCTACCCCTTCCCCAACCCCTCGCGATGCGGTGGGGTTCGTTCTCGCCGATATCGAAGGGTTCCCGTGGGGTTCGATCGAAGGGTTCGCGGAAGGGTTCCCGGACCCTTCGTAGGGCGTGCGCGCGGACCCTTCGGGGTCGAGCAGGTGGGCGACCCGGGCGACCTCGCCCGGCATGCCCTCGAAGCCCTTGCCGGTCGGTAGCATCGGCACGATCCGGAGCAGCTCCTCGGCGAGCACCGAGCGCAGGATCGGGGACTCGGTCGTGGCCGCCTCGCCGAGCGCGTTCTTGAGGACGTTGGGCTGGCGGTAGACACGGTCGCCGCGCATGAACGATCGGACGAGGGCCTCGTCGGTCTCCTCGTCGACCACCAGGAAGCGGTGTTCGGACAGCCCACGCCGGGCCTTCTCGACTGCGTCGACGTCCAGGTCGACCGCGGCCCGGGCCCAGCGGGACTCCCACAGCGGCAGGACGCCGGCGTTGTTGATGTGCTTGTCGGACACCACGCGGACGTAGAGCCACTGCTCGAGGACGCTGCGCGCGCGCCAGTCCCGGTCGGACCAGATCGAGGTCAGGATCCGTGCGTGCTCGCGTGCCATCGGCGCCTCCTCTCTCTCGTCGGGGGTACGGGTTCAGCCACGTCTCGGGGCCGGCGCGTGCAGTTCGTCGATCCGCGCGAGGAGCTCGGCGGTGTCGGCGTCGGCGGGCACCATCGCGGCGAGCGCGAGCAGGGTCGTGGCGGCGAGCTGCGGGTCGCGGTGGATCAGCCCGCACGCCCGGTCCCAGGCGCCGCGCTGCTCGGGGTGGCGGATGGTGAAGCGCAGCGCGTCGGCCTCGTCGGCGGCCTGGGCGGCGAGCTCCTGGCGGCCGCGCAAGTAGGTGGTCACCGGCGCCCCCAGAAGGCGTGCGCACGCGCGCGAGCGGCGGCCTCGTCGGTTGCGCGCTCCTCGGCCGCAAGGGCCCGCACCTGGTGCATCGGGACCGGCTCGAAGTGCGCGCGGGTGCGGCCGCCGGCGGCCGGCTCGGTGAAGGTGAGCCGGAACGCCTCGCGGCCGTCGAGGTCCGGGCCGTAGAGCATGCCGACCGACTCGTCGTCGACCGGGCCCGGGTAGAGGCACGAGAAGCTCGGGGCGTGCACGGCCGCCGCGGGCCGCGGGGTCAGTCCCTGCACGCCGCTCAGCCCTCGGACGCGTCGTCGAAGAGGGTCGGGCCCTCGACGTCGGCGCGTTCGGTGATGTCGCCGGGGATGATCTCGGTGACCTTCATCGTCCGGAACGGGACGTGGCTGTCGTCGATCAGCTGGATGCCCTGGCGCTTGCACACGGCGCGGACGGTGAAGACCTGCTCGTCGCCGACCGAGGGCAGCGAGTCGCCGGAGAGCTCGGCGTTCGTCCCGGTGAAGTTCACCTTGGCGCTCTCGGGCGGCTGCTGCTCACCCTGAATGCTGCGCACGTTCGAGCTGGTCTCGGTCATCGGTTCTCCTCGGTGGTCGGGGGAGCGGTCAGGGCTGCGAGCTCGCGGGAGAGGTGGTCGTCCCAGGCCGCGCACATCGGTCGCGAGTGGTCGTGCCCGGACCGGGCCGGCACGGCCCGGTCGACGATCGCGAGGAACGCGGCCGAGCCGGGCGCGGCCCGGACGGGACGGGCCGGCGTCACGAGGTCCGGCCCATGACGCGGTCGTAGACGCGCATCGCCCACCGCACGTCGCCCATCGCGGTGTGCCGCTCGTCCTGCGGCGTCGGCTCCAGGTCGAGCATGGCGGTGATCTCGTCGCTGTCCCACGGCGGCGGGAGCGGCCGCCCCTGGCCGGCGAGGTAGCCGACGGCCAGGTTCTCGATGTCGACCAGGTGGTAGTGCCAGGCCCCGATCAGGCCCTGGTTACGCAGGTCGCGGTCGAGCACCTCGGCGTCGAAGTTCGGCACCGCGCCCACCAGGTGTGCGCCGTGCGTGAGTCGCGCGACGTGATGGGCGGCGGTGTAGACGGAGAGGGTGTCGTCTCGGGTCGACGGCACGAGAGGGTCCCGACCGGAGAGCCGTCGGCCGAGCGGGTGGCGCTCGTAGAAGCGCCCGACCTTCAGGCCGAACGGGTTCGCCGTGTCGAGCTCGACGTCGACGAACGTCTCCCACGCTTCCTCGCTGCCGTCCGGCTCGCGTCGGACGATGGCGATCTCCCACACCGCGCGGTCGGGGTGGACGCCGTCGGTCTCGGTGTCGATGAACGCGAGCGGGGCCAGCTCGTGCACGTCGGTCATGCCTGGGTCTCCTCGATCAGGGGGACGTCGTCGGGTCCGGGGGCCCGATCGGGCTCGGGTCCTGGCGGCGGCCGGATGCCGCGCAGGTAGCTGGCGCGGATCTGCAGGTCGATGCCGAGGCGCTCGACGGTCTCGGCGTCGAGGACGACCAGGGAGTCGCCTAGGGCGAGCTGGACGCCGGAGTCGCCGGGCCGGGTCTCGGCGACCTCGAGGCGCTGGAAGCCGGCCACGAGTCGGTGGTCGCGGTACTGCTGGGCGCGGACGTGGTCACGCATCGGCGACCTCGCTGTCGGTGCCCGGGTGTACGAATGCGGGCTGCAGCGGCTCGCGGTCGGCGACCGCGGCGTCGAGCTCGGGGGCCGGGCGGGCGAGCTCGTCGAGCAGGCTGTGCCAGGTCGCGAGGGTGACCGCGTCGACGGTGGCCACCGCGATGCCGGGCACTGCGCCGCGCTCGCGGAAGCGGTCGAGCAGGGTCTCGGCGAGGTGCACCGCGCGGACCTGGCGGTCACGGGTCACGTTGGCCTGGCGTAGCTCGGCGAGCCGGCCCTGCGTCTTGCGTGCCGCTTCGCGGGCCCGAGTCTCACCGTCGAGGGCGGTGGCCAGCGCCCGTTCGCCCTGGCGGACACGGCCGCGCACGGCGAAGAGCTCGCCGCCGGTCAGCCGGTTGGCCAGCCGGTGCCGCCACGAGGACCACGGGTCACGCCTCTGGCGGATGCGGATCTCGGACGGGCAGGTGGGGCAGCCCTCGCAGCACGGTCCGCAGTCGAGCGGGTCGCAGCACCCGACGTCCCGGTGCAAGTCGCAGCACGGGACGCTCACGTTGCCGTCCCATCGGCGAGCGCGCTGGCGATCCGCTCGAGGTCGGTGTCGCTGTCGCCGGTGACGTAGGCGTGGAGGATCACGAAGCCGTCGCCGAGCTGGACGGTGCCGACGTAGCGGGCCGGGGGCTGGGCGGGGATCTCGGCCCAGCCGGTGCCGACGAGCTGCACGCGGATCGTGGCGTCGGGCTGCTCCGGGTCGACCTCGGCCCACAGGTCGACAGCGCCGTCGCCGTGGTCTCGGCGCTGCACGCTGAGCACCCGGGCACCGGCGGGCATCGCCACGTCCTCGGTGGGCTGTACGCGGAGGCGGTAGCGGTAGACGGTGGTGTTGCTCATCGGGCACCTCCGGCGGTGAGGGCGCGGCGACGGGCGGCCCAGCCGGCGCAGAGCTCGGCGGGCTGGCCGTCCGCGCGCCACGGGGCGCCGTGCCGGATCGGCGGGTGGTACGACGCGGCGTGCCCGTCGATCTCGGCGCCCGACGGGTGGCGCCACCGCACGACGCGGCGGATGCCGGCGTGGCAGAAGAAGCGGTCAGTGGCGCTGCCCGCGACCCGCTCGAGCTCGTCGGCGTCGGCGGCGTGCCGATCGTCGCCGAGCTTCTCCGGGGACCCGGGCCGGTAGGCGCAGCCGCCGCACATGGTGGCGGCGGTGTTCGGTTCGACGCCGGCCGCGAGCCAGCCCGCGAGCGTCTCGTCGAGCGGGCCCTGCTCGAGGTCGTAGACCGGGACCCAGCAGGTGCAGTGGTTCGGCCCGCCGATGACGTTGCCCCAGCAGCACGCGCCCTCTCCGGCGTCCGGAAGGTCGGTGGCCGGGCCGCCGGGGGTGACCCGGGGTGCGCAGTAGGTCATGCGCTCGCCCCGTTCAGCGTGTCGGACGCCGCGCGGGCCCGGTCCGCGATCGCGGCGTCGCGGACCTCATCGGCGGAGAGCGGCGCACCGACGGAGTCCGCGGGCAGGAGCTCGGCGATGCGCTCGGCGACCTCGCGGATCGAGATCGGCCCGCGACCCTCGGCGCTCCAGGACTCCGGGATGGCGTCGACGTGCAGTACCCGGATCAGCATCCGGAGCGCTGGGACGTAGGCGTTGTGCGCCTCGGCGAGGAAGTGCGCCCGCTCGGGCGAGTCGGCCCAGGCGACGAGCTTGCCCGACTCGGCGTAGAGGTCGGGGCCTTCGGAGGACAAGTCGCCGCGCACGACGTAGTGCGGGGCGCTCACTGCTGGGCCGCCGGCTGCTCGGTCGTGGCCTGGCCCTCGTCGACGACCTCGGCGTCGATGACCTCGGGCTGGCCGGGCTCGTCGGCGCCGAGCATGGCCTCGAGGTTCTCGATCAGCTTCGCCGCGTCGCCCTGGGTGAGCTCGCCGAGGGAGTTGATGGTGCGGCCGAGGTGCTGCGAGGCGTAGGCCTTCGCGTCGCCGACGTCGGCCTCGCGGCGCAGACGCAGGAACGTCCGCTGCTGCTCGGGGGTCATGCTGTCGCCCGCGGCCTTGACCGCCGACGCCTTCGGCGCGTCGCTCTTCTTCGGCGTGTCCTTCGGGGCGGGCTTGCCGGTCAGCTCGGAGTTGTCGACCGGGCCGGAGGGGGTGACACGGGTCGACTCGACGCGGGTCGGGCGGTTCGCCCCGACCTCCTCGGCGATGGTCAGCCCGGCCATGTCCTGCGGGAACGCCTTGCGCAGGGCCGCGGCCTCGGCGCACTTCGCGATCATGTGGGAGCTCTTCGTCTTCCACATCGCGTTGAGGTCGCCGCCCGAGGTGTACTGCGCGAACTCGGAGAACACCGCGATGCCCCACACGGGCTCATCCCGATCGGAACGCAGCACGCCGACCCGGGAGGCGGCCGGCGGCGTCCCCTTCTTGAGCCAGACCGGCATCCAAACGCCGTCGTCACCGCACCACTCGGGCGCGGTCTGCCCGCGGTAGATATCGCCGTGGCGCTGGGCGATGACCCGGAACCCGTCGATGCCGGTCTGCGGCTGCCACTTGTCGCGGTACTGGTCGCGAGTGCCGGGGACCTTCTCGCGTCGGTTGATCAGGTAGATCTGCCGAGCCCAGGGGTCGAGCCCGGTGCGCTGACACAGGTGCAGGAACGCGGTGATGTCGGCGTCGTTGCAGTCCTGCAAGCCGATGTGCCCAAGCGCCTTGCGCTGGGCCTCGTCGAGGGTCGTCTGGTCGGCGCGGATCGCGAGCGCGCCGACCGGGACGCCGACGGCGGCGGCGATGTCCTCTGGTCGGGCCTCGACGTCGGCGGTGGTCGTGGTCATGCGAGGGCCTCCTCGATGTCGGATGCGGTGTCGAAGTGACCGGCGCTCTCGGCGAGCTCGTAGTCGCGGATCAGCCAGCCGGGCAGGGAGAGGTCGTGGACGCGCTCCTCGTAGCCGGGCCAGCGCCCGATCTCGGTGCACTCGCGGAACACGTCGCGTGCCTTGCGGTTGACGACCCGGCCCCACGCGAACGCGTTGTCGTCGGGCCGGTCGAGGGACACCGCGTACGGCGGTTCCTTCTCCTGGGCCACGAGCAGGAACAGCGGCTCGATCGGGTCGCCGTCGGGGCCGGCGGTGAGGCCGAGCCAGTGCAGGACGTCGACGTAGAAGGGGCCCTGGCAGTGGTAGCCCCACCGGCCCATCGAGGTGCCGAAGTGGCGCGGGTCGGCGTCGGCGGCGCTCTTGTAGTCGACGAGGATCAGCCGCTCACCGGCCGCGACCTTCGGCATCCAGTCGACACGGACCCGGCACATCACCCCGGACTCGGGGTCGCGCCCGACGAAGGACTGCTCGCCGACACCCTCGCGCATGAGCAGCGGCCCGGCGACCGGGTGTCGGCGCAGGACCTCGGCCATCGCCTCGACGTGCTCGACGTCGCGGGTGAGCAGCGGAACGCCGCCCTCGGCGCGCGCCGCGGCCGCCGCCTCCTTCGACGCGTTCGTGCGCCAGTTGTCGTGCGGCACCTCGACGATCGGGGAGCCGGACCCGGTCACGACCAGGTGCGCGGCGTGCCCGAAGTCGAACTCCTTCTTCGCGGGCTGCGGGTGGTCGCGCTGGTAGCGGAAGTGCAGCGGCGTCTCGTTGATCAGCGTGCGCGCGCCGCTCGAGGACAGGCTCGACCCGACGACGGGGTCGGCGTGGTACTGCTCCTCGGTGAGCTCCGGGTAGGCGCCGGGCTCGGTGATCCAGGGCTTCACAGGTGAGCCTCCTCGTAGGCGGCGACCACGCCGCTGGCCAGGCGGCCGAGGTCGGGGACGGTCATGCCCTGCGCGCGGGCCCACTCGCGGATCCGCGCGTTGCGGGCCCGGTCGGACCCGGCGGCGGCGATCCGCTTCGGTCGGTCGGCGGCGGTGGCGGTGGGAGCGGGCGCGCGCTTCGCGGTCGCGCCGGCCTTCCGGCCCGCGAGGGCGTAGCGCTCGAGGACCTCGCGCAGCTCGAGCTCGTGGGATGCGCAGAGGTCGATCTCGTAGAGCGCGTCGTCGAGACCCCACTCGATGGTCGTGACGGGGTCGTCGTCGGTGTGCGCCACGCCGTCGAGGTCGCAGGCGAGGATGGTGATGGTGCTCATCGGCGCGGCCCCTTCGCCTTCGAGACCAGCTCGCGCGCGAACACCAGCGAGACGCCGGTCCGGTTGACGATGGTCATCGGAGTGGCACCGTCTGCGGCGAGTTCCTCGGCGAGGTCGAGCTGCTCGGGTCGGGGTCGGCCCTGGTCCGCACCGGCGCCCGACCCGTTCTTCCCCGAGGGTGCGGGCGCCGGTGGGCCGTCCGGACCGCGACCCGCGCGGTCCGGGGCTGTGGGTGCCGTCGCCGCCCGTCCCGCGGGGGGACTCGGGTCGGGCGGCGACGGCGTCTCGTCGGCTGGGCGAGCAGCCGGCGAGGGCTTGATGGAGGCGCGGTAGTCCTCCCAGAGCTGCTGGTCGGGGGCGCCGCCCTGGACGCGGAGGTAGCCGGCGCGGGCCCAGGCGTTGAGCTTGCCGGTCATCGAGCACGGCACGTTGTGCTGGTGCGCCCAGAGCCGGATGGTCGCGTCGGTGGCCTGGCCGCCGACGGCCTCGGCGACCCGCTCGGGCGCGGTGGGCCGGGGCGCGGGCCGCGGTGCGGGGACGACCGCCGGCTGCTCGACGACTTCGGGATCGTCGGTAGCGTCCTCGTCGCCCGGGTCGGTGTCCTGCCCGCCAGCAGGCGTCGGCTGCCTCACCTCGGCGCCGCCGGCCCGGGCCTCGTCGGCGTCGGCGTCGGCGTCGGCGTCGGCGTCGAGGGCGGGCGGCGGGCCGCCGCGGACGCCCTTGAGTGCCTGGCGCAGCGACTCCACGCCGGGCAGCGGCCCGACCGGGCGCAGCGGGGCGGCGACCCCGGACAAGTGCTCGCCGAGCTGGGCGAGGAGCTCCCGGGGGTCGGTCGAGGCGACGTCCCACCCGGCGATCTCGGAGGTGTCGCCCTCGGCGACGAGATGCCGGTCGAGGTGGAGGGTGAGCTTGTGCGCGGCCTCGACCGGGTGGCTGTCGCCGGTGAGGTCGTCGATCATCGCGAAGGCCATCACGCGCCCCCGATGTGCGGAAGCTCGACGACGGGGCCGTAGCAGCGGGCCACCTCGGCGCGCGTGGTGCGAGGCGCGGGCCGGTCGGAGGAGTCGGTGGGCACGAGCCGCCACCAGTCCGGTCCGTCGGCGACCCAGACGTCCTCCTGCGCGTCCTGCAGGTCGTAGGCCGGGGTCGCGGCGCGGGCGAGCTTGCCGAGCAGCGCGCGCATCATCGGGCACCGCCCGACGTCGGGACGAGCACGCCGACGGCGGCCGCGAGGGTGAGCTCGTCGACGGCCGGGGCGGCGATGCCGTCGAGGACGACCGACAGCCGCTCCAGCTCGCCGACGCCCAGGGCGCTGACGCCGCCGTGGCGGGCGCAGTCGACGATCACCCGGAGCACCTCTGCGCCGGCCGCGCAGAGGTCGGTCTGGTCGTCGAGCATGCGGGCGACGTGCCGCATCTCGGCGCGCGGCGGGGCGTCGGTCGCGGTGCGGGTCGGCGCGAACCACTCGCCCTGCAGGCGCCGCGGCTTCGTCTCGGTCTCGGCGGTCACGCCTGCTCACCACCCTCCGAGGTGGCGACGGTCAGCTCTCCGCCGACGGCGCGGCAGGCCCGGTCGGCGTCGGCGTGCCGGCGCAGGTCGCGCAGCTCGAGGACGGCGGCGGTGGCGAGCCGGGCGCGGGTGTCGACGTGCAGGGTGACCGGGACGCCGAGGACGGCGCCGGTCATCTCGACGCCGACGAGGTCCCCGACGACGTCGAGGAGCACCCCGACGGGCGTGCTCGCGTCGAGCTGCTCGCCGTAGGCGATCGCAGTCCGGAGCGCGGCCTCGTCGTCGAAGTGCAGGTGGGCGCCGTACCGGTTGACCCGGACGTCCTGCGGGTCGGTGAGGCCGTGGTCGACGTCGAGGGCGCGGATCCAGTCCTGGACGACGCGGCCGACGTAGACGGTGCCGTGGGTGAACGGCACGTCGATGACGAACGGGGCGGGGGCCTGCGGCCAGCCGGCGAGGTCGTCGAGCAGGTCGTGGTCGTTGAGGGCGTTCCCGTCGTCGGGGACGGTGATCGCGGCGGTGGCGGGGTGGTCGAGGGTGACGAGGCCGGCGGGCCGGCCGGCGGGGCGGTCGTCGAGGTCGGTCATCAGAAGGCTCCGAAGATCAGGACCAGGGCGGTGACCACGAGGATCAGCACGCCGAGGACGAGGAACGCAGGGCGGAAGTCGGGGTGATAGCCGGGGCAGTCGCACAGCGAGCAGGCGTCGCGCGGGCCGCCGGGGATGCGGCGGTCGTGGGCTCCGTAGCCGTGGCCGCAGCGGGTGTGGTCGCCGTCGAGGACGACGCGTCGTCGGCAGCCGTCGTCGGCGGGCTCGTCGTCGCGGCGCCACGACGGCGGCGGGACGAGCGGGGTGTCGCCGGTGTCGGCGTGCCGGCGGCTCACGTCACCGCGCCCATCGCGGCGACGAAGAGCAGGACGACGAGCAGCAGCAGCGCGAGGCCGATGGCGGCGCGGATCGCCTGCTCGCGGTCGGTGAGCTGGCGGCGGTGCCGGGCGCGGCCGGGGCGGCTGACCCACAGGGGGCCGGTCTGCTCGTCGTCCTCCTCGAGGAACCGCATCGGTCCGGCGCTCACGTCAGCAGCCATCCGAACCAGCCGGCCCCGGCGGCGAGCAGGACCATCAGCGAGCCGAGGGCCATCCCGAGGCCGACGACGTCGGCGGCGCGGAGGCGGGTGCGCTCCCGCTCGCGGGCGGTGGGCTGGCGGGGGACGAAGACGTCGAGGCCGTCGTCGCCGCCGATCAAGGGGCTCATCACGCCGACGCCTGCACGCCGAGCTTGCGCGACGCCTTCGCGACGCGTCGCCGGTCAGCGCGGTTGGCGGCTCTCGAAGAGCACGCCATGGCGGGGGCAGCCAGGATCACCTCGACCGCAGACTGCGGGCCGTCGCCCATGGGCAGCTGCGGGATGCCGGAGTCCATGCAGCCCAGACGCTTGGTCGGCAACACTCCCGGTCGGATCCGGACGTCGATATCGTGGTGCTCGTTCACGGACTCTCCTCCGTGTCAGGGGGCCGGTGCCGGGCCATGGCGCCGGCCCTCGTTGTTGGTCAGGTCAGGACGCGGGTACGGCGTCGCGCGGTGGGTCGTAGAAGCGCGAGACGGGGATGCCGAGCTCGGAGGCGATCGCCTCCAGCTCGGAGCTGCGGAACTCGACCTCGCCGGACAGACGGCGGGTCAGGTGGTGCAGGCCCCAGCCGAGCCGCGCGTTCATCGCCCGGGCGCTGAGGCCCTGGCGAGCAAGCTCGGCGCGAACCGAGCTGCGGAGGTTGGCGTCGTCAGGCACGAGGAGCACATTGTCAGCGAGACGCTTCCAGGTCAAGCTGTGATGCGGCCGTGACCCGGAAGCGCTAGCCCGGCTGTTGTAACGCCGACCGTGACACTGTTAGCGTGTGCCTTATGACGAGCGCTGCAGTCGACGAGGGCACCCTGCCCCGCGGCCTGTTCACGAAGTGGGTCGCCGGCGAGTTCCGTGCCCAGCTGGGCCGCACTGGCATGTCTCAGCGCGGCCTGGCCCGCGCGCTCGGTGTCACGCCGCCCTGGGTCAACGAGCGCTTGTCCGGGCGTCACGCCATGAGCACCGACGACATGGAGCGCATCGCGGGCGTGCTGAACACGACGCCGCTCGATGTGCTCACTGGCCAGACGCGACCGCCTGGCCCGATCCCGCCGGCTCCTTCGGCGACTGAGGCTGACGAGTCGAGTACCCACCGGTAACGTCCGGAGGATGACGAGCACGGCTGCGCGGCCCGAGGCGACCACCGACCCGTCGTCGGGAAAGACCTTCGACTCCCTCGATCCGCGGGACGGGTCCGTCATCGCGACCCACCCGGTCCACGGCCCGGACGAGGTGGGCGCGGTCGTGGAGCGCGCGCGCCGCGCGGCGCAGTGGTGGGCCGACCTCGGCTTCGACGGCCGGCGGGAGCGGCTCGGCGCCTGGCGGAAGCTCCTGATCGAGCGCACCGACGAGCTCGCCGAGCTGGTGAGCCGCGAGACCGGGAAGCCGCTCGACGACTCCCGCCTCGAGGTCGTCCTCGTCATCGACCACCTGCACTGGGCGGGCAAGCACGCGAAGGCGGCGCTGGGCCGCAAGCGCTTCGAGGCCGGCGCGCTGATGGTGAACCACAAGGCGACCATCGAGTACCGCCCGCTCGGCGTGATCGGTGTGCTCGGCCCGTGGAACTACCCGGTCTTCACGCCGATGGGCTCGATCGGCTACGCCCTCGCGGCCGGCAACGCCGTGGTGTTCAAGCCGAGCGAGCTGACGCCGACGGTGGGGAAGTGGCTCGTCGACTCGTTCGCCGAGGTGCTGCACCGCACCGACGGCTACGGCGAGGGCCTGTTCGGCCTGGTCACCGGCGAGGGCGAGACGGGCGCGGCGCTGTGCCGGGCGGGCGTGGACAAGGTCGCCTTCACCGGCTCGACCGCCACCGCCAAGAAGGTCATGGCCACGTGCGCGGAGACGCTGACGCCCATCCTCGTGGAGTGCGGCGGCAAGGACGCGCTGCTCGTCGACCACGACGCCGACCTGGACGACGCCGCGGCCGCCGCGGTGTGGGGCGCGATGTCCAACGCCGGGCAGACCTGCATCGGCGTGGAGCGGGTGTACGTGGTCGACTCGGTGGCCGAGGAGTTCCTCGACAAGGTGGCCCAGCGGGCGGCGAAGCTGCGCCCGGGCGGTGACCTGCGCTCGGTCTACGGGCCGATCACCATGCCGAGCCAACTCGACGTGATCTCCGGCCAGATCGACGACGCGCTGTCGAAGGGCGGCTGGGCCGTGCTCGGCGGCCGCGAGTCCGTGCGCGCGCCGTACGTCGACCCGGTGGTGCTCGCCGACGTCCCGGAGGACTCGACCGCGGTCACCGAGGAGACCTTCGGGCCGACCGTCGTGATCAATCGCGTGCGGGACATCGACGAGGCCGTGGAGCGGGCCAACGCCTCGAAGTACGGCCTCGGCGGCTCGGTCTTCGCGAAGAAGCGCGGCTACGAGATCGCCCGCAAGCTCCGGGTCGGCATGGTGTCGGTGAACGGCGTCATCGCGTTCGCGGCGATGCCGTCGCTGCCGTTCGGCGGGGTCGGCGACTCGGGCTTCGGGCGCATCCACGGCCGCGACGGGCTGCGGGAGTTCACGCGGGCCCTCGCCGTGTCCGAGCGCCGCTTCAAGAGCCTGAACGTGATGACGTTCGACCGGCCCGGCTGGGTGGTCAAGCTGCTGTCCGTGCTGGCCGGCGTGATCTACCGACGGAACCGGTAAAGCGCGCGGAGGGGTGCGTCACGTGCGGGTCCGAGGGGTAGGGCCCGCGACCCCGACGTGCCACGATCGCCGCAATCAGCAATGTCGCCGACGAAGGGACGAGTAGTGGCGCGCGAGTTCGCCCGGGTGGGTGTGGTCGGTCTCGGCACGATGGGGGCCGGCATCGTCGAGGTGTTCGCCAAGGGCGGCATCGAGGTGGTCGCGGTCGAGGTGACCGAGGCCGCCGCCGCGCACGGCAAGGAACAGATCGAGTCCTCCACCGCGCGCGCCGTCTCCCGCGGGAAGCTCGCCGAGGACGACCGCGCCGCGCTGCTCGAGCGCGTCACCGTCACCACCGACATGGCGCAGCTCGGCGACGTCGCGCTCGTCGTCGAGGCGGTCCCCGAGCGCCTGGAGCTCAAGAGCGAGGTGTTCGCGGCCCTGGACAAGGTCTGCGCCGCGGACACGATCTTCGCCTCGAACACCTCGTCGCTCTCGATCACCGAGCTGTCGGTGCGCACCCAGCGCCCGAGCAAGGTCGTCGGGATGCACTTCTTCAACCCGGCGCCGGTCCAGCCGCTGGTGGAGCTCGTGCGCACGGTCGTCACCGAGCCCGACGTCGTCGACGACGTCCGCGCGCTGGCCGAGCGCCTCGGCAAGTCGCCCGTGGTCTGCGGCGACCGGGCGGGCTTCATCGCCAACCAGCTGCTGTTCACGTACCTCAACCAGGCCGTGGGCATGTTCGAGTCGCACTACGCGGGTCGCGAGGACCTCGACGCCGCGATGAAGTTCGGCTGCGGCTACCCGATGGGCCCGCTGGCCCTGATGGACCTCATCGGCCTCGACACCGCCTACGAGATCCTCGAGGAGATGTACCGGCAGTCGCGCAACCAGCGCCACGCGCCGGCCCCGATCCTCAAGCAGATGATCACGGCGGGTCTTCTCGGCCGGAAGACCGGCCGCGGCTTCTACACCTACGCCGAGCCGGGCTCGGGCACGGTCGTCCCCGACCACCTGACCCCGCCGCCGCCCGGCGCCGACGACGCCGAGCTGCGTCCGATCTCGCGGGTCGGCGTGGTGGGCACGGGCACGATGGCCACCGGCATCGCCGAGGTCTTCGCGAAGGCCGGCTACGACGTCGTCGTGCGCGGGCGCTCGGAGTCCAAGGGCGAGGGCGCGATCGCGGCGGTACGCAAGTCGCTCGAGAAGGCCGTGGTCAAGGGCAAGATGACCGAGGACGCGCGCGACGAGACGCTCGGGCGCATCTCCACCACGGTCGACTTCTCCGGCCTCGCCGAGTGCGACATCGTCGTCGAGGCGATCGCCGAGGACCTCGAGGTCAAGCAGGCTGCGTTCTCCGCGCTCGACGAGGTCTGCAAGCCCGGGACCATCCTCGCGACCACCACGTCGTCGCTCCCGGTCGTCGAGTGCGCCGCGGCGACGTCGCGGCCCGCCGACGTCATCGGCATGCACTTCTTCAACCCGGCTGCCGTGATGAAGCTGGTGGAGATCGTCTCGCCGATCACCACCGCGCCCGACGTCACCGCGACCGTCCGGGACCTGTGCGCGAAGATCAAGAAGGCGCCGGTGCTCTGCGGGGACCGCGCGGGCTTCATCGTCAACGCGCTGCTCTTCCCGTACCTCAACGACTCGGTGGCGATGCTCGACGCGCACTACGCGACCGTCGACGACATCGACTCGGCCATGAAGAACGGCTGTGGCCTGCCGATGGGGCCCTTCGCCCTGCTCGACGTCGTGGGCCTCGACGTGTCGCTCGCGATCGAGCGGTCGCTCTACCAGGAGTTCCGCGTGCCCGGCTTCGCGCCGACGCCGCTGCTCGAGCACCTGGTGACGGCGGGCCGGCTCGGCCGCAAGACCGGGCACGGGTTCCGGGACTACCGGTGAGCGAAGCTCCCGTGAGCACTAAGTGGGGCTATAGCCCCCTTTAGTGCTCACGAGGCGAAGCCACATGGCCAGACGCAACCGACGCGCAGCGAGCGGGGAACCCCGCCCGCTGTTCGGTGGTGCGCTCTCCAACGTCGAGCGTGGCGGCCGCCGCTGGGCGGTCCGCCGCGTCGCCGGGTCGGGAGCCACGAAGGTCTACCGCTGCCCGGGCTGCAACCAGGAGATCTTCCCCGGCACCGCGCACGTGGTCGCGTGGCCGGTCGACGAGATCGGGGGCGGCGACGAGCGCCGGCACTGGCACACGGGGTGCTGGAACCGTGGCTGAGTCGGTGGAGCCGCGGCCGCGCCTCGTCGGCCGGGTCCTGCTGGGCCTCTTCCTGACGGCGGCCGGGATCACCCACCTCGGCCCGCTGCGGCTGGAGTTCCGGGGGCAGGTGCCGTCGTGGTTCCCGGTCGACGCGGACCTGGTGGTGCTGGTGTCCGGCGTCGTCGAGATCGCGCTCGGCCTCGCACTCCTGCTGCTGCGGTCCCGACGGCGGGTGGTGGGGGTCGTCGTCGCGCTGTTCTTCGTCGCGGTCTTCCCCGGCAACCTGTGGCAGTACCTCGACGGCGTGTCCGCCTTCGGGCTGGACGACGACCGGGCCCGCCTCACCCGGCTGTTCTTCCAGCCGCTGCTGGTGCTGTGGGCGCTGTGGGTGGCCGGGGTGCTCACCCGGTCCGACCGACAGGAGCCGTCCCGGACCGTCGTCGGCTGAGCGCACCCCGCCGTCGGGCTGGAGGAGGAGAGATGACCGTCCCGGACGCCTTCGTGGTCGACGGGCGCACGCTGAGCTGCGACGACGTGGTCCGGGTCGCGACCGGCGACGTGCCGGTGCGGGTCGCGCCGGAGGCGATGGCCGCCGCCCACCTCGCGTGGGAGACCGCGGGCGCGGCGAGCTCCGCCCGCCCGGTGTACGGCCGGACCACCGGGGTCGGCGCCAACAAGGACGCCGTCGTGGGGACGGGCGGGCCCGGCGAGCACGACCTGCGCCTGCTGCGCAGCCACGCCGCCGGGGTCGGCGAGCTGCTCGAGCCCGCCGTCGTCCGGGCGGCGATGCTGATCCGCCTCAACCAGCTCGCGGCCGGCGGCAGCGGCATCCACCCACGCTTCGTCACCGCGCTCGAGACCGCGTTGCGCACCGGGGCCGTGCCCACGGTCCACGACGGCGGGTCGATCGGCACGGGCGACCTCGCCACCCTCGCCGAGATCGCCCTCGCCCTGACCGGCCACGTCCCGTGGGCCCGCGGCGCCGTGCGGGCGGTCGCGCTGGAGCCGGGGGACGCCCTGGCGTTCATGTCCTCGAACGCGGTCACGCTGGCCCGGGCCGTGCTCGCCACCGACGAGCTGAACCGGCTGCTCGGCTCCGCGCACACCGTCACGGCGCTGTCGTACTGCGCGCTCGCCGGGTCGCCGGAGGCGTTCGCCGAGGAGGTCCACGCCCGCCGGCCGCACCCCGGCTCGGTCCGCTCGGCCGCCCGCCTGCGGGAGCTGCTCTGGCACGAGGGCGATCTCAGCCCCGGACGACGGATCCAGGACCCGTTCGGGCTGCGCGCCTTCCCACAGGTCCACGGACCGGCGCTGGACGCCGTCGACCGGCTGCGGAGCACGCTCGAGATCGAGGTGAACGCGGCCGCCGAGAACCCGTTGATCGACGTCGTCGGCGGTGGCGTGTTCCACCACGGCCTGTTCTCCACCGCCTACGTCGCGTTGGCGCTCGACCAGGTCCGGGCTGCCGTGCACCACGTGGCGGAGCTGTCCGCGGCACGGCTCGGGGACCTCATGGAGCCGGAGTTCACCGGCCTGGCCCCGTTCCTCGCGGCCGGCCCGGAGGGCAGCTCCGGGCTGATGATCCTCGAGTACCTGACCCACGACGCCCTGGGCCGGCTGCGGCACGCGGCGGGTCCGGTCACCCTGGGGACCTCGGTGATCTCGCGCGGGGTGGAGGACCACGCCAGCTTCACCCCGCACGCCGCGCGCAGCACCGCGGCGTCGGCGGGGAGCTACCGCACCGTGCTCGCGTGCGAGCTGGTCGCCGCGGTCCGGGTGCTGCGGCTCGCCGGGACCGCCCCGCGCGGACGTCTCCTCGCGGCGCGGTTCGCGGACCTGGACGCCTCGCTCCCCGACGTCCGCGAGGACCACCGGGTCGGCGACGACGTCCACGCGGCCGGCGCCGCGATCGACCGCTGGGGGCGGTCCGCTCAGGCCGGCGTCTCCCCGTAGGCGACGACCGACAGGAACCGGATCGGCAGCTCGACCAGCTCCCGGGGGCCGTGGGCGCCCTCGCCGTCGAGCTGGAGCGCGTCGCCGGGACGCATCGTGTACGACGCGTCGCCGTGCCCGTAGACCATCGTGCCGTCGAGCATGAACAGCAGCTCGGTGCCGGGGTGCTGGAAGAGCGGGAACTCCTCGCTGCGCTCGGTGAGCGTGACGAGGTGAGCCTCCATCCGCTTGTGCTGGCCGCGCAGCGCGCCGAGCAGCGTGTAGTCGTGCCCCACGCGGGTGCCCCGCGCGACGATGCGGGCGCCGCCGCCGGCCGGGGTGAACACCGCCTCCCGGGGGCCCTCCGCGTCGCGGAAGAGCGCGGTGACCGGGACGTCGAGGGCCGACGCGAGGCGGGCCACCGTCGTCAGCGAGCAGGAGATCTGCGCGTTCTCGATCTTGGAGAGCATCGCCTTCGACAGCCCGGTCCGCGCCGCCATCTCGGCCAGCGTCCAGCCCGCGTCGGCCCGGATGCGGCGTACCTGGGTGCCGATCGCCCGCTCGAGCCGACCCTCCCCGTCGTCGGGGACGTCGATCTCGCGCGCGGCCGGACCTGTGTCGATGGTCGAGCTCCGCTCCGCTGCGTCTCCCGCCGGGACGATCACCGCATCTGCCCCGCGCCGACGTACGGGTGCGGGCTGGTCAACAGGTCACCCTCGGCGAACCGGGAGAGCCGGAAGTCCGACGCCGGGGTCTCGGGCACCGAGCTCTCGCCGTCGAGCACGAGGTCGGCGACCAGCCGGCCCACCTCCGGGGAGATCTTGAACCCGTGCCCGGAGAACCCGGCCGCGACGACGAGGCCGTCCAGCCCGTCGACCCGCGAGATCACCGGGTTGAAGTCCGGCGTCACGTCGTAGCAGCCGGCGTAGGTCGAGGCGATGGAGGCGTCGACCAGGCCCGGGAACCGGGTGCCGACCTTCTCGACGGCGGCGTCGAGGGCCTCCGGGGTGGCCTGGTTCGAGTACCGGTCGGGGTCGGCGGGCTCCAGGACGGCGAGGTCGGAGTTGCCGATCAGCAGCTCGTTCGACACCGCCTCCAGGCGCACGTACTGCAGCGACACGAGGTCGGAGAACACCGGGACGTCGCCGAGGTCCTGCCCCGGGTCCACGAGCACGATCGCCTCGCGGTGCACCGTGATCGGCAGCTCCACGCCGTGCTCGGCGAGCAGCGGCACCGACCACGGGCCCGCGGCCAGCACCACCGCGTCGGCCTCGAGCACCTCGCCGTCGGACAGGCGGACGCCCGCCACCGCCCCGTTCCGGACGACGAGTCCGGTCACCAGGGTGCCCTGGCGCAGCCGGGCGCCGGCGCGGCGCGCGACGCCGGAGAACGCCTGGGCGGTGCGGTAGGCGTCGCCGTACCCGCCGCGGGCCTCCCACGCGAACGCCGCGAACGGTTCGAGGTCGGCGACCGGCCAGAGCTTCGCCACCTCGGTGTGGTCGATGTCCTCGGTCCGCACCCCGACGGCGCGCTGGTCGGCCATCGACGCCTGCAGGGCCTCGACGTTGCCGTCCCCGACCCCCACCACGTAGCCGGTCTGGTGGAACCCGACGTCCTCGCCCAGCACGTCCTCGGCCCGTTCGAACGTGTCCAGCGAGCGGGTGGCCATCGCCGCGAGGGAGGAGACGCCGTAGTGGCAGCGCACGACCCCGGAGGACTTGCCGGTGCCACCCGCCCCCACGGTGGCGCGCTCGACGATCGTCACGTCGGTGACGCCGCGACGGGTGAGCGCGTACGCGGCGGCGCAGCCCTCCAGACCGCCTCCGACGACGATGACCTCAGGCACCTCGACCTCCCGGAATCCAGTTCGTGCCGGCCAGGGGTACCCGGGCCATCGCGGCCGACTCGACGGTGAGGGCGACGAGGTCCTCGGGTTCGAGGTGGCGCAGGTGGGCCTTGCCGCAGGCGCGGGCGATGGTCTGCGCCTCCATCGTCAGGACCCGCAGGTAGTTGGCCAGGCGACGCCCGCCCTCGACGGGGTCGAGCCGCGCGGCGAGCTCGGGGTCCTGGGTGGTGATGCCGGCGGGGTCGCGGCCGTCCTGGAAGTCGTCGTAGCAGCCGGCCTCGGTGCCGAGGGCCTCGTACTCGGCGGCGTAGCGGGGGGAGTTGTCGCCGAGGGCGATGAGGGCGGCGGTGCCGATGGCGACGGCGTCCGCGCCGAGGGCCATGGCCTTGGCGACGTCGGCGCCGGAGCGGATGCCGCCGGAGACGATCAGTTGGACGCCGTGGCGGTGCAGCCCGAGTTCCTGCAGGGCCTGCGCGGCCTGGGGGATCGCGGCGAGGGTGGGGATGCCGACGTGCTCGATGAACACGTCCTGGGTCGCGGCGGTGCCGCCCTGCATCCCGTCGACGACGACGACGTCGGCGCCGGCGGCGACGGCGAGCTTGACGTCGTAGTAGGTGCGGGTGGCGCCGACCTTGACGTAGATCGGCTTCTCCCAGTCGGTGATCTCGCGCAGTTCGAGGATCTTGATGGCGAGGTCGTCGGGGCCGGTCCAGTCGGGGTGGCGGCAGGCGCTGCGCTGGTCGATCCCGGCGGGGAGCGTGCGCATCCCGGCGACCCGGTCGGAGATCTTCTGCCCGAGCAGCATGCCGCCGCCGCCGGGTTTGGCGCCCTGTCCGAGGACGACCTCGATGGCGTCGGCCTTGCGCAGGTCGGTCGGGTTCATGCCGTAGCGCGAGGGCAGGTACTGGTAGACGAGGTACTTGGACTCGCCGCGTTCCTCGGGGGTCATGCCGCCGTCGCCGGTCGTCGTGGACGTGCCCACCTCGGAGGCCCCGCGGCCGAGGGCCTCCTTGGCCTGGGCGGACAGCGCGCCGAAGCTCATCCCCGCGATCGTCACCGGGGTCTGCAGGTGCAGCGGGTACCGGGCGTTGCGGTCGCCGAGGACGACGTCGGTGTCGCAGCGCTCGCGGTAGCCCTCGAGCGGGTAGCGCGACATGGAGGCGCCGAGGAAGAGCAGGTCGTCGAAGTGCGGGACGGCGCGCTTGGCGCCCCAGCCGCGGATGTCGTAGACCCCGGTCTCGGCGGCCCGCTGGATCTCGGCGATGACGTCCGCACCGAACGTCGCCGACGGTCTGGCCATCAGTAGCTCCCGGAGTGGTCGCTGGTGAAGTGGTAGAGCCGCCGGGCGGAGCCGTAGCGGCGGAACTCGTCCGGCGCGTACGGCAGGTCGGCAGCGGCGAGGAGTTCCGCCAGCTCCGCGCGGTGCTCGTCGCGCATCTCCTTCTCGACACAGTCCGCGCCGAGCTCCCCGACGGTGCCGCGGACGTAGAGCCGGGCCTCGTAGATCGAGTCGCCGAGCCCGTCGCCGGCGTCGCCGCAGACGACCATGCGGCCGGCCTGGGCCATGAAGGCGCTCATCGGGCCGACGGAGCCGCCGACGACGATGTCCACGCCCTTCATCGAGATGCCGCAGCGCATGGAGGCACTGCCTCCGATCACGAGCAGCCCGCCGTGCGCGGTGGCGCCCGCGGACTGGGAGGCGTCCCCGGTGATCCGGACCGTCCCCGACATCATGTTCTCGGCCAGCCCGGTGGCGGCGTTGCCGTGGACGGTGACGGTGCCGCCGTCGTTCATGCCGGCGCAGTAGTAGCCGACGTGCCCGCGGACCTCGACCGCGATCCCGGTGTCGATCCCGGCCGCGACGGCGTGTGCGCCGTCGGGGTGGAGCACCTCGTAGCTCTTGACCGTGGGGTCGTGGAGCTCGGCGTTCAGCGCGCGGACCGTCGTCTCGGCCAGGTCGAAGCTCAGCGCCTCCATGCGTAGACCCTCCCGGGTTCGGGCTCGTACAGGCGGGCACCGTCGATGCCGGGCAGGGCGGCGAGGGCACGGAACTCCGAGGCCATCGCCACCCAGGCGTCGGTCTCGGCGATCACCGCGGGCTTGCAGGCGATCGGGTCGCGGACCACGGCGAACCCGTCCG
This sequence comes from Actinomycetospora corticicola, assembly GCF_013409505.1. NCBI lineage: Bacteria > Bacillati > Actinomycetota > Actinomycetes > Pseudonocardiales > Pseudonocardiaceae > Actinomycetospora > Actinomycetospora corticicola. The sequence goes on along the minus strand of NZ_JACCBN010000001.1, from coordinate 2,982,255 downwards.
CGCTGGTCACGAGCAGGGTGTAGAAGCCGTCGAAGGTCTCGCGCAGGGCGAGCAGGGCCTTCTCCAGGTCCTCGCCCTGCGCGAGCCGGGACGCGACGAAGCGGGCGCCCACCTCGGAGTCGTTCTCCGAGTCGAACTCCACCCCCTGGCGCACGAGCTCCCGCCGGATCGAGGCGTGGTTGGAGAACGACCCGTTGTGCACCAGGCACTGGTCGGGGCCGACCGAGAACGGGTGGCAGCCCTCGGGGGTCACCGCGGACTCCGTGGCCATGCGGGTGTGGGCGAGGCCCTGCCAGCCCACGGCGTCCGCCAGGCCGTAGGTCGCGGCGAGCTCGCGGGGGTGGCCGACGCCCTTGTAGACGGTGAGGTCGTGGCCCGACCCGACCACCCTCGCCGTCGGGAAGGCCGCTCTCACCCGGGCGACCAGGTCCGCGACCGGCACGGGTGCGGCGACGACGGTGGTGTCACCCGCGACGGTCACCGTGGCGTCCAGCCCGCTCGTGTCCGCCTCCGGCGGCAGGAGCACCGACACGGCCGCGTGTCCCTCGGGGACGCGCCGGTGGTCGCCGTAGACCGCGACGCCCGCCGAGTCGGGGCCGCGCTCGACGACCCCGCACAGCATCGACTCCAGCAGGCGCCCCAGCTGCGGGTGCAGCCCCGGGTCGCGCAGGTGGAGCCCCACGATCCCGCACATGTGCTCTCCTAGAAGGCCGTGAGGTAGCGGTCGTGCTCCCAGGAGCCGACCGTGCCGTGCCAGTCGAGGAACTCCTCGCGCTTGAGCCCGGCGAAGTACTCGGCGACGCCCGGGCCCGCGGCGTCGAGTGCCTTCCCGACGACGGGATCGGCCCGGAGGGCCTCGACCGCGTGCAGCAGCGTCGGGGGCAGCTCGGGGCGGTCCTCGGTGCTGTCGGGCTCGAGTTGCCGGTCGATCCCGTCGAGGCCGGCGGCCAGGGCGACGGCGAGTGCGAGGTAGGGGTTGGCCGCGCCGTCGCCGCCGCGCAGCTCCACGCGGTGGCCGTCGGGGACGCGCACGAGGTGGGTGCGGTCGTTCCCGCCCCAGGTCGCCCGGCGTGGCGACCAGGTGGCGCCGGAACGGGTGGAGGTGGCCCCGGTGCGCTTGTAGGAGTTCACCGTCGGCGCGAGGACCGCCTGCATCCCGGGCGCGTGCTCGAGAAGGCCGGCGAGGAAGCGGTAGGCGAGCTCGGAGAGGCCGTGGCCGCGCCCGTCGCCGTCGTCGGGGAAGCGCGACGAGCCGTCCGACCAGAGCGACAGGTGCAGGTGCATCCCGGAGCCGGTGCGGTCGGCGAACGGTTTGGGCATGAACGTCGCGGTCATCCCGCGCTGCTCGGCGAGCATGGAGATGAGGTACCGGGCGGTGATGACCCGGTCCGCCGTCGTGAGGGCGTCGGCGTAGGCGAAGTTCTGCTCGAACTGGCCGTTCGCGTCCTCGTGGTCGTTCGCGTAGTTGCCCCAGCCCAGCGCGTTCATCGCGGTGGAGACGGCGGTGAGGTGGTCGTACATCCGGGTCAGGCCGCGGGCGTCGTAGCAGGGGCGGATGCCGTCGTCGAGGGTGTCGGCGGGGCGCAGCGTGCCCTGCTCGTCGCGCGTGACCAGGAAGTACTCCACCTCGGCGCCGGCCATCAGCTCGAGCCCGGCGGCCTTGGCCAGCATCGCCTTGAGCAGCACGCGCGGCGCATAGGGCCAGGGGCGGCCCTCGACGTGCGGGTCGCAGTGCACGAGCGCGAGGCCCTCGCGGACCCAGGGGAGCGGGGTGTAGCTGGCGACGTCCGGGATCGCGATGAGGTCCGGGTCGCACGGCTGCTGCCCGATCGCGCCGACGGCGTAGCCGGCGAACCCGACGCCCTCGTGCTCCAGCTCGTCGGCGCTCTCGACCGGGACGAGCTTCGCGCACGGCTTGCCCGTGAGGTCGACGAACAGCGCGAGCAGGAACCGGACCCCGTCCGCGCGGGCCCGCTCCGCCAGGCTCGCGGGCGCGGCCATCGTGGTGGGGGACCCGTCGGCCCGGGGGTCGGTGAGCGTCATGGGGGCTCCTCGGCGGATCGACGATCTCTCACTGAGAAACAGCGTCTCTCATCAGGAGACCATCGGGGTTGCCGGGATGTAAAGGCCTTCGGGGAGGGCGGGCCGATGACCGCTCGGCCACGTGCGCAGGGGTCACGTGGGGCAGGTCCGAGCTGGTGCCGGCCTGCCTGGAGCGCACCTCGCGGCCGGGACGCCGGTGGGGCGCGCCGCGAGAGTGACATGAGGCAGGTCCAACCGGTCCCGGACATGCCTGGCGTGCACCTCGGCGCAGAGACGGTCGCCGCCGATGCCGCGAGGTTCACGTCAGGCAGGCCGGACCGGCTCCGGGGCTGCCTGGTGTGCACCTCGTGGCCGGGCGGGGTGCCGGGTCGCGGCGGGCGGGTGCTGGACCCGGCCGTCAGCGACGGTGGGGCGTTCCTGCCACTGGACGACAGCAACGACGCTTTCCTGCCACGAAGGGGGGCCCCTACGTCCCCGAGGTCTCGTAGTCCCGCCGGTTCGCGTGGTCGTCGGCGGCCACGGTCGGCATCGGGACCGGGGCGGTGGCGTCGTCCGGCGTCTCGTCAGGGAACGCGTCGAGGCCCGGCAGGTCGGCGAGGGACTCGCGCAGCGTGGCGAGCTGGTTGGTCACGCGCGCCCGGAGGCGGCGGATCTCGGCGACCTCGCCGTCGGCCTCGCGCAGGCGGCGGCGGGCCTCCTCGGAGGCGTCGCGCAGCTGCTTCTCGGCGCGCGAGCGGGCGTCGGCCTCGCTCCGGGCCAGGACGCGCATCGACTCCGTGCGGCGGGAGGCCATCGCGATCTCGAAGTCCTCCTCGACCTGCGCACGGCGGGCCCGGGACTCCTCGTCGAGGCGGCGGCGCTCGTTCTCGGCCTCGGTGCGGACGCGGGCGGCGTCGGCGCGGGCGGAGTCCATGAGCGCGCGGTGCTCGTCCTCCATCTCGGTGCGGCGCCGGTCGTTGTCCGCGAGCCCGGCGTCGTACCGGGTGCGGGTCTCGTCGGCGGCCGCCTCGGCGGCGGCGTGCGTCTCCTGCGCCTGACGACGGGCCTCGTCGGTGGTGTTCCGCGCGTACTCGTCGGCGTCGGTGATGGTGCGGGTGGCCTGCTCCTCGGCCTCCGCGATCGTGCGGCGCGCCCGCTCCTCGGCGTCCTCGCGGGTGCGGCGCGCGGCCTGCTCGGCCGACGAGCGCATCTCGCGGGCCTCGTCCTGGGCCAGGCGCAGCATCCGCTGCAGCCGCTCGGACAGGCCCTCCATCGAGTCCGGCGGCGCGGCCAGCCGGTCGATCTGGGCGCGGAGCTCCTCGACGTGCGCGCGCGTGCGATCGAGGGCCCGGGCGAGCTCGGAGGCCTGCGCCACGGCCGCGTCGCGGTCCGCGGTGAGGATGCGCAGGTCGGCCTCGACGCGGTCCAGGTGTTCCTCCACCTGGCCGCGGTCGTAGCCCCGACGCACGACGTCGAAGCCGGTGCCCAGAGGCAGCAGATCACGGTCTCCCGACGGCATCTGCCCAGGTTACTAGGGCCCTGTGCGACACGGCCACGGTCGGGTGACGGACACGCCGCTCCCACCCGGATCGGTACCGGTCACACGGTCGGGTGAGTCCGGTCACCCGCGCCGCCCCGCCGTCGGGATGGGGCCCGGAAACGGACGAACGGCACCTCCGCGGAGGCGGAGGTGCCGTTCGGATCGAGCCGGACTACTGGCCGCGGAAGCGGTTGATGCCCTCCAGGTGCTGCTCGCGCAGCTCCGGGTTCGTGACACCCAGGCCCTCCTCGGGCGCGAGGCAGAGCACGCCGACCTTGCCCTGGTGGGAGTTGTGGTGGACGTCGTTGGCCGCCTCGCCGGTGTCCTCGAGCGCGTAGCTCTTCGAGACCGTCGGGTGGATCTTGCCCTGGGCCACCAGGCGGTTCGCCAGGTAGGCCTCCTTGTAGTTCGCGAAGTGCGACCCGATGATCCGCTTGAGGTTCATCCAGAGGTAGCGGTTGTCGTACTGGTGCATGAAGCCCGAGGTCGACGCGCAGGTGACGATCGTGCCGCCGCGCTTGGCGACGTAGACCGAGGCGCCGAAGGTCTCGCGGCCCGGGTGCTCGAAGACGATGTCCGGGTCGTCGCCACCGGTCAGCTCACGGATCTTCGCGCCGAACCGCTTCCACTCGCGCGGGTCCTGGGTCTCGGGGTCGGACCAGAACTTGTAGCCCTCGGCGGAGCGGTCGATGATCAGCTCGGCGCCCATCTTCCGGCAGAGCTCGGCCTTCTCCGGGGAGGAGACCACGCAGACCGGGGTCGCCCCGCCGTTGAGCGCGAACTGCGTGGCGTAGGACCCGAGGCCGCCCGAGGCGCCCCAGATCAGGACGACGTCGCCCTGGGTCATGTTCGCGCCGTGCGGGCTGACCAGCTGCCGGTAGGCGGTGGAGTTGACCAGGCCCGGGGACGCGGCCTCCTCCCAGGTGAGGTGGTCCGGCTTGGGCATCAGCTGGTTGGTCTTGACCAGGGCCATGTCGGCCAGGCCGCCGAAGTTGGTCTCGAAGCCCCAGATGCGCTGCTCCGGGTCCATCATCGTGTCGTCGTGGCCCGCAGGGCTCTCGAGCTCCACCGAGAGGCAGTGCGCGACGACCTTGTCGCCCGGCTTCCACATCTGCACGCCCGCGCCGACCTTCAGCACGACGCCGGCGAGGTCGGAGCCCACGACGTGGTAGGGCAGGTCGTGGCGCTTGGCCAGGTCGGAGATGCGTCCGTAGCGCTTGAGGAAGCCGAAGGTGGACACCGGCTCGAAGATCGAGGTCCACACGGTGTTGTAGTTGATGGCGCTGGCCATGACGGCGACCAGGGCCTCGCCGGGAGCGACCTCGGGAGTCGGCACCTCGTCGAGGTGCAGCGACTTGCGGGGGTCCTTCTCCTGGGCGGGCATCCCCGCGAACATGTCGGCCTCGTCGGCGTGCACCGTGATGCCCCGGTACGACTCGGGGACGGTCATGGAGCTGATGCCGGCCAGATCGTCGGCGAGGATGGCGTCGCGGATGTCCTGCACTGGTCTTGCCTCCGGGGTGGTCGGGTGCGGTGAGGCTACCGACGAGTAGCTAGAGCGAGAAGGGTGACGTGCGTCAGTGGCCGGCGGCCGGTTGGACCAGCTCGACGAGCACGCCGCCGGCGTCCTTCGGGTGGACGAAGTTCACGCGGGAGTCGGCGGTGCCGCGGCGGGCCTGCTCGTAGAGCAGCCGGACGCCCTTCTCGCGCAGCTTCGCGGCGGTGTCCTCGACGTCGCGCACGCGGTAGGCCACCTGCTGGAGGCCGGGGCCGTTGCGGTCGATGAACTTCGCGATCGTGGAGGACTCGTTCAGCGGCGCGAGCAGCTGGATCGCGGTGCCGGAGGGGTCGTCGGGCGCGTGGAGCATCGCCTCGCGGACGCCCTGCTCCTCGTTGGTCTCGGTGTGCGTCGCCTCGAGGCCGAGCGTGCGGGCGTACCAGGCGATCGCCTCGTCGAGGTCCGGTACGGCGATCCCGACGTGGTCCACGGCCACGATGCCGACCGCTGCGTCGAGCTGTGCAGTCATGCTCGGGACACTAAGCGACTGAATCGCGACACCAAGCAGGTGACGGCCACCACCCCGACCTCGGGTGGGTGACCCTGTCCGCCCGGGGGGTCGGTGCCAGGATGCCGGGCGTGCCGGACCTGTCCGACCTCGTCTCCCGTGCCCGTGAGGGCTCCCCGCGCGCCGTCGCCCAGCTCGTGTCGATGGTGGAGGACGGCGGGCCCGCCGTGCGGGAGCTCGCCGCCGAGCTCGCCCCCCACGCGGGCCACGCCCTCGTCGTCGGGCTCACCGGGTCCCCCGGGGTGGGCAAGTCGACCACGACGTCCGCGCTGGTGGGGGAGCTGCGCCGGTCCGGACGACGGGTCGGGGTGCTCGCCGTCGACCCCAGCTCCCCGTTCACCGGCGGTGCCCTGCTCGGCGACCGCGTGCGGATGGCCGAGCACGCGACCGACCCGGGCGTGTTCATCCGCTCGATGGCCACCCGCGGCCACCTCGGCGGGCTGTCGGCGGCGGCGCCGCAGGCGTTGCGGGTGCTCGACGCGGCCGGATGTGACGTGGTGCTGGTCGAGACCGTGGGGGTCGGTCAGTCCGAGGTGGAGGTGGTCGCGCTGGCCGACACCACCGTCGTGCTGCTGGCGCCGGGGATGGGCGACGGCATCCAGGCGACGAAGGCCGGGATCCTCGAGATCGCCGACGTGTTCGGGGTCAACAAGGCCGACCGCGAGGGCGCCGAGGCCACCGTCCGGGAGATCGAGAACGCCATGGCGATGGGCCGGCGGGGGACCGGCCCGCAGTGGCGGGCCCCCGTCGTGCGGACCGTGGCCTCGGCCGGGCGCGGGATCGACGAGCTGCTGGCCGCGATCGACGCCCACCGGGCGTGGATGGACGCCCACGGCCGGGGCGACGAGGGCCGACGGCGGCGGGCGCGGGCGGAGATCGAGGCGATCGCGCTGGCCGACCTGCGGGCACAGCTGCGGGCCGTCTCCGGGTCGGCGGCGCTGGACACGCTCGCGGGGGAGGTGGCGACCGGCGGGCTCGACCCGTTCGTCGCGGCCGACCGGCTGCGTTCGGCGGCCGAGGTTGACGGGGGGTGAGTGTACGGTCCGCCCCGCCGGAGACGGAGCGGAGCGGGAGCTCGACCCCGGTCGGGCGAGAGGGGGTGGCCGTGCTGTGTTGGTGGGCGGTCACGGTGCTGGCCCTGCTGCAGGGGGCGGACTACGCGGGGCGGTGGCGACGGCACCGCCGGAGGTGCCGGGGCGCGCACCGCGGTCGGCGCGGGACGATGCGCGAGTGGCCCGGCGGGCGGCCGGAGCCGTGACGGCGGAGCTCAGCGGATGCCGACGACGGGCAGGGCGTCGGCGAGCCAGGGGACGACGATGGTGATCGTGGGGACGACGACGAGCGCCACGGCCGCGAGGTAGGTCCCGACGGCGAGTGCGCGTCCGCCGCGGACGTGGGAGCGGATGCGTTCGAGGCGCTCCACCACGTCGGTGCCGTAGCCCGCCCGTCCGGTGGAGGCGAACGCGTCGAGCGCGCCCGCCATCGCGGCGTCGCCGTGCCGGCGCCGGCCCGCGTCGTCGGCGAGCATCTCGAGCAGCAGGGCCACCGTGTCGCGGGCCTCGCGGCTGCGCACGATCACGGGGAAGGCCTTGTGCAGCGCGGTGAAGCCCTCCCGCACGAGATCGTGGCGGGCGTCGAGGTGGGCCTGTTCGTGGGCGATCACGGCGCGGAGCTCGTTCGGGCAGAGCGTGTCGAGGGCCGCGCCGGTCAGCACCACCCGGCCCTCCCGGCCGACCCGCCCGGGCACGCAGTAGGCGAACGGCACGGCGCCGTCGAGCACCCGCACGGTGCCGGCCCGCAGCGCGCCGACGGCGTCACCCCGGTCGGCGCGCGCGAGCAGGTCCACCATGTCGCGGTGGCGCGCCCGGCGGACCCGGGTGCGCACGGCGAGCAGGACCAGCACCACCACGAGGCGCACCACGATGAGGCCGGCGAGCACCGCCGCCGCCCCCACCGCGACCGCGAGGGCCACCCCGGTGCGCTCCTCCGGGTGGAGGAACACGCGCAGCAGGGCCTCCGGCGCGGCGAGGGCGCTCCCGACGGCGGCCAGCACCGCCGCGACGGCCACCGACTGCCAGAGCACGATCGCCGCGCGGGGCACGGACCGGGTCCAGCGGGCCCGGGCCAGCAGGGCGGGCACGGGCCCGGCGAGGACGAGGGCGATCCCCGTCAGCCACACCGACGCCATGGGACGTCAGTGTGGCGCGTGGGTGGCGGTTCTCACGACTCGGGTGATCAGCCGGCCGGGCGCGGCGTGCCGCTCGGCGGCGTGTCGAGCGCGCGGCGCAACGCCTCGGCCTCCTCGGGGCCGACCCGGTCGACGAAGGCGACGAGCGCGGCCGTGCGGTCCTCCCCGACGTCCCCGAGCGCGTCGAGCATCAGCTCCGCGGCCATCTGCTCGCGGCTCGACGCGGCCGCGTAGCGATAGGCCTTGCCGTCCCGTTCCTGCCTGACCAGCCCTTTCTTGGCCAGCCGGCCCAGGACGGTCATCACGGTGGTGTAGGCGAGCTCCCGCTCCAGTCGATCGTGCACGTCGCGGACCGTGAGCGGCTCCTCGGCCGACCACAGCTGCGCCATGACCGCGCGTTCGAGCTCTCCGAGGGCCACGCGAAGGAGTGTACCCAGCGACACGATGTATCAACGACACCTGTCGTACTACCGTCGGTCGTAGGTACTACGAAGCGTCGTAGTCGACAGGAGGTCGGGTCGTGACCGCACTGGAGCTCTCACGCCTGCAGTTCGCCGTCGTCACCGTCTACCACTACCTGTTCGTCCCGCTGTCGATCTCGCTCTCGGCGTTGACGGCGGGCCTGCAGACGATGTGGTGGCGCACCAGGGACGAGCGGTACTCGCGGGCCACCATGTTGGCCGGGAAGCTGCTGATGGCGACCTTCGCCGTCGGGGTGGTGACCGGCCTCGTCCAGGAGTTCCAGTTCGGACTCTCGTGGTCGGCGTTCGCGCAGTACTACGGCGACGTCTTCGGCCCCACGCTCGCGATCGAGGGCATGCTCGCGTTCTTCCTCGAGGCCACGTTCCTGGGCCTGTGGTGGTTCGGCCGCGACCGGCTCCGCCCCGGGCTGCACCTCGCGACGATCTGGGTGGTCGCCGTCGGCACCCTCATCTCGGCGTACGTGATCCTCGCGGCCAACGCGTTCATGCAGCACCCGGTCGGCGCGACGATCGACCCGGCGACCGGGCGCGCCGTGCTCGGCAGCTTCACCGCGCTGCTGACCAACCCCGTCGTCGTCGCCTCCTTCCCGCACACCATCGCGGGGGCCTTCATGGCGGGCGGCGCACTGCTGATGGCGATCGGTCTGTGGCGGCGCCGGGACGACGCCGCGCAGGGCCCGACCTGGCGGCTCCTCGCCCGGGTCGGCGCCTGGACCACCCTGGTCGGCGGCGCCGCGGTCAGCCTCACCGGCGACCTGCTGGGCAAGGTGATGACCGAGGTGCAGCCGATGAAGATGGCCGCCGCGGAGGCGCTCTACGAGACCACCTCGCACGCCCCGTTCAGCCTGTTCGCCTTCCAGCTCCCCGGCTGGCAGGAGCCGTGGTCGCTCGACGTCCCCTGGCTGCTGAGCTTCCTCGCCACCGGCGACCCGACCGCCACCGTGCGGGGCATCGACGACCTGCAGCGGCAGTACGAGCTGCAGTTCGGCCCCGGGGACTACACCCCCTGGATCCCGGTCGCCTACTGGACGTTCCGGCTGATGATCGGGCTCGGGATGGTCGCCGCCGCGGTGGCCGCCTACGTCCTCTGGCGCACCCGCCGCGGCCGCGAGTTCACGCCCGCGTGGTTCGCCGACCGCTGGCTGCTGCGCTTCCTGTGGACCCTGCCCGTCCTGCCCACCGCCGCCGCGACCTTCGGCTGGCTGTTCACCGAGACCGCCCGCCAGCCCTGGCTCGTGTTCGGCCTCTTCCAGACCCGTGACGGCGTCTCACCCACCCTCACCCCCGTCGAGCTGGTGGCCTCGCTCGCCGGGTTCGCCCTGGTCTACGGCGTCCTCGCGGTCGTCTGGGTCCGCCTCGTGCTGCACGTCTCGCGGCTGGAGCCCGCGCCGCTGCACCCGTCGTCGGGACCGCAGGAGAAGCCCGAGCCCGTGCTGGAGATGAGCTACTGATGGAGATCCTCTGGTTCGCCCTCGCGGTCCTGTGCTGGGTGCTGTTCTTCGCGCTCGAGGGCTTCGACTTCGGGGTCGGGATGCTCGCCCCGGCCCTCGGGCGGGACGACCACGAGCGCGGTGCGGCGATCCGCACCGTCGGCCCGGTGTGGGACGGCAACGAGGTCTGGCTGGTCGCCGCGATCGGCGTCACCTTCGCGGCCTTCCCCGACTGGTACGCCGCGCTCCTCTCCGGGCTCTACCTGCCGATGGTGCTGGTGCTGCTGGCCCTCGCCGCCCGCGGCGTCGCGATCGAGTTCCGCGGCAAGGTCGACACCCCGGTCTGGCGGCGGCGCTGCGAGGTCGCGCTCGCGGTCTCCTCCTTCCTGACGGCGGGTCTGTTCGGCGCGGTCGTCGCCGTCGCGATGACGGGGCTCGCGCTCGACCCGACCGGCGCCGTCGTCGGGACCGGTCTCGAGCGGTCGCTGGCGCCGTTGGTCTCGGGACCGGCGCTCGCGGGTGCGGTGCTCGGCGTCCTCGCCGCGCTGGTGCAGGGCGCGACGTTCCTGGGCCTGCGCACCACCGGGCCGGTCCGGGTACGGGCGCGGCGGGTGGCGGTCGGGTCGGCGGTGGCGGCCGGCGTGGTCGCCGCCGGCGTCGCGGTGGTCGTGGGCGGCCTGGCGGCCCTGTTCGCCGGGGTCGTCGCGCTGCTCGCCCTGGCCGCGGCCGTCGCCGCCGCGTGGCGGTACGAGGGCACCGCGTTCGCCGCGGCGACGCTCGGCGTGGTCGGCGCCGTGGTGGCGGCCTTCACCGCGCACGTGCCGGTCGTGCTGCCCTCCACGCTCGACCCGGCGTCGTCGTTGACGATCTCCGGGGCGGCCGCCTCGCCGTACGCGCTGACGGTGATCACGGTCGGCGCGGTGCTGATCCTGCCCGGGGTGATCGCGTACCAGGCGTTCTCGTACTGGGTGTTCCGGCGGCGGGTGGCCAGTGAGCGGGTGACGGCGTGAGCGGGCCGGTCGACCCCCGGCTGCTGCGCCTGGCGCGGCCGGCGCTGCCCGGGGTGGCGGCGCAGGTGGTGCTGGGCGTGGCCGGTGCGGTGGCGGACGCGGTCGCGCTGGTCGCGGCCGGGCTGCTCGTCGCGTCGTTGGTCGGTGGGGGGCGCCCGACCACCGAGATCGCGTGGCTGGTCGGGGCGGTGCTGGTGCGGGCGCTGGTGGCGGCGGTGTCGCCGTGGGTGGCCGCCGGGACCGCGACGCGGGTGGTGGAACCGCAGCGCGAGCGGCTCCTCGACGCCCGCGACGTCGACGCCGAGCGGGGCGACCCGGGCGCGACCCGTCGTCGGGAACTCGCCGCCGGGGGCGTCGACGACCTGCGCGCCTGGTTCACCTCCTACCTCCCGGCGCTCGTGCTGGCGGCGGTGCTGCCGCCGCTGGTGCTCGTCGGGCTGTTCCTCGCGGACCGGACCTCGGCGGTGATCGTGCTGGTCACGCTGCCGTTGCTGCCGGTGTTCGCGGCGTTGATCGGCTGGGTCACCGAGAAGCGTGCGGCCGCGCAGTGGGCCGCCGGGGAGCGGCTGTCGGGGCACGTGCTCGACGTCGTCACCGGGCTCGCGACCCTGCGCCTGTTCGGGCGCGCCCGCCGTCAGGTCGACGAGGTGGCGCGGACCGGGGAGGCGCATCGGCGTGCGACCGCGTCCGTGCTGCGGGTCGCGTTCCTGTCGACGACGGCGCTGGACCTCGTGGCGACGGTGTCGGTCGGGCTGGTCGCGGTGTCGGCCGGGCTGCGCGTGGTGGACGGTTCGCTCGGTCTGGCGCCCGCGCTCGTCGCGATCCTGCTGGCGCCCGAGGCGTACCGGCCGATCCGGGAGGTCGGGTCACGGTTCCACGACGCGCAGGTGCCCTCCGGGCTCGTGAGTGCCGCCCGTGGTCCGGGCGATCGGCCGGGCGCAGCGGGCGTCCGCGCCTCCGCCGTCCGCGTCCGCTACCCGCAGCGGCGGGCGGACGCGTTGGTGTTGGACTCGCTCGAGGTGGCGCCCGGGGAGGTCGTGGCGCTGGCCGGCGAGTCGGGCGCCGGGAAGACGACGCTGCTCCGCGTGCTGGCGGGCGCGATCCGGGCGGACGAGGGCACCGTGGCGGTCGGCGGACCGGTGCAGTACCTGCCGCAGCGCCCGACGCTCCCGCACGCGCGGACGGTCGGCGAGGCCCTGGGGTCGTCTGACCGGTCCGTGCTGGACGCCCTGGACCTGCCGTTCGACGTCGACGCGTCGCTGGCCGAGGAGGGCGGCTCGGTGTCGGCCGGCCAGCGGGAGCGGCTCGCGCTCGCCCGGGTGCTCGTGGCGCTCGAGGCCGACCCACGCCAGACGGTGCTGCTCGACGAGCCGACCGCCCATCTCGACGCCGCCACCGAGGCCCGGGTGCTCGACCTGCTGCGGGCGGCCGCCGCCCGGGGCGCGGCGGTGCTGCTGGTCGCGCACCGGCCGGCTGCCCTCGCTGCGGCCGACCGGGTCGTGACGCTGGCGCGTCCCAGCGGTCCCCCCGTCCCGCGTGAGGGGAACCCTGGTGCCACAAGAGCGCTCGAGGGTTCCCCTCACGCTTCGGGGGCGGGTTCTCGCCGCGGGTTCCGGACGGCGGGTGGGGTCGCGCTGGGCGCCGGGTCCGTGCTCGCCGGGCTGGTCCTGACGGCGGCGTCGACGTGGTTGATCGTGCGGGCCGACGCGCGACCGCCGGTGCTGACGCTGTCGATCGCGGTGGTGATCGTGCGCGGGACGGCCGTCCTGCGCCCGCTGCTGCGCTACCTGGAGCGGCTCGTGACCCACGACGACGCCCTCGCCCGCGTCGCCGGGTGGCGCCGGGCCCTCGTCGCGGTGCTCGTCGACCGGGTGCCGGGCGCGGTCGCCGGCCGACGGGGTGACCTGCTGGCCCGGGCGGTCGACGACGTCGACGTCCGGCTCGACGGTCTCGTGCGCGGACGGCAGCCGGTGCTGGTCGCCGCGCTGGTGCTCCCGGTCGTGCTGCTCGTCGCCTGGCTCGCGGTGCCCGCGACCCTGCCCGCTCTCGTGGTGGGCCTCGGCGTCGCGGGCGTGGCGGTGCCCCTGCTGGCGGCCGGCCTGGCGCGCCGCGACGGTCCGGTGCTCGACCGGGCCGGGGACCGCCTCCGGGCCGCCGTCGTCGAGACCCTCGCCGCCCGGGAGGAACTGGTCGTGCGCGACCGCGACGACGTGCTCGCCGTCCCACGGGCCCGCGCGGCCGACCTGGACCGGGCCCGGCGTCGGGCCGCGGTGCACGAGGGCCTGCTCGACGGGGTCGCCCACCTGGCGCTCGGCGTCACGACGGTCGGCGCCGCCCTCGCCGCGGTGTCGCTCGAGGCGTCGCCGGAGCTGGTCGGGATCGTCGTCCTGCTGCCGACCGCCCTCGCCGGCACCGTGCTCGCCCTGCCCGGGGCCGCCCGGGCCCTGGTGCGGGGACGTCAGGCCCGCGCCCGGACCGAGGTGCTCGCGTCCGTGCCGCCGCCCGCGGCGGACCCGGCTGATGACAGCTGTGTGCCACCGCTGACGTCGGACGTCAGCAGGTCGCCACGCTCGGTCGAGCGCCTCGGCGTCCCGGATGTCAGCCGTGTGCCACCGCTGACGTCGGAGGTCAGCAGGTCGCCACGGTCGACCGGTGACGACGGTCGGGGTGACGACGGCCGGGGCGTCGGTGGCCGATCTGTGGCACTGGATGCGTCGGAGGAGCCATCGACGCAGGGCCACGCGACGCCCGCGGCGGTCACCGTGCACGGCCTCACCGCGGGGTGGGGTGCCCGGCAGGCGCTGCGGGACGTCGACCTCGACCTGCCGCCCGGCGCGCGGGTCGGCGTGACGGGGGTGTCGGGCTCGGGGAAGTCGACGCTGGCGGCGGTGCTGCTGAAGTTCCTCGACCCGGCGTCGGGACGTGTGACGATCGACGGGGTCGACGTCCGCGACCTGCCGGGCGACGAGGTGCGACGGCGGATCGGGCTGCTCGGCGACCACGACCACGTCTTCACCACCTCCGTGCGCCGGAACCTGCTGCTCGCCGCCCCGGACGCCGACGACGAGCGCCTCCACGCCGCGCTGCGCCGGGTGCACCTCGACGGGTGGGTCGCGACGCTCGGCGACGGGCTGGACACCGTCATCGGCCCCGGGAGCATCTCGGGCGGGGAGCGGCGTCGGCTCGCGGCGGCCCGGCTCGTGCTGGCGGGGCCGGGCGTGTGGCTCCTCGACGAGCCGACCGAGGGGCTCGACGTCGCGACGGCGCAGGCGCTGATGGCGGACCTGCTCGCCGGGGACCACACCGTCCTGCTGCTCACCCACCGACCGGAGGGCCTGGACCGGATGGACACGGTGCTGGAGCTCGTCGACGGGGAGCTCCGGAGCGGGGCGCTCGTCGCGAGCTGACCCGACCCGGCGTCGGGAAGGGAAGAGGGAGGATCAGCCGAAGTCGCCGGCGGCGTGCCGGACCCGGGCGAGCAGCCCGAAGAGGGTCCGGGCCTCGTCGGCGCCGAGCCCGACCAGGCCGAAGTCCACGGCGTTCACGGCCGCCGTCGCCTCCTCGCAGCGCGCCCGGCCGGCGTCGGTGATCTCGACGAGGGTGGTGCGCTTGTCGGTCGGGTGCGGCGTGCGCCGGACCAGCGCGGCGCCCTCGAGGCGGTCGACGATGTTGGTGATCGACGTGGGGTGCAGCTGCAGCCGCTGACCCATGAGGCTCATCGGCAGGGCGCCGTGCCGGGAGAAGGTCAGGAGCACGAGCGCCTCGTAGCGGGCGAACGTCAGCTCGTGCGGGCGCAGCGCGGCGTCGACGGCCTGCTGCAGGATCTGCTGGACCCGGAAGACGCTGGTGGTGGCGGCCATCGTGGTGGCGTCGCCGATCTTGCTCGCCCAGATGTCGGCGGCCCGCTCGATGGGGTCGAACGGCAACGGGTCGGACGCGGGCATCGGCGGGAATCTAGCAGGACAATGGTCGGATGATCGTCGCCTTCAGTGTCGCCCCCAGTGGCGGGGAGTCCGATTCGGTGAGCGAGGCCGTGGCCGCCGCCGTGCGCGTGGTCCGCGAGTCCGGGCTGCCGCACGAGACCTCGTCGATGTTCACCTCGCTCGAGGGGGAGTGGGACGAGGTGATGGACGTGGTGAAGCGGGCGACCGAGGCCGCGGGCCGCTACGGCAGCCGCGTGTCGCTCGTGCTGAAGGCCGACATCCGGCCGGGCTGGACCGGTCAGATGGACGCGAAGGTGGCACGGGTCGAGGAGCGTCTGTCGAGCTGGCAGGATTGACGCGTGGCACGCCCCGATCCCCGTCAGGCCGCGCAGGCGGCAGCCCTGTCCTCGGCCATGGCCGGGGCCGTCGACCTGTCCGGGCTGAAGGCCCGCGCGGAGCAGCGCTCCACGCAGCAGGCCCGGCCCGCGACCCCCACCCCGCCGCCGGACCCGGGACAGGCCCCGGCTCCCGCCGCCGGCTCCTTCGTCGTCGACGTCACCGAGGACACCTTCCAGGACGAGGTGCTCGAGCGGTCGATGACGGTCCCCGTCGTCGTGGACCTCTGGGCCGAGTGGTGCCAGCCCTGCAAGCAGCTCTCGCCGACGCTGGAGAAGCTCGCCGCCGAGGGCAACGGGTCCTGGATCCTCGCCAAGGTCGACGTCGACGCGAACCCGCGCATCGCCCAGATGTTCCAGGTGCAGTCGATCCCGACGGTCCACGTCGTCGTCGCGCAGCAGCCCGTCACGTCGTTCTCCGGTGTGCAGCCCGAGGAGCAGCTGCGCGGCTGGATCGCGCAGATCCTCGACGCGCTGCGCGACCGGATGCCCGGCATCGCGGAGGCCGAGGCCCGCGGCCCGGCGACGGGGGCGGCCGAGCCGGAGCCCGAGCCGGAGGACCCGCGGTTCGTCGCCGCCGAGGACGCCCTCGAGCGCGGTGACTACGACGCCGCGGTCGCCGCCTACGAGCAGATCCTCGCCGTCGAGCCCGCCAACGCCGAGGCCCAGGCCGCGCTCGCCCAGGTGCGGTTCATGGCCCGCGCGGAGTCGGCCGACCCGTCCGCGATCGCCGCGGCCGACGCCAGCCCCGACGACGTCGCCGCGCAGAAGGCGGCCGCCGACGCCGAACTCGCCGGCGGGCAGGTCGAGGCCGCGTTCGACCGTCTCGTGAAGACCGTGCAGCGCACCGCCGCCGAGGACCGCGACGCGGCCCGCGAGCACCTGGTGTCGCTCTTCGAGCTCTTCGCCCCGGACGACCCGCGGGTCACCACGGCCCGCCGCGCCCTCGCCCGCGCGCTCTACTAGCGCTCCTCCCTCTCCCGACGACGGGTCTCCACGGCGATCGCGGTCAGCGCCACCAGCACCGCGACCGCCGGGAGGAGCCCGGCGAAGCGGCCCGTCGTCAGGGTGAGGGCGGCGCCGACGGCGGCCCCGCCGGCGAACGACAGCACGATCCCGGCGAGCACGCCGAACCGTCGGCGGGCGCCGGACACGCGGTCGGCCCACCAGTTCGCGAACTCGGCGACGAGGCTGCGCAGGTTCCCGGTGGTGACGGTCGCGTTGTAGGGGACGTCGCCCACCTTCTTGAACGTCGAGACCTGCAGGGCGGCGACGAACGCGACCGCGACGGTGACCACCGTGTTCGGCAGGGCGATCAGGGCGACGAGCGCCAGGACCAGCGCCTCGGTCCCGAGGACCACCCGTGCCGGCCGCCGCAGGGTGCGGCGCGCCCACGGGCGGGCCAGCGACTCCGCCACACCGAGCCCCACCAGGAACGACAGCAGCGGGGGCACGTGGCGCAGCGCCTCGGCGAACTCGCCGCGGATCAGCCCGATCGCCAGCAGCACCACGTTGCCGGTCTGCGCGTTCGCGAACACCCCGCCGTACCCGACGTAGGTGTAGGCGTCGAGGTAGCCACCGACGGCGCTGAGCAGGAGCCCGACCCCGATCGCCTCGGGGTGGTGCCGGATCGTGGCCATCGGCCGGTCAGCGTAGGGCGAGGCAGCGGTCCGCGCCGCCGTCGACCCCCTGCCGGAAGTCGGCGATCCGCGCGTACGCCGTGGTGTCGGCGACCGTCCCGTCGGTGGCGGTCGCGGCGTCGTCACTGCGACGCAGGAGGTTGACGGCCTCGTCGAGGTCGCCGGGGGAGAGGCTGAAGTCCGAGCCCGGGGCGCCGACGTCGGCGGTGTAGGCCCCGGCCAGGCAGAGCGCCGTGCGGCCTGCGGCGGGACCCGTCGTCGGGCGGCCGGTGGCGGCCAGCGCGGCGAGCGCGTAGCGGGAGGCGAGCAGGGTGCCGCTGGCGTAGTCGCCGAGCCCGTCGTGGATCCCGTCCAGCGCCTCGTCGGCCTGGACCACGCCGCCGTCGCACAGCCCGACCGCGCCCTGCCCGCAGGCGTCCTGCCCCTGGCGGATCGTGGGCGCCGTCCACTGCCCGCCCTTGGCCTTCACCAGCGCGCCGAAGAACCGGTCGAGGTCGGTGCCCATGGCGCGCAGCAGGTCGGGCAGCGGCAGGTTCCCCCCGCTCTGCGCGTCGGACAGGGACGCGAACGCCTGCTGGGTGAACGAGCGGTTGGTCAGCGTCATCTGCGCGCAGGAGCCGGCGCCGTCGGCGTAGCCGTCCTGGAAGGAGGACACGCGGTCGAACGCGTTGCCGTGCGCCCGGTCGTCGCGGGCGTCGGTGCCCACCGGGTCGCGGAAGGTGATCAGCGCGCTCATCGCGGCGTCGATCCCGGCGTCGCCGGTACGCAGGTCGGAGGTGTCGCCGTCGTGCACCGCGCGCAGGAACGAGCCGGCGTAGCAGTCCGCCTGGCCCTCGGACAGGATCGTCGGGGCCCCGGAGCCGAGGCTCGCGCTGGTGGCGACGGTGTCCTCCAGGCGCTGCTGGACGGCGTGCCCGAACTCGTGGGCGAGGACGACGACGACCGCCGAGTCCCCGAACTCCTCGCGCAGCACGGGGATCAGGGCCGCGCGGTCGTAGGCGATGACGTCGGCCCGCGGGCAGTAGAAGGCGTTGCCCTCGACCTCGTCGGTGGACTCCGTGCAGGGCGGGGGCGGCCCGGGCCGCGACGAGTCGACCGAGAAGTAGCCCTTCGGCGGCTCGAAGCGCTGCCCGTCCGCGACGCGCGGGAACTGCTCGCCCCACCAGCCCTCGAGGTCGCGCAGGACGGCGGCGGCGAGCCGGTCGTCGTCCGACCCGTCGTTGTCGCGGACGAACTGCGGGTCGAGGCCGGCGCTGACCTGCGGGCCGGCGAACGCCCGCCCGTCGACCGCCGAGGCGCACCCCGCCGTGAGCAGGACGGCGAGCACCGCCACCACCGCGAGCACGACCCGGATCCGCACCTGATCAGTGTGCGGGAGCCGGGTCGGCCGTGGGGGCGGAATGGGGCGATTCGACGATGCCGCCTTTCCTGCCGCTGGTCTGCAAGCAATCAGGAGGAGCACGCCGAGAGGGCATTGCTGGCACCGGGAGGTGCTCAGGCGCCGTCGTGGACCAGCCAGAGCATCCCGGAGGCCGGCAGCGTCATCTCCGCCGACGCCGGGCGCCCGTGCTGCGGTACGGACGCCGCGAACACCGACCCGAAGTTGCCGGCCCCGTCGCCCCCGTAGACGTCGGCGTCGGTGTTGACCACCTCGCGCCAGCGGCCGGCCTTCGGCATCCCGACGCGGTAGCGGTCGTGCACGAGCCCGGCGAAGTTCGCCACGCACACCACGTCCGGGCCGCCGGTCGGGTCGTGGCGCACGAACGAGAAGACGTTGCCGGCCGCGTCGTTCGCGTCGATCCAGGAGAAGCCCGCCGGGTCGGTGTCGCCCGCGTACAGCGCCGGGTGGGCCCGGTAGGCCGCGTTGAGGTCGGTGACGAGGCGGGCGATCCCGGCGTGCAGCGGGTCGTCGAACAGCTCCCAGTCCAGCGAGCGCTCCTCGGACCACTCCCGGACCTGCCCGAACTCCTGCCCCATGAACAGCAGCTGCTTGCCCGGGTGGGCCCACATGTAGGCCAGCAGCGCGCGCAGCCCGGCGGCCTTGCCGTGGTCACCGCGACCCATGTCGGGCATGCGGGTCCACAGCGAGCCCTTGCCGTGCACCACCTCGTCGTGGCTGAAGGGCAGCACGTAGTTCTCCGACCAGGCGTAGGTCAGCGAGAACGTCATCTGGTTGTGGTGGTAGCCGCGGTGCACCGGGTCACGCATGACGTAGTCGAGCGTGTCGTGCATCCAACCCATGTTCCACTTCATGCCGAACCCGAGGCCGCCGAGGTGGGTGGGGCGGGTGACGCCGGGCCAGGCGGTGGACTCCTCGGCGATCGTCACGACGCCGGGGTGGTGCTTGTAGACGGTGGCGTTGAACTCCTGGAGGAACGACACCGCCTCGAGGTTCTCGCGGCCGCCGTACTTGTTGGGCGTCCACTCCGAGCGCGAGTAGTCCAGGTAGAGCATCGAGGCGACCGCGTCCACGCGCAGGCCGTCGACGTGGAACTCCTCGAGCCAGTACAGCGCGTTCGCGACGAGGAAGTTGCGGACCTGGGAGCGCCCGAAGTCGAACACGAGCGTGCCCCAGTCGAGCTGCTCGCCGCGGCGCGGGTCGCCGTGCTCGTAGCAGGGCGTCCCGTCGAAGTGGGCGAGCGCCCACTCGTCGCGCGGGAAGTGCGCGGGCACCCAGTCGACGATCACGCCGATGCCGGCGCGGTGCATCGTGTCGACGAAGGTGCGGAAGTCGTCGGGGGTGCCGAAGCGGCTCGAGGGCGCGTAGTAGGACGAGACCTGGTAGCCCCACGACCCGCCGAACGGGTGCTCGGCCACCGGCAGCAGCTCGACGTGGGTGAACCCGCGCTCGGTGAGGTAGTCGACGAGCTCGTCGGCCAGCTCGGCGTAGGTCAGGCCCTGCCGCCACGACCCGGCGTGGAGCTCGTAGACGCTCATCGGCTCGGCGTGGGCCTTGGATTCCCGACGACGGGTCATCCAGGCCTCGTCGGCCCAGGTGTGGGTCGAGGCGGTGACCACCGACGCGGGGGTCGGCGGCAGGTCCGCGGCGAACGCCATCGGGTCGGCCTTGTCGAGCCACACACCGGCGGGGGTGAGGATGCGGAAGCCGTAGCGGGTGCCGAGCCCGACGCCGGGCAGGAAGAGCTCCCACACCCCGGATCCGAGGGCCCGCATCGGGGTGGCGACGCCGTCCCAGCTGCCGTGCTCGGGGTCCCAGTCACCGACGACCCGCACCCCGCGGGCGTTGGGGGCCCACACGGTGAACGACGTGCCCTCGACCGGGCCCGACGGGGTCGGCCAGCGGCGGAAGTGCGCCCCGAGGGCCTCCCAGAGCCGCTCGTGGCGACCCTCGCCGATGAGGTGCAGGTCGACCGGGCCGAGGACGGGGGAGAAGCGGTACGGGTCCTCGACGATGCGCTCGTGGCCCTCGCCGTGGGTGTCGCCGCCGGACTCGTCGGTGGTGCGGATCGCGAGCCGGTAGTGGGGCAGCGGCCCTGGCACCGGGCCGGCGAAGAGCCCGGAGGTGTCGACGGGGCTCAGCGGGTAGCGGCCCGCCGTCGGGCCCTGCTCGACCACGACGTCGACCTCGTCGGCGCCGGGGGCCAGGGTGCGGACCACGACGGTGCCGGGGTTCGCCGGACGGCGGTGCGGCCCGAGCACGCTGTGCGGGTCGCGGTGCGAGCCCTCGACGAGCAGGTGCACGTCCAGTTCTCCGGGCGTGACGGGCAGCGGGCCGGACGTCGGCGTGGGGCGGGTCATCGGTGGTGCGCACTCCGGGATCGGGATCGGGTCCGGTTCTCCTACCCGCGGTGGGCGCGGGCTCAACCCGCGACCACCGTGAGGGGAGGATCCGGGCGTTCTAGTGGTCCGGGGCCCCTCGCGCGGGGTCGGGGTCGCCCACGAGCCGGGCCATCGACCGCAGCGGGATGGTCAGCCAGTTCGGCCGGTTGCGGGTCTCGTACAGGACCTCGTACACGGCCTTGTCGAGCTCGTAGGCGCGCAGCACGGCGAGGTGCTCACGCGGGTCGGCGCCGGCGATCTCGGCGTAGCCGTCGCAGAACGCCGAGCGGTTGCGATCGGCCCACTCCTGGGCGCGCCGCTGCAGGTAGGCCGGGGCCTCGGCACCGGTCTCCCACTCGGCGAGCTGGTGGAAGGCCGCGTAGTCGAACGAGCGCAGCATCGCCGCCACGTCGCGCAGCGGGGAGTCCGGGCGGACCCGGTCGTCCAGCGGACGCGACGGCTCGCCCTCGAAGTCGATCGCGAGCCAGCCGCGCGGGGTGCGCAGCGTCTGGCCGAGGTGCAGGTCGCCGTGCACGCGCTGCACGACCAGACCCCCGTCGTCGGCCGCGCGGACGCCCTCCAGCACGCGCGCGATGTCGTCGCGCCGGGCGGCCACGGCCTCGACGGCGCCGGCCGCGGCGTCCAGGCGCTCGAGCATCCAGTCGGCGACCGCGGACACGCCGTCGGCACCGAGCCGCTCGCTGCCCAGGGCCCGCGCCAGCTCGCGGTGCACCATCCCGATGGTCTTCCCGAGCCGGTGCGCCTCGCCCGCGAAGTCGCCGCCGACCTCGTCGGGGCGCAGATCCCCCTCGGCGAGCAGGTCCCGCACGCTCGTCAGGGCCATCGACCAGCCGTCGGCGGAGTTCGCGGCGTAGACCTGGAGCATCGCGACGGTCATCGGCACCGGGGCGCCCCCGTCGTCGGGAACGATCTCGCCCTCGATCGCGCCCAGCAGCGGCGCGACCTCGCCGGAGTTCTCGCGGCGCAGCGCCCGGTGCAGCTCGAGGTCGGGGTTGAGACCCGGCGTCGCGCGTCGGAAGAGCTTCATGATCGCGCGCTCGCCGTAGATCACCGACGAGTTGGACTGCTCACCGAGCAGCGGGCGTCCGGGCCCCACGATGGGCGCCTCGGTGCCGGGCTCGGGCACGAAGCGCAGCGACCCGACCGCGGTGTCGGAGACGATCATCGAGAGCAGCAGCCGGCTGATCTCGCCGTCGGCGAGGCCGTCGTAGACCACGCGGTCGCCCACGCGGCCGATCACCGCGTGCTCGAGGTCGCCGGACACGTCGGGACGCGAGCCCAGCAGCAGCTGGAACCGGTCCTCCGGTCCGTCGGTGAACGACACCGCGATCACGGCGTGCGCGACGGCGGGGACGGCGTCCGCGGGGGTGACCTCCTGGTGGCCGACGAGGCGCACCTCGGCGACGGTCCGGTCCTTCGCGGCGAACCAGCGCTGGCCGGGCAGCCAGTCGGTGAGGGCGGGGAGCAGGGCGTCGAGGGTCGGTGCGCTCATCACCGCTCCTGCGCGGGCTGGATCGAGAACCAGTAGAAGCCGTGCCCTGGCAGCGTGAGCAGGTAGGGCAGCTCACCGATCGCTGGGAAGGGGACGCCTCCGGTCAACTCGGTGAGCGTCCAGTCCTTCCAGGCGATCAAATCGAGCTCCACGGGTTGCGGGAATCGGGACATGTTGTTGACGCACAGCACGACGTCGCGGTGGCCGTCCTTGTCGACGCTCTGACGGACGTAGCTCAGCACCGAGGAGTTGGAGCCCCCGAGCTCGTGGAAGTCGCCGAGTCCGAACGCCGTGTGCTGGCGGCGGATCTCGATCATCCTCCGGTTCCAGTGCAGCAGGCTGGCGCTGGAGTTCGACTGCGCCTCCACGTTCACGGCCTGGTAGCCGTACACCGGGTCCATCACGATCGGCAGGTTGAGCCGGCCCGGGTCGCACGCGGAGAACCCGGCGTTGCGGTCCGGCGTCCACTGCATCGGACTGCGGACCCCGTCGCGGTCGCCCAGCCAGATGTTGTCGCCCATGCCGATCTCGTCCCCGTAGTAGATGACGGGGCTACCCGGCAGGGAGAGCAGCAACGCGGTGAACAGCTCGAGCTGGTTGCGGTCGTTGTCGAGCAGCGGGGCCAGCCGGCGGCGGATGCCGATGTTGGCCTTCATCCGCGGGTCCTTGGCGTACTCCGCGTACATGTAGTCGCGCTCGTCGTCGGTGACCATCTCGAGGGTCAGCTCGTCGTGGTTGCGCAGGAAGATGCCCCACTGCGCGCTCTCGGGGATCTCCGGGGTCTGCGCCAGGATCTCCGAGATCGGGAACCGGGACTCGCGCCGGACGGCCATGAAGATGCGCGGCATGAGCGGGAAGTGGAACGCCATGTGGCACTCGTCCCCGCCGGCCTCGGGGTCGCCGTAGTACTCCACGACGTCGGCGGGCCACTGGTTGGCCTCGGCGAGCAGGATGCGGCCCGGGTACTCGTCGTCGATGACCTTCCGGCAGCGCTTGAGGAACTGGTGGGTCTCCGGGAGGTTCTCGCCGTTGGTGCCCTCGCGCTCGAAGAGGTAGGGCACGGCGTCGAGGCGGAACCCGTCGATCCCGAGGTCCAGCCAGAAGCGCAGCGCGTCGATCATCGCCTCGCACACGGCCGGGTTGTCGAAGTTCAGGTCCGGCTGGTGGGAGAAGAACCGGTGCCAGTAGAACTGCCCGCGGACCGAGTCGTAGGTCCAGTTCGAGGACTCGGTGTCGACGAAGATGATGCGGGCGTCGGCGTACTCGGACCCGTCGTCGGACCAGACGTAGAAGTCGCCGAACGGGCCCTCGGGGTCGCGACGCGACTCCTGGAACCACACGTGCTGGTCGGAGGTGTGGTTCATGACGAGGTCGGTGATCACGCGGATGCCGCGGGCGTGCGCCTGGTCGACGAACTCGACGAAGTCCTCGACGGTGCCGAACTCCGGCAGCACCTTGCGGTAGTCGCGGATGTCGTACCCGCCGTCGCGCAGCGGGGAGTCGTAGAACGGCGGCAGCCACAGGCAGTCGACGCCGAGCCACGCGAGGTAGTCCAGCCGGTCGGTCAGCCCGCGCAGGTCGCCGAAGCCGTCGCGGTTCGAGTCGGAGAACGCCCGGACCAGGACCTCGTAGAAGACGGCCCGCTTGTACCAGTCGTCCTCGACCGGGAGCTGGCGCGCGCGGCGGAAGTCCTCGGCGTTCGGTTCGACGACCTCGTGTCCCGGTTCGGCGACATGGGTGCTGGTGGGCGCGCTCGGAGTCCCCTCGTTCATCGCGCGCCACGGTAGTGGTCGGACCCGCCCCCGCGCCGCACCGGAGGGCGTTCGTCGTGTCCTTCGACTCAGCGCTCGCGCTCGGGGTCGGCCGGGGCGCCCTCGATGACGATCGGGGCGCCCGGTCCCGCGTTCGGGCGGGTGGGGGGCACCGAACCGCCGATCACGACGACGGAGGGGGTCATCCGGGCGCTCCCGGCCCGGACGGCGCGGTCGGCCGCCCGGCGGGCGAGGGCGCGGCGCACCGGCGGCACGAGCAGCACCAGGGCCGCGACGGTGGACAGGATGCCGGGCACCACGAGGAGCACCCCCGCGAGCGCGACGTACATGCCGTCGGCGACCTGCGCCTCGGCCGGGCGCCGGTTCTGCACGGCCCGGCCGAGCTCGGTGATCGAGCGCCGCCCCTCGTGCCTGAGGGCCCAGGCGCCGACCACGGCGGAGAGGAGCAGCAGGCCCAGCAGGCCGAGGAACCCGACGGCCTGGCCCACCAGGACCAGGACCCAGATCTCCACGGCGACGTAGGCCAGGAACGCGAGCAGGAGTGGCACGGCAACCTCCGGGGTCTTGTCACCTCCTCCAACGCGCGGGGTGTCCGGAAAGTGCCCGGACCCGGCGTCGGGAAGGCCCGGGAAACGGACGAACGGCACTCCCCACGGGCGCGGGAGTGCCGTTCGAGTGCTGCTGAGGGCTACCGCTTCTGCACCGAGACCACGTGCGCGACGTCGCGCCACGGCTCGAGGCGGACGAAGTTCGCCTGGCCCCAGTCGAAGACCTGCCCGCTGACCTCGTCGTACGCCCCGAAGCGGGCGAACGGGTCGAGGCCCAGCGCCGCCATGTCGAGGTGCAGCGTGCCCTCCTCGGCGCCGAACGGGTTGAGGTTGACGACGCCGATCACGGTGTCGCCGGTGACCGGGTCGGTCTTGGACCAGGCCAGCAGCGCCTCGTTGTCGGTGTCGTGGAAGCGCAGGGTCCGCAGCTGGCGCACCGCCGGGTGGGCACGGCGGATCTCGTTGAGCCGCGTGATCCACGGCTGCAGGCTGCGGCCCTCCGCGAGCGCACGGTCGAAGTCCCGGGGCCGGAGCTGGTACTTCTCCGAGTCCAGGTACTCCTCGCTGCCGGCCTTGACCGGCTGCCACTCGAACAGCTCGAAGCCCGCGTAGACGCCCCAGCTCGGCGCCAGCATCGCGGCCAGCGTGGCCCGGATCGCGAACATGCCGGGCCCGCCGGTCTGCAGCGACTCGTGGAGGATGTCCGGGGTGTTGACGAAGCAGTTCGGGCGGGCCTCGTCGATGCGGTCGCGGTGCATCTCGAAGAACTCGCGCAGCTCGTCGCGGCCGGTCCGCCACGTGAAGTACGTGTAGGACTGGCTGAACCCGGCCTTCGCGAGCCCGAAGAGTCGCGCGGGGCGGGTGAACGCCTCGGCGAGGAACACCACGCCCGGGTCGACCTCGTGCACCTTGGCGATCAGCCAGGACCAGAAGTCGGCCGGCTTGGTGTGCGGGTTGTCCACGCGGAACACGCGCACGCCGTGCGAGAGCCAGTACAGGACGACCCGCAGCGACTCGGCGTAGATGCCGGCCGGGTCGGTGTCGAAGTTGACGGGGTAGATGTCCTGGTACTTCTTCGGCGGGTTCTCGGCGTAGGCGATGGTCCCGTCGGGGCGCACCGTGAACCACTCCGGGTGGGTCGCCGCCCAGGGGTGGTCGGGCGCGCACTGCAGCGCGAAGTCGAGGGCGACCTCGAGGCCGAGCTCGTGGGCACGGGCGACGAACGCGTCGAAGTCGTCGATCGTGCCGAGCTGCGGGTGCACCGCGTCGTGCCCGCCCTCGACCGAGCCGATCGCCCACGGGGACCCGACGTCGTCCGGGCCCGGGGTCAGCGTGTTGTTCGGGCCCTTGCGGTTCACGTGGCCGATCGGGTGGATCGGCGGCAGGTAGACGACGTCGAAGCCCATGGCGGCGGCCCGTTCCAGCTCGCGCTGCGCCGTGCGGAACGTGCCGTGCACCGGCCTGCCGTCCGCGTCCCACCCGCCGGTCGAGCGCGGGAAGAACTCGTACCAGGCGCCGTCGAGGGCCCGGGGGCGCTCGACGAGCACGTGGTGGTCGGCGCCGCGCGTGATGAGCTCGCGTACCGGACGCTCGGTCATCGTGTGCTGCACCGGCTCGGACAGCGCCTTCGCCAGCCGCTCGACGAGCGGGCGCTCGACGTCGCGGAGGGACGCGGCGGCCTCGCGCAGCTGGGTGGCGAACGTGAACGACGGCGGCATCTCCAGCGGCGTGGTCGCCTCGGTGGCGGGCTGGTGGGCGACCTCGTCGGCCGTGCTGCGGTCCTCGATCTGCGCGGCACCGCGCTCCAGGATCCGGGCGCCGTTCTCCAGGTCGTTCGCGAGCTCGCCCGGCCCCTGACCGGCCGCGACCTTCACCTCGACCGCGTGCCGCCAGGTGGCCCACGGGTCGCTCCAGGCGTCGACCCGGAAGCGCCACAGGCCCTCGGCGTCGGCCACGAGGCTCGCGGCGGCCCGGTCGGTGTCCTTGCCCGTGCTGACCATGCGGGCGGTGCGCTCGTGCCCGACGACGGGCGCGGTCGCGACCGCCTCCGCGTCGGCGTGGTCCACGTCGGCGCAGCGCTGCCAGACCAGGGTGGCGGCGATGGCGTCGTGCCCCTCGCGCCAGACCGACGCGCTGACGGGCACGACCTCCCCGACGACGGCCTTCGACGGGAACCGCCCGCCCGACACCTCGGGGGTGACCTCGTCGATCCCCAGCCGGCCCTGCGCGAGGCGGGCCCGCTCGGCGGCGAGGTCGGTGGTCCCGGTGGTGCGGGTGGGGGCCGGCGCGGGGTCGGGGTCCGTCTGCGCGAGCGCGGCGGCGACCGTGCCGGCCGGGGCGATCGCGGGGGCCGGCGCGTCGGTCTCGGCGGCGGTCGGCGAGGCGACCTCGGGCTCCTCGGCGGCGGGCGTGTCCTCGTCGGAGGTGGTCCCGACGGCAGGGGTGGTGCCGTCGGTGTCCGCGAGGTCCACCTCAGGCAGGTCCGCAGCGGCCGGAGCCTGCGTGGTGTGTCCCTCGGCGTCGGGGCTGCCGGCGCCGGACTTCGCGAGGTTCACGTCGGGCAGGTCCGCAGCGGCCGGGGCCTGCGTGGCGTGACCCTCGGCGGCGGGCTCGCCGGGCGTCGTGCTCCCGGACTTCGCGAGGTTCACCTCAGGCAGGTCCGCAGCGGCCGGAGCCTGCGTGGCGTGACCCTCGGGCTCGGCGGGGGTCCACTCGGCGTCGGTGATCCGGTCCTCGCCCCGGCCGGCGGCGGCTGCGGTCGCGGCACCGGCGGTCACGGCGGCACCGGCCGCGACGGCGCCCAGGGCCGGCCCCGAGCCGGGCTCGTCGAGCGGCTCGTCCCCGGGACCGCGGCGCTGCAGGTCGAGGTCGTCGGCGGCCGGGGTGGAAGCCGGCGGCGTGGCAGCGGGCGGGGTGGCGGCCGGCGGCGTGGAGGCGGCCGGGGTGGCGGCGACCGGGGTGGAGGCGGGCGGCGTGGGGGACGCCGGAGTGGGGGCGAGCGGCGAGGACCCGACCGGCGCGTCGGCGCGGGCGTGGCGCCCCGGCGTCGCGGAGGAGCCGTCGGCGGCGCGTTCGGGGATGCGTTCGGTCGCGCGCTCGGCCGGGAACAGCCGGGCGGGCGGGGTCGCGGCGGTGGGCGCGGACGCACCGTGCTCGGTGGTCGGCCGATCGGCGGACGACGAACTCATGTCGGTCGCCCTACCCGAACCGGCCGGATCCGAAGCGTTGTCCGCGACCGGACGCGCCGTCGTGGCGGTGGGCGCCTCGGTGGACACGTCGGCCGGTGCATCGGCCGCCTGCGGCACCACGGGCCGGCGCCACGGCGGCACGACGGCCCGGAAGCCGCCGGTGTTCGTGGAGCGGGACCAGGCGGGTGCGGCCGGGGGACCGGACGGCGCGGGCCGACCCATCGGCGCGGGGCGCGAGCGGTCGACGGGGGGCAGCGGCGCCGACGGCACGGTCGGGCCGTTCGAGATCGAGGGCCCGGCGGGCGCGCGGTCCGACGCGGGGCGCGCGTGGCCCGGCAGCGGGATCGGGCCCGACGGCAGGCCCGGGTTCACGGGGGCGTCCGGCGGCGGGGGCGGGCCGAGCTCGACGTCGCCCGACGACCCCCAGGGACGTCGGGTGGGCGACGGCCGGTCGCGCGGGTCGTAGCGCGGCGGGAGGTCCTCGGCAGCGGCCGCACCGTCGGAGCCCCAGTGACCCGGCCCGTCGTCGGGACGAGGTCCATCGGCGGGCTCCGGGCCGACGGCCGGGAAGCTCCCGGTGTCGGTGCGCCGCCCGGTGACGATCGCCTTGAAACGACCGCTCCACGGCTCACTGCGCCGCGGCGGCGCCTGGTCCTCACCCGACGCGTTCTCCGGCCCGTCGAGCAGGTCGAACCCGCCCGTGCCGCCCTCGTCGTTCTCACCCTCGGACCGTCGTCCGGACGGCCACCATCTCCCCAGCACGCTCACGCCACGCAGCGTAGCCAGCGAATCGATCCAGCCGCGACGGGCGATGACGGCGCGTCGGAAGGGTTTGCCTAGGCTTCGACCCCGTGAAGGCACTGCGTCGTTTCTCCGTCCGCGCCCAGCTCCCGGCCGCGCTCGCGCCGCTGCAGGACCTCGCGACCAACCTGCGCTGGACCTGGCACGGTCCGACGCAGGACCTGTTCGCCGCGGTCGACGAGACCGCGTGGCGCCGCGGCGGGGGTGACCCGGTCCGTCTCCTCGGCGAGGTCAGCCCCTCGCGGCTCGCCGCGCTCGCCGAGGACGACGCGTTCGTCGCCCGCGTGCGCGAGGTGTCCGACGACCTGCGCGCGTACCTGACCGAGCCGCGCTGGTACCAGGGTCGACAGGATCTCCCGGCGGGGATCGGCTACTTCTCGATGGAGTTCGGCGTCTCCGAGGTGCTGCCCAACTACTCGGGTGGCCTCGGCATCCTCGCGGGCGACCACCTCAAGGCGGCCTCCGACCTCGGCGTGCCGCTGATCGCGGTGGGCCTGCTCTACCGCTCGGGTTACTTCCGGCAGTCGCTCTCGCTCGACGGCTGGCAGCAGGAGCAGTACCCGGCGCTCGACCCGCAGGGCCTGCCGCTGCACCTGCTCGCCGGAGCGGACGGGGCACCGCTGCTGGTGCACATCGCGATGCCGGAGGGCCGCGTGCTCCGCGCCCGCATCTGGGTCGCCTCCGTCGGCCGCGTGCCGCTGCTGCTGCTCGACGCCGACATCGAGGACAACGACGCCGACCTCCGCCAGATCACCGACCGGCTCTACGGCGGCGACGCCGAGCACCGCATCCGCCAGGAGATCCTCGTCGGGGTCGGCGGGGTGCGGGCCGTGCGCGCGTACTGCGGTGCCACCGGCCACCCGGCCCCGGAGGTGTTCCACACCAACGAGGGCCACGCGGGCTTCCTCGGCCTCGAGCGCATGCGGGAACTGGTCACGACGGCGGGTCTGGACATCGACCAGGCCCTCGCCGCGGTCCGGGCGGGGACCGTCTTCACCACGCACACCCCCGTGCCCGCCGGCATCGACCGGTTCCCGATCGGCCTGATGGAGCACTACTTCTCCGGCGACCTGCTGCCGGGGATCGGCGTCGACCGGGTGCTCGCGCTGGGCCGCGAGTCCGACTCCGACATGTTCAACATGGCGCACATGGGCCTGCGTCTGGCCCAGCGCTCGAACGGCGTCTCGCAGCTGCACGGCGAGGTCTCGCGCGGGATGTTCTCGTCGCTGTGGGGCGGGTTCGACGCTCCCGAGGTGCCGATCGGCTCGGTGACCAACGGCGTGCACGGCCCCACCTGGACCGCCCGCGAGATGGTCGGCCTCACGGCGGGTGCGGCGGCGGCCGGGGCCGGCCCGGAGCTGTTCGGCGTGACGGACTCGCTGCTCTGGGAGGTCCGCGGCCAGCTGCGGGCCCGCCTGGTCCACGAGGTCCGCCGTCGGGTGAAGGCCTCGTGGCTCGACCGCGGCGCCTCCGAGCCGGAGCTGGGCTGGACCGAGCGGATCTTCGACCCGAACGTCCTCACCATCGGCTTCGCCCGCCGGGTGCCGACCTACAAGCGGCTCACCCTCATGCTGCGCGACCCGGAGCGGCTCAAGGCGATGCTGCTCGACCCGGAGCGCCCGGTGCAGCTGGTCATCGCCGGCAAGTCGCACCCCGCCGACGACTCCGGCAAGCGGCTCATCCAGGAGATGGTCCGGTTCGCCGACGACCCGGCCGTCCGCCACCGCATCGTGTTCCTCCCGGACTACGACATGTCGATGGCCCGCTACCTCTACTGGGGCTGCGACGTCTGGCTGAACAACCCGCTGCGCCCGCTCGAGGCGTGCGGTACCTCCGGGATGAAGTCGGCCCTCAACGGCGGGCTCAACCTGTCCGTGCGCGACGGCTGGTGGGACGAGCTCTACGACGGCCGCAACGGCTGGTCGATCCCCACCGCCGACGGCGTCGACGACCCCGACCGCCGCGACGACATCGAGGCCGCCGCCCTCTACGACCTCATGTCCACCCAGGTCGCGCCGCTGTTCTACGACCGCGGCGCCGACGGCGTGCCCGACCGCTGGACCGCGCTCGTGCGCCACACGCTCGCCACGCTGTCGCCGAAGGTCCAGGCCACGCGGATGGTCACCGACTACGTCACCGACTGGTACGCGCCGGCCGCGCGCGCCGCCCGCCGGGTCAACGCCGGGGGCTACGCGGGCGCCAAGGAGCTCGCCGACTTCCGGGCCCGCCTCGACGCCGCCTGGCCGTCGGTGCGCGTCGCCGAGGTCGACGCCTCCGGTGCCGCCGACACCCCGGTCCTCGGCGCGCCGATGACCGTGCGCGCCTCGGTCGACCTGGGCGGGCTGTCCACCTCGGACGTGCTCGTGCAGGCCGTCGTCGGGCGCGCCGACGACTCCGACGAGCTGTCGGCCTCCGTGGTCGAGCCGATGGTGTCGGTGGGCTCGCACGGCGACGTCGAGACCTACGAGGCCACCGTCGCCCTCCCGCACGCGGGCGTTCTGGGCTACACCGTCCGCGTCCTCCCGGCCAACGAACTGCTCGCCTCGCCGGTGGAGCTGGGCAAGGTCGTCCTCCCGGCCTAGTCCCGTTCCCGACGACGGGTCCGGGTCGCCCCGGGCCCGTCGCGCCGGATGACTGCCGGGACTTGTGTGGCACGCGGGTGACCCAGGTGCACTCCGTGCCACACAAGTCAGCACCGGGCTCGGTCGGCGAGTGCATCGCGGACCGTGACGACGAACGCGTCGGGGCGTTCCTTCAACTCGTGCCAGTTCGTCCGGATGACGATCCAACCCGCGAGCACAAGCGCGTTCTGCCGCCGGGTGTCGTGGAGGAATGCGCGCAGGCCCCGGTGGTACGCCCAGCCGTCGATCTCCACGAGCACCCGCTGCCCCAGGAACGCCAGGTCCAGGACGGCGGGGCCGTGGCGCGGCAACATCACGCGGTGGTCGGCCTCCCATCCCGTGATTCCCGCCTCCCGCAGGACCCGGTGTGCCATCCGTTCGGCCTCGGACCGGGCACCACCGGCGGCCAGGGCCAGGAGCGACGCGCCGACGACGGCACCGTGACGTCCTCGACTGCTCTCATGGCACTCCAGGAGCGCATCGAGGGCGACCAGCCCCTTCTGCAGAACCCGGTCCATGAACTTGGCGCCCGCGAGCAGTCCGAGGGCGGCGACCGCGGCCAGGACGGTGACCGCCTTCTTCGTGACCAGGAGTCCGTCGACGGAGATCCGATCGGACGGTGACAGGTCCCGTCGGATCACGCTGACGCCCGGACGACGCCGTGGCTGACTGCGCTTCGGGACGGCGACCTCGACGTCTGCCGGCGCGATGTCCGTCATCTGCCACCAGTACGCGGCGGACCGGCCGACGAGGGTCGCGTCGGCGCCGACCGACAGCATGGCGACGCGTATGCGGGACCTCGGCGTGTTCGGGTGGTCGGTCGTCCGGAGCACCCCGTGTGCCGGCCGCTCCCACTCGCCGCGGCGGATCTTCCCGGCGATGGCCACCTTCGAGTAGCCGGCATCCTTCGCCTGCCGCACGGTGGCCACGCCGTCCTGATCCTGCATCTGGCGGCGCAGTCGAGCTGCACCCATCTGTCCGTTCCCCACACGGGCTCCGACGCAGCGGCGGGCCGATCGGCTCCCACGGGTTCCGCCCGCACCGACTTGTGTGGCAACGGGTGCACCTGGGTGACCCCAATGCCACACAAGTTCGAAAGCCCGGCTCAGACCGAGCGGAACACCAGGAACGAGTGCGGCGGCACGGTGACCGACGAGCCGGCGGCCAACGGCTCCACCGACGCCGGCGCCCCGTCCGGGGTGCCGGAGGTCAGCTCGGGCACGAACGTCGTGTCGCCGAGCCAGGTCGGCAGCTCGACGTCGACGTCGCCGGCTCCGGAGTGCAGCACCAGCAGCAGCGAGGACGACGAGCGGACCCGGACGACGAGGGTCTCCTTGTGGTGGCCCCAGTCCTCGGCGCCGAGCTCGCGGGCGGTCTCGGAGAGCCAGACGATGTCCGGCACCTCGCCGGCCGGCAGGTCGGAGTGCCCGTAGTAGAAGTCGTCGCGGCGCAGTTCGGGCACCGACCGACGCAGGGCGAACACCCGGGCCACGAACCCCGCCAGGGCCGGATCGGCGTCCCACG
Source organism: Actinomycetospora corticicola (assembly GCF_013409505.1). NCBI lineage: Bacteria > Bacillati > Actinomycetota > Actinomycetes > Pseudonocardiales > Pseudonocardiaceae > Actinomycetospora > Actinomycetospora corticicola. The sequence goes on along the minus strand of NZ_JACCBN010000001.1, from coordinate 2,949,812 downwards.
ACCGCCACGACGTCTCGTCGTCGAGGCAGTAGGCGTTGTTGTTGCCGTGCTGGGTGTGGCCGAGCTCGTCGCCGCCGAGCAGCATCGGGGTGCCGGCCGAGAGCCCGAGGGTGGCGAGCAGGTTCCGGGTCTGCCGCGCTCGCAGCTCCAGGACGGCGGGATCGTCCGTCTCACCCTCCACCCCGCCGTTCCAGGAGCGGTTGTCGTCCGTGCCGTCGCGGTTGTCCTCGCCGTTGGCCTCGTTGTGCTTGTGGTCGTAGGAGACGAGGTCGCGCAGGGTGAAGCCGTCGTGGGCGGTCACGAAGTTCACCGATGCGGCCGGACCCCGCCGCGGCCAGTAGATGTCCGAGGAGCCCGCGAGCCGCGTGACGATCTCCGACACGGCGCCCTCGCGCCGCCAGAAGTCGCGCACGCCGTCGCGGTAGCGCCCGTTCCACTCCGCCCACACCGCGCCGAACCCGCCGACCTGGTAGCCCTCGCCGGTCGCGTCCCACGGCTCGGCGATCAGCTTGACGCCGGACAGCACGGGGTCCGAGGCGAGCGCCGACAGCAACGGCGCGTCCCGCGAGAACCCCGAGCGTCCCGGCCGCCCGAGCGTCGACGCCAGGTCGAACCGGAACCCGTCCACGCCCATCTCGGTCACCCAGTACCGCAGGCAGTCGAGGACCAGGGCCGCCACCAGCGGTGATCCGGCGTCGAAGGTGTTGCCGCACCCGGTGAAGTCGATGTCCCGGCCGTCGGGCCCGATCTGGTACCACGACGGGGCGTCCAGCCCGCGCCACGACAGCGACGGCCCGCCGACCCCGCCCTCGCAGGAGTGGTTGAACACCACGTCGAGCACGACCTCGAGGTCGGCCGCGTGCAGGGCGTCGACCATCGCCCGGAACTCCGGGATCTCCTGCCCCCGCACCGAGGCGTAGCGCGGTTCCGGCGCGAGGTAGGCCAGCGTCGAGTAGCCCCAGTGGTTGTGCGCCCCGCGCGCCAGCAGCGACGGCTCCGGCGCGTTCGCGAACACCGGCAGCAGCTCGACGGTCGTGACGCCCAGCCGCGTGAGGTGCTCGAGCACCGCCGGGTGCGCCACGCCGGCGAACGTGCCGCGCTGGTGCTCCGGCACCTCGGGGTGCCGCATCGTCAGGTCACGCACGTGGGTCTCGTAGATCACCGTGTCCCGCCACGGGACCTCCGGCCGCTCCTTCCCGACGACGGGTGCGGGCTCCGGGACCAGCGCGAAGGGCACCCGCCCGGCCGAGTCGACGGCGGAGACCCGGCCGAACGGGTCGTCGTCGACGTGCGCGAGCGCGGCCCCGAGCGAGGTGAGGTTCCCGTCCACCCGGCGGGCCCACGGGTCCACGAGGAGCTTGGCCGGGTTGGTGCGCACCCCGGTCCGGGGCGACCACGGCCCGTGGACCCGCAGGCCGTATCCGGTGCCCGCCCCGACTCCCGCGACCTGCCCGCGCCACCAGCCCCCGTCGTCGGGAACGAGCTCCACCCGCCGTCCGGACTCCCAGGAGCCCTCCAGCAGGCACACCTCGACCGCCTCGGCGGTCGTCGTCGCGGGGACGGCGACCGACAGGGTGCCGTCCTCACCGAGCTCGACGCCGCGCAACGAGGTACCGGTGGGGCTGGTGGTGCGCATGGCGGTCGATCGTGCCCGATGAACCCCGTCCCCTCCCATGATCGCCCCGATCGGATCGGAGAGGATGGCCACTGTGAGCGCTGACCCGGTTCCGGCCACCGACGACCGCCCGCACGACGACGAGATCGTGCGCATGCGCGAGGTCTCGGTGCGCCGGGGCGGGAACCGGCTGGTCACCGGCATCGACTGGACCGTGGAGCTCGACGAGCGGTGGGTCGTGATCGGCCCGAACGGCGCCGGCAAGACGACGCTGCTGCGTCTCGCGGCGGCCGAGCTGCACCCGACGTCGGGCCTGGTGGACCTGCTCGGGGAGCGGATGGGCCGGGTCAACGTGTTCGAGCTGCGGGAACGGATCGGCCTCGCCTCCGCGGCCCTCGGCACCCGGGTGCCCGGCGACGAGCTCGTGCTCGACGTCGTGCGCTCCGCGGGCTACGGCGTGCTCGGCACCTGGCGGGAGACCTACGACGCGGTCGACGACGGGCGCGCCGAGGCCATGCTCGAGGTGCTGGGCGCCCTGCCGCTGGCCGGTCGGGCCTTCGGCACGCTGTCCTCCGGCGAGCGCCAGCGCACCCTGCTCGCGCGGGCGCTGATGACCGACCCGGAGCTGCTGCTGCTCGACGAGCCGGCGTCCGGGCTCGACCTCGGCGGCCGCGAGGACCTGGTGGCGGGCCTCACCGCGCTCGCCGCCGACCCCGACGGCCCGACCATGGTGATGGTCACCCACCACGTGGAGGAGATCCCGCCGGGCTTCACGCACGGGATGCTGCTGCGCGAGGGTGGGATCGTCGCGCAGGGCCTGCTCGACGACGTCATGACCTCGGAGAACCTCTCGGCCGCCTTCGGTCAGCCGCTCGAGCTGCTGAGCCGCCGCGGTCGCTTCACCGCCTACCGGCGCTAGGGTCGCGGCGATCAACCCAGAAGGAGCAGCTGTGACGGAGTTCGTGCGCCTCGAGGTCGAGGGCGGCATCGGCACCATCCGCCTGGACCGTCCGCCGATGAACGCGGTGAACCGCCAGGTCAACATCGAGCTGGCGCAGATCGCGTCGGAGGCGGCGCAGCGCGACGACGTGCGCGCGGTGATCGTCTACGGCGGCGAGAAGGTCCTCGCGGCCGGCGCCGACGTCAAGGAGATGGCCGACCTCACCTACGCGCAGATGGCCGCGCGGTCCCGCGAGCTCTCGCACGGGTTCGGGGCCGTCTCGGAGATCCCGAAGCCGACGGTGTGCGCGCTGACCGGCTACGCGCTCGGCGGCGGGTTCGAGATCGCGCTGTCCTGCGACCGCCGGATCGCCGGCGACAACGCGACGGTCGGCCTCCCGGAGATCCTGCTCGGCATCATCCCCGGCGGCGGCGGCACACAGCGCCTCGCGCGCCTGATCGGCCCGGCCAAGGCCAAGGACCTGATCTTCTCCGGGCGCTTCGTGAAGATGCCCGAGGCGCTGGAGCTGGGCATCGTCGACGAGGTCGTCGCGCCGGACGAGGTCTACACGCGGGCGCGCGCCTGGGCCGAGCAGTTCGCCAACGGCCCGACGCGCGCGCTCGCCGCCGCGAAGAACGCCATCGACCGCGGCCTCGGCATGGACCTGCGCGACGGCCTGGACTTCGAGTCCGAGGTGTTCGCCGCGCTGTTCGGCACCGAGGACCAGGTCATCGGCATGCGCAGCTTCGTCGAGAACGGGCCCGGCAAGGCCCAGTTCCTGGGTCGGTGAGCGTGGCTGCCTCGAACGGTCCAGCTCCGCTGCGCTCCGTATCCCCCACCCAGGCGGAGGTCGACGCCGCCTTCGACGACCCCAAGCTCGCCAACGTCCTCTACCACGACTGGGAGGCGGGGACGTACGACGAGAAGTGGTCGATCTCGTACGACGAGCGCTGCATCTCCTTCGCGGTCGGACGCTTCCGGGCGGTGGCCGGTGACGTCGGGCCGTTCGAGCACGCCCTCGAGATCGGCAGCGGCACCGGGTTCTTCCTGCTCAACCTCATGCAGGGCGGGATCGCGAAGAAGGGCACGGTCACCGACCTGTCCCCGGGCATGGTCGAGGTGGCCGTGCGCAACGCCGAGGGCCTCGGGCTCGACGTCGACGGCAAGGTCGCCGACGCCGAGACCATCCCGATGCCGGACGCGTCGGTCGACCTCGTCGTCGGTCACGCCGTGCTGCACCACATCCCCGACCTCGACCGGGCGTTCCGCGAGATCCTCCGCGTGCTGAAGCCGGGTGGCCGGTTCGTGTTCGCGGGGGAGCCGACGCGGATCGGCGACCTGTACGCGCGCAAGCTCGGCCAGGCGACCTGGTGGGCGACCACCAACCTGACGAAGCTCGGCCCGCTGCAGGGCTGGCGGCGTCCGCAGGCGGAGCTCGACGAGTCGTCGCGCGCGGCCGCGCTGGAGGCGGTCGTCGACCAGCACGTGTTCGACCCGGAGCGGCTGGAGCGGTTCGCGCTCGGCGCCGGGGCGGTCGACGTGCGGTGCGTGACCGAGGAGTTCGCGGCGGCCCTGTTCGGCTGGCCGGTGCGGACCTTCGAGGCCGCCGTGCCGCCGGAGAAGCTCGGGTTCCCGTGGGCGATGTTCGCCTACCGGTCCTGGCAGCGGCTCTCCTGGCTCGACGAGCACGTGCTCTCGCGGGTCGTGCCGCGCGGGTTGTTCTACAACGCGCTGGTCACCGGGGTGAAGCCCGCGGGTCCGGTCGAGCTGTAGGTGCCGTTCGCGTTCTCGGTCGCCGACGTCGCCTTCCTGACGTCGGGGGCCGGGCGCGCGGCGCTGTCGTCCTTCGTCCCGGGCGGGGACCCGCTGCGCGACGTCGCGGCGGCCCGGCGGCTCGTGGGGGAGGAGCACGCGGCCGCGCTGCTGGAGACGGCGCTGCTGCGCGCCCGGGCTGCGGGCCGGTTTTCCGACGGCTGGTTCTGGACCTCCGACGCGCTGGAGCAGGCCACCGCCGTCCCGGTCGCCGAGCACCGGGCGCGGCGCCTCGCGGCCGTGGCGGCGGACCGGGTGGTGCACGACGTGACCTGCTCGGTGGGCGTCGAGGTGGCCACGCTCTCGGCCGTGCTGGACCGCGTCGTCGGCTCGGACCTGGACCCGGTCCGCCTGGCGATGGCCCGGGCGAACGTGCCCGGCGCGTCGCTGGTCCGCGCCGACGCGCTGGCGCCTCCGACGCGGAACGCGGTCGTCGTCGCCGACCCGGCCCGTCGGACCGCCTCCGGCCGCCGCGTGCGCCGGCCGGACGAGATGGCCCCGCCACTCGCCGCACTGCCGGGCCCCGACCTCGTCGTGTCGACCGCCCCGGGGCTGGACTTCGGGCTCGTCCCGTGGGCCCGCGAGGTCGAGCTGGTGTCGCTGGACGGGCGGGTGCGCGAGGCCGCGCTGTGGTCCGCGGGACTCGTTCCCGACGGCGGGCCGCGGCGCCGGGCGACGGTCCTGAGCTCGACCGGGGACGGGTGGGAGCTCACCGACCTCGACGACGACACGTGCCCGGTGACGCCGGTGGACGAGTGGCTCGTCGACCCCGACGGCGCCGTCGTGCGGGCCGGCCTGGTCCGGCAGTACGCCGCCCGGCACGGCCTCGCCCAGCTCGACCCGCACCTGGCCTACCTGACCGGGCCCCACCCGCCGTCGGGAAGGGCGTTCCGCGTGCTGGAGGAGGGGCCGTACGGGGAGAAGCAGCTCCGGCAGGCGCTGCGACGCCGTGGGGTCGGACGGGTGGAGATCCTGGTGCGCGGGCTCGACGTCGAGCCGGACCGGCTGCGGCCGCGGTTGAAGCTCGCCGGGCCGCACGCGGCGACGGTCGTGCTCGCGCGCGTCGAGCGTGGCGCGCGGGCCTACGTGTGCGAGCCCAGCAACCCGTCCACGCCGCGCACGACGAGGTAGAGCCCGACGACCGTGGCGGCGCCGACGATGAGCGTCCGGCGATGGCGCACCCCGAAGGCCCGGACGGCCTCGGTCACCCGCTGCGCCTGCGCCGGGCGCAGGACGACGAGGGCGAGCGCGGCGGCGGGCAGGGAGAACCGGAGCACGTTGTAGAGGAGGACCTGGAACACGGCGCTCGCTGGTCCGGGCTGCGTCTCCAGGATCGCGACCAGTGCCGCCAGGTAGTAGAGCCCGGGCAGGTTGGTCGCGATCCCGGCAGCGGCCGCGACGGGCACGGTCGGGGTCCGCAGGCGCTCGGTGAGCGCCCCGAACCGACCCGGCCCGGCGTCGGGGGCCCGTTGTCCGAACCGCCCGGTCGCGTAGCCGACGGCGTACCCGAGCGCGGCCGCCCCGAGCAGGACGTCGACGACGTCCCGCCCGATCCCGGACTCCGAGGTGCCGGCGGTGGCCCCGAACACCAGGACCGCCCCGATCCCCACCGGCAGGCTCACCAGGAGTCCGCCGACGAGGTAGGCGGCGACGAGGCGGGCGGGCGTCCGGGCGAGCAGGAAGCCCGAGACCAGGGCGAGCGGTGTCGCGCGGACGGCGCTGAGCAGGCCGAGGACGATCGCCTCGGGACTCATGTGGCTTCGCCTGGTGAGCAGTAACGGTCGCTGTGACGACCCCTTCTGCTCACGTGCGCTCCGCGCACAACCGCCGCCGCAGCTCCGCCCGGACGAACGTCGCGTCCGCGTCGAGGGCGACGTCCACCGGGCGGCCCATGACGACGGCCTCGGCGCCGCGCATGTCGGCGATCGTCGCGCCCCGTCCGGGGCCGAACGACGTGTCGACGTCGACCGGCACCGGCATCGTCCGGACGGTCCCCGGGACGATCGCCTCGAGCACCGCGACCGCGTCGTGCACCGCGATCGCGGGCGTGCCGAAGCGGGCGGAGTAGGCCGCGAGGTAGGCGTCGCGGGTGGACGAGAGCGCGGCGCCGATCGGGGAGGTCCGCGCGAGGTCGTCGAGCCAGTCGGCGGAGAGCGTGATCCGCATGGTGAGGTCGAGCGGCACGAGGGTGGTCGGGACCCGGGACCCGGCGAGGATGCGCCGCGCCGCCTCCGGGTCGCCCCACACGTTGAACTCCGCGGCCGCGGTGACGTTGCCGCCGTAGGCCACCGAGCCGCCCATCAGGACGAACCGGCCGATCCTGGACTCCAGGTCCGGCCGGGCGGAGAGCAGCGTCGCGATGTTCGTGTAGGGCCCGATCGCGGCGATCGTCACCGGCTCGGTCGCCTGCTCGAGCACCGACGCCATGAGGGCCACCGCGCGCAGCGGGGACTCGTCGACGGGCGGGCCGAAGTCCAGCGCCTTCCCGCCGAGCCCGTCGTCACCGTGGACGTCGTCGGCGCGCTGGTCGAGCAGGTACACGAGCGGCCGGTCCGCGCCGCGGCCGACCGGGACGTCCGGGCGGCCGAAGGTGCCCAGGAGCCGGCGCGCGTTCTCGGTCGTCTGCTCGACGCCGACGTTGCCGTGCACCGTGGTCACGGCGAGCAGGTCCACCTCGGGGGCGAGGCAGGCCACGGCGAGGGCGAACGCGTCGTCGACGCCGGGGTCGGTGTCGATGATCAGGGGGGTCATGCGCGGCCCTCCAGGAAGGCGTCGAGGTCGGCGAGCGTGGGCAGCGCGGGCTGGGCGCCCGCGCGGGTGGCGGTGAGGGCCCCGACGGCGCAGGCCCGCGTCAGCGCCTCGTCGTCGGGACGGCCCTCGACCAGCGCCAGGGCGAGCGTCGCGGTGAAGGCGTCCCCGGCCGCGGTGCCGTCGACGGCGTCGACCTGCGGGGACGGGGCCTCCGCCGCGAGCGAGCCGTGACGGTACAGCGTCGCGCCGCTCGCCCCGTGGGTCACGACGAGGGCGGGCAGCGCCTCCAGGTCCGCGGTGCGGCCGAGGATGGCGTACTCGTCGTCGTTGACGCTGAGCAGGTCGACGGTCCGGAGCACCTCGGCCGGGACCTCCTTGGCCGGCGCCGCGTTGAGCACCGTGAAGCCGGTCGCGGCCATCGCGGCCGCGACGGCGTCGTCGGGGACCTCGAGGACGGTGAGGACCAGGTCGGCGTCGAGGTCGCCGGTCGACACGTGCCCGTTGGCGCCGGTGTCGATGACGATCGTGGTGTCGCCGTGGTCGTCGACCTGGATCAGCGCGGTGCCGGTCGGGGCGTCGTCCACCGTCGTCACCGCGCTCAGGTCCACACCCCCGTCCCGGAGGAGGGCGAGCGCCTCGTCGGCCAACGGGTCGGACCCCACCGCCCCGACCAGACGGACCGTCGCGCCCAACCGCGCGCAGGCCAGCGCCTGGTTGGCCCCCTTGCCCCCGGGGTGGCGGGTGACGCCGCGGCTGGTGAGCGTCTCGCCGGGGGACGGCAGGCGTTCGAGGCGCGCGACCAGGTCGAGGTTCACGCTGCCGACGACGGTCACCGATGTCACCGGCACATCCTGCCCGTACCCTCTCCGGGTGGGCAGTTGGGCGACCCGGAACGATCCGGACCAGGCGCGCCTCGTCTCGCTGGCGTCGCTGCGGTGGATCGTGCGTCACCGGGCGTGGACCCCGTGGTACCTCGTGCGCTACTGGCGGATCCTGAAGGTCCGGTGGCGGCAGCCGCACATCGTGCTGCGCGGGATGGTGTTCCTCGGCAAGGACGTCTCGTTGGAGTGCCGGCCGGGGCTCGGGCGCCTGGAGATCGGCCGGTTCACCCACATCGGCGACCGGACGAAGGTCCGCTGCCACGAGGGGTCGCTGCGCATCGGCGACAAGGCCGTGTTCGGCGCCGACAACACGATCAACGCCTATCTCGACGTCGAGTTCGGCGACGCCACGCTGCTGGCCGACTGGATCTACGTCTGCGACTTCGACCACCGCTACGAGGACATCCACCGCCCGATCAAGGACCAGGGCATCGTCAAGACCCCGGTCCGCGTCGGCCCGGAGACCTGGGTGGGCACGAAGGTGACCATCCTGCGCGGCACGACGGTGGGCCGCGGCTGCGTGCTCGGCGCGCACGCCGTGGTGAAGGGGATCGTCCCGGACTACGCGGTCGCGGTGGGCGCTCCGGCGCGGGTCGTCCGGGACCGGATCGCCGACTACGAGGCGGCCGCCGCCGAGCGGGCCGCGCTCGCCGACATCGCCCGCAAGACCGCGAAGGCCGCCGCGGAGGCGGCCCGGGACTAGTCGAGTTGGCACTGGTGGGTGCCCGGGACGCGCCGGCGGACCGACCATCGCCATCTCGACGCCCGGCTCAGGTCCGGCCGAAGACGTTCCCGCCGGGGATCTTCGGTCGCTCCAACGGGCCTTCTTCCCGACGACGGGTGGCGCGGTAGAGCGCGGCGGTGTCCGCTGCGATCGTGGGCCAGGCGAAGTCGGTGTCGAGGCGCGCGCGGGCCGTGTCGGCCCGGCGTCGGGACGCCTCGGGGTCGTCGAGCGCGGCGATCACCGCGGCGGCGCAGCCCGCGACGTCGCCCGGGTCGAACGACAGCCCGGTGACCCCGTCGAGCACCACCTCCCCGAGCCCGCCCGCCCGCGACGCGACGAGCGGGGCGCCGGCGGCGGCGGCCTCCAGCGCGACGATCCCGAACGGCTCGTAGCGCGACGGCAGGACGACGGCGTCGGCGGACCCGAGGAGCCGGGTGAGCGTGACGTCGTCGACGTGGCCGAGCATGACGACCGCCCGCCGCACCCGGGCCTCGCGGGCGCGCGCGGCGAGCCACGCGGCGTGCGAGCCGGAGCCGGCGATCATCAGCCGGGTCCCGGGGTGGGCGCGCCGGATCGCCGGGAGCGCGGCGATCACGTCCTGGATCCCCTTCTCCCACTCCAGCCGGCCGAACGTGACGAGCGTCCGCGGGCCGGATCGACGATGGGAGTTCTCTGCCACCGGACGACGCTCCACCGGCATCCCGGACCAGGCCGCCGCGTCGATCCCGTTGTGCAGGACGGTGATCCCGACCGGGTCGACGTCGAACAGGTCGGCGACCTCGGTGCGCATGGCGTGCGAGCAGGTCACCACGGCGTCCGCGGCGCTCGCGAGCCACCACTCCACGCTGTGGACCTGCTGGTTCAACGGCTGGGAGAGCCACCCGCCGTGCCGTCCGGCCTCGGTGGCGTGGACCGTCGCGACCAGCGGCACGTCGGCCAGGTCCCGGAGCGTGATCGCGGCGTGGGCGACGAGCCAGTCGTGGGCGTGCACCACCTCGGGCCGCCACCCGCGCAGCAGCCGGGCCGCGGCGCGGAGCAGCGCGTGGTTCATCGCGAGCGTCCAGGCGACGAGGTCGCGGACGAACTCTAGGTGCGGCGGGTCCTCGGCCACCCGCACGACCCGGACGCCGTCGACGACCGTGTCGCTCGTCGGGTGGGTCGAGGCGTCGGTGCCGGTGGGCTGGCGGGTGAGCACGACGACGTCGTGACCCTGCTCCGCGAGGTGCGTCGCGAGCGCCCCGACGTGGCGTCCCAGCCCGCCGACCACCACCGGCGGGTACTCCCAGGAGACGAGCAGGACCCTGGTCGGGGCGAGCGGAGCGACGGGGGATGTGGTCACGCGGTCACCAGCGTCCGGGCGCGGGCGGTGGCCAGCTGCCGCGCGTCGAGGTGACCGAACAGGTCGTCCTGCGCGGTGAACGACGCGGCCCGGCGCGCGGCCTCCTCGTGCCGGCCCGCCGGGAGCAGGTCGGTGAGCTCCCGGACCCGGTCGCGGTGCTCCGCGGCCCGTCGTCGGGCGTAGTGCGCGGCCGAGTCCTTGGTGACCATGAACGCCCAGTCGCTCGACAGCGCCAGCGCCGCCTGCACGGCGAGCGCGTCGAGCGTGGCGTCGCGGCCCGTCGAGCGGGGCACGCCGTCGACCGCGGCGAGGAGCCGGGTCGCGACCTCGGTGTTGTCGGCGACCATGTCGCGCACGGCCGCGCCGTCCCACACCCGCCAGTCCTTGCCCGAGCCCCACGACGACGGCGGGAGCACCACCGGCTCCTCGACGTGCCCGGCCTCGACCGCCCCCCGCAGGGTGGTGACGTGCACCCCGGCGTCGGGAAGCAGCGTCAGCACCTGCTCCAGCCAGGCCGGACCCTCGTGCCACCAGTGCCCGAACAGCTCGGTGTCGTAGGCCGCGACGACGAGCCCGGGCTTGCCCCTCCTGGCGTGCAGCTCCCGCAGCCGGCGCACCACCGTCGCGACGAAGTCCTGCGCGTCCTTCCCGACGGCGAGCGCGGCCCGGTCGGGCGCGTAGGGCGCCTTCGCGGCGACGCGCTTCCCGGTGACACGGAAGGGCTTGAAGCCCGAGGCGTGGTCGAAGGCGTGGAAGTCGCGGTAGTCGGGACCGCCGGGGTAGCCCGAGCGGGGCGACCACACCCGGTAGGTGACCTCGAGGTCGCGGCCGAACGCGACGACGTCGGACCCGTCGACCGGGTGCGCCGCCGCGGTGTCGCCGTGCAGGGCGGGGCCGTCCACGAGGAAGCGCCGCACGCCCGCGACGGCGTACTCGCGCTCCATCCCCGGTGCGTATCCGCACTCCGGAGCCCAGATGCCCTCAGGGCGGGAGCCGAGCCGACGGGTCGTGTCGCGGAGCCCGCCGTCGAGCAGGAAGCGGCGGACCCGGCCGGGCAGCAGCGGGCCGAACGGGTGCGTGACGGGGCCGCCGAGCAGTTCGACGACGCCGGCGTCGGCGAGGCCGCGGAACACCGGCGAGCCGCCGTGGCGCCAGGTGTGCTCGAACGTCTCCAGGGCCGCGGCGGCAGCGCGGTGCTCGCGGTAGGCGGTGTCCGGGAGCCGCGCGTGGGTCGCGTGGGCGCGCAGCTGCCAGTCGGCGAGCCAGGCGTGCATCGCGCGCAGCGTGTACGGGTGGTCGAGCTGGGCGGCGAGCACGGGCGTGACGCCGAGGGTGAGGACGTCCCGGTGTCCGCGCTCGGCCAGGCGGTGCAGCACGTCGACGACGGGCAGGTAGGAGTGCGCCCACGCCTGGTAGAGCCAGTCCTCACCGACCGGCCACGACCCGTGCCGGGCGAGCCAGGGCAGGTGGGAGTGCAGGACCAGGCAGAAGGTGCCCTCGCTCATCGCCCTCCTCGTCATCGTCGCCGCACGTTACTGCCGGGTAGGCGGTGATCTCGGGCCGGGATGACAATCCACCATGCTACCGTCGATGTTCCACCATGGAGGAACGATGGCGGCGCTGAACATCAAGAACGACGAGACGTACGCCCTCGCGCGGCAGTTGGCCGACGAGACCGGCGAGAGTCTCACCGAGGCCGTGACCACCGCGGTGAAGGAGCGGCTCGCCCGGCTGGCGCTGCGCACCGAGGACGACGAGTTCGAGGCGCGGTTGGCGGCGATCCGCGAGATCGCCGCTGACGCGGCCGCGCGGTGGGGGCCGTACGACCCGGACGAGGATCCGACGGCATTCCTCTACGACGAGGAGACGGGGCTGCCGCGGTGATCGTCGACTCGTCGGCGCTGGTGGCGATCCTGCGGCGCGAGGAGGACGCCGAGCGCTACGCGCGTGCCCTCGCCGCGTCGGCGCGGACCCGGTTGTCGGCGGCCACGTACCTCGAGGTCGCCATCGTGATCGACGGGCACCGGGAACCGGTGCTGAGCCGGACGCTCGACGCCCTGCTGCAGACGGCGGCGATCGAGATCGTCGACCTCACGGCGCGCCAGGCGGAGATCGCCCGGCAGGCGCACCGGGACTTCGGACGGGGTTCCGGGCACCCGGCGAAGCTGAACTACGGCGACTGCTTCTCCTACGCGCTGGCCATCGAGACCGGGGAGCCCCTGCTCTACAAGGGGGACGACTTCGTCCACACCGACGTCAGGTCGGCCGTACCGCGCTGATCACGAGGTCGAGTGAGGCGTCGACGTCGTCGGCACGCAGCTCGAACTCGTCGACGGTGACGGCCTCCACGTCGGCCGTCAGCGCGTCCGGCCACGGGGCGCCCGAGAGCGCCAGCGCGATCTGCGCGTCGACGATCGACCCGCCGTGCCGCGCGTCGCGCTCGCGCAGGGCGGCGCCGTGGTGGAGCCCGCGCACCTCGACGCGGGAGAACCCGGCGTCGGGAAGCATCGCCGTGAGGTCCTCGGCCGCGAGCTCGCGGGTGTGGAAGGGGTTGAGCGGGCGGTCGTCGAGGGCGTTGCCGGGGGAGAAGGTGAGGCGGTTGGGCGTGGAGCAGTGCAGCCGGCCGCCCGGGCGCAGCACGCGGGCGCACTCGCGCAGGAACCCCGGCTGGTCCCACAGGTGCTCGATGACCTGCAGGTTCACCACCACGTCGACCGAGGCGTCGGGCAGCGGGAGGCGCTGCAGGTCGGCGCGGACCACGTCGAGCCCGTAGCGACGGCGGACGTGCACGGCCGTGGCCTCCTCCAGCTCCAGCCCGATCACGCGCTCGGCGACGCCGGCGAGCAGCGCGGCGCCGTAGCCCTCGCCCACCCCGGCCTCGAGCACGACGGCGTCGCGGCAGTCGTCACGCAGCGCGAGGTACACCGCCTCGTGGCGGCGGAACCAGTAGTTCTCCGCCGGGATGCCGGGCACGGTGCGCTCGCCGGTCAGCGGCAGGGTCTCGCTCACGGGGCGCCATCCTCGCCGAGCAGGGCGCCGGACGTGCCGCGGGGCCCGGCCGTGGAGGTGCCGACCACGGCCCGCTGTCGCTACGGCCCGGGTGGGTTAGGTTGGGCTCACCTCAGTCGAGGGAGGACCCGTGACCGCGCTCACCGACCGCCCGGCGGGGACGACCGTCCCGCGCACGCGGCGCCCGACGCTCGTCGTCGGGATCGCGGTGGTGGCGCTCCTCGCCGCCGGGGTGCTCTCGATCATGGTCGGGGCGGCCCTGCTGAGCCCCGCGCAGGTGTGGGCCGGGCTGACCGGGACCGGGGTCGACCAGTCGGTCGCGATCGTGCAGGACCTGCGGGTGCCGCGGACGCTGCTCGGGGCCCTCGTCGGGATCGCCCTCGGGGTCGCCGGGGCGTTGATGCAGGGCCACACGCGCAACCCGCTCGCGGATCCCGGCCTGCTCGGGGTGAGCGCGGGGGCGGGCTTCCTGCTCGTGGTCGCGATCCAGTTCCTCGGCATCTCGAGCCTCTACGGCACGGTGTGGTTCGGCTTCGCCGGCGCCGGGCTCGCGAGCGTGCTGGTGTTCGGCCTGGCCTCCCTCGGCGGCAGCCGCGCCGGCGGCCCGACCCCGGTCACGCTCGCCCTCGCCGGCGTCGCGGTCAGTGAACTGCTCATCGCGATCACGTCCGCGCTGGTCCTGCGCGACACGTCCTCGCTCGACGCCTACCGCTTCTGGTCCGCGGGCGCCCTCGACGACAAGGACTCGCTCGCCTCGCTGCAGATCGCCCCGTTCGTGCTCGCCGGGCTGGTCCTCGCGGCGATCAACGCGCCGGGCCTCAACGTGCTCGCCCTCGGCGAGGACAATGCCCGCGGCCTCGGACACCACGTCGGCCGCGCCCGGGCGCTCGGGATCGCCGCCATCACGCTGCTCGCCGGGTCCGCCGTGGCGGTGGCGGGGCCGATCTCCTTCGTCGGCCTCGTCGCGCCGCACATCGCCCGCTTCTTCACCGGCCCCGACCACCGCTGGCTGCTCCCGGTCGCCGGCCTGGGCGGGGCGACGCTGGTGCTGGTCGCCGACGTCGTCGGCCGGCTCGTGGTGCGGCCCGGGGAACTGCAGGTCGGGATCGTGCTGGCCGTGGTCGGGGCGCCGTTCTTCATCGCGCTCGTGCGGCGGCGGAAGCTGGCACGGCTGTGACGGGGGACGGGGCGCAGCGGAGCTCGACCCTCGGGGCCGGGGTCCTGACGACGGCCCGGCGCGGGTTCCGGGCCGGGCCCGTCACCGGCGTGTGGCGTACCCGGGCGGTCGTCGTGGCGGTCGTCGCCGCGGTGCTGCTGGTGCTGGTGTCCGCGGTCAACCTGGGCCGCGGCGACTTCCCGATCCCGGTCACCGAGGTGATCCGCATCCTGCTCGGCGGCGGCGACTCGGCCGACGCCTACATCGTGACCGAGCTCCGGCTCCCGCGGACGCTCACCGGGGTGTTCGTGGGCGCCGCGCTCGGACTCTCCGGGGCGCTGACCCAGGCTGTCGTCCGGAACCCGCTGGCCAGCCCGGACATCCTCGGCGTCACCGACGGCGCGAGCCTGTTCGCCGTCGGGTCGGTGGTCCTCGCGGGCGGGGCGGGCGTGTCCGGGCTCGCGGTGTCGCCGATCGGCACCCCGGTCGCGGCCCTGGCGGGCGGGCTGATCGCCGCCGCCCTGGTCTACGCGCTGGCGTACCGCAAGGGGCTCGACGGGTTCCGCCTGCTCCTCGTCGGCATCGGGGTCAGCTCGGCGTCGGTGTCGCTCACGACCTACCTGCTGGTGTCGGCGAACGTCCAGCAGGCCGGCCAGGTGCTGACCTGGCTGCGGGGGTCGCTGGCCAGCCGCTCGTGGGAGAACGTGGTGCCCGCGGGGATCGTCCTGGCGGTCGGGCTGCCGCTCGCGATCGTCCTGGCGTTCCGGCTCGCCGCCCTCGAGCTCGGCGACGAGTCCGCCCGGGGGCTCGGGGTGCGGGTGGACCGTGCCCGGGCCGGGGTGGTCGGCGTCGCCGTGGTGCTGGCGGCCGTGGCGACCGCCTGCGCCGGGCCGATCCGGTTCGTCGCCCTCGTCGTCCCGCAGATCATGCTGCGCCTCTCCGGGGGCTCGCGGCCGCCGCTGATGGGCTCCGCCCTGGGCGGGGCGCTGCTCGTGGTGGCCGCGGACCTGGTCGCGCGCACCGTGCTCGGCGAGGCGGTGCCGGTCGGGGTCGTCACGGTCGTCGTCGGCGCCCCCTACCTGATCTACCTGCTCGTGCGCCGGACCCGGAGGAGGACCGTATGACGACGGACCTGACCAGACCTGCCGTCGGGACCTCGACGAGGACCCGGCTGCGCACCGAGGGACTGCAGGTCGGCTACGGCGAGAAACTCGTCGTGGGCGCGGCCAGCCCGGAAGACGGAAAGCAGGGCCTGGACCTCGACGTCGTCGAGGGCACCGTGACCGCGGTCATCGGGCCGAACGGTTGCGGCAAGTCGACCCTGCTGCGGGCCATGGCCCGCCTGCTCGCGCCGCGCCACGGGCACGTGCTGCTCGACGGCGAGCGCATCGACCGGATGCCGTCGAAGCAGGTCGCGACCGTGCTGGGCGTGCTGCCGCAGGACCCGGTGGCGCCCGAGGGGCTCGTCGTCGCGGACCTCGTGGCCCGGGGCCGGCATCCGCACCAGCGGTGGTTCCGGCAGTGGAGTCCCGACGACGAGGCGGTGGTGGCCGAGGCGCTCGCCTGGACCGGGACCTCCGAGTTCGCCGACCGTCCGCTCGAGACGCTCTCCGGCGGGCAGCGGCAGCGGGTGTGGATCTCGATGGCGCTCGCGCAGGGCACCGACGTGCTGCTGCTCGACGAGCCGACGACGTTCCTCGACCTCGCCCACCAGGTCGACGTGCTCGACCTCGTCGAACGGCTGCACCGCGAGCGGGGCCGGACCGTGGTGATGGTCCTGCACGACCTCAATCTCGCCGCGCGGTACGCGGACCGGCTCGTCGCCATGCGCGACGGCCGGATCGCGTGCTCCGGCGCCCCGGCCGACGTGCTCACCGAGCAGACGATGCGCGACGTCTTCGGCCTGGAGGCGAAGGTGGTGGAGGACCCCGTCTCGGGCACGCCGCTGGTGCTCCCGATCGGGCGTCGGCACCGCGGACGTGACGATTCGGACAGTTGACCTTCGAGTCGAATTAGGTAAGCCTCACCTCCGACTTCATCACCGTCCGTCCGGAGCCGCATCCATGAGTCCCCGCCGGCGCCCCTTCGTGGCGCTCCTCCTCGGCATCGTCGCCGCCCTCGTGCTGTCCGCCTGCGGAGGCGGCTCGGAGTCGGGCAGCACCGCGTCCTCGGCCCTGGCCGCGCCCGGCTTCCCGGTGACGATCACCCACAAGTTCGGGCAGACCACGATCCCGACCAAGCCGGTCCGGGTCGTCACCGTCGGCTACAACGACGTCGACTTCGCCCTCGCTCTCGGCGTGGTGCCGGTGGGGGAGCGGCAGTTCCTCGGCTCCTTCGACGCCGCGAACCGCCCCTGGGCGCAGCAGGCGCTCGGCGGGCAGCGCCCCGAGCTCGTCGGCGGCAACCAGATCGACGTGGAGAAGGTCGCCTCGCTGCGGCCCGACCTCATCCTCGGCGTCTACTCCTACATGGAGCGTGCCGACTACGACGCGCTCTCGCGCATCGCGCCGACGATCGCCGACCCGCAGGACGGCGTCGCCGTGCCGTGGCAGGAGCAGACCCGGATCACCGGTCAGGCCCTGGGCGAGAGCGCGCGGGCCGACCAGGTCATCGCGAGCGTCGAGCAGAAGTTCACCGACGCCAAGAACGCCAACCCGCAGTTCGCCGGCAAGACCGTCGCCGTCGACCTCACCGCGAACGGCTCGACGAACTCGCTCGGCACCGACGACCTGCGCACGCAGCCGTTCACCGGGCTCGGCATGCAGGTCGCGCCGACCACCCAGGAGCTCTCCTCCGAGCAGCTCGGCGAGCTGAACAAGGACGCGCTGGCGGTGTTCGGTGCCGACGAGGCGACCACGCGTGCGATCCCGACCTTCAACACCCTCCCCGTGGTGCAGGCCGGCCGCGTCGCGTTCCTCGGCGGTGAGACCTCGGTGTTCGCCGGCGCCGTCGGCTTCGGCAGCCCGCTGTCGCTGCCCTACGCGATCGACGCGATGGTGCCGCCGCTCGCCCAGGCCCTGCGCTGATCGGAGCAGGATCATGACGAACGAACGGCACTCTCGTAGCGTTGATGCGCCCGAGAGTGCCGTTCGTTCCGTCCTGGGCGGCGCACTCCGTGCGCGCCGCGGACCGATCGCCGCCGCGACCGTCCTGTTCTGCGGTCACCAGGCGGGGGAGGCCCTCGTCCCGGTGCTCGTCGGCGTAGTCATCGACCGCGCCGTCGCCACCGGCGACCCGGGCGCCCTCGTCGGGTGGCTCGCCCTCCTCGGGCTCGACTTCCTCGTCCTGTCCTTCTGCTACCGCTGGGGCGCCCGCCGCTCCTGGTACGCCGACGTCACCACCGACCAGTCCCTGCGGCTGCAGGTCGCCGAGCGGGTCCTCGACCCGCGCGGCGGCGCCGAGACCGGGCGCCTGCCCGGCGAGCTCACCTCGGTGGCCGTGAACGACGCGAAGCGGGTGGGCGTCGTCGCCTTCGCCCTGCCGCTCGGGATCGCCGCGCTGGCCGCGATGGCGGTCGCCGCCACCGTGCTGCTGACCTCGTCGCCGGTCCTCGGCGTGCTCGTCCTCGTCGGCACGCCGCTGCTGCTCGCCGCCGTGCACTACCTCGGCCGCCCGCTGGAGCGCCGCTCCGGCCCGGAGCAGGAGGCCGCGGCCCGCGCGTCGGGCGTCGCGGCCGACCTCGTCGAGGGCTTCCGCGTCCTCGGCGGGCTCCGGGCCCAGCCCGCGGCGGTCACCCGCTACGTCGGTGCCTCCCGGGCCGCGCTGGCCGCGACCCTCGGCGCCACCCGCGCCCAGGCGCTCTACCAGGGCGCGGTGCTCGCCGCGAACGGCCTCTTCCTCGCCCTCGTGGCGCTCGTCGGCGGTCGGCTGGCGGCCTCCGGCGTGATCTCGGTGGGGGAGCTGGTCGCCGCCGTCGGCCTGGCCCAGTTCCTCGTGACGCCCCTGCAGATCCTCGGGTGGGTCAACGGCCGGCTCGCGCAGGGCCGGGCGTCGTCGCGGCGGATCGCCGACGTGCTGTCCGCGCCGTATGCGGTCGACGTTGCGCGTGAGGGGAACCCTCATCCCACAAGAGCGCTCGAATCCTCCCCTCACGAACTCGGCAAGGGCGAGCTCAGCGCCCGCGGCCTGCTGTCCGGTGTCGACCTCGAGCTCGAGCCGGGCGCCCACGTCGGGGTGGTGTGCGCCGACCCCGCGGACGCCGCCGCGATCGTCCGCACCCTGGCCCGCGAGACCTCGACGCCCGCCGTCGTGACCCTCGACGGCACCGACGTGGCCACCCTCGCCCCCGCCGTTTCCCGACGACGGGTGCTGGTCGCCGCCCACGACGCCGTCCTGTTCTCCGGCACCGTCGCCGAGACGGTCGGCGCCGCGGCCGCCGGCGACGTCGCCCCGGCCCTCGCCGCCGCGCACGCCGACCAGGTCGCCGAGGTGCTGCCCGACGGGCTCGACAGCGCCGTGTCCGAGCAGGGCCGCTCGCTCTCGGGCGGCCAGCGCCAGCGGCTCGCGCTCGCCCGGGCGCTCGCGGCCGACCCGCCCGTGCTCGTCCTGCACGACCCGACCACCGCGGTCGACGCCGTCACCGAGGCCCGGATCGCGGCGGGCGTCGCGGCCCTGCGCGCGGGCCGGACCACGCTCGTCGTCGCGACCCGCCCCGCCCTGCTGGCCGCCACCGACCGCGTCGTGCACGTCGTCGACGGCCGGGTCGCCGCCGGCGGGACGCACGCGACGCTCCTCGCCGACCCCACCTACCGCGGAGCCCTCGGATGAGCCGGACCCTGCTGCCGGTCGCCCCGGCGGCGCGCATCCGTGTCGTGCTCGTCGGTCTGTTGCGCGAGCGGCGGGGCGTGGTGCTCGGCGGTCTGCTGGCCCTGCTCGCGAGCGCCGGGGCGAGCATGGCGGTCGCGCCGCTGCTCGGCCTGGTCGTGGACGTCGTCGTGCAGCGCCGCGGGCCGGACGCCGTCACCGCCCCCGTGCTCGGACTCGTCGCGGCCGCCCTCGCGCAGGGCGCGCTCGCGGTGCTCGGCGGCGCGCTCGTGGCGCGGGCCGGGGAGGGCCTGCTCGCCGACCTGCGGGAGCGCTTCGTCGCCCGGGCGCTGTCGCTGCCGCTCGCGCGGGTGGAGGAGGCCGGCGCCGGTGACCTCACCAGCCGCGTGACCTCCGACCTCTCCCTGGTCGGCGACGCCGTGCGTGAGGCGGTGCCGAACGTGGCGCGGGGCGGGTTGGTGATCCTCGCGACCCTCGTCGGGCTCGCCGCCCTGGACTGGCGCTTCCTCATCGCCGCGCTCGTCGCGCTCCCGGTCCAGGCGCTCACGGCGCGCTGGTACCTGCGGCGCTCGACCCCGCTCTACGCCGAGCAGCGCCAGGTGGGCGGAGCGCAGCAGCAGCAGCTGCTCGACACCGTCGGCGGGATCGGCACGGTGCGCTCCCTCGTGCTCCACGACGACCACCGCGACCGGGTGTCCTCGCGTGCCGCCGACGTCGTGGCGCTCGCCCTGCGGGTGGTCCGGCTGCAGACCGGGTTCTTCGGGCGGCTCAACCTCGCCGAGTTCCTCGGGATCGCCGCGGTGCTCGCGACGGGGACGTGGCTGGTCTCGATCGACGCGGCGTCGGTCGGCACCGCCAGCGCCGCGGCGCTCTACTTCGTCGCGCTGTTCACGCCGATCAACGAGACGCTCTTCCTGCTCGACACCGTGCAGTCCGCGGGTGCCTCGCTGGCCCGCGTGGTCGGGGTGGCGGACCTCGAGCCGGCCCCGGAACGGCCGCCGGGGGAGGACGGGACGGTCGCGGTCCGCGGCGTGCACCACGCCTACGTCGCCGGCCACGAGGTGCTCTCCGACGTCGACCTGGAGGTCCCGGCGGGCTCCCGCGTGGCCCTCGTCGGGGCGAGCGGGGCCGGCAAGACGACGCTCGCCGGGCTCGTCGCGGGGGTCCACGTCCCGACGGCGGGCTCGGTGCACGCGGGCCGGGTCGGGCTCGTGACCCAGGAGGTCCACGTCTTCGCCGGGACCCTCGCCGACGACCTCCGCCTCGCCGCCCCGTCCGCGTCGTCGTCGGACCTGGAGGCCGCCCTCGAGGCCGTGGGCGCCGCGGGGTGGGTGGCCGCGCTGCCGGACGGGATCGACACCGTCGTCGGGGCCGGCGGACACGGGCTGACCGGCGCGCAGGCCCAGCAGCTGGCGCTCGCCCGCCTGCTCCTCGCCGACCCGCCGGTCGCGGTGCTCGACGAGGCGACGGCCGAGGCGGGGAGCTCCGGCGCGCGGGCCCTCGACGACGCGGCCGACCGGGTGCTCGCCGGCCGCACCGGGATCGTGGTCGCCCACCGTCTGGTGCAGGCCGCGACGGCCGACCGGATCGTCGTCATGGACGCCGGCCGGATCGTGGAGTCCGGCACGCACGACGAACTGCTCGCTGCCGGGGGGCGCTACGCCCGGCTCTGGTCGACCCAGCAGGCCTGACGCCGGGTCGCCTCTCGGTGACAGCAATGCGTCACTGCTGTCGTCCAGTGACAGGAAAGCCACACCGTCGGCGGCCGACCCCGCGGGGTGCAGCTCGCCGGGTATCCCGACCCCACATGACAGCGAAGCGTCGTTGCTGCCACGGGACGACAGCAACGACGCTCCGCTGCCACGGGACGAGCGGGTCAGACCAGCTCCGCCAGCGCCGCCACCAGCCGGTCCGCCACCTCCGGCGGCACCGACGCCACGCGGCGGGTGACCTCCAGCGTCAGCGCGGAGCCGGGCGCCGACTCGGCGAACGACACCACGAGGTCGGCGTCGGAGGACCCGGTCGGCACGGCCGACAGCTCGCCGAGCACCGAGGTCTCGCGCTCCAGCGACGGCTCCTCGTGCTGCACCAGTACCACGGGCGGCCGCCACAGCCCGGTCGCCTCCGCCGTCACCAGGAACGGCGTCCCCACGTGGGCGAACGCCGCCAGGTCGGCACGGCGCACCTCGTCCAGCGACGCCTCCGTCGAGGTCCGCAGCACCACGAGGTCCGCGATCCCGCCGACGAGCCCGTCCAGCGCCGCATCCGTGCGCCCCGCCGTCAGCGCGGCCAGCGGCAGGTCGGGACCGTGGCCCAGCCCGCCCAGCGTCCGGGCCAGCCCCGTCTGCAGCACCATGAGCAGCGAGGCCCCGTGCCGGCGGGCCAGCGTGTCCAGCCCGCGACGGACCTCGGCGTCGACCGTCACCACGTCGGTCACGGCCGCCGCGTCGTCCGACGGCCCGAACACGGAGGTCGGCGCCCCCGCCAGCCCGGGCGGGACCGACGACGCACCGGGCAGCGACGCCGCCCACCGCGCGTGGTCCGCGTACGTCACCGGCAGCGGCGCGAACGACGGTGCCGACCCCGACGACCGCGCGGACACCGCGGTCGCCAGGTCCCGCAGCAACGGCACGACCGACCACTCGTCCACCGCGAGGTAGCCCAGCACGAGCAGCAGTGACCCGTCGTCGAGAAGGTGCGCCCGGAACGCCGGCTCGACGGCGAGGTCGAACGGCACCCGCGCGAGCTCCGCGGCGGACGACGACGACCGCCGCAGCGGCACGTCGACCGGCTCGGGAGAACCGTCGGGATAGCTCCACGACAGGACCTCGTGCCGCGCGACCACGTCGTCCAGTGCCGCGGCGAGCACGTCGGAGGAGAACGGTCCGGCCAGCCGGAGCACGTGGTCCGGCGCGGGCGTCAGCCCCCGCGCGAGCCGCCAGCGCTGCGCCGGCGCCACGGTCGGCGCCGCACCCGTGGCGACCAACGCCGGCCGCGCCCGCGGGGCGTCGGCCACGCGGGCGGCCAGGGCCCGCACGGTCGGCGCCTCGAACACGTCGCGCACCGCGAGCTCCGCGTCCAGCTCGACGCGGATCGCCGACAGCAGCCGCATCGCCGCCATCGAGTGGCCGCCCAGGGCGAAGAAGTCGTCGGTGACCCCGACGGCGTCGAGCCGCAGCGTGTCGGCCACGAGCGCGGCCAGCTGCGACTCCAGGGCGGACGTCGGTGCCTCGCCGCCGACCAGCGCCGACCAGTCCGGCGCCGGGAGGGCGCGGCGGTCGAGCTTGCCGTTCGGGGTCAGCGGGATCTCGGACACCACGAGCACCAGCGACGGCACCATGTGTTCCGGCAACCGCGCCGCGGCGTGCTCGCGGACGGCGGCCGGATCCGGCGCCCCAGCAGGGGCGAGCGAAGCGACGGGGGAGGACTCCGGCGTCACGTAGCCGACCAGGCGGGTCAGGTCCCCGTCGCGGTCGGCCACGACGACGGCCTGCCGCACCTCGGGGTGGTCGGCCAGCGCGGCCGCCACCTCGCCCGGCTCGATGCGCACGCCGCGGACCTTGACCTGGTCGTCGTCGCGTCCGAGGAAGTCGACGTCGCCGTCCGCCCGCCACCGCGCGCGGTCGCCGGTCCGGTAGAGCCGCGCGCCGTCCGGAGCGGCGACGAACCGACCTGCCGTCAGCGCGGACTTCCCGAGGTAGCCGTGGGCGAGGCCGCGGCCCCCGACGTAGAGGTCGCCCGCCACGCCCGGCGGCACCGGCCGCAGCCGCCCGTCGAGGATGCGGACCACGGTGTTCGGGTCCGGCTCGCCGATCGGCAGCGGCCCGACGTGGTCGGGCCGGGCCCGCCACAACGTCGAGTTCACGGTCGCCTCGGTGAGTCCGTAGGCCACGAACAGGTCGAGGCGTTCCGCCCACCGCGCGACGACGGCGGGGGGCACGGTCTCGGTCCCGACGAGGACGGTGGTCCCGTCGGGGATCGTGGCGTCGTCGGGCAGGGCCGCCACCAGCGACGGCGGCAGGATCGCGTGGCTGATCCGGTGCTCCCGCAGGAACGTCGTCAGTACCGGCCCGGCGACCCGGGCCTCGTCCGGCAGCACCACGAGGCGCGCGCCGAGGGTCAGCCCCATGGTCAGTTCGAGCGCCGCGACGTCGAAGCCGACCGACGCGAACTGCAGCACCCGCGAGCCCGCCGTCACCCCCATCCGGTCCACCGCGGTCGCCGCGAGCGACGCGACGCCCTCGTGCGGCACGGCGACGCCCTTGGGGCGCCCCGTCGACCCGGACGTGTAGATCACGTACGCGGTCGCCGCGAGCGGCAGCGCGACCGGCCCCGGCCCGGCGTCGGGAAGGACGTCCGGCAGGACCAGGCACTTCCCGACGTCGGGGAGGGCGGGCTCGGTCTCCCGGGTCGCGACGACGAGCGCCGCGCCCGAGTCGACGATCATGTGCTCCAGGCGGTCGGCCGGGTGGGCGAGGTCGAGCGGCAGCCAGGCGGCGCCGCGACGGAGCACGGCGAGCACCGTCGCGACCATCGTGACCGACCGCGGGACCGCGACGCCGACGACGTCCCCCGGGGCGACGTCGGTCAGCACCGAGGCGATGCCCGCGGCGAGCCGGTCGAGCTCGGCGTAGGAGAGTTCCCGGTCGACGTCGGCCACCGCGACCGCGTCCGGCGTCGTCGCCACCCACCGTGCGAAGGCGGCCGTCAGCGTCTCCTCCTCGACGGCACGCGCCGCGGCGGAACCGCCGAAGCGGGCGAGGGCCTCCCGCTCGCCGGCGAGCAGCACGTCGAGGTCGTCGACCGGGCTGTCCGGCGACCCGACCACCGTCCGGGCCACCACCGCGAACCGGGCCGCCAGCTGCCGGGCGGACTCCGCGTCGAACAGGTCGGCGGCGTACTCGAGGTGCAGGGTCAGCTCGCCGTCGTGCTCGGCGAAGCTGAACACCAGGTCGAACATCGCCGTGCGGTGCGCGACGTCGACCTCGGCCGCCTCGACCCCTTCGAGGGCGAGCGGCGCCCCGGAGCGCACGTGGTGGCCGACCATCACCTGGAACAGCGGGGTGCGCGCGGCGGTGCGCGACGGGTCGAGGTGCGCCACGACCGCCTCGAACGGCACGTCGGCGTGCGCGAACGCGGCGAGGTCGGTCTCCCGGACCCGGTCGACGAGCTCGGCGAACCCGGGCGCGCCGGAGAGGTCGGTCCGCAGGACCACCGTGTTGACGAAGAACCCGACGAGGTCGTCGAGCCGGGGGTCGTCCCGCCCCGCGACCGGCGCGCCCAGGGGCAGGTCCACGCCCGCCCCGACCCGCGAGAGCAGCGTCGCCACGGCGGCCTGCAGCACCATGAAGGTGCTCGCGCCGCGGTCGGCGGCGAGGGTTCGCAGACCCGCGCTGATCTCGGGGTCGAGCGGGAGGGTCACCGTGCCGCCGGTGAAGGTCGGCCGGGCCGGACGGGGCCGGTCGGTCGGCAGCACCAACTCCTCGGGCGCACCGTCGAGCGTGCGGGCCCAGAACGCGAGCTGGTCGGCCCCCACCGCGTCGAGCAGGTCGGCCTGCCAGCGCGTGTAGTCGGTGTAGTCGACCGGCAGCGGCTCGAACTCGGGCGCGCGCCCGGCCCGCCGGGCCGCGTAGGCGGTGGCGAGGTCGTCGGCGAACGGGCGGTCCGACCACTCGTCGGTGGCGATGTGGTGCAGCGTCAGGACGAGCACGTGCCCGTCGTGGTCGGAGCCGTCGGCGATCAGCAGCGCCCGCACCGGCAGCTCGCGGTCCAGGGCGAAGGGACGGGCGACCTCGGCGTCGACCCGCTCCGCCACATCCCCGGTCGCCCTCGCGAGGCGGACGGTCGGCCGCTCGAGGATCCGCTGCTCCTCCCCGGACACCACGGTCCGCAACGGCGCGTGGCGGGCGACGACGTCGGTCAGCGCCGCCTCGAGCGCGTCCGTGTCGAGCTCGCCGGTCAGCCGCACCACCAGGGGGTAGTGGTAGGCCGCGCCCGCCCCGTCGAGCTGGGCGAGCATCCACAGCCGCTGCTGGGCGGGGGAGAGCGGCACGGGGCCGTCGACCTCGCGGTGGACGAGTTCCGGCCGTACCGAGCCCGTGCCCGCACCCGCGAGGGCCGCGAGGCCGGCGGGCGTCGGCGCGTCGAAGAGGTCCCGCAACGTCAGGTCGGCGGCCAGCGCCGTCCGGGCCCGGGAGAGCAGCCGCGTCGCGAGCAGCGAGTGCCCGCCGAGGTCGAAGAACGCGTCGTCGGGCCCGACCCGCTCCAGGCCCAGCACGTCGGCGAAGAGTCCGCACACCGTCTCCTCGACCGGTCCGGCCGGCGGCCGGCCGCTGCCCGGGGACGCGAGGCCCGGCGCGGGGAGCGCCCCGACGTCGAGCTTGCCGTTGACCGTCAGCGGGAGGTCGTCGACCGCCACGACGGCGGCCGGCACGAGGTGGTCGGGCAGCCGGGTGCGGAGCTCGTCGCGCACACCGTCGGTCCGGCCCACGACATAGGCGACCAGACGTGCCCCGCCCGGTCCCCGCCGGTCGGCGACGACGGCGGCCCGATGCACCCCGACCAGCGTCGACACCGCCGCCGCGACCTCACCCGGCTCCACCCGGTGGCCCCGGATCTTGACCTGGTCGTCGGTCCGCCCGAGGTAGTCGAGGATGCCGTCGGGGCGTCGCCGGACGAGGTCGCCGGTGCGGTACATCCGCCCACCGTCGGCGTCGGCGACGAACCGCTCCGCGGTCAGTCCGAAGCGGTCGAGGTAGCCCCGCGCCAGGCCGTCGCCGGCGATGTAGAGCTCCCCGGGCACACCGTCCGGGACCGGACGGAGCCACGGGTCCAGCACGTGCGCCCGCGTGTTGACGATGGGTTTCCCGACGGCGGGCGTGGTCGAGTCGGCGGTCCCCGCGCCCAACGTGTTGATCGTGTACTCGGTGGGGCCGTAGAGGTTGTAGCCGAGGACGCCGTCGGCCTCGCGCAGCGCGGTCCACAGCGTGTCCGACACCGCCTCGCCGCCGAGCAGAACCAGCGGCATGGGGCGGTCTGCCAGCAGGCCCTCCTCCAGCAGCGCCTCCGCGTACGTCGGCGTCACGTTGACGACGTCGACGTGCTCGGTGCGCGCGTGCTCCACGAGCCGCGTCGCGTCGCGGCGCAGCTCCTCGTCGAGGACGTGCACCTCGTGGCCCTCGACCAGCCAGAGCAGCTCCTCCCACGACATGTCGAAGGCGAACGACACGGTGTGCGCGATCCGCAGCCGCCGGCCCCCCGCCGCCGCGATCACCGGCTCGAAGATCTCGGTGCGGTGGTTGAGCTGCATCCCGGTCAGGCCCCGGTAGGGCGTGACGACGCCCTTCGGCCTCCCGGTCGAGCCCGACGTGTAGATGACGTACGCGGGCCGGTCGAGCCGGGCGGGGTCGTCGCGGGCGAAGCCGTCGACGTCCTCGAGCGGCCCGGTGGGCAGCGCCGCGCGCTCGGTGAGGACGTCGGGGTCGTCGATCACCAGCGCGGGCACGTCGGCGTCGGCCAGCGTCGGTGCCACCGCGGACACCGTCAGCAGGACGACGGGGCGCGCGTCGCGCATCGTCTCCACGAGACGTTCGGCCGGGTGGTCGAGCTCCAGCGGCAGGTACGCCGCGCCCGCGCGCAGCACCGCGAACAGCGCGATCACGGTCTCCGCGCTGCGCGGGACGGCGAGCGCCACGACCGTCTCCGGCCCGGCGCCGCGCGAACGCAGCAGCCGGGCGGTGCGGTCGACCGCCTCGTCCAGCTCGCGGTAGGTCAGGCGGGTCGCCCGGCGGGAGGCCGACTCATCGGCGTGGGGGGACCCCTGGCGCGGGCCGGAGGGGCGGATGGTCGCCTCACTCACGACGGCGAGGTCGTCCGGCACCAGGGCGGCACGCTCGGCGAGCAGGTCGGCGACGGTGGCGTTCCCGACGTCGACGGTGCTGCCGTCGCGGGTCGCCGCCACGGCCGCGTGCTCGTCGGGCAGCAGCGGGTCGAGGGCGGCGGCCGACGCGGACGGGTCGGCCAGCACCTGACGCAGCAGGTGGGCGAAGCGGTCCAGCCACCGGGCCCCGGCGTCGCCGAGGGTGTGCCCGAGCATCAGGCGCATGCGGGTGCCCGGGGTGACGACGAAGGTCAGCGGGTAGTGCGTCGCGTCCGCGTTGCGCAGGGCGGTGACGCCGTGCCGGGCCGAGAACTCGGCGATGCGCTCCTCGCCGCCCTCGGGCCGGTAGACGAAGAGGGTGTCGAACAGGGTCGGGTGCGTAGAGCAGCGCTGGATCGCGCCGAGCCCGACCCACTCGTGCGCCGCGAGCGACAGCCGCTCGGTCTGCACCCGCTCGACGAGGGCCCCGACCGGCTCGTCCGCGCGCAGCGTGAGCCGCGCGGGCGCCGTCGTCAGGAAGAGCCCGACGGTGGACTCGACGTGCGGCACGGCGTCGGGGCGGCCCGCGACCGTGGTGCCGAAGACGACGTCGGTGCGGCCGGTGGCGACGCCGAGGACGAGCCCCCACACCGTCGACAGCACGGTGTTCGGGGTGACCCCGCGGTCCCGCGCCAGGGCCCGGACGGCGTCGGTGACGTCGGCCGGGAGCTCGAGCTCGTCCTCGCGCAACGGCTGCGGGGACGGCGGGTCGACCAGCGTCGGTTCCTCGAGCCCGGCCAGCGCGGTCCGCCACGCGTCGGTCGCCGCGTCGTCGTCCTGGGCGCCGAGCCACGCGAGGTGGTCCCGGTAGGAGCCGGTGTCGGGCAGGGACACGGGGTCGGGCTCCCCGCCGTGCAGGGCGTCGAGGAGCTCGGTGAGGACGATCCAGGCCGACCAGCCGTCCCAGAGCAGCAGGTGCCGGGAGAGCAGGATGCGGTCGGCGTCCGGGCCGTGGACGAGCAGGACCCGGAACAACGGCGGGGCCGCGAGGTCGAAGCGTCGCTCGCGGTCCTCGGCGGTGATCCGGTCGACGTCGGTGACGTTCGGGGCGTCGACCTCGGAGACGGGCGGGTCGAGGTGCGCGGCGACGGCCTGGACCGGCTGGTCGAGACCGGCGTCGGTGAACGCGGCCCGCAGGGCGTCGTGCCGGTCGAGGAGGGTCGCGACGGCACGGCGGAGGTCGGCGACGTCGACCCGGTGGTCGAGGTCGATCGTCTCCTGGATGCCGTAGACGTCGGCCCCGGCGTCCATCGTCGCGTGGAAGTACAGGCCCTCCTGCAGCGGCGAGAGCGGCCAGACCTCGGCGACCTCGTACGGCGCGCGGACGTCCTCGGGGGCCACGGGGGCGACCAGCTCGTGCCGGTGCACCGCCCGGCCGTCGCCCGCGAGGGCCGCGATGCCGGCCGGGGTCCGGCCCCGCAGCACCTCGGCGGGGCCGACGTCGACGCCGGCGCGGCGGGCCCGGCTCGCGACGCCGATCGAGGAGATCGAGTCGCCGCCGAGGGCGAGGAAGTCGTCGTCCGGGCCGACGTCGTCGGTGTCGAGCACCTCGGCGAACACCGCGACGAGGGTCCGTTCCGCGTCGGTGGCAGGTTCGCGGGCGACGCTGCGGGTCGCGGTCGGGGCGGGCAGCGCGGCCCGGTCGAGCTTCCCGCTCGGGGTCAGCGGGAGGTCGTCGAGCACGACGACGGCGCTCGGCACCATCGCCTCGGGGAGCGAGCCCGCGACGGCGGATCGGACCGCGGCCCCGTCGTCGGGACCCACCACGTACCCGACGAGCGCGGGGGAGGGGCCGTCGGTGCGCACGATCGCGGCGGCGCGTCGGACCCCGTCGACGGCCGCGAGGGCCGCCTGGACCTCACCGAGCTCGAGGCGCTGCCCGCGGAGCTTGACCTGACCGTCGGCGCGGCCGAGGTACACCAGCTCGCCGTCGTGGCGCCGGACCACGTCGCCGGTGCGGTACCACCGCTCGCCGCCCGGGCCCGCGACGAAGCGGTCGGCCGTGAGTCTGGGCCGCCCGATGTAGCCCTGCGCGAGCTGCACGCCGGCGAGGTAGAGCTCGCCGGGCACACCGTCCGGGACCGGACGGAGCGCGGGGTCGAGGACGTGCACGCGGGTGTTCCAGACCGGCGCGCCGATCGGCACGTGGGTCTCGCCCGGCACGACGGTGTGGGCGGTGACGTCCACGGCGGCCTCGGTGGGGCCGTAGAGGTTGTGGATCGCGGTGCCGGTGAGCTCGTGCCAGCGGTGGGCGTCGCCGGCCGGGAGGGCCTCGCCGGAGGCGAACACGTGACGCAGACTCGTGGCCCACGAGGCGTC
The DNA here is from genome assembly GCF_013409505.1 of Actinomycetospora corticicola. Lineage (NCBI taxonomy): Bacteria > Bacillati > Actinomycetota > Actinomycetes > Pseudonocardiales > Pseudonocardiaceae > Actinomycetospora > Actinomycetospora corticicola. Next base: position 2,920,584 of record NZ_JACCBN010000001.1, on the reverse strand, counting down.
CGCGGTGACGGCGGGGTCGGCGAGGAACCCCGCGAGCATCGACGGGACGAAGTGCATCGTCGTGACCGCGTGGCGCGCGACGAGGTCGGCGAGGTGCCCGGGGTCGCGGTGGCCGCCGGGGCGGGCGAGGACGATCGCCGCCCCGACCGACAGCGGCCAGAAGAACTCCCAGACGCTCACGTCGAAGCTGGTCGGCGTCTTCTGCAGCACGCGGTCGGCCGGCCCGAGACCGTACGTCGCGTCCATCCAGGCGAGGCGGTTGTCGATGGCCCGGTGGCTGACGACGACACCCTTGGGGCGGCCGGTCGAGCCGGAGGTGAACAGGACGTAGGCGGCCGCGTCGTGGTCGGTGTCGGGCCAGGGGGCGTCGCCGGTCGTGTCGTCGATCTCGACCCGCCGGACGCCCTCCGGGGTCGGGGTCCCGGCCGTGGTGACGACGGTGGTGACGCCCGCGTCCGCGATCATCCCGGCGAGGCGCTGCTCGGGCAGGTCCGGGTCGAGCGGCAGGTACGCCGCGCCCGCGCGCAGGACGCCGACGAGCGCGACGACGAGGTCGGCGCTGCGGGGGACCGCGACGCCGACGGTGTCGCCGGTGCTGTCGCGGTCGTGTGGCAGTCGCTGCGCGAGGCCCGCGGCCCGGGCGTCGAGCTCGGCGTAGGTGAGGGTCGTGCCGTCGGCGTCGATCACGGCGGTGGCGTGCGGGGTGGCCGCGACCTGCGTGGCGATGCGCTGCCCGAGGGTGCGCGCGTCGACCGGGTGGTCGGTGTCCTGCACGGGCTCGACACCGGACGGGAGGGCCGCGACGGTGACGTCGAGGTCGGCGGCCAGCGCGTCGAGGGTGCGCGCGAGCTGTCCCAGGACGAGGTCGGCCGCGGCCGCCGACACCCGGGCGGCGTCGTGCTTGAGGGTCAGCGTGGTGTGCTCGCCGGTCGCCGCGATGAGGGCGAGCGGGTAGTGCACGGCGTCGACCACGTCGACGCCCTCGACCGCGACGTCCCCGGTGCTGCCCGACGGCGGGTAGTTCTCGACGACGACGAGCGAGTCGAACAGCTCGCCGTGCCCGAGGGCGCGCTGCAGGGCGCCGAGGGGGACGTCGGAGTGGTCCAGCAGATCCGTCCGCCGCTCCTGGAGCCGGCCCAGGACGGCGGCCGCGGTGTCGCCCGGCGCCCACGTCACGCGCACCGGGATCGTGTTGATGAACAGGCCGACGGCCTCGCCGATCCCGTCCAGCCCCGCGTCGCGCCCGGAGACGGTGCTCCCGACGACGAGGTCCCGGCTCCCGGTCAGCGCCCCGACGGTCAGCCCCCACGCCCCGTGCAGGAGCGTGCCGAACGTCAGGCCGCGCTGCCGGGCCGCCCGGGTGAGGCGTCGGGTCGTGGTGGCGTCCAGCTCGTGGCGGATCTGCCGGTGGGGTGGTGTCCCCTCCGCCGGTGGCAGGAAAGCGTCGTTGCGTGCACTGGACGCCAGGGAATCCACATCGTCGTCCGCGCGATGCGCGCCGGCTGACGATGTGGCGTTGCTGTCACTGGACGCAAGCAACGACGCTTTTCTGTCACGTGGGGTGGGGTCGGCCGGCGGCAGGGCGTCGACCAGCAGGGTCGGACCGTCGAGGTCCGCGAGCGCCGCGCGCCAGGCCGACACCGCCCCGTCGTCGTCCCGGGACACCTCGAGGGCGGCGAAACGCCGACGCATGAGTGCGGTGTCGTCGACGCCGGTACCTGCCAGGACCTCGCGGACCAGCAGCGCGACCGACCACCCGTCGAGGACCAGGTGCTCGAAGGTCAGGACGAGTCGCGCCTCGTCGTCGGCGGTCCGCAGCAGCGCCGCGCGCAGCAGGGGCGGTGCCGCGAGGTCGAACCGGGTCGCCCGCTCCCGGGCGATCTCCGTGTCGACGGGTCCGCCGGCGGTCCGCAGGTCCACCTCCCGCCACGGCAGCTCCACGGCGTCGGCGATCACCTGCACCACGCGCCCGTCCTCGCGCTGCACGAACCCGGCCCGCAGCTGGGGGTGCCGGTCCAGCGCCGCCTGCAGGCCCGCCCGGACGTGGGCGGAGGAGACCGCCCCGCGCAACCGCACGACCTCGGTCACCACGTAGACGTCCGACACCGCCGCGTGGAAGAAGAACCCCTCCTGCAACGGCGACGCCGGCCAGACGTCGGCGGCACCCGACGGAAGGGTCGAGCTCCGCTCCGCTGCGTCTCCCGCCGGGCCCGACACGAGCGGCCCGTCCGGCACCTCCACCTCGTCGGACGCGACGGCCACGGCGGCCAGCCCGGCCACGGTCCGCTCCGTGAAGATCTGTCGCGGCGTGATCTCCAGTCCCGCGGCGCGGGCGCGGACCACCAGCGCGATCGAGACGATGGAGTCGCCGCCGATCGCGAAGAAGTCGTCCTCCGCCCCGACGCCCGGCACCCCGAGCACCTCGCCCACCAGCGCCGCGAGCATCTCCTCGCGGGGGGAGCGGGGCGCCACCCCGCCGACCTCGGCGGCCGGGTCGGGCAGCGGCAGCGCGTCGACGTCGAGCTTGCCCGACGACCGCATCGGCAACGACGGGACCGCCACGATCCCGGACGGCACCAGGTGCGCGGGCAGCTCCTTCCGCAGTGCGGCCCGCAGGGCGCTCGTCACCTGCGCGACGTCGCGGAACGGGGCCGGCCGGGTCGCGCTCCCGGGACCGGCGGGCAGGTAGACCGGCCCGCCGGCGCCGAACAGGGCGACCAGGCACGTCGGGTCGTCGGGGTCGGGGGCGACGCCGACCGCTCCCTGCGCGAACAGCTCCTCGGGGTCGACCCCGCCGGTGATCTCCACGTCCGGGGCCAGCCGCGCGTTCGGGATGCCGTTCACGCGCACGGGCCGCTCGTCGGGGACGCGGCCGGTCCACGGCCGCGCCGGGACGTCCGACGCGGGTGCCGGACCACGACGCAGCACCGCGTGGAACCGGTACCGGGAGAGCTCGTCGTGCACCTGCGCACGCTCGACCGTCACGTCCACGGCGAGCCCGAGGGACGCGCCGACCGCGCAGACGAGGTCCGGGTCGACGAGCAGTTCCGGCTCCCACGCGACCCCGGCCTCGACCGCCCGCGCCGCGTCCGCGCCGGTCAGGCCCTGGGCCCGGGCGACGCCGCTGCGCAACGGACGCAGCAGCCCCGCGTGCCGCAGGTCGCCGAGGAAGAGCACGCCGTCGTCGGTCAGCAGCGACGCCGCCTGTGCGACGACGTCCCGGAGGTAGGTCTCGTCCGGGAAGTACTGCGCCACCGAGTTCACGACGACGAGGTCGAACGGCCCGGGCAGGCTGCCCACCTCGTGCGCCGGGCGCGCCTCGAGCGTGACGTGCGAGGCCCAGGGGAGCGGCGCGACCCGTCGTCGGAGGCCCTCGATGCCCGCGGCGGACAGGTCGATCCCGACGAACGCCTCGACGTGCGGGGCGATCTCGGTCAGCAGCAGCCCGGACCCGACCCCCACCTCCAGCACGCGGCGCGCCTCGGGTGCCGCCGCGCGGATCGCCTCGACGGTCGCATCGCGCCAGGCGCGCATGTGCTCGCGCGGGATGGCGGAGCCGTCGTAGGTCGAGTTCCAGCCGGCGAACCCGTCGTCGAACGTCGCGTCGGCGTCGGCCGCGGAGTAGAGCAGCTCGTGCAGCTCCTCCCACTCCGCCACGTCCGCCGTGTCGTCCAGCGACGGCACGACGTAGGCGACGAGCCGTTCGTCGCGGACGACCACGGCCGCCTGGGCCACCTCGGGTCGGGCGCGCAGCGCCGACTCGACCTCGCCGGGCTCCACGCGGAACCCGCGGATCTGCACCTGGTCGTCGGTGCGCCCCCGGAAGTCGAGGACGCCGTTCTCGGTGCGCACGAGGTCGCCCGTGCGGTAGAGCCGGTCGCCGGGCGCGCCGAAGGGGTCGGCGACGAACCGCTCGGCGGTCAGGTCCGGGCGCCCGAGGTAGCCGCGCGCCAGGCCGGGACCCCCGAGGTAGAGCTCGCCCGACCCGCCGTCGGGAACGGGGTGCAGGTCCGGCCCGAGGACGTGCGCCGTGGTCAGCGGGTCGGCGATGCCGATGGGGACGCTGGCGGCCGTGGTGTCGGGGTCGACCTCGCCGAGCGTGGAGTTCACGGTGGCCTCGGTGGGGCCGTAGGCGTTGAACATCCGCCGGCCGCGTCCCCAGCGGGCGACCAGCTCCGGCGACACCCGTTCGGTGCCCGCGAGCAGGGTGGCCGGTGGCAGGTCGACGTCGGAGGGCATGGCCGCGAGCAGCACCGGCGGCAGGATCATGAACGTGACGTCGTGCGCCCACGCGTAGTCCGCGAGCTCGCGCGTCGGCGTCCGCAGCTCGCTCGGCACGACGACGAGCCGTCCGCCGGAGAGCAGCGCGAGGCACAGGTCCCAGAAGGCGACGTCGAAGCTCGGGGACGCGAAGGCGAGCACCCCGTCGTCGGGACCGATGCCGAACCGCTCCGTCTGCGTCGCGAGCAGGCCGTCGACCCCCGCGTGCGTGACGACGACGCCCTTGGGGCGCCCGGTCGAGCCCGACGTGTGGATCACGTACGCGGCGTGCGCGGCGGTGATGCCGGGGTCGAGCGGGGCCTGCGGGCCCCGGTCGAGGTCGACGTCCTCGAGGTACAGGGCGTCCGGGCTGCCCGGGTCCTGACGACGGCTGGTCACGACGACGGCGGGTCGGGCATCGGCGAGGACGGCCGCCACCCGGGCTGCGGGCTGGTCGACGTCGAGCGGGACGTAGGCCGCTCCCGCGCACAGCACCGCGACCTGCGCGACGACGAGGTCGGCGCCGCGGGGGAGCGCGATCGCCACGAGCCGCTCGGGCCCGGCGCCCCGCTCGCGCAGGACGTGGGCGAGACGCGCGGCCCGGTCGGCGAGCTCCCGGTAGGTCAGCCGTTCGTCGGCGTGCACGACGGCGAGGGCGTCGCCGCGGCGGCCGACCTGTTCGGCGAACCGGTCGGGCCAGGTGCGCAGCGTGGTGGTCGTGGGCCGGCCGGTGACCGTCATCGGCCGACGGCGGCGACGGCCGGGCGGGTGACCGGGACGCGGTGGCCCGCGTCGCGGGCGGCGACCATGGCGGCCACCATCTCCCCGGCGCGCACCGCGACGTTGGAGAGCAGCGACGAGGTGAGGCCGTGGGTGTGCTCGGTGGCCCCCGGGGCGAAGAACCCCGCGGTCACCGACGGCGGGGTGACCACGCTGTAGTCCCGGTGGAACAGGGCCCGGCCCAGGTCGTCACGCGGCCAGCCGTCGGCCGCGGCGCCGAGCATCGCGAGCGGGTCGGCGCAGCGGTATCCCGTGCAGTAGACGACGAGGTCGGCCTCGACGGTGGTCCGGCGGCCGTCGATCAGCGACTCGACGACGACGTCCGTGCGGTCGCCCCGCGGGCGGACCTCGGCCACCTCGGACGCGTTGTGGAACTTCAGCCGCTCGCGGCCCGCGACGCGCTCCTTGTAGTGCTGCCGGTAGAGCGCGGTGATGAGCTCGCCGTCGACCACCGAGTAGTTGGTGTTGCCGTGGTAGCCGAGGATGCGCTCCTTGACCTCGGCGGGCGCGTCGTAGAAGTCGTCGACGGCGTCCGGGTCGAAGATGCGGTTGGCGAAGGAGCTGTCGTCGGCCGGGCTGAAGCCGTAGCGGGCGAAGATCGCCGACACCTCGGCCCCGGGGAAGCGGCGGTGGAGATGGCCCACGACCTCCGCCGCGCTCTGCCCGGCACCGACGACCGCGAGCCGCCGGGGCTCGCGGTCGATCTCGGGCAGCCGGTGCAGCAGGTCCTTCGAGTGCCAGACGCGGTCGCCGAGGGGCGTGCCCTCCGGGACGTGCGGGACGAGTCCGGTGCCGAGGACGACGTTGCGGGCGGTGAGGGTGCGCTTGCCCTGCGGGCCCTCGACGTCGACCTCGACGAGGTCCTCGGGTCCGTCCGGCCCGGGGACGAGGCGCAGCGCGGTGACCTCGGTGCCGTAGTCCACGACGTCCGCCGGGACCCGGTCCGCCGCCCACTCGAGGTAGTCGTGGAACTCCTCGCGCGTGGGGTAGGAGCTGCCGTAGTTGATGAAGTCGACGAGCCGACCACGGTCGTAGAGGTAGGACACGAAGGAGAAGCCGCTGCGCGGGTTGCGCAGCGTGGCGAGGTCCTTGAGGTAGCTGACCTGCATCGTCGCGTCCTCGAGCAGCATCCCGCGGTGCCAGCCGAAGCGCTCCTGCCGCTCGAGGAAGTGGCCGGAGAGCGGCGGCCCCGGGTGCGTGTCGCCGTACTCGGCGAGAGCGATCGCGAGCGCGAGGTTGGAGGGCCCGAACCCGACCCCGACGACGTCGAGCACGGCCTCCCGGCCGGCGGGGTGCTGCGGGACAGCAGACATCAGGGTCCTTCCGACGAGGGACTCGGGCGTCGAGTTAGGCGAGGCTAACCTGTCAGACGGACGTCGGTCCATCGTCGGACGGATCACGCGTGGTGTCCGATTGGTGACGGTCGGCAGACCGCGCGGTCGGAGCAGTGTCGATCTCCCCGCGCGACCGGTCGGGTGGCGGGAGGTCGTCTCCCGGTCGCCCGAAGTTCACCCCTACGGGCGGCACGGTCCGTCCGACGGGTCGCGGGTCGTGGCCCCAGAATGGACTCATGACGATCGAGGCGCGCCGAAAGGTCCGTGAGGCGCGTCCAGCGGTCGAGGGTCGACCGCCCGGCGCATGGGGAGCGTGGCCGCCGCCCGTGCCCGGTGACCGTCCGCTGTCGATGACGTCCTGCACCGACCGGACCGAGCACGCGGTGATGGCGACCGAGCTCGAGCAGACGAACCGCACCGGGACGCCCCCCATGAGCCTGTGCGGGGTCGTGGTCGACCCGGCGCCGCTCGGGGCCACGGGCGCCCACGTCTGCCGCCCGTGCCGCGAGGCGGTCACCCGTCGTCGGCGCGAGGCCCGGCCGGCCGGTCCGACGCCGTGGGCGGTCCTGATGCAGTGGTACGAGGTGCTCGTGCGCCTGCTGCGCGCCGGGATGCCGACGCCGGCGGCGCAGAAGGCGCTCGCGGCGCCCGTCGAGATGCTCGCGCTCCCACCGGCGCCCGCGGCGCGTCAGCCCGTGCGCACGCCGCACCCGGTGCGCGAGGCGGGTGGCCGGCACCGCAGGCCGGAGTGATCCTCAGAGGCGGTTCAGGACGAGGGTGACCAGGCGCGCCACCTCGTCCGGACGCAGCGCGCGCGGACGCCCGTAGCGCAGCGGCTCGCGCCGGTAGACCCACGTCGAGTCGTGGACGACCGGGCCCTGGAGAACGAGGGTCGCGGCGACCCCACGGCCGCGAGGCTCGACGGTGTGCAGCACGTCGGTCGGGCATCGGTAGACGTCACCGACCGGGCGCAGCAGGGACGGACCCGCCTGCAGCTGGACCTCGATCCCGCCGCGCAGGCCGGTCCGGGGGTCGTACTCGTACCCGCCGTAGAGGTCACCGCCCTGCTCGACGAGCTGGTACTCGACGACGTCGAACCCCTTCCCGACGAGCACGGTGGAGGCGAAGTCCCAGCGGTGTCCGTGCGGGTCGCTCTCTCCCCGTGGTGCGTCGTCCAGCGCCTCGGGCCAGACGTGCAGTCGGAGCTTGCCGCCGTCCTCGCCGTCGTCGTCCGTGGCCAGGACGATCTTCGCGAAGCCGTTGCTGTGCCAGTACGAGCGGGCCGCGATCTCCGCGAGCGCCCCGGGTGAGTACGGAAGGTTCGCGAGCAGGACGGCGAACGACGGGTTCCCCGCCACGTCCGTGACCCGCGCGGCGAGTTCGTCGAGGTCGTCAGGTCGCGCGGCGACGGCACCGCGGAGAACGGGGGCCGCGGTGAGGGAGTGCGGAGAGGTCATCGATCCTCGCGTCAACGGAGTGGGATGGCCGGCTCGGCAGGGGGAGCGTGGTGCCGGCGCTGCAGGAGCAACAGGATCGCGAGCACGCCCTCGTGCTGCATCCAGATCGGGGTGTCGCCGTTGGGCCAGGCCCACAGGCCCGCGGCGCGCCAGTAGTGCTGCCACGTCGCATCGACGGCGGCGTCGATGGCGGTACGGCTCGTGGGGCGGTGACGGAGCAGTGCCTGGGCGACCAGGGCGCCGGTGAAGTGCCGGATCTCGAGGTCCCCGTACTCGGGGTCCTCGGGCGACGGCTCGAGGTTCTCGCGGACCGGGTAGTAGAAGTCCTGTTGGCCGGCGAGCCAGGTCGTGGCCTCGTCGAGCGCACTTCCGACCTCGGTGGCCTCCTCCTCGCCGCCGCAGTCGCAGTAGGTCCGGAGCGCGATGACGGCCCGAGCGGTGTGGGCGGGTGAGGACTGCGGGGTGATGCCGGACCGGGTGGCTCGCTTCTCCGGCCAGGCCCCGTTCTCCAGGCGTGTGCCCAGCAGCGCGTGCACCGCTCGTTTCGTCAGGTCGGCGTCCGTCCGCAGCGGGGCGAGGCTCCGGAGGACCTCGGAGGTCACGTGGACCTGCCCCAATGACCGCGCCGTCGTCTGTCGGTCGAGGATCGGGACGAGACGATCGAGGTCCAGGGGTCCCCCGATCCGTGCGAGCGCGTCCATCACCAGTGCCGTCACCTCGGGGCGACCGCGGAAGCCCCGGGCGCCCCAGCCGCCGCTGCTGTCCTCCATCGCGGCGAGCGACCTGCCCAGCCGCCCGAGGTCGACGAAGGGGGTGTCGACGATGGTGAGCAGGCGGATTCCGGTCGCGGTGCTGAGCGGACTCGCCGGCCGCTGCCCGAAGTCCCGACGCCACCCCACGGGGTGGCCGTCGTCGTCCCGGGCCATCTCGTCGACGAGAGTGCGACCGACCCGTCGGAAGACCTCGTACGCCGACGGCGTCGTCGGTTCCGGCGTGGCAGCGACCGTGGACGGCTGAGGGTCGACGACGCGAGCGAGCTCGCCGTCGGACCGCAGCAGGTCGTCGAGGGCGGCGATGTTGCGCTCGGACGGCAGATATCGACCGCTCTCCCACTGCGTGAAGGTGGGGCGTCGGACGGACAACGCATCCGCCACGGCCTGCTGGGTCATGCCGGAGGCGAGACGGAGCCGCCGCAGCGCGCGCGCGAACTCCTCGGCCAGCTCCGGGCCACCCCGCGTCACGATGTCACCTACCTCAGGTAGGCCGCTGAACCGATCACGCCGCGCACCTTAGTGACATCGGCCGGTGAAGTGGGGGACTTGAGGCCGGACGGGGGCCGATTTCCCCCTGTGTGGCGGGCAGCTGCCGGCCGAAGTGGCAGCTTCGGCACGGTAGGTAGCGTTATCAAAAGGTAGGGAACAAAGTAGGTGACAGAGTAGGTGCCAATGTTCACCATGAACTGACATCGCTGCACGAGCCTTGGGGGGCCGGCATGTCGCACCGGATCGATGCTCTCACCTCCACCGCACCGCGGGGTGCGCCGTGAAGCGCCCGGACCCGGGCGACTGGGAAGACCGCCCGCACCCCCGGGAGTCCTCGGCGCCGTGGTGGGTCGCCCTGCGGCACCGCACCGTTGCCGGCCTCGCCGCGGCGGCCGCGAGCATCCCGGCCGGCGTGTGGCTCGCCACCGGCTCCCTGGAGGACGTGGCCGTGGTGACCGCCGTCGTCCTGGCGAGCACCAGCGTGCCCGAGGTGCGCGATCTCGTCGTGGACCAGGCGTGGCGCCTGGTCCTGGAGCGTCGGCTCCGGGCCGCGCTGCTGGCGCTCCGCATCACCGACCCGAGGGGCCGCGTGCCGCACGTGCTGCGCAGCGCGGCCCGCTCGCGCGGCGTGGTGGTCCGGCTCTGGCTACCGGTCGGGGTCGAGTTCCGTCACCTCGCGGACCGTCGCCACCGCCTGGCCGAACTCTGCTTCGTCGACGACGTGCACGTCGAGCGACGTCCCGGCAGCCCGTCGGTCGCCGAGATCGTCCTGGTGCGCCGGGCGCTGGGCCGGCGGACCTGAGCGTGGCGCGCCGCTGACACCGGACGTCAGCGGAGTGCCACGGCTGACAGCGCGCGTGGGACACCACGTGACGAACGACCCGATGGATGCGTAGCTTCCGCATCCATGCGCGACGACGTGGAGGCCGTCTCCGGCGACCTCGTGGAACTCAGGCGGCGTCTGCACCGTGCCCCGGAGCTGGGGCTGCAGCTGCCGCGCACGCAGGAGACGGTCCTGGAGGCGCTCGACGGCCTGCCGCTGGAGATCACGACCGGCACGTCCACCACGAGCGTCACCGCGGTCCTCCGTGGCGCGAGCCGCGACCGGGCCGTGCTGCTGCGCGGCGACATGGACGCCCTCCCCGTCGACGAGCAGAGCGGCGAACCGTTCACCAGCGAGGTCCCCGGCGCGATGCACGCGTGCGGCCACGACCTGCACACCGCGATGCTCGTCGGGGCCGCCCGGGTGCTGAGCGCCCACCGCGACTCGCTGCAGGGCGACGTCGTGTTCATGTTCCAGCCGGGGGAGGAGGGCTGGGACGGCGCGTCCTCCATGGTCGACGAGGGGGTCCTCGACGCGGCCGGTCCCCGTGTGTCCAGCGCCTACGGCCTCCACGTCATGGCGTCGACCTACACCCCGCGGACCCTGAACACCCGCCCCGGCACGGTGATGGCCGCGCGTGCCACCGTCGGGGTCACGGTGCACGGGGCCGGGGGGCACGGCTCGTCGCCGTTCCGGACCCGCGATCCCATCTCGGCGCTCGCCGAGGTCATCTCGGGGCTCCACGCCATGGTCACCCGCCGCTTCGACGTGTTCGACCCCGTCGTCCTCACCGTCGGCCGGATCGAAGGCGGGACGAAGAGCAACATCATCCCCGACTCCGCGTTCTTCGAGGCGACCGTCCGCACCTTCTCGGCCGTGGCCCGCGAGCGGATGCTCGAGCTCCTGCCGCAGGTGTGCCGGGACATCGCGCGGGCCCACGGCTGCGAGGCGGAGGTCGTCGTCGCCGGCGAGTACCCGGCCACGGTCAACGACGGCGCCGAGGCCGCCTTCGCCGCGGAGGTCGCGAGCGAGCTGCTCGGGCCGGACCGGGTGGTCGGGATGGCCCACCCCGAGGCGGGCGCGGAGGACTTCTCCCGGGTGCTCGACGCGGTGCCCGGAGCGTTCTGCCTGCTCGGCGCCGCGGTCGGGGACCCGAAGCGGACCCCGTCCAACCACAGCCCGCGGGCCGTGTTCGACGAGGCGGTCATGACCGACGGCGTGCTGCTGCACGCCGAACTCGCCCGCCGTGCGCTCGCGCGCGGACCGGTCGCGGGAGCGCCGTCGTGAAGCCGACCTGCTACGTCCTGCTCGGACTCATCACCCTCGGGCTGCTGCTCAGCCCGCTGCTGCCCTTCGTCAACACCCCGACCCTGTGGTTCGGGCTCCCGGCGATCATGGTGTGGATGAGCGTGCTCGTCCTGCTCATCACCCCGGTCCTCGCCGCGCTCGAGTTCACGCGCCCGGAGGACGACGCATGAGCACCGTCCTGGTGGTCACCGGCATCGGCATCGTGGTGATCGCCGCGGTCGGGTTCGCGGGGCGGCGGGGGGCGATCTCCGACGTCTCGGACTGGGCGGTCGGGGGCCGACGCTTCGGCGCGTGGACCATGTGGTTCCTCCAGGCCGGCGAGGTCTTCACGACCTTCACGTTCCTCGGCATGGCCGGACTGGCGTTCGCCGGCGGCGCGGCCGCCCTCTACGCCCTGCCCTACGTCCCGCTGGCCTACGCGGGCCTGTACTTCCTCGGCCCGGTCGTGTGGCGCCGGGCCAGGGAACGGGGTCAGGTCACGCAGGCCGACTTCCTCGCCGACTTCTTCGGCTCCCGCGCGTTCGGCACGCTCGTCGCGGTCCTGGGCGTGCTCTTCCTGCTGCCCTACCTGCAGCTGCAGATCACCGGCCTCGGGCTCGCCGTGCAGCTCGCCACCGGCGCCAAGGCGAACGGCACCGTGAGCATGGTCGTCGCGTTCGTGCTCACCGTGGCCTTCGTGCTGTGGGCCGGTATCCGGGGCGTCGCGACGACGTCCTACCTCAAGGACGCGCTCATGCTCGTCGTGCTCGTCGTCCTGCTGGTGGTGATCCCGGCCGAGGTCAACGGCGGCATCGGGGCGACCTTCGAGCGGGTGCTCGCCGACGCCCCGCGCATGCTCACGATCCACGCCGGGGAGTACGACGCCGGGTACTTCATCTCCTCGACCGTCGCCTCGACCATCGGGGTGCTCTTCCTGACGCTCCCGCACATGTGGCCCGCCCTGCTCTCCGCCGGGTCGGAGCGCGCCGTCCGCCGCAACTACGCCTTCCTGCCCGTCTACTCCGTCTGCATCGTCATCCCGATGATCATCGGGTTCGTCGCGCTCACCACGCTGCCCCCGACGACGAGCAGCAACGGCGCCCTCCTCGCCCTCGCCGCACAGGCCTTCCCGCCGTGGTTCGTCGGCGTGGTGGTCGTGGCGACGGCGGCGACCGCCATGGTCCCGGCCGCCGGTCTCATCATCGGGATGTCCTCTCTGGTCGCCCGCAACGTGGTGCGCACGACGACGCCGCGGGCCGAGACCCGGGTGAACCAGGCCTCGGTGGTCGGGCTGACGGCCCTCGCCCTCGTGCTGGCGATCGTGCGGCCCGACCTGCTCGCCAACCTCCTGCTGCTGACCTACTCGGGTCTCGACCAGCTCGTCCCCGCGCTCGTCCTCGCCCTCTTCGCGCGCCGGTGGGTGGGCCTGCGCCCGGTGGTGGCGGGGCTCGCGGTGGGGGAGGTCGTGGTGGTGGCGCTGACGTTCGGGCCCTACTCGGGCACGGTCAACGAGGGTCTGATCGCGCTCGTGCCCAACCTCGTCGTCGTCGGGATCGGCGCCCTGCTCGAGCGCCGCGCCCGGCGGCCCGTCCCGCAGGAGGTCGCCCCGTGAGGTTGCTGCTGCACGGCGGGACGGTGCTCGACGGCACTGGCGCCCCGGCCGGGCGCGCCGACGTCGTCGTCGAGGACGGCAGGATTCTCGACGTCGGGTCGGGTCTCGACGGCGACGAGGCACTCGACTGCGCCGGGGCCACGATCACGCCGGGCTTCGTCGACGCCCACGTCCACGTGACCAGCTCCGGGGTCGACCTCATGGCGCGGCTCGCCACGCCGTTCAGCTACCAGTTCTTCGCGGCGGCGCGGAACCTCACCGCGACGCTGCGGGCGGGGGTCACGACGGTGCGGGACGCGGGCGGCGCGGACGCCGGGGTGCGCCGCGCGGTCGAGGACGGGCTCGTCGAGGGACCGCGGATGCGCATCGCGGTGACGATCCTCGGGCAGACCGGCGGCCACTCCGACGGTTGGCTGCCCTCCGGGCACTGCGTCCCGCTCTCGCTGCCGCACCCGGGACGGCCCGACGGGGTGTGCGACGGCATCGACGGCGTCCGGCGGAAGGTCCGCGAGGTGCTGCGGGCCGGCGCGGACGTGGTGAAGATCTGCTCGACGGGCGGGGTGCTCTCGCCCGGCGACGATCCCGAGCACACCCAGTTCTCGCCGGAGGAGATCGCGGTCGTGGTCGCCGAGGCCGCCGCGCAGGGGCGCGAGGTGATGTCGCACGCGCAGGGCGCGCTCGGGGTGAAGAACGCGGTGCGGGCCGGGGTCCGCTCGATCGAGCACGGCATCTTCCTCGACGACGAGGCGATCGCCCTGATGCTCGAGCACGACACCGTGCTCGTACCGACGCTCGTCGCGCCCCGGGCCGTGCTCGAGGCCGCCGAGCAGGGGGCGCGGCTCCCCGCGGAGGTCGTCGCCAAGGCGGCGGCCGTCGTCGACGTGCACGTCGACTCGATCCGACGGGCGGTCGACGCGGGCGTGCGGATCGCCATGGGCACGGACTCGGGCGTCGGACCGCACGGCCGGAACCTCGAGGAGCTGCCGCTCATGGCGGCGTGCGGGATGGCGCCGGAGGCGGTCGTGGCCGCGTCGACCTCGGCCGGCGCCCGCCTGCTGGGCCTCGGCGACGAGACCGGCCGGGTGGCCCCCGGCCTCGCCGCGGACCTCTGTGTGCTCGACGGGTCGCTCACCCGCGGGGCCGGGCTGGACGACCTCTCCGCCCGGCTGCGCGCGGTGTTCCGCGCCGGCCGGGCGGTGGCCGTCACCTGATCAGTGCTTCTTGCCCCCGCCGCCGAAGCGCTTGAACAGATCCTGCGCCTTCTGGCGGTTCTTCGGGTCCGAGGCGTAGCGCTTCGCCTGGTCGGTGTACTTGCGGCCCTGCGGGCTCTTGAGGAACTCCGAGACCTTGCTGAACAGACCGGGCACGGTGATCTCCTACCGGGAATCCGTTGTGTCCACATCAGCGTACGGCCCCCAAGTTACCCGCCAGTAGCTCCCTACTACCTACTCACGAGTAACATGAGAGGGGTACGCCACGTCGCTCTCGGGGCGAGGACGTGGGACAGTCGGGTCAGAGGCGTTGTTACCCGTCGGTAGCCACCAGGCTCCCGGGGAGCCGTCTGCACGTGAGCACAGGAGGTCACGGAACAACCATGAACATCGTGGTTCTGATCAAGCAGGTGCCCGACACCTGGTCGGAGCGGAAGCTCTCCGACGGCGACAAGACCCTCGACCGCGCGTCGTCCGACGCGGTGCTGGACGAGATCAACGAGCGCGCCGTCGAGGAGGCGCTCAAGATCAAGGAGGCCGGCGACGCCGAGGTCACCATCCTCACCGCCGGGCCCGACCGCGCCACCGACGCCATCCGCAAGGCCCTCTCCATGGGCGCGGACAAGGCCGTGCACGTGAACGACGACGCGATCCACGGATCGGACGCGGTCGCCACCGCCAAGGTCCTCGCGAAGGCGATCGGCACCGTCGGCGACGTCGACCTGGTGCTGGCCGGCAACGAGGCCACCGACGGCCGCAGCGGCGCGATGGCCGGCATGCTCGGCGAGCTCCTGGGCTGGCCCTCGCTGACCCACGCCAACGAGCTCTCCGTCGAGAACGGCACGGCGAAGGCCAAGCGCGAGACCGACGAGGGCACCTGCGACCTCGAGGCCGCCCTGCCCGCCGTCGTGAGCGTCGGCGAGAAGATCAACGAGCCGCGCTACCCCTCGTTCAAGGGGATCATGGCGGCCAAGAAGAAGCCGGTCAGCACCCTCGGGATCTCCGACCTGGGGCTCGACGCCTCCGAGGTCGGGCTCGCCGGTTCGCTCGTGCAGGTCGACTCCTTCGCCCCGCGGCCCCCGAAGTCGGGTGGCCAGAAGGTCGAGGACGAGGGCGACGGCGGCGCGAAGATCGCCGAGTTCCTCGTCGGCCAGAAGCTCATCTGAGCTGCCGTCCACGAGCACACGAGGAGAACCGAGATGGCTGAGGTACTGGTCCTCGTCGATCACGTCGACGGTGAGATCAAGAAGAACACCTACGAGATGCTGAACGCGGCGCGCCGCATCGGCGAGCCCTCCGCCGTCGTCGTCGGGACCCCCGGCACGACGTCGAAGCTCGCCGACGGCCTGGCCGCCCACGGCGCCGAGAAGATCTACGTCGCCGAGTCGGACGACGTGGTCAACTACCTGTCGACCCCGCAGGTCGACGTGCTGGCCGCCCTGGTCGAGCGGGTCTCCCCGCCGGCCGTGCTGATCCCGGCGGGCGCCGACGGCCGGGAGGTCGCGGGCCGCCTGGCCGTGCGCACCAACTCGGGCTGGCTGAACGACCTGGTCGACATCGACGGCGAGCGCGCGGGGACGCACTCGATCTTCGGTGGCGCCTTCACCGTGCAGTCGCACGTCACCACCGACACCGCGATCGTCTCGTGGCGCTCGGGCTCGCTCGAGGTCGAGGAGCAGTCGGGCGCCGGCACGCAGGAGACCGTCGAGGTCCCGGCCACCGACGCGTCGAAGTCGGCGAAGGTGTCCAACCGGGCGCCGATCGTCGGTGGCGACCGTCCCGAGCTCACCGAGGCGTCCGTCGTCGTCGCCGGTGGCCGCGGGGTCGGCTCGGCCGACAACTTCAACGTCGTCGAGGTCCTCGCGGACTCGCTGCACGCCGCCGTGGGTGCCTCCCGGGCCGCGGTCGACTCCGGCTACTACCCGAACCAGTTCCAGGTCGGGCAGACCGGCAAGACCGTGTCGCCGCAGCTCTACGTCGCGCTCGGCATCTCCGGCGCGATCCAGCACCGCGCCGGCATGCAGACCTCGAAGACGATCGTCGCGGTCAACAAGGACCCCGAGGCCCCGATCTTCGAGATCGCCGACTTCGGCATCGTGGGCGACCTGTTCTCGGTCGCGCCGCAGCTGACCGAGGAGGTCGGCAAGCGGGGCTGACCCGACCCCGCAGTGCCCACGTGAGGGGAACCCCCGGCCGCTCCGGCGGCCCGGGGGTTCCCCTCACGCATGTCCGGGGCAGGTCTCGGCACCCTCCCCGGGTGTCCGGCGGTACATCGGCGGGTGCGCACGCCACGAGGGGGATTACGCTCGTGGGACGATGACGTACCTCGACCACGCGGCCACCACGCCGATGCTGTCCGTGGCCGTCGCCGCCTACACCGAGGCGCTCGGCCGCGTCGGCAACCCCTCCTCGCTCCACACGGCGGGTCGCCGCGCCCGCCGGGACGTCGAGGAGGCGCGCGAGACGATCGCCGACGCCGTCGGTGCCCTGCCCACGGAGGTCGTCCTCTCGACCGGTGGCACCGAGGGCGACAACCTCGCCGTGAAGGGCCTCTACTGGGCCCGCCGCGCCCAGGACGCCCGCCGCACCCGGGTCGTCGTGTCGGCCGTGGAGCACCACGCCGTCCTCGACGCCGCGGAGTGGCTCGCCTCCCACGAGGGCGCGACGCTCGTCGTCCTCCCGGTGGACGCCGTCGGACGGGTGACCCCCGAGGCGCTGCGCGCGGAGCTCGCGGCCCACGGCGACGAGACCGCGCTGGTCAGCCTCATGTGGGCGAACAACGAGGTCGGCACGGTCAACGACGTGCGGGCCCTGGCCGAGGTGGCCCACGAGTTCGGGGTGCCGCTGCACACCGACGCCGTGCAGGCCGTCGGGTCGCTCCCGGTCGACTTCGCCGCCTCCGGCGCGGACGCGCTCTCGCTGACCGGGCACAAGCTGGGCGGGCCCGTCGGCGTCGGCGCGCTGCTGCTGCGCCGGGACGCCACCTGCGTGCCGCTGCTGCACGGCGGCGGCCAGGAGCGGGACGTCCGCTCGGGCACGCTCGACGTCGCGGGCACGGTGGCGCTCGCGGCCGCCGTCCGCGCGGCCGTCGACGCGATGCCGCGCCGGGTCGTCGAGCTCGCCGCGCTGCGCGACGACCTCGTGGCGCGCCTGATCGAGGTCGTCCCGGACGCCACGCTGAACGGCGTGCCGCTCGACGCGCCCGCGGTGGGGGGTGGCCCCGCCCGGCTCGCGGGCAACGCCCACCTGTCCTTCCCGGGCTGCGAGGGCGACAGCCTGCTCATGCTCCTCGACGCGCACGAGATCGAGTGCTCCACCGGCTCCGCCTGCACCGCCGGGGTGGCCCGTCCCTCGCACGTGCTGCTCGCGATGGGCGTGGACGAGGCCGCGGCCCGCGGGTCGCTGCGCTTCTCGCTCGGGCACTCGTCGACGGCGGCCGACGTCGACGCCGCGGTCGCGGCCATCGGACCCGTCGTCGAGCGCGCCCGGGGCGCCCTGGCCCGGGCCGGCGGCGAGCGGGTGGGGACCTGATGGGCGGCCCGGCCACCCCGTCCGGCTCCGCTCCGCTGCGCGTCCTCGCCGCCATGAGCGGCGGGGTCGACTCCGCCGTCGCAGCCGCGCGGGCGAGGGAGGCCGGGCACGACGTCGTCGGCGTGCACCTGGCGCTGTCCGCGAAGCCCGCCACGATGCGGGAGGGCGCACGCGGCTGCTGCTCGATCGAGGACTCGCGAGACGCCCGCCGCTGCGCCGACGTGCTCGACATCCCGTTCTACGTGTGGGATATGGCCGACCGGTTCCGCGAGGACGTGATCGAGCCGTTCGTCGCCGAGTACGCGGCCGGCCGCACCCCGAACCCCTGCCTGCGCTGCAACGAGAAGATCAAGTTCTCGGCGGTCCTCGACCGGGCCCGGGCCCTCGGCTTCGACGCCGTCGCGACGGGGCACTACGCCCGGCTGCACGACGGGGAGCTGCGGCGGGCCGCCGACCCCGACAAGGACCAGTCCTACGTCCTCGGCGTGCTCACCGCCGACCAGCTCGCGCACGCGATGTTCCCCCTGGGCGACTCGCTCAAGTCCGAGGTGCGCGCCGAGGCGGCCGCCCGTGGGCTCGTCGTCGCCGAGAAGCCCGACAGCCACGACATCTGCTTCATCCCCTCCGGTGACACGCAGGGGTTCCTGTCCTCGCACGTGCCGGACGCGCCGGGGGAGCTGGTCGACGCGGTGTCGGGGACGGTCCTCGGGTCGCACGGCGGCGTCCAGAACTTCACGGTCGGCCAGCGGCACGGCCTCGGCCTGTCCCGACCGGCCCCCGACGGCAGCCCCCGCTACGTGCTCGGCATCGAGCCGGTGTCCCGCCAGGTGCGGGTGGGCCCGGCCGAGTCGCTCGACGTGTGGCGGCTGGGCACGGAGGCGCCGGTCTGGCACGGGGGAGCGGGACGCTTCGACGACGTCACGGTGCAGGTCCGCGCCCACGGCGGGCTCGCACCGGCCTCGGTGGAGGTCCACGACGACGGGCTCGCGGTCACCCTGCGCTCCCCGCTGCGCGGGGTGGCCCCGGGGCAGGCGGTCGTGGTCTACGAGGGCGACCGGGTGCTGGGCTCGGCCACCATCGACGCCACGTCCTGACGGCGGGTCGGGCCCGCCCGGCCGCGCCGACCCGGCGTCGGGACCGGATGACCCTATGATCAGCGGCCATGGGCTTCGAGGCCGAGAACATCCGCGACTGGCTGGGCAAGAAGGTCGTCGACCCGAGCGGGTCGAAGATCGGTGACCTCGAGGCGGTGTACTACGACACCGCCACCGACGAGCCCGCCTTCGTCACCGTGACGACCGGGATGTTCTCCGGCAAGCGGCTGGTGTTCGTCCCGCTGCACGGGGCGACGGTGCACCCGGACCACGTGAAGGTCACGGTCGACAAGGACCTCGCCAAGGACGCCCCGTCGATCGACACCGACGGCGAGCTGCCCGCCTCCGACGAGCCCGCGATCTTCGAGCACTACGGCATCCCGGCCGCGCCCGGTACGGGTCGGCGGCTGGCGCGGCGCTGACCGGCGAGTCCGTCGACGAGGTCGCCGGCGAACCTCGCGCGGTCCTGCGCGAGGCGCTGGCGAGCGTCCGGACCCGTCGTCGGGACGACGGGGACCTCGAGCTGACCGGCGACATCGCCCCGGAGCTCGCCGAGGCGTTGCTCCGGGCGATGGCACGGGTCTCCGACGAGCTCCGCGAGGACGACGTGCGCCGCGGCGAGGAGCCCCGCAGTGGAGGGCGACTGCAGGCCGACGCCTTCCTGGCCCTCCTGCTGCGGGTCACCGATCAGCCCTGACGGGCCTTCCACTTCGGGTTCAGCTTGTTGATCACCAGGACCTTGCCGTGGCGGCGCACCACGGACGAGCCCGGCTTCTGCTTCAACGCCTTCAGGGACGCGCGAACCTTCATGATCCTCACCAACTCGACTTCGTGACGCCGGGCAGGTAGCCGGCGTGGGCGTACTGGCGGAGCCGGACGCGCGACAGACCGAACGCCCGCAGGTGTCCGCGCGGGCGCCCGTCGACGGCGTCCCGGTTGCGCACCCGGGTGGCGCTCGCGTCCCGCGGCTGACGGGCCAGCTCGGCGACGGCGGCCGTGCGGGCCTCGTCGGACGACGACGGGTGCCGGACGATCTCCTTGAACTCGGCCCGGCGGGCGGCGAAGCGGGCCACGGTGGCCTTGCGTCGCTCGTTGGCCGCGATCTTGCTGCGCTTCGCCATCAGATCTTCTCCCCGGCGGCCCGCAGCCGGGCCACGATCGACTCGATGCCGTCCCGGTCGACCGTCCTGATCCCCTTGGCCGAGAGCCGCAGGCGCACCCACCGGTTCTCCGAGGAGAGCCAGTAGCGCTTGGACTGCACGTTGACCTCGAACCAGCGGTTCGTCCGCCGGTGCGAGTGGGAGACGTTCTTCCCGGCGGACGGCGTCCGCCCCGTCACCTGGCACGTCCGCGACATCAGCGCGCCGTGGACGTGTAGGGGAGCAGCGCCATCTCGCGGGCCGTCTTGATCGCGGTCGCGACCTGGCGCTGCTGCTGGCCGGTCAGCCCCGTGACGCGCCGGGACCGGATCTTGCCGCGGTCGGAGACGAAGGTCCGCAGGAGCGCGGTGTCCTTCCAGTCCACCGTGTCGATCCCGCGCGCGTGCAACGGGTTGGCCTTCTTCTTCGGAGGCCGCCCCACACGGGCCGCCCGGCCGGCCATCAGCGCTCCTCGCGGAAGTCGACGTGCGTGCGGACCCGCGGGTCGTACTTGCGCAGCACGAGCCGGTCGGGGTCGTTCCGCCGGTTCTTGCGGGTGACGTAGGTCGTCCCGGTGCCGGCCGTGGACCGCATCTTGACGATCGGTCGGATCTCGTTGCGAGCCATCACTCCTCCTCCGTGTTGGTATCGATTATCATTAACACTAACCGACCGAGGAGGATTCCCCGATGCCCGACCCGTTGGTGATCGTCTGCGGGGTCGACCGCGACGCCGTGCTCGCCACCGGCGAGGCGGTGGCGACGGCGGACCCGCGCACCGTGCTCGTGGCCCACGACCTGCGGAGACTGGGCGAGGGCGTCGTGACCCGCGCGGTCCGCCGGGACGGCCGCTGGAGCGTCACCGCGCTCGAGCTCGCCCACGGCTGCATCTCCTGCACGCTGCGCGAGGACCTGCTGCCGCTGCTCCTCGCGCTCGCCGCCGATCCCGACGTCGGGCGGGTGGTCCTGCTGCTCGACCCGGGGATGGAGCCGGAGCCGGTCTGCGAGGCCCTCGCCCACGTCGTTCCGGACGGCGGGGAGGGTCCGGTGACGGACGTCCTCGGCCTCGTCGGGGTGGTCGCCGTGCTCGACGGTCCGACCTGGCTCGACGACGCGGGCTCCGACGAGGCGCTGGCCGACCGCGGCCTGGCCCTGACCGAGGACGACGACCGCACGGTCGCACAGATCGTCGTGGGTCACGCGGAGTTCGCGGACGTCCTCGTCGTGGTCGGTGCCCCCGACCCGTGGGAGCGGGTGCGTCGCGACGCCGTGCTGGCGCGGTTGGCCCCGCAGGCCCGCCGCCTCGACGTGGTGTCGGCGGCCGCGGGCGTCCCCGACGTGACGCCGGTGCTCGCGGAGCTCCACCCGGACGCCCGCCGCGGCGTCCCCGACGACCCGCACGGCCCGCTGCTGCGCGGGCAGCCGCCCCTCGCGCGGGACGTCGGGGTGTCGCTCCTGCACGTCGGGCTGCGCCGACCCTTCCACCCGGAACGTCTGCACGAGGCGTTCGACGTGCTGCTCACCGGCACCGTGCGGGTGCGCGGCCGGGTCTGGGTGGCGTCGCGGCCGGAGCACGCGCTGTGGATCGAGTCGGCCGGCGGCGGGCTGCAGATCGGGATGGCCGGGCGATGGCTCGCGGACTCCCTGGCCTGGGACGACGTCGACGAGCTGCGCCGCGCCTCGGCCTCGCTGCGGTGGGACGACCGCTGGGGCGACCGGGAGCAGCAGCTCGTGGTGCTCGTGCACGACGCCGAGCCCGCCGAGATCGTCGCCGCCCTCGACCTCGCGCTGCTCACCGACTCCGAGATCGCCGCGGGCGAGGACGTCTGGCGCACCTACGCCGACCCGTTCGGCATCAGTCACACCGATCCGTGCGACGAGCTGGAGGGCCCCGTGGTCCCCGTCGAGAACCGAGGAGAGCAGACGTGAAGGACATCCACCCGACCTACGGCCCCGTCGTCGTGCGCGACCAGACGAGCGGCGAGATGTTCCTGACCCGCTCGACCGTCGTCGGCACGCGCACGCTCCCCACGATCACCTGGACCGACGGCGAGACCTACCCGGTGCTCGACGTCGAGATCTCCTCGTCGTCGCACCCGGTCTGGACCGGCACCGCCCGCCCGGTCGAGCGGGGCGGGCAGATCGAGAAGTTCAACAAGCGGTACGGGAGACGGAGCGGAGCGGAGCTCGACCCAGGCAGCGGGCGCAGCCGGTGAACGGCGTGACGGTGGTCGCGTGCGGGGTCGAGGCCTGCCCGCACGCGGCCGCCTCCCCGCACGACTGCGACGACGAGCTCCGCGCGGCGATCCGGGCGACCCCGCACGGGGTGCTCGTGCGGTCGGGCTGCCTGCAGGGCTGCTCCACGGCGACCTCCTCGGCGGGTGCGACCGTGCTGGTGCAGCCCTGCGACGTCCACCGTCGGCCGACCGGCCCGGCGCTGGTGGTGGGCCCGCTCCACGAGCCGGCCGACGTGGCCGAGTGCTGCGCCTGGCTGCGGGCGGGCGCACCCGCGCCGGCCCCGTCGCACCTGGTGTGCGGGGTGCTCGCGGGTTAGGCGTGCGGTGCCCCGGTCTGCCTCGTCGAGTCCTCGCCGAACCGCCACGGCTGCCCGGTCGACTCGAGCACCGCCATCCACAGGTCGCCGTGCGGGTCGACCTGGTTGCGACGGCTGACGGCGAGGCTCATCGGGATGTGCACGAACCGGCGCCGGACGCGGCCGACCACCATCGCGGTGCGCCCGGACATCGCCGCGTGCACCGCGGCGTGCGAGAGCCGCACGGTGTAGACGCTGTCGTAGGGGTTCGCCGGAACGCTGCGGATGAGGTAGCTCGGATCGACGTAGCGGACCGAGGTCTCCGTCCCCGCCGTCGCGAAGTGGCTCTCGATCTGCTCCTTGAGCCACGGGCCGACGTCGGCGAGCTTCTGGTTGCCGGAGGCGTCCGTCCGGCCGATCGGATCGAGCAGGTCCTGCCCCGCGCCCTCGGCGACGACGACCACCGCGTGGCCGCGCGTCTGCACCCGGCGTCGCAGGTGCTCGAGCAGCCCGGTCTCGCCGTCGAGCTCGAAGGGCACCTCGGGGATGAGCACCGCGTCCGCGTCGGAGCGGACGAGGGAGGCGTAGCAGGCGATGAAGCCGGAGTGGCGGCCCATGAGCTTGACCAGGCCGATCCCGCCCGGTGTCGACTTCGCCTCCACCGTCACCGAGCGGATCGCCTCGCTCGCCTCGGCGAAGGCGGTCTGGAAGCCGAAGCTCTGGTCGATGAACGGGATGTCGTTGTCGATCGTCTTCGGGATGCCGACGACCGCGATGCGCAGCCCGCGTTCGCGGATCACCCCGGCGATGTCCATCGCACCCCGCATGGTGCCGTCGCCGCCGATCACGAACAGCACGTTGAGGTGCATCTGCTCGAGGCAGTCGACGATCTCCTCGGGGTCCTGCGGCCCGCGCGAGGTCCCGAGGAACGTGCCGCCGTCCACCGGGACGTCCCGGACCGACTCCGGCGTCAGCTCGACGACGTCGTGGCCGTAGGCGGAGACGAACCCGCGGTAGCCGTTGCGGAACCCGACGACCCGCCGGACCCCGTAGTGGTAGGTCAGCGTGCGGACGAGGCCCGCGACGACGTCGTTCAGGCCCGGGCACAGTCCGCCGCAGGTCACGATGCCCGCGCGGGTCTTCGACGGATCGAAGTAGATCTGGCGCCGTGGGCCGCAGGGCTCGAGGCCCGGCAGGTCCTCCACCGCCGTCCCGCGGGCCGCGATCCCGGCCGCGGTGTCGTCGAGGAGCACCCGGTCGCCGGAGTCGACGTAGTGCTCGGTCGTGCCCCGGCTGGCGTCGAGCAGGGGCGAGAGCGGCGAGGTGATGCGGCCCGGGCCGAGCGTCTCGATGAGCAGGTCGTCGGCCTTGATGTCGCCCGCGAGCCCCGCGTCGTCCCCCGCTGTCGCCGTCACTGGTCCTCCGGTCGTGTCGGCCCGTCCTCCGTCACGACGAGGTCGGCGTGTGGACGGGTGGCCTCGATCAGACGAGCGTTGGGCTCGTCGACGGCCTCGACCCACGCGACGGCACCGTCGCGGGTCTTGCCGAACCGTACGTGGCGCTCGACCAGGCGCTCGTGCCGCAGGACCTCGTCGGTCTCGTGGAACCACACCTCGTCGAAGCGGGCACGCACGGCCCGCCACGCCGGGTCGTCGACGAGGAGGTAGTTCCCCTCGCTGACGACCAGGCGGCACGAGGAGGGTACCGGGATCGATCCAGCGATGGGTTGCTCGATCTCGCGGTCGAAGGCGGGGGCGTAGACCGTTCCCGACGGCGGGTGGCGCAGCCGGGCGAGCAGGGCGGCGTAGCCGCCGGCGTCGAAGGTGTCCGGCGCGCCCTTGCGGTCGCGGCGGCCGAGCCGGTCGAGCTCGACGTCGGCGAGGTGGAAGCCGTCCATCGGCACGTGCACGGCCTCCGGCCCGAGCGCCTCGACCAGGGCGAGCGCGAGCGTCGTCTTGCCTGCTCCGGGTGCTCCGGCGATGCCGAGCAGGGCCCGGCGGTCGTCGCGCATCAGCTGCCGTGCCCGCGCCGCGAGCTCGTCGACGGTCACGACGACGGGTCGAAGACGGTGACGCCGGTGTGCTCGAAGTCCCGGGTGTTCCTCGTGGCCAACGTCGCGCCGCGTGCCCGGCAGATGGCGGCGATCTGCGCGTCCGGGACCGAGATCGGCCGGCCGGCGGCTCGACGAGCGGCGACCACGGCGCCGTACTGTTCCGCGGCTGCGCGATCGAAGTCGATGACGTTCCCCTCCAGGACGTCGTCGACAACGAACCGCACGTCGCCGTCGACGCCTTCCCGGCGTGCTCCGACCGGCATGATCGCGATGCCCGCCTCCACCTCGGCGATCGAGACCGCGGAGACGGCGATGTCGTCGACCTCGGTCGCGATCCAGTCGTCGAGGGCCACCGGCCGCCGATGTCTCGCCAGGTCGGACACGACGTTCGTGTCCAGGACGATCACGGGTCGAACTCGATCCCACGAGGGGCCGGGTAGCTGCTCCGGGGTGGGATGGACGCCATCAGTTCGTCGATGGCGTCATCGTTGTCGGCCGCCGCCCGGAACCGGGCGAGCGCGGCCCGTCGTCGTTCGAGCCGGGAGGGACGGACCGCCTCCTCCAGGATCGCGCGCACCTCGGCCTCCATGGACCGCCCGTTCTCCGCCGCGCGCACGCGCAGGCGGGACCGCACCTCGTCGTCGAGGTCCCGCACCGTGATCGTGGCCATGACAGCAATGCTAGCAATGGGCGAGCGTGTCCAGGAGCCGTTCGCGCAGGGCCGCACCGCGGTCCGCGAACCCCTGCTGGGCCGCCGCGTAGGTCGCCTTCCCGGCCGCCGTCTCGATCCGGACGGGGTCGTAGCCGTGGTCGGCGAGGTCGTACGGCGAGGCCCGCATGTCGAGGGTGCGCACGTCGCGGGCGAGCTCGAAGCAGTCGAGCAGCAGCTCGCCGGGCACGAGCGGGCCGAGCTTCGTCGCCCACTTGTAGAGGTCCATCGTCGCGTGCAGGCAGCCCGGCTGCTCCAGCTCGACCTGCCGCTCGCGGGTGGGCGTCTCGACGTTCCGCGGCACGGCCTCGTCGGTGAAGAAGCGGTAGGCGTCGAAGTGGGTGCAGCGGATGCGGTGCTGCTCGACGACGGCGTCGGTGCCGGGGGCGCCGAGCCGGAGCGGGACGGGGTGCCGGGTCGCGTCGGCGCGGTAGACCATGGCCCACTCGTGCAGCCCGAAGCAGCCCAGGTGCGGCGCGCGGGAGGCGGTGGCCCGCACCAGGCTCCGGACGAACGCGACGGTGGCGGGGCGGATCGTCGTCGGGTCGACGGACCCGCCGTCGGCGGCGTAGTGCTTCCAGCCCGCCCGGTCGGAGTGCTCCAGGACGACGCCGGCCCCCGGGTGCCAGACGCGCAGGCGGTTCGGCCGGGTCGGGTAGTAGGTGTAGAGGAAGTCCTCGACGGGGTGCGACTCGTGGCGCTCGCGCCGCGCCCGGTGGGCGGCGGTCAGCACGTCGGCGCGCTCCGCGTGCGCCCGGGCCCGGGCGCGCCAGGTGGGTTCGTCGAGGTGGAGCATCGCGGACTCCAGGGTGCCAGGGCGGGCTGCCGCGGCACGTCGGCGGTGGCACACGGCTGACGCCGGACGTCGGCAGCGCGCCACGCTCACCCGTCGTCGGGAAGGGGACGGCGCCGTCGCCGGACCAACAGCACCACCTCGCGCACCGCCATCACCGCGGCGAAGGTGCCGAAGACGACGCCGAGCACCACGTTGCCCAGGGCGAGCGCGAGGAGCGCCCCGGCGACCGCGCCGGGCGCCGAGGCGAGCCCGACGAGGTTCGCGATCCGCAGGTCCGCCGTCCCCTGCCGCCAGTGCGAGAGCCCGCTGACCAGCGAGTTCGGCAGGAACACGAGCAGTGACGTGCCGGCCGCGGTGTGCAGGTCGACGCCGAAGAGCAGCACCAGGGCCGGGACGGCGAGCAGCCCACCGCCGAGGCCCATGGCGCCCGCCCACGCGCCGACCACGATCCCGACGACCACCGACAGCGGCACCACGAACCACCACGTCGCGAGCAGGTCGGCCGGGACGACCGCCCCGTCGGCGACCGGGTCGAGCCCCGCCGCGTCGAGGTAGAGCTTCGTCGCCGTGAGCACGAGGATCACGATCAGCAGCACGCGGAGCAGGGTCTCCGAGGCCCGCGCGACCAGCTTCGCGCCGTAGAAGCCCCCGATCATCCCGCCGACGATCATGCCGCCGCCGGCCCGCAGGTCGAGGGTGCCGCCGATCAGCCAGTAGACCAGCGCGCCGGCCGCGCACACCCACGTCGCGGCGAGGGTGGAGGTGCCGTGGACGGCCGGGCGGGGGAGCGACGTGTAGTGGTCGAGCGCGGGCACCGTGAGCACCCCGTTGCCCCCGCCGAGCAGCCCGCCCACGACGCCGCCGACGGCGCCGATGCCGAGCAGCCGTCCGTTGCGGTCGGTCACGATCCTCCCTGGTACACCTGACGAGGTGAGCGATCTTCCCGACGACGGGGCCGTGCCCGCGGTCGAGGTTCCCGAGGAGCCCCTGCGCCCCGAGGAGCGTGCCACCGGGATCGGCTCGCTGCCGGGTGTCGATCACCACGAGGCCGCGCGGACGGTGGTGGGGGAGCTGCCGGGGTTCCCGCACGTCGCCGAGCTGCCCGACCGCGGGGTCGGGGCGGACATGGTCGGGCGGGCGGCGGCGCTGCTCGTCGACCTCGCCGTCGAGGTGTGGCCCTCGGGCTACCGGGTGAGTGCCCGGCCCGGCGCGCAGCACCGGCGAGGGGTCGACCTGCTCGCCCGCGACGTCGACGCGCTCGACTCGACGATCGACGAGACCGGCGCGGCCCCCCGCCGGGTGAAGACGCAGGTCGCGGGCCCGTGGACGCTGTGCGCGGGTGTGGAGCTGCGCTCCGGCAACCGGGTGCTCACCGACCGCGGCGCCGTCGCCGAGTTCACCGAGAGCCTCGCCGAGGGGCTGCGCGGGCACGTCGCCGAGCTCTCCCGGCGCACCGGTGCGGGCGTCGTCGTGCAGATCGACGAGCCGACGCTGCCGGCGGTCCTGGCGGGGTCGCTCCCGACGCCGAGCGGGTTCGGCACGGTGCGGTCGGTGTCCGGGGCGGACGCGCGGGCGGGGCTCGCGGTGCTCGTCGACGCCGCCCGCGAGGCGGGGGCGGTGGGCGTGGTGGCGCACTGCTGCCACCCGACACCGCCGCTGGCCCTGCTCGGGGCGACCGGCGTGGACGGGCTGGCCGTCGACCTCTCGGCGCTGGACCCGTCGGGCGCGGTGCTCGACGCGGTGGGGGAGCAGTGGGACGCCGGCCGGGAGCTGTGGCTGGGGCTCGTGCCGTCGCGGGAGACGGAGCGCAGCGGAGCCCGACCCGGCGGGACCGCCCCGGAGCCGCCGCCCGAGCTCGCCGCGCTCGCCCGTCCCGCGCTCGACCTCGCCGACCGGCTCGGGTTCGACCGGGCGCGGTTGGCGGACCGGGCGGTCGTGACGCCGACCTGCGGGCTCGCCGGTGCGACCCCGCGGTGGGCGCGGACGGCGATGGCGCGCACGGTGGAGCTCGCGACGGCCTTCGCGGACCCGCCGTCGTCCTGGTGACCCCGTCCGGGGTGGTCCCGCGCGATCGGGCGTGACCGTCGGACCCCGTGGATATCCTCGGCCCCGTGACCAGCGAGACCCCTCTGACCTCCCCGGACGTGCCGGCCGACGTGCAGGCGCGGCACAAGGAGCTGGCCGAGCTGCTGGCCGACCACCAGTTCCGCTACTACGTGCTCGACGCGCCGATCGTCACCGACGGGGAGTTCGACGAGCTGTTCGGCGAGCTCCAGCGGCTGGAGGAGCAGTACCCCTCGCTCGTCACGCCCTCGAGCCCCACCCAGCGGGTCGGCGGCGGCTTCTCCACCGACTTCGTCGCGGTGGACCACCTCGAGCGGATGCTCTCGCTGGACAACGCGTTCGAGCCCGACGAGCTGCGCGAGTGGGTGCTGCGGGTGCAGCGGGAGCTCGACTTCCCCCAGGACGAGCTGCAGTACCTGTGCGAGCTCAAGATCGACGGCCTGGCCGTCAACCTGCTCTACGAGAACGGCCACCTCACGCGCGCCCTCACGCGGGGGGACGGGCGCACCGGCGAGGACATCACGCTCAACATGCGCACGCTGGCCGACGTGCCCACCGAGCTCACGGGCACTGACGAGTTCCCGGTGCCCGAGCTGATGGAGGTCCGCGGCGAGGTCTTCTTCCGGGTGCACGACTTCGAGGAGCTGAACGCCGGGCTCGTGGCGGCGGGCAAGCAGCCCTTCGCCAACCCGCGCAACTCCGCGGCCGGGAGCCTCCGGCAGAAGGACCCGCGCGTCACCGCCACGCGGCCGCTGCGCCTGATCTGTCACGGGCTGGGCAGACGGCGCGGGTTCACCCCGGAGCGGCAGTCCCAGGCCTACGACGCGCTCGCCGCGTGGGGCCTGCCGGTGTCCACCCACACCCGCGTGCTCCACGGGGTCGACGCGGTCATCGAGCACACGCGCTGGTGGGGCGAGCACCGGCACGACGCCGAGCACGAGATCGACGGCGTGGTGGTCAAGGTCGACGACGTCACGCTGCAGCGCCGGCTGGGTTCCACGGCGCGGGCGCCGCGATGGGCGATCGCCTACAAGTACCCGCCGGAGCAGGCCACGACGACGCTGCGGAACATCAGCGTCAACGTGGGCCGCACCGGCCGCGTCACCCCGTTCGCCGAGATGGACCCGGTCCTCGTCGCGGGCTCCACGGTGTCGATGGCGACGCTGCACAACGCGGGCGAGGTGGAGCGCAAGGGCGTCCTCATCGGCGACCGCGTGATCATCCGGAAGGCGGGGGACGTGATCCCCGAGGTGCTCGGCCCGGTGGTCGAGGCCCGGACCGGCAGCGAGCACGCGTTCGTCATGCCCACCCACTGCCCGGAGTGCGGGACCGAGCTCCGTCAGATGCGCGAGGGCGACAAGGACCTGCGCTGCCCCAACTCCCGGTCCTGCCCGGCCCAGCTGCGGGAGCGCCTGTTCCACGTCGCGGGGCGCGGCGCCTTCGACATCGAGGTGCTGGGCTACGAGGCGGCGACGGCGCTGCTGCAGTCCGGCGTGCTGCGCGACGAGGGCGACGTGTTCGCGCTCACCGAGGACCAGCTCGAGCAGGTCCCGCTCTTCCGCACCAAGGCCGGGAACCTGTCCGCGAACGGCCGCAAGCTGCTCGCCAACCTGGACTCGGCGAAGCACCGGCCGCTGTGGAAGGTCCTCGTCGGGCTGTCGATCCGCCACGTCGGGCCCACCGCGGCCCAGGCGTTGGCGCGGCACTTCCGCTCGGTCGAGGCGATCGACGCCGCGACCGAGGAGGAGCTGGCCGACGTCGACGGCGTGGGGCCGACGATCGCGGCCGCCGTGCGGGAGTGGTTCGCGGTGGACTGGCACCGCGAGGTGGTCGAGAAGTGGCGGGCGGCCGGGGTCGACCTGGTCGAGGCGGTCGACGAGTCGACGCCCCGCACGCTCGAGGGGTTGTCGATCGTGGTCACCGGGTCGCTGCCGGAGTACTCCCGCGACGAGGCGAAGGAGGCCATCCTCGCTCGCGGCGGGCGGGCGGCCGGCTCGGTGTCGAAGAAGACGGCGTTCGTGGTGGTCGGCGACGAGCCCGGGTCGAAGTACGACAAGGCCGTGGCGGCGAAGGTCCCGATCCTCGACGAGGCGGGCTTCCGGGTGCTGCTCGAGCAGGGCCCCGACGCGGCCCGGGAGGTCGCCCAGGTCGGCGGGGAGGAGTCCGACACGCCGGACGCCGCAGAGTGACCGGCTGCGGCGGACGGGTGGCATTGCGGGAAAAGCGTGCAGACGCACGTGCAGACGTTGCCGTCGACGCCCGAGAGGTTGAAGACTGGACGCACTCGGGTCACTCTGGCGTCCCCGGGACGGTGGACAGGAGGTGACGCGACGGTGCTGCAGTGTTGCCCGAACGGCGCCCGGCCCGCCGACGTCTACCCCGCCGTCCCCATGACGCCGCGCCACCTCGCGCGGGACGCGCGCGCCGTGGCCGCCCTCGGGGTCTCGAGCTTCCACGTCCACCCGCGCGACGTGGACGGCCAGGAGAGCCTCGATCCCGGGCCTATCGGAGCCGTCGTGTCCGCCATCCGGCAGGCCGCGCCGTCGATGGAGATCGGTGTGACCACCGCGCGCTGGGTGGAGCCGAACCCCTTCAAACGCACGGAACTCGTGCAGCAGTGGGCCCGCCTGCCCCAGCACGCCCGCCCCGACGTCGCGTCGGTGAACGTCCACGAGCGCGGCTGGGAGATCGTCTGCGAAGCGCTCGACTCGGTCGGGATCGGCATCGAGCTCGGGGTGTGGACCACCGGCGACGCCGTGCAGCTCAAACAGGCCGGCGTGCCGGCGGGAACCGTCCGCGTCCTCGCCGAGGTCACGGTCACCGACCCGGAGACCGCGGTCGCCGAGGCGGTGCGGATCCTCAAGGCGCTCGGCCCGATGCAGGTGCCGATCCTGCTGCACGGCGAGGAGGGCGGCGCCTGGCCGGTGCTCGACTACGCGCGCCGCAACAACCTCGACACCCGGATCGGCTTCGAGGACACGCTCAAGGGACCTGACGGCACCTGGTTGGCCACCGGCAACGAGGAACTCGTCCGCTATGCCCTCGGGCAGGCCGTGACCCCGCGTCTGGCCGAGCGCCGTCGTCCCGGCTGGGGCTCGAACTTCGGCGGCTTCGGCCTGCGCGGACGCCCCGACCACCGTCGCTGACCGCCCCGACGCCGCGAGAGTGACGTCAGGCAGGTTTCGACGGCGCCGGGGATGCCTGGTGTGCATCTCGAGGTGGCTGCGGCGACACGGCCGGCCGCGAGAGTTACGTCAGGCAGCTCCAAGCGGCCCGCGGGATGCCTGGTGTGCACCTCGAGGGAGCAGGTCAGCCCGTCATCGTGGCGACGATGCCGGCCAGGTGGGAGAGCCGGGCGAGCTCCGAGGGGCGGAACCCCGGACCGCCCGGGCGGCCCACCACGAGGGCCCGGTCGGACCGGCCCAGGGGAGCAGCCGCGAGCTCGGTGTCGAGGTCGGTCCAGGCGCTCGGCACCGACTGACCGGCCGACGGGTCGAGCACGGTGGCCTTGACCAGCGGCAGCCACGGCAGCGTCTGGGCCTCGGTCTCCGGCGCGGCCGAACTGGCGGCCACCCGACGCACGCGGGTGCCGCCGTCGCTCCAGACGTCGCCGGTGGAGGCCTCCACCACCAGCGCCCACGCCGACCGGAAGATGCGCGGGACGGCGTCCACCAGCAGGTCGATGCCCCGCTCGGGGGCGGCGGCGACGCTCTCCACGAGCTCGAGCTCCCGCGCGGTGTCGAGCGGGCCGAAGAACGGCCGGACCGACTCGACCACGACGTCGCGCACCGACTCCGCGGCGGTGATCAGCACGTCCGGCGGGCGGGCGTTGGGCAGGTCGACGACGAGGTCGTCCACCGCCTGGCCCTGGTGCCGTTCCACCACGTCGACGCTGAGGATGTCCGCGCCCTCGACGCCGAGCGCCGAGGCCACCGCGCCGAGGGTGCCCGGCCGGTCCGGCAGCACCACGCGCAGCAGGTAGGTCACGCCGCCTCCGTCCCACTCGTCGAGCATCCCGCGCGCCCGGGCCACTCCCGTCGTCGAGCCCGCGGCGACCCGTCGTCGGGCGCGGCGAGTGTGCCAGTCGCGCGGCCGCCGGGCGAGGAGGGCGGGTCGGTGCGGCCCCTGCGGGCCGCCCGGCGGGAGGTGGCCCGGAGGCGGTCCCGGCAAACCTCGCCGCCGCGACCGACGCCTAGACTGGATCGGTACGCCCCGCGCGCCCGCGCGTGGGCTCCCGCACCCGATGGGTCGAGCTCTGCTGCGCTCCGTCTCCCCACACGGAGGATCATGTCCGACATCACGCGCTCCGACGTCGCGCACCTGGCCCGCCTGGCCCGCCTGGCCGTCACCGACGACGAGCTCGACGTGTTCTCCGGGCAGCTCGACGCGATCCTCGACACCCTGGGTCGCGTCTCCGACATCCCCGACGACGTGCCGCCGACCACGCACGTCGCCCCGTTGACCAACGTCCTGCGGCCCGACGAACCCGCGCCGAGTCTGTCCCGCGAGGCCGCCCTCGCCGGCGCGCCCGAGGCCGAGGAGGGGCGCTTCCGCGTCCCGCGCATCCTGGGGGAGTCGCAGTGAGCGAGCTGACCCGTCTGTCCGCCGTCGAGATCGCCCGCCGCGTCCAGGCCCGCGAGGTCTCCTCCGTCGAGGTCACCCGCGCGCACCTGGACCGCATCGAGGCCGTCGACGCGACGCTGAACGCCTTCCTGCACGTCGACCGCGACGCGGCGCTCGCCGCGGCCGCCGCCGCCGACGACGAGATCGCGGCGGGCACCGTCCGCGGCCCGCTCGCCGGGGTCCCGGTCGCGATCAAGGACAACATCGCCACGCGCGACCTGCCGACGAGCTGCGCCTCGCGCATCCTCGAGGGCTGGCGTCCGCCCTACGACGCCACGGTGGTGCGCCGGCTGCGCGACGCCGGGCTCGTGCCGCTGGGCAAGACCAACCTCGACGAGTTCGCCATGGGCGGCTCGAACGAGAACTCCGCGTTCGGCCCGGTGCGCAACCCCTGGGACGCCTCCCGGGTCCCGGGCGGGTCCAGCGGCGGCTCCGCCGCCGCGACGGCGGCGGGCGAGGCGCCGCTGGCCCTGGGCTCCGACACCGGGGGCTCGATCCGCCAGCCCGGGGCGTTCACCGGCATCGTCGGGGTCAAGCCGACCTACGGGACGGTGTCGCGGTACGGGCTCGTCGCGTTCTCGTCGTCGCTCGACCAGATCGGCAGCTTCGGGCGCAGCGTGCTCGACGCCGCGCTGCTGCACGAGGTGATCGGCGGGCACGACCCGAACGACCAGACCTCCATCGACGCGCCCCTCCCGCCCGTCGTCGAGGCCGCCTACGCCGGGGCGCGCGGCGACCTCGCCGGGGTCCGGGTCGGCGTCGTGCGCGAGCTCTCCGGCGAGGGCAACCAGCCCGGGGTGCTCGCCGCGTTCACCGACGCCGTGCGGGTGCTCACCGACCTCGGCGCGGACGTCGTCGAGGTCGACTGCCCGTCGTTCACCTACGCCGTGCCGGCGTACTACCTCATCGCGCCGAGCGAGGCGTCGTCGAACCTCGCCCGCTTCGACGCGATGCGCTACGGCCTGCGGGTCGGCGACGACGGGTCGCACTCGACCGACGAGGTCATGTCGCTGACCCGCGAGGCGGGCTTCGGCCCGGAGGTCAAGCGCCGCATCATGATCGGGACGCACGCCCTGTCGGCGGGCGCGTACGACGCGCTCTACGGCCGGGCGCAGAAGGCCCGCACGCTCATCGTCCGCGACTTCGCGGCGGCCTTCGAGCAGTGCGACGTGCTCGTCTCGCCGACCGTGCCGGTCACCGCGTTCCCGATCGGCGAGCGCGTCGACGACCCGGTGGCGATGTACCTCGCCGACCTCTGCACGGTGCCCACCAACCTCGCGGGCAACGCCGCGCTCTCCGTGCCCTGCGGCGTCTCGGCCGACGACGGCCTCCCGGTGGGGCTGCAGATCATGGCCCCGGCCCTGGCCGACGACCGCGCCTACCGGGTCGCGGCCGCGTACGAACTCGCCCGGGACTCGTCGTCGGGAAGGCCCTTCGCCGACACCATCCCGGAGCCCGCCGTCCTGGAGACCAGCTCATGACCAGCACCGTCGACGCGGCGCCCTACACCGTCGAGGAGGTCTGCGAGCGCTTCGACCCCGTGATGGGGCTCGAGGTGCACGTGGAGCTCAACACCGCCACGAAGATGTTCTGCGGCTGCCGCAACGAGTTCGGCGCCGAGCCGAACACGCACGTCTGCCCGGTGTGCCTCGGTCTGCCCGGCTCGCTCCCGCGGGTCAACGCCCGCGCGGTCGAGGGGGCCGTCAAGATCGGCCTGGCGCTGAACTGCCAGGTGCGGGAGCGCAGCGGCTTCGCCCGGAAGAACTACTTCTACCCGGACATGCCGAAGAACTTCCAGATCTCCCAGTACGACGACCCGATCGTCTTCGAGGGCCACCTCGACGTCCCGCTCGACGACGGGACGACGTGGCGGGTGGAGATCGAGCGCGCCCACATGGAGGAGGACACCGGCAAGTCGCTGCACATGGGCGGCGCCACCGGTCGCATCCACGGCGCCTCGTACTCCCTGCTCGACTACAACCGGGCGGGCGTGCCGCTCATCGAGATCGTCACCAAGCCGATCCTCGGCGCCGGCACGCGGGCCCCGGAGATCGCGCGGGCCTACGTCTCGGCGCTCCGCGACGTCATCCAGGGCCTCGGGGTCTCGGACGTGCGGATGGACCAGGGGTCGATGCGCTGCGACGCGAACGTCTCGCTCATGCCGAAGGGCACGACGGAGTTCGGCACGCGCACCGAGACCAAGAACGTCAACTCGCTGCGGTCGGTCGAGCGGGCCGTGCGCTACGAGATGGGCCGGCACGCCGGGGTCCTGCTCTCCGGCGGCACGATCACGCAGGAGACGCGGCACTTCGACGAGCAGTCCGGCACCACCTCCGCCGGACGCCCGAAGGAGACCTTCGCCGACTACCGGTTCTTCCCGGAGCCCGACCTGGTCCCGATCGAGCCGTCCGCGGCGTGGATCGAGGAGCTGCGGGCGGGACTGCCGGAGCGTCCGTGGGAGCGGCGCGCGCGGATCCAGACCGAGTGGGGCCTGTCCGACGAGGAGCTCCGCGACCTGGTCAACGCGGGCGCACTCGACCTCGTCGCCGACACCGTCGAGGCGGGCGCTCCCGCCGAGTCGGCCCGCTCGTGGTGGGTGTCCTACCTGACCCAGCAGGCCAACACCGCGGGCGTCGAGCTGTCCGAGCTCGCGATCACCCCGGCCGACGTGGCGCGCGTGATCGCGCTGGTGGCCGAGGGGACGCTGACCAACAAGCTGGCGCGCCAGGTCGTCGACGGCGTGCTCGCCGGCGAGGGCACGCCCGACGACGTCGTGGCGGGTCGCGGCCTGGCCGTGGTCAGCGACGACTCGGCGCTGACCGCCGCCGTCGACGAGGCCCTCGCGGCCCAGCCGGCGATCGCCGAGAAGATCCGGGCGGGCAAGACGAAGGCCGCCGGCGCCATCGTGGGCGCGGTCATGAAGGCGACGCGCGGCCAGGCGGACGCCGCCCGCGTGCAGTCGCTGGTGCTGGAGCGGGTCGCGGCCGGCTCCTGACACCTCCTGGTCCACGAACGGCACCCTCGCGCCGCGGGGGTGCCGTTCGTGCGTCACGGGATGATCACCGAGCGTGTGCCCGATCTACGGTGAGTCACCAAGGCAGCGTTTTTCGACGCCGTTCGTGACTGATCCGTAACCCATTCAGGAGTCGCCCGTTGGGGTGTGCGGGAGACGGTTCGTAGCCGTCCTCCGGGCGGACCAGTGCTCGTTCCGCCGTACGACCTACTCACCCAACACCGATCGGAGGAGGCCTTCGCATGGGCGCTCATCACGCTCCCCACGCTCCCCACGTGGCGTCCCAGGCTGCCCGCCTCGCCGGCCGCGGCGCCTTCACGGCAGCCGCCGTGGCCGTCGTCGCCGGGGGCACCGCCTCGATGGCGTTCGCGCACGAGGCGCCGACCGCCCACCAGGTGCAGTCCGCGGGCCACGAGGTCCAGGGCACGCTCACCGACGGGGCCCACCAGTTCTCCGAGGGCGCGCAGAAGGTCCGGTCGTCGGTCGACGCCGACTCGCTGCGCAGCCACGGTGCCGACCTCAAGCACCAGGGGTCGGACGTCGCGTCCTCGCTGAAGAGCAAGGCGTCGTCCTCGGTCCTCGCCGACATGGCGACCGACGGTGGACACGCGCTGAGCAACACGAAGAACGACCTCGAGCACGCGCGGTACAACTGGACCGCCGCGGCGAAGGACGGCCTCACCCCGCAGGAGGCGTCCGACCAGTTCGGGCTCATGGGGGACGACGTCGCGCACGCCGTGGACAACGGTCGCAACGACGTCTCGCACTGGAGCTCGAAGCTCTCCTCGTCGGTGCCGGCCGGAGCCTCGCTGCTGTCCTTCGGCTGACCGACCCGACCGCCCCGCGTCATCCCGGCCCCTCCCCGATCGGGTCGGACGCGGGGTCGGGTGCCGGGCCTCCCCGCCCGGCAGCGGCGACGCGGACGGCGGGCCCCTCCGACCGACTCCGACCCGGTCGGCGGCCCGCCCGTCCGTCCTCGTCCGCTCCCCGAACCCACGACCCCGTCGTCCTCCCCGCTGCCCCGGGGTGGACGGCGGGGTCGTGGTGTGTCCGGGCACGGTCGCCACCTCCCGGGCGGGCGATGCGCCGAGCGGTCACGTCGGCCTCCGGGGTCGATCCCACTCGTCCCCGCCCCGTCCCGGTGTGCCGCCTGCGTGGTCGAGGTATCCCCGTCCGGAGCGGGGCGGTCGCGACGACGGGTCCGCCCCCTCCGGTCCTCGCGCCCTGTCCGCCCGACGGACGTACCGCGACTGCAGCGGACGGTCCAGCGCGCGCACTGCCGGTCCGCCGAGAGCTGCGACCGGACGGGTGTGTGACCTGGCTTACACTCTCAGTCAGTGATAGATCGGCCGATGAGGCCCTCCTGATCATCATCAGTGTTCGGTCGAGCGGACACGGGCCTGTCCGGTCCATTCGACGAATGCGATCGCCCATTGTTGCGGACCGAATGACCCCTTTTGCGGAAGCATTCGCCGTGGTTCTCCGGGCATTCATCCGCCCCCTGCGGGAAGTGCTGATCGGCATTCG
This sequence comes from Actinomycetospora corticicola, assembly GCF_013409505.1. Lineage (NCBI taxonomy): Bacteria > Bacillati > Actinomycetota > Actinomycetes > Pseudonocardiales > Pseudonocardiaceae > Actinomycetospora > Actinomycetospora corticicola. Next base: position 2,883,477 of record NZ_JACCBN010000001.1, on the reverse strand, counting down.
GCCGAACCTTCCCGGATCTCCGCCCGCGCCGTCGCCACCGGCGATCACGACTTGTAGGGTCCGCCACCACCGGAGTACGGCGTAAATAGTCGACACGGTTGGCCGACGAGGTTTGGAGACGCCGAGTGTTCGGGAAGAACGGCGACCACGCGCGAGGGATCGAACCAGCGCGCCCGATCGAATTGCGGGGTAACTGCTGATGGGTGGCGCGAAATTGGTCCTCGCCGTGGTGGGGGGCTACCTCCTCGGGCGGACCAAGAAGATGAAGCTGGCGATCATGCTCGGCGGGGCCCTCGTCGGGAAGAAGATCCCGACCGACCCGACCCAGCTCCTCGCCGCCGCGTCGAAGCTCGTCGACGCCTCGCCGGAGCTGCAGCGTCTCGACACCGCCGTGCGGGGTCGGCTGCTCGAGGTCGGCAAGGAGGCGGCCCTGGCCGCGGCGAGCGCCCGGATGGAGGCCCTCACCGACAGCCTGGTCGACCGCGTCGAGAACCTCGGCAAGCCCGCGTCCGGAGCGGCGCAGGCCGCCGGCCAGGCGGCCACCCAGGCCGGGGGCGCGGTGGGTGACACCGCGACCGAGGCGGGCGGCGCGGTCGTGGACACCGCGGGTGCGGCCGGCGGGGCCGTCACCGGCACCGTCGGGAAGACCGGCAAGAAGGCCGGCGGTGCGGTGCGCAAGGGCCTCGGTCGTCGCAAGCGGCGGGGCGAGCAGAGCGAGGAGCCGGCGGACGAGACCACCGAGCAGGACGTGGTCGACGGGACCGAGGACGACGACGTCGTCGAGGAGGACCCGCGCGGCGAGGTCGACACCGCCGGTGACGACGTCGAGGACACCGACGACGTGGACGCCGACGACCTCGAGGACGTCGAGGACGCCGACGACGAGGACCTCGACGAGGACACCGCCGAGCAGGAAGCGGTGGACGCCGACACCACGGACGACGGCGAGCCCGCGGACGAGGACGCCGCCACCGCCGAGGCCGCCGAGGAGGCCCCGGCCGACGCGCCGACCGACCAGGAACGGCCCCGACGTCCGCGTCGGACCTCCACGTCGAACGGGTCCGGGTCGAGCGCGAAGCCCGCGGTCCGCGCGGCCAAGGGTTCGTCGGGCAGCAAGAACGCGTCGAGCAACGGTCGTTCGGCGTCGTCCGGGCGCTCGGCCCGCAGCACGTCGGGGAGTGGCCGCTCGCGCTCGGGCGCCACCACCTCGTCGGCGCGACGTACGAGGGGAAGCGATGACTGAGACCGCGACGGACACGGGCACCGGCTCGATCGCCGGGGCCCTGCCGACCGAGGCGATGAAGGACGCGGCCCAGCGGCTCGTCCAGGCGTTGGTCAGCAAGCTCGGCGACGCCGCCCTGCAGCAGGTGGAAGGACTGACCGACCGCCTCACCGACGTCGCCCAGAACGGCGGGGTCGGACTGGCCGGTGCCTTCGGCGGCGGCGGCAGTGGGGACGACGACGACGAGGACGGCGACGGCGGGGGACGGGGCATCATGGGCGCGCTCGCCTCCGGAGCGGGCACGGTGAAGGACAAGGTCACCGGCGCGCTCGGCAACGTGGTCCCGGGCCTCGGCGGCGGGGACGACGACGAGGACGCCGACTCCGAGGGCGGGGGCGGGGGCGGCGGGAACGCCGGTGCCCGCGGCAAGTTCAAGTTCATGAACATCTTCGAGGCCCAGGACGTCGGGGTCCCGCTGCGCCTGGCCTACGACCAGTGGACGCAGTTCGCCGACTTCCCGAGCTTCATGAAGAAGGTCGAGAACGTCGACCAGAGTTCCGACGAGAAGGTCACGTGGCACGCCAAGGTGTTCTGGTCGAAGCGCTCGTGGGAGACCACGATCGTCGAGCAGATTCCCGACTCGCACATCCTGTGGACATCCTCGGGGCAGAAGGGGCGCGCGGACGGAATCGTCACCTTCAGTGAGCTCGCGCCGAACCTGACGCGCATCGTCCTGATCATGGAGTACTACCCGCAGGGATTCTTCGAGAAGACCGGGAACCTCTGGCGGGCGGTCGGCCGGCGGGCACGACTCGAGTTCAAGCATTTCTGTCGGCACGTGATGATGGATTCGTTGGTCAATCGTGACCAGATCGAGGGCTGGCGCGGCGAGATTCGCGACAGCGAGGTCGTCAAGACCCACGAGGAGGCCCTCGAGGAGGAGCGCGCAGCCGAGGAGGAGGGCGACGACGTCGAGGGCTACGACGACGAGCTCGCCGACGACGAGCTCGCCGACGACGAACCCTCGGACGAGGAACTCGACACGGACGAGCTCGCCGACGACGAGCTGGACGACGAGCAGGACGACGGGCTGGACGACGACGACCTCGCCGAGGACGACCTGGACGAGGCCGACGACGTGACCGACGCGGACGACGAGCCGGATGACGGCGACGTCGAGCCCGAGGACAGCGACACCGAGGACGAGGCCGACAGCGGTCGACGCTCCTCCCGCCGTCGTGGACGCCGCCAGCCCGCCCCTGCCTGACCCCGGCACCTCCCGGGTCCAGCAGCGCGCCCGGTCACGTGAACAGCATCGCGAGGAGGAGGAGACGTGACCGTCAGTCAACGGCAGGGCGGTGGGGTGCAGAAGGCCCCGCAGGGGGGTCTGGCCGAGGTCCTCGACCTGATCCTGGACAAGGGCCTGGTGATCGACGCCTTCGTCAAGGTCTCGCTGGTCGGGATCGAGCTCATCACGATCGATGCGCGCATCGTGGTGGCGAGCGTCGACACCTACCTGCGGTTCGCCGAGGCCACCAACCGGCTCGACCTGCACGCCAAGGGCGGCAAGGACCTCGGGGAGTTCATGGGCGGCATGACCGAGAACACCATGAAGGGCGGCGCCAAGGGCAAGACGAAGGGTGTCCTCGACGCCGGCAAGGAGAAGTGGGACGAGCTCCGCGAGGAGCGCCGTTCGAGCCGGAAGCAGGAGTCGTGAGCGAGGCGCCGGAGCAGGACTCCGGTGAGGAGCGGGTCGGGTCCTACGTCTACGGCATCCTGCGGTCCGGGCAGCGGATCCCGGACGGGCTGGAGGGGATCGACACCGGCAGCGAGGCGGGCGAGTCCGGGCTCGGGCTGGTCAGTGCAGGGCCGCTCGCCGCCGTCGTCAGCGACGTGGCGATCGACCGGCCGCTCGGCACGCGTCAGCACCTGCTCGCCCACGAGCGGGTGCTGAACGCGATCGCCGTCGAGACCGCGGTGCTCCCGATGCGGTTCGGCGGGGTGCTGACCGACGATGATGCGGTCCGCTCGGAACTGCTCGAGCCGCACCGGGACTACTTCGCCCGGGCGCTCGAGGACATGGCCGACCTCGTCCAGTTCTCGCTGCGGGGGGACTACGACCAGGGCGTGGTCCTCACGCGGATCGTCGAGGAGAACCCGTCCATCCGCGATCTGCGCGAGCGGATCTCGGGGATGGACGAGGACAGCTCCTACTACGACCGGGTCAAGCTCGGCGAGGCCGTCTCGCAGGCGATGGACGCCATCCGCGCGAACGACGCCGACGCGACGCTGGACGCGCTGGGGCGGTACGCGGTCGCGACGGTGGTCAAGGAGGCCAGCGGGGAGACCGGTGCGGTGCACGTGGCGTTCCTCGTGCGCCGGGACCACCGCTCCGACTTCGAGCGCGCCGTGGACGACCTCGGTGACGAGTGGTCCGGCCGCGTCGAGCTCCGCCTGTTCGGACCGACGGCGTGCTTCGACTTCCTGCCGGAGTACGACGTGCCGGATCAGGACGGTGAGTGAGCCGTGGGGCTGTTCACCGAGCTCCTCCTCCTGCCGCTCGCCCCGGTGCGCGGCGTGGTGTGGGTCGCCGAACGCATCGAGGAACAGGTGGACCACCGCCTGAACGACCCGGCGGTGATCCGCGCCCAGATCGACGATCTCGACGCCGCGCACGAGCGCGGGGAGATCAGCGAGTCCGAGCGCGACGCCCAGCAGGACGTGCTGCTCGCCCGCCTGACCGGACGTGAACCGTCGGGCGGAGGGACGTGAGCGGGACCGAGCGCCCCCGTCGCCGCAATCCGCTCGACGAGGCCGACCGCCGCCGGTCCGGCGGCCGGTCGGCCTCGTCGTCGACGGGTCGGCCTCGTCGTCGGCGTCGCGACCCGGACGGCGCCGCGGAGGAACGGCCCCGTCGTCGCGACGACGAGGACGCGGCGCCGACCGACCAGGAGCGACCCCGGCGTCGGAACGGCACCGGCGACACGGCACCGACCGACCAGGAACGACCCCGTCGTCGTCGGGGGAGCACCGGGGACGCGACGACGGACCAGGAGCGCCCCCGCCGTCGGGAACCGGAGCCCGAACCCGAACCGGAGCCCGAACCCGAACCCGAGGACGAGGTCGACGACGAGTTCGAGGACGACGACGAGCTCGAGGACGACGACGAGCTCGAGGACGACCCCGAGGACGACGTCGACGAGGAGCCGGAACCCGAGCCCGAGCCGGAACCCGAGCCCCAGCGACCGCGCAAGGTGCCGGCCCGCGTGGTGGCGCGGTGGGCGGCGGAGCAGGTCATGGAGATGACCGGCAAGGAGTCCGAGAGCGTCACGTCCGTCCGGCGCGACGAGGACGGGTGGACGGTCTCGCTCGAGGTCGTCGAGAGCCGGCGCATCCCGGACTCGACGGACCTGCTCGCGATCTACGAGGTCGAGATGGACGCCGACGGCGAGCTCGTCGGCTACAAGCGGGTCTCCCGCTACACCCGCGGCCGGGGCGACGACGACTGAGGAGGGACGCATGAACGAGCCGGTCCGCTGGACGGGCTCGATGCCTCCGACGCAGGGCCGCCAGGGTGGTCAGGCCGCCCGGGCGCCGGGAGGCACCGATCTCGCGGACATCCTCGAACGCGTGCTCGACAAGGGCATCGTGATCGCCGGGGACATCCAGATCAACCTGCTCGACATCGAACTGCTGACCATCAAGCTGCGCCTCGTCGTCGCCTCCGTCGACAAGGCGAAGGAGATGGGGATCGACTGGTGGGAGCGCGACCCGACGCTCTCGGCCGGGCACCGCGACCTCGAGGAGGAGAACGAGCGGCTGCGGGAACGCATCTCGGCGCTGGAGCAGGCGCAGGCCCGCCCGGCGCGGCGGCGCAAGAAGGTCGAGAAGGCGCCCCGGCCGGAGCCGGAACGCGAGCCGGACGCGGAGGAGGAGGCGTGATCACCTACCTCTACGCCGTCGGCCGGGACCTCGAGCGGGTTCCCGACGTCGGGTCGGGCGGGGTCGCGGGCGGTGCGCTGCGGCTCGTGAGCGAGGCCGGACTGCAGGCCGTGGTCTCCGACGTGGACCGGGAGGCCTTCGCCGACCTCGACGAGCACCGCGAGGACCTCGCGTGGCTGGCGGCGGTCGCGCGGGCGCACCACGGGGTGGTCGAGGCCGTCGGGCGCGACCACGCGGTGGCGCCGCTCGCGCTGGCGACGGTGTACCTCGACGACGACCGCGTCCGCGCGGTGCTGCGCGAGAGCCACGACGCCTTCGCCGCGGTGCTCGACCGGGTCGACGGCCGGGACGAGTGGGGCGTCAAGGCCTACCTCCGTCCGGGGGTGGCGAAGGCGTCCGCGGGTGCGGAGCGCCCGTCGTCGGGAGCGGCGTACCTGCGGGCGCGTCGGGAGGCCCTCCGGGAGGGCAACGCCGCCGTGGCCGCGGCGGAGCGCGAGGCCGACGAGATCGACGCCGCCGTCGCCGCCCTGGCCGTCGAGTCGCGACGTCACCCGCCGCAGGACCGGTCGCTCACCGGGCGCCCCGAGCAGATGGTGCTCAACGGGGCCTACCTGGTGGAGCGGTCGGCCACCGGGGAGCTGCGGGCCCTCGTGGAGGAGCTCGCCCGGACGGGGTCGGTCGACCTCGAGCTCACCGGCCCGTGGGTGCCGTACTCGTTCGCGGGCGGTGCGACATGACGGTGGAGCACCGGCCGACGTCGCTGTTCGGGGACCGCGAGGTGGCCCTGGTCGACCTCCTCGACCGCCTCCTCGCCGGCGGCGTGGTGCTCACCGGGGACATCACGATCTCGCTGGCCGGCGTCGACCTGGTGCGCATCTCGCTGCGGGCGCTGATCACCTCGATCGCGCCCGCCGAGTCGGGGCCGGCCCTGCCGGTGCCCTCCGAGCGCGTCGGCGAGCAGCGGGTGATCGATGGCTGACCCGCCGACCGGTCCCCGGGAGAACCGCATCGAGATCGACAAGGACGCGGTGCGCCGTGACCTGATGAAACTCGTGCTCACGATCATCGAACTGCTGCGCCAGCTCATGGAGCGTCAGGCCATCCGACGGGTGGAGAACTCGGAACTCACCGAGGAACAGGAGGAGGACCTGGGAACGGCGCTGATGCTGCTCTCGGACGCCATGGACGAATTGACCGAGCAGTTCGGGCTCACGCCCGCGGACCTGAATCTCGATCTCGGTCCGCTGGGCCCGCTGCTGCCACGCGACCGCTGATCCTCACTCGTCGGAGACGGTGTCGATCGAGGCCTTCAGGCCTCGGTTGACCTCGTCGAGCTCCAGCGTGCGGGGCCCCTCGTTGAGGGTCAGCGACTCGATGACACCCCAGTTGAGCAGCACCATCGCACCGTTGTCGAGGTGGTAGCGGTGCACCTTCGCGTTCTCGACGAGCCCCTGCAGATGAGTGGCGACCTCCTCCATCGGCTCCTCGAACTTCAGTGTCAGCGGAATCTGCGGAAGGGACACGTAGACGGTCACGGACCGATCCTACGATTCGGGCTCGGCGAGGAGGAGGAATTCATGGAGATCGACGGGATCGAGGTCCTGGAATCGACCGAGGACCACGGCTACTCGTGGCGCTGGGACGATCCGCGGGGATTCGAGTCGGAAATCCTGTGGGACCGGCAGATCGGGTACCTGACCCTCGGCACCCGGGTGCCTCCGGGCGGGTGGACGCACTCGACGCTCGACAGCGACCGGTGGGGGCACGCCCGCACGGTCTACGAGGCCCGGGACGTGGTCGAACGCTACGTCACCCGCACGACGGCCAAGCCCGACTGACGGCCAAGCCCGACTGACGGCCGGGCCGCACCGACCTACTCCGGCCCGGAGCCGCCCCCGGACGGCGGCCGGATGCGTACCACCCGGTCGTCGGTGGCCCCGGGGGTCCCGCCGTCCTTGTTCGTGGTGCCGAACCACACGAACCCGTCGGAGGCGAGGTCGGCGCCGCCGATCCGGCCGTAGGTGTTCTGCAGGACGGTCTGCGGGGCGCCCACGAACCGGCCCTCCGCGGTCGGGTTGAGCACGAACAGGCCCTTGGCGTCGCCGAGGGCCACCAGCAGCGTGCCGCCGCCGGCAGCGCAGCCCGCCACCCCGGGCCGGTCCGGCCAGGTCCACGCGGGGGCCGCGGCGGCCGCCGTCCCGACCGGGGCGCCGGGCCGGACGGCGAGGAGCACGTCGCGGGCACCGCTGCGGTCGGTGATCCAGGTGGTGTTCGACGTCGGGTCGGCGCAGGCGTCGCCGGGGGAGTGCAGGCCCGACCCGACGATCGGCGACGCCGGGTCCGGGTTGCCGGCGGCCGGGCGGCCGAAGGGGTCGATCCGCAGTACCTTGCCCGCGAGCGAGGTGGGACCCGGGTCGGGGGTGCCGGCGTCACCGGTCGCCACCAGCAGCGTCCCGTTCGGCTCGACCCCGATCGTGCCGCGGTTGTCCGTCGCGCCCCGCGGGATGTTCGCGAGCACCGGCTTCGGGGTGTCCCCGGCGGCGATGCGCAGGACGGCGTTGCCCGACGACGTCGTCGCGTAGGCGTAGAGGAGCTGGTCCTCGGCGTAGCTGGGGGACAGGACGAGCCCGGTGAGCCCGCCGTCGCCCGCGGCGTCCACGGGCACCGTCGCCACCACCTCGGGGGCGGTCTGCGGGGCGACCCGCAGGATGCGGCCGGTGGTCCGCTCCGCGACGAGGGCGGCCTGGCCGCCGGGCAGGGTGACCACGGCCGACACCGGGGCGAGGCAGGTCGCGACCACCTGCGGGTCGGGGTCCACGCACGGCCCCGACGGCGGGGTCCCGCCCCCGGGCGCCGAGGGTGCCCGGGGCTCCGACGGGGGCGGCGACTGGGGCTGGGGTGCGCGCTCGGCGCCGATCTCGGGCTTGTCGCGCCACGGCTCGTCGGAGGCGTCGGGGAACCGGGCGCAGCCCGCCACGAGGGCGAGGAGCACGACGGCGTGCGCGACCCGACCCGAGGACACACCCCGTCGCTGCGCTCGCCCCGATGACATCGAGATCAGCGTAGGCGGCGTCGACTGAACCCGTCGTGAGCCCCGCGCGGTGGTCTAGCCTCACGCCCCGATGAGCGACGACACGGTGACCGTGCTGGTGCCCGACGAGGTCGGCGAGCGGGAGCTCGCCCGGCTCGACGGCGTCCGGGTGGTGCGCTACGACGAGGACGCCGGCGTCGACGGGCTCCCCGCCGAGGCGGCCGAGGCGCAGGTGTTCGTCCCGGGCTTCCTCGGCGCCGACGCGGCCCGCGACCTCCTCGAGGCCTGCCCGCAGGTCCGCCTGGTCCAGCTCCTGACGGCGGGGGCGGAGAAGTTCGTCGGGGTGCTCCCGGACGGGGTCGCGCTGTCGGACTGCAAGGGCGCCCACGGCGGGGTCACCGCCGAGTGGGTGCTCGCGGCCATCCTCGCCGTGCTGCGCGAGATCCCCGGATTCGTGCGGCACCAGGTCGCCGCGCACTGGGACCAGCACCTCACCGACACCCTGACGGGCAAGAGCGTGCTGCTCGTCGGCGCGGGCGACCTCGCCGAGCAGACCGGCCGTCGTCTCGAGCCCTTCGACGTCGGCCCGGTGACGCTGGTCGGCACCCGGGCCCGCGACGGGGTGCACGGGGTCGACGAGCTGCCCGACCTGCTGCCCTCGCACGACGTCACGGTCCTGCTCGTGCCCCTCACCGACACGACCCGCGGGATGGTCGACGCCGCGTTCCTCGCCGCAATGCCCGACGGCGCGCTCCTGGTCAACGCCGCCCGCGGCCCCGTCGTCGACACCGACGCGCTCCTCGCCGAGCTGACGTCCGGGCGGCTCCGGGCCGCCGTCGACGTCACCGATCCCGAGCCGCTCCCGGCCGACCACCCGCTGTGGTCCGCGCCGAACCTGCTGATCACCCCGCACGTCGGCGGCAGCGTGCCGGGCCACCTCGAGCGGGCCTACCGGGTCGTCGTGCCGCAGATCGAGGCGGTCGTCGCGGGGGAGGACCCGCCGAACCTGGTCGTCGGGCAGTACTGACCGACCCGGGTCCCCCGCGCGTCGGCGCGGTCACCCGTTCGAGGCCGCCTACGCTCCTCGGTCGTGAGCCTCTGGCGGCGGACCCCGGTCGAGAGCGGCGGCGGCGACCTCGCGTTCCTCGGCTTCGAGGGGGCGCCCAACGACACCGCCGTCTTCCCGTGGCGCGAGGAGCGGGGCGCCTCGACGATCGACGAGCCGGTCCCGACGACGACCGTGCTCGCCGTCCGGCCCTGGGGCACGGAGGTCGGGCTGCTGGTCGCCCGGGTCGTCCTCGGGGTGACGGCGCTCTTCGGCGGCGCCCGCACCCTGTTCGACCTCCCGCGCGGCCACGGCGACGGGACCGCGCACACCCAGGCGCTGCTGGGCGGCTACGGCTTCCGGTCCGTCGCCGAGCTCTCGACCGCTCTCGGCTGGGTCCAGCTGGTCGCCGGGGTGCTGGTCGCCGTCGGCGTGTTCGCCTCGTTCGCCGGGTCGGCGCTGCTCGCGGTCGCGCTGGTGGCGCTGGTCGTCACCGTGCCCACCGCCTGGGCGTCCGGCACGGTCGGCCCCGCGGAGCTGCCGCTGTTCGCGGTCGCGCTGGCCGCGGTCGTCGTCCTCGCCGGGCCGGGTCGCATCAGCGGGGACGCCGATCGGCCCTGGTACCGGGCCCAGACCGCGGTCGGTGGCGTCGCCGCGCTCATCGCGGTCGGCTCCGCCCTGACGGTCCTGCTCGCGCTGCGGTCCTGACGACAGGCTCCTGACGACGGGAGCCGCACCGGCTCCCGTCGTCAGGAAGAGCTAGATGTCGCGGACGGCGCCGGTGGCACCCGACGTCACGAGCTTCGCGTAGGCGCGCAGGGCCGCGGTGAGGTGGCGGCCGCGATCGGTCCGCGGCTGCCACGGCCGCTCGGAGGCCTCCATCTTGGCGCGCCGCTCGGCGAGGACCTCGTCGTCGACCAGCAGCTCGATCCGCCGCGAGTCGACGTCGATGAGGATCTCGTCGCCCTGCTCGACGAGCGCGATCACGCCGCCGTGCGCCGCCTCGGGGGAGATGTGCCCGACGCTGATGCCCGACGAGCCGCCGGAGAACCGGCCGTCGGTGATGAGCGCGCACTTCGCGCCGAGGCCCGCGCCCTTGAGGAAGGCCGTCGGGTGCAGCATCTCCTGCATGCCCGGGCCGCCGGCGGGGCCCTCGTAGCGCACGACGACGACGTCGCCCGGCTGCACCTCGCGGTTGAGGATGATCGAGACGGCCTCCTCCTGGGAGTCGACCACGCGGGCCGGGCCCCGGAAGTGGCGGCCGTTCTCGGGCAGGCCGGCGCTCTTGATCACCGCGCCGTCGGTGGAGAGGTTGCCGGTGAGCACGGCGAGCCCGCCATCGGCGGAGAAGGCGTGCTCGACGTCGTGGATGCAGCCCTCGCTCGCGTCGGTGTCCAGCGACGACCAGCGGTTGGAGGTGGAGAACGGCTCGACCGTGCGCACCCCGCCCGGCGCGGCGTGGAAGAGCTCGACGGCCTCGTCGGACGGGTTCGCGCCGCGGATGTCCCAGCGCCCGAGCCAGGCGTCCAGCGAATCCGCGTGGACGGTGTGCACGTCGCGGTGCAGCAGGCCGCCGCGGTCGAGTTCGCCGAGGATCGCGGGGATGCCGCCGGCGCGGTGCACGTCCTCCATGTGGAAGTTCGAGTTCGGCGCCACCTTCGACACGCACGGCACCCGGCGGCTGACCGCGTCGATGTCGGCGAGGGTGAAGTCCAGGCCGGCCTCGTGGGCGGCGGCGAGGATGTGCAGCACCGTGTTCGTCGAGCCGCCCATCGCGACGTCGAGCGCCATCGCGTTCTCGAAGGCGTGCTTGTTCGCGATCGCGCGCGGCAGCGCCGACTCGTCGTCCTGCTCGTAGAACCGGCGGGCGAGCTCGACGACCGTGCGACCCGCCGTCAGGAAGAGGTCCCGGCGGGCGGCGTGGGTGGCGAGCGTGGAGCCGTTGCCCGGCAGGGAGAGGCCCAGGGCCTCGGTGAGGCAGTTCATCGAGTTCGCGGTGAACATGCCCGAGCAGGAACCGCAGGTGGGGCAGGCGGACCGCTCGACCTCGGTGAGGCCGTCGTCGGTGACCTCGCTGCTCGCGCTGGCCGAGATCGCCGTGATGAGGTCGGTCGGGGCCTGCGCGACGCCGCCCACGACGACCGCCTTGCCGGCCTCCATGGGGCCGCCGGAGACGAAGACGGTCGGGATGTTCAGCCGCATCGCCGCGTTGAGCATGCCCGGCGTGATCTTGTCGCAGTTCGAGATGCAGACCAGCGCGTCGACCGCGTGCCCCTGGACCATGTGCTCGACCGCGTCCGCGATGACCTCACGGCTCGGCAGCGAGTGCAGCATCCCGCCGTGGCCCATCGCGATGCCGTCGTCGACCGCGATGGTGTGGAACTCGCGCGCGACCCCACCCGCCTCACGCACCGCGCCCGCGACGAGCTCGCCCATCTCCTTGAGGTGCACGTGCCCCGGCACGAACTGCGTGTACGAGTTCGCGATCGCGATCAACGGCTTGCCGAAGTCGTCGTCGGTCATGCCGGTGGCCCGCCACAGGGCGCGGGCGCCGGCGGCGTTGCGGCCCTGGGTGGTGACGCGGGAACGGAGCGGCGGCACGGGGGTCCTCCTGGAACGGGTGCGGTACCGATCGGAGGCTACGCCGCACTTCCGGAGACGCCGGGTCGGTGCGGGTGGGGCGCTCAGGCGTCCCGGCGGGAGGACCCGTCGTCGTGCGGGGCGTCGGCGGCGTCCTGTGCGGTCGTGTCCGTGGTCGCGGTGTCCGTGGTGGCGGCGTCCCGTGTGGCCGTGTCCGTGGTCGCGGCGTGCGTCGCGGGCTCGTCGTCGGGCTGCTCGGCGGTCTCGTCGTCGGCGGGCTCGGCGTTCTGGAGCTCCCGGAGCTTCGCCACGCGCATGCGGGCCGCCTCGAGCTCGCGCGCGTGCTCCGCGGCGGCCTCCGCCTCGGCGGGCGTCGGGGCGGTGATCCGGTTCCCGGAGGCCTCGGAGATCCGCCCGAGGTCGCGGATGCGGACGCCGCGCAGCTCGAGTTCGGCGCCGTCGGTGGGCACGGCGCGGACCCAGCCCTTCTGCGGCAGGCGCAGCATGGAGAGCTCCGACCACGCCACCGACCGCGTCCCGAGGACCCGACGCACGTGGAGGCCCTCCTCGTCGGCCCGCGTCCGCGACCGCACGACCCACGCGCCGACGGCGAGCGGGCCCAGGAACAGCAGGAACCAGGGCCCGCCCTGGAAGGCGATCGGGGAGAGACACAGGGCGAGGAAGGCGACGGCCACGAGCGCGACGGTCGGCACGGCCCGGAAGACCGCGGGCGCGGGGCGTCCGGCGGTCGCCGTCCCGGTGGGAGTCTGCTGCTCGTCGGCCACCCCGTGATGGTGCCAGCGTCGGGCATCCCGGGCCGGGTCGGCCGCATCCGGGTGTGACGCGGGTGATGGTCCCGGAGGGTCCGGGGCGCGTGCTAACGTCTGCCCCATGCAGCGAATTCTCGTACTCGCCGGGCGCGTCAGCGTCTGACGAGCATCGTGCTCGCCGCCTGAAAGAACCTGACGCGCCTGCCCTCTCCGCCACCGGCGGCGAGGGCTTTTTCGTGTCCTGGCCCGCCTGACTTCCACAGAGGCTGATCACCGATGACCACAGCCAGACCGCGCCCGGCGCCGCGCACCGGCGCGCCGAGCGAGCAGCAGGACACGGCCGCCCAGGCGTCGCCGTCGTCCCGCCCGGCGGCTCGTCCTGCCCGCGTCGACCCCACCCCGGCCACCGGGGCGCAGTCCCTCGTGCGATCGCTCGAGGCCGTGGGCTGCGACGTCGTCTTCGGCATTCCCGGCGGCGCCATCCTCCCGGCGTACGACCCGCTCTACGACTCGACGCTCGTGCGGCACATCCTCGTGCGCCACGAGCAGGGCGCGGGCCACGCCGCGACCGGTTACGCCCAGGCCACCGGGCGGGTCGGGGTCTGCATCGCGACGTCGGGTCCGGGCGCCACCAACCTGGTGACCCCGCTCGCGGACGCGATGCTCGACTCGGTGCCGATCGTCGCCATCACGGGGCAGGTCGGGCGCAAGATGATCGGCACGGACGCGTTCCAGGAAGCCGACATCTGCGGCATCACGCTGCCGATCACGAAGCACAACATGCTCGTGACCGACCCGGCGGACATTCCCCGGGCGATCACCGAGGCGTTCCACATCGCCTCGACCGGCCGTCCCGGCCCCGTGCTCGTCGACCTGCCCAAGGACGTGCTGCAGGCGCAGACCACGTTCTCGTGGCCGGTCGAGATGGCGCTGCCCGGCTACCGCCCGACCACGAAGCCGCACGGCAAGCAGATCCGCGAGGCCGCCCGGCTGATCGCCGAGGCCGAGCGTCCCGTCCTCTACGTGGGCGGCGGCGTGATCAAGGCCGAGGCCGCCGCCGAGCTGATGGACCTCGCCCGCGAGACCGGGGCCCCCGTCGTCACCACCCTGATGGCGCGCGGCGTGTTCCCCGACTCGCACCCGCAGAACCTCGGCATGCCCGGCATGCACGGCACCGTCGCGGCGGTCGCGGCCATGCAGCGCTCCGACCTGCTCGTCGCGCTCGGCGCCCGGTTCGACGACCGCGTCACCGGCGATCTGTCGACGTTCGCGCAGGGTGCGAAGATCGTGCACGCCGACATCGACCCCGCCGAGATCGGCAAGAACCGGGTCGCGGACGTGCCGATCGTCGGCGACGCCCGCGAGGTCATCGGCGAGCTCACCGCGGCCCTGCGCACCCGCTCGCAGGACGGGGCCGAGCGCCCCGACCTGACGTCGTGGTGGAACCAGCTCAACTCCTGGCGCGAGACCTTCCCGCTCGGCTACGACGAGCCGGCCGACGGCACCCTGTCGCCCGAGTACGTCATCGAGCGCATCGGGAAGATCGCCGGCCCCGAGGCCATCTACTCCGCGGGCGTCGGCCAGCACCAGATGTGGGCCGCGCAGTTCATCGGCTACGAGCACCCGCGGACGTGGCTCAACTCCGGCGGCGCCGGGACGATGGGCTACGGCGTGCCCGCCGCGATGGGCGCGAAGGTCGGCATGCCCGACACGACCGTCTGGTGCATCGACGGCGACGGCTGCTTCCAGATGACCAACCAGGAACTCGCCACCTGCGCGATTGAGGGCATCCCGATCAAGGTCGCCGTCATCAACAACGGCAACCTCGGCATGGTGCGTCAGTGGCAGACCCTGTTCTACGGGGAGCGCTACTCGAACACCGAGCTCGGCACGCACAAGCACCGCGTGCCCGACTTCGTGATGCTCGCCGAGGCGCTGGGCTGCGAGGGCCTGCGCTGCGAGTCGAAGGACGACGTCGACCGCGTGATCGAGCAGGCCATGGCGATCAACGACCGTCCCGTCGTCATCGACTTCACCGTCGGGGCGGACGCCCAGGTGTGGCCGATGGTCGCCGCCGGCACCGGCAACGACCAGATCATGGCCGCGCGGGACATCCGGCCCCTGTTCGACGACCCCGAGGCCGGGGGCGCGGACGAGGTCGTCACGAACATCGAGCGCGAGGACGAGGTCCGATGAGCACGCACACGCTGTCGGTCCTCGTCGAGGACAAGCCCGGCGTGCTGGCCCGGATCTCGGGGCTGTTCTCCCGGCGCGGCTACAACATCCAGTCGCTCGCGGTCGGCCCGACCGAGGAGCACGGGATCTCCCGCATGACCATCTGCGTCAGCGTCGACGAGTTCCCGCTCGAGCAGGTGACCAAGCAGCTCAACAAGCTGGTCAACGTCATCAAGATCGTGGAGCTGGAGCCGACGACCTCGGTCCAGCGCGAACTGGTCATGCTCAAGGTGCGGGCCGACGCCACCGTGCGGTCGCAGGTGCTCGAGGTGACGCAGATGTTCCGGGCGAAGGTGGTCGACGTCGCTCCCGACGCGGTCACCGTCGAGGCCACCGGCACGGCTGACAAGCTGTCGGCCCTGCGGCGGATGCTCGAGCCCTACGGCATCCGCGAGATCGTCCAGTCGGGGATGGTCGCACTGGCCCGCGGGCCGCGCGCGATCGCCGCGAATCGTTAGTACGTCTTTCAGAGCGTCAGTCAGGAAGGAACCGCAGTTCCCATGAGTGTCGAGATCTTCTACGACGCCGATGCCGATCTGTCGATCATCCAGGGCCGCAAGGTCGCGGTGATCGGCTACGGCTCCCAGGGCCACGCCCACTCGCTGTCGCTGCGCGACTCGGGCGTCGACGTGCGCATCGGGCTCCCCGAGTCCTCGAAGTCGCGCGCCAAGGCCGAGGAGGAGGGGCTGCGGGTGGTCACGCCGGCCGAGGCTTCCGCCGAGGCCGACCTCATCATGATCCTGGCGCCGGACACCAAGCAGCGTCAGATCTACGCCGACGACATCGCGCCGAACCTCAAGTCCGGCGACGCGATCTTCTTCGGGCACGGCTTCAACATCCGGTACGACCTCATCAAGCCGCCGTCGGACGTCGACGTCGCGATGGTCGCGCCGAAGGGCCCGGGCCACCTGGTCCGCCGCCAGTTCGTCGACGGCAAGGGCGTGCCCTGCCTCATCGCGGTCGAGCAGGACGCGTCAGGTCAGGCCCAGGCGCTCGCGCTCTCCTACGCGTCGGCCATCGGCGGCGGCCGCGCGGGCGTCATCAAGACGACGTTCACCGAGGAGACCGAGACCGACCTCTTCGGCGAGCAGGCCGTGCTCTGCGGCGGCACCTCGGCGCTGGTCCAGGCCGGGTTCGAGACCCTCGTCGAGGCCGGCTACGCCCCGGAGATCGCCTACTTCGAGTGCCTCCACGAGCTCAAGCTGATCGTGGACCTCATGTGGGAGAAGGGCATCTACGGGCAGCGCTACTCCTGCTCGGACACCGCCGAGTACGGCGACCTGACCCGCGGCCCGCGCATCATCAACTCGGCCGTGAAGGACGAGATGCGCCGCGTGCTCACCGAGATCCAGGACGGGTCCTTCGCCCGCGAGTGGATCGCCGAGGACGACAACGGACGCCCGAACTTCACCAAGCTCGAGGACGAGGGCAAGGCCCACCAGATCGAGCAGGTCGGCGCCAAGCTCCGCGACCTCATGCCGTTCATCCCGAAGCAGTCCCTCTGACCTGCTGACCGTGCCCGACGGCGGGCGTACCTCACGGGTACGCCCGCCGTCGTCGTTCCGGGGGCACGCGTCGTGGGTCGGGTCCCCCTTTCCGACGGGAACGGCCCATCGGTGGCACGGGACGCGTCGGTGGCGGTTCTCGCTCATGCCGGTCCTCGCGAGCGCGTCCGTCCGGAGCAGTCATGCGTCCCCACCGGCAGGGCACCCCGGCCCTGTCCACAGGCAACGGCGACGTGATCGACCTGCGGTGTCGGAGGGCGCATCGTCCAGTGCCGTGAGACGAGGGGACTGGGCCCACGACCCGGAGGCGATCCGTGCGGCGGCCGTCGACACGATCATCCGCGTGGCCGTCCTGGTGGGACTCGGGGTGCCGGCCTGCACGATCTACCGCCGGTGCCGGGACGGCGGGCCGTGGACGCTCATGGCACCCGCCACCGTCCGGCTCGGCACGGGCACCGCCACCCGCCGACAGCTGGCCCGCGCTGCGCTCCTCTACGCGGGGGAGCAGGCCGCTCTCACAGGACTCGACGGTGCTCGGGCACACCGCCTCCGACGCGGAGATCTCCCCGAGTCGGTCCACCTGCTGATCCCGGCCGAGATCAAGGTGCAGTCGGTCCCGGGCATCCGTGTGGAGCGGACGCACCGGATGCCTCCCGTCCGCGAACGCGACGGCCTCCCGGTCGCGCCGATGGAACGCTGCCTCGTCGACGCGGCACGGTGCATGTCGTCGCGGTCCGATGTCGCGGCGATCCTCACCGAGCCGGTGCAACGACGGATGCTGCTGCCGACCACGTTGCAGGTGGAGGTCGAGGCGGCGAGTTCCCGGGGGTCGGCGCTCCCGCGAGCCGTCCTCGGCGCGATCACGGCCGGAGCGCGATCCGTCGCCGAGGTGGACTTCCACGACTGGTGGTTCACGCACCCGGAACTCGCCCGGGTCACGATCCTGTTCAACGTCCGGCTGACGTCGGACGCCATCTTCCTCGGCATCGCTGACGGCTTCCTGCCCGAACTCGGTCTCGTGCTCCCGATCGACTCGGTGGAGCAGCACTTCATGACGCCGGGTCAGGTCGAGGAGACCGAACGGCAACATCGCGCGTACCGGGCCGCCGGACTGCACGTGTACGGGATCCGTCCGAGCCGCATGCGGAGTGACTCCAGCGGTCTGCGCCGTGACGTGCTCGACGCGATCGCCGTCGCGGAGCGACTGCCGACCCCGAACGTGCTCTGGACGCCCGACCTTCCTCGGGCGGTATGACGACGCGGTCGCTGGGTGGGTGGCCCCGTTGGCGCGTCGGGTGACACGGATCGGCCAGCGACCTGAAGGGCGGCGCCGCAGTGCAGGGCGGGCCCGGTGAGTGGGTGGCGCCGTTGGCGCGTCCAGTGACACGGATCGGCCATTGACCCGGACGCGGCGAGGCGTCGGAGGGCGGGGCCGTGGACGAGTGGCCACGCTGACGCACTCCGCAACACTGGCCGGCCACAGCGACGGCCTGGATGAGGTCCAGGTCACACCTCGGCGCCCGGAATGGTGTGGCGTAGGGCACCATGTTCGCCGTCCGCAGCGTCGCCGACCGGGGGAGAAGCATGTCGAAGCCCGTCGTCCTGATGGCCGAGAAGCTCGCCCCGTCGACGCTGGAGGTGTTCGGCGACGAGGTGGAGGTCCGGCAGGTCGACGGCACGGACCGGGCGGCCCTGCTCGAGGCGGTGGCCGACGCCGACGCGCTCCTGGTCCGCAGTGCCACGCAGGTCGACGCCGAGGTGTTCGCCGCGCAGAAGCGGCTGACCGTGGTCGGGCGGGCCGGGGTGGGGCTCGACAACGTCGACGTGCCGTCGGCGACGGCGGCCGGTGTCATGGTGGTGAACGCCCCGACCAGCAACATCGTCTCGGCCGCGGAGCACGCCCTCGCCCTGCTGCTCGCCACCGCCCGCCACATCCCGGCCGCCGACGCCGCCCTGCGTCGGGGTGAGTGGGCGCGCAGCAGGTACTCCGGTGTCGAGATCCAGGGCAAGACGGTCGGCGTGATCGGGCTCGGGAAGATCGGCCAGCTCTTCGCGAGCCGGATCAAGGCGTTCGACACCCACGTCATCGCCTACGACCCGTACCTGCCCGCGAGCCGCGCCGCGCAGCTGGGCATCGAACTCGTGGAACTCGACGAGCTGCTCGCCCGCGCCGACATGATGACCATCCACCTGCCGAAGACCCCGGAGACTCAGGGGCTGATCGGCAAGGAGGCGCTGGCGCGGACGAAGCCCGGCGTCATCGTGATCAACGCGGCCCGGGGCGGGCTGGTCGACGAGGACGCGCTCGCCGAGGCGATCCGCTCGGGGCACGTGGCGGGAGCGGGCGTGGACGTCTACGTCACCGAGCCGACCACGCAGAGTCCGCTGTTCGAGCTCGAGCAGGTCACGGCGACCCCGCACCTGGGCGCCTCCACCGCCGAGGCCCAGGACCGCGCCGGCACCGACGTCGCCCACTCCGTGCTGAAGGCGCTGCGCGGGGACTTCGTGCCGGACGCGGTCAACGTGCAGGGCGGGGCCGTCGGCGAGGAGGTCCGTCCGTGGCTCGGCGTCACGCAGAAGCTGGGCACGCTGCTGTCGACGCTCGTGGGGCAGCCGGAGTCGATCGTCGTCGAGGTGCGCGGCGAGCTCGGGCACGAGGACGTCGGGATCCTGGAGCTCGCGGCGCTGCGCGGGGTGTTCGGCGAGGTCGTCGACGAGCCGGTCACGTTCGTCAACGCCCCGGCGCTGGCGGCCGAGCGGGGGGTGAGCGTCGCCGTCGAGACCGCCACCGAGAGCCCGAACCACCGCAGCCTCGTCACGCTGCGCGCCGGGGACACCACGGTCTCCGGCACGCTCACCGGCACCGACCAGGTGGAGAAGCTCGTCGAGATCAACGGCCGCTCGTTCGACCTGCGCGCCGAGGGCCACGTCCTGCTGTTCGAGTACACCGACCGGCCCGGGGCGATGGGGCAGGTGGGCACCCGACTGGGGGAGTCGGGGGTCAACATCGAGGCCGCGCAGCTCTCCCAGACCCGCGACCGGGGCTCGTCGCTGATGCTGCTGCGCGTCGACCGGGCGGTCCCGGAGGAGGTGTTGGCCCCGATCGGGACCGCCCTCGACGCGCGAACCACCCGGATGATCCCGTTCGGCTGAGCGCCGGATCGGGCAGATCGGGTAGCGACACATCCCATGGAGTGATCCGGTGCGGAGTCCTGCCGACACGCGCGGTAGCCTCCACCGCAGGTGAGCCCGGTCGCACCATCGAGGTCGGCCCGTCGGGGGAGGAATGCAGGACATGCGACTCGCGGTGGTTCCCGGAGACGGCATCGGACCCGAGGTCACCAACGAGGCCCTCAAGGTCCTCTCCGAGCTGGCCCCTCAGATCGAGTCGACGCACTACGACCTCGGCGCCGCCCGCTGGCACTCCACCGGCGAGCTCCTGCCCGAGTCGGTGCTCACCGAGCTGCGCGAGCACGACGCGATCCTCCTCGGTGCCGTGGGCGACCCGTCGGTGCCCAGCGGCATCCTCGAGCGCGGGCTGCTGCTGCGCCTGCGCTTCGAGCTCGACCACCACGTGAACCTGCGGCCGGCGCGGCTCTACCCGGGCGTGCGCGGGCCGCTGTCCGCGCAGCCGGAGATCGACCTCGTCGTCGTCCGCGAGGGCACCGAGGGCCCCTACGCCGGCACCGGCGGTCTGCTGCGCAAGGACACCCCGCAGGAGATCGCGACCGAGGTCAGCATCAATACGGCGTTCGGCGTCGAGCGGGTGGTGCGTGACGCGTTCACCCGCGCCGCCAACCGTCCGCGCCGCAAGCTCACGCTGGTGCACAAGACCAACGTCCTCACCCACGCCGGGTCGTTGTGGTCGCGCGTGGTCGAGGAGGTCTCGCTCGAGCACCCCGACGTCGCGGTCGACTACCAGCACGTCGACTCCACGACGATCCACCTGGTCACCGACCCGTCGCGCTACGACGTGATCGTCACCGACAACCTGTTCGGCGACATCCTCACCGACCTCGCGGCCGCGGTCACCGGCGGCATCGGCCTCGCCGCGTCCGGCAACCTCGACGTCAGCCGCGCCAACCCGAGCATGTTCGAGCCGGTCCACGGGTCCGCCCCGGACATCGCCGGCAAGGGCATCGCCGACCCGACGGCCGCGATCCTGAGTGTCGCGCTCCTCCTCGACCACCTCGGCGAGCCCGAGCTGGCCCGCCGCGTCGAGGCCGCCGTCGCGTTCGACCTCGCGACCCGCGACCACCAGAACCCCGGCGGCACGAGCGCGGTCGGCGACCGGCTCGCCGCCCTCGTCTCCAGCGCCGCGGGGACCCGCTCCCTCGCCTGAGCCGTGCGCGGCACCATCGACGACCTCCTCGCCCTGCTCTGGGGCGCAGGAGGTCTCGTCGTCTCCGGCTACTTCCTCTACCTCGCCTTCGGCCCCGGGAGCTTCGGGTCGCCGTGGCCGCTCGTCGGGCTCGCCGTCGTGGCCCTGGTCGGCTTCTCGATCGTGGCGGTCCGCCATCGCCGGGCCGCGAACGCGGCCCGGGCGGCGCGGGAGTCCGGCCCCGTCTCCGGCTGGCGGATCCCCGCTCGCGTTCCCGACGCCGGGCCGGTGCCGGTCCGGGCGGAGACCCCGGAGACCCTCGAGCGCCCGTCGCCGCCCGAGCTGTCGGTCGAGGGACGGGCCGAGCTGGCGCGGGTGGTGGGCGTCCTCGACCGCGCCGGCCTCTTCCGCCCCCGCACCCCGCGGCCGGTCGACCTCATGGAGTCGGTGGCCGACGCGGGCGAACCGGTCACGGCGTACAGCGTGCTCTCGGCGTTGTGGGAGGGCGGGTACTACCACCCGGAGTTCGAGACCGACGACCACCTCGCGGCCCTCGCCTTCCACGACAGCCACGTCGAGCAGTTCTCCGACGACCTCCGCGCCCAGGTCGCCGACCTCGCCCGGCTCACCGGCACCCCGATCACGGTCGAGCACCTCGAGGTCGGGGAGCGACGCACCGAGCTGACCGTCTCCGTCGTCGGGAAGGCCCTCGAGCTCGCCTGGGCGAGCCACCCGAAGTACCTCTCGACGGTGCTGCACGCGGCCGTGGCGCGGGCCCTGCCCGAGGTCCCACTGGCGTGGACGTGGTCGGACCAGGGCGCGTGGCTGGCCGTGCCACGGACCGATCTGCGGGCCCTCAACGCCGAGCTCGGGCGGGCCGGGGAGTGGACGCTCGTGGCCGACGAGGAGCCGGTGGCGGCCGGAGAGGTGGTCCCGCGCGGCGACTAGGGTGGTCGCCGTGCGTCTTGCTCGGATCGCCCACGCCGACGGTGTCTCGTTCGCCGCCCTCCAGTCGCCCACCACCGCCGGTGGCAGCCCGGAGGGCGGGGACGTGTGTGCGGAGATCGCCGAGCACCCGTTCGGCGACCCGACCTTCACCGGCCGCACCTGGCCGCTCGCGGACGTCCGGCTGCTCGCGCCGATCCTGCCCTCGAAGGTCGTCTGCATCGGCAAGAACTACGCCGAGCACGTGGCCGAGATGGGCGGCGGCGACGCGCCGGCGAACCCGCTGATCTTCATGAAGCCCTCGACGAGCGTGATCGGGCCGGGCCTGCCGATCCTGCGTCCCGCGGACTCCGAGCGCGTCGACTACGAGGGCGAGCTCGCCGTCGTGATCGGGGTGCCGTGCCGCGATGTGCCCGAGGCGCGGGCGAAGGACGTGGTGCTCGGCTACACCGTCGCGAACGACGTGACCGCCCGCGACCTGCAGTCCGCCGACGGCCAGTGGACCCGCGCCAAGGGGTACGACACGTTCTGCCCGCTCGGGCCGTGGATCGAGACCCAGCTCGACCCGTCCGACCTCGCGATCGAGACGACGCTCGACGGGGCGTCGGTGCAGAAGTCGCGGACCAGCATGCTCATCCACGGCATCGAGAAGCAGATCGCGTACATCTCGCGGGTCATGACGCTGCTGCCCGGCGACACGATCCTCACCGGCACCCCCGCCGGCGTCGGGCCGATGGTCGACGGGCAGACGGTGTCGGTGACGGTCGAGGGCATCGGCACGCTGACGAACCCGGTCCGGGATCGCTGATGGCGCGCAAGCGCGGTGGTGGGAGCGCCGAGTCCACCTCCCAGGACTGGGTGGCGACGCTCGCCGACGACGTCGTCGCGAAGGCCGAGCCCGGGCGCACGATCGTCTGCGCCTCCGGGCTGAGCCCGTCCGGCCCGATCCACCTCGGCAACCTGCGCGAGGTGCTCACCCCGCACCTGGTCGCCGACGAGATCCGGCGCCGCGGGCTCCCGTGCGAGCACGTCGTCTCCTGGGACGACTTCGACCGCTTCCGCCGCGTGCCGAAGGGCGTCGAGGGCATCGACGACTCGTGGGCCGAGCACATCGGCAAGCCGCTCACCGCCGTCCCGGCGCCGCGGGGCAGCGAGCACCCGAACTGGGCCGAGCACTTCAAGGCGCCGATGATCGCCGCGCTCGAGCAGCTCGGCGTGCCCTTCCGCGGCATCTCCCAGACCGAGATGTACACCTCCGGCGCGTACGTCACGCAGACGCTGCTCGCCATGCGCGAGCGCTCGCGGATCGACGCGGTGCTGGGGCGCTTCCGGACGAAGAAGACCCTTCCCGACGACGGGGAGGAGGGTCCCGACGACGAGGTGGTCGGCTCGGCCACGGGGGAGTACTTCCCCTACAAGCCGTTCTGCTCGTCCTGCGGCAAGGACGACACCACGATCGTCGCCTACGACGACGACTCCACCGAGATGACCTTCACCTGCGCCTGCGGGTCGTCCGAGACGGTGCTGCTCTCCGAGTTCACCCACGGCAAGCTGGTGTGGAAGGTCGACTGGCCCATGCGTTGGGCCTACGAGGGCGTCGACTTCGAGCCGAGCGGGGTGGACCACTCGTCCCCGGGCTCGTCGTACGAGGTCGGCGGCCTGCTGGTCGCCGAGATCTTCGGCGGCCGGCAGCCGATCGGTCCCATGTACGCCTTCGTCGGCATCTCCGGGCAGGCGAAGATGTCGTCGTCGAAGGGCGGCGTGCCGACCCCGTCGTCGGCACTCGAGGTCTTCGAGGCCCCGCTGCTGCGCTGGCTCTACGCCCGCCGTCGTCCGAACCAGGCCATCAAGGTCGCGTTCGACGCCGAGCTCTCCCGGCTCTACGACGAGTGGGACGCGCTCTCGCGCAAGGTCGCGGGCGGCACGGCCCCGCCGATCGAGGCGCTCGGGCACGCGCGGTCCGTGGCGACGGCGGAGCGCGCGCTGCCGGTCACGCCTCAGCCGGTCTCGTTCCGCACCCTCACCTCCGTCGTCGACGTGACCACCGGCGACCCGCAGCAGCTCGGGCGCATCCTCACGGGGCTGGTGGCGAGCGACCCGGAGGAGCCGGTGACGCTCGACGACCTGCGCCCGCGGCTGGACCGCGCGGAGGCCTGGGTCGAGCACTACATGCCCGAGGAGTCGCACACCCGGCTGCTGCCGGCGCCGGACGCGTCGTTGCTCGGGTCGCTGGACGACACCGACCGGGAGTCGCTGCGTCTGCTGCTCGACGGGCTGGAGCAGGACTGGTCGCTCGACGGCCTGACCACGCTCGTCTACGGCGTGCCCAAGCAGCAGGCCGGCCTGCCGCTGGACACGACGCCCACCGACGAGCTGAAGGCCGCCCAGCGCCGCTTCTTCGTGCTGCTCTACCGGGCGCTCGTCGGCTCCGAGACCGGGCCGCGCCTGCCCACGCTGCTGCTCGCCGCGGGCCCGGAGGCCGTCCGCCGCCAGCTCGGTTCCTGACGACGGGTCCCGCGAGAAGCTGACCTAGAGCGGCAGCTCGTGGTCGCCGTAGCGGTGCGACTCCTCCCGCGGATACCCGATCATGACCAGGCGGTGGGGGCGGTCGGACAGCGCCTCGTCGAGGACGCGGGCCGAGGTGCCCTCCAGGTACGGCTCGACCATCGTGACGGTGGGGACCTCGCCGACCACGGCCCGCAGCCCGGCGGCGTCGAACGGCCGGACCGTCGACGTGTAGAGCACGGTGGCGTCGCGGAACCGGGCCGCGGCGAGCACGCGGTCGAGGGTGGGACCGACGGCGACGACGACGTCGTCCGGGGAGCCCTCCCGGACCGTCTGCAGCCCGGTGCCGTGGTGCGGTGCCGCGTTCACCTCGCTCGACAGTCGGACATAGACCGGACCGTCGCCGGCGATCGCCTCGCGGACCAGCCGGTCGGCCTCGTCCGGATGGCCCGGCACGTGGACGGTCCAGCCCGGAAGGGTGTCGACGACGGCGACGTCCTCGGGTGCCTCGTGGGTGCGCCCGATCCCCGGCTGGTCGTAGGAGGCGCCGATCGAGACCAGCACCGCCCCGACGTCCTGATGGCCGAGGTCGAGCTTGAGCGACTCGTAGGGGCGCTCGACGAGGAACGGGGCGTACGAGTGCACGACCGGGCGCAGACCGGTCAGGGCGAGGCCGCCGGCGACCCCGATCATCAGCTGCTCGCGGATCCCGACGTTGACGACCCGACCGGGGCGACGTCGCGCGAGGTCCGGGACCGGGTCGGCACCGGCGGAGATGTCGGCGAGGACGAGCACGGTGCGGTCGTCGGTGTCGATGGCGTCGGCGGTGGCGTGCAGGAAGGCCTCGCGCATGGTGGTGGTGGTCAGGCTCGTCGTCACGAGGGTCATCCCTTCGGCTCGACGACGGCGACGACCGCCAGCGGCCGGTCGTCGTGCGCGGCGGTGAGGGCGGTCTCGAGGACGTCGTGGTCGCGGCCGTCGACGGTGATCGCGCGCCAGCCCTCGGCGAGGAACAGCTCGGCGAGGTCGCCGCGGTGGGTCGCGGAGTCGTTGTCGACGACGACCGCCGTGAGGTTCGCGAGCCCGGACCGCCCGGCGTAGGCGACGGCCTCGTGGTTGGAGCCCTCGTCGAGCTCCGCGTCGCCGACGAGGACGACCACCCTCGGCGTCGTGAGACCGCGGATCCGCAGACCGACCGCGGTCCCGACGGCGAGCGGGAGGCCGTGGCCGAGCGATCCCGACCCGATCTCCACGCCGGGCACCAGCACGCGGTCGGGGTGCAGGCCGAGCCGGGAGCCCGGCTGCGCCCACGTGGCGAGCTCGGCCTCGTCGAGGAACCCATGGACGGCGAGGACGGCGTAGTAGGCCATCGGACCGTGGCCCTTGGAGAGCAGGAACCGGTCGCGGACCGGGTCGTCGGGGTGTTGCGGATCGACGTGCAGCACGCGGTCGTAGAGCACGTGCAGCACGTCGAGGGTGGAGGTGGCCGCGGCGGAGTGCTTCTCGTCGCCCGTCATCAGCGACATCAGCCGGTGCAGCTCGGCGGGGTCGGTGGGAGGTCGCACGGTGGTCATGTCGAGCACCGTGCAACCTCGACCGGACTCGAGGTCAACCGCTCAGCGGAAGAGGCCCCCGAGCGCGCCGCCCACGCCGGCCTCCTGACCGCTGCCCTGGCCGGCGACCAGGTCGAGCGGGACCTCCTCGCACGGCTGCACGATGACGAAGCCCCGGCCGCCGAACGCCATCGTGTACGCCTCGCCGGTGGTGCGGCCCATGAGCGTGCGCAGCCCGAACTGCTCCGCCCGGTGCACCCCGACCTGCAGCCCCGCCGACCACGCGATCGCGGCCTGCGGATCGGCGTAGGTGGGGGCGTCGACGTTCAGCACCACGGGCGTGCCCTTGCACGTGATGGCGAGCCGGCCCTGACCGCGGAACACGCAGTTGAACAGGCCCGCGCCTCCCATGGACCCGGCGCCGGAGACCATCTGGATGTCATAGGACAGGGTCGGGTCGAACGCGAGCACGTTCTTGCCGTTGATGGTGAGGGCGTCGTTCGGGCCCTCGAGGTCGATGAGGTGCACGTCGGACGCCGCGTTGGCGAGGAACACGTCGCCGCGCCCGCTCACCTTCATCAGCGGCACACCCTCGCCGGTGAGCTTCTGCTTGAGGAAGTTGCCGATCCCGCCGGAGCCCTTGGCCTCGAACCGCACGTCGCCCTGGTAGGCCACCATCGACCCCTGGCGGGCCATGGCCTCGCCGTCGAGTTCGATCTTGAGCATCTTCGAGTTCTGCAGGCGCAGCCCCGGCTGGGCCGACTCCTGCTCCTGGTTCTCGGGGGCGAAGAGGTTGCTGCGCACGGCCGTCTCCTGGTCACTCGGGGTGATTGCTGCCCGGTGGTCCGGGCGAGATCATCCTCGCGGCGGACACGCACGGTCAACGAGGGGGACAACCCCCAGAGTTCCCCGGGATAGCCCTCGCGCGCGTCTCGGGGTCGCCCGGAGCCCTGCTCAGCGACGCACGATCGACGAGCACCCTCGGCGGTGCGGACGGGTGCCCGACCACCGAGGGTGCTCGCTCGTCAGCGCGGGGAGGCGAAGACGATGACGTTGTCCTCGTAGGAGCGCACCGTGCGGTCGAACGGGCCGCCGCACGTGATCAGCCGCAGCGACGGACCCGCCGTCGGGCCGTAGACCGCCTGCGTGGGGAAGCTGTCCTTGTCGACGGTCTCCACGCGGTCCACCGCGAACCGCGCCACCGTGCCGTCGCTGCGGGGCACGTCGATCGGGTCCCCCGGCTTCAGGTCCTTGAGGTTCCAGAAGACGCCCGGGCCGCGCCACGAGTCGACGTGCCCGACCAGCACCGCGGGCCCGGTGTCACCCGGGGTCGACCCGAACCACCCGACGTCCTGCGGCGTCGCGGGCGCCTGCAGCTCGCCGTCGGCGTCGAGGCCGAGGTTCCCGACGGCGGGTGCGTCGATCTTCGCGCCCGGCACCACCAGGCCCGCCGGGCGGACCGGGCTCGTCGGTGCGCCCCAGGTCGGCAGGTCCGGCGCGGCCGGGGCCGGGGCGAGGGCGGCGCCGTCGGCGAACGAGGTCGCCATGCCGCCGAAGCCGGCCGGGACACCACCCTGGGGCGTCGGTCGCGCGGGCGTTCTCGACGACGGGGCGGTGCCGGGCGGGGTGGTGCTCGTCGACGGGGCCGGCGACGGCGGCGCGGAGGTGGTCGTCGGCGGCGCGGAGGTGGTCGCCGTGGCGGACGGGCTCGGCTGGGCCGGGGCGGCAGGGGCGGGAACTGCCGGGACCGGTGCAGCGGGCTGGGCCGGGGCGGGCGACGCAGGCGCAGCCGGTGCCGCCGGGGCAGGCACGGCGGGCGCGGCCGGGGCGGACGCTGCCGGAGCAGGAGCGGCCGGGGCGGGGGAGGCGCCCGCGAACAGGGGCGCGGCGTCCGGCACGGCCGTGACGGCGAGGTCGCCCTGCGGGTTGCGTGTGACGACGACGGTGTTCACCGAGGTGCTGGTGACCGGCAGCGTCGCCCGGGCAGATTCGCCCGACGTCGTCGTGACGTCCATCGTCCAGGATCGGGCGTCGACCTCGGTGTACGGCGAGGTGGCGCCGTAGAAGATCGAGGAGGCGATCGGGCCGCCGCCCTCGGCGACGACGCTGAGCGGGCCGACGCCGGCGGCGGCGGACACGACCCGCACGAAGGCCTTGCCCGGCGCGGCCTCCTGCGTGCCGTCCTGGAGGACCTCGGCCTGCGGCGTCCCGTCGGGGCCGACGTCGACGAAGGCTGCGGTCTGCGCGGTGCGGACCCCGACCTCGACGTTCGCGCTGAGCGCCGGCGGCGTGGACGCGGCAGCGCCCGCAGGGCGCGCCTGCAGCGTGTACGTGCCGGGCGACGCCGCGAGGTACCCGGACAGGGCGCGGTAGCCGACGTCGGAGGCGACCTTGGTCAGGGGCAGGCCCGGGCCCTCGATGTACATGTCGACCGTGCCGGTCGAGGGGGAGAGGTGCGCGACGCGGAGTACGCCCTGGTTGCCGACCGGGGTGCCGGAGAGTTGGGTCGGCAGGGCGCTGACCGGCGACCTCACCACGAGGGGCACCAGTGCGGGCTGCTGTGTGGGCGCCTCGGCGGCGAGGGCCGCGGCGTTCGACCCGAACGACTCCTGCACCGAGGGGAGCCGCACTGCCCGGTCGACCGGCGCTGCCACCTCGACGGCGGCGAGGGCCGGACCGGAGGCGAGGACCGTGGTCGGTGGGGCCTGGGAGCACAGCGCGGCACCGATACCGAGGGTGGACACGACCGCCAGGGCTGCGGTCGCGGTGCTCGTGGCTCTCATGCCCTCACTCCTGAAGTCACTGACTGGTCCGAATGGCTGTCACTCGTTCGCGGAACGAGCACGACCGGTTCACGTGACGCGAAACGGAGCGTGATGCGGACGATGGCGCGCGCCGGGCGGTCGGGACGGGCACGATCATCCGCATGCTCAACACCCGGGCGCTCCCGCTGGAGGGCCTCCTCGTCGTCTCCTGCGAGCAGGCCGTCGCGGCACCTCTGGCCACCCGTCACCTGGCGGATCTCGGGGCGCGCGTGATCAAGGTCGAGCGCCCGGGACGGGGCGACTTCGCCCGGGACTACGACACGACGGTGAACGGGTTGTCGAGCCACTTCGTGTGGCTGAACCGGTCGAAGGAGTCGGTGACCGCCGATCTCAAGGACGCCGAGCAGCTCGGGCGCGTGAAGCAGCTGATCGCGCAGGCCGACGTCTTCGTGCAGAACTTCGCGCCGGGGGCGGCGGAGCGGCTCGGACTCGGGGCCGAGGACCTGCGCCGGGACCACCCCGGGCTGATCCACTGCAGCATCTCGGGCTACGGCTCGTCGGGCCCGTACCGCGACGCGAAGGCCTACGACGCGCTGATCCAGGCCGAGACGGGCCTGGTCTCGGTGACCGGCACGGAGGAGTTCCCGGCGAAGGCGGGCATCCCCGCGGCCGACATCGGGGCCGGCATGTACGCGTTCTCCGGCATCCTCACCGCGCTCTACGACCGCGAGCGCACCGGCGAGGGCACGACCTTCGAGGTCAGCCTGTTCGACGCCCTGAGCGAGTGGATGGGATTCCCGCTGCACTACGCGGCCGGCAGCGGGAAGGCGCCGGTGCGGGCCGGCACGAGCCACGCCGCGATCGCCCCGTACGGCTCGTTCGCGGCCGGCGACGGGCAGGAGGTCGTGCTCTCCATCCAGAACGACCGTGAGTGGCGGCGCTTCTGCGAGGTCGTGCTGGGCGACGCGACGGTCGCCGACGATCCGCGGTTCGTCACGAACTCCGACCGCATCGAGAACCGGCCGGCCCTGCACGAGACGATCGACGGGGTCCTGCGCGACCTGACCGGCGACCAGCTCGTCGAGCGGCTCGAGGAGGCCGGGATCGCCAACGCCCGGCGGCGCACGCTCGACCAGGTCCTCGCCCACCCGCAGCACGAGGAGCGCGGCCGGTTCGTCGAGGTCGAGACCTCGCACGGCCCGTTCCGCACGCTGCTGCCGCCGATCACCTTCCTCGACGGGCGCCGGCCGCGTATGGACCCCGTTCCCGACGTCGGGCCGCAGGTCTAGCCCGTCCGAGGGCGCTCCTTCCCGTGATCAACGGACCCTCATCGGGCTCGACGGGGTGTCCGGAGACCGGTGAGGGTCCGTTGATCACGGAGCCCGGTGCTGTCCCACGGGGTCCGGCCAGCACCGGGCACCGGGTCCGGCAGGACCCGGCGTCGGGATGGGCCTACTCGGTCTCCTCCACGTCGATGCCCAACGGCCGGGTGAGGCCCCAGACCAGGAAGATCGCGGCCACGACCAGCAGGCCGATCCCGGTCCAGAGGTTGATCGACAGGCCCGCCGCGCGGGCCAGCTGCTCCGGCCCGTCGAGCAGGCCGCGGATCACGAGGATCACCCCGTAGACGCCCAGCAGGGCGCCGATGACGTAGCGCAGGTCGAACAGCCGCTGCATGCGGCTGCCGGTCTCGACCGTCGTCTGCGGCTGACCGGACTGGATGGGTTCGCTCATGACGTGACTCCCCGGCTCAGGCGAAGACGATGTTGAGGACGACGGTCAGCGCGAGGGCGAGACCGCCGAGGAGGACCGGCTTGCGGTACCAAACGCGCTCCTTGGGCTGGCGCAGCGTCGGGACCACGCCGTCGGCGCCGGGCACGCCGTAGACGATGCCCGCGAGGCGCTCCGGCTCGGGCTTGGCGGTGGCGAGCGAGACGACGACGGTGACGACCACGTCGACGACGAACGCCGCCCCGGCCTGGTAGAAGCTCGTCGCGATCCCGGAGCCGAAGTCGACCACTCCCGCCTCCGCCAGCACGAACACCAGGGCGCCGGCGAGGACACCGGTCAGGAGCCCGGTGAACCCGCCCCACCCGCTGGTGCGCTTCCAGAACATGCCGAGGATGAACGTCGCGAAGATGGGGGCGTTGAAGATCCCGAACAGCGACTGCAGGTAGGTCATGATGTTGTTGAAGTCGGCGGCGAGCAGCGCGGTGAAGATCGCGATCACCACGCCGACCGCGGTGACGACCCGGCCCGCGTTGAGGTAGTACCGGTCGCTGCGGCCCTTCGCGAGGTAGGGCTGGAGCAGGTCGTAGGTGACCACGGTGTTCAGCGAGCTGACGTTGGCCGCCACGCCCGCCATGAACGAGGCGAACAGGCCGGTCAGCGCGATGCCGAGCACGCCCTCGGGCAGCAGCTGGCCGATCAGGGCCGGGATGGCGTCGTTGTACTCGAGGCCGCCGGCGTTCTCGTTGCCGAAGTTCGGGATCGCGATGAGCGCGACGAGCCCGGGGATGATCGTGACGGCGGGGATGAGAATCTTCGGGAACGCCGCGATGAGGGGCGTGCGCTGCGAGGCGCTGCGGTCCTTCGCGGAGAGCGCGCGCTGGATCTCGGCGAAGTTCGTGGTCCAGTAGCCGAAGGACAGCACGAAGCCCAGGCCGAGGACGATCGAGATCCAGTTGGCGCCGATGGGGTTGGTGACGTCGCCGATCCCGGTGCCCTGCCAGGCGTGCAGGCCGCCCTCGCCCAGGGCGGACGCGGTGACCTTGTCGGCCAGCGCGGAGAAGCCGCCGACGTGGCGGACGGCGACGATCGCGAGCGGGATCAGCCCGGCGAGGATGACGAAGAACTGCAGGACCTCGCCGTAGATCGCCGAGCCGAGGCCGCCGAACCCGATGTAGACCAGCACCACCGCGGCGGAGACCACGATGCCGAGGAACTCGGGCCAGCCCAGCAGGGCGTTCAGCACGATCGCGAGCGCGTAGAGGTTCACGCCGGCGATCAGCACCGAGGCGATCGCGAAGACGAGCGCGTTGAGGACGTGGGTGTAGTTGCCGAACCGCAGCTTGAGGAACTCCGGCACCGACCGGACCTTCGAGCGGTAGTAGAAGGGCATCATCACGATGCCGAGGAAGACCATCGCCGGGACGGCGCCGATCCAGTAGTAGTGCACGGTCGCGACGCCGTACTCGGCGCCGTTGGCGGCCATCCCGATGATCTCGGTCGCGCCGAGGTTGGCGGCGACGAAGGCCAGTCCGGTCACCCACGCGGGCAGGGAGCGGCCGGCGAGCAGGAAGTCGGCGCTGGTGCCCACGGCGCGGCGGGCGACCACGCCGATGCCCAGCACGACGACGAAGTAGAGCGCCAGGAGCGTGTAGTCCAGCCATCCCGGGTTCAGGCGCAGCATCGCGACCTCTCGTGCGGTCCGGGGTTCCGTGAAGGTTCCCGTGAACGTTATCGTTAGCAGGCGCACACTGTGGGCCCGGAGTCGCCGGGCGTCAAGAGGGCATGAAGGGACGGCCGGATGACGGGCGAGGACGGTCAGCGGTGGCCCACCGCTGACGGTGGGGGTCAGCCGTGTGCCACCGCTGACACCGGGGCCGGCGGGATGCCCGGGCTCGTCGTCGAGCCGGAGACCCTTCCCGACGGCAGGTCGATCACCTACTTCTCGACGGGAGACGGAGCGCAGCGGAGCTCGACCCGGTCGGCGGGAGACGGAGCGCAGCGGAGCTCGACCCGGTCGGCCGCGGAGGTCCGGCCGTGAGCGAGCGCCGCTACGACCCGACGCACGACGAGTGGGTCACGTTCGCCACGCACCGTCAGGACCGGACGTACAAGCCGGCCACCGCCGACTGCCCGCTGTGCCCGACCCACCCGGGCGGCCCGGAGACCGAGATCGCGCGCGAGCACTTCGAGATCGCGGTGTTCGACAACCGGTTCCCCTCGCTGTCGCCCACCCCGCCCGCGCCCGATCTCGCGGGCACCGACCTCGTGCCGGTCGAGCCCGCCTACGGGCACTGCGAGGTGGTCGTCTTCACCGACGACCACGAGGCGACCCTGGCGAGCGTGGGCGAGCGGCGCATCCGGCTGCTCGTCGACGCCTGGGCCCACCGGTTCGCGGCGCTGGCGGCCGACGGGAAGATCGGTTACGTGCTGCCGTTCGAGAACAAGGGCGAGGCCGTCGGGGTCACGCTGCACCACCCCCACGGGCAGATCTACGCGTATCCCGAGGTCCCGCCCCGGCCCGCCCGCGAGCAGCGCGCGGCGCGCCACCACCGTGACCGCACGGGCCGGTGCGTCTTCTGCGACGTCGTCGCGCA
The DNA here is from genome assembly GCF_013409505.1 of Actinomycetospora corticicola. Taxonomy (NCBI): domain Bacteria; kingdom Bacillati; phylum Actinomycetota; class Actinomycetes; order Pseudonocardiales; family Pseudonocardiaceae; genus Actinomycetospora; species Actinomycetospora corticicola. The sequence continues at coordinate 2,850,733 of NZ_JACCBN010000001.1, read as the reverse complement.
GGAGTCGGGCGGGCCGCGCGTGGTCGTCGAGGGCACGCACTTCCTGGCCGGGGTCCCGCCGTGGGCGCGCTTCCCCTACGAGGTGGACATCTGGGCGCGTGACCACGTCGGCACGCTGCCCGAGCTCGACGCCGGGGCCCGCGACGACCTCGCCCGCGTCCTGGCCCGCGTGCTCGCGGGGTACGACGCGTACTTCGGCTTCCGCACCTCGTACCTGCTCGGCGTCCACTCGGCGCCGGTGAACGTTCCCGACGACGAGCGCGGGCTCGGCCACCTGCACCTCGAGATCTGTCCGCCCCACCGCGGCGGCGGGAAGCTCAAGTACCTGGCGGGCTCGGAGACGTTCGGCGGCGCGTTCCTCACCGACGTCGCCCCCGAGGTCGCCGGCCCGCGGCTGCGCGAGGCGGCCGAGCGCGCGACGGTGCCGGCGTGAGCGGGCGGGAGACGGACCAAAGGGGAGAGCACGCCGATAGGGGAGCTCGACCCGAGGGGGCCGAGCGGGTTCTCGAGGCCTTCCGCGACGTCCACGGCCGGGACCCCGAGGGCGTCTTCTCCGCGCCCGGGCGGGTCAACCTGATCGGCGAGCACACCGACCACAACGAGGGGCACGTGCTGCCCTTCGCGATCGACCGGCGGACCTACGTCGCGGCGGCCCGGCGCGACGACGACCGGGTCACCGTGTGCTCGGACGACCCGGGCACCGAGGCGACCGAGCTCGCCGTCGGGAACCTCGCGACCGCGACCGGGTGGAGCGCGTACCCGCTGGGCACGCTGTGGGCGCTCGGGGTCGACCGGGGCTGGGACCTCGTGGTGCACGGGGAGGTCCCGCTGGGGGCCGGGCTGTCGAGCTCGGCGGCGCTGGAGAGCGCGGTCGCCCTGGCGGTGGACGAGCTGACCGGGGCCGGGCTCGACCGGGTCGCGCTCGCCGCGGCCGGGCGGCGGGCGGAGAACGAGGTGGTGGGGGCGCCGGTCGGGATCATGGACCAGGCGGCGTCGCTGCTGTGCCGGGAGGGTTCGGCGCTGCTGCTCGACTGCCGCTCGATGGCCACCGAGGACGTCGCGCTCGGGTTCGAGACGGCGGGTCTCGCGGTCCTGGTGATCGACTCACGGGTGCGCCACGACCTCGCCGACGGCGGGTACGCCGACCGCCGCGCAGCGTGCGTCGCGGCGGCCGAGGCGCTCGGGGTGCCGGCGCTGCGCGACGCGACCCTCCCCGCCGTCGAGAACCTGCCCGAGGGGGCGCCCCGGAAGCGCGCGCGGCACGTGGTGACCGAACAGGCGCGGGTCCACGAGACCGTGGCGCTCGTGCGCGCCGGGCGACCGACGGAGGTCGGGGCGGTGCTCTCCGCCTCGCACGCCTCGCTGCGCGACGACTACGAGGTCTCGGTGCCGGAGGTGGACGCGATCGTCGAGGCGGCCGTCGGCGCGGGCGCGCTCGGGGCCCGCATCATGGGTGGCGGGTTCGGCGGATCGGTGATCGCACTGGTGCCGGTCGAGCGCACCGGGGCGGTGGACGAGGCCTGCTCCACGCTCTCGCCGCGGCCGACGGTGCGCGAGGTCGCGCCGGCGCCGGGCGCGCGGCGCGAGGGGTGAGCGCGGACGGGTCGCCCTACGATCGCGCCATGGTCTCGGCGCACCGGTTCGGCTCCGTCCTCGGGCCGTCCACGAGCGACCGCCGGCGGGCGGACGAGGCCGGGCGGGTGATCCCCGTCGTCGTCCTGGAGCGTCGAGCGTCGTGACCGGCGGCTCGGTCCGGGTGACCATCGACGACGTCGCCCGGGCGGCCGGCGTCTCCCGCCAGACCGTGTCGCGCGCGATGAACGACAAGGGCGACATCAGCGAGGCCACCCGCCGTCGGGTGCTCGCGACGATCGAGGAACTCGACTACCGGCCGTCGGCCTTCGCACGGGGCATGCGCACGCAGCGGGCGGGGACGGTCGCGCTGGTGCTCCCCGACATCGCGAACCCGTTCTTCCCCGCGGTCGCCCGCGGGGTGTTCGACGCGGCGGCCGCCCGGGGCCTGTCGGTCGTCGTGCACAACACCGACGCGGACGCCGGCGCGGAGGCCGAGGCGGGCCGGGCGATCGTCGATGCCGGGGCGGCCGGGGCGATCGGGTTCTTCGAGGCCCTCGACGACGCGGCGCTCGCCGCGCTCGGACGCCGGATCCCGTTGGTCGTGGCCGACCGGCCCGCGCCCGACGGCGCCGTGGCCACCGTGCGCACCGATTTCCGGGCGGGGACGCGCCTGGCCTGCGGGCACCTGTCGTCGCGCGGGCACGCCCGACTCGGCATGCTCGACGGCGCCGTGCAGAACAAGCCGGAACGACGACGGGCCTTCCTCGAGGTGCTCGGCGCTGCCGGCCAGCCGGACCCGGCCGACCACGTCGTCGCCGGGCCCCCGACCGTCGCCGGTGGAGCCGCCGCCCTGCGCCACCTGCTCGCCCGGCACCCCGGGGTGACCGGGGTGTTCGCGTTCAACGACCTGCTCGCGATCGGGGCGGTCCAGGCCCTGCGGGCGGCCGGACGGCGGGCGGGGGAGCAGATCGCGGTGGTCGGCTACGACGACATCACCATGGCCGCCCTGCTCGACCCGCCCCTGACCACGGTGCACACCGACAAGTACGAGCTCGGCCGCACGCTCGTCGAGGTGCTCGCCCACCGTCTCGACGGCCACCCGGCGGAGCACCGGACCCTGGCGCCGCGGTTGGTGATCCGGGGGAGCGCGTAGGCCGCCCCTAGTCGAAGACCGGGATCCCGGCGCGGACCGACTCGGCGCGCCCCTCCGGCTGCTCCCAGTCCTCCTGACGCCCGAGCGCCGTGAGGTCGAGGTAGGCGAACGACCCGCCGAACCACTCCGCGGCCCGCGCGTACGAGGAGTACGTGTGGAACACGCGGTCGTCCACGCGCAGGAACGCACTGAATCCCGGCAGTTCCTGGGTGCCCTCCGCGCCCTCCCACGTCGGGTCGTCGCGGTAGTTGTAGTGCATCGTGTCGCCGGAGACGTCGACGGTGACCCCGAAGTCGGCGTTGAAGGTGGAGTCGGAGGACGAGTACCAGGGGATCGTCCAGCCGACCTTCTCCTTCCAGGCGGCCAGCTTCTCGTACGGCGCCCGGGAGACGAAGACCTGCTCGGTGTCGCGGCTGCGCAGGTGCTCCCGGGTGCCGGGCGACCACTCGCGGATGCCGGCCGAGCAGCTCGGGCACATCTCGTCCCAGGCCGGGTCGAACATGACGTGGTTGACCACGAGCTGCCGGTACCCGCCGAACAGCTCCGCGAGGGTCACCTCGCCGTCCGGCCCGGCGAACCGGTAGTCCTCGGTCACCTCCACCATCGGCAGTTCCCGACGACGGGTGTTGAGCGCGTCGCGCGCCCGCGTGTGTGCCTTCTCCTCCTCGAGGAGCGCTCGGCGCGCCTTCAGCCAGGTGTCACGGTCGGTGATCTCCGGAAGGCTCATGGTGACTACCGTGACAGATCGGACTCCGCTTCCGCAATGGTTCAGTACGGATTCAGGACCAAGACGGCGCCGCTGTCGCACGCCACCCACAGGTCGTCGCCGCGACCGAGAAGGCCGTGCGGGTGGTCGTCGGGCTCGAACCCGTCGAGGGCGTGGACGGACCCGTCGGAGGTGACGCGCGCGAGGCCGCTCGCGCCCCACAGCGAGGCGACGCACCCGCCCGCGACGGCCACGACGTCGTGCGGTTTCGCCCCGCGGTCCGGGAGGTCGTGCTCGGTGAGCCGGCCGTCGAGGTCCAGTCGGCCCACACGGCCGGCGAGGATCTCGACGAACCACAGCCCGTCCCCGTCGGCGGCGATGCCGACCGGGCCACACCCGGCGTCGGGAAGGTGGGTCAGGGCGAAGCCCGACGCCGGGTCCAGGCGGGCGAGGGCGCCGACGCGGTTGAGGGTGCACCACAGCGCGCCGTCCGGACCGGTCGTGATCATGGCGGGCATCCCGGCGATCGGGAGGGGGTGGAGGGTCACCTCCTCGGTGGCCGGGTCGATCCGCCCGACCGCCTCGGCCTCGATCGCCGTGAACCACGCGGCGCCGTCCGGGCCGGCGGTGACGTCGTACGGACCCGTCCCCGCCCCGGTGTCGACGCCGTGCCAGGTCCCTTCGACGAGCCGCTCGACGCGGTGGTCGCCGGTGCGGGTGCACCAGAGGCTGCCGTCGGGGGTGGCGGCGAACCGGGAGGGGCGGGAGCCGGGGGCGTCCAGGTCGTGGACCGTGACCTCGTCGTCCGGGCCGACGCGCGCGAGCCGCCCGGAGTACACGAGCGACGCCCACACGCCTCCGGTCGGGTCGAGCCCGAGGGCGTAGGGCCCGTCGTCGGGAACCCCCACCGCGATACGCCGTCCCATGCGCTCAGCCTGCCCGATGGCAGACCGCCTCGAGGTTGACGCCGTCGGGGGTCGCGACGAACGCGCCGTAGTAGTCGGCGTGGTACTCGGGCTGCAGGCCCGGCGCGCGGAGCGTGACGGCCCCGGCGGCGAGCGCGGCGGCGTGGAAGGCGTCGACCGTCGCGTGGTCCGGGGCGGTGAAGGCGAGGTGGGTGTCCTCGTCGTAGGCGAGCTCGCGATCGACCTCGACGACCCAGAAGAACGGCTTGGGGTGGACGCCGAACGCCTGCATGGCCTTCTGGCCCGGCGTCGCGGGCACGGTGATCAGGGGCTCGATCCCGAGCGGGGCGAGCGCTGCGGTGTGGAAGGCCGTCGCGCGGGCCAGGTCGGTGACGGGGAGGTTCAGGTGGTCGATCCGGGACCCCTCGAAGCTGCTCATGGGCGGAGCGTCGCAGCCGTGCCGGTCACCGAGCGGCCGGTATGTGCTCCGCAGGTGAGCATTAAGGAGCGCTATAGGCCCACTGAGTGCTCACCTGGGCGTAGCCCACACCGTCAGACCGAGGTCCTCGGACGGCTGCGCCGACAGCTCGCCCGGCCCCGTCCCCTCGGTGATCGACACGGCCAGGCACTCGGTGGCCAGCGTGTCGGCACTGTTGCGGATCGCGGCGGCGGTGTCCGCGCGCCCGGCGGTCCACCACAGCTCGATCCGGTCGGACACCTCGAAGCCCAGGCGCTTGCGCGCGTCCTGCACGAAGCGCAGCACGTCGCGCAGGAGACCGGCCTCGCGCAGCTCGTCGGTCAGCTCGGTGTCGAGCCCGACCGACAGGCCGCCCTCGGAGCGCACCGCCCACCCCTCGCGCGGGGTCTCCGAGATGACGATCTCGTCGCCGGAGAGCGCCACCGGGGCGCCGTCGACGGTCACCGTCAGCACCCCGTCGACCGGCGCGTCGGTGGAGGCCTTGACGGCGTCGGCCACGGTCGGGGTCTGCTTGCCGAACCGCTTGCCCAGGGCACGGTAGTTGGGCTTCACGTCGAGCTGCACGAGCTCCGAGCCCGCCGTCTCGACCTGCCCGACGTTGAGCTCCTCGGCGATCTCCGCGAGCAGCTCGGAGCCCAGCGAGGAGAAGCCGGGCGCCGACACGACCGCCCGCGACAGCGGCTGGCGCGTCCGCACCCCGGAGGCGGCGCGGGTCGACCGGCCGAGCTCCACCACGCGGCGGACGAGGTCCATCTCCGACCGCAGCCCGGGCTCGTCGTCGGGAAGAGCATCCACCGACGGCCACGGCGCGAGGTGCACCGAGTCCGGCGTGCCCTCGGGCAGCCCGGAGCCGCCCTCGCCCTGCAGCAGCGTCCACAGGTAGTCGGTGGCGAACGGCGTGAAGGGCGCCATGAGGCGGCTGACCGTCTCGACGCACTCGTGCAGCGTCGTGAGCGCGGCCGGGTCGCCGTCCCAGAAGCGGCGCCGCGAGCGGCGCACGTACCAGTTCGACAGGTCGTCGATGAACGCGACGATCGCGCGACCGGCCCGCGAGGAGTCGAAGTCGTCGAGCGCCGCGGTCACCTCGGTGACGCACCCGCGCAGCTCGCCGAGGGCCCAGCGGTCCATCACGTGGGTGGCCGCGGGGGCGTCCGCGGACGGCGTCCAGCCCGCGGCGTTGGCGTAGGTGACGAGGAACGACGCCGTGTTCCAGTAGGTCAGCAGGACCTTCCGGACGATCTCGCGCAGCGTGTCGTGCCCGACGCGCCGGTCCACCCACGGCGAACCCTGCGCGAGCATCAGCCACCGGACGGCGTCCGCGCCGTGGGTGGAGAAGAGCTCGAACGGGTCGAGGATGTTGCCGAGGTGCTTCGACATCTTGCGGCCGTGCTCGTCGAGGAGCAGGCCCAGGCAGACGACGTTCTCGTAGGACGACCGGTCGAACACCAGCGTCCCGACCGCCATCAGCGAGTAGAACCACCCGCGCGTCTGGTCGATCGCCTCGCAGATGTACTGCGCCGGGTAGGCGGTCTCGAAGTCGGCCTCGTGGTGGTGCGGCGCGCCCCACTGGGCGAACGGCATCGCGCCGGAGTCGTACCAGACGTCGATGACGTCGGGGACCCGCCGCATCGTGCCGGTGCCGCTCGGCGCGGGGAAGGTGACGTCGTCGACGTAGGGGCGGTGCGGGTCGAGCGCGTTCAGGTCCTGGCCGGCGTGCTCCCCGAGCTCGGCGAGCGAGCCGACGACGACGACCTCGGACGGGTCCGCGTCGTTGCGCCAGATCGGCAGCGGCGTGCCCCAGTAGCGCTTGCGGGAGAGCGCCCAGTCGACGTTGTTCTCCAGCCAGGCGCCGTATCGACCGTGCTTGATGTGCGGCGGATACCAGTTCGTGCCCTCGTTCTCGGCGAGGAGCTTCTCGCGGATCGCGGTCGTCCGGATGAACCACGACGGCAGCGCGTAGTAGATCAGCGGCGTGTGGCAGCGCCAGCAGTGCGGATACGAGTGCTCGTAGGACTCGGCGCGGAACATCACGCCGCGCGCCTCGAGGTCGGCGATCAGCGTGGGGTCGGCGGCCTTGAAGAACATCCCGCCGACCAGGGGCACGTCGTCGAGGAAGTGGCCGTTCGAGCTGATCGGGTTGACCATCTCGAGGCCCTCGTTCTTCGCGACGAGGTGGTCCTCGGCGCCGAAGGCGGGGGCCATGTGGACCAGGCCCGTGCCGGCGTCGGTGGTGACGTGGTCGCCGTGGACGATCCGGAAGGCGTCGCCGAAGCGGTCGCCCGCGAGGAGCTCGAACGGCCGCGTGTAGTGGGAGCCGATGAGCTCGGCGCCGGTGAGGCGGGCCGTCACCTCGACGTCGTCGGACCCGAGGACGTGCCCGAGGAGATCCTCGGCGAGCACCAGGTCCTCGTCGCCGTGGCGCACCCGGACGTAGACCACCGACCGCTCCACCGCGACCGCCGTGTTCGACGGCAGGGTCCACGGCGTGGTCGTCCACACCAGCATGTCCGCGCCGGCCCAGGGGCCGTCGGTGAGGGGGAACCGGACGTAGACGCTCGGGTCGACGTCGTCCTCGTAGCCCTGGGCGACCTCGTGGTCCGAGAGCGGCGTCTCGTCCCGCGGGCAGTACGGGGTGACGCGGTGGTCCTCGACCAGCAGGCCCTTGTCGAAGATGGTCTTGAGCGACCACCAGACGCTCTCGACGTAGCGCGGGGCCATCGTCATGTAGGCCTCGTCGAGATCGACCCAGTAGCCCATGCGCTCGGTCATCGCGGCGAAGGCCGAGACGTTCTTCAGCGCCGACTCGCGGCAGGCCGCGTTGAACTCCGCGATCCCGTACCGCTCGATGTCGCCCTTGCTCGTGAAGCCGAGCTCCTTCTCGACGGCGAGCTCCACCGGCAGGCCGTGGCAGTCCCAGCCCGCGCGTCGCGGCACGTGGTAGCCGCGCATCGTCTTGAAGCGGGGGAACAGGTCCTTGAAGGCGCGGGCCTCGACGTGGTGGGTGCCGGGCGTGCCGTTCGCGGTCGGCGGGCCCTCGTAGAAGATCCACGGCTCGCCCTCGGCGGTCTGCTCCAGCGAGCGCCGGAACACGTCGCGCTTGTCCCAGCGCTCGAGGATCTCCTGCTCGACCGCCGGCAGGTCGACGCTGGCGGGCAGGGGGGCGAAGCTCGAACTCACCGGTCCAGCGTACTCAGCGTGCCTGCACGCCCGGACGGGTGCGTGACCTGCGGGAAGGGTGCGACGGGTGGGGGGTGTTCGAACCCGGTCCCGGGCGTTCGGTACAGTTGTCCGCGTCGCCGCCGGGGCCTGTTGGTCACGGTGGGTGACAGCCATGGGGTATGGTGTAATTGGCAACACGGCTGATTCTGGTTCAGTTGTTCTAGGTTCGAGTCCTGGTACCCCAGCTGCGAGCAGCGACCGGGCGATCTTGTAGAGTTCCAGCCGCTGTTCCTCCTAGGGCCCCGTCGTCTAGCGGCCTAGGACGCCGCCCTCTCAAGGCGGTAGCGGGGGTTCGAATCCCCTCGGGGCTACATCACGCAGCGCCTCGGCCCACCCGGGCCGGGGCGCTTCGTCGTTGCCGGGGTCCTTCCCGACGGCGGGTCGGCGGCGCCCGCGCTCGCGAGGGCTACGTGGGGCAGGTTCGAAGGTCCCGCGGCCTGCGTGGTGTGTATCTCGCGAAGAGTCCAGCGACCCGTGCGTTCGCGAGGCTTACGTGGGGCAGGTCCCGCCGGCCGCCGACCTGCGTGGTGTGTATCTCGCCCGCGGCGGTCGGCGTCAGGGCTCCACGAACACCGACGGTGTGTCGACCTCGTCGAACCACAGGTAGGCGAGCAGCACGGGGCGGTCTCCCGTGGTCATCGCGTGCGGCTGCCACGGGGCGTGGTGGATCAGCTCGCCCGCCGGCTCGTCGACCCACCCCTCGCCGTGGTCCCACCGGATGGCGCCGAGCGGGAGGTAGTACTCCTCGGCGGGGTGGTGGTGGGCGCGGTAGTGCACGCCGGGACCGAGGACCACGAGGCCGAGCACCACGTCGTCGTCGGTGCGCAGACCCGCGTGGGCGTACCCGGCGAACAGCGCCGTGTCGTCGACGTACGAGGCCGTCCGTGTCCAGGCCGCGCGGCGGGCGAGAAGGCGGACCGCCTCCGCGAGCTGGCCGTCCACCTCGTCGGCGATCCGGGCGACCGCGTCGTCGAGGTGGGCCAGCACGGGCAGGTCCGGCGGCTGCGCGGCCAGCTGCGGCGGGCCGCCGAGGCTCGCCACCGCCATCAGTTCGGCCATCGCCCCGCGCCGCCCGAGGGCGGCCACGAAGCGTGCGGTCAGGGCGTCGACGGCGGGCCCGGCGGCGGTCACGAGGCCGATCCTGGCACCGCCGGGACCGGGAGGACAGGCCGGCCGCGCCGACGATGTGGCTTCCCTGCCACTGGACGACGGCAACGACGCTCCGCTGCCACGCGGGGAGGCGGACCGGAACCGTCCGCCTCCTCCGGGATGCTGTCGCCGTGACCGTCCTCGACGCCCGGGCGCTGAACCGGGCGACGCTCGCGCGTCAGCACCTGCTGGAGCGCGCCGCGGTGAGCCCCTGCGACGCCGTCGCCCACCTCGCCGGGCTGCAGGCCCAGGAGCCGCAGGCGCCGTTCATCGGGCTCTGGTCGCGGCTCGACCCCTTCGACCCGGCGGCCCTCGACACCCTGCTCACCGACCGCCGGGTGGCGCGCCTGCACCTCATGCGTCGCACGGTCCACCTCGTGACGGCGGGCGACGCGCTCGCCTGGCGGCTCCGCCACGGCGCGCTGCTGCGCCAACGGCTGCTGGGGGTGTACCGCGCCGAGCTCACCGACATCGACCTCGACGCGCTCGCGGTCGAGGCCGCGGAGCTGTTCGCGGCCGGCGAGCCGTCGATGCCCGACGTCGGGCGCACGCTGGCCGAGCGGTACCCCGACGCCGGCCACCGCGCCCTCGGTGAGGCGGCGATCACGGAGGTACCGGTCGTCCAGACCCCGCCCCGCGGCCTGTTCGGGACGACGGCGGGGGCGCGCTACGCGCTGCTGGCGACGTGGCTCGGGACCGAGCCCCACCTGCTGTCGGGAAGGGTCGACGCGGAGCTGGTGCGCCGCTACCTCGCCGCGTACGGCCCGGCCGCCTCGGCCGACCTCCGCGCCTGGTGCGGCCTCGCAGGGCTCCCGGCGGCCGTCGCCGCGGTGCGGGACGAACTCGTCTCGTTCCGCGACGAGCGGGGGCGCGAGCTGCTCGACCTCCCCGACGCGCCCCGCCCCGACCCCGACACCCCCGCGCCGGTCCGCTTCCTCCCGGCCTTCGACAACGCCGTCCTCGGCTACGACGACCGCAGCCGGATCATCGACGACGCCCACCGGCTGCTGTCGGTGGCCGGGAAGCGGTTCGTGCTGCTCGACGGCCGGGTCGCGGCGACGTGGACCGTCGCCGGGGGCGTCCTCGTCGTCGAGCCGCTGCGACGCTTCACGCGCGCCGACCGCAGCGCGGTGACCGAGGAGGGCCGGGCACTCGCGGGCTTCCTTCCCGACGTCGAGCGGGGTCGGGTCAGGGTGGCGTCGTCCCGTACATGATCGCCCGGGTGTTCTCCTCGGTGTAGTACGCCTCCATCTGCGCGACGGTCATGTCGTCGGTGGTGCGCGACGCCATGACGGCGATCGACGGCAGGTCGTCCTCCGGCCACTTCTCCGGCTCCCACAGGTCCGAGCGCAGGAAGGCCTTCGCGCAGTGGGTGAAGACCTCCTCGACGGAGACCTCCAGCACCAGGCGCGGCACGTGGTTGCGGTGGCGCAGCCGCTCGGCGTACGGCGGGTCGAGCAGCAGCCGTGCGGTGCCGTTGACCCGCAGCGTGTCGTGGCGCCGCGGGACCAGGAAGATCAACCCGACGTGCGGGTTCTCGAGGATGTTCGCGAAGCCGTCGACGCGCCGGTTCCCGGGTCGGTCGGGCAGGACGAGCGTGTGGTCGTCGAGGACCAGGACCGAGCCGGCCGGGTCGCCCTTGGGGGAGACGTCGAGGTGGCCCGCGGCATCGGAGGTCGCGACCAGCTGGAACGGGCTGTGCGCGATGAACGCCCGGTCGACGTCGTCCAGCCGGTCGCGCTGCTTGGTCACCGCGCGCCGGACCGGTTCCCCGACGACCTCGCGGAGCTGCTCGAGAGTGGTGATCTGCTCGGTCACCCGCTCACGGTAAGCAGCTGCGCAAGGAGGATCGACACGCTGCGCCCGTCGTCGTGGCGAGCTGCTGACGTCCGGTGTCAGCGGTGGCCCACGGCTGACGTCGCAGGTCGGCTCACGCCAGCGCCTTCTCCAGCGCGCGGGCGGCCGCGAGCAGGTCGTTCGCCCACCGGGAGCCCGGCTTGCGTCCGATGCGGTCGACCGGTCCGGAGACCGACACCGCCGCGACGACCGAGCCGTCCGGGCCCCGCACGGGCGCGGACACGCTCGCGACGCCCTTCTCCCGCTCGGCGACGCTCTGCGCCCACCCGCGCCGCCGGATCTCGGCGAGGAGCTCGGCGTCGAAGGAGCCCGGGCCCTCCGGCGACCAGGCCAGGAGCACCTTGGCGCCCGACCCCGCCGTCAGGGGCAGGCGCACCCCCACCGGCACCGTGTCGCGCAGGCCGGACGCCGGCTCCGCGGCCGCCACGCACACCCGCGAGTCGCCCTCGCGGCGGTAGAGCTGGACCGACTCGCCCGTGAGGTCGCGCAACGTCGGCAGGACCTCCTCGGCGGCGGTGAGCAGCGGGTCGTGGTGGCCGTGGGCCATCTCGGCGAGCGCGGGCCCGGGGCGCCACCGGCCGTCGGGATCGCGCTCGAGCAGCCGGTGGACCTCGAGCCCGACGGCGAGGCGGTGTGCGGTGGCCCGGGGGAGACCGGTGCGGTCGACGAGCTCGGAGAGCCCGCACGGCGCCACGGCGGCGGCCCGCAGCACACCCACCGCCTTGTCGAGCACGCCGATTCCGCTACTCTGTCCCATAGAGCGACACAGTAATCTCATATTCTGAGATTCACCACCACGCAGGCAGGGATCGATGGGACGCACACTCGCCGAGAAGGTCTGGGACCAGCACGTCGTGAGGCAGGGGGAGGGCGACGAGCCCGACCTGCTCTACATCGACCTCCACCTCGTCCACGAGGTGACAAGCCCGCAGGCCTTCGACGGGCTCCGGCTGCACGGTCGGACGCTCCGCCGCCCGGACCTGACCATCGCGACCGAGGACCACAACGTCCCGACGCTCGACATCCTCGCGCCGATCGCGGACGAGGTCTCGGCGACCCAGGTGGCGACCCTGCGGCGCAACGTCGAGGAGTTCGGCGTGCGCCTGTTCCCGATGGGCGACGCCAACCAGGGCATCGTGCACATGATCGGGCCGGAGCTCGGGCTGACCCAGCCGGGCACCACCGTCGTGTGCGGGGACTCCCACACCTCCACCCACGGCGCGTTCGGGGCGCTCGCGTTCGGCATCGGCACCTCCGAGGTCGAGCACGTCATGGCCACCCAGACGCTGCCGCTCAAGCCGTTCCGCACGATGGCGATCGAGATCGAGGGGACGCTCCGACCCGGCGTCACCAGCAAGGACGTCATCCTCAAGGTCATCTCGCAGATCGGCACCGGTGGCGGCGCGGGCTACGTGCTCGAGTACCGCGGCGAGGCCGTGCGGACCATGTCGATGGAAGCGCGCATGACGATGTGCAACATGTCCATCGAGGCCGGCGGGCGCGCCGGGATGGTCGCCCCGGACGAGACGACCTTCGCGTACCTGAAGGGTCGCCCCCACGCCCCGCAGGGCGCCGAGTGGGACGCCGCGGTCGAGGCGTGGCGGGAGCTGCGCACCGACGACGACGCCGAGTTCGACGCCGTCGTGCACATCGACGCCGACTCGCTCACGCCGTTCGTCACCTGGGGAACGAACCCGGGTCAGGGCCTCCCGCTCGGCGAGTCGGTGCCCGACCCCGCGACGATGGACGACGACGACGCCGCGGCCACCCGCAAGGCGCTCGCCTACATGGACCTCGAGCCCGGCACGAAGCTGCGCGACGTCGCGGTAGACGTCGTCTTCCTCGGCTCGTGCACCAACGCCCGCATCGAGGACTTCCGTGCCGCCGCCGACGTGCTGCGCGGCCAGAAGGTCGCCGACTCGGTGCAGATGCTCGTCGTGCCCGGGTCCATGGCGGTCAAGGCGCAGGCCGAGGAGGAGGGGCTCGACCGGGTCTTCCTCGACGCCGGGGCCGAGTGGCGCAACGCGGGCTGCTCGATGTGCCTCGGCATGAACCCCGACCAGCTCGCGCCGGGGCAGCGCTGCGCCTCGACGTCGAACCGCAACTTCGAGGGTCGGCAGGGCAAGGGCGGGCGGACCCACCTGGTGTCGCCGCTGGTCGCAGCAGCCACGGCCGTCCGGGGAACGCTGAGCTCGCCCGAGGACCTGACGCCCACCGTGCTGACGACGGCCTGAGGGAGCTGACCATGGAGAAGTTCACGACCCACACCGGCATCGCCACCCCGCTGCGGGTGTCGAACGTCGACACCGACCAGATCATCCCGGCGGTCTACCTCAAGCGCGTCACGCGCACCGGGTTCGAGGACGGGCTGTTCGCCTCGTGGCGCAACGACCCGGCGTTCGTGCTCAACCAGGAGCCCTACGACCGCGGCTCGGTGCTGGTCGCCGGCTCCGACTTCGGCACCGGCTCCTCCCGCGAGCACGCGGTCTGGGCGCTCATGGACTACGGCTTCCGCGTGGTGATCTCGTCGCGCTTCGGCGAGATCTTCAAGGGCAACTCCTCGAAGGCCGGCCTGCTGGCCGCGACCGTCGCGCAGTCCGACGTCGAGCTGCTGTGGAAGAAGATCGAGTCCCGTCCGGGGCTGGAGCTCACGGTCGACCTCGAGGCGAGGACGGTGACGGCCGAGGACCTGGTGGTCCCGTTCTCGGTCGACGACTACACCCGCTGGCGCCTGCTCGAAGGTCTCGACGACATCGGCCTCACCCTGCGCCACGAGGCCGACATCGACGCCTACGAGAAGACCCGCCCGTCGCACAAGCCGACGACGGTCTGATCGCCCACCCCGTCCGACAGGAAAGCGTCGTTGCTGTCACTGGCTGACAGCAACGACGCTTTCCTGTCACGGAGGAGTCAGGGCACGTCGACGATCTTCGCCTCGCTCGGTACGCCCTTGTCGTCGACCAGGAACAGCATGTACGGCCCGGGCGGCACGATCGTCGCCTCGTTCGGCGCCGTGATCGACACGCCGTCCGGGGTCTTCTGCATGTCCAGCGCCACGTCGCGCATGTCGGTCGTGGTCACGTGCGTGGCCGAGGACGTGCGGATGAGGCGGGCCTTGGCGATGCGGGACGCGTCGGGCGTCGGGATCGTCACCGTCTGGCCGCGGGTCAGCACGGGCGGGGCGGAGGAGATCGTCGGCCGCGGCGCCCCGCTCTCCAGGTACGGCGGCGTGAAGATCTCAATGCGCTGCTCGAACGTGCCCGGCACCGTGTTCTTCTCGTCGTCGAACAGCGGGTCCGACCCGGCCACGAGCACCCGGCCGTCGGGCAGCAGGAGCGCCTCGGTGTGGTAGTCGCGCCCGATCCGCGGGTCGGCCATCGGCGTGAGCTGGTTGGTCGCCGGGTCGAGGGTGTAGGCGAGGTGGTTGTTCGTCGCACCCTTGCCGCGATAGTCCAGCGACCCGTTGGTGATCAGCGTGGTGTCGTCGGGCAGGTTGACCAGGTTCGGGTACCGGGTCGGCTGCGCCAGGTTCGGGCCCGGCGTGAAGTGCGGCGCCGGGTCCTTGAGGTTCAGGAAGTCGATCCGCGAGGACGAGATGGGGCTCTCGCCGACCCCGCCGCCGCCGACGACGGCGAGGCGCTGGTCCTGCACCGGGCCGATCCAGGACGACCCGGAGGTCTCCATCAGCTCCGGCTCACGCAGGCCGGGGATCGGGGTGAAGGCGCCGGTGTCGAGGTCCCAGAAGCCCGGGACGCGGCCCTCGGTCGCCGGCCCGTACCCGGCGTTCGAGCCGGTGTAGACGATCTGCCGCGGCTTCTCGGTCTCGAAGAGGGCGGGGTAGGTCGGGAAGTACTGCGTGAGGGTCGCCCGGCGGTCGATCCAGGTGTTGGTCCGCGGGTTGAACTCCTCGGAGAGCCCGTTGAGCACCTGGCCGACGCCGTCGAGGCCCGCGACGGTGAGCACGTTGCCGTCGGAGAGCGGGGTGAGCGTCGGGTACCAGCGGGGCTGGTTCATGTTGGGCAGCTCGGTCCAGGCCTCGGTCTTCGGGTCGAACGTGTAGGCCTTGTTGGTGCCCTGGTAGTCCTGCTTGTCCAGGGTCATCGGCTCGCCGAGCCCGTAGATGTTCTTGGAGTCGGCCGCCGAGAGCCCCGAGACGGTGTACTTGTCGCGGTTGCCGTTCACCGCCTGCGGGCCGGGGGTCTCCGACTCGACGAAGACCTTCTCCTCGGACGCGGTGACCTGGGTCCGCTTGCCGACGCCGGTCTTGGCCGCGGGCGGCAGCGTCACGTCGAACGCCGACTTGTACTTCTGGCCGGACGGCGCCACGAACTCGGTGCCCGCGGGCAGGAAGCGCGGTCCGTTCGGGTTCTCGTTCTTGATGCGCATCGCGCCGGCCGCGTTGGTGACGGCGCCGTCGAGCTTCTCGTAGCGCTGCGTCCCGCCCGCGAAGAGCACGCGGCCGTCGGGGAGCACGGTCTGACCGCCGCAGAACATGTCGTCGGGGACCGGGATCATCCGCGACTGACCCGTCGTCGGGTCGTAGACGAGGCTCTTCAGCGCCCGCGTCGCGAACATGTCCTCCTTGTTGCCGGACCCGGCGATGAGGAGGACCTTGCCGTTGTCCAGCAGGACCGCGTGGATCGAGTTGACGCGGTTGTCCTGCGGCACCTCGATGGTGTCCCAGTGCCCGTACTGCGCCTTGTAGCCCGGGCTGTTGATGAGCTGCTCGTGGCGCCACTCCTGGACATAGGAGAACGCCGGTGGCACGTTGACGCCCAGCAGCACGGCGGCGGCGACGGCCACCAGTGCGATCTGGCGGTACCGACGTGTCTTCGCGCGCAAGCCCAACCCTCCACGGTCACCTCGTGCCGGATCGGGCCTGACGTCGGGGGAGCTCAGGCCGGGGGCCGACCCGGCGGACGGCCGGGCCTCACGCTAATCGAGTCCGATTCGTGACCTCGCCACGGGGCCGCGTGGTCGCCGACCGGGTACCGATGATCGACGGACGGCAGTCCGGACCCGGTCAGACGGACGGATCCCGCACGTAGTCCGCGGCGACGAGCCGGTCGCCGTCGAACGAGAGCACCCAGGCGCTGCCCTTCCGTGACGGCGGGTCGGCCAGACGCCGGTTGCTGCGCACCTCGGGGCGGGGTCCGACGGCCGGGTCCGGGTCGGCGGCGAGGTCGCGGACCAGGGTCGGGATGCCGTAGCCCTGCGCGCACACCGCCGCGACGCCCTCGCCGGCGACCAGCTCGAGCAGGCGCTCGCGGGCCCGCTCCGGATCGGCGGCGACGGCCTCGTCGGCGAACGCGTCCTCGACGAGGATCCCGACGCCGAGCCGGTGCGAGGCGGGTTCGAGGGTCTCCACGCACCGCGTGCGCCCGACCGCGTGCAGGTGCGTCACCCCGTGGGCCGCGAGGAGATCGCCGAGCCGCCGGGCCTGTTCGCGGCCGTCGTCGACCAGGGGTCGCGCGTCGTCGTCGGGGTGGCTGCCCCGCTTGCCCGCCTTCGCGTGGCGCACCAGCAGGAGCGTGCGCAGCGGGAACGGCGCCTCCGTGAAGTCGGCGAGCACGTCGCGGTCGGAGTCGTACGACAGCAGGGGACGGGCGTCGCGCGGGGCGAGCCAGCGCAGCTCGTCGGTCTCCCCGTTCGGGGTGAAGCTCCCGGCGCCGGCGCGCGCGTCCCAGTAGTCGACGACCTTGCGGTCCTCACCGACCATGTAGCGCACGGTGGCCACGTGGCGCCCGAGCACGGCCGCGAAGCCGGTCTCCTCGGCGATCTCGCGCACTGCGGTCCGTGCCCGCGACTCGCCCTCGTCGACCTTGCCCTTGGGCAGGCTCCAGTCGCCGTGGTGCGGCCGGTGCACGACCGCCACCTCCACACCCCCGGCCGCGGGCCGCCACAGCACGGCGCCGGCCGCGTGCACCGCCCTCGGCACCGCCCCGTCGTCGGGAAGGACGTCGGCCGGAATGCTCACCCCTTCCCGTCCCGGCGCAGCAGCAGCTGGGTCTGGTGGTCGCACACCTGCATCCCCTCGGTCCCCTCGCCGGCCGCGACCGGCCACGGGGTCCAGGACCCGTCCGGGTCGAGGCTCCAGCACCGGGTGGACGGGGCCGTCGCGGAATCGAGGATGTCGTCGAGCTGGGCGATCAGCCGCGGGTCGGTGACCGGTGCCAGCACCTCGACCCGGCGGTCGAGGTTGCGGTGCATGATGTCGGCACTGCCGATGAAGTGCTCGCCGGCCCCCACGAAGTGGAAGATCCGCGAGTGCTCGAGGAAGCGCCCGAGGATCGACCGGACGCGGATGTTCTCCGAGAGCCCCGGTACCCCGGCGCGCAGCGCGCAGATGCCCCGGACCACCAGGTCCACCGGCACCCCGGCCAGCGACGCGCGGTACAGCGCGTCGATCACCTGCTCGTCGACCAGGCCGTTGACCTTGATCCGGATGCCGGCCTTCTTGCCCTTCGTCGCGCGCTTGCGCTCGGTCTCGATCCGCTCGATGAGGCCGCGCCGGACGCCGTAGGGGGCGACGAGCAGCCGGCGGTACTTGCGCCGCCGGGCGTAGCCGGTGAGGACGTTGAACAGGTCCGTGAGGTCCGCGCCGATCGTCTCGTCGGCGGTGAAGACGCCGATGTCCTCGTAGAGCCGGGCGGTCTTCGGGTTGTAGTTGCCGGTGCCGAGGTGGCAGTACCGTTTGATCTTCGAGCCCTCCTGGCGCACCACCAGCGCGGCCTTGCAGTGGGTCTTGAGCCCGACCAGCCCGTACACCACGTGCACCCCGGCCCGCTCCAGCGCGCGGGCCCAGTTGATGTTCGCGCGCTCGTCGAACCGGGCCTTGATCTCCACCACCGCCACGACCTGCTTGCCCATCTCCGCGGCCTCGATGAGGGCCTCGACGATGGGGGAGTCGCCGGAGGTGCGGTAGAGCGTCTGCTTGATCGCGAGGACCTTCGGGTCGTTCGCCGCCTGCTCGATGAAGCGGTGCACGCTCGTGGAGAACGAGTCGTACGGGTGGTGCACCATCACGTCGCCCTCGCGCAGCGTCGCGAAGACGCTCTTGGGCGTCTCGCCCTCGCTGAACGCGGGGTGCGTCGCCGGGACGAACACCGGGTCCTTGAGCTCGGGGCGGTTGAGCGAGAGCAGCTCCATCAGGCACGAGAGGTCGAGCAGACCGGGCACCTGGACGACGTCGTGCGGGTCCACGTCGAGCTCGCGCAGCAGCAGCTCGAGCATGTGCTCGCTCATCCGGTCGGTGATCTCGAGGCGCACCGGCGGCCCGAACCGGCGCCGCGCGAGCTCCCGCTCGAGGGCCTGCAGGAGGTCCTCGTCGCGGTCCTCCTCGACGTCGAGGTCGGCGTTGCGGGTCACCCGGAACACGTGGTGCTCGGCGACCTCCATCCCCTCGAAGAGGTGGTCGAGGTGCTCGGCGATCAGGTCCTCGATGGGCAGGAACCAGCACCGGCGGTCCAGGTTGGGCGAGTCGTTCGCGGCGTCGTCGTCCTCGCCCGGCTCCGGGCCGACCCGCACCAGCCGGGGCACGTTGTTCGGGACCTTGACGCGGGCGAAGTGCTCGACCCCGGTCTGCGGGTCGCGCACCGCGACGGCCAGGTTGAGCGACTGGTTGGAGATGTAGGGGAAGGGGTGCGCCGGGTCCACCGCGAGCGGGGTGAGCACGGGGAAGACCTGGGCGTCGAACCACGCCGCGAGCCGCTCGCGGGCCTCCGCGGTCACCTGGTCCCACCCGATGACGTGGACGCCGGCGTCCTCGAGCGCCGGCCCGACGTCGGTCCGCCAGACCCGGGCGTGCTTCTCGGCGAGCTCCTGGTTGCGGGCCGCGATCCGGGCCAGCTGCTCGCGGGGGGTGAGCCCGTCCGCGCTGCGCACCGACAGCCCGGTCTCCTCGCGGCGCTTCAGTCCGGCCACGCGGACCATGTAGAACTCGTCGAGGTTCGACGCGAAGATCGCCAGGAACTTCGCCCGCTCGAGCAGCGGCTGGCTGGTGTCCTCGGCGAGGGCGAGCACCCGCGCGTTGAACTCCAGCCACGACAGCTCGCGGTTGTCGTACCGGTCGTCGGCCAGGTCCGCGGGGACGTCGTCGGCGGCCGGCGTCGCGGCGGCCGGTGCGGTGGGCAGGCGGCTCCGACCGTCGGCCGGCCGGGTCGGCGGCGCCGGGGCGGGCGGGGGCGGTCCGGGCTCCGAGATCGGGCCGTCCTCCTCGAGCGTGGTGTCCGTCGCGTCGCTCACCCGGCCCATTCTGACGGCGCGCGCCACCGGAGGGCGACCAGTGCGGGACACGCCACCCGACCCGTCGGGTCGGTGGCGCCCGACCCGTCGGGTCGGTGGCGCCCGACCCGTCGGGTCAGCGGCACCCGGCGGCGAGGGTCCCCAGGCCCGGCCAGGCCCGGGTCGCGGGTCCGACGCCGAGCGCGCGCACCTCGTCGAGGTCGCCGGGCACGTCGACGTCGTGGCGCAGCCCCGGCCAGTCCCCTCCGAGCGCGACCGCTCCCGCCGCCGCGTGCGCGGCCGCCGACCGGGGGCCGAACCGCGGCGCGAAGCCCGGCCCGGCGACCAGCAGCGCGGTCCCCTCCCCGGTGTGGTCGGCCACGAACGCCGCCGGTGCGGTGCGCAGCGCGACGCGCGCGGCCGCCAGGGCGTCGTCGAGCTCCTCGGGCCGCAGGGCGGGGAGGTCGGCGAGGAGCACCCCCACCGGGAACCGGCCGAGGTGCTCGATCCCGGCCCGGATCGCGGCGTCGAGGCCCCGGCCGGGATCGGCCACGAGCTCGACCCGCGGATCCGTCCCGACGCCGGGTGGTGCGACGCCGGTGGTCAGGCGCGGCTCCGAGGTCACGACGGCGAGCCGTCCGACCGACGAGGCGAGGACGGCGGCGAGGGTGTCAGTGGCCAGCGCGAGGGCGAGGTCGGCGTGGGCGGAGCGAGGGTCGACCGCCACGGCGGCGCTCGCGGCGGCCAGCCGGGTCTTCGCGCGGACCAGCTCCTTCACCGGCACGACGAGGTCGGTCGCCCGCCGGTCCGCCGGGGCACCACCGTCGGCCATGCGACCCATCCTGTACCTCGCGGGCGGGGCGGGGCCACCGGGCGGACCCGATCTTCGTCGGCGGCCGTCTGGACGGCGATCACCGCTCACGGGAGACTCGCCCCGCAGCGTGCCGGGGCCGCCCCGGCGCGGTCGAGGAGTGACTCCACGCTGACGAGGAGGCGGGCCCGGGTGGCGATCGCAGACGGTTCTCCGACGGCCCCGGCGCCGGTGACACGGCGCCGCCGGGAGCCCGGTGGCCCGTGGGTGTTCCTGGCCGCGGTGGTCTTCTACCCGATGACCTGGCTGCTGGCCCGGCGCCGGATGGTCGGGCTGGAGCAGGTGCCGGCCGAGGGTCCCGCGCTGCTGGTCTCGAACCACGTCTCCTACCTCGACCCGGTGTACACCGCGGTCTTCGTGCACCGCGCCCGTCGCGTGCCGCGGTTCCTCGCGAAGGACTCGCTCTGGCGGGTGCCGGTGTTCGGCCGGATCATGGCCGGCTCCCGGCAGATCCCGGTCGCCCGCGGCTCCCGGGACGCGGGGTCGAGCCTGGCGGCCGCCGAGGCGGCGCTGGCCGACGACGGGGTGGTGGTGATCTACCCGGAGGGCACGATCACCCGGGATGCGGCCGGTTGGCCGATGGAGGCCCGCTCGGGGGCCGCGCGGCTGGCGCTGCTGCACGACGTCCCGGTGATCCCGGTCGTGCACTGGGGGACGCTCTCGGTCTACGACCACTACCGCAAGCGGGTGCGACCTTCGCCGTTCGGCACGACGATCACCGTGCGCGCGGGCGAGCCGTTGCCCATGGACGACCTGCGGGCCCGGGTCGGCGACCGCCCGCCCGGCGCGAGGCTGATGAAGGAGACGACGGAGCGGATGATGAGCGCGGTCGGGGCGTTGCTCGAGGACGTGCGCGGCGAGGTCCGGCCGACGGGGGACGGGGCGTGAGCCGGTACGCGGTGCTCGGCGCCGGCTCCTGGGGGACGACCTTCGCGAAGGTGCTGGCCGATGCGGGCACCGACGTCACCCTCTGGGCCCGCCGTCAGGAGGTCGCGGACGCGATCGCCACCGACCACGTCAATGCGGAGTACCTGCCCGACATCAAGCTGCCGCCGGCGCTGCGCGCCACGCACGAGGCCGCGGCCGCGCTCGACGGGGTGACCACCGTCGTGCTCGCGATCCCCGCGCAGCGGCTGCGCGAGCACCTGCAGGACTGGGCCGACCAGCTGCCGCGCGGGGCCACGGTGGTGAGCCTGGCCAAGGGGGTGGAGATGGGCACGCTCAAGCGGATGAGCGAGGTCATCGCCGACGCCGGGCGCGTGGCGCCGGACCGGATCGCGGTGCTCTCGGGACCGAACCTCGCGGGCGAGATCGCCGCCGAGCAGCCCACCGCCACCGTCGTCGCCTGCTCGGACCACGACCGGGCCGTCGCCGTCCAGCACGAGTGCTCCACCGGGTACTTCAAGCCGTACACCAACGTCGACGTCATCGGTTGCGAGCTCGGCGGGGCGTGCAAGAACGTCATCGCGCTCGCGTGCGGGATGGCGTCCGGCCAGGGCTACGGGGACAACACGACGGCGTCGCTGATCACCCGCGGGCTCGCCGAGATCTCGCGGCTCACCGTGGCCCTCGGCGGGGAGGCGATGACGCTGGCGGGGCTCGCCGGGATGGGGGACCTCGTCGCCACCTGCTCGTCCCCGCTCTCGCGGAACCGCCGCTTCGGCGAGTCGCTGGGCCGGGGCATGTCGGTGGCCGAGGCCGAGGAGGCCAACCACGGGCAGGTCGCCGAGGGCGTCAAGTCGTGCGAGGCGATCGGTGAACTGGCCCGCACGCACGGGGTCGACACCCCGATCGTGGACGCCGTCCGCCGCGTGTGTGCGGGCTCGGTCTCGGCGCGTGACGTCGGGGACGAGTTGATCAACCGGGAACGCAAGCCGGAGTGAGGGCGGGCGCCGCATCGAGTGCGTTTCGTGGCGGCTCGTCCGAGGAATCCCCGGCTTCGTGGACGTTCTGCAGCGCATGGGGCCGCCGCCCCGGGTGAGCGCCGACCGCCCGGTGGTCATGCTCGAGCGGACCGTGCCGGCGGACCGGGCGAGTGCCTCGGCGCTGCGCCGCACCTTCCGGTCCTGGCTGCGCGAGTGGGCCGACCCGGACACGGCGGACGACCTCGCGCTCGCCGTCTACGAGGCCCTGGCCAACGTGGTCGACCACGCCTACTCGGCCGCACCGCGGCGTGGCGAGATGCGGCTGTGGGCCGCCGTCTCGCCGCCGCTCGCCGGGGGCCGTGACCTCGTGATCACGGTCTCCGACGACGGGTCCTGGCGGCGCTCGACCGGCTGCGGCTGGCGCGGGCGCGGGCTGCCGCTCATGCACACCCTCACCCGGGCCACCGTGCTCTCCGGCGTCCACGGCACCACGGTGCAGCTGCGGAGCCGGGTCTCCCCGTAGCGGCGTCAGCCGCACCACCGCGCCACGTGCGATGGCACCTCGGCGTCCGCCGGCAGTGCCGGGCAGGTCTCCGGGGCACCCAACACCGTCGTCACCGGGACCACCCCGGCCCACCGTCCGTCGCCCTCCGCGACGGCCTCCGGGTCGCCGGGCGGGCCCTGCCGCACCTTGACGCTGGCCTCGTCGAGCGCGAGGGCGAGGACCGCCGTCGCGGCGCTCTCCCTCCGGTCCGGTCGCCGCGCGTGGTCCCACTGCCCCGGGGTCAGGTGCTCGACGATCGCCTCGAGGGCCCGGAGGTGCTCGTCGGGGTCGGTCACCCGCCGTGCCCGTCCCCGGATCACCGCGCTGCGGTAGTTCGCGGAGTGCGAGAACACCGAGCGGGCGAGCACCAGCCCGTCGAGCAGGGTGACGGTCAGGCAGACCTCGCCGTCGCGCGCGAGGCTCGCGGCGCCGCTGGAGCCGTGCACGTACACGACGTCGCCCACCCGGGCGTGCATCGTCGGGAGCACGAGCGGGGCGCCCTCGGGGTCGACGAGCCCGAGGTGGCAGAGGAGCGCCTCGTCGAGGATCGCGTGCAGGGTCGTCGGGTCGGACTGCTGCCGGTCACGCTTGCGCCGCAGCCGGGTGCGCGGGGTCGGGGAGAGCATGCGCTGATCATCGGCGCCCCGAGTGGCATTCTTCGAGGGCCACTTCCGCCTCGATCCGGGAGGCCACTCGTGACCGTGCCACTGGACCGCACCGCAGCGACCCCGCTCGCGGTGCAGGTCGCGGACGGGCTGCGGGCCGCGGCGCTGGACGGCCGGCTCCGGGTCGGCGACCGGGTCCCGGCGACGCGCACGCTCGCCCGCGAGCTCGGGGTCAGCCGAACCGTCACGGCGGCGGCGTACGACCAGCTGGTCGCCGAGGGGTGGCTGGGTGCCCGCCACGGGGCGGGGACGTTCGTGCTCGCGGCACCTCCCGGTGCACGCAGGGCGTCGGTGCCTGCACCCGATGACAGGAACGCCACGTCGTCGTCGAGCGCCGACGCGACCGACCTGCGGCCGGGCGCCCCGTGCCTGGAGGTGCTCGACCCCGCGTCCTGGCGCCGGGCCTGGCGCCGTGCGGGCGACCTCCCGCCGTCCGACCGACCGGAGTACGCGGGGGTGCCGGCCTTCCGGGCGGCGGTGGGCGAGCACCTGCTGCGCCACCGCGGCCTCGTCGGGGCCGGCGTGCTCGCGACGGCGGGCGCCACCGCGGGGTTCGGCGAGCTCGTCGCCGTCCTCACCCGCCGGCTCGGGCGCCCGCCGCGGGCCGGGATCGAGGACCCGGGCTACCGCCGCGCGGTCGGCGTGCTCCGCGCCGCGGGCGCGGAGGTGACCCCGCTCGCGGTGGACGCGGAGGGGCTCGTCGTCGGGAACCTCCCGCCGGGCCTCGACCTCGTCTACGTGACCCCGGCCCACCAGTACCCGCTCGGCGGGCGCCTGCCGGTCGCGCGGCGCGCGGCGCTGGTGGAGCGGGCCCGCGCGGAGGGCTTCTGGCTGGTCGAGGACGACTACGACGGAGAGCTGCGCTACGACGTGGCCCCGCTGCCGGTGCTGGCCGCGCTCGGCCCCGACGTCGTCGTCCACCTCGGCACCGCGGGCAAGATCGCGACGCCGGGCCTCGGCGTGGGCTGGATGGTCGCGCCGCCCGCGCTCGCGGCCGACCTGCTGGCGCTGCGGCGGGCCACCGGCACGCGTCCCGCGCCGGCGGGGCAGCAGGTGTTCGCGGCCTGGGTGCACGACGGCGGGTGCGGGCGGCACCTCGCGCGGCTGCGGCGCGAGCTCGGCGTCCGGCGCGGCCTCGTGGTGGACGCGGTCCGGACGGCGGGACACGAGGTGCTGGGGGACCGGGCCGGGGCCCACCTGGTGGTCCCGCTCCCGATGGGACCGGTCGAACGGGAGGTCGTGGCGGCCGCCTGGGAGGTCGACGTCGTGGTCGACGGCCTCGCCGCCCATCACCTCGGCGCCGCCGGGGTGTCCGGGATCCTCGTCGGCTGGGCCGCCCCGTCCCGCGTGGAGCTGGAGGCGGCCCTCGGGCGCCTCGGGGGCGTGCTGGCCGGGGTGGGGAGCGCCCGCGCGTAGGGTGCCGCGCCATGGGGACGAGGCCGACGTTGCTGGTCCTGTTCGGCGGGCGGTCGGGGGAGCACGCCGTCTCGTGCGTCTCCGCCGGGGGCATCCTCGACAACCTCGACCGGGACCGGTTCGACGTCGTCGCGGTGGGCATCACCGCGGAGGGCGTGTGGCTCGACGTCGGCGACGACACCGCGCCCTGGCGGCTGCACGGGCGCGAGATGCCGCAGGTCACCCTCGCGTCCGGCGAGCCCGTGGCGCTCCTGCCCGACCCCACCCGCCGTGAGCTGATCAGCCTCGCCGACGGCCGCCGCGGCGAGACCGTGGCCACGATCGACGTCGTCTTCCCGGTCCTGCACGGCCCGGCGGGCGAGGACGGCGAGATCCAGGGGCTCCTCGAGACGGCAGGCGTCCCCTACGTCGGCGCCGGGGTCTGCGCGAGCGCCGCGTCGATGGACAAGGTCGTCACCAAGCGCATCCTGCGCGACGCCGGGCTCGCCACGGGCGAGGCCGTCGCGCTCGACCGGACCGCGCCCGACCTCGAGCCCGCCGAGCGTGAACTGCTCGGCCTGCCGGTCTTCGTCAAGCCGTCCCGGGCGGGCTCCTCGGTGGGCATCTCCCGGGTCACGGACTGGGAGGACGTGCCGGCGGCGGTGGCGTTCGCCCGCGAGAGCGACCCGAAGGTGCTGATCGAGGCCGGGATCGCCGGCCGGGAGATCGAGTGCGGGGTCCTGCAGTTCCCGGACGGCCGCGTCGAGGCGAGCGTGCCCGCGGAGATCCGGCTGACCGGCGCGGCCGACTGGTACGACTTCGACACGAAGTACCTCGACGACGCCTGCGAGCTCGACGTCCCGGCCAAGCTCGACGACGACCTCGCCGAGCGGGTGCGCGAGGCGGCGGTCCGGGTCTTCCGGACGATGGACTGCGCCGGCCTCGCCCGGGTCGACTTCTTCGTCACCGACGACGGCCGGATCCTGGTCAACGAGCTGAACACGATGCCCGGGTTCACCGCGACCTCGCTCTACCCGCGGATGTGGGCCACCACCGGCGTCGACTACCCGACGCTGCTCACCACGCTCGTCGACTCCGCGCTGGCGAGCGGCACCGGCGTCCGCTGATCAGCGCGACGGTGCGGTGGTCGGCGCGCCGGTCGGGTCGGCCGGTTCGGTGTCCCGGCTGACCAGGGTGATCTTGACGCCGCGGGAGACGTCCTGGATGGCCCCGCTGCCGATGCCGTCGGGCAGCGTGAGGCCGACGAAGATGGCGCGGTCCACGGTGACCCAGGTGGTCGTCCCGTTGCCCGGGATGCGGAGCCAGTCGACGCCGTCCACGTCGAGCAGCGGGCTGGTGGGCCCGAGCTCCGGGGGCTGGGGGAGCCCGCAGCGCAGCACCACGGGCTGGTCCTCGGGGCGGCCGGTGGCCTCCTTCTCCCCGCCCCAGGCGACCGTCCCGGCCGGGACCGGGTTCGCCAGCACCCGTCGGGGGAGGAGGCCGTCGCCCGTGTTGATCTCCTGGGGGAGTCCGGAGAGCAGGCGGGAGCAGTCGGCCGAGGCCGCCGCGGGCACCGGGACCGCCGTCAGCGCCAGCGGCCCGGTGTCCGGGTTGGGGTCGGTCCGGCGTCCGAGGACCTGCGAGGCCACCAGCACACCGACGACGAGCAGCACCGGCAACGCCAGCGCCACGCCCAGCACGATGCGGGGGAGGCGGCGGTCGAGCTCCGGTGCCCGGGTGCGCGCCACCGTCGGGTCAGGCGACGGGGGAGCCGACGACCGAGCAGGTCAGCGTGCGGGTGATGCCCGGCACCTTCTGCACGGCCGTGATGGTGTCCGAGAGGGCCGCGTCGTCGTTGGAGTCCACGTGCACGATCACGTCGTAGGGGCCGGTCACGTCCTCCGCCCGGGAGACGCCGTCGATCCCGGCCACGTCCGACGCGACCGCGGCGGCGCGGCCCACCTCGGTCTGGATCAGGATGTAGGCCTGGACCACGAACGGGCCTCCTCGGGGAGCGGGCGCACCCGCTCGGGGCTCGAGTGGGCGCACACGGGTGACACGACGGGTCGGAACGTACCGCAGGGAGGAGACGGGTGAGGCGGTCGGGAGACGGAGCGCGACGCAGCTCGCCCGCGGACGTGGGAGACGCGTCACAGCGGCGGACGTCCCGGGCGTCGTCCGGCGGGCCGGTGTCGGAGCTGGGCGAGTTCGGGGTGATCGACCGGATCGTCGCCGGCCGCCCCCAGCCCGACGGCACCCTGCTCGGACCGGGGGACGACGCCGCCGTCGTGGCCGCCCCCGACGGCCGGGTGGTGGCCACCGTCGACACCCTGGTGCAGGGCGTGCACTTCCGTCTGGACTGGTCGGCGCCGGAGCAGGTCGGGCGCAAGGCCGTCGCCGCGAACCTCGCCGACGTCGCCGCGATGGGCGCCGTCCCCACCGGTCTCCTGCTCTCCCTGGCGTGCCCGGCGTCCACGTCGACCGACGTCGTCGAGGGCCTCGCCGCCGGCATCTGGGACGCCGCCTCCGAGGTCGGCGTCGGCGTGGTGGGCGGGGACACCGTCTCCGCCGACCAGATCGTGGTGACGATCACGGCGCTGG
Organism: Actinomycetospora corticicola; assembly: GCF_013409505.1. Classification (NCBI taxonomy): domain Bacteria; kingdom Bacillati; phylum Actinomycetota; class Actinomycetes; order Pseudonocardiales; family Pseudonocardiaceae; genus Actinomycetospora; species Actinomycetospora corticicola. The sequence goes on along the minus strand of NZ_JACCBN010000001.1, from coordinate 2,823,527 downwards.
GCGACCTCGAGGGCCGCGAGCCGGTCCGCCGGTCGGGCGCCAAGGTGGGCCACGTCGTCGCCGTGTGCGGCGTCCTCGGGTGGTCGGCGGCCGGCATGGAGGTCCTGCGCCGCGGGTTCCGCTCGCCGCTCGCGATGGTCGCCGCGCACCGGACGCCGCGCCCCCCGATCGCGGCCGGTCCGATCGCCGCCCGGGCCGGAGCGAGCGCGATGATCGACACGTCGGACGGTCTGCTCGCCGACCTCGCGCACGTGGCCGAGGCGTCCCGGGTGCGGATCGACATCCGGTCGGAGCTGGTGCCGGTCGCGGACAAGCTGCGCGACGTGGCGTCCGCACTCGGCGGGGACGCGCTGCGGTGGGCCCTCACCGGCGGCGAGGACCACTCGCTGGTCGCCTGCTTCCCCGACGAGGACGCGGTGCCGGAGGGGTGGACCGTGTTCGCCGACTGCCGGCTCGGCATCGGGGTCACCGTCGACGCCGACCGGTGGGGCGGTGCCGGGGACCCGGGCTGGCGCCACTGGCGCTAGGTGGCTTCGCCCTGTGAGTAGTAATCCGTGTCCAGACACGGAAAAGTACTCACAGGGCGGAGCCACCTACATCCCCGGCGGGCGCACCCCCCGGATCGACGCGTCGATCAGCTGGATCGGGTGCAGCATCGGGAGGTCGCCTTCGAGGTACTTCCGGATCTGCAACAGGCACCCGGGGTTGGCGGTGACGAGCAGGTCCGCCCCGGTGCCCCGGATGTTGTCGGCCTTGCGCCGGCCGAGGTCCCCGGCCGCCTCGGGCTGGAGCATGTTGTAGATCCCGGCCGACCCGCAGCAGATCTCCGCCTCGGGCAGTTCGACGAGGTCGACGCCCGGGACGGACCGCAGCACGTCCCGCGGCTGCTGCCGGATCTTCTGGGCGTGCCCGAGGTGGCAGGCGTCGTGGTAGACGACGGTCGCGTCGACCCGGTGCCGCGGCGCGCGGGACTCGGCGAGGGCGTCCGCGAGCACCTCGGAGACGTCCCGGACCTTGCGCGAGAACTCCTCCCCGCGCTCCTTCCACTCCGGTTCGTCCGCGAGCAGCTCGCCGTACTCCTTCATCGAGGAACCGCACCCGGCGACGTTCACGGCGATGACGTCGACGTCGGCCTGCTCGAAGACGGCGATGAGGTCCTTCGCGCGCCGGATCGACTCCTCCTCGCGGCCCGCGTGCAGCCCGAGCGCGCCGCAGCACGCCTGCTCCCGGGGCGCGACGACGTCGTAGCCCTCGGCCGCGAGCACGCGCGTGGTGGCGAGGTTGACCTGGTGGAAGAACACGTCCTGCACGCAGCCGACGAGCATCCCGATCCGGCCCCGGCGCACCGGGTGCTCGGAGGTGGTGCGCGCCGGGGTGACGGCGGGCGTGCGGGCGAAGGCGTCGCGGACGCTGACCGGCGGCAGCAGCGACTCCATCGCCACGAGCCGCTCGAAGCGCTTCGGCAGCTTGGCGAGGAGCGCGTCCATCCGCTTCGGCCGCAGCTTCTGGTAGAGCGCTCCGCCCAGCGACGCGGCCCGCAGCCGACGGCGGTACGGGAACAGCGTGAAGATCGCCTCGCGGAAGAGCCGGTCCGCCCGGTTGCGGGGGACGTTGCGCTCGATCTGCGGGCGGGTGGCCTCCAGCAGGCGGTCGTACTGCACGCCGGAGGGGCACGCCGTCACGCAGGCCATGCAGCCCAGGCAGCGGTCCATGTGCGTGGTGAAGGCACCCTCGAGCGGGATCTCGCCCTTCTCGGCCATCTCCATGAGGTAGATGCGTCCGCGCGGCGAGTCCATCTCCTCGCCCCACAGGGCGTAGGTCGGGCACGTCGGGAGACAGAACCCGCAGTGCACGCAGTCGTCGAGCAGCTCCTGGGCCGGCGGGTGGTGGTCGTCGAAGCTGCCGTACGTGGCGGCCGCCAGCGCGTCGGTCCGCTCCGGACCGGGGGCGTTCTCCCCGCGCTGCGAGGTGAAGTCGGGGCCGGGGCCCGCGGGACCCGTGGTGGGGGTACTGGTCACGCGGACGCTCCTTCGGGGACGGGCAGCCAGGGCGCGAGCCGGCCACGGCCCAGGCGCTGGTCGGGGTCGAACGCGGTGGCGACGGCGCGCAGCAGGGCCGCGCTCGACGGGGCCGGGCCCCAGGCGGGCACGGCGGCGCCGGCGGGACGGGCGCGGAGGGTCGACGTGCCGCCGACGCCGGCGACGCGGGCGTGCACCGCGTCGACGAGGGCGGCCTCGGCCGGGACGGTGAGCGTGGCGACGCCGGTGGCGGGGGCGGCGGTGACGTCGTCCGCCCCGGCGTCGGCGACCAGCCCGGTGAGCAGGTCGCCGAGCCTCGTCGGGGCGACGCCGACGCGGACGACCGCGCGGTCGTCGGGGCGCCGGTCGACGGCGGCGCGGTGGGCGTCCCAGGCCGCGTCGGCGTCGGCGGGGGAGAGGACCTCGGCGCCGGTGCCCAGCAGGTCGACGAGCCGGCCGGCCCGCCCCTCGACCCCGGCCTCGGTGCCCTCGAGCAGGGCCAGCAGGCGCCCGTCGACCCACTCCAGCGCGGCCGCCTCGACGGGGGTGTCGGTGACGGCCCGGCCCGCGCCGGGGAGGTCGGCGGGGTCGGCCACGCGGTAGGCCACGGTGCGGGTGGCGGGGGGCAGCGGGTGCAGCCGCAGCACGACCTCGGCGATCACCCCGAAGGTCCCGTACGCGCCGTGCAGCAGCTTCGTCAGGTCGTAGCCCGCGACGTTCTTGATGACGTGCCCGCCGGAGCGCGCGACGGTGCCGTCGGCGAGCACCACGGTGACGCCGATGACCAGGTCGCGCAGCGAGCCGAACCCGAGCGCGAGCGGACCGGCGTCCGCCGTCGCGAGCAGGCCGCCGACGGTGGCACCGCGGCGGACGCGGGCGGCGTCGAGGGCGACCCGCTGCCCGGACCCCGCGAGCGTGTCCTGGAGCTCGGACAGCGGCGTCCCGGCGCCGACCGAGACGGTCATGTCGCCCGGGTTGTGGGCGATGACGCCGGACAGGCCGGCCACCGAGACCGGCGTGGCGTCTCCGACGACGGGCGCGCCCCAGTCGGCGGCGGTGCCCGCGCCGGTCGCCACCACGGGGCCCGGGGTGTCGCGGACCGCGTCGCGCAGCTCGACCAGCGAGGTCGGTGAGGTGTTCACGGATGCGGTGCTCACAGTCGGCTGATCACTCCGGCCTCTTCCAGGGGGTGCGCGCGGAACGGCCCCGGGCGCTCGCCGCACAGCCGGGGCGTCGGGAAGATCTTCCCGGGGTTGCAGAGGCCCTCGGGGTCGAAGCCCGTGCGCACCCGCTGCATCACGGCGAGGTCGTCGTCGGTGAACATCCGGCCCATCGAGCACGCCTTGTCGGCGCCGATGCCGTGCTCGCCCGAGAGCGACCCGCCGAGCTCGACGCAGAGCTCCGCGATCCGGCTCGAGAGGTCCTCGGCCGCGTCGTGCTCACCCGCGGACTCCGAGTACAGGACCAGGGGGTGCAGGTTGCCGTCGCCGGCGTGGAAGACGTTGGCGACCCGGAGCCCGACCTCGGAGCCCATCTCCGCGATCTGGGAGAGCACCTCGGCGAGCCGGGTCCGCGGGACGACCCCGTCCTGGACGATGTAGTCCGGGCTGATGCGGCCGACCGCCGCGAAGGCGGCCTTCCGGCCCTTCCACACCCGGGCCCGCTCGTCGGCGCTGTCGGCCACGTGGATGCGGGTCGACCCGTGTTCCTCGCAGATCCGGGTGATCTCGGCGAACTGCTCGTCGCACTCCTCGGCGGGGCCGTCGAGCTCGATGATCAGGGCGGACGGGGACTCCACCGTGTACCCCGCGCCGACGGCGGCCTCGGCGGCCTCCATCGCGAGGGAGTCCATCATCTCGACGGCGGCCGGCACGATCGACGCGTCGACGATGGCGCCGACGGTCTCGCCCGCGGCCTCGATCGACGGGAAGTCGGCGAGGACGGTGCGGACCGCCTCGGGCTTGCGCAGCAGCCGCACGGTGACCTTCGTGCAGATGCCGAGCGTGCCCTCGGAGCCGAGGAAGACCCCGCGCAGGTCGGGACCCGCCTGCTCCGCCGTCGGAGCGCCGAGGGTGATCACGCTGCCGTCGGCGAGCACGACCTCCATCTCGAGGACGTGGTTGGTGGTGAACCCGTACTTGAGGCAGTGGGCCCCGCCGGAGTTCTCCGCGACGTTGCCGCCGATGGTGCACACCTGCTGGCTCGACGGGTCGGGCGCGTAGTAGAGCCCGTGCGGCGCGGCGGCGCGGGAGATGTCGAGGTTGAACACCCCGGGCTCGAGCACGGCCCGACGGTTCTCGACGTCGATCTCCAGGATGCGGCGCAGCTTCTGCAGCGAGATCACGACGCCGTCGGCCACCGGGAGCGCGCCCCCGGACAGCCCGGTCCCGGCGCCGCGCGCGACGAAGGGCACGCCGTGACGTGCGCAGACGCGCACGCAGGCGGCCACCTCCTCGGTGTCCCGCGGCAGGACGACGACGGCGGGGACCTGCCGGAAGCCGGTCAGGCCGTCGCACTCGTAGCTGCGCAGGCCGACCTCGTCGGTGATCACGCAGTGTTCGGGCAGGACGGCGGCGAACTCACGTGCGAGCGACGTCGTCAGTGTCGGAGCCGCGGTGGTGGTCGTGCTCATGGGCGTCACACATCCCCTCGGGTGGCCTCCGGATCCTCACCCGCCGCGCGCACGACCGCCACCAGAGCCGCCGGGTCGGACAGGTCGGGGGTGACGTGATCGGCCCCCGCCGCCACGAGGTCGTCGAGCGTGGCCGCTCCCGTGCCGACCCCGACGGCGAGGGCACCTGCGGCGTGCGCGGCCTCGACGTCGCGCGGGGTGTCGCCCACGACGACGAGCCCCACCGGCCGTCCGTGCCGACGCTCGAGTGCCGCGCGGGCGGCGTGGACCAGGGCCGACCGCGGCCCGGGCAGGTGGCCGTAGACCCCGTCGTCGAGATCGAAGAGCCCGGGGTGGAGCCCGGCGACGCTCAGCTTCAGCTCCGCCCCGGCGCGCACGTTGCCGGTCAGCACGATCTGGTCGACGCCCGGCTCGGCGGCGAGCAGCCCGACCGCCTCGCGGACGCCGGGCAGCACCCGGAGGGTCTCCGCGAGGGCGGCGTCGCGGCCCCGCCACTGGGCGCCGATCGCCGCGATCATCGCGTCGGTGTACTCCCGGCCGCGGCCGCGCAGCGGTTCCGCGGCCGCGGGCGCCAGACCGTCGCGGAAGGCCTCGGCGACGAGGTGGTCGGTCATCCCGCCCATCGGGACGTGCGGGGGCTCGTGGCCGGTGACCTCGAGGAACGCCTCGCGCAGCACGTCACCCCCCACCCGTCCGCCGCGCAGCAGCGTGCCGTCGATGTCCCAGCAGACCCCCACCGGACGTGGCACGGCCCGACCTCCTCGTCCCGACGGCGGATCGACGTCCGCATGCTGCCCGCGTCCGGGATGATCGGCGAGGTGGGGACCAGCGGACTCGTGCTCGGGGTCGTCGCGTACGACGACCCGACGAGCGTCCGGTTCGTGGACGCCGTCCAGGCGTTCTACCGGGAGCGCTACGGCGGGATCGACCGCACGCCGGTCGACCCCGCCGAGTTCGCGCCGCCGCGCGGGCTGTTCCTGGTCGGGGCGCTGCCCACGGTCGGCCCGGTCTGCTGCGGTGGCTGGCGACGGCTGACCGCCGCAGCGATCCCCGAGGCCGACCGCGGGGTGCTGCGTCCGCTCGACGCCGAGGTCAAGCGCATGTGGGTCGATCCCGCCCACCGCCGACGGGGGTTCGCCGTGGCCCTGCTCGACGAGCTCGAGCGCACCGCCGCGGCCGCGGGCTGCCGACGGACCGTGCTCGAGACCGGCACGCGGCAGCCGGAGGCCGAGGCGCTCTACCGCCGGCAGGGCTACGTGCCGATGCCGAACTTCGGCGTGCACCGCGCCGAGCCGGACAGCACCTGCTTCGCCCGGGACCTGATCGCGGCGCCGTGACCGGTCCGCGGGTCCCGCCCCCGCCCGGCACGGGCGTCGGTGGCGCGTCTAGCGTGCTCGGCGTGCCGATCCGTCCGGGCGCCTCCGCCCGGGCGAGCGCCGAGCTCCGGAGGACCGCCTGATGGCCCGCCCGCTGTCCGAGTCCGTCGAGGCGGGGTGGGCCGAGGCCCTGGAGCCCGTCGCCGAGACGATCGCCGCCATGGGCGACTTCCTCCGCGCCGAGGTGGCCGAGGGCCGCACCTACCTGCCGTCCGGGAAGAACGTGCTGCGGGCCTTCCAGCAGCCCTTCGAGCAGGTGCGTGTCCTCGTCGTCGGGCAGGACCCGTACCCCACGCCGGGGCACGCCGTCGGCCTGTCCTTCTCCGTGGCGCCGGAGGTGCGGCCGCTGCCGAAGAGCCTGCAGAACATCTTCCGCGAGTACACCGAGGACCTCGGGCTCCCGGCGCCGACCAGCGGCGACCTGACGCCGTGGGCCGACCAGGGCGTGCTGCTGCTCAACCGGGTCCTCACGGTGGCGCCGGGTGCGCCCGGGTCGCACCGCAACAAGGGCTGGGAGAAGGTCACCGAGCAGGCGATCACCGCCCTCGTCGAGCGGATCGACCAGCCCCTCGTCGCGATCCTGTGGGGCCGGGACGCGCGGTCGCTGACCCCGCTGCTCGGCGAGGACGTGCCGACCGTCGAGTCCGCCCACCCCAGCCCCATGTCGGCCGCCGGCGGGTTCTTCGGGTCACGGCCCTTCAGCCGCGTCAACGAGTTCCTGGAGGAGCTGGGCGACGAGCCGGTGGACTGGCGCCTGCCCTGAGTCAGCGGCGGACGCCGAAGCGCCGCCGCGAGCGCCGGGCCGGGGCGAACATGCTCCAGCCCCGGCTCGGGATCGTGTCCGGCCGGTGCCGGCCGGCCCCGTCGCGTCGACCGCGCACCAGGTCGAGGAGTCGGGTCACCGGGCGGCGCCGGGCGAGCACCGGCGCGGCCTCGGCCCGACGGACGGGGAGCCCGACGACGTCGGGGGAGGGCAGCGGCGCCTGCTGCAGCGTCGCGACGGCCCCGGTCGCGGGCACGCCGGCCACGACGGTGGGGACCGGCGCCCCGTGCGCCGAACGGTCGGACGGTTCGTCCGCGCGGACCCGGTGCGAGACCACGCGCAGCGGCACGGCGGCCGAGCGGCGGTGCACGGTGCGGGCGGCCCGGGGGAGGCGGGGCTCGTCGGCCGCCGAGCCGGAGAACTGGTCCGGTCGGCTCACCGGGACCTCCGCTCGTCGCTGCGTCGCGCCTGCCACATCTGTTCGATCTTCACCTACGTACGGTGCAGGCGCAAGGACGAACGCATGTGCGTGAGGCGCTCCACGCCCGCGCCGAGGGGGTCCGATGTGCTGTCCGGCACGCGACTGGGTCGCGAGCGGCCCCGGCCTGGAGACGGCCCGCCATCCCGACGGCGGGTTGCTCGTCCGCGTCGTCGGCGACGCCGACGGCCCCGTCCTGCACTACACCCGCGCCGAGGTGGACGCCTTCGTGCGCGGCGTGCGCGACGGCGAGTTCGACGACCTCACCGAGCAGGACCGCCCCGCCTGATCCGGGCCCGGACAGACCACGGGCCCGGTACGCAGAGGCGTACCGGGCCCGTGGTGTGCGTGGGGAGGGTCAGGCGCGGCTGACCTTGCCCGCCTTCAGGCAGGAGGTGCAGACGTTGAGGCGCTGCCGGTTCCCGTTGCCGATCCGGGCGTGCACCGTCTGCACGTTCGGGTTCCACCGGCGGTTGGTCCGGCGGTGGGAGTGCGAGACCGACTTCCCGAAACCGGGGCCCTTCGCGCACACGTCGCACACCGCAGCCACTTCGAACACCTCTCGACCTCAACGGACACCAGAGCACGCGGGAACACCACCGCGTGGCAGGTCACCAGGGTAACCGAGCCCGCCGGACGCTGTCGGACCCGGGTGGCACGCTGGCGTCCGTGGTGCACATGGACTCCCCCCTCGCCGAGGCCGTCGGAGGACGCTCGGCCTCGGTGCTGCGCAAGCACCTCGACATGCACACCGTGGGCGATCTGCTGCGCCACCTGCCCCGGCGCTACGAGACGATGAACGACCTGGACAAGGTCGATCCGCGGGATCTGTCGGTGGGCGACCAGGTGAACATGATCGCCGAGGTGCGCAGCGCGCGGGGCGAGCGCAAGTTCCGCCGCGGCGGGGGCAAGCAGATCCACATCACCACGATGGCGGTGGCCGCGGGCGACCTCGAGCTGTCGGTGACGTTCTTCAACCAGCCCTGGCGCGTGCGCACCATGCCCGTCGGGAGCCGGGCCTTCTTCGCGGGCAAGCTCGAGAAGTTCCGTGACCGCTGGCAGCTCGGCTCGCCGCGCGCCATGCGGATCAGCACCGGCGACGACGAGACCGATCCCGACGACGAGTCGATCAAGCTCCCGCCGGTCACGCCGATCTACCCCGCCACCAAGGACGTGCAGACCTGGGAGCTGCTCGCCGCGGTCCGGCAGACGCTCGACGTCTTCGACGACCCGATCGACCCGGTGCCGCAGGAGGTCCGGGAGCGGCACGGCCTGATCGACCTCGGGCGGGCCCTGCGCGACATCCACCTCCCCGCCTCGCTCGACGCCGCCCGCCCCGCGATGCGCCGGCTCACCTGGGACGAGGCCCTCGGTCTCCAGCTGGCCCTGCAGGGCGAGCGGTTGAACGCCGCCACCCGCCCCGCGCCGGCCTGCCCCCGGACCGACGACGGGCTCGCCGCGGCCTTCGACGCCCGGCTCCCCTTCGAGCTGACGGGCGGCCAACGCCGGGTGGGCGCCGAGCTCGCCGAGGCCCTCGCCGGCACCACGCCGCTGAACCGCCTGCTGCAGGGCGACGTCGGGTCGGGCAAGACGGTCGTGGCGCTGCGGGCGATGCTCCAGGTCGTCGACGCGGGCCGGCAGGCCGTGCTCCTCGCGCCCACGGAGGTGCTCGCGGCCCAGCACGCACGGTCGCTGCGGGCGATGCTCGGCCCGCTCGGGCGCTCGGGCGAGCCCGCGGGCCTCTTCGGCGACGACGGCGACGAGCCGGTCGAGCTGGACACCGACGAGCGGGCCACGCGGATCGTCCTGCTCACCGGGTCACTGGCCGCGAAGGAGCGCAAGCAGGCCCTGCTCGACGTGCAGTCCGGCGTGGCCGGGATCGTCGTGGGGACGCACGCGGTGATCCAGGAGAAGGTCGGGTTCGCCGACCTCGGGCTGCTGGTGGTCGACGAGCAGCACCGGTTCGGCGTGCGCCAACGGGACGAGCTGCGGTCACGGCCGGGGGAGACCGCCCCGCACCTGCTGGTGATGACCGCGACGCCGATCCCGCGGACGGTCGCGCTCACCGTGTACGGCGACCTCGAGAACTCCGTGCTGGACGAGCTGCCGGCCGGACGCAAGCCCATCGACACCCACGCGGTGCCCGGCGGGAGGCCGAAGTGGCTCGCCCGGGTGTGGGAGCGGGTGCGCGAGGAGGTGGACGCGGGCCACCAGGCCTACGTCGTCTGCCCCCGCATCGGCGACGACGGACCGGCGAGCGACGAGGAGGAGGGCGGCGGCGCCGACGGCGAGGAGCGGCGCCCACCGCTCGCGGCCCTCGAGGTCGCCGAGCTGCTCGCGGCCGGCCCGCTGGCCGGGCTGCGCCTGGAGGTGCTGCACGGACGGCTGCCGGCCGAGGAGAAGGACGACGTCATGCGCCGGTTCGCCGCGGGCGACGTCGACGTGCTCGTCTCGACGACGGTGATCGAGGTCGGGGTGGACGTCCCGAACGCCACCGTGATCGTCGTGCTCGACGCCGAGCGGTTCGGGGTCTCCCAGCTCCACCAGCTCCGCGGCCGCGTGGGCCGGGGTGACACCGCCTCGTCGTGCTTCCTCGTCAGCGACCTCGAGGGGCCGTCGATGGAGCGCCTGCAACGGATCGCCGAGATCACCGACGGCTTCGCCATGGCCGACCTCGACCTCGAGCTGCGCAACGAGGGCGACGTGCTGGGCACCGAGCAGGCCGGACGCCGCAAGACGCTGCGCTTCCTGTCCGTCCGCCGGCACCTCGACGAGATCACCGAGGCCCGCGAGGTCGCCCGGGCCCTGCTCGCCGACGACCCCACGCTCGCCCACCACCCGCGGCTGGCCGGTCTGGTCCGGGGTGTGGTCGGCGAGGAGGGCGCGAGCTTCCTCGACAAGCTGTGACGGCCCGCCCGTCGCGGCCCACCCGGGGTGACCGGTCGGATACCCGGAGGTAGCCGATCGGCGCGCGGGGGCGACCTCCGGGCGCGACACGCAACGGCCGGGTGCGCGCTCGCGGTCACGGTTCGGTTACGGTTCGGCGGTCGGTTCGCAACAGCGACCCGATGCGCTCGGCCGCTTCGCTCGGATTCCCGTCCGGTGGCCTCCCCGGAGCGCACGACGTCCAGGACGGGACGGAGATCGTCGGTCCGACTGCACTCCCCAGCAGCGGATCGACACGGACGGGTCGCACGCGCGTCCCCGCCAGGTCGCCGCCGGGCGTGGAGACGACGTATGACCGCAGTGCTGCCGCCCGTGCGGACGCCGAACGGCCGCCACGCCGCTCCCGCCGCCGCCACCACCGGCTCCCTCGGGCCGATCCCCGCCGAGATGGTCGGCCGCGGCGCCCACGGGGCGCCCGCCGGTCTCCGCGACGCCCGTCAGGTCGCCGACCCGCGCAGCGCGCGCCGTCCCGCCCCGCAGGGCCCCCAGCCCCTCAACCGTGCCGCCCGGACCGCCGGCCTGTCGCTGGCCGCGCTCGGGGCGCTCGCCGGTGCCGGGGGCGCCGCGGCCCACGGACTCGTGCCGACCGGGGACGAGCCCGCCGCGACCGGGGAGTTCGCGCTCCCGACGCTGGCGGCGAGCAGCATGACCCTGCCGGCCGCCCCCCAGGTCTCCTCCGCGATCACCGCGGTCATGCCGGTCGCCGCCCCCGCCGTGGCGCAGGCGACGCCGCAGTACAAGACGGTGTCCGCGACGACCCGTCAGGCCGCGGCCGCGAAGGCCGCCGCCCCGGCCGCGCCGCAGCTCTCGGCCGGCGCGCAGATGGCGCAGGACGCCATCGAGGCCGCAGAGTCGCGGCTCGGCAAGCCGTACGTCTGGGGCGCCACCGGCCCGAACAGCTTCGACTGCTCCGGGCTGATGCAGTACGCGTTCGAGAAGGCCGGCAAGGACCTGCCCCGCACCTCGGCCGCGCAGTCCAAGGTCGGCCAGAAGGTGTCGATGGACGACCTGCAGCCCGGCGACCTGATCTTCCTCTACAGCCCCGTCAGCCACGTCGTCATGTACATCGGCGACGGCAAGGTGATCGAGGCGCCGACCAGCGGCCAGGACGTCAAGTACACGCCGCTCTCGAAGATCGAGAAGAACGCGGTGGGCGCTCGCCGCGTGGTGTAGCCCTGCAGAAGAGAGTGGCCCGGGGCCCCCACCCCGATGGGGACCCCGGGCCGTGATCGGTGTTCGGACGCTCCCCAGCTCCCGGCACCGAAGGTCTCGGTCGTCGGCACCCGCTCCCGACGCACTAGGAATGTCCGCTCGGGCGGCGTCTCAAGCGGGTCTGATCGTGTGATATCGCGCGCGTCACACCGTCACCATGTGCGGTGACCTGCCGACCAACGGGTACGGGCCGCACCCACAGGACGGGATCTCGGTCGGTCCGGCGTCATGAACCGGCCCGGAACGGGACATCCCGCCCCCGTGTGGCGCGTCCTCCTGCTGACGGCGGTCCTCGTCGCCGTCCTCCCGGTGCCGACGGCGAGCGCCACCCGGTGCGGTGCGGACGTGCCGGGTCTGGTGACGTCGTCGGTCGACGTGGGGGACGTGCAGCTGCACGTCGCGGTCGGCGGACCGGAGCAGGCCCCCGCCGTCCTCCTGCTCCACGGGTTCCCCGAGACGTGGCGGACGTGGCGGACCGTCGCGCTCGACCTGGCCGCCGACCACCGCGTCGTCGTCCCCGACCTCCGCGGCGCCGGCTGCTCGGACCCCGGCCCCGTCGTCGACCCCGACGCGGCCACGCTGGCCGGTGACCTCGCGGAGCTCGCCACGCGCCTGCGCCTGGCGCCGGCGGTCGTCGTCGGCCACGACATGGGTGCCATGCCCGCGTACGCCTGGGCCCACGCGCGGCCCGACCAGGTCCGGCACCTGGTCCTCTCCGGCGGCGGGGTCCCGGGTCGTGGACTGGAGGAGCTGGCACCACCGCACGTCGCCGCCTTCGCGGCCGCCCCGCGGGGACGGCTCGCCGCCGAGGTCGCGGGCCGCGAACGGGAGGTGCTCGCCCGCTTCGTCGGGGACCCGGCGGTGGTCGCGTCGGGGTCGCTCGACGACGCGGTCCGCGCGTACTCGGCGCCCGGCCGCTACGACGCGGCGATGGGCCGGTACCGGGCCCTGCCCCGTGACGCCGCCCGCAACCGGGACGCCGGCCCGCTCGCCGTGCCCGCGACGGCGCTCGAGGGTGGGGCGCCCGGGATCAGCGCCGCGACCCTGCCGGGCGCGGACGTCGTCGTGGTGCCCGGGGCGGGGCACTACCTGCAGGAGGACCGGCCGCACGGGACCGCGGCCGCGATCCGGTCGATCGCCCACCGGTGAGGTCCGGTGACCGCCCGGCCGGTCCGGCGGCGAGGTTCACGTCAGGCAGGCTCGACGCCCCCTGGACCTGCCCCCTGTGCACCTCGACACCGGCGGGAGCGGGTGGGGCGATCGGCCGCGCTCCGATGGCGCCGTTGACGCATCGAGTGCCATGGATGGGCCATTCCTGTCGTCCGCCCGGTGCTCGCGGCCGCGCGTCGGTGGCGCCGTCGACGCATCGGGTGCCATGAAAGGGCCATTCCTGTCGCGGGCCCGGTGAGCGTGGCGCGCTGCTGACGTCAGGGTGACAGTCGTGTGCCACCGCTGACGTCGCGGCCGGTGGACGACTCAGGCGCGCAACCGGCCCCGGAGGTCGCGCATGCCCCGGGCGGCCGCCTGCTTCACGGCGTCGGCGACCGCGGCGTACTCGTCGACCGGGGTGCCGTGCCGCGGGGGGAGGGCGGACGGGGGCCGGGTCTCGGCGGGGTGGGGCGGGGTCGACCCCGGGGCGGACATCCGGGGAGCGACCGCGTCGGCGTAGCGGCGGGCCTCGTCCCACGCCGCGACCGCCCGGTCGACGGCGGCGACGAACTCCTCGCGGCGCGGGTCACCGGGCTCGGTGGGCGTCGCGAGCACCTGGGCGTCGGCCAGCGCCTCGACGAACGCCTCCGTCGTCGGCACCGACACGTCCACGAGGGCCGGCCGGGCGGCGACGGCCCGCGGGTCGGACTCGAACGCGGCGTAGTCGCGCTGCAGGGCGGCGAAGCGGTCCCGGGCGAGGGCCCACCGGGCGGCGCGGTGCTCGCCCAGCCGACCCGACCTGCCGTCGGGATGACCGAGGACGACGGTGCGGACCCGCCGGACCCCGCGCTGCGCCGCCAGCACCGTGGCGACGATGGCGGCGAGCGCGGCGGCGACGAGGTCGGCCACCGCGGCGAGGAGGGCGGCGCCGACGCCCTCGAGGGTGCCGTCGGCGACCCAGACGCCCAGGAACACCAGCGGTGACACGACCGCCAGCAGCACCGAGAGCCCGTAGAGCCACGGCACGGCGGAGCGCCGCATCGGCGTGATCGTCGAACCCGGCATGGGCCGCCTCCTCGTGTCCCCTTCTTTGGTACCGGAAGACCCGGCGGCGGACCACGCCCGCGGTACCGTGCGCCGCCGAGATCAGCCCGTTCCCGCCGGGAGGACGACCGAATGTTCCGCAAGGTGCTCGTGGCCAACCGGGGTGAGATCGCGATCCGGGGCTTCCGCGCCGCCTACGAGCTGGGCGCCGCCACGGTGGCCGTGTTCCCGGTCGAGGACCGCCAGTCCGAGCACCGGCTCAAGGCCGACGAGGCCTACCTCATCGGCGAGGCCGGGCACCCGGTCCGGGCGTACCTGTCGATCGAGGAGATGATCCGCGCGGCGCAGAAGGCGGGCGCCGACGCGATCTACCCCGGGTACGGCTTCCTCTCGGAGAACCCCAAGCTCGCGACGGCCTGCGCCGAGGCCGGCATCACCTTCATCGGGCCCCCCGCGCGGGTGCTGGCGATGGCGGGCAACAAGCACCGGGCGGTCGCGGCGGCGCGGGAGGCCGGGGTGCCGGTCCTCGACTCCTCGGACCCCTCCGACGACATCGAGACCCTGCTCGCGGCGGCGGCGGAGATGACGTTCCCGCTGTTCGTGAAGGCGGTCGCGGGCGGCGGGGGTCGCGGGATGCGGCTGGTCACGGAGGAACGGAACCTCCGGGACGCCCTGCAGGCCGCGATGAACGAGGCGTCGTCGGCGTTCGGTGACGCGACGGTGATCCTCGAGCAGGCGGTGATCGACCCGCGGCACATCGAGGTGCAGATCCTCGCCGACGCGGAGGGCCACGTGATGCACCTCTTCGAACGGGACTGCTCCGTGCAGCGGCGCCACCAGAAGGTCGTCGAGATCGCGCCCGCGCCGAACCTGTCGCCCGGACTGCGCGAGCGGATCTGCGCCGACGCCGTGAAGTTCGCGACCGCGATCGGCTACGTCAACGCGGGCACCGTCGAGTTCCTGCTCGACGCCGAGGGCCGGCACCACTTCATCGAGATGAACCCGCGCATCCAGGTGGAGCACACGGTCACCGAGGAGGTCGCCGACGTCGACCTCGTCGGCGCCCAGATGCGCATCGCCTCGGGGGAGACCCTCGCCGACCTCGGGCTGTCCCAGGACACCGTGTCGCTGCACGGCTTCGCGCTGCAGTGCCGCATCACCACCGAGGACCCGGCCAACGAGTTCCGTCCCGACGTCGGGATGATCTCCGCCTACCGCTCGGCCTCGGGCTCGGGCGTCCGTCTCGACGGCGGGACCGCCTTCGCCGGCGCGCGGATCAGCCCGCACTTCGACTCGCTGCTGGTCAAGGTCACCTGCCGCGGCCGGGACTTCACGACGGCCGTCCGACGCGCGCGGAGAGCCCTGGCCGAGTTCCGGGTCCGCGGCGTCTCGACCAACATCCCGTTCCTCATGGCCCTGCTCGACGAGCCGGACTTCCGCGAGGGCCGGGTGACCACGAGCTTCATCGCCGAGCACCCGGAGCTGCTCGCCGCCCGGGCACCCGCCGACCGCGGCACACGGATCATGAGCTACCTGGCCGACGTCACGGTGAACAAGCCGCACGGCACCCCGCCCGACCTGGTCGACCCGCGGGACAAGCTGCCCGCCGTCGACCTGGGGACCGCGCCGCCCGACGGGTCGCGGCAGCGGCTCGGCGAGCTCGGCCCCGAGGGGTTCGCGGCGTGGCTGCGGGCGCAGACGACCGTGCCGGTCACCGACACCACGTTCCGCGACGCCCACCAGTCGCTGCTGGCCACCCGCGTGCGCACCCGGGACCTGCTCGAGATCGCCCCGCACGTCGCGCGGACCACGCCGGAGCTGCTGTCGGTGGAGTGCTGGGGCGGCGCGACCTACGACGTGGCGCTGCGTTTCCTCGCCGAGGACCCGTGGGAGCGGCTTGCGCGCCTGCGCGAGGCCATGCCCAACCTCTGCCTGCAGATGCTGCTGCGCGGGCGGAACACGGTCGGCTACACGCCCTACCCGACCGAGGTGACCGACGCGTTCGTCGCCGAGGCGGCCCGCGTCGGGATCGACGTCTTCCGCATCTTCGACGCGCTCAACGACGTGGCGCAGATGCGGCCGGCGATCGACGCCGTCCGCAGCTCCGGCGGGGCGCTCGCCGAGGTCGCGCTCTGCTACACGAGCGACCTGATGAACCCGGCCGAGGACCTCTACACCCTCGACTACTACCTGCGCCTCGCCGAGCAGATCGTCGACGCGGGCGCCCACGTGCTGGCGATCAAGGACATGGCCGGTCTCCTGCGGCCGCCGGCGGCCCGGAAGCTCGTGACGGCGTTGCGCGAGCGGTTCGACCTCCCGGTCCACCTGCACACCCACGACACGGCGGGCGGGCAGCTCGCCACCCTGCTCGCGGCGATCGACGCCGGCGTGGACGCCGTCGACGCGGCCGTCGCCTCGATGGCGGGCACCACCTCGCAGCCGTCGCTGTCGGCGCTGGTCGCGGCGACCGACCACAGCGACCGGGAGACCGGGCTGTCGCTGGACGCGGTCAACGCGCTCGAGCCGTACTGGGAGCTGGTCCGGAAGGTCTACGCGCCCTTCGAGTCGGGCCTCGCGTCGCCGACCGGGCGGGTCTACACCCACGAGATCCCCGGCGGGCAGCTCTCCAACCTCCGTACGCAGGCCGTCGCGCTCGGGCTGGGCGACCGGTTCGAGCAGGTCGAGGACGCCTACGCCGCGGCCGACCGGATGCTCGGGCACCTGGTGAAGGTCACGCCGTCGTCGAAGGTGGTCGGCGACCTCGCGTTGCACTTCGTCGGCGCGGGCGTGGACCCGAAGGACTTCGAGGCGGACCCCGCGAAGTACGACATCCCCGACTCGGTGATCGGCTTCCTGCGCGGTGAGCTGGGTGACCCGCCCGGGGGCTGGCCGGAGCCGCTGCGGACCCGGGCGCTCGAGGGCCGGACCGAGCGCCCCGGCGTCGCGGAGCTCACCGACGAGCAGCGCGCGGGGCTCGACTCCGACCGCGGGAGCACGCTCAACGAGCTGCTCTTCCCGGGCCCGACGACGGAGTTCCGCGAGCACCGGACCTCCTACGGCGACACCTCGGTGCTGCGCAGCCAGGAGTTCTTCTACGGGCTGCGCCCCGAGACCGAGTACGCCGTCGACCTCGAACCCGGCGTCCAGCTGCTCATCGAGCTGGAGGCCATCTCCGAGCCCGACGAGCGGGCGCTGCGGACCGTGCTGATGTCGCTCAACGGGCAGCTCCGGCCGTTGCAGGTGCGCGACCGGTCGGTGGACACCGACGTCAAGGCCGCCGAGAAGGCCGACCGCTCCGACCCGGGACACGTCGCGGCGCCGTTCGCGGGCGTGGTGACGCTGCAGGTCGCCGAGGGCGACGAGGTGTCCGCCGGGGACACCGTCGCGACCATCGAGGCGATGAAGATGGAGGCCGCCATCACCGCCCCGTCGTCGGGAACGGTGCAGCGCCTCGCCCTCGGGAGGGTGCAGCAGGTGGAGGGCGGCGACCTGGTCGTGGTGCTTGGCTAGGTGGGCCCCGTTCCTGACGGCGGGGCTGGTCGCGCTGGGGCTGACGGTGGTGGCGGGGGTGCTCGTCGGCCGTTGGGTGGCGCGCGACGTCGAGCTGGACCGCGGTATCACGGCGTCGCCCACCGCCGCCGAGGTCGCGTCCGCGGCCGGGTTCTGCGCGCTGCCGGTACCTCCGGCTCCGGTCGGTCCGCTGCGCCGCGAGCAGGGGATCGACGGGCTGGTGGTGTTCCGGGTCCTGCTCGACGGCGGGTCGGCGCGGGACTGGCTCGCGGGCGGCGGGATGCCGTCCGCGGTGCCCTCGGTCGGCGCGGCGGACCTCGAGTTCGGACCGGACCTGCCGTCGGGAACGCCGGTGGTGGCGCAGCACCGGGCGCCGCGGCCGGGCGGCGGGATCGTGTACCGGTCCGCCGTCCTGGGACCGGGTGCGGTCGAGGTGCGCTGCTTCGAGACCTAGGCTCTCCGACCGATGAGTCGCATCGTGGCGGGCACGGCCGGCGGGCAGCGGATCCAGGTGCCGCCGCACCGCGTCCGGCCCACGTCCGACCGGGTCCGTGAGGCGCTGTTCTCCCTGCTCGCGGCCCGCGGCGTGCTCGAGGACGCCGCGGTGCTCGACCTGTACGCGGGGTCGGGCGCGCTGGGCCTCGAGGCGCTCTCGCGCGGCGCACTGACGGCGACGCTGGTGGAGCGGGACCCCCGTGCCTGCGGGTTCATCCAGACGAACGTCCGGACGACGGGGCTCTCGGGGGCCCTCGTGCGGCGCGCATCGGTGCCGACCTACCTCAAGCGGCCGACCGACACCGTCGACCTCGTGTTCGTCGATCCGCCGTACGCCGGGACCGAGGACGAGGTGGACGCCGTGCTGGGGCTGCTCGTGCCGTGGTTGTCCCCGGACGCCCTGGTGGTGCTGGAGCGGGACTCCCGGACACGGACGCCCGCGTGGCCGGAGGGGCTGGAGGCCGAGGACCCGCGGGTCTACGGGGAGACGACGCTGCACCTCGCGGGCCCGGCCTGACGTCAGCGGTGGCACACGGCTGACACCCGTCGTCAGGATCGGGACACGCTCGACGGGTACCCGTGGCCGGTGAGCGACCTCGAGGACCGGTACCTGGAGCTGGTGCGGTCCGAGCTGCCGGAGGCTGCCCGTCGGGACGGCTGGGTCATCCGGAACGACCACTGCTTCGGACGGGTCCTGCTCGACGACGCGGTGGGTGGGTGCTGGTACGACGTGCTGGGGCGCGGTCGCGGAGCGGCCTTCCGGCGGCTGGAGCCCGAGCAGCTCGAACACGCCGTGGCGCAGGGGGAACGGATGCTGCGCGAGGGCGCCGAGACGGTGCGGGCCCTCGACGCGCAGTCGCTCGCGTGGCGGGGGAAGGCGCCGAAGCACTGATCATGGCGGTCCGACGATGTGGGTTCTCTGCCACTGGATGACAGCAACGACGCTCCGCTGCCACAGGGGAAGAGGCATGATCGACCACCGTGGACCTCGCGGACGCGACGCAGGACTGGGCCCCGGAGCCGATCACGACGACGGGTGGGACCTCCGCCTGGACGGTGGCGGCGGTGAGCGGGATGTTCGACCTCGACCCGGTGGCCGGCGAGGGGGACCCGCTCCCACCGATGTGGCACTGGTTCGGGTTCCTCGACCACCCGCGGACCGACGAGCTGGGTGACGACGGGCACCCGCTCCACGGCCACTTCCTGCCGCCGATCCCCGACCGGCGCCGCATGATCGCGGGCGGGCGCCTGCGCATCGGGGAGCCGATGCAGGTGGGCCGGACCTACACGCGCCGGTCGTCGCTGGTGAGCTCGCAGGTCAAGCACGGGCGGTCGGGCGACATGCTGCTGGTGACCGTGCGCACCGAGTTCTTCGACGGGGACGACGTGCTGGTCACCGAGGAGTCCGACGTCGTCTACCGCTCGCAGGCGCCGGGCCAGGCGCGCGGCATCGCGTTCGACGACCCGGACGCCGACGCGCCCGCCCCGTCCGACGAGGCCGTGGTGCTGACCCCCGACGAGCGGCTGCTGTTCCGGTTCTCCGCGCTGACCTACAACACCCACCGCATCCACTACGACCAGCCGTACGTCACCGGCGTCGAGGGCTACCCGGGCCTCGTGGTGCACGGGCCGTTGCTCGCCCTGATGTGCCTGGAGATCCCCCGCCGTCGGGGGCGCCCCGTGCGCTCGTTCGACTACCGGCTCTCGCGGCCCGCCTTCGCCGGGACCCGGATCGTCGCCGACCGCACCGACGACCACGGCGGCGTCGCGGCCGGTGTTCCCGGGGTGCCGCCGTCGATCACCGGGACCGTCACGGCCTGATCGCCGCGAGGAACGGCTCGACGCCCTCGACCACCACACCGTCGAGCCGGCGCCGCCGCCAGGCCCCCGGGGTCACGGCGAGGTGGACCTCGGGGGTGCCGTCGGAGTGGCGGCGGCGGTCGGTCTCGCGGTACCCGCACCGCTGCGACACCCGCAGCGAGGCGTGGTTGTCGTCGGCCGCCGAGGTCACGGCGCGGGTCGTCCCGAGGTGCTCGAACGCCAGCTCCAGGAGCATCAGGCGGACCCGCCGCCCGAGCCCCCGGCCGTGCTCGGCCCGCGCCAGGAACGACGTCGTCCCCACCTCGCCGGGCCGCTCGCCCGCGTCGAGCGTCGCGTGGCCGACGACCCGCCCGCCGTCGAGGACCGCGAAGGGCACCCGCCACGCCCCACCCGCCGTCGGGAAGCGACGCAGGGACCAGGAGTGCTCGAGGAAGACGCGGGCGGCGGCGTCGTCGCCCATCGGCCGCGTGAGGAAGTGTTCCGCGCCGGGAGCGAGGACCCCGGCGGGTTCGGCGACGAACGCGGCGATCTCCAGCAGTTCGACGTCGGTCGGCGGGGTGAGGACGAGACCCGCGTGCGCGACCCGGATCGCGAACCAGGGATAGAGCGCCGCGAGGTCGTCCCGGACGTAGTCCACGGTCGGATCCTGCTATAACCCCCGGATCATGAGGCAGGAGACGCAGCGCAGCGGAGCTCGACCATGAGGGCCGTCTGTCCAGGTTCGTTCGATCCCGTCACCCTCGGCCATGTGGACGTGGTGCGGCGTGCGGCCGCGATGTTCGACGAGCTGGTGGTCGCCGTCGCGGTCAACCCGAACAAGCAGGGCCTGTTCACCGTCGACGAGCGCCGCGGGCTGCTCGCGGACACGTTCGCCGACCTGCCGAACGTCTCGACGGCGGCCTTCTCCGGCCTGCTCGTCGACTGGTGCCGCGAGCAGGGCGTCGGTGTCATCGCCAAGGGCCTGCGCTCGGGCACCGACTACGCCTACGAGCTGCCGATGGCGCACATGAACCGGCACCTCACCGGGGTCGACACGGTCTTCCTCTCCGCCTCGCCGGAGCACACCTTCGTCTCCAGCTCGCTGGTCAAGGAGGTCGCCCGCGGCGGCGGGGACGTCTCGGCCTTCCTGACGACGGGCGTGCACGCGGCCCTGCAGGAGCGGCTCGCCGGACGCTGAGGACACGCCCGACACGCCGCAATGCGCCGGGCGGGGGAGCGCGCGCCGCACACTGGCGGTCGGCGACGCGGGAGGTGGGTCGACATGTACCGGGTGTTCGAGGCGCTCGACGAGCTCGTGACCATCTGCGAGGAGGCGCGCGGCGTCCCCATGACGACGAGCTGCGTCGTCCCCCGGGGTGACGTCCTGGAGCTCCTCGACGACATCCGCGAGGCGATCCCGGGCGAGCTCGACGACGCCCAGGATGTGCTGGACCACCGCGACAAGCTCGTCAACGACGCGGCGGAGGAGGCCGAGCGGACCACCGAGGAGGCCCGCACGGAGGCCGACCGGCTGCTCGCCGAGGCGCGGGAGCAGACCCAGCAGATGATCGCGGAGGCCGAGCACGAGGCGGAGCGGGTCGTCGCGCGGGGCCGTCGTGAGTACGCCGACCTGACCGACCGGGCCGCCGCCGAGGCCGACCGGATGACCGAGGCCGGCCGCCAGAGCTACGAGCGGGCCGTGACCGACGGGCGCGCCGAGCAGCAGCGGCTCGTGTCCGAACACGAGGTCACCCTCGCCGCGCGCGACGAGGCCGCCCGCGTCCTGGACCGGGCCGCCGACGACGCGCACCAGGCCCGCACCGACTGCGACCACTACGTCGAGACCTCGCTCGCCGAGTTCACCGAGACCCTCGAGTCGGTGCTCGACACCGTCGGGCGGCACCGCCACCAGCTGCGGACCGGCCAGGTCGGTGCCGCGGCCCAGGAGCACACCCCCGAACGGGCCAGCGCGTAGGACCGTCCGCCCGCGCTCCCGGCCGAGCGAGCGGCACGTTCGCAGCGTCTATGTGCGCGAGAGTGCCGCTCGCTCGGAACCCGCCCGCGCGCGAGAGTGCCGTTCGTTCGGGGAGGGGGCGCCCGCGTAGCCTGGAGAACCGGGCCGCGCCCGTCGTCGGGAACACGTCCCGGCCTGCAGCACGTTGGTCCGTATCGAGATGACTGAGAAGCACACGCCCAGCCCAGACGCATCGAGCCCGTGGGTCGTCGACGTCGCCCGCGAACTGTCGCGCCGGCCCGGCACCATGAAGCTCTGGGTGCGCGACGTACCCGCCCCGTCCGACTTCGGGCTCGAGGTGATCGGCGTCCCCGAGGGCGACCCCATCCACCTCGACCTGCGCCTGGAGTCGGTGATGGAGGGCGTCCTCGCGAGCGGCACGGTGAGCGCCCACGTCGTGGGGGAGTGCTCGCGCTGCCTCGGTGAGGTCACCCAGGACGTCGAGGTCGACGTCACCGAGCTGTACGCCTATCCCCACTCGGTCACCGAGGAGACGACCGACGAGGACGACGTCGCGCGCATCGTCGACGAGAAGATCGACCTCGAGCCGGCCGCCCGCGACGCCGTCCTCCTGGAGCTCCCGAACGCCCCGCTGTGCAGCGACGACTGCCCCGGCGTGGCCTCCCCGGACCCGGAGGCATGGGCCTTCGTCCCGGCGGGGACCACCCATGAGAGGATTGACCCTCGCTGGGCCGCCCTGCAGGAGCGTTTCGCCGGCGGCAGCACTGAGAACTGAGGAGTAGAAGCACCGTGGCCGTCCCCAAGCGCCGGATGTCGCGCGCCAACACCCACGCCCGCCGTTCGCAGTGGAAGGCGTCCGTGCCGACCCTCGTGGCCTGCCAGAACAAGGCCTGCGGCCAGCCCAAGCCGCCGCACGTCGCCTGCCCCACCTGCGGCCAGTACGCCGGCCGTCGGGCCGTCACGCCGGCCTGATCGCCGTGGCCGCGACGGCGGCCGGCGCGACTGACCAGGACGGTTCGCCGGCCGAGCGGCTCTGCCGGGTGCTCGGGATCGAGGTCGATCCCGAGCTGCTCCGGCTCGCCCTGACGCACCGGTCGTACGCCTACGAGAAGGGCGGGCTGCCGACCAACGAGCGCCTGGAGTTCCTCGGGGACTCCGTGCTCGGGATCGCGGTGACCGAACGCCTGTACCGGGAGCACCCGGACCTGCCCGAGGGCCAGCTCGCGAAGCTGCGCGCCAGTGTGGTCAACATGCACGCGCTGGCGAGCGTCGCGCGCACGCTCGGGCTCGGCGCGCTGATGTACCTCGGCCGCGGCGAGGAGATGACCGGCGGCCGCGACAAGGACTCGATCCTCGGCGACGCCGTCGAGGCGATCCTGGGTGCCGTGCACCTCGAGCACGGGATCGACGTGGCGCGCGAACTCGTCGGCCGCCTGTTCGGCGACCTGCTCCACCAGGCCCCGCGGCTCGGCGCCGGCCTGGACTGGAAGACCAGCCTGCAGGAGCTGACGGCCGCCTCCGGCCGTGGTGTCCCGGAATACCGGATCACCGAGGAGGGGCCCGACCACGCCAAGGAGTTCACCGCCACGGCGGTGGTCGCCGGCGAGGGCCTCGGCACCGGGATCGGCCGCACGAAGAAGGACGCCGAGCAGAAGGCCGCGCAGGCGGCCTACGAGGCCATCCACGGGCCCGTCGTCTAGGTGCCCGAGCTCCCCGAGGTCGAGGTCGTCCGGCGCGGGGTCTCCGACCACGCGGTCGGGCGGACCGTCGCGTCGGTCGAGGTGCTGCATCCCCGCGCCGTGCGTCGCCAGGCCGGGGGAGCGCCCGAGCTCGGCGCCCGCCTGGCGGGCCGCACGCTCGTCGCCGCGCGCCGACGCGGCAAGTTCCTGTGGGTCGATCTCGACGACGGGACGGCGCTGCTCGCCCACCTCGGGATGAGCGGCCAACTGCTCGTGCAGCCCGCCGACCGGCCGGACGAGAAGCACCTCCGCGTGCGCCTGCGTTTTCGCGACGACGGGTCCGAGCTGCGGTTCGTCGACCAGCGGACCTTCGGCGGGCTCACCGCCGTGGACACCGTCGAGTCCGACGGCGAGCGCGTGCCCCTGCCCGTCGGGCACATCGGCCGCGACCCGCTGGACCCGGCGTTCGACCTGGAGGCCGCGGTCGGGGCCTACCGGCGCCGCCGCACCGAGCTCAAGCGGGCCCTGCTCGACCAGACGCTCGTCTCGGGCATCGGCAACATCTACGCCGACGAGTCCCTGTGGCGGGCGCGCCTGCACTCGCTGCGCCCGACCGCCCGGCTGACCCGACCCGACGTCCGGAACGTCCTCACCGCGGCCCACGAGGTGATGACCGAGTCCCTGGCCCAGGGCGGGACGTCGTTCGACGCGCTCTACGTCGACGTGCACGGCGACTCCGGGTACTTCGCGCGTGCTCTCGCCGTCTACGGCCGCGAGGACGAGCCGTGCCCGCGGTGCGGCACGGCGATCCGACGGACCGCGTTCATGAACCGGTCGTCGTTCTGGTGCCCGACCTGCCAGAAGGTGCCGCGAGCGGCACGTGAGCAGAAAGGGTCGTCGTAGCGACCGTTTCTGCTCACGTGCGCGCAGCGCACCTACTTCTCCATGAGCTGCTTGAACTCCTGGAGGGCCTTCTCGATCTTCTTCTGCGGGTCGGCGAAGAGCTTCGCGCCGAGGTCGCCGATGGCGCCCCCGGGCGTCTCGACGTGCAGGCTGACCTCCACGCCGGTCTTGCCGCCGTGGTCGTCGAAGCGCACGGCACCGCCGGTCTCGACGTGGTTGTTGCTCTCCTCGAGCGACTTCCAGGCGATCTTGCGGTCCTGCTCCTCGTCGATGATCTTCGCGTCCCACTCGATCTTCTTGCCGAGCGGGCCGTCGACGACCCAGTGCGTCACGTCGGCGCTGCCGTCCTTCGGCTCGACGGACTCGACGTCGTCGAGGATCTGGGGCAGGTGGGTGAGCGGCCGCCACCAGCGGAAGCACTGGGCGGCCGGCGCGTTGACCTCGAGATAGTGCGTAGCGGTTGCCATGCGCGGTGATGGCCGCTCGACCCGTCCTCGCAAACGGCGCATCTCACCGACGGGGGGCGTGCCCCACGAACGCGCCGACGCCGGTGATCGAGCGGCCGACCACGAGGGTGTTGATCTCGCGGGTGCCCTCGTAGGAGTACAGGGCCTCGGCGTCGTTGAAGAACCGCACCACGCTGTTCTCCAGCAGGATGCCGTTGCCGCCGAACACCTCGCGTGCCCGTGCCACCGCGTCGCGCAGGTGGATCGTGGCCTCGCGCTTCGCCAGGGCCGCCTGCTCGTCGCGGAAGGTGCCCGCGTCCTGCATCTGCGCCACCTTCACCGCCATCGCGAGCGACGCCGTGGCGTGCCCCAGGATCGAGACGAGGTGGTCCTGGATCAGCTGGTAGGAGGCGATCGGGGAGCCGAACTGCACCCGCTCGGCGGCGTAGTCGCGGGCGAGCTCGTAGACGCCCATCATCGCGCCGACCGCGTTCCACGCGACCCCGCCACGGGTCACGCGCAGCACCCGGTTCGTGTCCTTGAAGCTCTGCGCGCCGGGCAGCCGGTTCGCCTCGGGCACGCGGGCGCCCTCGAAGGTCAGGTCGGCGTTCTGCACCGAGCGCAGGGCGAGCTTGCCCTCCATCTTGGTCGCGGTGAAGCCGGGCGTGTCCTGCTCGACGACGAAGCCCTTCACCTCGCCGTCGTCGGTGTCCCGGGCCCACACGACGACGAGGTCGGCGAACGTCCCGTTGCCGATCCAGCGCTTCGCCCCGTCGAGGACCCACTCGTCGCCCTCGCGTCGAGCGGTGGTCTCGAGGCCGCCCGCCACGTCCGACCCGCCGTGCGGCTCGGAGAGCCCGAACGCCCCGATCCTCTCCATCCGGCGCATGGCCGGCAGCCAGCGCTCCTTCTGCTCCTCCGACCCGAGCAGGTCGATGCTCGTCAGCGCGAGCCCGGCGTGGACGCCGAAGAACGTCGCCATCGACGGGTCGATCCGGGACAGCTCGAGGGAGACGAACGAGGTCAGCAGCCGGGAGTAGGCGCGACGGTCCGGCCACTCCCGGGCGAGGCCCACGACGTCGAGCTCGGCGAAGCCCGCGATCAGCTCGTGCGGGAACTCCGCGTCGGCCCAGTAGCGGTTCGCGATCGGCGCGATGCGCTGCTCGGCGAACGCCCGCACCCGGGCCAGGATCTCCTGCTCCTCGGGGTCCAGCAGCTCGACGTAGCCGTACACGTCACCCGGCAGCGGCTCGATCATGATTCCTCCCGTGCGCTCAGCACGGCCGCCTGGGCGCGGTCGCGGTCGTGGGTCAGTGCGTCGTAGTCGTCCCCGTAGGCGGCCTCGGTGCTTGTGACCAGGGCCTCGACCGTCGCGTCGTCGAGGGTGGGGTGCCCCAGGTCGGCCCAGCGACGCTCCATCCCCGGCCCGAGGTGGGTCAGCATGTGGCGTAGTCCGCCCGCCCCGCCGCCGAGGTGGAACGACAGGAACGGACCGCCGGTCGCCCAGCGGGGGCCGAGCGAGCCGGTGACCACGCGGTCGAGCTCCTCGGGGGAGACCACGCCGCGCCGGACGAGGCTCACGGCCTCCCGGAACAGCGCCGACTGCAGGCGGTTCGCGACGAAGCCCGACACCTCGAGGTGCTCCACCACCGGGTCCCGGCCCACCGAGCGCAGGAAGGTCGCGGCGCGCTCCACCGTCTCCGCGGCGGTCCGGGCGCCCGCGACGATCTCGACCAGCGGCAGCAGGTGCGGCGGGTTGAACGGGTGCGCGACGACGAGCCGTGCGGCGACGTCCGCGCCGAGGTCCGCCGCGATGTCGCTCGCGACGATGCCCGACGTCGAGGTCAGCAGGAGGGCGTCGGCCGGAGCCGCCGCACCCGCCGTCGTGAAGATCTCCTGCTTGACCGCGAGGCGCTCCGGTCCCTGCTCCTGGACGATCTCCGCCTTCCCGACGGCGGAGGCGAGGTCCGGGTCGGTCCGGACGCGGGAGAGCAGGTCGTCGGCGTCCGCGCCGATCGACGGCGCGAAGCGGCGGACGCCGTCGCGCACCGCCTCGTCGAGGTCGGGGCGCGGGTCGGTGACGGTGACCTCGTGGCCGTGCGCCGCGTGCAGCACGGTCCAGCTGACGCCGATCGTGCCGGCGCCGATCTCGGTGATCCTCATCGGTCCTCCAGGTAGTCGTGCACCGGGGTGAAGGGCGCGAGCGTGAGGTCGGTCAGCACGTGCGAGGCCGCGACGACCTCGAGCACGGGCAGGTCGGCCAGGGGAGCCATGACGTGCGGGTGCAGCTCCAGGCGGGCGGGGCCCTCCCAGGCGTCCTTCACGACGAGGTCGGTGATCCGGGTCCGCTGCAGGGTCGCGGCGGTCGGGCCGCCGCGGCCGGGGGAGAGCTTCACCGCGAACGTCGGGACGCCCACCTGCGCGCGGGCCTCGTCCGGGTCGAGCGGGGTGTTCTTGTAGGCCATGGTCGCGGTGGCGACCGGCAGGGAGCCGACGTGCAGCTGCCCGACGAGCGTGCCCTGCTCGACCCACAGTCGCGGCGAGCCGAACGCCTTCGGGTACGCGCTCTGCTCGCGGCCGGCGAAGGTGGCCGGGGCGTTGTCGAGGTACATCGCGTGCAGGTACTCGCCCTGCTCGCCGTCGAACGCGCAGCTCAGCGCCTGGCCGCACTCGGTGTAGGGGCCGAAGCCGTCGACGTCGCCCATGCGCATCACCTCGAAGCGCACCAGCGGCTCGACCACCTCGAGGGGCTCGGGCAGCGCGGCGCGGAACGCGTCGGGGTCGGTCCGGTAGACCACGTTGAGGTACTCGCGGTCGGTGAACCGGTGCGACCCGGGCGGGAAGGCGGGCGCGGAGAGCGGGGTGGTCCCGCGCCGGAGGATCTCGTCGGTGTTCACGGGACCATCGCCTCGATCTGTTCCTCGGACCGGCCGAGTTCCCGCAGGACCTCGGCGGTGTCGTCGCCCTGCCGCGGGGTCGGGGTGCGCATCCCGGCGGGGGTCGCCGAGAAGCGGACCGGGAAGCCGATCGAGCGGTAGGTGCCCTCCGTCGGGTGCTGCTGCTTGGTGAGCAGGCCGCCGTCGACGACGTAGGGGTCCTCGTGCGCGGTCTCGAGGTCCAGGACGGGTGCGAAGGGGATGGAGTGCTCGGCGCACAGCGTCGCCCAGGCGTCCGTGGTGCGGGTCGGGGCGATCGCGGCGATCTCGCCGTAGAGCTCCTCCTGGTGGCGGGCGAGCTGCGTGCGGTCGACGAAGCGCTCGTCGGTCGCCAGGTCGTCGCGCCCGGCGGCAGCGAAGAAGTCGGCGATGTTGCGCGGGCTGTAGGGCAGGATGCAGGCCCACCCGTCCTGCGTCGCGACTGCCGCGTGCCCGGCCGCGAGGGACCGGTTGAAGCCCGTGCCCCCGTCGTCGGGAACGAAGGTGTGGCCGGCGAGGTGCTCGACGAGGGTGAAGGCGAGCATCGTGTCGGCCATGGGGACCTCGACCTCCTGGCCCTCACCGGTGGCGCGCTGGTGGACCAGCGCCGCGAGCACCGAGTAGGCGATGGTCAGCGCGCAGACCTTGTCCGCGAGGACCGTCGGCACGTAGCTCGGGGTGCCGGTGGCGCGGCGCACGATGTCGGTCATGCCCGACGCGGCCTGGACGATCTCGTCGTAGGCGGCGCGGTCGGCGAGCGCGGAGTCGGACCGGAAGCCCTGTGCGCGGCAGGTGATCAGCCGCGGGTTGATCTCCGCGAGCTCGGCGTGGGAGATGCCGAGGCGGTCCAGCGCGCCGGGACGCATGTTGGTGATCAGGATGTCGGCCCCCGCGACGAGGTCGCGGAACGCGGCCTTCCCGTCCGCGGACTTCAGGTCGAGCGTGACCGAGCGCTTGTTGCGGTTGACGTTCAGGGCGAGATGGCCCATCCCGGGGTGCCGGGCGGGCGGGGCGAGCCGGGCGCTGTCGCCGCCCGGGGCCTCGACCTTGATGACGTCGGCCCCCAGGTCGCCGAGGATCTGCGCCGCGTAGGGGCCCATCACCACGGTGGCGAGGTCGATGACCCGCACGCCGCTCAGGGCGCCGTCGGTCTGCATGTGGTGCCTCCTTCGTGATCACCATCGACGTTAGGCGTGCTAACAACTTCTCCGCAATGTGAGATACCGTTACGTATATGGGTAACAAGCACCATCGGACCGTCGACCGGGTGGCGGAGCTGCTCGAGGCGGCGGTCGCCCGGCCCGGTGCGTCGCTCACCGAGCTGGCCCGGATGGTCGACGCGCCGGTGTCCTCGGTGCAGAAGCTCGTCGACGGGCTCGTCGCGGTCGGGTACCTCGACGAGTCCCACCGCCGGTACACGCTCGGGCCGGCGCCGTCGGTGCTCTCGGTCCGGGCCGGGCGGCCCGCGGTCCCGGTGCGGCCCGGGGTGCTGGGCGGGCTCGCCGAGCGGCTGGGGCTCCCGGTGCAGCTCGCGGTGCGGGTCGGAAACGACGCCGTCTGGGTCGACTGGGCAGGGGCGGACGAGGCCTTCGACTACGCGCTCTCCTCCCAGGTGCGGCGACCGCTGGTGGACACCGCGGCCGGACGGGTGCTCGTGGCGCACCTCGCCGCCGAGGCTCGCCGGGCGGTGGTGCGGGCGGCCCGCCCGGAGGATCCGGCCGCGGCCCTCGCGCTGCTGGAGGACTTCGAGCGCATCCGGACGACGGGGTGCGAGACGGGCCGCAGCGGGCGCCTGGTGCCGGACGCGGTGGCGGTGGCGGTACCGGTGTGGTCGGAGGGGCGGGTGGTGGCCGCGGTGTCGGTGATCGACCGCACGGGCGCCCTCGCGGACCGGGCGGACGACGTCGCGACGGTGCTGCGGGAGGCTGTCGGAGGGGTCGCGTAGCTTCCCGGGCAGGTCGGGGAGACCTGGGCGAGCGCAGCGACGGGAGGGGGCCTGGTCCGGGTGCATCTGAAGAGCCTGACGCTGAAGGGCTTCAAGTCCTTCGCGTCCTCGACCACCCTGCGCTTCGAGCCGGGCATCACCTGCGTGGTGGGGCCGAACGGCTCCGGCAAGTCCAACGTCGTCGACGCCATCAGCTGGGTGCTCGGCGAGCAGGGCGCGAAGGCGCTGCGCGGCGGGAAGATGGAGGACGTCATCTTCGCCGGCACCACCGGGCGGGCCCCGCTGGGCCGGGCCGAGGTGACGCTGACGATCGACAACTCCGACGGGGCGCTGCCGATCGAGTACACCGAGGTGTCGATCACCCGGCGGGTCTTCCGCTCCGGCGCGGGCGAGTACGAGATCAACGGCAGCTCCTGCCGCCTGCTCGACGTGCAGGAGCTCCTGAGCGACTCCGGGATCGGCCGCGAGCTGCACGTGCTGGTCGGCCAGGGGCAGCTCGACGCGATCCTGCAGTCCCGCCCCGAGGAGCGCCGCGCCTTCATCGAGGAGGCCGCGGGGGTCCTCAAGCACCGCAAGCGCAAGGAGAAGGCGCTGCGCAAGCTCGAGGCGATGGAGTCGAACCTCGCCCGCCTCGGCGACCTGACCACCGAGCTCCGCCGCCAGCTCAAGCCGCTCGGGCGCCAGGCAGAGATCGCCCGGCGGGCGCAGACGATCCAGGCCGACCTGCGCGACGCGCGGCTGCGGCTCGCCGCGGACGACCTCGTGACGCTGCGGAGCACGATCGCGCGGGACGCGGCCGACGAGGACGAGGCCCGGCGCCGGCGCGACGAGACCGAGCGGGCGCTCGCGGTCAAGTCGGAGGCGATGACGGAGCTGGAGGCCGCCCTCGAGGTCGACGCCCCGGCGTACGACCGGGCGCAGGAGGCGCACCACCGGCTCGCGTCGCTCGCCGAGCGGCTGCGCGGCACGGTGGCGCTCGCCGCCGAGCGCCACCGGCACCTGACGGCGGTGGAGGAGACGACCTCGGGCCCCGACCCCGACGAGCTGGAGCGCCAGGCCGCGTCGGCCGCGGAGAACGAGGAGGCACTCGCCGAGGAGGTCGCGCTCGCCCGGGAGACCCTCGAGGACGCCGCCGCCCGCCGGGAGGACGCCGAGGAGACCCTCGAGGCCGCCGACCGGCGGGTCGCGGCGGCGGCACGGGCGGCCGCGGACCGGCGCGAGGGGCTCGCCCGGCTCGCCGGGCAGGTCGAGACGCAGCGTGGGCGCGTCGCGGCGGCGGTCGAGGAGCTCGAGACCCTGGCGACGTCGATCGCGGAGACGACCGCGCGGGCGGCCACGGCCCGGGCGGAGCTCGCCGAGGAGGAGGCCGCGGCGGGCGAGTCCGCTCCGACCGGGCCGGACGACGGGGCACCGGACTCCGGGGTGTCGGTCGAGGTCGGCAGCGAGGACGGGGCCGGGGGTCCCGATCCCGAGGCCGCGTTCGACGCCGCGACCGAGCGCCACGAGCAGGT
Organism: Actinomycetospora corticicola; assembly: GCF_013409505.1. NCBI lineage: Bacteria > Bacillati > Actinomycetota > Actinomycetes > Pseudonocardiales > Pseudonocardiaceae > Actinomycetospora > Actinomycetospora corticicola. The sequence continues at coordinate 2,792,730 of NZ_JACCBN010000001.1, read as the reverse complement.
GCGGGCGGAGGTCGACCGCGCGGCCGCGGCCCACCGTGACGCCGAGCGGGACCGAGCGCACTGGCGCGCGCGGGTGGAGGCCCTCGAGCTGACGCTCACCCGGCGCGACGGGGCGGGGGAACTGCTCGCCGGGGCGCGCGACGGGGTGCTCGGCTCGGTGGCCGCGCTGTTGCGCGTGGGTCCGGGTGACGAGACGGCGGTGACCGCGGCGCTGGGGCCGGTGGCCGACGCCGTGGTGGTGTCCGGGGTGGACGCCGCCGCCGACGCCCTCGCCCACCTGCACGCCAGCGACGCGGGCCGGGCCGGGCTGCTCGTCGCGGGGGCGGGGCCCGCCGCGCCGACGGGGCCCGCCCCGGCCGGCGCCGTCTGGGCGGCCGACCTCGTCCGGGCGCCCGATGCGGTCGCCGGAGCGGTGGGCCGGCTGCTCGCCGGGGTGGCCGTGGTGGACGACCTGCCGGCGGCACGCGCCCTCGTCGCGGCGCACCCGGAGCTGACCGCCGCCACCCGTGCCGGCGACGTGCTGGGCGGGGCCTGGGCGATCGGCGGGCCCTCGGGGAACCGGTCGATCCTGGAGATGCAGTCGGCAGCCGACGAGGCGGGGGACCGGCGCGCCGACGCGGAACGTGCCGAGCGGGCGACGGCCGCCGCGCTCGAGGCGGCGCGGCAGGCCGAGTCGGCGGCGCGGGCGGAGGTCGGGGTGGCCCGCCAGGTCCGCGACGACGCGCGCCGGGCCGACGTCGAGCGGCGGAAGGTGGCCGACGCCCGCCGGGCGCAGGACGAGGCCCGGCGCGCGCAGCTCGCGCGCCGGCTCGGCGGACTGGCGGAGACGGTGCGCGGGGCGGAGGCGGAGCTCACCCGGCTCACGGAGCGCCGCGCGACGGTCGAGCAGGCGCACGAGGAGCGGCGCGCCGAGCTGGACGACCTCGCGGAGCGCCTGGAGATGGCGACCGACCAGGCCGACACCGACGCCGACGAGGTCGACGGGGCCGACGTCGCGAGCCGGGACGCCGCGTCGGCGGCGCTCAACGCGGCACGGGCCGCCGAGGTGGAGGGCCGGCTCGCGCTGCGCACCGCCGAGGAGCGGGCCCGGGCGGTGACCGGCCGCGCGGAGGCACTGCGCCACCGGGCCCGGGCCGAGCGCGAGCAGCGCGAGCGCGCCGCGACCCGTCGGCGGGAACGGGAGCGGCAGGCCGCGCTGCTCGGGGAGATCCTGGAGTACGGCCGGGTCGGGGTCGACCGGATCGCCACGTCGGTGGCGGCCGCGGCGGCGGCGCGGGACCGGCTGGCCGCGGCGCGGCAGGCGCGGGCGGCCGAGCTCGACGCGGTCCGCGAGCGGGCGCGGGGCCTCCAGCAGACGCTGGAACGGCTCACCGACGCGGTGCACCGCGACGAGGTCCTGCGCGCCGAGCAGCGCACGCGGCTCGTGCAGCTCGAGGAGTCGATCGTCGAGCGCTTCGGGATCGGCCTGGACGACCTCGTGCGCGAGTACGGCCCCGACGTCGGGATCCCGCCGAGCGAGGCCGAGGTCGCGGAGGTCACGGCCGCGCGCGAGCGGGGCGAGCAGGTCTCGATGCCGCCGCCCCTGCGCTACGACCGGGCGGAGCAGCAGCGGCGGGCGTCCCGGGCGGAGAAGGAACTCGGCACGCTGGGCAAGGTCAACCCGCTGGCGCTCGAGGAGTACGCGGCGCTCGAGGAGCGCTACCGCTTCCTGTCGACCCAGCTCGAGGACGTGAAGGCCTCCAAGCGGGACCTGCTCTCGGTGGTGGCCGACGTCGACCAGCGGATCCTCGACGTGTTCGCGGAGGCGTTCGCGGACGTGGCGCGGGAGTTCGAGGTCGTGTTCCCGGTGCTCTTCCCCGGGGGCGACGGACGGCTGGTGCTCACCGACCCCGACGACCTGCTGACCACCGGGGTGGAGGTCGAGGCCCGCCCGCCGGGGAAGAAGGTCAAGCGCCTCTCGCTGCTCTCGGGCGGCGAGAAGTCGTTGACCGCCGTGGCGATGCTCGTCGCGATCTTCCGGGCGCGCCCCTCGCCGTTCTACGTGATGGACGAGGTCGAGGCGGCCCTCGACGACGCGAACCTGCGGCGGCTCATCTCGCTGCTCGACGACCTCCGGCGCACCTCGCAGCTGGTGATCATCACCCACCAGAAGCCGACCATGGAGATCGCCGACGCGCTCTACGGCGTGAGCATGCGCGGCGACGGCATCACGGCGGTCGTCTCCCAGCGGCTCCGCGGGGCCGAGGCACCCGGACCACTCGCCCGGGCGGACCCCTCGCCCGTGTCGTGACGCTGTGTTGCGCTATCCTAGCGCTGCGTGATCAAGACATCACGCGGTCGTGCCCGACGAACGACGCGCACGGGGAATGCCGCCAGGCGTTGACCGGGCCTACCGTCGACCTCGTCGGGTAGGGGAGCGGGGGCTCCCCTCGGGGGAGGTGGGTCGGGATGACGGTGCTCCAGCCCAAGCGCCGCGTGCAGGTCGAGCGCGCCCCGTCCGCCCGCGGGTCCTGGCGCATGCCCTCGGCCCCGCAGCCCGCCGTCGGGCACCTCGTGGTCGACGCCTCGCACAGCAGCCTCACCCCGTTCCTCGCCGGCCACCCGGTGACGGTCCTCGTCGACGACCTGCCGCTGAGCATCCGCTGGGGCCGCACCGACATCGCGCTCCCGCCCGGTCGGCACCGCGTGGAGATCGCCGTCGACCGCGGGGACGGCTGGGGCCGCGTGGTCGAGGCGGTGCCGGTCGCGGCGGGCCACACCGTCGACGTCTTCTACCGCGCGCCCGTCCTGCCCGGCGCCGGTGCACTGGGGCCGGTGCCGCAGCAGACCCGCGGCGTGGTGGCCCTGCTCGCCGCCCTCCTGGTGCTGCTCGCGCTCCTCGGCGTCGGGGTGTGGTCACTGCTCTCGCTGCTGGCCTGACCTCGGCCGGTGTCAGCGGTGGCACACGGCTGATGATCGACGTCGGCAACCCGCCACGTTCGGTCGCGGCCGCCGGACGCGACGGCTGACAGGATGGGACGCGTGACGTCGCCGCTGACCACCCTCGACACCTCGACCCGGGAACTGCTCGCGCAGGCCCCCGCCGCCGGGCTCTCGCCGGGTGTGCTGACCGGGATCATCGTCGCGGTCGTCGTGGTGGTGCTCCTCCTCGTCCTGATCGTCGGGCTCGTCCTGGCCCGCCGGCGCCGCATCTCGCTGCGGAACCAGGAGGAGGAACAGGCCGAGCCGCCGAAGCCGACCAAGGGCAGCTACAGCGCCGGCGGCGGCTTCTCGTTCTCCGCGGGCGGCGGGGCGACGGGGACGAAGGACCGGCCCGAGGTCGGGCCGACGCCGCCGACGGTCGGGACCACGCCCACCGGGACCGGCCCGGACATCGAGGCGCGCCCGTCGCGCCCGTCGGGCCCGTCCGCTCCTGCTCCTGCTCCGGAGCGCACCACCCAGGCCCCGTCCGCGATCCCCGAGCAGACCGAGATCACGCCGGTCGCGCCCGAGCGGACCACCGAGATCGAGCCGGACCGCACGACCGAGATCGACTCGTCTCCCGGCGGGACTCCGGCGCCGTCCGCCGACCGCACCACGGAGATCCCGCCGGCCGGTGACCGCACCACGGAGATCCCGCCGACCGCGTCCGCTCCGACGGCTCCCGCCCCGGACCGGACGACCGCGGTCCCGCCGGTCGCACCCGCCCCGTCGACTCCCGCGCCGGACCGGACGACGGAGATTCCGCCGGCTGCTCCGGACCGGACGACGCCGACCCCGCCCGCGGCGAGCGCCCCCGCGCCCCCGGCGCCGCAGCGCCCCGCGTCGCCCGCCCCGGACCGGACGACCGAGATCACCCCGGCCACGCCCGACCGGACCACGCAGATCCCGCCCGCCGCGGCTCCGCCGGCCCCCGCGTCCGCACCGCCGGCGCAGCCCGCACCCCCGGCTCCGGCCGCCCCGGACGCCGCGCCCGCCCCGAGCGAGCCCATCGCCTCCCCGGAGGGACGGCTGGAGCGGCTGCGCGGACGCCTCGGTCGCAGCCGATCCACGCTCGGCACCGGGCTGCTGGGCCTGCTCGGCGCTGGCGACCTCGACGAGGACTCGTGGGAGGAGGTCGAGGACCAGCTGCTCATGGCGGACCTGGGGTCGGCCACCACCCAGGAGGTCGTCGGCAAGCTCCGCGAACGGATCGCCTCACGCGGGGTCCGCACCTCGGACGAGGTCCGGGAGCTGCTGCACGAGGTCCTCGTCGAGACCCTCGGGACCGGCATGGAGCGCTCCGTGCGCGCCCTCGCGCACGACGGGCGACCTGCCGTCGTGCTCGTCGTCGGGGTGAACGGCACCGGGAAGACCACCACCACCGGCAAGCTCGCCCGCGTCCTCGTCGGCGGCGGACACGAGATCGTGCTCGGCGCGGCGGACACCTTCCGGGCCGCGGCCGCCGAGCAGCTGCAGACGTGGGGGGAGCGGGCCGGCGCCCGCGTCGTGCGCGGCGCGGAGGGCGCGGACCCGGCGAGCGTGGCGTTCGACGCGGTCAAGCGGGGCGCCGAGGCCGGGGTCGACGCCGTGCTGCTCGACACCGCGGGCCGGCTGCACACCAAGACCGGCCTGATGGACGAGCTCGGCAAGGTCAAGCGCGTCGTCGAGCGCCAGGCCGAGGTCGACGAGGTGCTGCTCGTCCTCGACGCGACCACCGGGCAGAACGGGCTGACCCAGGCCCGGGTGTTCCGCGAGGTGGTCGACGTGACCGGGGTCGTGCTCACCAAGCTCGACGGCACGGCCAAGGGCGGCATCGTGTTCCAGGTGCAGCGGGAGCTGGGCGTGCCGGTGAAGCTCGTCGGCCTCGGCGAGGGGCCGGACGACCTGGCGCCGTTCGAGCCGAACGCCTTCGTGGACGCGCTCCTGCGCTGACCGCAGCGCCGTGAGGTCCACGTGAGGCAGCCCGGACGGCCCCGGAACCTGCGCCACGTGAACCTCGCGCCCGAGTCGGCCCGCACCCCGCCGCGAGGTCCACGTGAGGCAGCCCGGACGGCCTCCGGAGCTCCCTGGTGTGCATCTCGCTCGGGCGGCCCGGGCCGCCCGAGCTGGCGCCGTCGCGAGACGTCCGTCAGGCATGTCGCGCGGGCCGTGGAACCTGTGCCCTGTGCACCTCGCGGCGCGCGGGTCCGCCCGTCACCTCGCACGACCGATCGGGTGACACGAAGCGTCACGAACGAGCCGTGGATGTCGCACATCGTGACCGCGTTCGCGTGACCTGGCACACTGCGCCCCGCGATGTCCGATTCGGCAACCTGATGGTCACACGGATCGGCGGGCTGTTAACTGCCGAGAAACACCGGTGGACGTCGCTCGAAACAAGCTCTCAGCATTCTTTCCTCCCAGTGACCGCCGCGCCGGATGGCGACCGCAGGAGGGACGAACGACCGTGTTGAATGCCGGAAGTACCGCGTGGGTACTCGCCAGCGCTGCGCTGGTGATGCTCATGACGCCAGGGCTCGCGTTCTTCTACGGCGGCATGGTCCGCTCGAAGAGCGTGCTGAACATGCTGATGATGAACTTCATGTGCCTCGCGATCGTGGGGGTGCTGTGGTGTCTGTACGGGTTCTCCCTGGCGTTCGGCAACGACGCGTTCGGCGGCCTGATCGGCAACTTCCAGTTCGTCGGGCTCGGCGGGCTGCCGACCGACCCCGTCGGCACGGACCCGGACAAGATTCCGATCCTCGCCTTCGCGATGTTCCAGCTGATGTTCGCGATCATCACGCCGGCCCTGATCTCGGGCGCCGTGCCGGAGCGCGTGAAGTTCTGGAGCTGGGGCCTGTTCGTCGCCGTCTGGGTGACGATCGTGTACTTCCCCGTGGCCCACTGGGTGTTCGCCTTCGACGGCTACACCGCCGAGACCGGCGGCTGGATCGCCAACCAGCTCAAGGCGCTGGACTTCGCCGGCGGGACCGCGGTCCACATCAACGCCGGTGCCGCGGGTCTGGCCCTCTGCCTCGTGCTGGGCAAGCGCCGCAACTGGCCGCGTGACCCGGGCCGTCCGCACTCGCTGCCCTTCGTGCTCCTCGGGGCGAGCCTGCTGTGGTTCGGCTGGTACGGCTTCAACGCCGGCTCGGCGCTGGGTGCCAACGCCAACGCCGCGATCGCCTTCACGACGACGACGCTGGCCACCGCCGCCGCCGTCATCGGCTGGCTCGTCGTCGAGCAGTTCCGCGACGGCAAGCCGACCACGCTCGGCGCCGCGTCGGGTGCCGTCGCCGGCCTCGTCGCGATCACCCCGGCCTGTGCGTTCGTCAACCCCGTGGGCGGTCTGGCCGTCGGCTTCATCGCCGGTGCGATCTGCGCGCTCTGCGTCTCGATCAAGTTCCGGTTCGGGTTCGACGACTCGCTCGACGTCGTCGCCGTCCACCTCGTCGGTGGCCTCATCGGCACCGTCCTGATCGGGTTCTTCGGCACCACGTCGCTGAACTCGGCCGGCGCCGACGGCCTGTTCTACGGGGGTGGCTTCGGTCAGCTCGGCATCCAGGTGGTCGCCGCGCTCGCCGTGCTCGCCTACTCCTTCGTGGTCACGACGATCATCGCGCTGCTGATCAAGTACACGATCGGCTTCCGCATCACCGCCGAGGACGAGTCCTCCGGCATCGACGAGTCCGAGCACGCCGAGTCGAGCTACGACTATTCCGGGCTGCGCTCGGGCGGCGGGAGCGGTTCGATCCTCGAGGCCGCGACGTCGAAGGTGCCGGCCTCGGCCGGTCAGGAGGGCTGACCCGTGAAGATGGTGACGGCGATCATCAAGCCGTTCGTCCTGGAGGACGTGAAGGGGGCGCTCGAGCAGCTCGGCGTCCTGGGCATGACCGTCAGTGAGGTCCAGGGCTACGGCCGCCAGAAGGGCCACACCGAGGTCTACCGCGGCGCGGAGTACTCGGTCGACTTCGTGCCCAAGGTCCGCATCGAGGTCGTCACCGACGACTCGACCGCGGAGAAGGTCCTCGACGCGATCGCCGAGACCGCGCGCACCGGCAAGATCGGTGACGGCAAGGTCTGGGTGACCCCGATCGAGACCGTGGTGCGCGTGCGCACCGGCGAGCGCGGGGCCGACGCCCTCTAGCTCGCAGGTCGACCGCCACCGGACCCGCCGTCGAGAAGGCTTCGACGGCGGGCCCGGTGCTGCACGTCGACCCCCGGCAGTCACCGTGCCGGCCTCCATCGGGCCCGCACCACCGGAGAGGACGGGCATGGTCGCAGTCGGGTCGGGGCGCACCGGGGACGAGACCGGGGGCGAGGGTGTCCTGCCCTCCCTGGCCGTCTCCGGGGAGTCGGACGAGGGGGCCGCCGTCGACCTGGTCCGGGCCCGGACCGCCCTGCTCACCCCGCCGCCCGGGGCCCGGCGCCTCGGCCCGGCCGCCCTGCGCGACGCCCTCGTCGAACTGCACGACTTCTGGCTCGCCACCCGCGCCGCCGCCGTGGGGGTCGGGCCGGGCACCGGCACCGCCCTCGTCGCGGTCGGTGCGCTGGGTCGCCGGGAACTCGCCCCGTGGTCCGACCTCGACCTCGTCCTGATCCACGACGGGACCGGGCGGAGCCGGGGGAGGACCCCCGACGAGGTGGCCCGGATCGCCGACGCGCTCTGGTACCCGCTCTGGGACGCGGGGATCGGCCTCGACCACTCGGTGCGCACCGTCGGCGAGGCCGTCGGGGTGGCCACCGAGGACCTCCGGGTCGCGCTCGGACTGCTCGAGGTGCGCCTCATCGCGGGCGACGCCGAGCTCGCCGAGCGCCTGTCGTCGTCGGCCCGCCAGGCCTGGCGGGCCGGCATCCGCAACCGGTTCGACGACCTCGTCGAGGCCACCCGCTCCCGGTGGCAGCGGTCCGGGGAGGTCGCCCACCGCGTCGAGCCCGACCTGAAGAACGGCCGCGGCGGACTGCGCGACGTCCAGCTCCTGGACGCCCTCTCCGCCGCCCAGCTCGTCGACCGGCCCGCCGTCGACGTCCGCTCCGCCCGGACGCTCATGCTCGACCTGCGCACCGAGCTGCACCGCCGCGCCGGCCGCGCCCGCGACGTGCTGCAGGCCGAGGACGCCCACGAGCTCGCCGGCATCCCCGACCTCGGGGTCGCCGACCGCTACGACCTGGCGCGCTCGCTGTCCGGAGCCGCGCGCACGGTGGTCTACGCGACCGACGTCGCCCTGCGCTCGGCCAAGGCGGCCCTGCCGCGCCGCGGGCTCGCCGCGCTGCGGCGCACCCCGTCCCGTCGTGGTCTCGACGAGGGCGTGGTCGAACAGGCCGGCGAGATCGTGCTGGCCCGGGAGGCCCAGGTCACCCGCGACCCGGCCCTCGTCCTGCGCCTGGCCGCGGTGGCCGCCCGGACCGGGCTGCCGATCGCGGCCGGGACCCTGCGCCGGCTCGCCGACGCCGCCCCGGAGCTCCGCGAGCCGTGGCCGCGCGCCGCCCGCGAGGAGCTGCTCGCCCTGCTCGCCGCGGGTGAGGGGATGGTCGACGTCGTCGAGGCGCTCGACCGCACCGGGCTCTGGGGGCGCCTCTTCCCGGAGTGGGGCGCGGTGCGCGACCTGCCGCCGCGCGACCGGACCCACGTGTGGACCGTCGACCGCCACCTCGTCGAGGTCACCCGCCGCGCGTCGGAGCTGACCACCCGCGTCGCCCGGCCCGACCTGCTGCTCATCGGCGCCCTGATCCACGACATCGGCAAGGGTCGGGACGAGGACCACTCGGTCGTCGGGGCGGAGCTGGCCCGGCACATCGGGCGCCGGCTCGGGCTCTGGCCCAACGACGTCGAGACCCTCGGCCTGATGGTCCGCCACCACCTCCTGCTGCCCCACACCGCGCAACGTCGTGACCCCGAGGACCCGGCGACGGTGCAACGCGTCGTCGACACCCTCGAGGGCGACCCGGTGCTGCTCGAGCTGCTCCACGCCCTCGCCGAGGCGGACGCGCTCGGGACCGGACCCGGCGTCTGGACGCCCTGGCGGGCGACCCTGCTGGGCGATCTCGTGCGGCGGTGCCGCCAGGTCATGGCCGGCGGTGGGATGCCCGGCCCGGAGCCGCTCTCCGACGACCGGCTCGCGCTGGCGAGGTCCGTCGCCGCCTCGGGCAGCCCCGAGGTCTCCGTCGAGGCCGCGGACGAGCTGACCACGGTCACCATGACGGTGGCCGCCCCCGACCGACCGGGCCTGCTCAGCCGCGCGGCGGGCGTGCTCGCCCTGCACTCGCTGCAGGTCCACGCGGCCGTCCTGGTCGAGCACGACGGCGTCGCGGTCGACAGCTTCACCGTCTCGCCGCGGTTCGGCCGGCTCCCCGAGGCCTCGCTCCTGCGCGAGGACCTGGTGCGGGTGCTGACCGGGTCGCTCGACCTCCCCGCGCGCCTCGCCGCGAAGGAGCGCGACTACTCGTCCTCCGCGGCCACGGGCACCCCGCCCGCGACCCGCGTGCTCTGGTTCGACGACGAGGCGACCGGGGCGGTGGTGCTCGAGCTGCGCACCGCCGACCGGATCGGGCTGCTCCACGGGGTCGCGGCGGCGCTGGAGGCCGAGGCCGTCGACGTCCGGTGGGCACGCGTGTCGACCCTCGGGTCGTCGGTGGTCGACGCGTTCTGCCTCGAGGCGTCGCCCGAGGGCGACGACGGCGAGCACGACAGCCCCGGCACCGGACGCGTCACGCCCCTCGACCCCACCCGCCGTCGGGCCATCGAGGCGGCGGTGATGGCCGCCGTCGCGCCGCAGCCTTCCTGACGACGAGCGCCCGGAGCGGAAAACCGGTCGAACCGGACGGATCGACCTGGCACGGTGCCTCGCCGTGCACATCGTCATGGTCGGCGCCGGCGCCCACGGCCACATCAACCCGAACCTGCCCGTGGTCGCGGAGCTCGTCGCCCGCGGCCACCGGGTGCAGTACGCCGTGCCGGGCCCGTTCGCCGACCTCGTCGCCTCGTCGGGGGCCACCCCGCTGCCGCACACGTCGGTGCTGCCGGACGAGACGCGCGACGAGCGCTGGCCGGACGATCCCGTCGTCGGGATGGGGCTCTTCCTCGACGAGGGACGGCACGTGACCCCCCAGCTCGAGGCCGCCCTGGAGCGCGACCGGCCGGACGTGTTCCTCGCCGACATCGGCGGCTACGCGGCGCGGGTGCTCGGGCGGCGGTGGGACGTGCCGTGCGTGCAGCTCTCGCTCGCGATGGTCGCGTGGGAGGGCTTCGAGCAGGACACCGGGATGGCCGACCTGCTCGCCGGCCCGGCGGGCGCCGCCTACCTCGAGCGGTTCGCGGGGTGGCTGGCGGCCGAGGGGATCGACCTCGAGCCGCAGACCTTCGTCGGGGTCCCGGACTCCTCGATCGTCCTGATCCCGCGCCTGCTCCAGCCGCACGCCGGGAAGGTCGACCCGCACCGGTACACGTTCGTCGGGCCGTGCCTGGACGCCCGCGAGCACCAGGGGGAGTGGGCCGAGGACGTCGACGTGCTGGTGTCGCTGGGCTCGGCCTACGTCGGTGACGCCGCCTTCTGGCGGACGGTCGTGGAGGCCTTCTCCGGACGACGGGTGGTGCTCGCGATCGGACGCCACGTCGATCCGGCCGACCTCGGACCGCTGCCGGACGGGACCACCGCGCACGCGTGGGTGCCGCAGCTGGCGATCCTGCGTCGGGCCGCGCTGTTCGTCACCCACGCCGGCATGGGCGGCTGCTCGGAGGGTCTCGCCACGGGGACGCCGATGATCGCGGTGCCGCAGGCCGTCGACCAGTTCGGCAACGCCGCGATGCTGGCCGAGGCCGGCGTGGGCGTCGTGGTGGACCGCGACGCGGTGACCGTCGGTGCCCTGCGGGAGGCGGCGGCGACCCTCGCCGGCGACGCCGTCCGGGCCCGCTGCCGGGCCGCGGCGGCCGAGCTCGACGACGCCGGCGGCGCCCGCCGCGCCGCGGACCTCGTGGAGGCGACCGGGTCCCGGGACGTCGTCGGACCCGCCGGTTAGGCTGGAGCATCGTCGGGGGCCGCCCGCGTGTGCCCACCGCGACGGTCCGACCAGCCAGACCCCGGGAGTACGCCCGCCGTGTTCGACACCCTCTCCGATCGCCTCACATCGGTCCTGTCGGACCTGCGCGGCAAGGGCCGGCTCTCCGAGACCGACATCGACACCACCTGCCGCGAGATCCGCATCGCGCTGCTCGAGGCCGACGTCGCGCTCCCGGTGGTGCGCGCATTCGTCAAGCAGATCAAGGAGCGGGCGAAGGGCGCCGAGGTCTCCGAGGCCCTCAACCCCGCCCAGCAGGTCGTCAAGATCGTCAACGAGGAGCTCGTCGGCGTCCTCGGCGGCGAGACCCGCCGGGTGCGGTTCGCGAAGAACCCGCCGACGGTGATCATGCTCGCGGGCCTGCAGGGCTCGGGCAAGACGACCCTCGCGGGCAAGCTCGCGCGCTGGCTGAAGAACCAGGGCCACACGCCGATGCTCGCGGCCTGCGACCTCCAGCGGCCGAACGCCGTGAACCAGCTGCAGATCGTCGGGCAGCGCGCCGGCGTCGAGGTGTTCGCCCCCGAGCCCGGCAACGGGGTGGGCGACCCGGTGGACGTGGCGCGCCGCGCCGTCGCCGACGCGCGCAGCCGGCAGTACGACGTCCTCGTCGTCGACACCGCCGGTCGCCTCGGCGTCGACGAGGAACTGATGCGCCAGGCCGCGGACATCCGCGACGCCGTGAACCCCGACGAGACGCTGTTCGTCCTCGACGCGATGGTCGGTCAGGACGCGGTCAACACCGCCGAGGCCTTCCGCGACGGCGTCGGCTTCAACGGCGTGGTGCTCACCAAGCTCGACGGTGACGCCCGCGGTGGTGCGGCGCTCTCGGTCCGCGAGGTCACCGGCCAGCCGATCCTCTTCGCCTCCAACGGCGAGGGTCTCGACGAGTTCGACGTCTTCCACCCCGACCGGATGGCCTCGCGCATCCTCGGCATGGGCGACGTGCTGTCCCTCATCGAGCAGGCCGAGCAGGCCTTCGAGGAGGGGCAGGCCGAGAAGGCCGCCCAGAAGATGTCCGAGGGCGACTTCACCCTCGAGGACTTCCTGGAGCAGATGCAGGCCGTCCGCAAGATGGGGCCGATCGCGAACATCCTCGGGATGCTCCCGGGTGCGGCGAACATGAAGGACCAGCTCGGCCAGATCGACGAGAAGCACCTCGACCGCGTCCAGGCGATCATCCGCGGCATGACGCCCGCGGAGCGCGCCGACCCGAAGATGATCAACGGGTCGCGGCGTCTCCGGATCGCGAACGGGTCGGGGGTCGGCGTCTCCGACGTCAACCAGCTCGTCGACCGCTTCTTCGACGCGAAGAAGATGATGACGAAGATGGCGGGCCAGTTCGGGCTGCCGGGCTCGGCGGGGCGCGGGGCCGCCCGCAAGGCGGCGCGGAACGCCCGCAAGGGCGCCCCGCGGCCGCAGCGTGGACCCAAGCAGATGCCGGCCATCGCGGGCATCGCCACCGAGAGCGGCGGGCAGCAGCGGCAGGTCGGGTCGTACGACACCCCGGGCCTCAACCAGCTCCCGCCCGGCCTCGCGGGGATGAACGACCTGCCGGCCGACTTCGACCCGTCGGCCCTGAGCTTCCCGGGCACCAAGTCCGGCGGCGGCGGGCCCAAGGGCAACAAGAAGAAGCGCCGCAAGTAGGTCCGGGCGTCACGACGCCGCGGCGACATGATCACCAGACCCTGATCGGGCTCGCGAGGGCCGGACCAGGCCGCTGAGGGACCGTTGATCATCGTGCTCGCGGCGGTGCTCAGCGCCCCGTCGGTTCGGTGAGGTCGACCCGCAGCCGGAACGGGGCGTGGGCGAGGACGTGCGCCGACGCCGCGACCTGCTGGTGCACGCCGTCGCGCAGCGCGAACACGCGGATCGTCGGCGGCTCCGGGGTGACCCGCCAGACGTGCGGCACGCCGTGCTCGCCGTACACCGCGGGCGAGCTCGTCCGGTCGTCGTCGGTCGGCTCGACCTCGACGGCGAGCCGGACGTCGGTCGGCCCGTAGGACGCGCGGACCGCCCCGGCGACCAGCAGGGCGGGCGTGCGGACGACCGCGCCGGGGAAGTGCACCGGCGCGCGGCGGACGACGACGAGGTCCGCGGGCGCCTGGGCCTCGAGCGCCTCCGCGATCACTGCGGCCACCGGGATCACCGCGCGACCGTAACCACCCCCTGTCGGCGTGCTCAGCCGGATGCCAGGAAGACGGCCGGGGGTGAGGGGAGGAACCGAGCGCTCCGATGGCACGAGGGTTCCCCTCACGCGGGCGGCGGGTCTCCTAGGCTGCCGACCCGTGCCCCTCCACCTCCACGGTCCGGTCCTCGACGGCAGCGGCGACGACGAGCCTCGCGACCTCTGGGTCGGCGACGTCGGCCTGATCACCTCCGAGGAGATCGCCGGGGCCGACCGGATCGACGGCTGGATCCTGCCGGGGCTGGTGGACGCGCACTGCCACGTCGGGATCGGTCCGGACGGTCCGGTCGAGCTCGAGGAGGCGCGCACCCAGGGGCACACCGACGCGGCGTCGGGCGCGCTGCTGCTGCGGGACTGCGGCTCGCCGATCGACACCCGCCCGCTCGACGACGACCCGCGGATGCCCGAGATCGTCCGTGCGGGCCGCCACCTCGCCCGCCCGAAGCGCTACATCCGCGGGCTGCCGATCGACGCCGAGGAGCCGACCGACCTGCCGCGCCTCGTCGCGGAGCAGGCGGCCCACAACCCGTGGGTGAAGCTCGTCGGGGACTGGATCGAGCGCGAGGCGGGCGACCTGACGCCGCTGTGGCCCGACGACGTGCTGCGCGAGGCCATCGACGCCGCGCACGCCCACGGGGCCCGGGTCACGGCGCACGTCTTCGGCGAGCACGCCCTGCCCGGCCTGATCGGCGCGGGGATCGACTGCATCGAGCACGGCACCGGGCTCACCGACGAGACGATCGCGATGATGGTCGAGCGGGGGACCGCGCTGGTGCCGACGCTGGTCAACGTCGAGAACTTCCCCTCGTTCGCCGACGCGGCGGGCGAGAAGTTCCCGGCCTACGGCGCCCACATGCGCGACCTCTACGCCCGGTCCCACGACACCGTCGCGGCCGCGATCGACGCGGGCGTCCCGGTCTACGCCGGGACGGACGCGGGCGGCGGCATCCGGCACGGCCGGATCGTCGACGAGATCGCGGCCCTCGCCGAGGTCGGGCTCGGCGCCGAGCGCGCCCTGGCCGCGGCGTCGGGTGCGGCGCGGTCCTGGCTGGGACGGCCGGCCCTCGAGGTCGGTGCGCCGGCGGACGTCGTGGTGGTGTCCGGCGACCCGCGGGGCGACCTGGACCTGCTGCGGCGGCCCGTGGCGGTGCTGCGGCGGGGAACGGCGCTCTAGCCATGTCCGATGGTCGAGCTCCGCTCCGCTCCGTCTCCTTCGACCTCAACGCCGACCTCGCCGAGGGCTTCGGCACCTGGTCCCTGACCGACGACGACGCGCTGCTCGACGTGGTCACCTCGGCCAACGTCGCCTGCGGGTTCCACGCGGGCGACGCGGTGACGATGCGCCGCGTCTGCGCGCGGGCGGCGGAGCGCGGGGTGCGGATCGGGGCCCAGGTCTCCTACCGGGATCTCGCCGGCTTCGGGCGCCGGTTCCTCGACGTCGACCCGGAGACGCTCACCGCGGAGATCCTCTACCAGATCGGTGCGCTCCGGGCCTTCGGGACCGTGGAGTACGTGAAGCCGCACGGCGCGCTCTACAACACGGTGGTGCACCACGAGGTGCAGGCGCGGGCGGTCGTCGACGCGGCGCGCGCCGCCGGGGACCTCCCCGTCATGGCGCTCCCGGGCGGCCGGTTGCTCGAGTTCGCGGCCGACGCCGGGCTCCCCACGATCGCCGAGGCCTTCGCCGACCGCGGCTACACGCCGGAGGGCACGCTCGTCCCGCGCTCGGAGCCCGGTGCGCTGCTGCCGGACACCGCGGCGGTCGTCGAGCGGGCGGTCCGTCTCGCGCGGGACGGCGTGATCGTGGCGGTGGACGGCACCGAGGTCGCGGTGCGGGCGGACTCGCTGTGCCTGCACGGGGACACCCCGGAGGCCGTGGCGAACGCGCGCGCGGTCCGGGAGGCGCTCGCGGAGCCCGCCGACCCGTCGTCGTGAGGGGGTCTGGCACAATCGGGGAGTTGCGTCACGGCCACCCTCTCCCTGGGCCGTGACCGTCGGACCTTTGGCGCACGCGCGGCACCCCACGTCGCGCGGAGACGTCGAGCACGCAGCAGTACCGCGAACGAGGAGTGCACCGGACCCGTGGCCGTCAAGATCAAGCTCGCCCGCATGGGCAAGATCCGCGAGCCCCACTACCGCGTGGTCATCGCCGATGCCCGTAACCGCCGTGACGGGCGCGTCATCGAGACGATCGGCGAGTACCACCCGAAGGACAACCCCAGCACCATCAAGATCGACTCGGAGCGGGCGCAGTACTGGCTGGGTGTCGGCGCGCAGCCGACCGAGCCGGTGCACCACCTGCTCAAGGTGACCGGGGACTGGCAGAAGTTCAAGGGCCTCCCGCACACCGAGGGGCGCCTGCAGACCAAGCCGGAGAAGGTCGACAAGCAGGCCCGCTTCAACGAGGAGCTGGCCAAGGTCAGCGGCAACGCCGCGGCCGAGTGAGCCTGCGGTGAGTGATCTCGCCGAGGCCCTCGAGCACCTGGTGCGGGGCATCGTCACGCACCCCGACGAGGTCGCGGTCGACCTCGTCACCAACCGCCGTGGCCGCACCCTCGAGGTGCGGGTCCACCCCGACGACCTGGGCAAGGTCATCGGGCGCGGCGGACGCACGGCCACCGCACTGCGCACCGTGATCAGCGGGGTCGGCGGTCGCGGGGTGCGGGTCGACGTCGTCGACACCGACCGCTGACCGTGGCCCCCCGGAACGACCCGTCCGACCTGCGTGTGGTCGGGCGGGTCGTCAAGGTGCACGGCCTGCGCGGTGAACTCGTGGTCGAGCCCTCGACCGACGACGTCGAGACGCGGTTCGCGCCCGGGGCGCGGCTCCGCCTTCCCGACGGCGGGTTCCTGACGATCGTCGGGGCGCGCTGGCACTCCGGCCGCCTCCTGGTGTCCGCGGAGGAGGTCGCCGACCGCGACGCCGCCGAGCGGCTCCGTCGCGCCGTCCTGTCCGCGCCGCCCCTCGAGGCCGCGCCGGACGACCCCGACGAGTTCCACGACCACCAGCTCGAGGGGCTCCGCGTGGAGCTCGCCGACGGCACCGTGATCGGGACGGTCACCGCCGTCGATCACGGCGCCGGTGGGGAGACGCTCGTGGTCGACCGGGAGGGCACGGAGCTCCTGGTCCCCTTCGTCCTCGCCATCGTGCCGACCGTGGACGTGGCCGGCGGCCGTGTGGTGCTCGACCCGCCCGAGGGTCTGCTGGACCCGGAGTAGGGCCCGACTCCCCGTCGCAGCGGAGCGTCGTTGCTGTCGTCCGACGACAGCAACGACGCTTTCCTGCCATCGGGGACACGGTCAGTCGGCCGGCTCCTCGTCGTCCTCGCCCACCCGCACGCTCCGGACGCCGGGGATCTCCGCGAGCTCACTGGTGAGCGGGTGCAGGGGGATGCGGCCGAGCAGCGAGAGCGTGACCGCGGCCGTGCCGTCCTCGGTGCCGTCCCGGTCCACCGTCACGCCCGCGACCGCGAAGCCGCGCTCCGTGGCGGTGCTGAGCACGCGGCGCAGCACGCCGCGCCCGTCCGCGTAGGACACGTGCACCGCGCGCGGGGCGTTCGACGACCGCGACAGGGCCCGGGCGAGCGGCCGGAAGCCACGGGTCACGAGGTAGTGCGCGACGACGCCCGCGAGCGCGAGCAGGGGGAGTCCCGCCCCGCAGGCCATCCCCACCGCGGCGACGAGCCAGACGGTGGCCGCCGTCGTCAGGCCGCGCACGGCGTCCCGGCGGACGAAGATCAGTCCGCCGCCGATAAACCCGATGCCGGAGACGATCTGGGCCGCGACGCGCGACGGGTCGAGCGACACGTCGTCGATCCGCAGCAGGTCGTCGAAGCCGTACTTCGACACGAGCATGAACGCCGCGGAACCGACGCCGACCAGGGCGTGGGTGCGGAGGCCGGCCGACTTCGCCGCGAGCTCCCGCTCGATGCCGACCGCGGTCGAGAGCACGAGCGCGATGGCCAGGGGCAGCAGGACCCCCACCTGACCGGCCAGACCCGTCGTCCAGAACACCTCGCGTCCTCTCCTCCGTCACCGGTTGGCAGGATCCCGGCGTGCGCATCGACGTCGTCACGATCTTCCCCGACTACCTCGCGCCACTCGACGACGCCATCGTCGGACGCGCCCGCCGTGCCGGGCTGATCGACCTGCACGTCCACGACCTGCGTCGATGGGCCACCGGCGTGCACCAGGCGGTGGACGATTCCCCGTACGGCGGCGGCCCCGGGATGGTCATGACGCCGACGGTGTGGGGGGAGGCCCTGGACGCGGTGCGGGCGGCCGTGCCCGACGACCCGGGTGTGCTGCTGGTGCCGACCCCGGCGGGGGCGCCGCTCACACAGCGGCGGGTCGCGGGCTGGGCGGAGGCGTCCCGGCTGACGATCGCGTGCGGCCGGTACGAGGGGATCGACGGGCGGGTGCCGGTCGACGCGGCACGGCGTGGACCGGTCGAGGAGTTCTCCCTCGGGGACTACGTGCTGGCCGGCGGGGAGGTGGCGGCCCTCGTGGTGGTCGAGGCGGTGTCCCGGCTCGTGCCCGGCGTGCTCGGGAACCCGGCCTCCGCCGAGCTCGACTCGTTCTCCGACGGGCTGCTCGAGGCCCCCGCGTACACGCGCCCGGAGTCCTGGCGGGAGCTCGACGTGCCGCCGGTGCTGCGGTCGGGGGACCACGGCGCGGTCGCACGGTGGCGTCGTGACCGCTCGTTGGAACGGACGGCGGCGGTGCGGCCCGACCTGCTCGACCGGCTCGTCGAGCGGCTCGGGGCGACGGCGTTCGACCGGCGGGACCGGGAGGTGCTGGCGGGCGCGGGGTACGAGGTCCCGGGCGGGAGCCCGTGACCGCCCCGCCTGCCCGGCGTGGCTGAGCCGTCTGGCAGACTGGGGGAGTTGCCACGGGCCGCGGGCCGCCTCCGGGCGGTCCCCCGTGACAGGGACGACACCCATCCGGTCGCTCCGGGCCTGCCCACCGTTCGAACTCGACGGTGGCGCGTGGCCGGAGGCGACCCGAGACAGGCGAGGACGACAGACCATGAACGCCCTGGACGAGCTCGACGCGCGCTCGCTGCGCTCCGACATCCCGGACTTCCGCCCGGGTGACACCGTCAAGGTGCACGTCAAGGTCATCGAGGGTTCACGCTCTCGTGTACAGGTCTTCCAGGGTGTCGTGATCCGTCGCCACGGTGGCGGCCTCCGCGAGACGTTCACCGTCCGTAAGGTCAGCTTCGGCGTCGGGGTGGAGCGCACCTTCCCGGTGCACACGCCCAACATCGACCACATCGAGGTCGTGACCCGCGGTGACGTCCGGCGCGCGAAGCTCTACTACCTCCGGGAGCTGCGCGGCAAGGCCGCGAAGATCCGCGAGAAGCGCGAGACGACCTCCGCGTCCTGACGCGGCCCGGCGTCTCCTAGCCTGACGACGTGCCACCGACCGACGAGCCCGGCCGCCGCTACCGCGAGCCCCGCCACGGCGGGGTCGATCCGCGGTGGGGCGGGCCCGCTGAGGCCGACCCCGGGGAAGACCCCTACGGCGAGGTGAACGGCGACCGCCGGCCGGCCGGTCGGCACGGGTCCCCCTCCGACGAGGGCCGGTTCGGTCCGGCCTCCGGTCGCCACGGCGCGCCGGACGCCGACCCCCTGTCGGGGCGCCGTCCCACCGCCGAGTGGCCGCCCCCCACGGCGTTGCCCTCCGGGCCGCCGCGTGACTCGTGGCGGACGCCCGGGCCGGGTCAGCCGCCCTCGCGCCCCGGGTCTCCGTACGGTCAGGCGCCGCCGTCTCCGCCGTACGGACAGGCACCGCCCTCACCGCCGTACGGGCAGCCCCCGGCCTCGCCGTCCTACGGCCAGGCGCCGCCCCCGCCGTACGGTCAGGCCCCGCCGTCCCCGCCGCACGGCTACGCGCCGCGTCCCCCGGTCGGTCGCCCCGCCGGTCCGCCGTCGGGCAGCCAGGGGCCGTTCCCGACGACGGGCGAGCAGCGTCCCTTCCCGACGACGGGCGAGCAGCGCCCCGCCCCGACCGCGGTGCAGGCCCCTGCGGAGCAGGCGCCCCCCGCCTCGCCGCCCGCCGACCGGCCCCTGCTCGCCGGCGGCATCCCGCCGCCCTCGCAGTCCTCGGCGTCCACCTCGGGATCCTCCGCGGCTCCCGACGACGGGTCCGACGTCACGCAGACCACCGGGCTCGGCCCCGACACCGGGAAGCACCGTCGCGGCGCGGCCGCGGCGGCGGGCGACACCCAGGTCGACGGCAGCGCGGTCGCCGACGAGGAGCGGTCGTCGGGCCGTCGTCGTGGCGCGGCCGCCGCCGGGCCGGGCCGCAACGGCAGCGACGCCGGGTCCTCCGGCCCGGGCCGCCGCGCCAAGGGCAAGGACGACGCCACCGGCACCACGCCGGGCGGCAAGAAGAAGCGCAAGGGTTCGTTCTGGCGCGAGCTGCCCCTGCTGATCGTCGTCGCCATCGTGCTCACGTTCGTCATCCAGACGTTCGTCGCCCGGATCTACGTGATCCCCTCGGCATCGATGGAGCAGACGCTGCACGGCTGCACCGGCTGCGCGAACGACCGCGTGGCGGTGGACAAGGTGAGCTACCGCTTCACCGACCCGGCGCCCGGCGACGTCGTCGTGTTCAAGGGCCCGCCCGCGTGGCTCGACAACGACGAGGTCGGCGACTCCGAGCCGTCGGGCAACCCGATCGTGCGCGGGTTCCAGGACGCCCTCTCGCTGGTCGGGCTCGCGGCGCCGAACGAGAAGGACTTCGTCAAGCGCGTGATCGCGGTCGGCGGGCAGACCGTGCAGTGCTGCGACGCGCAGAACCGGGTCCTGGTCGACGGGCAGCCCCTGACCGAGCCCTACCTCTACTACCAGTCGGGGCTCGGCGACCGGCAGGCCGCGTTCGACCCGGTGCAGGTGCCGCAGGGCCAGCTCTGGGTGATGGGCGACAACCGCAACAACTCCGCGGACGCCCGCTTCCACGGCCCGGTGCCGCTCTCCGACGTGATCGGCAAGGTGCGCGTGGTCGTCCTGCCGATCACCCGCTGGCGCACCGTGCCCGCGATCGACCCGCAGCAGCCCACGGCCACCGCCCTCGCCCCGACGACGGGTGAGGGCGGCGTTCCCGGGGGCACGCCGGAGGTCGCCGGCGCGCTGCTCGCCGTGCCCGTGGTGTGGAGCGGGCGCCGACTGCGCCGCGCACTCACCGGGGCGACGACGGGCGCCCCGCCCGACCCCACCCGACGTCGGGAAGGGCCGACCCTCGAGTGACCACCGCCCGTCCCCGCCGTAGCGGGGACGGGCGCCCCCGAGGCCCGGGTCAACCGGCCGGGGGACGCCCGCCCCGCCGTGCGCGCAAGCCCCTGCCCCCGCGGACCGGGGTGCAGCCGCCCCGCGCGATCATCCGACGCTCCAGCGAGGCGTGGGCGCTGCAGTCCGCGCTGGAGCGGCACGGCCTCGGACCGGTCGTCGGCGTCGACGAGGCCGGTCGCGGGGCGTGCGCGGGGCCGCTCGCCGTCGCCGCCTGCATCCTGCGGCCGAACGACGCGAAGCACTTCGACGGCCTCACCGACTCGAAGCTGCTCTCCGCGGCGGAACGCGAACGGCTCGCCGTCATCGTGCGCCGGCGCGCGGTGGACCACTGCGTGGTGCTGGTCGACCCGACGGAGGTCGACCACCGGGGCGTGCACGCGGCCAACATCGACGGCATGCGCCGCGCGGTCGCCCGGCTCGGGGTGCGGCCGGGCTACGTGCTCACCGACGGTTTCCCGGTGACCGGGTTCGGGGTGCCGAGCCTCGCGGTGCCCAAGGGCGATCTGGCGGCGGCCTGCGTGGCGGCGGCCTCGATCCTCGCGAAGACCACGCGGGACGCCCTGATGGCGGAGCTGCACGAGCGGCGCCCGGAGTACGGCTTCGACGTCCACAAGGGGTACTGCACCCCGACGCACACCGCGGCCCTCGCGATGCACGGTCCGAGCCCGGACCACCGCTACAGCTTCGTGAACGTGGCCGGGGCGGCTCGCCTCGCCGGGGAGCGGGCGGCAGACTCACCTCCCGGGCCGGTGGGCCACAATGAGTCGTTCGACGGGTACCTGGACGACCCGGTCGCGGAGGGGGGAGAGGGACCATGAGCGCGGAGGATCTCGAGAAGTACGAGACCGACATGGAGCTGTCGCTCTACCGCGAGTACCGCGACATCGTGAGCCAGTTCTCCTACGTCGTGGAGACCGAGCGCCGCTTCTACCTGGCGAACTCGGTCGACGTCGCCGTCCGGAACGCCGACGGCGAGGTCTACTTCGAGGTGCGGATGTCCGACGCGTGGGTGTGGGACATGTACCGCCCGGCGCGCTTCGTGAAGAACGTGCGCGTGGTGACGTTCAAGGACGTCAACGTCGAGGAGCTCGAGAAGCCCGACCTGCGCCTCGAGGACGGTCCGTTCGGCGGCTGATCCTGCGCCGCCCGCCGTCCCGGTGACGGCGGGCGGACCAGCGCCCCGTCCGCGGGCCGCAGTTGTCCCCAGAGCACCGCTCGCTGTTCGCGCCCGCGGGCCCGTCGTCGTCACCGTGGTCCCACCGGCGGCGGGAGGACGGGCGTGGTGGCGGCGAAGGACGAACTGGGGCGCACGGGGGAGGACCTCGCGGTCGAGCACCTGACCGCGCGGGGTCTGGTGGTGCTCGCGCGGAACTGGCGGCGGCGCGAGGGTGAGCTCGACGTGGTGGCCACCGACGGGGACCGGCTGGTGGTCTGCGAGGTGAAGACCCGCTCGGGCACCGGTTACGGCCTCCCGGTCGAGGCGGTCACGCGCACGAAGGCGGCGCGCATCCGGCGCCTCGCGCACCAGTGGCTGGCGGAGTCGCGGGCCCGGTGGTGCGAGGTGCGCTTCGACGTGGTGTCGGTGCTGCTCGTGGACGGCAGGGAGCCGCAGGTCGAGCACTACGAGGGAGCCTTCTGATGGCGCTCGCGCGGTCGTGGTCGATCGGACTGCACGGGGTGGACGGCGACCTGGTGGAGATCGAGGCCGACGTGGGTCCGGGGCTCCCGGGGCTGTCGCTGGTCGGGCTGCCCGACGCGGCGCTGGCCGAGGCGCGGGACCGGGTGCGCGCCGCGGTGGTCAACTCCGGACGGGACTGGCCGGGCCGCAAGATCACGCTCGCCCTCTCGCCGGCCACGCTGCCCAAGCAGGGGTCGAGCTACGACGTGGCCCTGGCCTGCGGCGTGCTGGCGGCCGACGGGAAGGTGCGGCCCTCGGCCCTCGAGGGCGTCGTGCTGCTCGGCGAGCTCGCGCTGGACGGGCGGATCCGACAGGTCCGCGGCGTGCTGCCCTGCGTGGTGGCGGCGCGACGGGCGGGCATCCGGCGGATCGTGGTGCCCGAGGACTGCCTCGAGGAGGCGTCGCTCGTCGAGGACGTCGAGCTGCTCGGCGCCGGCCATCTCGCCGACGTGCTCGCGTGGCTCGACGGAGAGGGCCGACTGAGCCGTCCGCCGACCCGACCGACACCTCCGGTGCGGCCGGTGCACGAGGACCTCGGCGAGGTGGTCGGGCAGGAACGGGCCCGCCGGGCGGCGGAGATCGCGGCGGCGGGCGGCCACCACCTGCTCTTCGTCGGCCCGCCGGGCTCCGGCAAGACGATGATCGCCCGCCGCCTCGTCGGCCTGCTGCCGGACCTGTCGGTGCCCGAGGCGATGGAGGTGGCGGCCGTCCGCTCGCTGGCCGGCGCGTTGCCCCCGGACGGGGACCTCGCGGTCACCCCGCCGTTCGTCGCGCCGCACCACGGGGTGTCGGCCGCTGCGCTCGTGGGCGGGGGCTCGGGACTGGCGCGGCCCGGGGCGGTGTCCCTGGCCCACCGCGGGGTGCTGTTCCTGGACGAGGTCTTCGAGTTCGGCCCGCACCTGCTCGACTCGCTGCGCACGCCGATGGAGGAGGGGGAGGTCCGGCTCGCGCGCAAGGACGGCGTCGTGCGGTACCCGGCGCGCTTCCAGCTCGTCATGGCGGCGAACCCCTGTCCGTGCGCCCCGCCGCGGCCGACGGACTGCACCTGCAGACCGGACGCGGTGCGCCGCTACCGGAACCGGCTGTCCGGGCCGATGCTCGACCGCACGGACCTGCAGGTGGAGCTCGACCCGATCACCACGCTCGACCGCGGCCCCGACGAGCAGGAGGAGGACACCGCGACCGTCCGGGCCCGGGTCCTCGCGGCACGCGAGCGGGCCCGCCGGCGGTGGGCGGACACCGGGTGGCGGAGCAACGCCGAGGTGCCGGGGCCGGCGCTGCGACGGCTGCGTCCGGTCGAGCCGGGGGTGACGCTCGAGCTGGACAACCTCCTGCGGGCGGGCCTGCTGACCGCCCGCGCGCTCGACCGCTGCCTGCGGGTCGCCTGGACGGTGTGCGACCTGCGCGGGGGCGACCGGCCCGACGCCGACGACGTGCACGACGCACTGGAGCTCAAGCACCAGGGCGCGGCGACGGGAGCGCAGCGGTGACGGGCGCGGTCGACGAGGCCGTCCTGCTCGCGCGCGCCTTCCTGCTGCGGGTCGCGGAGCCCCCGGCCCCCGCGGTGTCGCACCTGGCCGAGCTCCTCGGGCCGGTGGAGGCGGCCGAGCGCATCCGGGGCGGGGCGGATCTCGGTCCGCACGTCGGGGCGGAGGTCGACGCCCGGCGGCACGACGACCGGTCGGCCGCCGACCTGGCAGCCGCCCGCGCTCTCGGCGGCCGGTTGCTCGTGCCCGAGGACCCGGCGTGGCCGACGGCGGCCATGGCCGATTTCGCCGGGCAGCCGGGGCACGCGGACTGGGTGGCGCCGCTCGGGCTCTGGGTGCGGGGACCGGCGTCGGTGGCCGATCTCGCGACCCCCGGGCGCCGCAGCGTGGCGGTCGTCGGGTCGCGGGCGGCGAGCGGCTACGGGAAATGGGTCGCCCGCGACTGGTCGGCCTCGTTCGTGGACGCGGGGCTGGTCGTCGTGTCGGGGGCCGCGCTCGGGATCGACGGAGAGGCGCACCGGGGCGCGCTGGCGGCGAAGGGCACCACGGTCGCCGTGCTGGCCTGCGGCATCGACCGTGCCTACCCCGCCTCGCACGGCCGGTTGCTCGAGGGGATCGGCTCGAGCGGGCTCGTCGTCAGCGAGTACCCGGTCGGCGCGGTGCCCGCGCGGCATCGGTTCCTCGTGCGGAACCGCCTGATCGCGGCGCTCGCGAACGGGACGCTGCTCGTCGAGTCCGGCCACCGCAGCGGTGCCGCCCGCACCGCGCTCGCCGCGCAGGAGCTGGGGCGGCCGGTCCTGGTGGTGCCGGGGCCCGTCACCTCGGCGCAGTCGGTCGGCAACCACGAGCTCCTCCGGAAGGGATACGCGACGGTGGTCGGCAACGCGGCACACGTCCTGCAGGACCTGGCCCCGGTGGGCGACCTCCTCACGCCGCCACCGGAGCGGGAGCACCGGAGTCCGCCCCGACCCACCGACGGGCTCTCGGGCCCGGCCGTCCGGGTCCACGGGGCCCTGCGCGGGCACGCGCCGAAGACGCTGCCGGACCTCGTCCGCGAGTCCGGGATCCTGCCGCGGGCGGTCGCCGGAGCGCTGGACGAGCTCCTCGCCGCCGGGCTCGTCGTGCCCGACGGGGAGAGGGGGTGGAGCCGGTCCGTCTGACGCGTGCTGCGTGCGACGAACGGTTGCACAGCGCGACGAGAGTGACCGTTGCCCGCTCGGCCCGCGCGGTCACCGACGCGGGCGCGGCGGTGCTTGACGCTCCCCGGTCCGACGCGGAGTCTCGTGGCGATGACCGGCAGATTCTCGTCTCACGACGCGGACCCGCAGCGCGACGCGGGAGATCCCGCGGCCGTCGCGGACCCCCGTGATGTGGGGGTTGACGGCCCGGAGAACTCGTCACACAGCGCGACGAAAAACGGGATCTCCACAGCTGACGCGACGGGCACCGAGGGGCTGCCCGCCGCGCTCGCGCGGGCGCTCGAGCAGTTCACCGCCCACCTGCGCTACGAGCGTGGGCTGTCCGAGCACACCGTGCGGGCCTACACCGGGGACGTCTCGGCCGCCCTGCGCCACCTGGTGACCCGGATCGCCGCCCGGCGCGCCGGCACCGCCGGGGCGGGCGCGGTCACGCTGGTCGACCTCGACCTGGCGGCGCTGCGGTCGTGGCTCGCCCAGGGCGGGGTCGAGGAGCCGGGACGACGCCGCGGCGAGCCGACCGACGCCGGTGGGCGACACGACGCCGGTCGTCGTCCGGTCCGCCGCACGACGGTGGCCCGGCGGGCCGCGTCGGTCCGCGCCTTCACCGCGTGGGCGGTCCGCACCGGCCACGCGCCGACCGATGCCGGGGCCCGCCTCGCGTCCCCGCGGGCGCATCGCACGCTGCCCGCGGTGCTCCGCGCCGACCAGGCGGCGGCCGCGCTCGACAACGCGGCCCGGGGCGCGGCGGAACGCGATCCGATCGCCCTGCGGGACCACCTCCTGCTCGAACTGCTCTACGCCACCGGCATCCGCGTCTCCGAGCTGTGCGGGCTCGACGTCGACGACGTCGACGACGCCCGCCGGACCCTGCGGGTGCTGGGCAAGGGCGCGAAGGAACGCACCGTCGTCTTCGGTGGCCCGGCGGCGACCGCGCTCGACGCGTGGCGCACCGACGGACGCCCCGCCCTCGCCGTCGCGGGCTCGCCGCCCGCCCTGCTGCTCGGCGCCCGTGGTGGGCGCCTCGACCCGCGCATCGCGCGGGCCGTCGTCCACGACGCGGCGGGCTCGGTGCCGGGCGCGCCGGACATCGCACCGCACGGGTTGCGCCACTCCGCGGCGACCCACCTGCTCGAAGGGGGAGCCGACCTGAGAAGCGTCCAGGAGTTGCTCGGGCACGCCTCACCGGCGACGACGCAGCTGTACACCCACGTGACCGCCGACCGTCTGAGGGCCGTTCATGACGCCGCGCATCCCCGAGCCTGAGTCGATGCGGCCCGCCGCCGCCACGATGGGTTCCGCCGCCCGTGCCGTCGCGCCGGCCGCCGCTCCGCGCCCCCTGCGCGACGTGGCCGTCCGCGCCCGGCCGACGACCATCCACCCCGGCCAGGCCCCCGACGGGACGAAGCCGGACGAGGAGGCGTTGGTCGAGGCCGGCATCTCGCGGATGTGGGCCGACTACGCCGAGGCGCCCGACGACCGAGTGGTCCGCGACCGGCTGGTGCTGCACTACGCGCCGCTGGTCAAGTACGTGGCGGGCCGCGTCGGGACCGGGCTGCCGAGCCACGTCGACGTCGCCGACCTCGTCCAGTGCGGCATCTTCGGCCTGGTCGACGCCATCGAGCGCTTCGAGCCCGACCGCGGGCGCAAGTTCGAGGTCTACGCGATGCAGCGCATCCGGGGCGCGATCCTCGACGAGCTGCGCTCCCAGGACTGGGTGCCGCGCTCCGTGCGCTCCCGGGCGCGGGAGATCGAGCGCGCGATCGAGCGGCGGGAGACCCGCGAGCAGCGCAGCTGCAGCGACTCCGAGATCGCCGACGAGCTCGGGATGGAGACCGGCGAGCTGCGCTCGACCTACGGGCAGATCGCGATGACGAGCGTCGCCGCGCTCGACGAGCTGGTCGCGGCCGGTCGGTCCGGCGGGGCCGGGTCCGGCTCGGGGGCGCCGTCCCTCGCGGACTCGCTCCCCGACGCCGGCGCCGAGGACCCGGTCGCCGCGATGGAATCGCGGGAGACCCGTCGGCTGCTCGCCGACGCGATCGGCGGGCTCGCCGAGCGCGACCGCACCATCGTGGGTCTGTACTACTTCGAGAACCTGACGCTCGCCGAGATCGGCAAGGTCCTCGGGGTCACCGAGTCGCGGGTGTGCCAGCTGCACACCCGGGCGGTCCTCCGTCTCCGGGCACGTCTCGCGGAGTCGCACGCCGACTGACGCCGCTGGCGAGGTTCACGTGGGGCAGGTCCGGAGCGGTCGGGCGCTGCCTGGTGTGCACCTCGACGAGACGGCCTGGGTCAGCGCGTCGGCCACAGGCGGGTCCGGCCCAGGCCCACGAGCAGCAACGGGTCCAGGTACTGCTCCCGCGCCGCACCCGGTGGATGGGCGCGGCGCAGACCCCAGTGCAGGCAGGCGACGGGACAGCCCGCGTGGCCGGGGTCGAGCGTCCCGAGGACCGTCCCGCGCGCGACGACCGCGCCGACCGGCACGAGCGCCCGCACCGGCTCGTAGGTCGTGCGCAGCCCGCCCGCGTGCAGCACCGACACCACGCCGCGCCCGGCCAGCATCCCGGCGAACACCACCGTCCCCGCCCCGGCCGCCAGCACCGCGGAGCCCGGCACCCCCGTGAGATCGACCCCGCGGTGGCCCCGGCCGTACGGCGTCGGCGGGGGCAGGAACCGGCGCACCACCCCGCCGCCCGCGGGCGCCCCGTCGGACAGCCCGGTCACCGGCCAGCCGAACGCGCCGACCGGGATGACGGGCAGGTCGTCGGGGCCGGCCACGGCGGGCGCCGCGCCCGCCAGCAGCAGCACACCCGCCGTCAGGAACGTCAGCAACAGCCTCACACGGGTACCGACGCGCCGGCGCCCGCCGCGGCTCCCGCGAATCCGACGATGTGGATTCCCTGCCACTGCACGACAGCAACGACGCTCCGCTGCCACGGGGAGGGGACCCGGCAGGGTGCGCGGCCAGCAGGAACGGGCGTCCGCGTAGACTGCACGTCAGCGGCCCGCCTCCGGTGGGTCGACTTCGCGTGCCCCGACGAGCCCGCCCAGCGCGAGCCATCGACCCCGCACACCGAGCGGTCCCCCCGGGGATTCGGACCGTGCGGCGGGGCACCAGGGCGCCGGTCCACCCGGTCCGGCGCGGCAACCGCAGCAGAGACAGAGGTAGTACGACCACCATGGCCGTCGTCACCATGCGACAGCTGCTGGACTCGGGTGTCCACTTCGGACACCAGACCCGGCGCTGGAACCCCAAGATGCGTCGCTTCATCTTCACCGAGCGCAACGGCATCTACATCATCGACCTGCAGCAGACGCTGTCCTACGTGGACCGCGCCTACGACTTCGTGAAGCAGACCGTCGCCCACGGCGGCACGGTGCTCTTCATCGGGACGAAGAAGCAGGCCCAGGAGGCCATCTCCGAGCAGGCCGACCGCGTGGGGATGCCCTACGTCAACCAGCGCTGGCTGGGCGGCATGCTCACGAACTTCCAGACGGTGCACAAGCGTCTGACCCGCCTCAAGGAGCTCGAGGCGATGGAGCAGAGCGGGGGCTTCGAGGGTCGCACCAAGAAGGAAATCCTCATGCTCAGCCGTGAGCACGAGAAGCTCGAGCGGACCCTCGGCGGTATCCGCGACATGGCCCGCGTCCCGAGCGCCGTGTGGATCGTGGACACCAAGAAGGAGCACATCGCCGTCGGCGAGGCTCGCAAGCTGAACATCCCGGTCGTCGCGATCCTCGACACGAACTGCGACCCGGACGAGGTCGACTACCCGATCCCGGGCAACGACGACGCGATCCGCTCCGCCGCCCTGCTCACCAAGGTCGTCGCCGAGGCGTGCGCGGAGGGCTTCCGGGCCCGCAACCAGCGCCAGAACGGCACCGAGGAGGCGCCGGCGGCCGACGCGCAGGCCGAGCGCGACTTCGCGCCGGTCGGCGGCGACGGGGCCTCGGCCCCGGAGAGCCTGCCGACGAACTCCGCGGTCGACGCGGGTGGCGACGCCCCCGTGGCGAGCGTCGAGGCCGAGGCGACCGCGGCCGCCGCGGGCGACGAGGTCCAGCCCACGGGCGAGGAGGGTCGTCCCGAGCGCACCGCGGGGGTCGCCGACTCCGACGGCACCGGCTCGGACGACAACGCGATCGACGCCGCCCCGGCCGCCGGGACCCCCGAGAACGGCCAGGCCAGCCGCTGACACCCCTTCCCGACGACGGGTCCGGACCGGACCCGTCGTCGGGAACCTTCGATCCAGAGGAACAGGAACACGATGGCGAACTACACCGCCGCCGACGTGAAGAAGCTCCGCGAGGCCACCGGCTCCGGGATGATGGACTGCAAGAAGGCGCTCGAGGAGAACGAGGGCGACTTCGACAAGGCCATCGAGGCCCTGCGCATCAAGGGCGCCAAGGACGTCGGCAAGCGTGCCGGGCGCGCGACCGCCAACGGCATCGTCGCCGCCCGCGACGGCTCGATGATCGAGCTGAACTCCGAGACGGACTTCGTCGCCAAGAACGCGGACTTCATCCAGCTCGGCGAGGACATCCTCGGCGTCGCGATCGCCGAGAAGGTCTCCGACGTCGAGGCGCTCAAGGCCGCGAAGCTGGGCGACGGCACCGTCGACGACGCCGTGCAGGCCCTCTCGGCCCGCATCGGCGAGAAGCTCGAGCTCCGTCGCGTGGTCACGCTCGACGGCCCGACCACGACCTACCTGCACCGTCGGTCCTCCGACCTGCCCCCGGCGATCGGCGTGCTCGTCGCCTACACCGGGGACGACCAGGAGGCCGCCCGCGGCGCCGCGATGCAGGTCGCCGCGGCCCGCCCGCTCTACACCACGCGCGAGGAGGTGCCGGCGGACGTCGTGGAGAGCGAGCGCCGCGTCGCCGAGGCCACCGCGCGTGAGGAGGGCAAGCCCGAGAAGATCATCGACAAGATCGTCGAGGGTCGGCTCAACGGCTACTACAAGGACACGGTCCTGCTCGAGCAGGACTCGGTGTCGGTCGACAAGAAGTCGGTCGGCGCGGTGCTGAAGGACGCGGGCGTCGACGTCCGCACCTTCGCCCGCTTCGAGGTCGGCCAGGCCTGATCACGACGATGGGTCGGTGCGGATCCCGCACCGACCCGTCGCGTGTGTCCGAGAAGCACCGCACGAGGGGAGCTCCGCCGTGACCGGCACCGTCGAGGCCGAACGCACGGGCAGCTGGACGTCGGGGCCGACCCGCCGGGTCCTGCTCAAGCTCGGTGGCGAGATGTTCGGGGGCGGCGGCGTGGGGGTCGACCCCACCGTGGTCTCGACCGTGGCCCGCCAGATCGCCGACGTCGTCGCGTCCGGCGTGCAGATCGCCGTGGTCATCGGCGGCGGCAACTTCTTCCGCGGCGAGGAGCTCTCCCAGGCCGGGATGCAGCGCCAGCGCAGCGACTACATGGGCATGCTCGGCACGGTGATGAACTGCCTCGCGCTGCAGGACTTCCTCGAGCGCGAGCACCACATCGACACGCGCGTGCAGACCGCCATCACGATGGGTCAGGTCGCCGAGGCGTACATCCCGCGGCGCGCGATGCGCCACCTCGAGAAGGGCCGCGTCGTCATCTTCGGCGCCGGCGTGGGCATGCCCTACTTCTCCACCGACACCACGGCCGCCCAGCGCGCCCTCGAGATCGAGTGCGAGATGGTCCTGCTGGCCAAGGGGGTCGACGGCGTCTTCACCGCCGACCCGAAGGTCGACCCGACGGCCACGATGTACACCGAGATCACCCACCGGGAGGTCCTGGAGAAGGGCCTCAAGGTCGCCGACGCCACCGCGTTCAGCCTGTGCATGGACAACCAGATGCCGATCATGGTGTTCAACCTGTTGATCGAGGGGAACATCGCGCGCGCCGTCCGGGGTGAGAGGATCGGCACGCTGGTCCACACCCCGGCGTCCTGAGAGGAGCCCGAGATGATCGACGAGACCCTCCTCGACGCCGAGGAGAAGATGGAGAAGTCGGTCGACGCCGCGCGCGCCGACCTGCAGGGCGTGCGCACCGGGCGGGCCAGCCCGGCGATGTTCAACCGCATCCAGGTCGAGTACTACGGCTCCTACACCCCGCTGCCCCAGCTCGCCTCGGTGAGCGTGCCCGAGGCGCGGATGGCGGTCATCAAGCCGTACGACCAGAGCTCCCTGGGCGTGATGGAGCGCGCGATCCGCGACTCCGACCTCGGCGTGAACCCGTCGAACGACGGCCTCATCATCCGCGTCATCTTCCCGGAGCTCTCCGAGGAGCGTCGCCGCGAGATGGTCAAGGTCGCCCGGGGCAAGGGCGAGGACGCCCGCGTGTCGATCCGCAGCGTGCGTCGCACCGCGATGACCGAGCTGCAGCGCATCGTCAAGGACGGCGAGGCCGGTGAGGACGAGGTCGCCCGGGCCGAGAAGGAGCTCGAGAGCGTGACCGCGACCTACATCACCAAGATCGAGGACATGGTCAAGGCCAAGGAAGCCGAACTGCTCGAGGTCTGAGCGGCGCGGACGAGGAGGACACGAGCCGTGGCGGAGGACGTGGCGGTCCCGGCCAACAGCGCCGGCCCGGGTGGTTCGTCCTCCCGCGCGGGCCGGAACCTGCCGCTGGCGATCGGGGTCGGCCTCGCCATGGGCGCGGTCATCCTGCTCTCGCTGCTCACCGTCCGGCAGACCTGGATCATCATCGTCGCGGTCTGTGCGGCGATCGGGATCTGGGAGGTCTTCGGGGCGCTGAACCGTGCCGCGGGCATCCGGCTCTCCCGCGTGCCGGTGCTCCTCGGCGGTCAGGCGATGATCTGGCTGTCCTGGCCGTTCGGGTCCGAGGGCATCCTCGGGGCCCTCGTGGTGACCGTCCTCGGCTGCTTCATCTGGCGGATGCGGCTCGGCGCCGCCGGCTTCGTCCGCGACGTCGGCGCCTCGATGCTGGTGCTCGTCTGGATCCCGATGGGCATGGCCTTCGGCGCCATGCTCGTGGTGCCCAGCGACGGCACCGCCCGGGTGCTCACCTTCCTCATCATCGTCGTCTGCTCGGACACCGGCGGCTACGCGGCCGGCGTGCTGTTCGGCAGGCACCCGATGGCGCCGAAGGTCAGCCCGAAGAAGTCCTGGGAGGGGCTCGCGGGCTCGATGGTCCTCGGCGCCACCGGCGCCTCGCTGTGCGTGGCGCTCCTGCTCGACGCCCCCTGGTGGTACGGCCTCGTCCTGGGTCCCGTGCTGGTGGTCGCCGCCGTGATCGGCGACCTGGTGGAGTCGCTGGTCAAGCGCGACCTCGGCATCAAGGACATGGGCCAGACGATCCCCGGGCACGGTGGCCTCATGGAGCGCCTCGACTCGTTGGTGACCTCGGCGCCGGTGGCCTGGCTGCTGCTGTTCGTGCTCCTGCCCTACGCCACCTGATGACCTTCCCCGGCGTCGCCGAGAGCCCCAACATCTGGCGCTGGCCCGAGGTGTACGAGGCCGAGAACGCCGCGCAGGACGCGACGGGGGCGCTGTGGGAGGCGCTCGCGGAGAGCGTCGACCTCTCCGGCGACGTTCTCGACGTCGGGTGCGGCGACGGCTTCCACCTGCCGCGGTTCGCGACGACGGCCCGGTCGGTCATCGGCGTCGAACCCCACCCGCCGCTCGTCGCACGGGCGCGGGCGCGCTGTGCGGACCTGCCCTCGGTCTCGGTCGTCGGCGGGAGCGCGGCCTCCCTCCCCATCCCCGACGCGTCGGTCGACGTGGTCCACGCCCGGACCGCCTACTTCTTCGGGCACGGCTGCGAGCCCGGGCTCGTCGAGGCCGACCGGGTGCTCCGGCCCGGCGGCGCCCTCGTGATCGTCGACCTGGACGCGACCCGGCACTCCTACGGCGCCTGGATGCGGGCCTCGGCCCCCGGCTACGACCCCCGGTCGGCCGCCGGTTTCTTCACCGCGCAGGGATTCTCGACCCGGCGGGTCGACACCCTGTGGCGGTTCTCCGACCGCGCGACGATGGCTGCGGTGCTGCGGATCGAGTTCACACCGGCCGTCGCGGACCGGGCCGTGAACGGCACCACGGGTCTCGCGCTCCCGGTGGCCTACCGGATCCACGTCCGCCGGCGACCGACCGGACTGCTGCCGCCGTGACCACCGGCCCACCACGCCGTCGACACACCGGACGCGGCTACCGTGGAGGGCGTGTCGTACCCCCATCCCGGCCAGCGACCCGGTGACCCGTACCGCGGTGGCGGCTTCCCCGCGCCCGGCCGTCCTGGCCCCGCCGGTCCGCCCCCCGGGTCGTCCGGCCCGCCGCCGGGTTCCTCGCGCGGCCGTCCGCCCTCGGGTGGACGGGCACCGGGCGGTCGGTCGGTGCGGCTCGACCCGGTGCTCGTGGAGTGCCTGGTCGGCGTGGCCTGGCTGACGGTGGGGACGCTCGGGCTGGGCGCCGACGGCGCGGGCACGCTGCTGCTCGCCGTCGGGATCGCGGGGGTCGTGGTGATCCTCGTCGAGAACCGGCGCCGCGGTTCGAACCCGTTCGACGGCGCGCGCTCGGCCGACCTGCTGCGGTTCGGCGGCATCGCCGTCGGGGCGATCGTGGTGGTGTCGGTGCTGCTCGGGCTCATCTCCTGGTCCGAGGCCGCGCCCGGGATCGCCGCGGTGATCACCGGCGGCGCGTTCCTGGCGCTCGCCCGCTCGACCGGGCAGCGCCCGACGCAGTGGCTGGGCATCGTCCTGGCCGCGCTCGGGGTGCTGGCGGCGATCATCAGCACGCAGGAGGCGTCGGGCTTCGT
This sequence comes from Actinomycetospora corticicola, assembly GCF_013409505.1. Classification (NCBI taxonomy): domain Bacteria; kingdom Bacillati; phylum Actinomycetota; class Actinomycetes; order Pseudonocardiales; family Pseudonocardiaceae; genus Actinomycetospora; species Actinomycetospora corticicola. Next base: position 2,759,151 of record NZ_JACCBN010000001.1, on the reverse strand, counting down.
CTCGCAGGGCCTGCTCGGCCTGCTGTGCGGGATCCTCGTCCTCGTCTCGGCCGCCGACCGGATCGGGCTGCTCGAGGCCCTGCGGGACCGGGTCCGATGACCGGGACCGAGCGGGAGCTCCCCGTCCTGTCGCTGACGGGCACCGGGACGCGGCGCACGCGCCCGCCGCGGCACTTCGCCGACCTCGCGCCGGACGACCGCAAGGCCGCGGTCACCGAGCTGGGCCTGCCGGGCTTCCGCGCCGACCAGATCGCGCGGCAGTACTTCGCGCGCCTGGAGGCCGACCCGGCGTCGATGACCGACCTCTCCGCCGCGGACCGGGAGAAGTCCGCGCAGCTCTTCCCGCACCTCTTCGAGCCGGCCTCGGTGGTGGAGTGCGACGGCGGGGCGACGCGCAAGACGCTCTGGCGGGCCGCCGACGGCGCGCTCGTGGAGAGCGTGCTCATGGGCTACCAGGACCGGGCCACGGTGTGCATCTCCAGCCAGGCCGGCTGCGGGATGGCGTGCCCGTTCTGCGCGACCGGCCAGGGCGGGCTGCAGCGGAACATGTCGACGGCCGAGATCGTCGAGCAGGTCCGGTCGGCGGCCGCGGCGGCACGCGACGGCGCGCTCGGCGACGGCGTCCCGGCCCGGCTCTCGAACGTCGTGTTCATGGGCATGGGGGAGCCGCTCGCGAACTACCGCCGCGTCGTCGACGCCGTGCACCGCATCTGCGACGCCCCGCCCGCGGGGCTCGGGATCAGCCAGCGCTCGGTGACGGTCTCCTCCGTCGGGCTCGTCCCCGCGATCCACCGGCTCGCCGACGAGGGCCTGCAGGTCACCCTGGCGGTCAGCCTGCACACTCCCGACGACGAGCTGCGCGACACCCTGGTGCCGGTCAACACCCGCTGGCCGGTGCGCGAGGTCTTCGAGGCGGCGCGGCACTACGCCGACGTCACCGGGCGGCGCGTGTCGATCGAGTACGCCCTGATCCGGGACGTCAACGACCAGCCGTGGCGGGCCGAGCTGCTCGCCAAGCTCGCCTCGCAGCACCTCGGCCGCCTCGTGCACGTGAACCTCATCCCGCTCAACCCGACGCCGGGCTCGAAGTGGGACGCGAGCCCCGCGCCGGTCCAGGCGGAGTTCGTGCGGCGGGTGCGCAACGGCGGCGTCGCGTGCACCGTGCGCGACACGCGGGGACGCGAGATTGCCGCGGCGTGCGGGCAGCTGGCCGCCACCGGGGGATGATCACCCGGTGGTGACGCCGGCGGTGCGGACGTTCTCGCCCCGGGTCGTCGAGGGTTCCTCGGACGCGGGCACCGTGGCGTGGACGCGCGCCCAGCTGGCCGCGTTCCTCGGGCCGCGCCTGGACGCCGAGCTGCTCGCCCGGATCGGCGTCGCCTTCGAGGGCAACCGGCTCCGGGGCGCGTACGCCGACCCCGACCCGACCCCGGTCGCCACCCTGCGCTCCTGGGACGCCCGTCTCACGGTGCCCGGCGGCGACGTGCCCGCCGACGCGATCACCGGCATCGGCGTGCGGTCCACCCATCGCCGCCGGGGTCTGACCGACCGCCTGCTCAGCGAGGACCTCGGCGCCGCCGCGCGCGCCGGCGCCGCGGCCGCCGTGCTCACCTCCACCCAGGGTGCGCTCTACGAGCGGTGGGGGTTCGGGCTCGCGACCCACTCCCGTCGGCTCACCGTCGACACCGCCCGGGCCCGCTTCCGGGACGCCGGGCCGCGCGGCACCCTCGAGGTCGTCGACCGGCCGGACGCCGCGCTCGCCCTCACCCGCCCGCTCCACGACCGCGCCCGGCGTCGCCATCCGGGTGCGCTGGAGCGGCTGGCGTCGCAGTGGGACCAACTGCTGGTGGGTGCGGGACCGTGGAACGGCCTGGAGCCCGACCGGCTCCGCCAGGTCGTCGTCTGGCGCGACGACGACGGCCGACCGGGTGGCTACGTCGTCCTCCGGGTCGAGGAGAGCTGGTACGCCTCCGGCGCGGGGACGCTCGGTGTGGTGGACCTCCAGGCCCTCACCCCGACCGCCTACACCGAGCTCTGGCGCCACCTGTGCTCGCAGGACCTCATCGGCACGGTGACCTGGTCCGACGCATCGGTCGACGAACCGCTGCCGTGGCTGTTCACCGACCCGCGGGCGGTGGTGCTCGGGGAGAGCCGCCCGATGCTGTGGCTGCGGGTCCTCGACGTACCCGCCCTCCTCGGCGCCCGCCGCTACCCGACCGAGGACGCCCTCGTGCTCGAGGTCACCGACCCGCTCGGCCACGCCCGGGGACGCTGGCGGCTCGACACGCACGACCGGCTCGCCCCCGCCGTCACGACCGACGCCGGGGAGCCCGATGTCCGGATGCCGGCCCCGACGCTCGGGTCGGTCGTGCTCGGTGGGGTGGACCCGCGGGTCCTCGTCCGGGCGAACCGGCTCGAGGAACGCTCGGCGGGCGCGGCGGCGCGCCTGGCCCGGATGCTCGCGGCGCCCTCGGTGGCGTGGAACGGCACCCGGTTCTGACCTTCTCGACCGGTTCGGGCGTTCTCGACCGCGATTTCGTCGCTGTCCGATCGTTGTCGACCTGTGACGTCACTCGTTTGTTGTACGCGGTTTCGCCCGTTTGCGTCACCCACTCGGTTCCTACCGATTCGCGCCGGGTGCGCCGTTAGGCCGTTCGGGGATTAGCTCTGTGTCACGAAGCGACTGCGGGGAGTCGCAACGCCAGCGATCCAAGGAGCCGAATCCATTGAACGCCGCACGCCGCGCAGTCGCTGCCGCCGCGATCGTCGTCACGGGTCTGGGTACGACGACCGGACTCGCCTCCGCCGATGCGCAGAACCGCATCTCGGCGACCAACACCACCGTCGGTAACGGTCTGGGGGACACCACCGGCGGAGACATCACCATCACGGCCCGCAACACCAGCAACATCGGCAACGGGAACCGGATCCTCTCCGGGAACAACGTCGCCCTGGGCGGGACGATCGTGAACGGGAACACCACCACGGTCAACGACACGAGCACCACGACCACCACCACCGGGACGGCCACCCCGACGGTCGCCGCCGACGCCCTCGGCGTCGTGACGATCCCGTCCGGCGGGCTCTCGCCGGCCGACTTCGCCGCCTCGGTGCAGGAGGCCATCGACCAGGCCCGGGCCCAGGCCCAGGCGCAGGCCGATGCGGCCCGCGTCTACGCCGAGGCGCTCCGTGACTTCTACGCGGGCGGCGGGGTCGGCACGTTCCCGACCTTCCCGACCCTTCCGGGCACGCCCGACCTGCCCGACCTGCCCGACCTGCCGGGCAGCGGCGGTCCGACGCCGGGCGGCGGCACGACCCCGACGGCCCCCGACCTCGGTGACCTGTTCGGGGACGACTTCCCGTTCGGGCCGGGTGGATCGCCCTTCGGCGAGGACTTCCCGTTCGGACCGGGCGGTTCGCCCTTCGGCGAGGACTTCCCGTTCGGTCCGGGCGGGTTCCCGGGCCTGCCGGGCACCGGCACCGGTGGCGACGACGGAGGCCTGCCCGGTACCGGTGGTGGCACCGACGACGGCGGCACCGACGACGGTGGCACCGACGACGGCGGGCTGCCGGGTCTCCCCGGCGACCTGCCGGGCTCCGGTGACGACGGCGGCATCGACCTCGGGGACCCGCTCGGTGACGGTCCCGGTGACGGTGGAGCCGGCTCCGACGACGACGGGGTGGACGTCGACCTCCCGATCGGTGGGGACGCCGACGGTGGCGCCGGCTCCGACGACGACGGAGTGGACGTCGACCTCCCGATCGGTGGAGACACCGACGGCGGCTCCGCGTCCGACGACGACCTGATCGACGCCGACCTGCCCATCGGTGGCGACTCCGACGGCGGGACCGGGTCCGACGACGACCTGATCGACGCCGACGTCCCGGTGCTGAGCGACTCCGACTCGTCGGACGAGAGCAGCTCGGACAACGACGTCGCCGACGTCGACGTCCCGGTGCTGAGCGACTCCGACTCGTCGGATGAGAGCAGCTCGGACAACGACGTCGCCGACGTCGACGTCCCGGTGCTGAGCGACTCCGACTCGTCGGATGAGAGCAGCTCGGACAACGACGTCGCCGACGTCGACATCCCGGTCCTGAGCGACTCGGGCGACGGCGACTCGAGCGACAGCGGTTCGAGCGACAGCGACTCGGGCGACAGCGACGCCGGCGACACGGTCTCCGACGTCGTCGACAGCGCGTCGGATCTCCTCTGACCCTGCGTTCCGAGCACGACCACACGAGGGCCCCGCCCCGCACCCGAGAGGTGCGAGGCGGGGCCCTCGTGCGTGACGGGGCGGAACGTCGATGGGGACGGGGTGACCCCAACCGGGCAAAGACGGCGCGATGACACGGAGACGCGGTCGACGCACTGTCGTGATCTCACACGATTGCCGGACGGACTCGCCGGTGGAGTGCTCACACGAACGGGGTGACCTCGCGGCTCTCCGGTCGCGGGCTGGGCCGAACGGGCGATTAGCTCTGTGTCATCAAGCGACTGCGGGGAGTCGCCAAAAGCCTGCGATCTAGGAGTCGATCCATGAATGCCGCACGTCGGGCCGCCGCAGCGGCCGCGATCGTCGTCACCGGACTCGGGACCACCGCGGGGGTTGCGGCGGCCGATTCGGTCAACACCATCACGGCCACGAACACGACCACGGGCTCCGGCCTCGGGGACGTCACCGGCGGGAACACCAGGATCACCGCCACCAACATCAGCGACATCGGCAATGGCAACGTCGTGGCCAGCGGGAACAACGTCGCCCTGCTCGGGGGCACCATCGTCAACGGCAACACGACGACGGTCAACGACACGACCACGACGACCACGAACGGCACCACCACGGGCACGACGACCGGCACCACCACCGGCACGGGCACCACGACCGGCGGGACCCTGCCGGGGACGGTCACGATCCCCTCCACGGGGCTCTCGCCGGCCGACTTCGCCGCGGCGGTGCAGGACGCCATCGACCAGGCAAGGGCCCAGGCCGAGGCCTACAACGGGTCTCTGGTCGACGCCTTCGGGACCGACTTCCCGTTCGGGCCGGACGGGTCGCCCTTTGGTCCCGACTTCCCCTTCGGTCCGGACTTCCCCTTCGGTCCGGGCGGTTTCCCGGGCACGGGAGGCACCGGCACCGGCACCGGCACCGGCACGGGGACGGGGACGGGCACCGGGACCGATACCGGCCTGGGCGGCCTGGACCTCGGCTCGCTGCTGAACCTGAACCTCCCGATCCTGAGCCAGGGCTCGGGCACCGACCTCGGCAGCCTGATCAACGCCAACATCCCGGTGCTCAGCCAGGGGTCCGGCACCTCCGGGCTCGGCAGCCTGATCAACGCGAACATCCCGGTGGGCAGCCAGGACTCGGGCAGCACCGGCGGGACCGCGAGCGTGCTCGACGCCAACGTCCCGGTGCTCAGCCAGGACTCCGGGACGAGTGGCACCGGCGAGAGCCTCGTGAGCGCAAACGCCCCCGTCCTGAGCCAGGACTCGGGCAGCGGGAGCACCGGCAGTCTGGTGGACGCCAACCTCCCGGTCCTGAGCCAGGACTCGGGCTCGACCTCCACGTCGTCCTCGTCGTCCTCGTCCTCCTCGGCGGCGAAGTCGGCGGCCAAGGAGGCCAAGGCCGAGGCGAAGTCGGCCGCCAAGGAGGCCAAGGCCGAGGCGAAGTCGGCGGCCAAGGAGGCCAAGGCCGAGGCGAGGTCGGCCGCCAAGGAAGCCAAGAGCGAGGCGAAGTCGGCGGCCAAGGAGGCCAAGAGCGCGGCGAAGTCGGCCGCCAAGGAGGCCAAGAGCGCGGCGAAGTCGGCGGCGAAGGAGGCCAGGAGCGCGGCGAAGTCGGTCGTGTCCGGCCTCTGACCTGATCCACCCGCACGGCACCACGGGCCCGGCCCCGCTCCTCGCGAGCGGGGTCGGGCCCGTCGTCGTCCCGCCCCGCAACAGGGGTTCCTCGCCCGATCTGATCACGTGGCGTCGAGATCCGTACCAGCGCCGTGTAGCCCCCGTTGGACGCTCCGTCACGTCCGATCGCAGTCCGTGATCGGGCCTCATGCCAGGGGGAACTGACATGTCGATCGTCCGCCGTGCCGTCGTCGGAGCCGCGGTGCTCGGGGCCGGCCTCACGTCCTTCGCCGGGATCGCGTCCGCCGCGCCGGTCGCGCCGCCCGGGGTCGACGGGGCGGTCGCCGCCGCCGGTGCCGCCGCCACGGCCGGGACGCAGGCCGGTCTCGCCGGCGCGCAGGCCGGGCTGAGCGCGGCCAACGCCGCGGCCGCCGTCGCGAAGAACGTCGCCGGGGTGGACATCCCGGGCCTCGACGCCGTGCCGGGGTTCGACTCCGTCGCCGACATCCCGGGTCTCACCCAGGGTCTCGACGCGATCCCGTCGGCCGGGGACCTCGCCGGCTTCGCCGACCTCACGAAGCTCCCCACCGACCCGACCGCCTTCGGCGACACCCTGACCCAGGGCCTGCCCACCGCCGAGGACCTCTCGCAGGGCCTGAGCCCCGAGGCGCTCACGCCCGACCTGTCGGCGCTCGACGCCCTGTCCGGCAGCTGAACCCCGTCCCGACGACGGGTGCCGCGCGCGGCACCCGTCGTCGGGAATCAGACCTCGGGGATTCAGACCTCCGGGGCGTCCGGTTCCGGCGCCTCGTCGCGGTCGGCCCACTCCAGCAGGGGCGCGAGGTCGAAGACGGCCTCGTCGATATCCGCGTGCAGGTCGCCGAGCTCGGCGTAGCGCGCGGGCATCGTCGCGATCGTGAAGTCGCCCGGTTCCGCCGCGGCGATCTCGTCCCAACGAAGGGGCGCCGAGACGATGCCCAGCGGGGTGCCGCGGACCGAGTAGGCGCTCGCGATCGTGTGGTCGCGGGTGTTCTGGTTGTAGTCGACGAAGACGGTGCCGGGCTCGCGGTCCTTGCGCCACCAGGCCGTCGTCACCAGCTGCGGGGCCCGCCGCTCGACCTCGCGTGCGAAGGCCCACGCGGCCCGCCGCACCTCGCCGAAGGAGTGCTCCGGGCGAATCCGCACGTAGACGTGCAGGCCGGAGCCGCCCGACGTCTTCGGGAAACCGACGGCCCCGAGTTCGTCGAGCACCTCGTGCACCACCGTCGCGACCTGCCGCACCGTGTCGAACCCGACGCCCTCCATCGGGTCGAGGTCGATGCGCCACTCGTCGGGCGACTCGACGTCGGCGGCCCGGGAGTTCCAGGGGTGGAACTCGACGGTCGACATCTGCACGGCCCACACGACGTCGGCGATCGAGGAGACGCAGAGCTCGTCGGCGGTGCGGTGGTAGCGCGGGAAGTGCACCCGCACCGTGGGCACCCAGTCCGGCGCCCCCTTCGGCAGCCGCTTCTGGTGGACCTTGTCGCCGTCCACGCCGCTCGGGAACCGGTGCATCATGCACGGCCGGTTCCGCAGCGCGTTGACGATGCCGTCGCCCACCGAGACGTAGTACTGCGCGAGATCGAGTTTCGTCTCCCCGCGCGCCGAGAAATAGACCCTGTCCGGGTTCGTGAGCCGCACCGTGCGGCCGGCGAGGACGAGCTCGGCAGCTTCTGCCACGAGCGCACGCTAGCGGAGGGGAATCCGAATGACCCGTCGGATCGTCGTCATCGGCGGCGACGCCACCGGGATGAGCGCAGCCAACACCGCCCTGCGGCACACCGCGGCCGACGGCGGCGAGGCGCCCGAGGTGATCGTCCTGGAGCGCGGGCACTACACGTCCTACTCGGCGTGCGGCATCCCCTACTGGATCGCCGGCGAGGTCTCCGACCGCGACGACCTCGTCGCCCGCACCCCGGAGCAGCACCGCGAGGCCGGGATCGACGTGCGGATGCGCACGGAGGCGACGGCGGTCGACGTCGAGAAGCAGGTCGTCTCGTTCCGTGCCCTCGACGGGGACGGCTCCGAGGGCGAGCTGGAGTACGACGACCTCGTGTTCGCCACCGGGGCGACGCCCGTCTACCCGCCGCTCGACGGGATCGACGCCGCGGGCATCCACGGCGTGCAGTCGCTCGAGCAGGGCGAGCAGATCGTGAAGGACCTCGACGCGTCGCAGGCCCGACGGGCCGTCGTCGTCGGCGCCGGGTACATCGGCGTCGAGATGGCCGAGGCGATGCTGACCCGCGGGCTCGAGGTCACCGTCGTCGACCGCGCGCCCCAGCCCTTCACCCAGGTCGACCCGGACCTCGGGGCGATCGTGCGGACCGCCATGGAGGACATGGGCATCACGGTGCTGACCGGCACCTCCGTCGAGGGCTTCGACACCCGCGAGGACGGGCGCGTGGCCGCCGTGCGTACCGGTGACGGGGCGGTCGCCGCGGACATCGTCGTCATCGGGCTCGGCGTCGCGCCGAACGTGTCGCTCGCGCAGGAGGCGGGGCTGACCGTCGGGCGGTCCGGCGGGCTGGTCACCGACGTGCGGATGCGCTGTGTCGGCCACGAGAACGTGTGGGCCGGCGGTGACTGCGTCGAGGTGCACCACCGGCTCTCGCAGCAGGGCGTCGCGATCGCCCTCGGCACGCACGCCAACAAGCACGGCCGGATCATCGGCACGAACCTCGCGGGCGGGTACGGCACGTTCCCCGGCGTCATCGGCACCGCGATCTCCAAGGTCTGTTCCCTCGAGATCGGGCGGACCGGGCTGGGGGAGAACGAGGCGCGGGCCGCCGGGTACGGGTTCGTGACGGCGACGATCGAGTCGTCGAACGTCGCGGGGTACATGCCGGGCGCGGAGATGATGACGGTGAAGGTCATCGCCGAGGAACGCTCCGGGCGCCTGCTCGGGGCCCAGATCGTCGGGCGGGCCAACTCGGCCAAGCGCATCGACGTCTTCGCCACCGCCATCTGGAACGGGATGGGCCTCGAGGAGATGACCTTCATGGACCTCTCCTACGCCCCGCCGTTCTCACCGACCTGGGACGCCGTCCTGGTGGCCGCGCGCAAGGGCGCGAAGGCGGTCCAGGACGACATCCCGCGCAGCCCGGTGTAGTCGCCGGGCGTGGCCGGGTGCGTCAGCGGCGCCAGGACGTCCGGTTGCGGATGATCGCGCCCAGCGAGAGCGCGAAGAAGGCGACCGCGATCACGACGAGCCAGATGTTCTCCTGCTGGCCGACGTGGTTGCCCCACAGCATGATCAGGCAGATCGCGGCGACGAGGAAGCCCGCGAAGTGCGCGACCTTCGGGTAGTGGCCGTGCCAGCCCCACTCGACCGACGGCTCGTCGTCGGAGGACACGCCGTTGACGACGACGGCCTGGTGGCTGTCGGCCTTCGCGGGGTCGCCGTGCGCCTGACGGGCGGGGCTCGAGCTGGCCACGGGTCCTCCTGGTCTCCGACGTGCCGTTCGCGCGACAATCTATCGGTCGTCGCGGCCCGTGGCAGTCCGTGGGGCGTGTGACCGCGCCGATCCCCGGGAGTCGGGCCAGGATGGCGGCGATGAGCACCGCACGCCCCGTCGTCCTGCTGGGTTCCACCGGGTCGATCGGCACCCAGGCGCTCGACCTCGTGCGCCTCCACCCCGACCGGTTCACCGTCACCGGCCTCGCCGCCGGCGGTGGCCGCCCGGAGCTGCTCGCCGCGCAGGCCGCGGAGTTCGGCGTCCCGACGGTGGCCGTGGCCGACGAGGGCGCCCGGGCCACGGTGGTCGAGGCGCTCCGCGCGGCCGGGAGTCGCGCCGAGGTGCTCGCGGGCGCGGGGGCGATGACCGACCTCGCCGGCAGCGGCGCCGAGGGCACGGTGGTGCTCAACGCCGTCGACGGCTCCCGCGGGCTCGCGCCGACGCTGGCCGCGCTGCGCAGCGGGGCGACGCTCGCCCTGGCCAACAAGGAGTCGCTGGTCGCCGGAGGGCCGCTGGTCACGCGCGCCGCCACCCCCGGACAGATCCTCCCGGTCGACTCCGAGCACTCCGCGATCGCGCAGTGCCTGCGCTCCGGGGCGCTGGGCGAGGTCGACCGCATCGTCCTGACGGCGAGCGGCGGCCCGTTCCGCGGCCGGTCCCGCGACGACCTCGCCGGGGTCTCGCTCGACGACGCCCTCGCGCACCCGACGTGGGCGATGGGCCCCGTCGTCACCCTCAACTCCTCGACCCTGGTGAACAAGGGGCTCGAGCTCATCGAGGCGCACCTGCTGTTCGCGGTGCCCTACGACCGGATCGACGTCGTGGTGCACCCGCAGTCGGTGGTGCACTCCATGGTCACGTTCGTCGACGGCGCGACGATCGCGCAGGCCAGCCCGCCCGACATGCACCTGCCGATCGGCCTGGCGCTCGCCTTCCCCGACCGCCTGCCCGGGGCCTCGCCGCGGGAGACGTTCGCCGCCGCCCAGGCGTGGACCTTCGAGCCCCTCGACGTGGCCGCGTTCCCCGCCGTCGACCTCGCCCGCGCCGCCGGGAGCGCGGGCGGCTGCCTGCCCGCGGTGTTCAACGCGGCGAACGAGGAGGCCGTCCGCGGCTTCCTCGCCGGCCGGGGCACGTGGCTCGGGATCGTCGACACCGTCGCGGACGTGCTGGGCGGCGCGACCGAGTGGGCGGGCGACCCCCGCGACGTCGACGACGTGTACGCCGCCGAGGACTGGGCGCGCACCCGTGCGGGGGAGCTGCTCGCGGTCTGACACCGCCCCACGCCGAGATCACCGGGGCGCCCGCTACCGTGGCGCTCCGTGATGCTCGTCCTCGGGATCGTGCTCTTCGCGCTCGGACTGATGTTCTCCATCGCCTGGCACGAGCTCGGCCACTTCACCGCCGCTCGTCGGTTCGGTGTGCGCGTGCCCGAGTTCATGGTGGGCTTCGGCCCGACGGTCTTCGCCCGGCAGCGCGGCGAGACGTCGTTCGGCATCAAGGCGATCCCGCTCGGCGGCTACATCCGGATGATCGGCATGATCCCGCCGGCTCCGGGCGAGAAGATCGGCCGCAGCCGCCGGTCCGGGCCGTTCCAGGGCCTGATCGACGACGTCCGCGCCGACTCGGTCAAGGACATCCGTCCCGGGGACGAGGACCGCCAGTTCTGGACCCGCAAGCCCTGGCAGCGCATCGTCGTGATGTTCGCCGGGCCGTTCATGAACCTGATCCTCGCCGCGGTGCTGTTCATCATCGTGCTCATGGGCTTCGGCATCCCGACCGCCCAGCCGGTGGTCTCCGCCGTCAGCAAGTGCGTCGTCCCGGCCTCGCAGGCGACCACCACCGACCAGTGCCCCCCGGGCGCGCCGCTCACCCCGGCCGCCGAGGCGGGCTTCCGGGCCGGCGACCGCATCGTCAGCTTCGACGGCCGCTCCTACGGCTCGTGGGAGGACATGCAGCTGGCCATCCGGGCGGCCTCGGGCACCGTCCCCGTCGTCATCGAGCGGCCCCTTCCCGACGGCGGGTCGCAGACCCTGACGCTCTACCCGCGGCTCATCCAGACCCAGCTGCTCGACCTCGACTCCGCGCGCTCCACCGGGGAGCCGCAGTACGTCACCGGGTCGTTCCTCGGCCTGAGCCCGATCCAGCCGACGACCCGGCAGACCCCCGCCCAGGTGGTCGACTTCGTCGGGGACATGGGCGTGCGGGCGGTGAACAGCATCATCGCGCTGCCCACGAAGGTCCCCGCCCTGTTCGGGGCGGTGTTCCTCGGCGAGCAGCGCGACGTGAACGGACCGGTCAGCGTCGTCGGGGTGTCGGTGCTCGGCGGCGAGGTGCTGGCCTCGGACAGCCCGGTCGCGGCCGAGATCGCGATGATGCTGCAGCTGCTGGCCGCGGTGAACGTGTCGCTGTTCCTGCTGAACCTGCTGCCGATCCTGCCGCTCGACGGCGGGCACATCCTCCCCGCGCTCTGGGAGGCGGCGAAGAAGCGGATCGCCCGGCTCCGCGGTCGCCCGGACCCCGGCCCGGTCGACATGGCGAAGCTGATGCCGATCGCCTACGGCTTCGCGATCGTGATCATGCTCTACGGCGGGCTCGTGATCCTGGCCGACATCGTCAACCCGATCAAACTCAACCTGTAGGTGAACAGCAGTCGGGGTCACGTCGTCGACCCCGGCATCCTCGGGAACCCTCGGGCAGACTGGTGGCATGCAGATCGACCTGGGTATGCCGGAGGCCCCTGCGGTGCTGGCGCCGCGGCGGAAGACCCGTCAGCTCGACGTCGGCGGCGTCGGCGTCGGCAGTGACCACCCGGTCTCGGTGCAGTCGATGACCACCACGCTCACCTCGGACGTCAACGCCACGCTGCAGCAGATCGCGGAGCTCACCGCGGCCGGCTGCGACATCGTGCGGGTGGCCGTCCCGAGCGCCGACGACGCCGAGGCGCTCCCGGCGATCGCGAAGAAGTCCAACATCCCCGTGATCGCGGACATCCACTTCCAGCCGAAGTACGTCTTCGCCGCGATCGACGCCGGCTGTGCCGCCGTGCGCGTGAACCCGGGCAACATCAAGAAGTTCGACGACAAGGTCGGTGAGATCGCGAAGGCCGCCAAGGACGCGGGCACGCCGATCCGCATCGGCGTCAACGCCGGGTCGCTCGAGCCGTCGATCATGGCCAAGTACGGCAAGGCCACGCCCGAGGCGCTCGTCGAGTCGGCCCTGTGGGAGGCCTCGCTGTTCAGCGAGCACGACTTCCACGACATCAAGATCTCGGTCAAGCACCACGACCCGGTGACGATGGTGCGGGCCTACGAGCTGCTCGCCGAGCAGTGCGACTACCCGCTGCACCTCGGCGTCACCGAGGCCGGCCCGACGTTCCAGGGGACGATCAAGTCCGCCACCGCGTTCGGCGCGCTGCTCTCCCGCGGCATCGGCGACACCATCCGCGTCTCGCTCTCGGCGCCGCCGATCGAGGAGGTCCGGGTGGGCCTGTCGATCCTGGAGTCGCTGAACCTGCGCCCGCGCAAGCTCGAGATCGTCTCCTGCCCGTCCTGCGGGCGCGCCCAGGTCGACGTCTACAAGCTCGCCGACGAGGTGACCGCCGGCCTCGAGGGCATGGAGGTCCCGCTGCGCGTGGCCGTCATGGGCTGCGTGGTGAACGGCCCGGGCGAGGCCCGCGACGCCGACCTCGGCGTGGCCAGCGGCAACGGCAAGGGCCAGATCTTCGTCAAGGGCGAGGTCATCAAGACCGTGCCGGAGGCGCAGATCGTCGAGACCCTCATCGAGGAGGCCATGCGCCTCGCCGAGGAGGCCGGCTCCGACGAGGAGCTGGCGGGCGGCGTGGCGGGCGGGGCGCCCACGGTCACGGTCGGCTAGGTGGCTGCCCCCGTGGTGTGATCGGGGGCGATGAGCACCTTCGACGACCTCGACGCCTTCATCGCCACCCGCCGTCAGGCCGGGCTCGCCCTGTCCCCGGACGGTGCGCGGCTGGTCACCACGGCCGCCGAGCTCTCACCCGACGCCACGCGCTACGTCACCTCCGTCTGGGAGGTCGACCCGCGGGGCGAGGAGCAGTCCCGGCGACTGACGCGGTCGTCGAAGGGCGAGGCGTCCGCCGCCTTCGCGCCCGACGGGGACCTGTTCTTCACCTCCGGCCGCCCCGACCCGTCGACCGAGGCCGCCGAGGACGCGCCGACCGCGCTCTGGGTCCTCCCGCACCACGGCGGGGAGTCCCGCCAGGTCCTGACGACGGGGGACGGCGTCTCCTCCTTCCAGGTCGCGCAGGACTCGGGGCACGTCGTGGTCGCGACGTCGGTGCCGGTGGGGCCGGTCGCCGCTGAGGCCCCCGCGGACTCCGCAGGCGACTCGGCGGAGGACGAGGAGGACCCGGCGGGCGTGCTGCGCGCGGCCCGCAAGAAGGCCGGCGTGAGTGCCCGGCTGCACACCCGCTACCCGGTGCGGTTCTGGGACCACGACCTCGGGCCCGGGCGCCCGCAGATCCGCATCCACGAGCCGCTGGCGGCGGACCGGCTCGCGCCGCCCGCCGTCGTGATCGACCCCCTGGAACCCGGGCAGCGGCTGCGCGAGCACGCGATCAGCCCCGACGGGCAGGCGCTCGCGGTAGCCGTCGACGTGCGCGACCCGGAGGACCCGGCGGCGGTGCGGGTGCGGCTGGAGATCCGGCGCGGCGCGGAGCACGAGGTCGTCGCCGACGAGCGCGGCGTGGATCACGAGCGCCCGACCATCACCCCCGACGGGCGGTGGCTGCTCTGGATCCGGGAGCGGCACGCGCAGCCGGGCCGCGCGCCCGCCCACACGCTGCTGGCGCGCCCGCTCGACGGCGGCGACACGGTCGTCGTGCTGCCGGAGGGGCGGCTGACGGTGCAGTCGGTGACCGGGGCGGCCGATCGCGACGCCGTCTACGTGACGGCCGACGAGCAGGGGCACTGCCCGGTGTTCCGCCTCTCGATCACGACGGGGGAGCAGGTCCGGCTGACCCGTTCCGGGGCGTACACCGACGTCGTCCCCACCGCCGAGGGCGGCGCGGTCTACGCGCTCCGGTCCGCGGTGGACGCGCCGCCGACCCCGGTGCGGCTCGACCCGTACGCCGCCGACCAGGACCCGACGACCCTGCCGGGCGCGACGGAGGTCGACGCCCTGCCCGGGACGCTGACCGAGGTGACGGCGACCGGCGAGGACGGCGCGCCGCTGCGGGCCTGGCTCGCGCTGCCCGAGGGGGACGGCCCGCACCCGCTGCTGCTGTGGATCCACGGCGGGCCGTTCGGCTCGTGGAACGCGTGGACGTGGCGGTGGAACCCCTGGGTGGCCACGGCCCGCGGGTACGCGGTGCTGCTGCCCGACCCGCGGCTGTCGACCGGGTACGGGCAGGAGTTCATGGACGTCTCGTCGGGGGCCTGGGGCGGGCTGCCGTACACGGACCTGCTGGCGCTGACGGACGCGTGCGAGGCGCGGCCGGAGATCGATTCCTCGCGGACCGCCGCGATGGGCGGGTCCTTCGGCGGCTACATGGCCAACTGGGTCGCCGGGCACACCGACCGCTTCGACGCGATCGTCACCCACGCGTCGATCTGGCACCTCGACGGCTTCGTCGGCACCACCGACGGCTCGTACCACTGGACGCGCCAGTGGGGCGACCCGATCACCGACCGCGAGCGCTACGACGAGCACTCCCCGCACCGGTTCGCCTCGTCGATCACGACGCCGATGCTGGTGATCCACGGCGACAAGGACTACCGCGTGCCGATCGGCGAGGGCCTGCGGCTCTGGTACGACCTGCAGCGAGAAGGTGTCGAGTCGCAGTTCCTGTACTTCCCCGACGAGAACCACTGGGTGCTCGGGCCGGGGGACGTCAAGGTCTGGTACTCGACGGTGTTCGCGTTCCTCGACCACCACGTGCTCGGGCGGGAGTGGGAGCGGCCGGCCCTGGTCTAGGGAGCCGACGGACCGCCCGCCGGACGCGGGAGCCGCGTCCGGCGGGATGCCCGGTCACGCCGAGCCGGTACTCGCTGCGGCGCCCTGCCCCATCGCGTCCCGGATGGCCTTCGCCGCGGCGCCGGGGTCGTCGGCGTTGTAGATCGACCCGCCGACCACGGCGACCTCCGCGCCGGCCTCCTCCACCGAGGCGACGGTGTCGACGCTGACGCCGCCGGCGATGGAGAACGGGACACCGGCTTCCCGGCCGTCGGCGAGCAACGCGTCGATCGTGTAGTCGGGGCGGGCCTGCTCGTCGAGCCCGGCGTGGATCTCGACGAAGTCCACGCCCAGCGCCGACACCTCCTTGATGCGCTCCACCCGGCCGTCGACGACGGTGATCATGTCGGCCACGACCCGCATCCCCGCGTTCTTGCCGGCCTCCACCGCGCCACTGATGGTGTCGTCGTCCGCGGTGCCCATGACCGTGACCAGGTCGGCGCCCGCCGCGAAGGCGAGGTCCGCCTCGAGCTCGCCGGCGTCGGCGGTCTTCAGGTCGGCGAACACGAGCTTGTCCGGGTGCGCCGCCTTGATCGCGCCGATGGCGCTCATGCCCTCGGCCTTGATCAACGGCGTGCCCAGCTCGAGGATGTCGACGTGATCGGCGACCTTGCGCGCGAGCTCCAACGCGTCGGCGAGCGTCGGGACGTCCAAAGCTACCTGCAGTTTCACTGGCATCTCCTCATCTGTTTCGAGTCCTCGTCCGAGGTCCTCGGGGGTCGACCCGTCTCCGCCTGCACGAGCAACGGGTCGGGGTCAGGTCACGTCGAGGTCCGCGACAGCGAGCGACGGGCGGCCGCGACGACGGCGTCGGTGGTGAGCCCGAACTGCCGGTAGAGCGTCTGGTGGTCGGCGCTGGCGCCGAAGTGCTCGAGGGAGACGATCTCCCCGCGGTCGCCGACGAAGCGGTGCCAGGTCAGGGCGATCGCGGCCTCGACGGCGACCCGGGCGGTGACCTGCGGCGGGAGCACGCTGCGGCGGTAGGCCTCGTCCTGCGCGTCGAACCACTCGATGCAGGGCATGGACACGACCCGGGTGGGCACGCCCTCGGCCTCGAGCGCGTCGCGGGCCGCCAGGGCCAGCTGCACCTCGGATCCGGTCGCGATGAGCAGGAGCTCCGGCTCCGCCGTGCCGTTCCCGCCGGCACCGGCCTCGGCGATCACGTAACCGCCGCGCCGGACCCCGTCGATCGTCACGCCCTCGAGGACCGGCACGTCCTGCCGGGTCAGGGCCAGCCCGGCGGGCCCGGTCGGGTTCTCGAGGATGCCGCGGAAGGCGGCGGCGGTCTCCCGGGCGTCGGCGGGCCGGACGACCGAGAGGCCGGGGATCGCGCGCAGGGCCGCGAGGTGTTCGACCGGCTGATGGGTGGGGCCGTCCTCGCCGAGTCCGATCGAGTCGTGGGTCCAGATGTAGATCGTCGGCAGCTTCATCAGGGCGGCCAGCCGCACCGCCGGGCGCATGTAGTCCGAGAAGACGAGGAAGGTCCCGCCGTAGGCGCGGGTACCGCCGTGCAGGGCGATGCCGTTGAGGACGGCGCCCATCGCGTGCTCGCGGACGCCGAAGTGCAGGGTGCGCCCGTACGGGTTGGCCTGGCCCCACATCGGGGTCGTGACGCTGCCCGGCCCGAACGAGTCGGCGCCCTCGATGGTCGTGTTGTTGCTCTCGGCCAGGTCGGCCGACCCGCCCCAGAGCTCCGGCAGCACGTCGCCGATCGACCCGAGGACCTTCGCCAGTGCCTTGCGGGTGGCGACGGGGTCGTCGCCGGGGCTCCAGTCCGGGAGGTGGTCACCCCAGCCGGCCGGGAGCTCGGAGGAGGCCATCCGCTCGAACAGCGCGTGGCGCTCCGGGTTCGCCCGGGCCCAGGCGTCGAACGACTCCTGCCAGGTACGGCGCCGCCGGGAGGCCCGTTCCCCGACCTGCCGGGCGTGCGCGAGCACCTCGTCGTCGACGGCGAAGCTCTTCGCCGGGTCGAAGTCGAGGAGTTCCTTGACCTTCGAGACCTCGTCCTCGCCGAGCGCCGCGCCGTGGGCCGCGCCGGTGTCCATCCGGTCGGGGGCGGGGAAGCCGATGACGGTCCGCAGCGCGATGAACGAGGGCCGGTCGGTCTCGGCCCTCGCCCTGGTCAGGGCCTCCCGGATCCCGACGACGTTCTCGCCCCCGCGCACGGTCTGGACGTGCCAGCCGTAGGCCTCGTAGCGCATCGCCACGTCCTCGGACAAGGCGATCGCGGTGTCGTCCTCGATCGAGATGTGGTTGTCGTCGTAGATCACGACGAGGTTGCCGAGCTGTTGGCGCCCGGCCAGCGACGACGCCTCGGCGGTGACGCCCTCCTCGATGTCACCGTCGGAGGCGATCACGTAGACGGCGTGGTCGAACGGGCTGGCACCGGGCGGAGCGTCGGGATCGAACAGACCGCGCTCGCGACGGGCGGACATCGCCATCCCGACCGCCGCGCCCAGCCCTTGACCGAGCGGGCCGGTGGTGATCTCGACACCGGGGGTGTGGCCGTACTCGGGGTGCCCGGGGGTCTGCGAGCCCCACGTCCGCAGGTGCTCGAGGTCGCTCAGCTCCAGCCCGTACCCGGACAGGTAGAGCTGCAGGTAGAGCGTGAGGCTGGAGTGGCCGCAGGACAGGACGAACCGGTCCCGGCCCGGCCAGAGCGGGTCGGCCGGGTCGTGGCGCATGACGTGCTGGAATAGCGTGTAGGCCAGCGGTGCCAGGGACATCGCGGTCCCGGGATGCCCGCTGCCGCAGCGCTGGACGGCGTCGACCGCCAGGACGCGGGCCGTGTCCACCGCGCGGGTGTCCAGGGGTGACCAGTCGGCCGGGACCGACAGGTCGACGAGCGAGCCCGGCCGGCCGAGGTCGTCGAACGCGGGGTGGTGGCGCTCGGCTTCGATGCTGTTCACGGGGACCCACTCCAGGGGTTCGGTGGAGGTGCTCTGATCGCCTCGGTCGTGGCGTTCTCAGCCGGCGAGGATCTCGGTCTGGTTCGTCGCCTCGAGCACCGACATCCACAGGTCGCCGTCGGGGTCGACCCGGTTGCGGTGGCTCGTGATCACGGGCATCGGGACGTGCACGAATCGACGCCGCCAACGGACGACGACCGTCTCGGTGCGGCCGGCCATCGCGGCGTGCACCGCGGCGTGGGCCAGGCGGAGGCAGTAGACGCTGTCGTAGGCGTTGGCCGCGACGCTGCGGATGGAGTAGCTCGGGTCGATGTAGCGCAGCGTCGGCGGCAGCCCGACCCCGGTCAGGTGCTCGGTGAGTTCCTCGGCGAGGAACTGCCCGATGTCACCGAGCTTGGCGTTGCCCGAGGCGTCGGTCGCCCCGGTCTCCTCGAGCTGCCCCGTCGCGTCGAGGAGGTCCTGCCCGGCGCCCTCGGCGACGACGATCACCACGTGGCCGCGGGCCCGGATCAGGTGCTCGACCCGGCCCAGCAGGCCGTCGTCCCCGTCGAGGGTGAACGGGACCTCGGGGATGAGCACCATGTCGGCGCCGTAGGTGGCCAGGGCCGCGTAGCAGGCGATGAAGCCGGAGTGCCGGCCCATCAGTTTCACGATCCCCACGCCGTTCTCGTGGGCACTCGCCTCGATCGCCACCGAGTCGATGAAGTCGGTGGCGCGCTCGAAGGCGCTCTGGAACCCGAAGGACTGGTCGGTGTAGGGCAGGTCGTTGTCGATGGTCTTGGGGATCGCCACGACCGCGACGTCCAGGCCACGACGGTCGATCGCCGCCACCAGGCGCGTCGCGCCCCGGATGCTGCCGTCGCCGCCGATGACGACGAGGATGTCGACCTCCCGCGCGACCAGGGTGTCGACCATCTCGTCGGCGTCCTGGTCACCGCGGGAGCTGCCGAGGATGGTGCCCCCGGTCGGCGTGATGTCCCGGAAGCTCCTCCCCGTCAGGTCGACGGTGTCGTGGCGGTAGGTGGTCGTCAGACCGCGGAACCCGTTGCGGAACCCCAGGATCCGGTTCACCCGGTAATGGACGGTCAGTTCCTGGACCAGCCCCCGGATGACGTTGTTGACGCCCGGGCACAGCCCACCGCAGGACACGATCCCGACGGTCGTGTGTTCGGGGTCGAAGTAGATGTTCCGCCGGGCCCCCGCCGTCTCGAGGCTGGGCAGGGTCTCCATCGATCTCGAGGCGATCACCGACATCGTGTCGTCGAGCATCACCCGGTCGTCCTCGTGGACGAAGTGCGGCGTCGTCTCCTTGTCCGTGAGCAGGACGGAGAAGGGCGAGGGGATCCGGCACTCGCCGAGGGTGCGGACGCGGAGGTCCTCCAGTTCCACCGTCACCGGTCTCTCCCCGGGCGCGCGGGTGGTCGCGGTCATCGGGCGGGGATCGGCTCGAAGGTGGTGTGCCGGACGTGGCGGATCTGGCCGTCGGTGATCAACAGCGACTCGGCGAGGGTGGTGCCGTCGGCGCGGCGCGGTGCGGCGAGCAACGAGCCACCGCTGACCCCGGTGGCGGCGAACAGGGCGTCCCCGCCGACGAGCTCGTCGCGGTCGTAGATGCGGTCGACGCTCATACCGGCGTGCCGGACGGCCGCCGCCTCGTCGTCGGTCTTCGGCGCCAGGCGCCCGAGCATGCCGCCGCCGAGGGCCCGGACGGCCGCCGCGGTCATGACCCCCTCGGGGGTGCCCCCGACCCCGAGGAGCAGGTCGACGCCGCCGGTCGGCAGCAGCACCTCGAGCGCCCCGGCGACGTCACCCCCCGACGGGGTGTGCACCGCGGCCCCGGTCGCACGGACCCGGGCGATCAGGCCCTCCTCGCCCTGGTGGCGGGGCTTGTCCATGATCACCACGCGGAGCTCGTCCACCGGCTTGCCGAGGGCCTCGCCGACCTTGAGCAGGGTGCGCTCGGGAGGATCGGTCAGATCGATCGCGTCGCGCGCGGGCGGCGGGACCACGATCTTGTCCATGTAGAACCCCGGCCCCGGGGACCAGAACGTGCCCGGCTCGCCGAACGCGATCGTGGCCAGGGCGCCCGGTAGTCCCCTGGCGCAGAAGGACGTCCCCTCCAAGGGGTCGACGGCGACGTCGAAGTCGGGCCCACCGTCTCCGCGCCCGACGACCTCGCCGTTGAACAGCATCGGGGCGTTGTCCTTCTCGCCCTCGCCGATGACGACCGTTCCCTGCCCGGGAGCACCCGCCAGCACGTGACGCATCGCCTCGGTCGCGGCCCTGTCGGCCGCGTCCGGGTCGTGCCGGCCGACCCACGGGCAGCACGCCAGTGCTGCGCCGTGCGTCGCCGCGAGCGCCACCGCCTCCAGGGGCCCGAGGTCGGTCCGGGACCGCGCGAGCCGATCGTCCGCATGCTGCATGTCGGGCTCCATCTCTGCTCACCACCGGGAGGGTTCGACAGGTCAGGGCGTCACTCGAGATTGGCGTGGAGACGCCACAGTTCGCGGGCCTGCGTCCCGCTCGTCTGCCACAGGGCGTGGAACAGCGCGTCCGTGAGGATCAGGACCGACTGCTCGAACAGGCTCCCGGCGTACTGCACGGACGCCGTCCCGTCGAAGTCCTGTTTGTCGGCAGCGGGGATCACGAGCGTCTCGGTCGCGAAGCCCGCGAGATCGGAGTCGGGATTCGTGGTGATCGCCAGCACCGAGGCGCCCTGCTCGGACGCCGTCCTCGCCGCCGCGACGACCCGCTTCGTGGAGCCGGACCCCGACGCCGCGACCAGGACGTCGCCCTCGCCGATCGCCGGGGTGGTGGTCTCGCCGACCACGTGGGCGGACTTGCCCAGGTGCATGAAGCGCATCGCCGCCATCTGCAGGGCGAGTCCACTGCGGCCCGTACCCACGGTGAACACGGCCGGGGCGTCGATCAGCAGTCGTCCTGCCCGCGCCCAGGAATCGGCGTCGACCCCGGAGACGGTCGACGTGTGCTCGCCCGTGATCAGGGCGACGGCGTCATCGAACTGGGCGGGTCCCGCCCGCTCGACCGTGCTCGTGCCGGATTCCGCTGATGCCGATGCGGTCATGGGACACACCTCAGTTTCTCTCGACCGGACCCACGGAAGGCGCATGTGCCGGGAAGGGCACGGACCGGTGACCGGTCGATCGCCTGGCGGAATCGATCTCCTGATGGTTCACAGGGCGGCGCACATTCCGGTGCACCGCCTCGATCCCGGCACGCGCCCCCGCCTGCCGAGGCCCGGGAATCGGTGCCGCACCGTGGGGCCGCGGGGCCCACCCGGGCACCTCCACCGCTGCGCCGTCGATGTCATGTCGGCGGACGTTAATGACGCCGGTCACGTCGTCACCTCCCCCATGTGGGGGAGCCGAAGGGTGACCCGGGGAGCGACCGGGTCCCCCGCCGGCGTCGGACCGCCGCCTGCGCCCCGCCCCGGTGCCTCCGGTCCCGCCGGCTCCCGGGAGGAACTCCCGCATCCGCGGCTCGGCGGGGCGAGCAGCCGCTGACCAGCGCGAACCTGCGATCCGCGACGCGCGGTCGTCGTCGGGACCGGGGGAGCGGCCGCAGCGATGTGGTTGCGCTCACATCCGACGGCGTCTACAAAGAGTCGCACCGGGCCGGCTCGAGCCGCCGCGGCAGGACCCGCCGGACGTCACCCATCGCCCCCTGGGAATCGACGGCCCGATGCGGCGTCGATCGATCCTGCGGACGGCGTCGTGCCCTGCACGTCCCGCCGGTTCCCGCCACCGATCATTCCCGAGCCCGGCCGACCGCTCATGGTTCCGGGCCCGATCCCAGGCGCGGCGTCGCCCCCACCGGGCCGTTCCCGCAGCGCTTCGGCGCGACATCCCGAGGAGAGGCAGAGACCGATGCCAACGCTGAACGAGATCGCCCGGACCATGGTGTCGAACAAGCGCGGCATCCTGGCCGCCGACGAGAGCATCGGGACGATGTCGAGACGTCTCGAGAGCGTCGACGTCGAGCCCACGGAGGAGAACCGGCGTCGCTACCGCGAACTGCTCCTCACCACGCCCGGACTCTCCGACTCGGTCAGCGGCGCCATTCTGTCCGACGAGACGTTCCGCCAGGAACTGTCCGACGGCACCACGTTCCCGAACGCCCTGGGCGAGCGCGGTGTCCTCGCGGGGATCAAGGTCGACACCGGGGCCGTGCCCCTCGCAGGCGCCCCGGGCGAGAAGGTCACGGAGGGGCTCGACGGTCTGCGGGCGCGGCTCGAGGAGTACGTCGAGCTCGGGGCGAGCTTCACCAAGTGGCGGGCCGTCTTCTCGATCGGTGACGGCCTCCCCAGCGCCCGGGCGGTCCACGCCAACGCGCACGCCCTGGCGCGCTACGCCGGACTGTGCCAGGAGGCCGGGCTCGTGCCGATCGTGGAACCCGAGGTCGTGATGGACGGGGACCACTCGCTCGACGAGTGCCGGCAGGTCACCACGACGGTCCTGCGGTCGGTCTTCACCGAACTCGGTCTGATGGAGGTGCGGCTCGACGGCATCGTCCTCAAGCCGAACATGGTGGTGGCCGGGGACGCCTGCTCACGTCGGCCCGACGCGTCCGAGGTCGCCCGGGCCACCGTCGACACGTTGCACGAGACCGTCCCGCCGGGAGTCCCCGGGATCGCCTTCCTCTCCGGCGGCCAGACCCCGGAGGAGGCGACCGCGAACCTGGCGGCGATGCAGGAGATCACGCCCCTGCCCTGGGAGCTGACCTACTCCTTCGGGCGCGCGCTCGTGGGGCCCGCACTCGACACCTGGCGAGGCAGCGACGACGGGTGGGAGGCCGCCCAGAAGGCCCTCTCCGAGCGCGCGGTCGCCAACGCCTCCGTGCGCTGAGCGATGACGATCTGGACCGTGCACCGCCGACGGTCGGTCGAGGACCCGTCGCGCGTTCCGCCGCTACCGAGACGTTCGAGACGGAGAAAGCCCGTGCCCCATCCCCAGATCGTCGCCTCGGTCCTGGGTGCCGACTACTCGCGCCTCGGTGGTGAGGTCCTCGACCTCGTGGCGGCCGGTGTCGACCGCATCCAGTGGGACGTCATGGACGGGCACTTCGTCCCGAACCTGACGTTCGGCGCCGACGTGATCGCTGCCTGTCGGTCGTACACCGAGGTGCCCTTCGAGGCGCACCTCATGGTGGCCGACCCGGATGCGGTGCTGTCCGACTTCGTCGAGGCGGGGTGCGAGACGATCATCGTCCACGTCGAGACGTGCCCGCACCTGCATCGCACGCTGTCGAGGATCCGGGAGCTCGGCGCGCGGGCGGGCGTCGCGGTGAATCCCGCGAGCTCCCTCGAGTTCGTCCCGTACGTCCTCGAGCAGCTCGATCACCTCCTGATCATGACGGTCAATCCCGGCTTCGGGGGCCAGGACTACATCGGGGCGATGGAGGCCAAGGTCTCGCAGGCCCGCGGACTCGTGCGCGATTCCGGCCGGGCGATCCGGATCGAGGTGGACGGGGGGATCTCCGTGGACACCGCGGCGGCGGCGCGCACCTCCGGCGCGGAGCTCCTCGTCGCCGGCTCCGCCCTGCTCACCCACCCGGCCGGCAAACGAGCGGCCGTCGAGGACCTCCAGCGTGTCCTGGCGGAGTCGTCGCCCGCGCCGTGACGCGCGGGCAGTGCAGAGCGCGGGCGACGCCGTTCCGGCGCGCGTGCCGCGCACGAGGAAGAACGAGAGGGAGAACCATGGTCGTCGAGAAGGCATCTGCGCCGGAAGGCCGACAGACCCTGCTGCGGCACGCCGCCACGGTGGTGCGTACGCGGGGGGAGCGCGGTGGCTACGCCGGCGTGTCCCCGGCGGACGCCGCCGAACTGAGCAGCACGTTGGAGTCGATCGCCGCCACGGCGGACGACGACGGGGTCGATCACGAGGAAGCGGTCGCGCTGGCGCACCGCCTGGTGGACGACGACCACCCCGAACTGTCGCCGATGTGGCCCGGCACGGCGACGTAGGCCGACGTCACGGTTCGATGGGATCGTCGGTCCGGAGCACCGGAACTCCCCCCGACGGCGGCTCGGGCTCCTACCATGGGCGGATGGCCGCCGTCGCTCGATCCCCTGCGACGGGGCCCCTCCGGGTGGTCCTGGTCGACGATCACGAGATGGTCCTGGCCGGATTGCAGCAGATGCTCGCGCCGTTCCTCGACCGGGTCCGGGTCGTCGGGTCCGCGTCCGACGTGGCGGACGCGCTCGAGGTCGTCGTCTCGATGCAGCCCGATCTCGTACTCGCCGACGTGCGCCTGGCCGGCGAGAGCGGCCTCGACCTGTGTCGTCGGCTCGGCGAGCGGGCGCCCGGTCGACGCGTCGTGCTGCTGTCGGTGTACGACGACGAGCAGTACGTCTTCCAGGCGCTGCGCGCGGGTGCGGCGGGCTACCTGCTCAAGAGCATCCGCGGCGAGGAGCTCGTCTCGCAGCTCGAGCTGGCGGCCGCCGGCACGACGGTCATCGACGCCACCATGGCGGGCCGTGTCGTGACCTCGGCGGCGCGGCTGGAGCGCGACGAGTTCTGGCCCGGCGCCCACCTCGGGCTCACCCACCGGGAGAGTGAGGTGCTCGCGCTGCTGGTCGCGGGGTGCAGCAACCGGGCCATCGCGTCCCGTCTGGTGATCGGCGAGGAGACCGTGAAGACCCACGTCCGTGCGGTGCTGCGCAAGCTCGGGGTCGCCGACCGCACGGCGGCCGTGGCGGCGGCGCTGCGGGAGGGGATGTTCCGGTGAGCCGGGCCCGCCGCGATCCGAGCCGCGCGTGATCGGCAGTCTCGGGCTCGCCGACCCGGAGCGCGAGAACGCCGTCCTGCTCGCGATCATCGAGGCCGCCACCTCGTCGGGACCGGACCCGGAGGCACGTGCGGCCGCCGTCGCGCAGGTGATCACCGACGCCACCGCGACGGACGTCTGCTTCGTCCACGTCCTCGACGACTCCGAGCGCGCGCTGACCCTGCTCGGGGCGACCCCGCCGTTCGACGCCGAGGTCGGCTCGGTGCACCTGCCGTTGGGACGAGGGGTCAGCGGCTGGGTCGCCAGTCACCTCGAACCGGTCGTGATCGTCGAGGACAAGGAGTCCGACCCGCGCTACATCCCGATCCCGTCCCTCCGGGGTCGCGACTACACCTCGATGGTCTCGGTCCCGATGATCAGCGCACCGTGGGGCCTGACCGGCGTGCTCAACGTGCACACCCGCCACCGGCACGAGTTCGACGACCGCGACGTGCGGCTGCTGCTCGCCATCGGCCGGCTGCTCGCGGGGTCGGTCCACCAGGCGCGGATGCACCGCCGGCTCGCCCTCCGCGAACGGGCCCAGCAGCGGTTCACCGAACGGATCGTCGCCGCGCAGGAGGCCGAACGCCGCCAACTGGCGCACGACATCCACGACGGGATCTCCCAACGACTCGTCTCGCTCTCCTTCCACCTCGACGCAGCGCTCACCCACCTCGACCGCGGCGACACCGACCCGGCGCGGACGGACACCGAGACGGCGCGCAGCCTCGTCGAGACCACGCTGGGCGAGGCCCGCGCCGCCATCGGCGCCCTGCACCCCCCGGTGATCGACGACCTCGGCCTCACGGGCGCCCTCACGGCCCTGGCGTCCGACCTGCCCGGCGTCGCGCACGCCCTCCACCTCGACGACGTGGACCTCCCCGACCACGTCGAGATCGCCTTCTACCGGATCGCCCAGGAGGCACTGCAGAACGTCCTCAAGCACGCCGACGCCACGCGGGTCACCATCCGGCTCGACACCGACCCCGCCGGGGTGCGGCTCGAGGTGACCGACGACGGTGTCGGGACCGCCGGCTCCACGCCGGACCCGGCCGGGGACGACGGCGGGTTCGGGCTGGCCTCCCTGCGGGAGCGGGCCGAGCTCATCGGCGGGGCGCTGACCTTCACCTCCGGCCCGGGACGGGGCACGACGGTGGTGGTGACCGCCCCGAATCCCGACCACGCAGGTATCGGCGACGGGGCCGAGCTCGACGCCTGATCGCGTCGGGCGTCGGCGCCCGGAGTCGTGCGCGGCATCAGGCCGGACACAGAAGAAACGCCCGCCGCGACGATGCGGCGGGCGTAGGGGGGAGCTGGTGGGGGACTCAGCGACGGGTGCGGCGCGGGTTCGCGACGCTGCCCTGACGCGCGAGGGCCTCGAGGGCGGCCGCGGCGTCGATGTCGTCCCGGGTGGTGTCGTCTGCCATGACCCCAGGGTCCACGACCGAGCTGTTCGATTCATGTCCGACACCTGTGTCGCTCATGACGGTCCGATGAAGCAACCCGCGCGAGGTGTACGCACCGTGCACGGTTGATGGCGGCTCCGGTGTGGCACTCTTGCGGTGTGCTCCGTACCGCCGGTGCGCGGCTCCTCGACGACCGTGACCGGTCGAGGGTGCGCGGTGTGCTCGACGCTGACCCGGTCGCGACCTGCATGGTCGCGTCGCGGGTCGAGACGGTCGGTGTCGAACCCTGGCGCCTCGGCGGTGAGCTGTGGGGCGTGGGTGGCCGCCTGGACGGGTTGTGCTTCTCCGGGGCCAACCTGGTGCCGCTGCGTGGTGAGCGCGCCGCCGTCCGCGCCTTCGCCGAACGTGCACGGCGCAACCGACGCACGTGCTCCTCGCTCGTCGGACGCCGTGAACTGGTGCTGCCGCTGTGGGAGGAGCTGTCCGAGCACTGGGGCGAGGCCCGCGAGGTGCGGCCCGACCAGCCGTTGATGGCCACCGACTCGAACCCGTCGATCATCCCCGACCGCGAGGTCCGGCAGGCGCGCCCCGACGACATGGAGCGCTACCTCCCGGCGGCGATCGCGATGTTCCTCGAGGAGGTCGGGGTCGACCCGCGGGTCGGCGACGGCGGGGCGGGCTACCGCGCCCGCGTCTCGGAGCTGATCTCCTCCGGACGCGCGTTCGTGCGCTTCGAGCAGGGCGAGGTCGTGTTCAAGGCCGAGGTGGGCGCCCTCTCCACGCGGGTCGGCCAGATCCAGGGCGTCTGGGTGCACCCCGACTGGCGCGGCCGTGGTCTCGGCCAAGCCGGCACCGCGGCGGTCGTCGACCACCTCGTCCGGGCCGGCCGGATCGCGTCGCTCTACGTGAACGCGTTCAACACCCCGGCCCGGGCCGCCTACGCCCGCGTGGGGTTCCAGCAGGTCGCGAGCTTCGCCACCGTCCTGTTCTGACCCGCCCCCTCCCTCGGTGGCAGCGAAGCGTCGTTGCTGTCGTCCAGTGGCAGTTCCGCCCCATCCTCGGGCAGGCCTGCGGCCCCGTCGCGAGCTCTCCACAGGGCAGGTTCCGGGGCCTGCCGGCCTGCCTGATGTGTACCTCGGCGCGGGCGGCGGGCTTCCGGCATGAGAGTCGTCTGCCACCGCTGACGTCCGACGCGCGCAGGTCGCCACGGTCGTCCTCCGGTCGCGGGGCCTCGTCGGTGGCCGATCCGTGTCACCGGACGCGTCGGAGGCGCCATCGACGCACGAGCTGATGCACCCGTCGTCGGGAAGATTCGGACAGGCCGAGCGAGCACCTCGCGCGGCCCGCCGACGATGTGGCGTTCCTGCCACTGGACGCCGGCAACGACGCTTCGCTGCCACGAGGGGAGGGGACCGGCCTACCCTCGGCCCCGTGCGTAGCCGTGCCCTCGCCCTCGTCGACGTCCTCGCCGTGCTGGTGTTCGCCGCGATCGGACGGCGCTCGCACGAGGAGGACCTGGCGATCGTCGGCATCGCGGAGGTCGCCGCGCCGTTCGTCCTCGGCGCCCTGGTCGGCGCCCTCGTGAGCCGTTCCTGGCGTGACCCCCTGTCGTGGCGCTCCGGTGTGAGCGTCTGGCTCGGGGCCGTCGTCGTCGGGATGCTCCTGCGCTGGGCGTTCGTGGACACCCCGCCGCTGAGCTTCGTCATCGTCGCGACCGTCTCGCTCGCCGTGCTCGTCCTCGGCTGGCGCGGGGTGGTGCGCGCCGTCACGGCGGTGCGGGGGAGGCGTCGGCACCAGGACGCCTAGGGTGGAGGACATGCCGGTGCGTGCCCCTCTGCGCCCCGGGCAGCAGACGCCTCTGCGCCCGGTGCCGTCGTCCATCACGAGGCCCGAGTACGTCGGGAAGCCCGCTCCCGCGCGCTCGACCGACCCGTGGGTGCAGGACCCCGAGATCA
This sequence comes from Actinomycetospora corticicola, assembly GCF_013409505.1. NCBI lineage: Bacteria > Bacillati > Actinomycetota > Actinomycetes > Pseudonocardiales > Pseudonocardiaceae > Actinomycetospora > Actinomycetospora corticicola. Next base: position 2,730,768 of record NZ_JACCBN010000001.1, on the reverse strand, counting down.
TCGAGAAGATGCGGCACGCGAGCCGGATCGCGGCGCAGTCGCTGCAGCTCGGCGGCGAGGCCGTGCGGCCCGGCGTGACCACCGACGAGGTCGACCGGGTGGTCCACGAGTTCCTCGTCGACCACGGCGCGTACCCGTCGACGCTCGGGTACCGGAACTTCCCGAAGTCGTGCTGCACCTCGCTCAACGAGGTCATCTGCCACGGCATCCCCGACTCGACGGTGATCGAGGACGGCGACATCGTCAACATCGACGTCACCGCCTACATCGACGGCGTGCACGGCGACACGAACGCGACCTTCCTCGCGGGCGACGTCTCCGAGGAGGACCGCCTCCTCGTCGAGCGCACCCACGAGGCGACGATGCGTGCGATCAAGGCCGTGAAGCCGGGTCGCGAGCTCAACGTGGTCGGGCGGGTCATCGAGGCCTACGCCAACCGCTTCGGCTACGGCGTGGTCCGCGACTTCACGGGCCACGGCATCGGCCGGGCATTCCACAGCGGCCTCGTGGTGGTGCACTACGACGACCCGTCGCGCCACGAGATGCTCGAGCCCGGCATGACGTTCACGATCGAGCCGATGATCACCCTCGGCTCGATCGACTACGACATCTGGGACGACGGCTGGACGGTGACGACGAAGGACAAGTCGCGCACCGCCCAGTTCGAGCACACCATCCTGGTCACCGACACGGGCAGCGAGATCCTGACGCTGCCGTGAGGCCGCACGTCCTCGCGAGCTGCGCCGTCTCGCTCGACGGGTTCCTCGACGATGCGACCCCGCAGCGCCGCATCCTGTCCGGTCCCGCCGATCTCGACCGGGTCGACCAGGAGCGGGCGGGGGTCGACGCGATCCTGGTCGGGGCGGGCACCGTCCGCGCGGACGACCCGCGGCTGCTGGTCCGCGCCCCGGAGCGCCGGGCGGCCCGGGTCGCCCGCGGGCTCCCGCCGAGTCCGCTGCGGGTGGTCCTGACGACGGGTGCGATCGACCCGTCCGCCCGCGTCCAGGCCGAGCCCGGGGCCGAGACCATCACGCTCGCCGGCAGCCCCGGTGAGGTGCTCGACGCGCTCGGGGCACAGGGTGTGGTGCGGCTGATGATCGAGGGCGGCGCGGCGGTGCTGCGCGAGTTCCTGACGGCGGGTCTGGTCGACGAGCTGCAGCTGGTCCTGGCCCCGCAGCTGGTGGGCGACGGTCCGCGGTTCACCGGCGGCGGCCGGGCCCCGCACCTGGTGGAGACCCGCACGATCGGTGGCGACGTCCTGCTGCGCCACCGCTTCGGCGAGGCCGACGACCGGCACCTGGCCGAGGCGTGTCTGCTCGCTGAGCACTGCCCGCCGTCGGCGACCGCGTTCAGCGTGGGGTGCGTGGTGGTCGCCGACGACGGCACGGTGCTCGGTGCCGGGTGGTCGCGGCGGGATCATCCGCTCGACCACGCCGAGGAGGGGGTGCTGCGGGCGTTGGGCAACGACCCGCGGCTGCGTCGGGCCACGCTGTACAGCTCCTTGGAGCCGTGCGGGGAGCGGGCGTCGCGGCCCGACCCGTGCGCCGCCCTGATCGCCCGCGCCGGGATCCCGCGGGTGGTCCACGCGTGGAGCGAGCCGCCGGACTTCGTCACCGCGCCGAGCGGGAGCGCCCAGCTCGAGGCGGTCGGTGTCGAGGTCATGCAGCTCCCGCGGTGGGAGCCGCTGGCGATCAGGTGCGCTACGCGCAGGTGAGCACTAAGTGGGGCTATAACGCTCTTTAGTGCTCACCTGGCGAAGCCACCTCGAAGTGCACCGTCGACCACGGGTCCGGCCGGGCGTCGTACACCTCGACGAGCCCGGGGAAGGCCCGCCAGAAGGCGAGCGCGCCCGGCACGGAGGCGTTCGTGTGCAGGCAGACGACGTCGAAGCGGTCCACCGCCCAGTCCACGGCGGCCTGCGCGAGGGTCCGCCCGTACCCGCCGCGCCGGGCCGACGGCGCCACCCACACCCGGCAGATCTGGCCGACCGAGGCCGACGCGTAGCGCGCCGCCAGCCACTCCGGGACGTACTCGGCCTGGGGCCCACCGGGCCGCACCGACGCGGTGCCGGCCACCGTCCCGTCCTCGGCGTAGGACACGAGCAGCACCCGGTCGGGCTGACCGAGGTACGCGGCGGCGAGGTCGTCCACGTCGGTGTGGAACCGCGGGTCGTGCCCGCCGAGCTCCACGAGCATCGCGCGCATGTGCAGCTCGACGGCGGGCAGGTCCTCGACCCCGGCGGGGCGCACGGTCGGCTTCCCGACGGCGACGGTCATCGCCCTACTCTTGCACATTCTCGGCAGCAGACACGCCTGAGCGACTGCTGTTCACACGCTGTGGTCGTGAACCGCGGTCCGGGAGAGGAACGGCTCTCGACGGCGGCCGCGAGCCCGGGTGAACGTAGTGCGTCACTGCTTGCACCCAGCGACAGGAATTCCACACCGTCGCGCGGCGATGTCGAGAACCGCGATCCGGCTCCGTCCCGGGGATGACCGACCCCCGATCGCCAGGAGCACCCCGATGAGCACCATGGACGCCCGCACCGTCACCGAGACCCTCGCGCACCCCGTCGCCCAGGAGCTGCTGTTCTCCGACGTCCCCGCCCGCCTGTCCTACGTCGGCCTCGACGGCGACCCGCGCGTGGTGCCGACGGCGTTCTGGTGGAACGGCACCGCGATCGTGATCACCACCGTCGTGCACTCGGCCAAGGTCGCCGCGATCACGGCCCACCCGCGGGTCGCCCTCGCCGTCGACCGGCCGGGCATGCCGCCGCGCTCCCTGCTGATCCGCGGCCGGGCGGAGATCGAGATCGTCGACGGGGTGCGGGACGAGTTCGTGGCCGCGTCCCGCAAGATCACGCCGGCCGAGGCGATGCCGGCCTGGGAGGCCGGGGTGCGGGCGCTCTACCGGCAGACGGCGGTCCTGACGATCAGGCCCGACCACGTCGTGCTGCACGACTTCGAGACCACGATCCCGAAGGCGGTCTCCGACCTCGTCGCGCAGCGGGGCGACCCCCGCTGACGGGCACGGCCGGACCTAGCCGCCCTTCACCCCGACCGCGGCCCAGGTGGCGGCCGCGCGGGGCGCCAGGCCCGCCTGCGGCCAGTCGGTGATGTCGACGACGCCGGGGTCGGCCACCGTGAAGTCGCCGAGCAGCCCCCGGACCTCGGCGCGGGAGCGCAACGTCACCGGCGACGCGGTGTCGGCGAAGCTGTCCGCCACGGCCCGCATGCGGGCCGCGTGGTCGGGGTCCTCGACGTCGTCGCTGCCGTGGCTGATCGCGAGGACGCTGCCCGGCGCGAGCCGGTCGCGGTAGACGGACATGAAGCGCTCCGCGTCGCCGATGACGAAGTGCAGGCACGCGACCGCGAGCACGGCGACGGGCTCGTCGAAGGCCAGCAGCCCGGCGACGGAGTCCGCGCCGAGCACGCCGGCGGCGTCGGTGAGGTCGGCACGGGTCACGGTGACGGTGTCCAGGTCGGCGACGATGCTCGCGCTGTGCGCGACGGCGATCGGGTCGCAGTCGACGTAGGCGACGCGCACGGACGGGTCCGGGGCGAGCGCGATCTCGTGCACGTTGCCGACGGTGGGGATGCCCGAGCCCAGGTCGAGGAACTGCCGCACCCCGCGGGCGAGACACCACTGCACCACGCGGCGCAGGAACGACCGGTTCGCGTGCGCCCCGAACTGCTGGTCGGGGTTCGCGGCGAGGAGCCGCCGGGCGTGGTCCCGGTCGACCTCGAAGTTGTGCGCCCCGCCGAGGAGGTGGTCGTAGACCCGCGCCCCGTTGGGACGGCTGAGATCGAGCTCGTCCGGCCAGGGTCCCTCCGCCATGGCGGAACGGTAGCGCGCGATCCGAGTGGACCCTGTGAGAACAGGAGATCCGGCACGGTCGTCCGACCGATGCGCGCGGCACGCGTTCCTGGTGCCATGGGCGGAGCCCACGACCCGCTCCCCGGAGGCCGGAATGACCGAGCTGTTCCCCGAGCTCCGCTACGCGGACTGGCGGCCGACCCGGGAGACGGTGCACCGCTTCCTGCAGATCGTCGGCAAGGTCCGGCTGGCGGCCAGCCCGCGCCGCAACCACTGGTGGAACGTGCCCCTGCACCTCACCGGGCGCGGCCTGACGACCCGGCCGATGAGCGTCGACGGGGTCCGGGCCTTCGCGATCGACCTCGACCTGCTCGACCACCGGCTCGACCTGAGCACCGCCGACGGCGGGCGGTGGTCCTTCCCGCTCGCGGGCCGCTCGGTCGCCGCGTTCCACGCCGACCTCACGGCCGGGCTCGCCGCGCTCGGCCTCCCCGTCGTGATCGCCGACCCCCGTCCGTTCGACCTCCCCGACGCCGCGCGTCCGTTCGCCGCGGACACCGAGCACGCGACCTACGACCCGGAGGCCGTCACCCGGTACTGGCGCATCCTCGGCCAGGTCAATCTGCTCCTCGAGGAGTTCGCCGGGCGCTACAGCGGCAAGACCAGCCCGGTCCACCACTTCTGGCACACCTTCGACATCGCACTCACCCGGTTCTCCGACCGGGTGGTCGAGCACGGCGCCGACACCGACCCGGTGACGCGGGAGGCGTACTCACGGGAGGTGGTCAGCTTCGGGTTCTGGTTCGGCGACCCCGTCACCCCCGAGCCGGCGTTCTACTCGTACACCGCGCCCGAACCCGCCGGGATCACCGATGCGCCGCTCGTCCCGCCCGCGGCGCGGTGGCAGGAGCAGAACGGCGCGCACCTCGCGGTCCTGACCTACGCCGACGCCCGCGCGGCAGCCGACCCGCGCGGGGCGGTCCTCGACTTCTACGAGAGCGCCTACCGCGCCGGCGCGTCCCGGGCGGGGTGGCCGATCGACGACCTGTCCTGCCACCGCGGGGCGACCGACCCGGTGCTCGTGGCCCTGCCGGCGGGCGAGACGCAGGCCGAGCACGACCGGATCCTCCGGGCCGAGCACGATCTCGCCGTCGCCTCGGACTGGTTCCCGACGGCGGGTGGGGGCGCCGCGCGCTGAACGCGGCGGTACGGCCGAACGACCGATGCGGGCGTGGCGGTGGTGCGCGCAGGATGTCGCGCGTGGACGAGACCCCGAGCGAGATCGACCCCGCCGCCGCCCCGTCCGGCGCGGGCTGCCTGGAGTGCGACCGGAACGGCGGCTGGTGGTTCCACCTCCGGCGCTGCGCCGCGTGCGGTCACGTCGGCTGCTGCGACTCCTCGCCGTCGCAGCACGCCACCCGGCACGCCCGCGAGGCGGGCCACCCGATCCTCACCAGCTACGAGCCCGGCGAGTACTGGTTCTACGACGACCGGACCGGTGCCGCCGGCGAGGGTCCCGACCTGGCGGACCCGCGGCACCACCCCACGGAGCAGACCGTGCCCGGCCCGGCCGACCGCGTCCCGCGGGACTGGACGTCGCAGCTGAACTGAGCGCGGCCGGACGACGGACTCACACCACCCGTCGTCGGGAAGGCTCCGGCGTCGCGGCGCGGCCGCCCCAGCGGTGGACGCTGTAGCCCAGCAGGCCGAGCAGGATGACCCCGGAGAGGATCAGGCTCGACCCGGTGCCGACCCCGGCGAAGGGCAGGGACGGCACGGTCATCCACACGATCCCGCCGATGACCAGCGCCAGGCCGACGGCGGCGGTCCAGGCGATGCGCAGCCGCGACGCGACACTGAACTGCGCGGCCGTGATCGCCTGCCGCCGGACCGGCGCGACGTAGCGCTGCGCCCAGGGGTACTCGTTCGCGAGCACGATCAGTCCGGCGAGCACGAGCAGCAGGCCGGGCCCGGGCAGGACGAGCAGGACGACGCCGACCACGACGAGGGCGACGCCGACGATCGTCACCGCGATCCGACGGAACAGGACGCCGGCGTCACGCGCCGCTCGAGGTGCCATACCGCCCGGTTACCCCCGTGCGGGGCCGGTCTCCCGCCCTCGTGAGGCGGCACGCACGCCGGGGACCGGGGGAGCGGGTCGGACGCCGGCACGGGAGGCTGACGCCGTGCGTCGCTCCCCCCGCGCGGTCGTGGTCGGTCTCGGTGCCCCGCTCGCCCTCGGCGTGGCCGGGTTCGGCCTCCACGTCCGCCGGAACATGGGGGCGTGGCCGTCGGCGCTGCGCCGGATCGCGGCGGCCTCGCCGCACGCGCCCGGGGGCACCTTCGCCAACCGCGAGCCGGGCCTGCCACGACCGGACCTGACGGCGCGTCAGATCGCGACGATGCTGCTGCGCCGCCGGGAGCGGGGGATGCCGTCGGGCCCGGTCCCGCTCGACGTCCCGGACACGACGTCCGGGCGCGCCCCGCTCGCCGCGACCTGGTTCGGGCACACGAGTGTGCTCCTCGAGATCGACGGACGGCGGGTCCTCACCGACCCGCTGTGGTCGCGGCGCACGTCGCCCGTCCCCGGCTTCGGGCCGCGCCGCCTGCACGAGCCGCCGGTCGCCTTGACGGCGCTGGGCGAGGTCGACGTCGTCCTGGTCAGTCACGACCACTACGACCACCTCGACCGCCCGACGGTCGTCGCGCTGGCCCGCCGCACCGCCGCGACCTTCGTCGTGCCGCTCGGGGTCGGTGCCCACCTGCGGACCTGGGGTGTCGCGTCGGACCGCATCGTCGAGCGGGACTGGAACGAGGCCGCGGTGCTCACCGGGCTGACGTTCACCTGCCTGGAGGCCCGGCACTTCTCCGGCCGCGGGTTCCGGCGCAACACCACGCAGTGGGCCGCGTGGAAGGTGGCCGGTCCGACGCGCGCCGTGTACGTCGCGGGGGACACCGGGGCGAGCGCCGTGCACGCCCGGACCGGCGCCGAGCACGGCCCGTTCGACCTCACCCTCGTCCCGGTCGGGGCGTACGCCGAGCTGTGGCCGGACATCCACACGACCCCCGAGGAGGCCGTCGCGGCCCACGTCGCGCTGCGGGGCTCGACGATGCTGCCGGTGCACTGGGCGACCTTCGCCCTCGGCTTCCACGGCTGGGCCGAGCCGGCGGAGCGCACGGTGCGCGCGGCGGAGGCCGACGGCGTCGGGCTCGCGCTGCCACGCCCCGGGCAGCGCCTCGAGCTCTCCCGTCCCGACGCCGGGCGTGGGTCGCCCTGGTGGCGCGAGACTCCCGGGGGAGGTGCCCCGGCGTCCGACTGAGCGGATCGGCGCCGCCGAGCGGCCCAACTTCACGGCGGGTCGGCGTGTCGGGGTAACTGCGCGGGGGGCGGTCCCGACACGGGGCGCAGAAGGTTCGCTCCTCGATCCGGCGGGGGGAGGCCCCGTGGACGGCGTCTCCGTTCCCCGATCTCCGTGAGGTGCCCCATGGCGGTCCGGCTCGACGTCGACTCGACCGGGTTCACGGTGCGGCTGTCCGGGCTCGACGTCGTCGCGGGTGGTCGGCGGGAGCTGTTCGTGCCCTACGAGCGGGTCCTCGGTGCGCGGGTCATGACGCGGACGGACGCCCTCGCCTCGAGTCCCCGCCTCGCCGCCCCCGCCCTGTGGTGGCCGCGCCGGCTGCGGGTCGGCTGCTGGGGCGTCGGTGAGCGCCGCCAGTTCTGGGGCGTGCACGACGGCGCGCACCTCGTGGTCGTCTACCTGAGCGGTCGGCCCTTCCACCGGGTGGTGCTCGACGTCGACGAGCCCCACCTGACCCACCGCCGGATCGACGCGGCGCTGCTCCACAGCAAGCAGCTCGGCGCCCGACGGTCGATCCGGGACCGTGCCGCCCGTCAGGCCTCGAGCCGCCAGTCCGGCGCGCGGTGGTCGTCGCCGTAGTCGAGGGTGACCGTCAGGGCGTGGTCGTCGAGGTGGCTGCGATAGGTGAGCCGCTCGTGGTCGACGTGGACGATCTCCACGTGGGCCCGGTGGAGCCAGTCGTGCCGGCGGCGCAGGCCGATCAGCTCCTGGTGGTGGTGCAGGACGTCGAGGTCGGCGCCCGGGGGCGGGTCCTCGGCCAACTCCGGGCGCACGGCGTCGTCCCCGCCGAAGCGGTCCTCCTTGATCCCGGTCAGCCCGAACTCGTCGCCGGCGTAGACCGTGGGCGTGCCGGCGACGGTGAACAGCACCGCGAGCGCCAGCGGCAGCGTGCGGCGGTCGGTGAGACGGCTGGCGAGGCGGGTGACGTCGTGATTGCCGACGAACGTCGCGGGGACCTCGGCGGCGAGGAAGCCCTCGTGGCGGCGCAGGGCGTGGGCCAGCTCGTGCGGGTTGCGGTCGTTGAGGCTCGACCAGACCGCCTTCCACAGCTCGTACTGCGTGAGCGAGTCGATCGTCGTCGCCCGGGCGATCTCCGCGTGGTCGCCGTGGAGGACCTCGCCCAGGAACCAGGCGTCAGGGTGGCGTTCGCGGACCCGGGGGAGGACCTCCGCCCAGAAGTCGGCCGGGACGGCGTACGCGGCGTCGAGCCGCCAGCCGTCGACGCCGTGGTCGAGCCAGTGGCCCATGACCTCGACGACGTGGTCGCGGACCTCGGCACGCCCGTGGTCCAGGGCGAGTAGACCGGGGTGGCCCTCGAAGGTCGCGAGCCCGCCGTCGTCGTCGTGGCGGAACCAGCGCGCGTCCGGACCCGCCGGGTCGGCACGGACGGCGAGCACCCGCGGGTGCTCCGGCCCGACGTGCGAGAACACGCCGTCGAGCACGATCCGCAGGCCGCGGTCGTGCGCCTCGGCGATCAGCGCGTCGAGGTCCCCGGTGTCGCCGAGCCGGGGGTCGACGCGGAGGTGGTCGGTCGTGTCGTAGCCGTGGGTCGACGACGCGAAGACGGGCCCGAGCAGGACGCCGTTGGTGCCGAGGCGTTGCACGTGGTCCAGCCACCCGACGAGGCGCCGCAGCCGGTGCTCGTCGGGGCCGGGCGGCTCGTCGGCGGGGTACGCGCCCACGGCCCCCAGCGGGTAGACGTGCCAGAAGATCGCGTGGTGGACCCAGCCCGGCTCGCTCATCGCGGGGATGGTCCCACCCGGCCCGGCCGGCACCTCGGCCAGCTCGACGTCGGGGGGCGTGGACCTCGTCGGCGCGTAGCGTCGCGGGGCGGACGACGACGTGCGGAGGAGGCAGACCGGTGGTGCGCTACGCCGAGGCGCTCCGCGCGGCCGGGGTGCCGGTGCGGTTCACCGAGTACGTCGGCATGCCGCACGGCTACCTGAGCCTGCCCACCGTCTGCCGTTCGGCGCCACAGGCGCTGCACGAGGTGAGCACCGAACTCCGCCACCGGCCGGCTACGCCCTGAGAGGACTCACCGCGCGGAGGTGACCTGGAACCGCCAGTCCGCGAGGGCGGCGACCCGGTGCGGGGCCGCCTCGCGCAGGTAGCGCTCGTCGTCGAGGAACGCCTGGAGGCTGGGCAGGTCCGGGTAGCGCATCAGGGCCACGAGGTCCCACCGCTCGTCGTCGGGACCGACGAGGAGGTCGTGCGCGTCGCCCAGGTACACGGGCGAGGCACCCCCGAACGTCGGGGCGATCGCCCGGAAGGCCGGCACGTAGCGCTCCAGGTAGGCGGTCCGGCCCGAGCACGGCTCGTGCGACGAGTCCGGGCCGTAGTCCGCCTGCTCCCGGAAGCGCACCAGGTTGAGCATCGTCACGGGCTCGCCGGTCGGGACGCCGTCGATGGCGTGGAGCCGGCGCGGGTCGAGGTGGGTGTACGGCATCGGGCGCGCTCCTTCGAGGTCGATGCCGCCATCCAACCAACTTGCGTGTCAGCGAGCAAGTAGGTGCACCTCGAGGTCGGCCGTGATCGCCGACGCCTCGGAGGTGTCCGGCCAGTGCCGGGCGAGGCGGCCGTCGGGGTCCACGAGGTAGGTGATCGCCGTGTGCGGGACGGCGTAGCCGTCCGGGTCCTCCGGGTCGGCCCGCCGCCGGGCGAACACCCGGAAGGCCGCCTTCGCGGCCTCGACCTGCTCCGGGGTGCCGGTCAGGCCGGTGAAGCGCGGGTAGGACGTCGTCAGGAAGGCCTTCATGACGTCGGGGGTATCGCGGTCGGGATCGACGGTCACGTAGAGGGGCCGGACGCGCCGGGCGTCGTCCCCGAGGCCGTCGAGGGCCGCGGTCAGCTTGGTCAGGGCGCGGGGGCAGACGACGCGGCAGGACGTGAAGCCGAACTGCACGAGCAGCCAGGAGCCGCCGTAGGACCCGGCGTCGACGGGGGCGCCGTCCTGGTCGACGAGGTCGAAGGCGATGGCGGTGGGCGCGCTCACGGCGCGAGCTCGAGGTCGTGGGCGGGCCCGGCGGGGACGTCGACGGTGATGGTGCCCCGGCCCGTCGTCGGAAGCTCCTGTCCGTCGAGGAGCAGGCGGGCGCCGTCGGGCACGCGGTCGATCACCACGCCGGCGTCGTCCCCGACGCGGCGCAGCCGGGCGTGCAGGACGCCCGGAACCGCGCCCAGGTGATCACCAACGCCCGCGGTCGGGGCCTCCTCTAGGACGAGTCCTGCGCCACCCCGGACGTGACGACCGCCGGAGAACGGTGTGAACAGCCGATTGCGGGTAGCCACGGACCATGGCGGAGTGCACGGCATGGACCGGCGGGAGCGTGTGAGCGCCGCCGACGACGCGCCGAGCACCGAGGGTCCGGCCTGCGTGTGCTGGCCCGACCCCGGTCAGGCGGGGTGGAACGGCGTGCAGGAGCGGCACGACGCGGTCCCGGACACCGTGCGCGCGTTCCGCCGCCGGGTGCGGGCGTGGCTCGACGGCGGCGAGATCGACGAGGAGATCGCGGAGTCGATCCTGCTGGTCGTCGACGAGGCGGTGACGAACGCCGTGGAGCACGCCTGCCCGGACTGGGACTGCGCCGTGCGACTCGTGGCCGGCCCCCGCGCCTGTGGCGGCGGGGTCTCCGTGCTCGTCTCCGACAACGGGGTGTGGAAGCCGCGCGGCGACCCCGGCTTCCGGGGACGCGGGATCGACCTCATCGGGCGCCTCGCCCAGCGCAGCTCGATCGAGGCCGGTGAGCAGGGCACGACCGTCCGGATGTGCTGGCCGGTCACCTCCGAGGGCTGATCCACGGCCCGCGCGGGAGTGCGGCGATGTGCGTCACGGGTGACGCACTCCGCCGCAGTTCCCGACGACGGGTCCGCCGCGCGGACCCGTCGTCGGGAAGAGATCAGGCGTGGACGGTGACGCCCGCCGGCTCGCCCGCCATCGCGCTGCCGATCTGGCCCGGGGTGGTGCCGTCGACGACGCGCACCTCCCGCACGTGCTTGGCGTGCTCGAGCAGTTCGCCGACGATGCGGTCGAGCGGCAGGTCGGCGTCGGTGGTCCGCAGTTCCTTGGCCGCGACCCGGTCCGCCCCGGCGAAGCGGGACAGCGCGTCCGCGTCGCGGACGTAGGTGACCGAGCGCGCGCCGAGGGCGTCGGCGAGCAGCAGCGAACCCGCGTCGGCGCGGTGGCGCGGCAGCTTGGTCTGCTGCGAGGTGAACTCGTGCACGCCGTAGGGCGGGTAGCCGTTCGAGACGACGGCGGGGGCGGCGGCCAGGTGCACCGAGAGCTGACCGGCGACCGCGCCGTGCGGCAGGTACGAGACGCCCTCGCTCGCGAGGAGCGCCGCGACCAGGTGGCCGTTCTGCTCGGCCTCCGTGGCGGCGAGCCCGGCGAGCGCGCCGGTCGGCAGGCCGAGGTCGAGCCCGACGCCGAGCACGTGACGGGCGCGGACGCCGGCCCCGGTGAGGATCAGCATCCGGCGGGACCCGAGCAGCGAGCGGATCTCGTCGATGACCGGGAGCAGCGTGTCGCGGCCGCCGTCGATGATCGTGGAGCCACCGAGCACGACGACGTCGAGCCAGGGCAGCAGCCGGACCGGGCCGTGCTCGACCCCGGTGGCGGAGCGGACGAGCTCGCGGTCGAGCAGGGTCTGGCGCATCAGCGCCGAGGGGACGTCCTTGGTGTCGCTCATGGTGGTCTCCGCTACGCCGAGATGATGGTGCCGACGTGCTCGCCGGCGAGGGCGGCGGTGATCCGGCCGGGCACGAGCCCGTTGATCACCTGGACGGACCGCACGCGGCGCGCGTCGCGCAGCAGCTCGAGCATGCCGCGCTCCAGCACGAGGTCGGGCAGGTCGCGGGCGAGCAGCTCGTCGACGGTGATCTCGGGGATGAAGGTGGCCGAGGAGTCGTTCTTCGGGTTGGCCGTGAACAGGCCGTCCTCGTCCTTGATGTAGATCATCTGCTTGCAGCCGTAGGTCTCGGCGACCAGGAAGCAGCCGGCGTCGGTGCGGTAGGGCGGGATCACGCCCTCGCCGGGCACGCGCTGCCACATGCCGTAGGGGGGCATGCCGGCGAAGATCGCGGCGCCGACCTCGGCGACCTGCAGGGGGAGCGAGGCGAAGGCGTTCGGCGCGACGACCGGGATGCCGTGGCGGGCCAGCAGGTAGCCCAGCATCGTGGCGTTCTGGCCGGCGACCGCGGAGCCGACGTCGCTCAGCACACCGGTCGGGAGGCCGAGCTCGGCGGCGAGGGAGTAGGCGTGCCGGGCGCGCGTGCCGCCGCCGGTGCCGATGAGCAGCTGGTGCTGCCCCCGGGCCGCCAGCAGCTCCTCGACGACGGGGAGCACCGCGTCGGCGCCCCGGTCCATCAGGCTCTGGCCGCCCACCTTCACCACGGTGGCCTCGGGCAGCACGGCGTGGTCGGGGGCGTCGACGCTCGCCGCGGCCAGCGCGGCGTCGTCGTACGAGCGGGTCCGGAGCAGCGACGCCAGGTCACTGCTGGTCGGGGCGGTCACGACGGTTCCTCTCCGCCCCCGTGATCGTCGAGGGCGGGCGCGAATCTAGCGGCGTACAACCGAGCATCGCCACAGCTCGCTGACCAGCACCGACGCCCGTCTGCGGTCGGGGTTCGTCCGGTCGGCCGCAGGATCGGTCGGCTCCCGTACGTGGCTCCGCGTCGACGGGACCGAGGTCCGACCGGGTGATCTCGGTGACACGGTCCCGACGACGGGTCCGCCGGGCGGACCCGTCGTCGGGAAGGCCGATCAGCGCAGGTAGCTGCTCGGGGCGTAGATCGACGTGTGCTCGAGGTAGTTGTTGATCTTTCCGGCCCGAGCTCACGAGCGATCCCGGAGTCCTTCATCCCGGCGAAGGGGCCCCGAGGTCGATGTCGTAGCGGTTGACGCCGATCGTCCCGGTGCGGACGTGACCGGCCGGGCCGGACCGGGACGACGACGAGGCGCTGCTCCCGGACATCCCGTCGTCCCGGAGCGACCACCCGGGCGGACCTAGGGGTTTTACCCAGGTTGCTGCCGCGGCGTGCCAGTTAGCGTCCGCCGCGGTTCACCCGTACAGAGGCAGGGACGTGGTTGTGGTCGTGGGTCATGGGTCCGTGCTGGCAGCCGTGTTGGCGGGCGCGCTGACGGTCGGTGGGGCGGCGCTCGTCGCGCCGGCGGCGACGGCGGCGTTGCCGTCGAACTGCGCACAGGCGGGGAGCACGGTCACGTGTACCTACGGTCCCGGGACCTACACCGTCACGCCGCCCGCCGGCGTGCAGACCGTCCAGGTGACCCTCGCGGGCGGTGGGGGCGGCAACGGCGGCGCCCAGTCCGTACCGAGCGGCAACGGCCCGGGCGCTCGGGACATCACCCCGGGCGGGACCGGAGGGCGCGGGGCGGTGATCACCGGGGCGCTGTCGGTCACCGGATCCCCCTTGGCTCTGTCGGTGGGGGCCCGGGGCGGCGACGGCCAGAACGGCGTCGAGGGCTCTGGCGCTGCCCCGACGCCGGGCACCGGCGGGACCGGGGAGGGCCGCGGAGGTGCCGGGTCGACCGCCGATGCGCCGACGCGGGTCGGACAGGTGCAGGGAAGCGGGGGTGGGGGCGGAGGCGGGACCGCGCTCTCGTCGGGTTCGTCGCTGCTCGCGCTCGCCGGCGCCGGTGGCGGTGCGCCGTCGGGCGATCGAGGTTCGAGCCCCGCGGGAGGCGACGCCGGCCAACCCGGACCGGGGGACCGGTTCGGGGTGGGGGGCGGCGCGGTCGGAGCCGGCGACGGCCGCGACGGCGGCGACGGTCAGTTCACCCCGAACCCGAAAATCATCGACAACGCGTCCGGCGGTGGGGGCGGCGGCCTCGCCGGCGGCGGCGGTGGCTCCATCAATCCGAGCAACGGCAGCGGCGGCGGAGGTGCCGGCGGCACGAGCTCGGCACTGCCCGGAGGGACGTCGAGCCTCGCGGCCGGCAACACGGCAGGCAGCGCGACCATCTCCTACACCGCGCCGGTCGCGGGGGCCGTGACGGTGAGGGGCGGCGGCACCCTCACCACCATCGACGGGCAGCGGTTCTCGATCTCGGTCGACGCCCGGGCCACCGCCGCCGGGCAGCCGTCCGGCAAGTTCGCGCTCGCCGGCGGCGGCGCCGACACCACCGCGAGCTCCCGCACCGTCACCCAGGTCACCAGGACCGCGACGGGCAGCACCGTCTCCGGCACCGCGGTCACCAGCCGCGGCCAGGTCGTGCCGTTCACGATGACCGTGGTCGACCGGGCCGGCGGGAGGGACCAGGTCAGCGTGCAGATCGGCGGGAGCACCGTCACCGGGACGCTCACCACCGGCGACATCGCCACCGGCTGACCGCTCCGCCCCGCGGACACGGGCGCCCGTACCCGTCGTCAGGACGAGGTTCGGCGCGCCGCGGGCAGCTGCTCGGCCAGGGTCACGGCGACGAGCAGCTGCTCGGGCTCCGGACGCCGGACCTCGGTACTCGCCGTCAGGAGGAAGCACCCGGCGTCGTGCCCGGCGGCCAGTTCGATCACGTCCATCCCCGGCAGGCCCTCGCGGCGGACGTCCACGGCGTGACCGTTCTGCGAGATCGAGCCGTCGCGGTGCAGGACGGGGCGGTCCGGCGTCGCGCCGGGCACCGCGAACGGGTCGTACCGGCACGCGTCGAGGTCGAGCACCTCACTGATCATGCGGGTGATCGTGTCGGCCACCAACGGCGAGCCCTCCGCGGCGAGGCGCGTCGCGCGGGCGACGCCGTCCAGGTAGTCGGCCCGCTGTCCCGACGTGACCTGCTGCCGCCGTCCCCACGACGCGATCTCGCTGACCGCGACGCCGATCGTGAGCAGCAGGACCGCGGTCTCGACGTCCTCCCGCCCGACGATCGCGAAGCTGTCGACCGGGGCGGTGAGGAAGAAGTCGAATGCCGCGGCCGAGGCGAGGGCGGCGAGGACACCGGCGAGCCGGTCCCCGAGGGCCGCCGCCGCGACCACGACCAGGACGAGCACCAGCGTCGCGTCGGTGTTGGCGAGGACGTCGTGCAGCAGCCCCGCGATCCAGGCGACGACGAACGGCGCCACCACCGCGGCCACCCTGGTGGTCGTGCGTCCCCGCTCCGTCATCGGAGCAGCGTGGCGCGGCGGGCCGGGATCGGCGCCGGACCTTGACGCCTCGTTGACGGCGACGCGGGAGACCTTGACGGGTCGGTTCCTGCGGACGGTCCGCCCGGTTCGGTGTGAAGATGGCGTGATGTACGACATCACGGGCCTCGCGGTGCTCGTGTTCTGCGGAGTCGCGGTGGTCGTGGCGGAGATGCTCGCGAAGCGCACCGGCTTCAACGGGCCCGTCCTGCTCATCGTCGGCGGCGTGGGGCTCGGGTTCGTGCCGTTCACCTCGGAGATCCGGGTGCCGCCTGAGCTCGTGGTGCTGCTGTTCCTGCCGGCGCTGCTGTACTGGGAGGCGCTGACGACCTCGCTGCGGTCGATCCGCAACGACCTGCGGACCCTCGTGCTGTCCTCGGTCTTCCTCGTCGTGGCGACCGCGGCCGCGGTGGCGGCGACCGCGCACCTCGTGCTCGGGCTGAGCTGGCCGGTCGGGTTCGTCCTCGGGGCGATCCTCGCGCCGACGGACGCGACCGCGGTGACCGCCGTCGCGCGCGGTCTCCCGCGGCGGCCGCTGACGATGCTGCGGGCCGAGAGCCTGGTCAACGACGGGACCGCGCTCGTGCTCTTCGGGGTGGCCGTCGGCGTGGCGACCAAGACCGAGGCGTTCGAGGCGCTCCCGGTGCTCGGCGACTTCGCGGTGTCCTACCTCGGCGGGATCGCGATCGGGCTCGTCCTGGCCTGGGTCGCGACGCGGGTCCGGCGCGCCGCGCGGGACCCGTTGCTCGAGAGCGTCATCAGCGTGCTGACCCCGTTCGTCGCCTTCCTGCTCGCCGAGGAGATCCATGCCTCCGGGGTGCTCGCGGTGGTGGTCTGCGGGCTCGCCCTCGGGAGGGTCGGGCCACGGACGATCGGCGCGCGCACCCGGGTCCAGGCGCACGCGTTCTGGCGGATCACGACCTTCCTGCTCAACGCGACGCTCTTCCTCCTCGTCGGGTTGGAGCTCCCGGCCGCGGTGTCCGGGCTGTCGTCGCGCACGCTCGGGTTCGGGGTGCTCGCGGCGGTGCTCGTCTCGGTCGCGGTGATCCTCACCCGCCTCGCGTGGCTGAACGTGGTGCCCTACGTGATCCGGCTGGTCGACCGGCGCGCGAGCCAGCGGGCCCGGCGGATGTCGACGCGGGAACGGCTGCCGCTCGCGTGGTCCGGGTTCCGCGGGGCCGTCTCGCTCGCGATCGCCCTCGCCGTGCCGCTCACCACCGCCGACGGGTCGCCCTTCCCGGACCGCGACCTGCTCCTCGTCATCACCTGCGGGGTCATCCTCGTGACGCTCGTCGTGCAGGGACTGACCCTCCCCGCCGTCGTCCGCGTCGCGCGCTACGGCCCCGACACCGCCGCCGAGGAGGAGATGGCCCTGGCCCACACCCGCACCCTCGACGGGGCCCTCGCGGTCCTCCCGCGCGCCGCCGCCGACCACGGCGCACCCGACGCCCTCGTCGACAGGCTCCGGGCCGAGCACGAGGACCGCCGGGCCCGCCAGGGCGCGGTCCTCGACGACGAGCGCCGGCGACGCGACGACGACGTCGAGACGGCGGTGCGGCTCGCGCTGGTCCGCGAACGACGCCGGGTGCTCGTCGCGCTGCGCGACGACGGGGACATCGACGACGAGGTGGTGCTCCGGGTGCAGGCCGAGCTCGACAACGAGGAGCTCGGCCTGACGGGGGCACCGGGACCCGAGTGACCGGGGCCGGGCTCAGCCGCCGTAGGTCGCGAGCGGGGTCAGCGACGCCGGATCGGGCGTCACCCCGAGGCCCGGCCCCTGCGGCACGGCGAGGTGCCCGTCCTGCACCACGACGGGTCGCTGCGGGTCGTGGTGCCCCTCGATGTAGTCCTGTGCGATCCAGACGCCCTCGAGCAGGTGCGGCTCGACGGTCGCGGCGAGGTGCAGGCACGCGGCGGCGACGACCGAGCCTCCCCAGGCGTCGTCGACGGTGTGGGGGACCGAGCGCAGGGCGCAGAGGTCGCGCGCCTGCGCCGCCCGCGTCGGGCCGCCCAGCCGCGTCACCTTGAACGAGAACGCGTCGGCGAGGCCCTCCGTGACCGCGCGGAGCACGGTGTCGACGTCCTCGGTGTTCTCGTCCAGCGCGACCGGGTGCGTCAGCCGCCCGCGCAGCAGCGCCATCTCCCCGAGCGTGTTGCACGGCTGCTCGAGGACGAACGGGACGTCGGCGGTGAGCCGGTCGAACTGCAGGGCGTGGGCCGCGGTCATCGCGCGGTTCGCGTCGACGGCGAGCCGGGCCCGGTACCCGACCGCCTCCCACACGCGGTGCACGGTCTCGACGTCCTGCTCGAGGTCCCGTCCGCCGATCTTCACCTGCACCCGGGGGTAGCCCGCCGCGACGGCCGCCGCCGCGCTGCGGGCGCTGTCCTCGGGGGTCCCGACGATCACCGAGTAGTAGGAGGGCACGCGGTCGACGAGTGCGCCTCCGAGCAGCGTCGAGACCGGGACGCCGAGTTCCTGCCCGAGGAGGTCGAGGACGGCGGCGTCGAGGGCGGCCTTGGCGTAGCCGTGGCCCGCGAGCAGCTCGTCCATCCGCTGCGCGAGACGCCGGGGTGAGTCGATCTCCGTCCCGACGAGGCCGGGGGCGATCTGCTCGAGTGCGGCGCGGGCGCCGAGGGCGTGGTGGGGCTGGTACACCGGCCCGAGCGGGCAGGTCTCGCCCCACCCGTGCCGGCCGTCGGCGGTGACGACCTCGACCAGCGTGCTGTCGAGCTCGTGCACCGTCGTGTGGGACATGCGGTAGGGCTCGCCGACGACCGGGAGCAGGGCCTGGTGGACGTGGATGCGCTCGATCTTCATCTAGAGGTCCAGCCGCAGCGTCGTGCAGCCGCGCTCGGCGCGGGACACGCAGATCATCAGGCAGGTGTTCTCCGCCTGTTCGGCCTCGTCGAGCACGGAGTCCCGGTGTTCGGCGCGGCCGGTGAGGATCGGGGTCTCGCAGCTGCCGCAGGTGCCCTCGCGGCAGGAGAAGTCGACGGGCAGACCGAGCTCCTCCGCGACGGCGAGGACGGTGCTCTCGGCCGGGACGGTCGCGGTGAGCCCGGAGGTCGCGAACTCGACCTGGAAGGCCTCGTCGGGACCTTCGACCTCGATCACCTTCGGCGTGAACCGCTCGAGGTGCAGGGCGGCCCGGTGCGGGACGGTCGCCTCGACCGCGGCGAGCATCGCCTCGGGCCCGCAGGCGTAGACGGCGGTGCGCGGGTCGAGATCGCCGAGGACGGCCGCGAGCGGGAGCAGCCCCTGCTCGTCCTGCGGGACGACGGTGACGCGCTCGCCGTACACGGCGAGCTCGTCGAGGAAGGCCATCGAGGACCGGGTGCGCCCGCCGTAGACCAACGACCAGCGGGCGCCGACGGCCCGGGCGTGGGCGATCATGGCGAGGATCGGGGTGATCCCGATGCCGCCGGCGACGAACAGGTAGTCCGTGGCCGGGGCCAGCTCGAAGTGGTTGCGGGGCGCGGAGACCTCGACGAGGTCGCCCACGTCGAGCTTGGTGCAGACGAACTCGGACCCGCCGCGGCCCGCGGGTTCGCGCAGGACGCCGAGGCGCCACGCCGCGCGGTCGGCCGGGTCCGAGGACAGCGAGTACTGGCGGACGACGTGGGCGTCGTCGCCGAGGTCGACGGTCAGGTCCACGTGCGCCCCCGCCGTCCAGACGGGCAGGTCGTGGCCCTCGGGGTCGGCCAGGGTCAGCGAGACGACGCCGTCGGCCTCGTCGCGGCGGTCACGGACGATCAGTTCCACGGGAACCTCCCTCGGTCGGACGGGTGCGGGTGCTCAGCGCACCTGGCCGGCGCCGACGTAGGGGTGCGGGCTGGTGAGCAGCGCCCCCTCGGCGAACCGGGACAGCCGGAAGTCGGTGGCGGGGATGTCGTCGTCGGAGCTCTTGCCGTCCACGCCGAGGTCCGCGACGCCTCCCAGGCGTTCGACGATGACGACGTCGGTGACGCCGCGGCGGGTCAGGGCCCAGGCCGCGGAGCAGCCCTCCAGGCCGCCGCCGATGACGACGACCTCGGCGGAGGTGGTGGTCGGGGTGCTCACGAGGCCCTCCTCCGGGCGACGACGGTCTTGCGGGTCAGGTAGCTCTCGAGCGCGACCAGGCCGCGTTCCCGGCCGGTGCCGGAGAGCTTCGTGCCGCCGAAGGGGACCGCCACCCCTCCGCCGAAGTACTCGTTGATCATCACGTAGCCGGCGTCGACCCGGTCGGCCACGCGCAGCGCCCGGTCGATGTCGGCGGTGTGGATGCCGACCCCGAGCCCGTAGTCCGTGGCGTCGGCCAGCTCGAGGGCCTCGTCCTCGGTGCCGAACTCCAGCACCGCGAGGACCGGCCCGAAGATCTCCTCGCGGGCGATCCGCATGTCCGGCGTGACGCCGGTGAACACGGTCGGGGCCACGAAGTGCCCGACGCCGGGCAGCGCCTGCGGCGGGGTCGGGGCGTCGGCGCCCTCGGCGCGGCCCAGGTCGACGTACTCAGACACCCGTCGCCGGTGCGGCGCGGACACCATCGGCCCGAGGTCCGGGTCGTCGACGCCGGCCCCGAGGGTCAGTGCGCCCGCGCGGGCGCGGATGCGCTCGACGAGCTCGGCCGCGACGGCCCGGTCGACCAGCAGTCGCGACCCGGCGTCGCAGTACTGGCCGGAGTTCGCCGTGAACCCGGTGACGACCTGGCGGGCGACGTCGTCGAGGTCGGCGTCGGCGAACACGATCTGCGGGGACTTGCCGCCGAGCTCGGTGACCACGGGGGTGATGTGCTCGGCGGCGGCGCGCAGGACCGCCCGGCCGGTGACGACCGAGCCGGTGAACGTCAGGGACCCGATCCCGCCGTGGGCGGCCAGCGCGGCCCCGGCCTCCGCACCGAGCCCCGTCACCACCTCATAGGTGCCGGTCGGGAAGCCTGCGGCCTCGACGAGCCCGGCGAAGCGCAGGGCGGTGAGCGGCGTCTGCTCGGCCGGTTTGACCACCGCGGTGTTGCCGGCTGCGAGGGCGGGCGCGACGCTGCGGCACAGCATCGACAGCGGCGCGTTCCACGGCACGATGTGCGCGCTGACCCCGACCGGCTCGGGCACCGTCCAGGCCAGCGACCCGGGTCCGAGCGGGATGCTCTCGCCCTGCAGCGTGCCGGCCGCCCCGGCGTAGTAGTCCAGGTAGCTCACGCAGCCGGCGACCTCGCCACGGGCCAGCGAGAGCGGCTTGCCGGTGTCCAGCGACTCCAGCCGCGCGAGCTCCTCCGCGGCGCCGTCGACCTCGGCGGCGAGCCGGCGCAGCGCGCGGCCGCGCTCGAGAGGGGCCGTGTCGCGCATCGTGCGCGTGGCCGACCGGGCTGCGGCGATGGCCCGGTCGACCTCGGCGGCGCCGCCCCGGGCGATGTGGGCGATGGTCTCCTCGGTGGCCGGGTCCTCGACGGGCAGCGTGCGTCCGTCGAGGGCTGCCGGGGCCGGAGGGACGGGCAGGGTCGCGGTCACGGGTCGGGGAACATCCG
Source organism: Actinomycetospora corticicola (assembly GCF_013409505.1). Classification (NCBI taxonomy): domain Bacteria; kingdom Bacillati; phylum Actinomycetota; class Actinomycetes; order Pseudonocardiales; family Pseudonocardiaceae; genus Actinomycetospora; species Actinomycetospora corticicola. The sequence goes on along the minus strand of NZ_JACCBN010000001.1, from coordinate 2,709,969 downwards.
GGTCATGGTGTCCTCGTCGCCGGCGGGGACCCGGTCGAGGCCGACCATCTTGTCGATGACCATGTTCTGGAAGCGGTGCAGCGGCTCCTCGAAGCGGAAGCACATCCGCCCGCCACGGTAGGCGGGGTTCTCCAGCCCCTCCTGCACGCGCTCGACGATCTCGAGGTCCTGCCGGTTCACCAGGTCCCAGAACTTCGCCAGCTGCTCGATCCCGGCCTCGGCGTCCGCGTCGTCGGCGGCCTCGGGGTGGGTGAGCAGGACCGCGGTCTCGACGGTGCGGTTCGCGGCGACCGGCCGGTTGAACAGCACGAAGGCGTGGTTGGGCAGCACCACCAGGGCGGTGGACGGGAACAGCCACACGAAGCGGCCGGCGTCGGCGTCCTGCGGTCCGAGGGTGCGCAGGGGGGAGAGCCCGTCCCAGCCGCCGGCCTCGGTGTTGCCCGAGACCGGGGTGGTGCACATGCCGGTGTAGAGGCCGGGGCCCTGCCAGCGGTAGTGGTCGGAGAACTTGGAGACCTGGTTGAGCTCGGGGTGGACCCAGGGCAGGTGGTAGTACTCCATGAAGTTCTCGCCGATGAGCTTGTAGTTCGCGGCGACGTCGTAGGTCAGCCGACGCTGCGCGGTCCACTCGTCGAGGCGGTAGTCGGCGAATCGCTCGGGCAGGTCGCCCAGGGCCGTCGTCAGGGGCTCGGGATCGTGCGCGAGGGTGACGAACAGGAAGAAGCCCCAGCTGTCCACGGATACGGGGAGCAGGCCGTAGTCGGCCTTGTCGAAGCCCTTGGCCGTCTGGTCGAAGATGGTCTCCTCGCCGGCCGGGACGTCGGAGCCCTCGAAGAGCGGGGTGCCCAGGCACGCGCCGTCCGTGTCGTAGGTCCAGTTGTGGTACGGGCAGCGGATGCGGTTGCGGTGGCCGACCTCGCGGGCGTCGTCGTCGAGCAGCTTCGTGGCGCGGTGGCGGCAGAGGTTGTGGAAGCCGCGCAGCTCGCCGTGGCGGTTGCGGGTGATCAGGATCGACCGCCCCGCGACCTCCACGACGACGCAGCGGCCCGGCTTGTCCAGGTCGCCGACCAGGCCGACCGCGACCCAGCTGGAGGTGAAGACCTTGTCCTGCTCCTGCGCGAAGAACTCCGGCGAGCTGTAGGCGTCGGGGATCAGGGTCGAGGCGAGATCGACCGGGAGCCGGGTCTGGGCGTAGGTGTCCTCGTCCGAGAACCGGGCCGGGTCGATCGGGCGGGCCGGGAGCGCGGCGTAGGGGTCGGTGGGCCGGTCGACGGTCTCGGTCATCGCGGGGACTCCCTCCAGCGGTGGGGTGGGGGTGCGGGTCGGGACGGCGGCGCGTTCGGTGACGAACCAGGGCTCAGACATGGAAGCTGCGGGGGAACGACGGGTCGGTCAGCGCCGGCCGGTCGAGGGTGAAGGCGTCGATCGGCTGCGAGGGGCCGCGGTCGAGCGCGAGGTCGGCGAGCAGCGACCCGATCAGGGCGGCGAACTTGTAGGCGTGTCCGGCGCCGTTCGCGACCACGATCTGTGGATGGTCGGGCAGCCGGTCGAGGATGAAGTTCTGGTCCGGTGGCACCGTGTAGAGGCAGGTCTTCGAGTACAGCTCCGGGCCGAGGAATCGCGGGACGTGGTGGGACAGGAATGCGGCGTACCGTTCCCGTCGCACGTCGTCGGGCACGAAACTGCGGGTGTCGGCGGTGGTCTCCTCGCCGCCCATGTGCTGACCGAGTTTCGTCGCGACCTCGCCGTACACCGGGAACCCGTAGAAGTTGTGCGCCCCGTGCCACATGAACACCGGGAACCGTGACGGCGCGAATTCGGCGAGGTGCGGGGTGGAGTAGTAGGTGACCTGCTCGCGCAGCACCGTCAGCGGTAGCTGCAGCCCGGTGTCGGCGAGCACCTGGTTGGTCCAGGCGTCCGCGGCCACGACCACGCGTTCGGCCCGGATCGTGGCGGTGTCGGTCTCGACGACGACGCCCTCGCCGTCGGGACGGACGGACCGCACCGGGGTGTTCGCCCGGACCTCGGCACCGTGCGCCCGGGCCAGCGCGAGGTGCACGGCGTTGGCGCGAGCGGCGTCGACGATCCCGGATTCGTGCTGGTAGAGCGCCTGCACGTCGCCGGTGACGGTGAACTGGGGCCACCGGGCGACCAGCTCGTCGGCGTCGAGGACCTCGTAGGCGTAGCCGAAGCGGTCGAACATCGCGGTGTAACCCTCGATGTTGCGCGATCCGGTCGCGGCGCCGCGGCGAGCGGCCCGGTCCTCGATGACGAGGCCGCCGGTGCGGGTGACGATCTGCTGGCCCGACTCGCCCTCCACCTCGTCCCAGGCCTTGTACGCGGCCGAGGCGAGCGCGGCGTACTGCGGCTGGTGCTGAGCGAGTCTGATGATCCGGGAATGGTCCTGCGAGGCGCCGCGGGAATGGCCCAGCTCGAACTGCTCGAGCCCGAGGACGCCGGGTCCGAGTTCGGTGGCGAGGCGGTACAGGGCGGCGGAACCCAGTCCGCCGAGGCCGATGACGACGGCGCGATACGTGAACATGGCCGGACTCCAGGAGAACAGTGCGGTTTCCGGGGAGCGGCGCCGTCACCCCGAGGTGCACGCTCAGTGTGCGGAGATCAATTCATTCCGTCCATCGAAGGTTCGTACACGTGACCTTGTACGATCGGTACATGATCGATCGCCGTCTCCGGGTCCTCCAGGCGATCGCCCGGCACGGCACCGTCACGGCCGCCGCCGAGGTGTGCCGCCTGACCCCGTCGGCGGTCTCGCACCAGATGCAGGCCCTGGCGCGCGAGCTCGACGTCGTGCTGCTGGAACCGACCGGGCGCACGGTCCGGTTGACCGCGGCCGCGCACACCCTGCTCGAGCACGCCGCGACGCTCACCGCGCAGTGGGAGCGGGCGCAGGCCGACCTCGCCGCCTACCAGGAGCGCACCGAGCTCGCCGGCACGCTGCGGTTCGCGGCCTTCTCCACCGCGGCCGCCGTCGTCGCGCCACGGGCGTTGGCCCTGCTGCGGCAGCGGCATCCCGGCCTGCGGGTTCGCCTGCGCGAGATCGAGCCGGCGCGCGCCTTCGACCTGCTCGCGGCGGGGGACACCGACGTCGCGGTGGTGGTGGCGACGCCGAGCATCCCGCCGCGCACGGACACCGCCTTCGAACAGTTCCCGCTCTACCAGGAGCCGCTCGACGTCCTGGTCGGGCCCGACCACCCGCACGCCGCCCGCAGTTCGGTGTCCCTGGACGAGCTCGCGGGCGACCCGTGGGTGATGGGGTCGCCGGGCCGCGCGTACCACCAGCTCGTGACCCTGGCCTGCACCGGCGCCGGGTTCGACCCCGCCGTCGAGCACCACGCCGACACCTGGGACACCGGGGCCGCGCTCGTCGCCCGTGGCTTCGGGGTCGCCCTGATCCCGCGCCTGGTCGACCTCCCCGCCACCGCCGACACCCGGCGCATCCCGATCGCGGGGGCCTCGGTGCCCACCCGCCACGTCGTCACCGCCGTGCGTCGCGGAGCGGCCGAGCAGCCCGGGATCGCGGCCGGCCTCGCCGCGTTGCGCGAGGTCCGTCGGTACGAGCTGCCGGAGCTGACGGAGATCGTCTGACGGCCGTGCACGATCCGTGCCCGACCGACGGTCGCGGGTGCGTCGGTCGTGCGGACGGACGGAGGGGCGGCAGCCGACGACGCGACCGGGAGCGTGGGCGCCGACGGCCGATCCGGGGGAGGATCGGCGCTCGTGCGCACGGGACGGGGTTGTCAGCATGGCCGGTGACGTTCTCGGCGGGCCGGTCGCCGTGATCGGAGCTGCCGGCCGGACGGGATCGCGGATCGTGGAAGCGCTGGCGGCCCGCGGGTGCGCGGTGCGTGGCATCACGCGTACGTCCGCCGTGCCGCCCGCAGCTCACGAGGCCCGGACCGCCGAGCTCGGGGACGAGGACTCGCTCGTCGCGGCTCTCGAGGGCGCGCGGTCCACTTCGTCCCGCCGCCCTTCCGGGTCGACGAGGACCGGCTGATCGCCAACGCGGTCGGGGCCGCGGTACGGGCCGGTGTCGGACGGGTCGTCCTGCACTCGGTCATCCACCCCCACACGCCGGCGCTGCCGCACCACATGCGCAAGGCGGCCGGCGAGGAGGCCGTGCGCCGGTGCGGCGTCGCGTGGACGATCCTGCAGCCGGCGATCTACGCGCAGACGGTGAGCCGGATGATCGTCGGTCCGGACGACGAGGTCGGGGTCCCGTGGGACCCCGAGGCGCCCATGGCAGCCGTCCACCTCGGTGACGTCGCGGAGGTCGCGGCCACGGTCCTCACCGAGGACGGGCACCACGCTGCGACCTACGAGTTGGCCGGCCCCGAGCGTCTCGGGCTGAGCGCGATGATCGCGACCGTCGCTCGGGTCACGGGGCGCACGCTGCGCACCCGGCGTCTGGGGCCCGGCGATTGGGGCCTGTTCGAACGAGGTTCCCCGGAGGCGGACGCGGTGGAGGCGATGCGCGCCGAGTACGACGCCCACGGGCTGCCGGGCAACGCGAACGTGCTCGGCTGGCTGCTCGGCCGGCCGGCCACGTCCTTCGCGGACGCCGTGCTCTCCGACCTCCGGCGCCCCTCCTGACCGCGAGCTCTGAGTGGCTCAGGCGCTCCACGCGCGGGCGCGCCAGAAGGCGGTGAGGACGCGGGCCGCACGCGCCGGGTCCTCGGCCATCCACCAGTGGCCCAGGCCGTCGAGCACGGCGACCTCGGCGCCGGCCCGCTGCGCGGCGCGACGTCGGAGGTCCTCGGAGCCTCCGAAGGGGTCCGCCGTCGCGAGCACCGCGAGGCCGGGGCGACCGGCCAACGTCGGGAGGGCCCTGCCGAGCTCGGCCATGGCCGGCTGGGCGGCGGACCGGTAGAGCGCGAGGACCGCCCGCTTCATCTCCGCACCCTGCACGCCCGCGATCTGCAGGGCCTCGGCGTGACCGATGCCGAAGGACTCCATCCGTGCGGCGCGCTCGGCGGGGGTGCCGCCGAACATCTCGTCGAGGTTGGCCTCGCCGTCGCCGGGTGTCTGCCAGATCTGCGCGAGGTCGTGCCACACGTAGTCTGGCTCGAACAGGCTCAGCGCGTCGTCGGCCCAGCTCCGCACCAGCTCGGGGCGTTCCATCAGCGTGGTCACGACGTGGCCGCCACCCCAGTCGTGGCCGAGCAGGTCGACGGGCCGGTCGAAGCGTTCGAGCTCGCCGATCAGCCAGTCGCGGTACGCGGTGACCGTAGCGGGGAAGTCGGGCGGCAGCGGCACGCCGAACCCGGGCGGGGAGAGCCGGACGACGTCCTCCACGCCCGCGCGGGCCAGCTCGCCGACCAGCGGGTCCCAGATGGCTGCGCTCTCCGGATTGCCGTGCACCAGTACCACCGTCATGCCCCGGCATCCTCCTCCCTCGTGGAGGCGGCGGCGAGGACGGCGGCGCGGTCGGGCTTGCCCTGTTCGGTGAGCGGGAGGTCGGTCATCGGCACGACGACGAGGCCTGCGGCCACGCCCGCGCCGTACTCGGCCTCGACCGCGGCCCGGCACGCTGCCGGGTCGGACTCGCGGTCGGTCGGGGGCAGGACCGCGGCGACCCGGCGGTGGTGGGCGAGGTCGGCGACGACGACGGCGTAGCGCACCGACGGCAGCCCCATCAGCACGTCCTCGATCCCGGTCGGGGTGACGAGTCTGCCGTCGACGACCGCGCAGTCGGCCGCCCGTCCGAGCACGTGCAGGAGGCCGTCCGGGTCGAGGCGGCCGAGGTCGCCGGTGCGGTACCAGCCGTCGACGAAGTGCTCGGCCTGCTCCTCGGGGCGGTTGCGGTAGCCGTGCGCCATCGCCGCCGAGCGGACCTCCATGCTTCCGGACGCCGGGTCGAGCCTCCCGTCCGCGGCGCGGAAGCGGACCTCGACCCCGGGCAGGATGCGACCCGCACTGGTGGCGCGCGCCGGGTCGGTGGGGTCGTACTCCTCGGGGCGCAGCGCGCTGACGATCCCCATCTCGCTCGCGCCGTAGGTGTGCTGCAGCACGGGACCGAGCCGCTCGTACGCCCGGCGGCGCAGCGCCGGCGGCGCCGAGGCGCCGATGTGGGTCAGCGTGCGCAGGCTCGAGAGGTCCCGGCGCCCGACGTCGGGATGGTCGATCAGGGCGGCCAGCTGCGGTTCGACGAGGAACAGGTCGGTGATCCGCTCGGATTCGATCGCCTCGAGCAGTGCGGCGGGCTCGGAGTCGTCGCGCAGGACGACCGTGCCGCCGCCGATGAGGGTCTGGGCGACGAGGATCTGGGTCAGGTAGGCCTCGGCGCCCGACGCGAGCTGGCGGCGCTCCGGGCGAGGTGGTGTCGCGACGGCGGCCGCCCACGCGGCGACGTCCCGGATGCTGGCCTTCGGGATTCCGGTGGTGCCGCCCGAGGAGAGCACCGTGCCCAGGTCGCCGGGCCGGGACCGCGACGCGAACGGCTCCGTGGACTGCCCGGCGGCGAGCTCGTCGAGGCGCAGCGGCACGCCCTCGACCGACCCGACGGCGGCGACCGGCGCCGTCGTGACCGGCAGCCACTGCGCGGTCCGCGGGAACACCACCACCAGCCGCGGGTCGATCTGCTCGAGCTGGCGGGCCCGTCGGTCGGCCCCGGGCGGCGCGGAGAGGTACACCGCCGCGGCGCCGATCAGGTGGGTGGCGTAGCGGACCGCGAGCGCGTCGGGGCGGTTCGGCGCGTACTGCGCGACCAGGTCCCCGGGGACGATGCCCAGCCCGTCCAGCGCCCGGGCGTAGCGGCGGACCGCTGCGAGCAGCTCCGCGCCGGTCGTCTCCCCGTCGGGGTGCACCAGCACCACCCGCTCGCCCGCGGCCTCCAGGGCCGCCACGACCCGGTCGACCGAGGACGTCCCGGGAGCGTCCGTCGTCGTGGGTCCGGTCGCGGTCTGCTCGGCCATACCCGTCACCGTGCTGCCCGTCCTCGCGGGGGACAAGCACGGAAAGCGCGGGATGGGTCCGGTGCCGCCGACGATGCGCCCCCGTCCGGTCGGACCGGGTGGACGGACGTGGCCGAGTAGCGAGGGCCGCCAGCGGGGAACAGGACCGGTGATGAGTTCAGCAGGCGAGAAGGGCGGTCCGTCAGTGTCCGAGATGTCCGAACGGTCCGGGCTGCAGGTCGACGAGCACCTGCGAGCGTTCGTCGAGGACGAGCTGCTCGCCCAGGTGGAGATCACCCCCGAGCAGTTCTGGTCGACCCTGGCCGACCTGCAGGAGCGGTTCACGCCCCGCATCGCGACGGCGCTGGCCGAGCGTGACGACCTGCAGGACAAGATCGACGCCTGGCACAAGGAGCACGGCGCGGGCTCGCGGGACGATTACGAGCAGCTGCTGACCGACCTGGGCTACCTCGCGCCGGAGCCGTCGAGCGTGCCCACGATCGAGGTCGACCGGGTCGACCCGGAGATCGCCGAGATCCCGGGGCCGCAGCTGGTGGTGCCCTCGACGAACGCGCGGTTCGCGCTCAACGCCGCGAACGCGCGCTGGGGCTCGCTGTTCGACGCGTTCTACGGCACCGACGCGCTCCCGCAGGACCACGAGCTCGCGAAGGGCTACGACGAGAAGCGCGGCGCCCAGGTCATCGAGGCCGCCGACGCCCTGCTCGACGAGCTGTTCCCGCTCGAGCGCGGCAGCCACGCCGACGTGACCGCCTACCGTCCGTCGACCGACGGGCTCGCCGCGGACACCGCCGACGGCAGCGTCGGCCTCGCGGACCCGTCGTCGTACGCGGGCTTCAACGCCCCCGACGGCGAGGGGAAGGGCAGCGTCCTGCTCGTCCGCAACGGCCTGCACGTCGACCTCGTGATCGACCCGTCCACCCAGGTCGGCCGCCAGCACCACGCCGACGTCAGCGACGTCGTGCTGGAGTCGGCGGTGACCACGATCGTCGACCTCGAGGACTCGGTCGCGACCGTCGACGGCGAAGACAAGGCCCTGGCCTACCGCACCTGGCTCGGGCTGATGACCGGCGACCTGGTCGCGGAGTTCTCGAAGGGCGGGGAGACCGTCACCCGGCGGGTCCACCCCGACCGCGAGTACACCGCCGCCGACGGATCGGCGCTCACGCTGCCGGGTCGCTCGCTCATGCTCGTGCGGACGTGCGGGCACCACATGACGACGAACGCGGTGCTCACCGCGGACGGCGCCGAGACCAACGAGGGCGTCCTCGACGCGCTCGTGTGCGCCGTCGCCGGCCTGTACGACCTGCGCGGCCTCGGCCCGCACACCAATTCCCGCGCCGGGAGTCTCTACCTCGTCAAGCCCAAGCAGCACGGTCCCGACGAGGTCGCGCTCACCGTCGAGCTGTTCGCGGCGGTCGAGGAGGCCCTCGGGCTCGAGGCGAACACGCTCAAGATCGGCATCATGGACGAGGAGAAGCGGACGACGGCGAACCTGTCGGCCTGCATCGGCGCGGCCGCGCACCGCGTCATCTTCGTCAACACCGGGTTCCTCGACCGCACCGGCGACGAGATCCACACCTGCTTCGCCGCCGGGCCGGTGCTGCGCAAGGGCGACATGAAGTCGACGACGTGGCTGCAGACCTACGAGGACCGCAACGTCGACGTCGCCCTGGCGGCGGGCTTCGAGCACCACGCGCAGGTCGGCAAGGGCATGTGGGCCAAGCCCGCCGCCATGGCCGAGATGCTCGAGCAGAAGATCGGCCACCCGAAGGCGGGCGCGAACACGGCCTGGGTGCCCTCGCCGACCGCGGCGACGCTGCACGCGTTGCACTACCTGCGCGTCGACGTGCACGCCGTCCAGGACGAGATCGCGCGGCGGCCCGTGGCCGACCGCCGCAACCTGCTCGAGCTCCCGCTCTCCGACCCGGGCACGCTCTCCGAGTCCGACGTGCGCCACGAGCTGGAGACCAACGCCCAGTCGATCCTCGGTTACGTCGTCCGCTGGGTCGGCATGGGCATCGGCTGCTCGACGGTGCCGGACCTCGACGGCGTCGGCCTCATGGAGGACCGCGCCACGCTGCGGATCTCCAGCCAGCTCATCGCGAACTGGCTCGAGCACGGCGTCGTCGACGAGCAGACCGTCCGCGACACGTTCGCCCGCATGGCGGCCCTGGTCGACGAGCAGAACGAGGGCCAGGACGACTACCCGCCGATGGCGCCGGACCTGGAGGGCAGCGAGTCGTTCCAGGCCGCCCTCGAACTGGTCTTCACCGGCGGGACCGAGCCCAACGGCTACACCGAGCGCGCCCTCACCCAGTGGCGGCGCAAGGCCAAGGCGAGCGCCTGACGCCGGGCCCCGGAGGTCAGCGGTCGTAGTCGACCGCGACCTCCGGGGTCGTCGGGCGCGCCTGACAGGTCAGCACACGCCCGGCCTCGATCTCGGTGGGGGAGAGGGCGTAGTTCTGCTGCATGTGGACCTCGCCGCGGGTCACGGTGGCCACGCAGGTGCCGCAGATGCCGCCGGTGCACAGGTAGGGCACGTCGACGCCGGCGGCGAGGGTGCTCTCCAGCAGCGACGCGGTGCCGGTGCTCGCGACCTCGGTCGTCTCCCCGCCGCGGGTCACCGCGACGGTCGCGGGGACGATGTCGCCGAGGTCGCCCGGCTCGTCGTCGGGAGCCACGAAGAGCTCGCGGCGCACCTCGTCGACGCCGTGCCCGCGCAGGACCGGCTCCAGGTCGTCGAGCATCGCGGCGGGCCCGCACAGGAACCAGTCCGCCGCGCGCAGGGCCGGGTCCGCCAGGTGCTCGGAGAGCTGCGCGGCGTCGAGCCGGCCGGGCACGACCCGTCGTCGGGAATCCTCCGCCGTGGCACGTGAGTGGTGGTGGACCACGGAGAGCCGACCCTCGTAGCGGCGGACGAGCATGGCGAGCTCGTCGGCGAACATCGTGTGCTCGGCGTCGCGGTTGGCGTAGAGCAGCGTGGCGCGCGAGCGCGGCTCGGCGTCGAGCGTGCTGGTGAGGATGGAGATGACGGGCGTGATGCCGCTGCCGGCGGCGACCGCGGCCACGTGGCGGGCGTTCCGTCGGTCGGTCGCGACGGTGAAGGCTCCGGCCGGCGGGGTCACCTCGAGCTCGTCCCCGGCGCGCAGCTCGGTGTTGGCCCAGGTGGAGAAGGCCCCGCCCTCGATGCGGCGCACGGCGACGCGCAGGACTCCCGACCCGGCCGCGGTGCAGATCGAGTAGTTCCGGCGGACCGTCTCCCCGTCGATCTCCGCGGCCACCGTGACGTTCTGCCCGGGGGCGAACCGGAAGGCCTCGCGGAGCTCGTCGGGCACCGCGAAGGTGATCGACACCGCGTCCGGGGTGAGGCGACGGACCTCCTCGACGCGCAGGCGGTGGGGGAGACGCGGGAGGTCGGCGTCGCGGTCGTAGGTGGCGATGATGTTCCGCCACGCGCGGTACTCGGAGGCGTCGAGCTCGGTGCCCCAGGCGGTGACGATCGGGACGTCGCGCTCGAGCCAGTCGGACTCGGACCGCCGCCAGACCTGCACGTACCGGTAGAACGGGATCGTCGGGTGGATGTGATGCACCAGGTGGTAGTTCTGGTAGAGCATCAGCGGGTTCATCACGCGCTCCCACCCGACGCGGATGCGGGTGGCGTGGAAGCGGTCGGACCGCGCGGTGGCCTCGAGGTCGTGGTGGGGCAGCCAGTCGAACCACCAGACGAGGATGCCGACGCCGATCCGCTGGGGGATCAGGTAGATCATCAGCAGCTCCCAGCCGTGCCCGGTGAGCGCGAGCGTGACGAAGCCGCCGATCACGACGGCGAACACGGCGGCCTGCTCCGCGAGCTCCGCGCGCGGGCGGCCCGGGATGCGCGGCGCGTAGAAGCGCAGGTACCAGAGGTCGAGGGTCAGCCACCGCAGCGGCCAGAGCCACGCGGGTCCGGCGGAGGACCACGCGTCGGGGTCGGTCGCCACGTCCTCGTTGGTGTTCCGGTGGTGCTCGATGTGCAGGTAGCGCACGAGCGGGAACGCCGCCCAGGCCACGACGAACGGCATGGCGAGGCGCCCGAGGAGCTCGTTGACCCGGCGCGACCGCCCGCCCGCGAGGTGGATCGTCTCGTGGAGCACCGTGAACATCGTGAAGGTGACGACCGCGTGGACCGGGATCGTCACGGCGTAGCGCCACGGGTCCTCGCCGGCGAGCACCCACCACGTCGCGCCGATCCAGGCCGCCAGGGACCCGAGGAACAGCGCGAGCGTCGGCAGGGCGACCACGGGCATCGGCACCCGCGGGTGGGGCACGCCGCGCCGGATCGCGCGCGACTCCTCCTCGCTGAGCACCCGGTCCTCGTCGGCCGGTTCCGCGGTCGTCGTCATGCCGTCCGATCGTTGACATCTGCCTGCCCGTTGTCAACGGCGTTGTCGCCTCGACCGGTTCTGTAAGGTCGGGTTCATGACGACGGGTGGCTCGTTCCGCGAGGACACGCGGGCCGAGCTGCTCGCCCGGCTGCTCGACGCGGCCCGGGAGCTCACCACGGCGCAGGGCTGGTCGGCGCTGACGATGGGAGCGGTGGCGGGGCGGGCCGGGATCAGCCGCCAGCACCTCTACAACGCGATCGGCACCAAGCGGGCGCTGGGCGACGCCCTGGTCGCGCGCGAGACCGACGCGTTCCTCGACGTCGTGTGCCGCGAGCTGCGGGCGCACCCGGGTGACCTCGTCACGGGGGCGATCGCGGGTGTCGGGGCCGCGCTGGACTTCGGCTCGTCGAACGACCTGCTCAAGGCGATCCTGACCGCCGACGGCGGGGAGAGCCTGCTCCCGGTGGTCACCGCGCGTCCCGAGGTGGTGCTCGAGCGCGGCGTCGGCGTCCTCGGGGCGGAGCTCGCCGCCGTGCACGGCCCGGACCCGGACCTCCCGCGGCTGGCCGACGCGCTCGTCCGGCTGGTCATCAGCCACGCCACGCAGCCGACCGGACCGGACCTCGCGGCGGTCCAGGCCCGGTGGCTCGCGGAGGGGTTCCTCGCGCGGCGACCGTGACGTCGGGTCGCTCTCCTCGGGGCGGTGTCGCTGATGCGACGTAGGTGAACCTCGCTGGCGTCTGTCCGGACGGGCACCCCGGAGGCAGCGGACGAGTGTGTGTCGGAGCACTCCGGCCGACGTTGACCTCCTCGCGGGACGAGCGCACCATGGCGGACCGATCGGTCCGGGACCGATCGGTCCGCAACGTGGAGGAGAGACCATGAGAGACGCGGTGATCGTCGAGGCGGTCCGGACGCCGGTGGCGAAGGGCAAGGCCGACGGGGCCTACGCCGGGGTGCATCCCGTCGAGCTGCACGCGCACGTGCTGCGGACGCTGGTCGACCGCGTGGAGCTCGACCCCGCCGAGATCGACGACGTCATCGGGGGTGCGGTCGGTCAGGTCGGCGAGCAGAGCGGCAACACGACCCGCTTCGCCGCCCTGGCGGCGGGCTTCCCGGAGTCGGTGCCGGGTACCACGGTGGACCGGCAGTGCGGGTCGAGCCAGCAGGCGCTGTCGTTCGCGGCCCAGGGCGTGGTGGCGGGCGCCTACGACATCGCGATCGCATCGGGTGTCGAGTCGATGTCGCGCATCCCGATCGGCAGTCAGACGCGGGTCGACGGCATCGCCCAGGACGTGGCGGGCCCGTCGGTCGCGGGGCGGTACGTGCCGGGGCTGATCCCGCAGGGCGTGAGCGCCGAGCTGATCGCGCGGCGCTGGGGTTTCTCGCGGACCCGGCTCGACGAGTTCGCCCTGACCAGTCACCAGCGGGCCGCCGCCGCGTGGGCCGACGGGCGCTTCGCCCGTGAGGTCGCCCCGCTCAAGACCACCCGCCCCGACGGCTCCGTCGGCCAGCTGGAGACCGACGAGACGATCCGGCCGGGCACCACCGCCGAGGCGCTCGCCGGCCTGCGCACGCCGTTCGCGGACCCGCGCTGGGCCGAGCGCTTCGGGGACATCGACTGGACGGTCACCGCCGGCAACGCGAGCCCCTACAACGACGGTGCCGCCGCGCTGCTGGTGACGACCTCCGAGATCGCGGCGGCCCACGGCTGGACGCCCCGCGCCCGGGTCCACACGGCCACGGTGACCGGCGACGACCCCGTCTACATGCTCACCGGCATCATCCCGGCCACCGCGAAGGTCCTCGCCCGGTCCGGGCTCTCCCTCGGCGACATCGACGCGTTCGAGGTCAACGAGGCGTTCGCCTCGGTGGTCCTGGCCTGGCTGGCCGAGACCGGGGCCGACCCGACGCGGGTCAACGTCAACGGCGGGGCGATCTCGATCGGTCATCCGCTCGGTGCCAGCGGGGCGCGGATCGCGACGACGCTGCTCGGCGTGCTCGAGCAGACCGGTGGGCGCTACGGCCTCCAGACGATGTGCGAGGCCGGCGGCACCGCGAACGCCACGATCGTCGAGCGGCTCGGACGATGAACCTCTCGGGAGCGAACGCGCTGGTCACCGGAGCCAACCGCGGGCTGGGCGCCGCGCTGGTCGAGGAACTGCTCGCCCGCGGGGCGGGGACGGTGTACGCCGCGGCGCGCGACCCGCGGTCGGTGGTCCACGCCGATCCCCGGGTCGTGCCGCTGCGGCTGGACGTCACCGATCTCGCGACGATCCGGGACGCCGCAGCCCGAGCCGGCGACGTCGACCTGCTGATCAACAACGCCGGGCTCAGCGGCGCGGGGTCGCTGCTGACCGGCGACCCGGAGCACGCCCGCGCCGAGATGGAGACCAACTACTGGGGGCCGGTCGCGATGGTGCGGGCCTTCGCCCCGGTGCTCGCCCGACGTGGCGGGGGCACGGTGGTGACCGTGCTCTCGGCGCTGTCGTGGGCGGCCGCCCCGTGGGCCGGCTCCTACGCGGCGACCAAGGCCGCGGCGTGGTCGTTCACCAACGGCGTGCGGGTGGAGCTGCGCGAGCAGGGCACGCACGTGGTCGGTGTCCACCTCGGCTTCATGGACACCGACATGGTCGCCCACCTCGACGTCCCGAAGATCACCGCGTCGTCGGTCGCGGCTCAGATCGTGGACGGCGTCGAGGCGGGTGCGGAGGAGGTCCTGGCCGACGCTCCGAGCCGGGGGCTCAAGCAGGCGCTCGCCGGTTCCCCGGCGGGACTCGAGGTGTGAAGGTCGCTCACGGTTGGTCGGCGGGGCGCAGGACGACGCGTCCCGTCGCCGCCGCCTCGACCGCGGCGCGGGTGTAGAGCAGCGGGAAGGACCCGTCGTCGGCCCAGAGGTCGAGCAGGTCGTCGTAGTGCTCGGAGCGGGGGTCACCGGACTGGCCGGGCGAGTTGATCACCCGGCCGGCGTCCCACGCGCCGACGTCGAGCACCATCCGGAAGCTGGAACCCATCACCGCGTTGAACGTCCCGTCGTGGCCGGACAGCCCGACCGTGTCGCCACTGCCCGGCCGGGCCCGCGGCGGGAGCGAGCGGCCGCCGGGTGCGGCGTGTCGGAGCTCGGTGCGGTGCAGGGAACCCCACGTCCAGCCCGCCCGGTCCGGACCGAGCCGTTCCGCGATCTCCGCGACGGCCGCGCGGAGCGTCGCGCCGAGCCCCACGGCCAGGGTCTCGGCGTCGCTGACGACGTCGAGCATCCGCAGGTCCGGCCGGAGGTCGGAGAACAGCGCGTCCTCGCGGACGAGACGGGCACGCGCGACCGGGTCGGCCGGCGCCCCGAGCCGGTCGAGACACCGCTCGACCAGCCAGGGCCGCCAGTGCCGTCGCAGCCACACCTGGACGACGAGCGCCGCCCGGGACCCGGCGTCCTCGACGCCGTCCCACGCCTGCAGTTCGGCCCACAGCGCGCCGACGTCCTCCGCGACCACGACGGACGCGAGCCGGTCGAGGATCGTCCGGGCGTGGAGGTTCGTCGCGTCGGACTGCATCCGCAGGCTCGTGTCGACATCGACGGTCGCGTCGCTGCCCAGCCAGGCCGACAGTCGTTCGTGCCGGGCACGGGAGTACCAGTCGGTGGTCGCGACGAAGCCCGCGTCCGCGGGCACGTTCCACTGGTTCGACGTGGTGCACCATCCCGACGACGGGTCCCGCTCGCCGGGGAGCTCCTCGAACGGCACCACGCCGTCCTCGGTGAACCGGCCGTCCCCGGGGACGGGCAGGGCGCCGTCCCATCCGGCCCGGCGGGGGACGCGGCCGCAGGTCTGCATCCCGATCGCGCCGCCGACGTCGGCGAACACCTGGTTGACGCCGGGTGCTCCCCAGCGGCCGAGCGCCGCCCGGAAGTCCTCGGTGTCGGCGGCGTCCTGGTAGCCGAGACTCCCGAGATAGGGCGCCATCCCGGGCTCCAGCCAGGTGGCGCGGAGCGCGACGGCGACCCGCGCCCCGGTGTCGACGTGCACGACCGGGCCGTGGCGGGAGAACGTGAGCCGCAGCCCGGCGTCGTCCCCTCCGGCGACCGCGGTCCGCTCGTCGACGACGACGAGGTCCTCCCACCCGCCGTCGTGGGCGTAGCGCCCGTCGTCGGTGGGGTGCAGCTCGAGGACGTACAGGTCCTCGTGGTCGATCGGCCAGATCGTCAGGCCGAACGCGACCCGGCCGTTGTGGCCGATCGAGATGCCCGGGAGGTTCGGCTCCCCGGCGCCGATGACACTGAGGCCGGGGGCTTCGAGGTGGGCGAGGTAGCGCAGCGAGGGGACCGTGATCGCGCGGTGCGGGTCGTTCGCCAGCACGGGCCGCCCCGTCCCGGACCGGCTCGCGGAGGCCACCCAGTTGTTGCTCCCGGATCCGGGGGCGGCCGCCCCCGCGAGATCGACCGGCGAGAACGCCAGCCGGTAGACGTCGAGGACCTCCTCGCCCAGGCCCTCCAGGACGGCGGGGTCGGGCACGACGAGCGGCCCGGCGGGCTCCCGGACCGCCCGCAGCTCCTCGGCGGCGGGCCCGAGATCGCGCACCGTCAGCGCCCGGGCCAGCTCCTGCTCGGCGTTGTAGAACAGCCCGTGCGTGCGGATGCGGACGACGTCGTCGGGGTGCCACACGGCCGGGAGGTGGCCGAGGGCCGCGAACTCCGGGGGCAGGCGCTCGTCCGCCGCCTCCAGCGTCCACCGGACGTAGGCGTTCACGCCGTCGACGAAGGCCGTGACGACGTCGCGGGCCCCCGCCGGGTACGCGGCCCACTCGGCGTCCATGTCGCCGCGGTAGAGGAGCAACCGACGCGCCCGGTCCTGCGCGAGGTAGCGGGGGCCGAGCGCCTCGGCGAGGCGACCGAGGCCCCGCCGTCGCCACAGGTCGATCTGGAAGAGCCGGTCCCGCGCCGCCTGGAAGCCCTGGGCGAGGAAGGCGTCGTGCCGCGAGCCGGCGTAGACGTGCGGCACGCCCCACCGGTCGACGAGCACCTCGACCTCGTCGTCGAGGCCCTCGACCGCGAACGCGGTGCTCGGCAGCGCGGGCATCGACCCTCCTCGGGATGCGGTCGGCTCGAACTCAGTCGGCGAGCAGCGGCATGACCTGCGTGCCGAAGCGGTCGATGTCGGTCAGGTAGTCCTGGAAGGTGAACATCACGCCGCTGACGCCCTCGACGTCGTCGATGGCGCGCAGCTGCTCGGCCACGCTCTTCGGGTCGCCCTTGATGATCTCCCAGAGCATGAAGTTGTCGTTGCCGAGCAGGGTCGCGTGCAGGGAGTTCTGGTCGGCCTCGGAGTCCATGGACGCGTGCCCGGTCATCGTCTTCACGACCTCGAGCTCCTGGTTCTCCCGCCACTGCCCGATCACGTCGTCGCACTCGGCGAGGCTGTCGCGCACCACGCACTGGTAGAGCGGGAACGCCTCCATCGGGCGGCCGGCCCGGTCCGAGGCGGCGCGGACGCGTCCCATCTGCTCGGTCAGCTCGCCGATGTCGAGCTTGCCGCCCATGAACTGGTAGTCGGCGTGCTCGGCGGTGAACGCCATGCCCCGGTCGGACTGGCCCGCGCAGATCACCTTGGGCATCACCCCGTTGTCGAACCACGGCTCGAGCCGCGCGTCCTTCATGTGGAAGAACTGGCCGTCGAAGTCGGTCTGCCCGGTCTCCCAGAGCTCCCGCATCACCGTCATGTACTCCGCGGCGTAGTCGTAGCGGTAGCCGAAGTACTCGTCACCGGGCCACAGACCCATCGACTCCCACTCCGGCTTCTCCCAGCCGGTGATGATGTTGACGCCGAAGCGGCCGGGCCCGGCGATGTCGGAGATCGTCTTGCACTGCTTGGCCGCGTAGACGGGCGGCACCGAGAGCAGTGAGATCGACGGGATCAGCATGACCTTCCGCGTGACGGCCGCGAGGGCGGCCATCGTCGTGAAGGAGTCCAGCGCGTAGTT
Source organism: Actinomycetospora corticicola (assembly GCF_013409505.1). Lineage (NCBI taxonomy): Bacteria > Bacillati > Actinomycetota > Actinomycetes > Pseudonocardiales > Pseudonocardiaceae > Actinomycetospora > Actinomycetospora corticicola. The sequence goes on along the minus strand of NZ_JACCBN010000001.1, from coordinate 2,692,703 downwards.
CCAGAAGTGGATCTCTCCGTCCATGCCCTTGTACTTGTTCGGGGCGAGCAGGAAGTCGAAGCCGTAGTTCTCCGCCTTGAGGGCGGTCTCCTGCATGAGGAACCAGTCGGGCTTCCACCACGGGGCCGCGGTCGAGATCACCCAGCCGCCACTGAGGGTCGGAGCGAAGATGCCGAGGCGCACGCCTGCCTCCACGATGTCGGGAATCCGGTGGCAGGACGCTAGGTCCGCGCCCGTCGTCGCGAATCCGTAGAACGACGGACCCCGTGTTTCGGCCGTGGGGCCATCTCGTCACGTCGCCACTGCTCCCGGTGGTGCGGGGTTACAGTCCGCCGGGGAGAGCGGTCGTCGGGGGTCGGCGCGGCGGGAGACGGACGGCCATGGACCTGACCACGTCGTCGGGAGTACCCGGCCGTGCGACGCTGCGGGTCGACGTCCGAGCCGCGGTCGCGGTGGTCGAGGACGGCGTGGCCGACGACGTCCCCCCGGTGCTCCGTCGGCTCGCGGCCGGCGTGTTGCTCGCCGGGGTGGGCGAACTCCGCGTGCTCCGGCTCGACGAGGTGCCGACCCGGGTGCACGTGCGGGCGGACGAGACGTCGGCGACGGTCGCCGTCGAACCGCTCGAGGCACTCCCGTACGGCCTCAGCCGCCGCGAGCTCGAGGTCACGACCCTGCTCGTCGCCGGGTTGACCAACGCGCGGATCGCGGAGCGGCTCGCGATCGGGGCGCGGACGGTCGGGACGCACGTCGACCGGGTCCTGAGCAAACTCGGCGTCGCCTCGCGCGGCGCCGCGGCGGCCCGTGCGCTCGACGAGGGTCTGGTGGTGGTCCCGCCGCCGGGCGGTGCCGGGGGCTTCGAGCAACTCCGGCTGGGGCGGGCGCTGGCGGCCGCGGAGCGCCCGCCGTCGGGACGACCGCCCGTGCGGGCGCCACGTCGTCGACCGCTGCGGGTGGGAGCGCTGCTCCCGCTCACCGGCGCGGCCACCGCCGACGCCCGGGAGATGGAGCAGGGGGCGCGGCTCGCGATCGAGGAGATCAACGCGGTCGGCGGAGTGGCCGGTCGCCCGCTCGAGCTGCGGGCGGCGGACGTGGACCCGCAGGACGCGGCCACGATCGACCGGGGCTTCGAGGTGCTGCTCGCCGCGGATGTCGACGTCCTGACGTCGGGCTACCTCGCCTGCCAGGACCTCGCGCACGAGCTGGCGGCGGGGGTCGGCGTGCCCTACCTGCACGCCGCGACCTCCGGCGTGATGGAGCGACGAGCCGCGGACGATCCCGGCCGGTACGCGCGCGTCTTCCAGGTCTGCCCGAGCGACGTGCACTACGGGCCACACTTCGTCGACTACCTCAGCGGCCTGCGTGACCGCGGCGCCTGGCGGCCGGACTCCCGCCGCCTGCTCGCGGTGCGCCAGCCCGCCTGGGAGCTGGTCGACCTGGGCCTGCAGCAGGCCGCGCAGCACGCCGCCGACCGCGGCTGGGAGCTGGCCGTGGATGCCCCCACGGCGGGCGGCTGGCATGCGGCCGGGGCACGCGCTGCGGCGGACGACCCCGCGGCGGTGATGATGGGCAGTTACCTCGTCGACGACCACGTCGCGTTCGTGGAGGGGTTCCGGGGCGCGGGTGGCGCAGGGCTGCTCTACGGGATCTACGCGCCGTCCGTCCCGGAGCTCCGGGTGCGGCTCGGGGCGCTCGCCGACGGCATCCTGTGGGCCACCACCACCGGGACCTACCCGGACCGCCTCGGTCGGGCGTTCGCGGCCCGGTACGCCCGACGGTTCGGTGCCGTCCCCGGCCGGTCCCACGCGGGCATCGCCTATGACCGGGTGCACCTCGTCGCCGGAGCCTGGGCGACGACCGACTTCCGTGACTTCGCCGCCGTCGCGGGTCACCTCCGCCGCTCGGTCCACCGCGGTGTGAACGGCGCCTACTGCTTCGACGCCCCCGGCCAGACCGCGCAGACGTGGACGGGCGGCGCGGGCGACCCGTCGCTGGCGCAGGCGCACCTCGTCCACCAGATCCAGGGCGGGCGGCAGCGGGTGGTCAGCCCCGCCACGTACGCGGACGGGGAGTTCGTGCTGCCCGCCTGGGTGGCCGGGTCCCCGGGCAGGGGTTGACGGAAGCCTCTCCGAGCACGACAGTTAACCGTGTGGTTCACCAACAGTTCGCGGCGCTGGGCGATCCCACCCGCATCGCCTTCGTCGAGCAGCTCGCCCGCGGCCCGGTCGCGGTCGGGGACCTCGTGGCCCCGACGGCGATGTCGTTGCCGGCCGTCCTCAAGCACGTCCGCGTGCTCGAGGAGGCGGGGTTGATCGCCACCGTCAAGCGGGGTCGGGTGCGCGAGTGCCGGCTGCGCGACGACGCGCTGGTCGAGGTGGCCACGTGGACCGCGCACCAACGGGCGCTCTGGTCGACCCGGCTCGACGCCCTCGGCACCCTCCTGGAGGAGACATGACCCCCACGCCGCTGCTCTCGTTCGATCTCGACCGCACCTACGCCGCGGCACCCGACCGCGTCTGGGCCGCGTTCGCCCGCGCGGACCTGCTGGAGCGCTGGGTCTGCCCCGACCCGGAGTGGCTCGTGTCGAGCTGCGAGGTGGACGCGCGGACCGACGGCGGCTACCGGATCCGCTTCGGCCCCCGCCCGGCCGGTGACGCCTACCGCGAGACGGCGACCTACGTCGTCTTCGAGCCGGTGGAGCGGCTCGTGATGGACGTGCGCACCGAGGGGGAGGACATGAACGAGTCCTCCCGGTGCACGGTCCTGCTCGTGCCGGTCGACGACGGGACGCGGCTCGAGCTGACCGTCGACGGGCTCTCCGGGCAGGCGGCGGTGGAGGGCATGCGGACCGGGTGGGAGTGGTGCCTCGAGGGCCTCGCCGCGCAGCTGGCCCCGTCGTCCTGACGGCGGGTCCTCGTATCCGGTTGGCAGTCCTGTCCCTGTGGCAGCGAAGCGTCGTTGCTGGCGTCCAGTGACAGGTTCGCCGCATCGTCGCAGGTGGGAGCCTCGAGGCAGCCGTGATTGTCGGGGGTCGCTGCTAGCGTGCGAACATGAGTTCGAACCGGGTGGTGGACGCGGTCAGCGCCGAGCTGACCGCGATCCACGCCCGCCTGGTCGAGCTCGCCTCGCTGCCCACCGAGCCCGCTCTTGGCGATCAGGGCGCCGGGTGCGTGGATCGGATCGCGGTCCTCGAACAGCTGCGCTCCACCGTCGCCGCCGCCCAGCACACCGCGATGGTCACCTTCGGCCGCGCCCAGGTCGAAGCACAGATCGCCCACATCCACGACGGCTCGCTGGACCCGGAGGAATTGAGCCGCGGTATCGCCGACCAGATCGCCCTCGCCGCGCACGTCTCCCCGCACGTCGCCGACCGACGCCTGTCCGTCGCGCGGGCGCTGGCGACCGACCTGCCCTGCACCCGGGCCGCCCTGGTCGCCGGGCGGATCAGCGAGTCCCTCGCCGAGCAGATCGTGTCGCTGACCGACCACCTCGACCCCGAACTCCGCGCCCTCGTGGACCAGCAGTGCGCCGAGGCCGGGCTCGACGAGCTGGGCCGCAAGCAGGCGCTGGCGGCCGTGAAGAAGCTGGCCTATCAGGCCGATCCCGCCGGGTTCGTCGCCCGCGCCCGCGCAACGCGCAAGGACCGGCGGGTCACCCTGCGCCCCGCGCCGGACACCATGAGCGTGCTCTCCGGGCTGTTGCCGGTCGAACAGGGCGTCGCCTGCCTGGCCGCGCTGCGGAAACACGCCGACTCGTTGATCGCCACCGGCGACACCGACGGCCGCAACCGCGACCAGATCGTCGCCGACACCCTCGTCGAACGCCTCACCGGACAGGCCCGCGCGGAGGACGTGAACGTCGAGGTCGGGATCGTCCTGCCCCTCGACACGCTCACCGACTTCCAGGACGCGGGCACCGGGGAACTCATCGGGCACGGGCCGCTCCCCGCCGGCATCGTCCGCGACATCCTGTCCAGCTCCAAGGGGCGGCGGTGGTGGCGGCGACTGTTCACCCACCCCGCCCACGGCACCCTGATCGGCGGGGAGACCCAGCGGCGCCTGTTCGACGGGTTCCTCACCAAGCTGATCACCTGGCGCGACCACGGCTGGTGCCGTGAGGCGTTCTGCACCGCCCCCATCCGCCACATCGACCACATCACGGGCTCCAAAGCCGGCGGGCCGACCAGTTTCGGGAACGGCCGCGGCGGCTGCGTGCGCCACAACCAGGACAAGGAACTGCCCGGCTGGCGTCACCGGGTCGTCCACGACGGGCTCGGCGACCAGCCGCACACCGTCCAGACCACCACCCCGACCGGCCACACCTACACCAGCCGAGCCGGACCATGACGACGCCGCAGTCGGGGTCGGATGATCGGGGGACACGTGCGTCCTCCACGCCACCGTGCGTCCGGCGGACACCGCATCCCCACCGACCGGACGACGCTTCTCCTCAACGGCGCGGGCACGGGTCCCCGCCGATCACGCGGAGGAGACGGTCATGTTCACCGAGGAGACGGCGCGGGCGAACGGCGAGGGCGGGACGTCCGGTGCGGACGGGTACATGGTCCTGGTCATCGATCCCGTCACGGGCCACGCCGACTGCTACGGCCCCTACGACGACGAGGCGCAGGCCCGGGAGCGCGCCTTCTGGCGGCGCCTCGAGTTCGACGTGGCGGACCTCCCGGACGTGCTCATCGGGGTGGTGCCGTGGCACGCCGAGGGCGACCGGCCGGGTTGCTGACCCGACTGCTGGTGAGGGGCGCTCAGACCTCCCGGGCGAGCATGTCGCGGATGCCCTGGTCGATGAACGCGGTGTCGTCGGGGTTCTGTCCGCCGCCCGCGAAGTGGCCCCAGACCCCGGGGATGACCCGGACCTCGCCGTCGGGGATGTGCTGGGAGGCCCACTGCTCGTCCTCGGGCGGGAAGTACAGGTCCTTCTCGGCCGGCATCGCGAGGACGGGGCAGCGGATGGAGGCGAGCGCGGCGACGGTGTCGCCGTCGAACCCGGGGGTCTGCCCGACGTCCCCGTGGAACCACGTCCACGCCATGGCGAGCAGGTTGTTCGGGTCCCGCTCGTCGAGGAAGAACGCCTCCCAGAAGCCGATCAGGAAGTCCTCGAGCGAGGAGAACCCCAGCTTCCGCCACTCCTCCTGCCAGTAGAACGCCTGCGAGAAGCCCCACCCGGCGTAGACCCGGGCGAACGCCCGGAGCCCCGTCGTCGGCCATGCGTCGTCGCGGTACCACCCGCCGGCGAAGGCGGCGTCGGCGCGCAGCGCGGCGGAGATCGATTCGAGGAAGACCTGGTTGTGCGGCGCGGTCCGGCTCGACCCGCAGAACGGCACGGCCCGCTGGACCATCTCCGGGTGGCTCACGGCCCACTGGTAGGTCTGGCCGGCGCCCATCGACCAGCCCGTCACCAGCGGCAGCGTTCCGATGCCGAAGTGCTCGGTGACGAGGCGGTACTGGCACTCGACCTGGTCGTGGAACGTCACGTGCGGGAACCGCGCGCGGTCGTAGGGCGGCGGCGTGTTGCTCGGCGAGGAGGACAACCCGTTGCCGAGCATGTTCGGCACGATGATGAACCACTCGTCGGGGTCCAGGGCCTTGTCCGCCCCGATCAGCCACTCGTTGTCGGTGTGCCGCCCGGAGTACCAGGTCGGGTAGACGATCGCGTTGCTCTTGTCGGCGTTGAGCGTGCCGTAGGTCCGGTAGGCCAGGTGGGCGCCGCGCAGCGTCGCACCGTGCTGCAGGACCACGTCACCGAGGTCGAACACCTCGAAGTCGGTCGGGGCGGGCATCGTGGCTCCTCAGCTCGCGGTGGCGCACTGGCCGCGGTCGACGCGCGCGGGACCGTCGTGGCCGGGGCGGATGTCGACGTCGAAGATGCCGGTCGGGACGTAGAGCGAGCAACAGGCGTTCGGGATGTCGACGATGCCGCTGACGCGGCCCTCGACGGGCGCGGCGCACAGGATCAGGTACGCCTGCTCGCCGGTGTAGCCGAACTGGGTCAGGTAGTCGATCGCCTGGAGACAGGCCCGACGGTAGGCGATCGTCGCGTTCATGTAGTGCTGGTCGCCCGCCTCGTCGACCGAGATGCCGATGAAGGAGACGAAGTCGTCGTAGCGGGGCTCGTGCCGACCGGGCTGGAAGATCGGCATCGTGGCCTTGTACTTCGCGACGCCGTCCTTGATCAGGTCGACGTGGACGTCGGCGTAACCGCCCATCTCCACCGCACCGCAGAAGCTGATCTCACCGTCGCCCTGGGCGAAGTGCAGGTCGCCGATCGAGAACTTCGCGCCCGGGACGTAGACCGGGTAGAGCACGCGGGAGCCGATCGAGAGGTTCTTGATGTCGACGTTCCCGCCGTGCTCGCGCGGCGGCACCGTGCGGGCGGCCTCCCGGGCGGCACGCTCGACGTCGCCGCTCGCCATCGTGCCCAGCAGCGCGTGCTCGGGCAGCGGCGGCAGGGCGAGCGGCGGCACCCGGTCCGGGTCGGTGTCGATGAGGGCCTGCTCGCGGCGGTTCCACTCGGCGAGCAGCTCGGCGGACGGTGCGCAGCCGGCCAGCCCTGCGTGCACGTTCGAGGCGATCCGGACGCCGGGCAGGTGCCGGGAGGTGGCGTACTTGCCCTCGAAGTCCCAGATGGCCTTGCCCGGGTCGGGGAAGTGGTCGGTGAGGAACCCGCCGCCGTTGCTCTTCGCGAAGATGCCGGTGTAGCCCCAGCCCTGGCCGGCCTGCGACCCGATCCCGGGAGCGCCGCCGTGGGTGGGTCCGAGGTCGAGGTAGTCGACGACGAGCAGGTCGCCCGGTTCCGCCCCCTCGATCTCGATCGGGCCGGAGAGCATGTGGTTGTGGTCGAGGACCATGTCGCGGATGTCGTTCGCGGAGTCGTCGTTGCGGACCTGACCGTCGGTCCAGTCCTTGCACTCGATCCGGAACACGTCGCCGGGCCGGACCGAGGCCGCCGGCGGGATGTCGGGGTGCCAGCGGTTGTGGCCCGGGACCTCCTGCTCCCGCATCGACTTCGACTGGTCCACACGGAACACGGTGTCGGGCACGACGGCCTCCCCATCGACGAGTTGTTCCCATATGGGAATACCGTCGGGGGAGTCGCGTCAAGGGGCGACGGCCGGCAGCGCGGTGAGCACGTCGAAGTCGACGCCGTCGGCGACGGCGAGGTGCACCGACTGGCTGGCCTGCCGTCCCCGGAACTCCACGGTGCCCCGGGGCCCCTCCCACGCCGTCCCGTCGACGACCGCGTCCCAGGCCTCCGGCCGGTCGTCGGCGGCCCGGTCGGCGAGGGCGGCGAGCGTGCGCAGGCCCTCGTAGCAGCTCTCGGCCGCGCTGCTCAGCGCCGGTGCGTCGGGGCCGTGGGCCCGCACGTAGTCGCCGAGCAGGTCGAGCGCCCCCGTCGTCGCGAGGGACCGGAAGTAGGCCGAGGCGACGAACAGGTCCGTGGTCGCGTCGGCGCCACTGGCGAGGAGCATGTTCTCCTCCATCAGCGGGCTGAAGCGCACGAGTCGGCCGGCGAGGCCCCGCCGGGCGAACTCGCGGTTGAACTCCACCGCGTCCTGGCCCACGAGGAGCATGAGCACGCCGTCGCACGCGGAGGCCTCGACCCGGTCCACCAGCCGCCCGACCTCACCCGTCCCCAGCGGCACGAAGGACTGCCCGACGACGTCGAGCCCCAGCTCGTGGGCGAAGGTGCGCACCGCCCGGGCGGACACGCGGGGCCAGACGTAGTCGTCCCCGACCACGTACCAGCGTCGGGCACCGACCTCGTCGCGCAGCCAGCGCAGGGCGGGGGCGATCTGCTGGTCCGGGGTCTCGCCGCAGCAGAAGACGCCGGCCCGGTCCTCGCCGCCCTCGTACAGCGACGGGTAGGCGTACGGGACCCGGCCGGCGACGACGGGCACCAGCGCCCGGCGGACCGACGAGATGTGCCATCCACTCACCGCGTCGACCCGGCCCCGGGCGATCCGGCCGGCGACGTCCGCGGCGACCACCGTCGGGTCCCGCCCGCCGTCGAGCACCTCGGCCACCACCTCGCGGCCGCGGATGCCGCCCCGCGCGTTGATCTGGGCCACGGCGAGCGCGATCACGGCCTCGCAGGACGGTGCGAACAGGCCGGCGGGGCCACGCAGGGGCAGCACCATGGTCACGCGGAACGGGTTCGCGTCCATGGGGCCTCCGTCGGGCCACGGCTCGTCCGGCGCGGCCACCGTCGGGATATTCTCACGTGGGAGCGACGGGCGAGGAGGCTCGATGGCCGAGGACGTGGGATCGCTCGCGCTCTCCCTGCACCGGGCGCTGGCCCTGGTCGGCGCGCAGGTCGAGGCGATCACCGCCCGCGAGGGCGTGCCGCTACCGCACTGGCTGGTCCTCGCCGCGCTCGCCGCCGACGGCGACCTCGCCATGGGGGACCTCGTCGCGGGGACCGGGCTCAACGACTCCACGCTCACGCGGGTCGTCGACCGGCTGGCGACGTCGGGCCTCGTCTACCGCGGGGTCGATCCGGCGGACCGACGGCGGGTCCGGGTCTCGCTCAGCGATCGCGGCCGCGCCCTCCACGTCCGGCTGGCCCCCGACGTCGAAGCCGTCGAGCGCGGCCTCGTCGAGGACGCGCCCGTCCCCGTGGTGGCCCTCGGACACCTCCGACCGTCGGGCGACGAGGCCGGTACCCGAGCGCGCTGATCGTGGGCACCGGCGGGCGCCTAGGCTCGGACCGTGCACGGCGCCCTCCTTATCGCGGGGACCACCAGCGACGCCGGCAAGAGCGTCCTCGTCGCCGGGATCTGCCGGTGGCTGGCCCGGCAGGGCGTCGACGTCGCCCCCTTCAAGGCGCAGAACATGAGCAACAACTCCGTCGTCACCACCGACGGCGGGGAGATCGGCCGCGCGCAGGCGCTGCAGGCGGCGGCGTGCGGGCTCGAGCCGAGCGTCGCGTTCAACCCGGTGCTGCTCAAGCCCGAGTCGGACCGGACCAGCCAGGTCGTGGTGCACGGCCGGGTCGACGGCAGCGTCAGCGCGCTGTCCTACCGCGAGCGCAAACCCGCCCTGCTCGAGATCGTGACGGCAGGTCTCGCGCGACTGCGCGCCGAGCACGACGTCGTGATCTGCGAGGGCGCCGGTTCCCCGGCCGAGATCAACCTGCGGGCCACCGACATCGCCAACATGGGTCTCGCGCGCGCCGGGTCGCTGCCGACGATCGTCGTCGGCGACATCGACCGCGGGGGCGTGCTGGCGCACCTGTTCGGCACGGTCGCGGTGCTCGAACCCGCCGATCAGGCGCTGGTCAGCGGGTTCGTCGTCAACAAGTTCCGCGGCGACCCGGCCCTGCTCGAACCCGGGCTCGCACAGCTGGAACGCCTGACCGGGCGGCCGACGCTCGGCGTCGTCCCGTTCGCCCCCGACCTCTGGATCGACGCGGAGGACTCCCTCGGGCACGACGGCACCGTCGGTCGCCCCGGAGCGCCCCTCGGCCGGGACTGGCTGCGGGTCGCGGTGGTGCGACTGCCGCGGGTCTCCAACGGCACCGACGTCGACGCGCTGGCCTGCGAGCCCGGCGTGTCGGTGCGCTACGTGACCGCCCCGTCGGACCTCGTCGGCGCCGACCTCGTCGTCCTGCCCGGCTCGAAGGCGACGGTCTCCGACCTCGCGTGGCTGCGCTCGACCGGGCTCGCCGACGCCGTGCTGGCCCACGCCCGCGCCGGCCGGCCCCTGCTCGGCATCTGCGGCGGCTACCAGATGCTGGCCCGCACCATCGACGACCCGCACGGCGTCGAGGCCGCCCCCGGCCACCACGAGGGCCTCGGGTTGGGCGCCTTCGACGTCGTCTTCGACCCCGACAAGCACCTCGGCAACCCGCACGGCACCGCGCTCGGCGAGGACGTGGCCGGCTACGAGATCCACCACGGACGCGAGCTCCGGGACCCCGGGCTGCCGGCGTTGGTGCGGACGTCCGACGGAGCCGCGGAAGGGCTCGACATCGGGAACGTGCTGGGGACGCACTGGCACGGGCTGCTGGAGAACGACGGTTTCCGACGCCGGGTGCTGGCGCGGGTCGCGTCGCTGTCCGGCCGGGACGTCACGATCTCGAGGACGACCTCGTTCGCGGTCACCCGCACCGCGCAGCTCGACCTGCTCGCCGACCTCGTGGAGGCCCACCTCGACACGGCGGCGCTGATCCGGCTGATCGAGCAGGGGGCGCCGGTCGGGCTGCGGATCGTGCCGCCGGCCGGCGCTCCCTGAACGGCTACTTGGCGGCGTTGGCCACCTTGTCGATCGACTCCGAGAGCTGGTCCTCGGTGAGCATCGGGAAGAAGCCGCGGAAGGCCTCGTCCTCGACACCGGACCAGTCGTAGGTCTGCGTGACCTTGGTGCCGGAGCCCGCGGGCTCGAGCTCCCACGTGTACGTGTGGCCGGTGGCCTGCGCGTCCCCGACCTTGTCCTTGTAGCCGTCGAGCGGGTGGAGCGACGGCGCCCAGCCGATCTTCCGGTTCTCCTCGTAGGCCGTGACGACGTTCTTCATCTGGTAGTCGCCGAGCGCGTCCTGGTTCATGTTCATGATGAACTCGTCGCCGGTGCCCGAGACGTTCTCGCCCCCGGGCTCGACGCCGCGGAGCATGCCGGCGCCGTCGAACTCGGTGTGCCGCGAGGGCTGCGAGAGCAGCGCGAACATCTGCTCCGGGCTGGCGTCCACGGTCTTGCTGACCTGAATCTGGTCGCTCACGAAGGTCCTTCCGGTATCGCGTCGATGGGACGGACCGGACCGTGCGCGTCACACGACCGGTCGACGGAGGGAGCGTGCCCTGATCGTGCGCGTCTCAATCGCGCGCGGTGGGCCGGACGGCCCAGGCGCGTCGGGTCGTCCGCACCTGCACATCGTCCCGACGGAGCAGACTCTGCGGCCCGTCCTCGTCGAGCAGCCGGTCGAGGGCGGCCAGGTCCTCGGCGGAGAGCTCGTCGGCGATCCCGGCCCGCAGCCTCCGGAGGCCCTCGAGCGCGTACCGCCCGACGGTCGCGGACCCGGCGCCGTCGATCTCCAGGTCGTCCGTGCGCTGCGCCTCGACGCGCAGGCCGGCGGCCTCCAGCATCGGCCCGAAGTCCGCCCGACGGTGGGGCAGGTGCTCCTCGGCCCGCCGGTCGGCGACGGCGGCGCAGCGCTCCTCGAGCCCCGGACGGTCCTCGGGGGCGTCCGCGGGCAGGAACCGCGGGAAGCCGTCGATCTCCACGACGACGAGCAGGCCCCCGGGAGCGAGCGCGTCGCGCACCCGGCGCAGGACCCGCTCCGGGTCGGCGAGGTGGTGCAGCGACGCCGACGCCCAGACCAGGTCCGGCGAGCCGAGGGGGAGGGGTTCGGCGTCGAGGTCGCAGGGGACGACGTCGACCTGCCCCGCGAGCCCGGCCCCGTCCGCCTTCTCCTGCAGCCGCCGCAGGTGCGCCGACGACGCGTCGAGGGCGGTCACGTGTGCCTCGGGGAACCGGTCGAGCAGGGCGAACGTGCCGACGCCGGTCCCGGCGCCGAGGTCCACGATCTCGCGCGGGGTGTCCTGCACCGGGAGCCACGAGACCAGGTCGGCGAGGTACCCGCCGAACACCTCGGCGTCGAGGTCGAGGACCTCCGCCATGTCCGCGCCGCCCCCGACGTCGTGCCCGTGGCCATGTCCGTGGCCGTGCCCGTGTGCCTCACTCATGCGATCACCGTATCCAGCGGATGCGTCTGGAGCGCGGCCTCTTGCGCCTCCGGCAAGGAGATCGTTCCCGACGATGCTCGTCAGGCCTGGTCGTCCCGATGGCCCCGGCGGGCCTCACGGTCGAAGAAGCCGAGCAGGTCGCACGGCCCGCCCGCGGTCCCGACGGCGTGCGGCAGCATCGTCGGGAACTCCGCCGCCTGGTCGGCCTCCACGCGGATCCGGCGGTCGCCCAGGAGCAGGATCGCCGCCCCGGAGAGCACGACGAACCACTCCCGGCCCGGGTGCGCGCGCAGCGTCGCGGCGTTCTCCGGGGGCGGGTCGGTGAGACGTCGGCGCACGACCGACATCCCCGGGTCGGCCCGGATCGACCAGCGCCGTGAGCCGTGTGTGCCGTCGATCATCGGGTTCGACACGACGTCCTCGGTGTCGCTCTCGACGAGTTGGTCGAGCGAGGTGTCCAGCGCGCGGGCGAGCGTGACGAGCTGGTCGAGGGCGAGGCGACGCTGCCCGTTCTCGATGCGGCTGAGCGAGGACTGGCTGAGGTTCGCCCGGCGGGCGAGGTCGTCCAGCGACCACCCCTGGGCGACCCGGAGGGCCCGGATGCGGTGCCGCACCAGCGAGTCCAGGCCGTCGTCGTGCGTCACGGGCAAGACACTATGCCGGAAGTGGTGCCAGCGGTTCCGAGCGAACGGCCCGTTCGCGACGTTGACGTGCGCGAGAGTGCCGTTCGCTCGGACGGGTCGGGGGTCAGGCCGCCCGCGAGGCCTCGTAGACGTGGCCGGCGGTCCGCAGGCGCTCGACGAGGGCCGGGCCCATCGCGGTGGCCGGGGTGAGGGACCCGGTGCGCGACGGGAGCCGATCGCCGTCGAGGGCGAGGCAGAGCACGGACTCGCCGAGCATCACCGCGGTCGCGGCGTAGCCCGGGTCGCCGGAGCCGGACACGCGCGCGGTGTAGTGCGCGCCCGTCGTCGTGACGGCGTCGAGGTCGTGGCGGAACCAGCCCGTGCGCCGGGTCTTCTCCGACGGGCCCTCGCCCGGCTTCGGCAGCACCCGGTCGAGCAGCTGGCGCGCACCCGGCGTCGCGAAGCCCGCGAGCATCGCGCCGAGACCCGCCGTCACCGCGCCCGCCGTGACCGCCCCGACCGGGCCGGCGCCCGTGGCCATGACCTCGCCGTAGCGCAGGCCCTTGCCGTAGGAGTAGCCGGCGATCGCGTTGGAGCGCCGCACGATGCGGGTGTTGTAGGAGGCCATGACGAACGGGGCCGCCCACTTGCCGTCCGGCAGGCGGTGCGGGGCCGGGCTGTCGCTCGGCTGGCGGGTGTCCGGCTCGCCGTCGCGGTCGGGGGAGAGGCCGTAGGGGTCGCGCAGCAGCTTCACCGTCGTGCGGTCGGCCTTGACCTCGTCGGCCAGGCCGCGCATCGAGTCGATCGTGCCGCCGGACACGCCGCCGCGGACCCGGGCGACGGCCGTGACGTCGGTGAGGTCGCCCTCGCCGTCGGCCTGGACCTGGGAGTGCAGGAGCAGCACACCGAGGTCGGACGGGACCGAGTCGTAGCCGCAGGAGTGCACGATCCGGGCGCCGGTGCGCTGCGCGATCGCGTCGGTCGCGTCGATGGCCTCGCGGGCGAAGGTGACCTCGCCGGTCAGGTCGGCGTAGTGGGTGCCGGCCGACGCGGCGGCCTCCACCAGGGGCAGCCCGAACCTGGCGTAGGGCCCGACGGTCGTCGCGATCGCCGTGGTGGAGGCGACCATCGCGTCGAGTGCCGCGCGGTCGGTCGAGTCGGCGACGATCAGCGGCCAGTCGCTCCCCGGGACCGGCAGCCCGGCCCGCACCGACTCGAGCTTCGACCGGGACCGGCCGGCCAGCGCGATCCGTGTCCCGGTCGGGGCGTGCCGGGCCAGGTAGTCGGCGACCAGGGCCCCGACGAAGCTGGTGGCTCCGTAGAGGACGACGTCGTGTTCGCGCTCGCTCATCCCTGCACGTTATCGGCGGGAGGTGGGGCCCGCCGATGTGACGACGAAGACGGGGTGGCGCGGGGCGATCGCGGCGAGTTCGGCGTCGGTCGAGTCGGCGCCGACGCCCTCGAAGAACGCGCCCACCTCCCACGCCCAGACCTTCAGGTACGCGCGCAGCACCGGCACGACCTCCGCCGGCTCCGTCAGCTCCCGCACCGTGATCCGCTCGGTGCGGCGCCCGACGGTCAGCTCGGCCTCGCCGGCGACCCGGATGTTGCGGACCCACTGCGTCTGCCCGCGCGCGGCCACGAGGTAGCGGGCGCCGTCGAGGGGTAGCGGGTTGACGGGGGTCGTGCGGACCTCGCCGCTCGTCCGGCCGCGCACCCCGAGGACGGCCGAGCCGGCGAGGGAGAGCCCGCGCCGGGTGAGGAAGCTGACCAGCGGGTTCATCACGCGACGGGTGATGAGGCCGGGCTGCTGGTAGTGCACGGTCATGGTCGACTCCTGAGTGTGAGCACTGCTCTCGAAGGACGAGAGCAATGCTCTCCATACCGGGTCGACGTGTCAAGAGCACTGCTCTCTGAAATGCTGTCCGGCATGCCCACTCGTCAGGAGCAGCGCGCCGAGACGACCGAGCGGATCCTCGCGGCCGCCCGCGCACAGCTCGCGGAGGTCGGCGCCGCGGCGTTGTCGCTGCGTGCGGTGACCCGTGAGGTCGGGATGGTGTCCTCGGCGGTCTACCGGTACTTCCCGAGCCGCGACGAGCTGCTGACGGCGCTCATCATCGAGGCCTACGACGCCGTCGGGCAGGCCGCGGAGGACGCCGACGAGGGCGGGACGCCGCTCGAGCGCTGGCTCGCGGTGTGGCGGGCGGTCCGCGGCTGGGCGCGGGAGCACGCGGCGCAGTACGCGCTGATCTACGGCTCCCCGGTGCCCGGCTACGCGGCCCCGGTGGACACGCTGCCGGCCGCCGGACGGGTGGCGACGGTGCTCGCGCGGATCGCGATCGAGGCCGCGGGGCCGGTGGCCGAGCCCGGACCCGCCGTCCGGAACGCCCTCGTGCCCGACCTGCTGCCCGGGCTCTCGCCCGAGCTCGCCCCGGCCGCGATCGCGGCCTTCACCCAGCTGTTCGGCACGGTCGGGTTCGAGCTGTTCGGGCAGTACGAGAACGTCGTGGTCGACCGCGACGCCTTCTTCGACCACGTCGCCCGGACGGCGGGAGGTGCCTGCGGCCTGTGAGTACTTTTCCGTGCTGGGACACGGAGAAGTACTCACGGGGCCGGAGGCCACCTAGGGCCGCGGCTGCGGTGGCCGGTCGAGCTTCGCCGAGTCGGGCACCTCGCCGCCCATCACGAGGGCGCCGGTGAGCCCGCGGCCCTCGTCGTTGCCGGTGGTCGAGCCGTAGTAGTAGGCGCCCGGACCGTCGAGATCGAGGCGGGCCACGCCCTTCGAGTGGTTCACCAGCCAGATCAGCTTCGGGTCGCCGTTGTTCGGCAGCAGCGCGCAGTGCGTGTTCTTGTCGTCGTTGATCAGCGTCAGCTCGACCTGGCCGCCGTGCGGGAACACGAGGATCGCCGGGTCCCACACCAGCTCGTCCTCGGGGATGCGGACGGTGGCCCGCATGACGCCGTCCGCGCCCTCCTCGGCGTGGCCGACCCGGCCGGTGCCGAGCATCCGGCCGAGCGTGGTCCGGTTCTGGCCGTCGAGCCCGGCCTCGTGCAACATCGCGTCGCGGTCGTCCGTCGTCGTCATCGTGCGCCCCCTCGCCGGCGGTCCGGCGCCCGTGGGCGCCGAGGAACGGCCGATGATCCAGGTCACACCGCCGAGGATCCAGCTGTCCCCGAGCGCGTGGCGCGCAACCGCCACCCTCGCGGTTTCGACGGCGGGTCCCTGCGGTCATCCGCCGCGGTCGTCATCGAGGACGTGGACCGGGAGGTAGTCGGTGGACGAGCCCGTCAACGAGGAGCCCGAACAGCTCGCTCAGGAGATCTCGGAAGGTGCGAGCCGGGACGGACGCCGGATCGCGGTGGTGGAGTCGTTGACCGGGGGACTGGTCTCCAGCGACCTCGCGGCCGCGTCGGGATCGAGCGAGTGGTTCCGCGGCGGCGTCGTGGCCTACGACCGCACGACCAAGCACGGCGTACTCAAGGTGCCCGACGGCCCCGTCGTGGCCGAGCCGGCGGTGCGGGCCATGGCCGAGAACGCCGCCGAGATGTTCGGGGCGGACGTCGTGGTCGCCGTGAGCGGCGCCGGCGGACCCGACCCGCAGGACGACCAGCCGCCCGGCACGGTCTGGTTCGCGGTGAGCGACCACGGCCGCACCGACGCCTGGGTCAAGCAGTTCCCGGGCGACCCGCCGGACGTGCTGAAGGCGACGCGGATCGAGGCCCTGCACACGCTGCGCGAGCACACCGCCGCCTCCCACGCGCAGGGCTAGACGCCGAGGGCGGCCTGCCAGTGCGCGCGCAGCGCCCGGCCGGCCGCCACGGGATCGATCGAGTCCGGCGCCACGAGGTACTGCAGGGCGAGGCCGCGCAGCTCGGCCACCACGATCGCCGCCACGACCGCGGGCTCGACGTCCCCGCGCACGTCCCCGGCGTCCCGGCCGGCCTCCAGGTCGCCGACGATGTCGGCCCGGAACAGCGCGTCGCGCTCCCGGAACACCGGGCCGAGGTCCGGGTCGGCCACCGACTCGGCCCAGAGCACGAGGAACGCGCGGGAGAGCGAGCCGATCCCGCCGACCGCCCCGAGGTAGCCCTCCACCAGGACGAGGACGCGCTCGAGGCCCGGCTCGACCTCGTCGACCCCCGGGACGAAGCCGGCCTGGGAGGCCTTCACGAGGGCCTCGACGAGCGCCTGCTTCGACCCGTAGTGGTGGGTGACGATCCCGCGGCTGTAGCCCGCCCGGCGTCCGACCTCGGCGAGCGTCACCGACCGCAGCCCGGACTCCACGACGAGGTCCGCGGTCGCGGTCAGGAGAGCCCGCTCGGTCGTCTCCCGCCGTTCCTGCTGGGTGCGCCGTTCCATGCCGGGAGCATATCGTGCTAACTTGCGTGTCGACTGACAAGTAAGTGAGGGACGAGGACATGACGACGACGGTGTTCGTGCACGGCAACCCCATGACGGCGGCGGTCTGGGAGGGGCTGCTCGTCGAGCTCGGCCGCGACGACGTCCGGCTCCTGTCCCCGCCCGGGTTCGGGGCGCCCCTGCCCGGCGGGTTCGACGTCTCGCCCGACGGCTACCGCGACTGGCTGGTCGGGGAGCTGGAGTGCCTCGACGGGCCGGTCGACCTCGTCGGGCACGACTGGGGCGGCGCCCACGTCGTACGGGTGGCGATGGACCGCCCGGACCTGCTGCGCAGCTGGGTCAGCGACGCGGTGGGGGTGTTCCACCCGGACTACGCCTGGCACGAGCTCGCGGTGACGTGGCAGACGCCGGGCGCGGGGGAGCGGCAGCTCGCGGGCCTCGCGGACCGGGACGCCTGGGCGGCGCGCCTGGCCGGGCGGGGGATGCCGCTCGCGGTCGCCGAGCGGGTGATCGACGGGTACGACCCGTCGATGGCGCACGCGATCCTCGCGCTGTACCGGGCGGCGGCCCAGCCCGCCATGGCGCGCGCCGGCCGGCGTCTCGAGCGGGCCGCCGCGCGCCCGGGCCTGGCCGTCCTCGCCACGGGAGACCCCGTCGTCGGGACCCTCGCGCAACGCCGGGAGGCCGCGGCCCGCGCCGGGGCGCAGGTCGCGGTCCTCGAGGGCGTGGGGCACTGGTGGCCCGCCCGCTACCCCGTGCGGACGGCCCAGGTGCTCCGGCGGTTCTGGGCCTCCCTGGACACCGTCACGACGACAGTGGGAGCCCCAGCAGTACGTTCTCGATCAGTTCGGGCAGTGCCGGGTGGATCCAGTACTGCCCGGTGGCGATCTCCTGTGCGGTCTGGCCGAACACCATGGCCTGCACGAGTACCTGGATCAACGAGGACGCCTGTGGCCCCATGAGATGCGCGCCGAGGAGCTCGCCGGACGGTGCGGCGAGCACCTTGGCGAAGCCCGTGGAGTCCTCCATCGCCCAGCCGAAGGCGACGTCGCCGTAGGCCTGGACCTTGGAGACGTACGCGGTTCCCGCCTCGCGCAGGTCCTGCTCCCGGGCGCCGACGGAGGCCACCTGCGGGTCGGTGAACACGGCCGAGGGCACGAACCGGTGGCTGGTGGCGCGTGGGGAGTCGGGGTGCAGCAGGTTGTGCTGCACCACCTTCGCCTCGTGGTTGGCGACGTGCTTGAGCTGGAAGGGCGAGCTGACGTCCCCGAGCGCATAGACGCCCTCGACCGGCGTGCGCTGGTACTCGTCGACCTCGACCCGGCCGTCGGTGGTCAGCTGCAGGCCGGTCTTCTCGACGTCGAGCCGGTCGCCGTTGGGCTTCCGGCCGGTGGCCACGAGGAGGGCGTCGCCCTCGATCGTCGAGCCCTCGGGGCAGGTGAGGACGATGGTGCCGTCGGCGCGCTGCTCGGCGGCGGTCGGCTCGGCGTTCAGGTGGACGTTCCAGCGCTCCTGCGCGAGGCGGGTGAAGCGCTCGGAGACCAGCTCGTCCTGCTCGCGGAGCAGGGCCGGGCCACGGGTGACGATCGTGACCTCGGTGCCCAGCGCGGAGAACACGTGCGCGAACTCGCAGGCGATGTAGCCGCCGCCGACGATCGTGAGCCGGCGGGGGAGTTCCGGGAGACGCATGACGTCGTCCGAGGTGTGGAACGGCACGCCGGAGTCGGCGATCACCGGCGGCACCGTCGGGCGCGAGCCGGCCGCGATGACGACGCGGTCGGCGGTGACGGTCTCGCCGTCGCCCCCCGCGGTCGGGGTGATCGACAGCTCCCGCTCACCGGTGAACACCGCGTGCCCCTGGTACACGGTGATGTTGGAGCACTCCTGGTCGCGGTAGCGCAGTCCGCCTGCCGAGATCGGGTCGATCCGCCCGAAGACGCGGTCGACGATGTCGCGCCACCGGACCTTGTCGATGCTCGCGTCGACGCCGTAGGTGCCGGCCCGCCGGATCGTCTCGGCGACGTCCGAGGCGTAGACGTACATCTTCGTCGGGATGCACCCGACGTTGAGGCACGTCCCACCGAACACGCCGTGCTCGACGATGGCGACGTCCAGGTCGTCGAAGCGGGGGTCGAGGATCGAGTTGCCCGATCCCGAGCCGATGATCACGAGGTCGTGGTGGGGCACGCGCCCCACTGTATTGAGCCCTGCCGGTCCGGGCTCGTCCCGTCGGACGGTCGGCACTGTCTCCTCCGTCTCGACAACGCTCTGTAATCGTCGAGACGGCGCCCGGTGAGCGGTCGTCTCGGACCGCTCATCGCGGCTTCCTCACCCAGCGGTGTCGTTTACCGTCCGAAATCGACCGTTCGTCGTCGCTCAGCGGGGCGAACTCCCGCTCGCCGACTTGTTCACGACCGCCGGTCTCTGGTCATCTCTGCTCCGACGGACGGTGGGCGGTACGCCGGACGGGCCCCGCGAGGGGCCGGCGGAACTGCAGTACGTGAGCGGAGGCGGGATGCGGGAGCGATCGCACGGACGGCACCGTGCCGAGGTGACCCGGAATCCGGCGACGGCACCGGGGGTGCTGGTGCGGCGGGCGACCCTGGTCGCCTCGACGGCGGTGGTGGTGCTCGCGGTGGTGGCGGTGAGCCTGGTCGGCTTCGGGGGTCGGAGCTCGGCGGTGACCACGGGTGGCACGGGCGACGACCCGGGCGGCGCCGGGAGTGACGGCGTCGCGCAGGCGCGCATCGTCGGGGGCGAGCGCACGAGCACGGCCGACGAGCCGTGGGTGGTCTACCTGACCGACGCCTCGGGCTTCCAGTTCTGCGGCGGCACGCTCGTCGCGCCGACCAAGGTGGTCACGGCGGCGCACTGCACCGCCTCGGCGCCCGACCGGAAGATCTTCGCGGTCGTCGGGCGGGACGACAAGAGCTCCAAGGCCGGCCGCTCGGTGGCCGTGACGAAGACGTGGGTCAGCCCCTCGTTCACCGCGGTCGGCAGCGGGCTCGACGTCTCGGTGCTGACGCTCGGTGAGTCGGTCCCCAACGCCACCCTGCCGCTGGCGACCGCGTCCGACACCGCCCTCTACGGGCCCGGCACCGCCGCCCGCATCTACGGCTGGGGGGCCACCTCGGAGAACGGCACGGCCTCGCGCTACCTGTTGGGGGCGACGGTCCCGATCCGCGAGGACTCCTACTGCAAGTCGTCCGCGTCGTCCTTCGACCCGACGCTGCTCACCTGCGCGGGCTTCGACACCGGCGGCGTGGACACCTGCCAGGGCGACTCCGGCGGGCCCCTGGTGGCCGGCGGCAAGCTCATCGGGATCACCAGCTTCGGCGACGGCTGTGCCCGCGCGGGCAAGCCCGGCTACTACACGCGGGTCGGGGCGAACTCGGCGCTGATCGAGAAGCAGATCGCGTCGTAGGGGGCAGGGCATCCCGGGTCGGAGGGCAGACCGGTACGGGGGACACGAGGGGCGGATCGGCGGGCAGGCCGGTCCGCCCTTCGTCGTTTGACGGTCCTCCGGTCGGTGCCTACTCTGAACTCACCAGTTCGTACATGGAGGCACCGGTGACCCTGACGCTGACCGACCCCCGCACCCCGGTGGCCCTGAGCCACCTCGTCGGGTTGGTGGGCACCGGCATCGGCCCGTCGCTCACGCCCGCGCTGCACGAGCGCGAGGGCGACGCCCAGGGCCTGCGCTACCTCTACCGCCGCCTCGACCTCGACGTGCTCGGCCTGGGCGCCCACGACGTCGGGCGGGTGCTCGACGCGGCGCGCCTCACCGGCTTCTCCGGGCTCAACGTCACCCACCCGGCCAAGCAGACCGTGCTCGCCCACCTCGACCGGATCGACCCCGCCGCCGCGGCGCTCGGCGCGGTCAACACCGTGGTGTTCGGGCCGGACGGCGCCGTCGGCCACAACACCGACCGCTCCGGCTTCGCCCGCTCCTTCCGGCGCGGCCTCCCCGGCGTGCCGGTCGGGCGGGTGCTGCTGCTCGGCGCCGGCGGCGCCGGGGCGGCCGTCGCGCACGCGCTGACCGACGTCGGGGTCGGCGAACTCCTCGTCGCCGACGCCGACCGGACCCGGGCCGAGGCCCTCGCCGGCGCCGTCCGCGACAGCGGTGCGGCGAGCACCTCCGTCGTCGGGATCGCCGACGTCGAGGCGACGCTGGCCGGCGTCGACGGTCTGGTGCACGCCACGCCCACCGGCATGGCGGCCCACCCGGGCTCGCCGGTGGCGGCCGACGCGCTGCACCACGGGATGTGGGTGGCCGACGTCGTCTACCGCCCGCTCGCGACCGCGCTGGTCACGGCGGCCCGGGCCCGCGGCCTGCGGGTCCTCGACGGCGGGGGCATGGCGGTCTTCCAGGCCGTCGACGCCTTCCGGCACTTCACCGGCCTGGAGCCGGACGCCGACCGGATGCTCGCCCACTTCGCCGCTCTCGTCGCCGCGGGGGCGTGAGGTGGCGGGTCGGCGCCACGGCATCGCCACCGCCTGTCTGTCGGGGCTGCTCGAGGACAAGCTCGCCGCGGCGGCCGCCGCGGGGTTCGACGGTGTCGAGATCTTCGTACCCGACCTGCTCGGCTCGCCCGAACCCCCCGAGGACATCGCCCGTCGCTGCGCCGACCTCGGCCTCGTGATCGACCTCTACCAGCCGATCCGGGACGTCGAGGCGCTCCCGCCCGACGCGTTCGCAGCGTCGCTGCGGCGGGTCGAGCACGCCTTCGACGTCATGGAACGGCTCGGGACGTCGACGGCGCTGATCTGTTCCTCGGTCGACCCCAGGGCGATCGACGACGACGACCTGGCCGCCGAGCAGCTCGCCGAGGTCGCCGCGCGCGCCGCGGACCGCGGGCTGCGGATCGCCTACGAGGCCCTGGCCTGGGGTCGGCACGTGAACACGTGGGACCACTCGTGGCGGATCGTGTCGCTCGCCGACCACCCCGCGCTCGGCCTCTGCGTCGACTCCTTCCACCTCTACGCGCGCGGCGGCGATCCGTCCGGGCTGCGCTCCGTCCCGGCCGACAAGCTGTTCTTCTGCCAGCTCGCCGACGCCCCGCGCCTGGACATGGACGTCCTGCCCTGGAGCCGCCACCACCGCCTCTTCCCCGGCCAGGGCGACTTCGACCTCACCGCCCTCGTCGGCCACCTCGACGCCGCCGGCTACGACGGCCCCTGGTCGCTCGAGGTGTTCAACGACGTCTTCCGCCAGGCCGACCCGGGTCCCGCCGCCGTCGACGCCCGCCGTTCGCTCCTCGGCCTCGAGGAGTCGCTCGCCGGTTCCGCCGGGCCCGTGGTGGACGGGACGGCCTTCGTCGAGCTCGCCGTCGACCCGGGCACGTCCGCCGAGGTGACCGACGCGCTCGCGGCGTTCGGCTTCGCCCGCACGGGCGAGCACCGCTCGAAGGCGGTCTCGCTGTGGGAGGCGGGCGGCGCGCGTGTCGTCGTCCGGGACGCTCTTCCGGACGCCGGGTCGGTGCCGGCCGCCGTCGCCGCGCTCGCCGTGCGGACGCCCGACCCGGAGGCGCTCGCGCGCCGTGGGGTGGAGCTGCTCGCACCCCGGGTCCCGCTGCCCCACGCCGGGGACGAGGCGGAGCTGCGCGCGGTCGCCGCGCCCGACGGCACGCTGCTGTTCTGCTGCCCCGAGCGCCCCGACCCGGGCCGCGACGACTTCTGGCCGGGCGACTTCCGGCCCACCGGCGCCCGTCCCGGGACCGGCGTCGAGGGGGTCGACCACGTGGCGTTGAGCCCGCCGTTCGACCTCGTCGCCGAGGCGGAGCTGTTCCTGCGCACCGTGGTCGGGCTCGCGCCGGTGGGGGAGCCCACCGACATCGTCGCGCCGTTCGGCCTGGTCCGGGGGCGGCTGTTCGCCTCCTCCGGGGCCGACCCGGTGCGGGTGGTGCTGTCGTCGTCGCTCGTCCGCCGCGGCGGGTGGGCGCCGGGCGTGCCCGCCCCGCAGAGCGTGGCGTTCGCGGTGCCCGACGTGCTCGCCGCGTCCCGGGCCGCGCTGGACGCCGGGCTCGACCTGCTCGACGTCGGGCCGAACTACTACGCCGACCTCGCCGCGCGGGGGGTGGCGGACGCCGACGTGCTCGCCGAGCACCGGGTCCTCGTGGACGTCGACCCGACCGGGGCGCAGTACCGCCACGTCGTGACCCCCGTGCTCGGGGGCCGGGTGTTCCTCGAGGCCGTGCAGCGCGTCGACGACTACGCCGGGTTCGGCGCCGCGGACGCGCCCGTCCGCATGGCGGCCCACCGGCGCGCCCGACGCTAGGTCGCTCACGGCGTCCGTCGACCTGGCGTCTCCGGGGCGGGTGGTCCGGGGGCCTCTGCCGGCGCGAGGTGCACGTGGGGCAGGTTCTCGGGCCTCGCGGGATGTCTGGTGTGCATCTCGGTGGCGGGTAGGCCGATTCGTCCCGACCCAGCTTCCGGGGCTCGCGCGCATGCCGGACGTGCACCTCGGCGACGCACGACGAACGGCGGGCCCGGTCGAGGTGACCGGACCCGCCGTCGGGAAGGAGGAGCGTCAGACTGCGGCCGGGACGACCGGGGTGCCGCGGTCGGCGACGCGGTCGAGGTCGGCGGTCGGGACGTGGGCGGTCTCGCGGGCGGTGAGGGCGGCGACCGCGGCGAGCCCGCAGAGGACGGCGCCGAGGATCGCGACCGGGACCCACCCGCCGGCGCCCTTGCCGACCAGCGACTCGGCGATCGTCGGGACGAACCCGCCGACGGCGAAGCCGATCTGGGTGCCGACGGCCATGCCGGTCAGCCGCACGCGGGCTGGGAACATCTCGCCGTAGAAGGCGGGCCACACGCCGTTGGCGGCGCTGTAGACGACCCCGGAGAGCAGGACGCCGAAGACGAAGATCAGCGCGTAGCTCGCCGTCGAGATCGACCAGAGGTAGAAGGCCAGGACGACGGCGCTGGCCACGCAGCCGAAGACGAACACCGGCTTGCGGCCGACGCGGTCGGCGTAGCGGGCGAAGAGCGGGATCGCGGCGAGGGCGACGGCGTTCGCGGCGATCGAGACCCAGAGCATCGCGGTCTTGTCGAGGCCCTGCGTGCTCGTGGCGTAGGAGAGGCCCCAGACGCTGACCAACGTGCTGACCGAGGAGACCAGGGCGCCGAGGACGACGCGGAGCACGGCGGCCCAGTGGTCGCGCAGCAGGACGACGATCGGCAGGCCCTCGGTACGGCCGGAGGCCTTCTGCTCCTCGAAGACCGGGGTCTCGGCGAGGGTGCGGCGGATGACGATGCCCGCCACCACGACGACGACCGACAGCCAGAACGGCACCCGCCACCCCCAGCTGAGCAGCTGCTCCTGCGGCAGGGCGGCGACCGGGAGGAACACGAAGGTCGCGATGATCATGCCGGCCTGGGTGCCGCCGAGGGTGAAGCTGGAGAAGAAGGCGCGCCGGTCGTCGGGGGCGTGCTCCAGGGTCATGGAGTTCGCGCCGGCCTGCTCGCCACCGGCCGAGAAGCCCTGCAGCAGGCGGCAGACCACCAGCAGGATCGGGCCGAGCGCACCGGCGGTGGCGTAGTCGGGCAGGCAGCCGATCGCGAAGGTCGCGGTGCCCATGAGGACCAGGGTGAGGATGAGGACGCGCCGGCGGCCGACCCGGTCGCCGACGTGGCCGAGCACCACCGCGCCGAGCGGCCGCGCGATGTAGCCGACGCCGAAGGTGGCGAGCGCGAGCAGCGTGCCGGCCGTCGGGCTCGACGACGGGAAGAACACCTTGCTGAACACGAGCGCCGCCGCCGTGCCGTAGATGAAGAAGTCGTAGTACTCGAGGGCGCTGCCGATCCAGGCGGCGAGTGCCGCCCGGGCGGGCTGCGCGCCGGCGGGCGCGGCGGGGGCGGAGGACATCGTCGGGCTCCTCGGGGTGGCGCTTATGTACCGTCTGGTTACGTACCAGATAGTGAGTTCCCGGGAGCGGCGCTGTCAAGGGTCTGTGTGGGCCCGACCACGGACCTCGATGTGCTCAGGGTCTCCCGACGTGCGCGGTGAGGTACTCGACGACCAGGTCGGAGAGCATCCGCCGGTAGTGGTCGCGCATCGCGGGGTCGAGCATGTCGCGGTCGAAGATGGCCGCGACGGTGTGCCGGTTGGCCGTGCGGAAGATGCAGAACGAGCTGATCAGCAGGTGGATGTCGAGCGCGTCGACGTCGTCGCGGAAGAGCCCGGCGTCGCGACCCCGCGCGAGGATCCGGTCGAGCACCGCGAGCGTGGCGCCGGAGAGGCCCTCGCGGATGGGGGAGGCGCGCAGGTGCTCGGCGTGGTGGATGTTCTCGATGCTCACGAGGCGGATGAACTCGGGGTTCGCCTCGTGGTGGTCGAAGGTGAGGTCACAGACGGCGCGGACCGCGGCCGTGGGGGCGAGCTCGTCGACCTCGAGATGGCTCTCCAGCGAGCGGATGCCCAGGTAGGCGCGCTCCAGCACGGCGAGGTAGAGCCCCTGCTTGCTGCCGAAGTAGTAGTAGAGCATCCGCTTGGTGGTGCGGGTCCGGGCCGCGATCTCGTCCACGCGGGCGCCCGCGAGGCCCCGTTCGGCGAACTCGGCGGTGGCGACGTCGAGGATCTCCGCCCGGGTGCGTTCGGCGTCGCGCTGCCGGGGCTGGGACTCCGCGGTCATGGATGGCCCTCCTCGCAGTGGACTCACCGGCTAGTACATCATGGCGATCGTGAACCGCGTCGCCGTGCACCACTCGGTCCTCGACCCTCGCGACCCCGTCGCGTGCGTGCTGGCCGCCCGCGCGGGCGGGCTCGACGCGGTCGGACTGCACGTGGCCGCCGAGCCCGACGCCGAGCGCGCCTGGGGGCACGGCGCGGGCACGCCCCTGCTCGCGGCGCTCGTGGACGTCCTTCTGGTCAGCCGGGTGACCACGCTCGACGTCGGGCGGATCGACCTCGGCGAGCCGACCACGGACGCGACGGACGACCCGCGACGCCGCACGCTCGACCTCGGGGCCCGGCTCGGGGCGCAGTTCGTCACGGTCCGGGCGACGGAGGGGGTCGACACCGGGGACGCCCTCGCGGGGCTCACCGCGCAGGCCGCGTCGTTCCGGGTCCGTCCCGTCCTCGTGCCGGCCGACGGCGTTCCGGTGCGGGAGGCCCTCGCCGCCGTCGCCGGGACCCGCGCGGGGATCGTGTTCGACGTCCGGCCGTCGGTCGCCGACCCCGAGGAGGTGGCCGAGCTGATCGTCGAGGCCGGGGACGCGCTCGGGTACGTCCGGGTGCCCGCGGACGAACTCGCCGTGGACATGGGGGAGGTGACCTCCCTGCTCGCGACGCTCCCGCCGTGGGTGCCGGTGGTCGTGGGCGCCCCGCGCACGCCGCGACCGGTGGCCGACCCCGCCGACCCGGCCGCCCCCGCCCGGGCGGGGGCCTTCCTCGCCGCCTGCCGCGCCGGGGTCGACCGGTTGCTCGTCCACCCGCGGGCCCTGGCGGCCGAGCGAGGGGAGTGACCACGCCCGACGTCAGGAAGTAAGGTGAGCCTTACCTGACACGACGAGGGGTGTGGAGCATGGCGAAGGGCGGACCGGGGCATCGGCTCGAGGTACTGCGCAGCGAGCAGTTGACCCCGCATCTGCGGCGGGTCGTGCTCGGCGGACCGGGGCTCGCGGGCATCGAGGACAACGGGTTCACCGACCGGTACGTGAAGCTCGCCTTCCGGCGGCCGGGCGTGGTCTACGACGAGCCGCTCGACGTCGGGGCGGTGCGGGCCGAGCGCCCGCGCGAGGAGTGGCCGATCTCGCGGACCTACACGGTGCGCGCGCTCGACCACGCCGCGGGCGAGATGACGATCGACTTCGTGGTGCACGGCGACACCGGGGTGGCGGGTCCGTGGGCGCTCGCGG
Organism: Actinomycetospora corticicola; assembly: GCF_013409505.1. NCBI lineage: Bacteria > Bacillati > Actinomycetota > Actinomycetes > Pseudonocardiales > Pseudonocardiaceae > Actinomycetospora > Actinomycetospora corticicola. Next base: position 2,666,167 of record NZ_JACCBN010000001.1, on the reverse strand, counting down.
CGCAGCCGGGCGACGAGCTGATCCTGCTCGGACCGGGCGGGGCGTACGCACCGGCGGCCGACGTGGACGCGCACGTGCTGATCGGTGACGAGGCCGCGCTGCCGGCGATCGCGGCGGCGTGCGAGCGGGTGCCGGCGGGGACGCCGGTGCTGGCGTTCGTGGAGGTCGACGGGCCGGCCGACGAGCTCCCGCTGACGTGTTCCGGTGACCTGGAGGTCCGCTGGGTGCACCGCGAGGCCGGTGAGACGCTGGTCGACGTCGTGCGGGCCGTGGACTGGCCGGCGGGTCGGGTGCAGGCGTTCGTGCACGGCGAGACGAGCTCGATGAAGGCGCTGCGCGGGCTCCTGCGCGACGAGCGGGCCGTGCCGAAGGAGCTGCTCTCCATCTCGGGCTACTGGCGTCGCGGGATGGACGAGGAGGGCTTCCAGGCCGACAAGCGCGCGGGCAACGGGGTGGCGGCGTAGCGGAGGCACACATCTCAGCGGTTGCTGAGATGTGGTCTCCGTCCGCGGGATAGGGTCGCGTCCCGTGGCGTTCCCCTTCTCGGCCGTCGTCGGCCACCCGGACCTGCGGCTCGCGCTCCTGCTCTCCGCGGTCGACCCGGGTATCGGCGGCGTGCTGGTGCGCGGGGAGAAGGGCACCGCGAAGTCGACGATCGTGCGGGCCCTCGCGACCCTGCTGCCCGACGTCGCGGTGCGGGCCGGCGACCGGTTCGGGGTGGACGTCGACGCCGGCGAGGAGAGCCCCGACGGGCCCTTCCCGGCCGACGCCCCCGTCGAGCGCCGGCCGGCCCGGCTCGTGGAGCTGCCGGTCGGGGCGTCCGAGGACCGCCTGATCGGCTCGCTGGACCTGCAGGAGGTCCTCGCCCACGGCCGCGGCTCGGTGCAGCCCGGCCTGCTGGCCCTCGCGCACCGCGGCGTGCTCTACGTCGACGAGGTCAACCTCCTGCACGACCACCTCGTCGACCTCCTGCTCGACGCCGCCGCCTCCGGGCGCTCCCACGTCGAGCGCGACGGGGTCTCGTTCACGCACCCGGCCCGCTTCCTGCTGGTCGGCACCATGAACCCGGAGGAGGGCGAGCTCCGCCCGCAGCTGCTCGACCGCTTCGGGCTCACCGTCCGCGTCGAGGCCTCGCGCGTCGTCGCCGAGCGCACCGAGGTGGTGCGCCGCCGCCTCGCCCACGACGCCGACCCGGCCGCCTTCGCCACGCGCTTCGCCGCCGACGAGGACGCCCTGCGCGCGCAGATCGACGACGCCCGCGCCCGGCTGGGATCGGTCGCCCTGACCGACCGCGAGCTGGTCCGCATCTCCGCGGTGTGCGCGTTCGTCGAGGTCGACGGGATGCGCGCGGACGTCGTCGTGGCCCGGACGGCCGTCGCCCACGCGGCCTGGCGCGGGGTCGACGCGGTCGACGTCGACGACGTGCGCGCTGCCGCCCGCCTCGCCCTGCCGCACCGGCGCCGCCGCGACCCCTTCGACGAGCCGCACCTCTCCGACGAGGAGCTGGAGAAGGCGCTCGAGGTCGCGGAGCAGGCGCTGCAGGACCTCGAGGACGACCAGGACGACGGTCCCGACGACGACGGGCCCGGCGGACCCGGTGGCCCCGACGGCGATCCGGAGGACGGTCCCGACGACGGGTCCGGTCCCGACGCCGGATCGGCAGCGCCTCCCGAGGCCGGGGCGTCCGAGGCCGGGGGGCCCGAGAGCGGGGGACCCGGGTCCGACGGACCCGGTCCGGAGGGCGCACCGTCCCCGCCGGGCCGACCCGCCCCGCCGTCGGGAACGGGCAGCGGGAGTGACGGTGCGGATTCCCTGCCGCGGGACGACGGCGACGACGCTCCGCTGTCACCGGTGGGGGCCCCGCAGCAGGTCCGGCTGAAGAGCCGGCGCTTCGAGGTGCGCGGCGTCGGCGAGGGCGTCCCCGGGCGCCGGTCGCGGGCCCGCGGACGACGTGGGCGGACGGTCCGGGCGGTCGCCGAGGCCCCGGAGTCCGGCCCCGCCCCGCACCTCCCGGCAACCGTGATCGCCAGTGTCCGCGGGGGACGACGCGGTCGGCCGGAACCGGACGACCTCCGACACGCGCACCGGGAGGGCCGCGAGGGCAACCTCGTGCTGTTCTGCGTCGACGTGTCCGGCTCGATGGCCGCGCGAAAACGGATGTCGGCGGTGACGGGCGCGGTCGACGCGCTGCTGCGGGACGCCTACCAACGGCGGGACAAGGTCGGGGTGGTGACCTTCCGCGGCAGCGGCGCGAGCGTCGCCCTCCCGCCGACGTCGAGCGTGCACACCGCCCACGCCCGGCTCGCCGACCTGCACACCGGGGGGCGGACGCCGCTCGCCGAGGGACTCCGCGCCGCGCGCCGGGTGCTGCGGGCGGAGCGGGTGCGCGACCCGCGGCGCCGCGGCCTGCTCGTCCTGCTCACCGACGGTCGCGCGACCGGCGGCGGCCCGAAGCCGCTCGACGCCGCGCTCGACGCCGCCCGCGGCCTGGCCCGCGAGGCCGGCCCGGGGCGCGGGGGAGCGGCGATGAGCACCGTGGTCGTGGACTGCGAGGCCGGGCACGTCCGTCTCGGGCTCGCCGGCCGGATCGCCGGTGCGGCCGCCGGTGCGATCGTGACCCTCGACGAACTGACCGGCGAGAACGTCGCGGCGGTGGCCCGGACCGCCGTCGGCGCCTGACCCGTCGCCTGCGAAGGAGAACCATGCCCCAGGGCGTCCCCACCACCGTTCCCGACGACGGGCTCACCACCCGCCAGCGGCGCCGCCGCCCGCTGCTCGTGGTGCACACCGGCGTGAACAAGGGCAAGTCGACGGCGGCGTTCGGCCTCGCGCTGCGGCAGTGGACGGCGGGCAACTCGGTCGCGGTGTTCCAGTTCGTGAAGTCGGCCAAGTGGCGGGTCGGCGAGGAGACGGCGCTGAAGGCCCTCGGCGAGCTGCACGAGCAGACCGGTCAGGGCGGGCCGGTGGAGTGGCACAAGATGGGTGAGGGCTGGTCGTGGAGCCGCAAGCCGGGCTCCGACGAGGACCACGCCGAGGCCGCCCGCGAGGGCTGGGCGGAGATCCGGCGCCGGCTCGAGGGCGGCGCGCACGACTTCTACGTCCTCGACGAGTTCACCTACCCGCTGAAGTGGGGCTGGATCGACGTCGACGAGGTGGTCGCGGTGATGAACGACCGGCCGGGGTTCCAGCACGTCGTCATCACCGGTCGCGACGCGCCGCCCGCCCTGGTCGAGGCGGCCGACCTCGTCACCGAGATGACCAAGATCAAGCACCCGATGGACGCCGGGCAGAAGGGTCAGAAGGGCATCGAGTGGTGAGCCGGCACGCCGCGAGTGCGGCGGAGTGCGTCAGCGGTGGTGCACTGTGCCGCACTCCCGGCGCGGGCCCGTCGTGAGCGCCGGCCTGCCCCCGCGCGTGGTGATCGCGGCCCCATCGTCGGGAAGCGGGAAGACGACGATCACGACGGGGCTGCTGGGCGCGCTCGCCGACCGCGGCTCGGTGCCGGCGCCGTTCAAGATCGGCCCGGACTACGTCGACCCCGGCTACCACGCCCTCGCCTCGGGGCGCCCGGGCCGCAACCTCGACCCGGTGCTCTGCGGGGCCGACCGCCTCGCCCCGCTCGTGGCGCACGGGGCGGCGGGCGCGGCGTTGGCCGTGGTCGAGGGCGTGATGGGGCTGTTCGACGGGCGGCTGGGGAGCGCTCCCGACGACGGGTCCACCGCGCACGTCGCGCGGGTGCTCGAGGCGCCGGTGATCCTCGTCGTCGACGCGCGCGGGCAGCACCGGTCGGTCGCCGCGCTGCTGCACGGGTTCCGCGCCTTCGATCCCCGGGCGGCGCCGGCCGGCGTGATCCTCAACCGGGTCGGCACCGAGCGGCACGCGGACGCGCTACGGGCGGCGTGCGCGGAGGTCGGGGTACCGGTGCTCGGGGTCGTCCCGCGCCGCGCCGAGCTCGCCGTGCCGTCCCGTCACCTCGGGTTGATCACGGCGGCCGAGCACGGGGCCGACGCCCGCGCCGCCGTCGACGCCATGACCGCGCTGGTCGCCGCGCACGTCGACCTCGACGCCGTCGAACGCCTGGCCCGCAGCGCGCCGCCGACCCCGGTCGAGCCCTGGGACCCGGTGCTCGAGGTCGGTCCGACCGACCGCCGCGCCCGCCGTGTCGTCGCCGTCGCGGGCGGCCCGGCCTTCACCTTCGGCTACCCGGAGCACGCGGAGCTGCTGCACGCGGCCGGGGGCGAGGTCGTGGTCGTGGACCCGCTGCGCGACGAGGCGCTGCCCGAGCGCACGGCCGGGCTCGTGCTGCCCGGCGGGTTCCCGGAGGAGCACCTCGAGGAGCTCTCGGCCAACGTCGCGCTCCGCTCCGCGATCCACGCCTTCGCGACGGCGGGTGGTGCGGTCCACGCCGAGTGCGGCGGTCTGCTCTACCTCGGGCGGTCGCTCGACGGGGCCCCGATGTGCGGGGTGCTCGACGCCGAGGCGGCCATGGCCCCGCGGCTGACCCTGGGCTACCGGACCGCGACGGCGGTGGCCGACTCGCCGGTCGCCGCCCGCGGGGACGTCGTGACCGGCCACGAGTTCCACCGCACGGCGACCACCCCGCGGGCCGGGACGACGGCCGCATGGGAGTGGGACGGGGGCACCGAGGGGTTCGTGCAGGGCAACGTGCACGCCTCCTACCTGCACACCCACCCGGCGGGACGTCCGGAGGCGGTACGCCGGTTCGTGGCCGGCCTGGTCGGCCCGCCGTGAACGTGCTCGGCGTCGGGGTCGAGCCGGGGACGCCGGTGGCCTACCTGGCCGAGGCGGTCGACGACCTGGAGTACGACGCGGTCGCCACGGTGGACCGGCGCCTCGACGAGCCGGCGATCGCCGCGATCGTGGGGGCGCGGAAGCTCCTCGCGTACACGGTCACGGAGCTCGACGCCGTGGTGGTGCCGAACCCCTCGGCGGTGGTCCGTCGACTCACCGGGACCGGCTCCGTCGCCGAGGCGGCCGCGATCCTGGCCGCGCGCGAACTCGGGGGAGCGGGAGAGCTCGTCGTCGAGAAGCAGCGGGGCCGGATGGTGACGGTGGCGCTGGCGCGGTGATCGGCCGCCCGGCGTTGCGTCACGCACACGGCGAGGGACCGTCGCACCAGGTGCGTGGGCGCGTTGCGGCGCGCACACGGCGAGTGCGGGCCGCGTCCGCGGGGTCGTGCGTGGCGCAACGCCCTGATTCCGGGAGCGCGACCAGCGCCGGCCGTGTGCGTGGCGCAACGCCGCGATGCCGGGAGCGCGACCAGCGCCGGCCGTGTGCGTCGCGCAACGCGATCCGGCTCGGCTCAGCACACGGTCTCCGGCGGCAGCGACCCGTCGACGAGGAACCGGGCCACGGCGGAGTCGACGCACCCGTTGCGCTGGGAGGCGAACAGCCCGTGCGAGCGGGCGTCGGGGTCGAGCACCATCGGCGAGCCGGGGAACCGGGCCTGCATGCGGCGGGCGCCGGCGAGCGGGGTGGTGGGGTCGAGCCCGGCCTGCGTGAACAGCACCGTGGCCGACGCCCCGAACCGCACCGGCTCGCGCGGCGGCGACCACCACGGGCACGGCAGGGTCTCCAGGCCGGTCAGTACCGGGGGCGGCCACGCGCGCTGCAGGTCGGCGACGTCGGCCTCGAGCCGCGTCGACGGCGGCCGTGGCGAGTCCGCGCAGACCGTCGCCCGGTTCGCGGCCTGCCGGGACCGCTCGGCCCCGTCGTCGGGAACGCCCAGTTCCTCGAGCGGACCCGGATCGCCGCGTCCCAGAGCCGCCAGGGCATCCGCGAACGGCGCCCACCGCTCCACGCGCGACAGCGTCCGGTAGACGACGGCGTCGAACTCGGCCGGGCCCAGCGTGCCGACGGGCAACGCGGCCCGGGCCTGCGCATAGACCTCCGCCACCGCGGGTGCCCCGACACCCCACCGGACCGCCGTGACCCCGAACAGCGCGTCCCGCGCCACCAGCATCGCCCGTGCCTGCTCGAGGCCGAACGCGGTCCAGTCCTCCGGTCCCACCGCAGAGTCCAGCACCATCCGGCCGACCCGATCCGGGAAGAGCGTCGCGTACGACGCGCCCAGCCAGGTGCCGTAGGAGACGCCGAGGAAGGAGAGCCGCTCCTCGCCGAGCGCCGCGCGCAGCAGGTCGAGATCGCGCGCGGTGGCGGCGGTCCCGAGGTCGGAGCGCGCCGGACCCAGCGCCGACGCACAGGAGGCCGCCAGCGCCGACCCCCGCGCCACCACCCCCGACGGCCCGAGCACGACGGGATCCGGCGCGGGATGGTAGAACAGACCCCCGGCGGCGTCGCAGTCGACCGCGCCGCTGCGCCCGGTGCCCCGCGGGTCGAACCCGACGACGTCGTAGGCGGCGGTGACCTCGTCCGGCATCTTCGCGGCCTTCTCCACGCCGTAGTCCGACCCCGGAGAACCCGGCCCGCCCGGGTTCACCACGAGCGCCCCGCGGCGCACGCCGGTCGCGGGCAGGACCGACACCGCCACGTCCAGCGTCCCGGTGTCGGGGCGGGCGTGGTCGCGCGGGACGCGCAGCACCCCGCAGCGCACCTGGTCGCCCCGCGGCCCGGCCTCCACGACGTCGGGCGGACAGGGACCCCACGCGACGGACGGTGACGACGGTGTCGTCCCGACCGAGCACCCGGCGACCAGCAGCCCGCCCACCACCAACGCGATCCATCGTCCGACCTGCATCTGTGAGCGAGACCCCCGACCCCTTGCCGATCTATTGGAAATGATTACCGTTCTCTGACCATAGCGGACAGTGACATAGGAACGGGGAGCTACACGTGGGTCACCTGATCGTGATCGAGAGTTGGGTCGGGGCGATGAGCCGGTTGCTGCCCCGGGCGATCCGGGAGGCGGGCCACCGCTTCACGTTCGTCACCCGGGACCTGCACCACTACCTGCGCAGCGCTCCGGCCGGGTCGACCCACCCGCTGCTCACCGCGGACCACGTCCTGACCCTCGACACCAACGACCCGGCCCGGCTCGTCGAGGAGCTCGCGGCCCTGCAGCCGCAGCTGGGGTTCGAGGGCGTGCTCTCGTCGTGCGACTACTACCTGGAGACCGTCGCCCTCGTCGCGGAACGCCTCGGCCTGCCCGGCGCCCCGCCGGCCGCGATGCGCGCCGCGTGTCGCAAGGACGAGACCCGGCGGACGCTCGCGCACCTGCCCGGCCCGCGCTTCGCGATCGCCCGGAACCGGGCGGAACTCCTCGGCGCCGCGCGCAGCGTCGGGTTCCCGCTCGTGGTCAAGCCCGTCGACCTGTGCGCCGGCATGTTCGTCCGGCGCGTCGACGACGAGGCCGCCCTGGTCGCCGCGTTCGACGCCGCCGCGGCCTTCCCGGTGAACGCCCGTGGGCAGCAGCGGGCCCCGCAGCTGCTGTGCGAGGAACTGCTCGTCGGGCCCGAGGTGAGCGTCGAGACCGTGACCGCCGGCGGGACCACCACCGTCGTCGGGGTCACCGACAAAGCCCTGACCGGCGCCCCGTGGTTCGTGGAGGTCGGCCACCAGTTCCCGGCTGCGCTCGACCCGGCGACGGCGGCGGAGGCCGCGGACCTGGCACGGGCCGCCGTCGACGGGCTCGGCCTCGACCACACCGTGGCGCACACCGAGATCAAGCTGACCGCCGACGGTCCGAAGCTCGTCGAGGTCAACCCCCGCCCGGCCGGCAACCGCATCACCGAGCTGGTCCGCCGCGTGACCGGGGTCGACCTCGCCCGGGCCCACGCCGAGGTCGCGCTCGGGATCACCCCCGACCTCGCCCCGGTCACGACCGGCACGGCCAGCGCCGCCGTGCGGTTCCTGGTGCCCGAGCGGGAGGGCGAGCTGGTCGCGGTGCACGGCACCGACGGCCTCGACGCCCGCGACGGCGTCGTCGAGGCGGAGCTCCCGACGGCGGGTCGGCGGACCGGCGACGGCCGGAGCAACAACCACTACCTCGGCCACGTCATGACCGTCTCCTCCGACCCCGACGCCGGGGCCGACGCGGTCCGGCTGCTCGACGAGGTCGTCCTCGAGTACGCGGCCCCGGTGTCGGTGTGAGCGCCCCCGCGACGACCGCCCTCGAGCGCGTCACCGCCGCCGCCCCCGACTCCGGCGACGCCCGCGTCTCGACCGCCTTCGTCACCCGCCAGGGCGTGCGCCACGACGGCCGCCGCCGCGGCTACCGCAACGAGGTGCTCTCGGTGCGGGTCGGCGCGGCCGTCGGCTCGTGCGCGGTCGACCCCGGCGCCCTCGCGGGGGAGTCCGGGGACGCGGTGCTCGACCGGGTCGTCGGCGGCACCGTCGCCGACCTCCTGCACGACCCCGACCCGGCCGTCCGCACCGCCGTCCTCGACGCCCACCTCGCCGACCACCGGGCCCTCGGCGACCACGACGGCAGCAGCGCCGTCGACCTGCCGTCGGGGAGCTCCGTCGCGAAGTCGACCGCCCGGGCCGCGGCCGTGGCCGACCTGGTGCCGCTGCGGTGGGGCCGCGTGCTCGTCGTCGGGGTGGTGAACTCCCTGCTCGTGGCCCTGCGCGAGCGCGGGTGCGAGCCGGTCCCGTGCGACCGCCTCGGCGGCACCACCGAGTGGGGCGAGCCGATCCGCACGGACCACGGCGACGACTGGGACGCCGCGCTCGTCACCGGCATGACCCTTCCCGACGGCGGGTTCGACGACCTGGCGGCGACGGCCGGCGGACGCCCGCTCGTGGTGTTCGCCCAGACCGGCGCGGCCGTGTTCCGGGCGCTCGTCGCGGACGGGTCGGTCACCGCGCTGTCCGCCGAGCCGTACCCGTTCTTCTGGCTCGACGGCGGCCCGACCCGGCTGCACGCCTACCGGGGGTGGTCGGCGTGAGCGCACCCGCCCTGCTCGACCTGCTCACCCCCACCCCGGTATTGCGGATCGGCACCGGCACCCGCGGCTACTGGGCCAAGCTGGAGAGCCACGGCGCCGGCGGGATGAAGGTCCGCGCGGCGCTGTCGATGGTGCGCGGCGCCCGGGCCCGCGGAGACCTGCGGCCCGGCGGCACGATCGTCGAGTCGACCAGCGGCACGCTCGGGATCGGCCTGCTCTACGCCGCCCGCGCGCTCGGCCACGACGTCGTCCTCGTGGTGGACGCCGACATCGAACCGTCGATGCGGGCGCTGCTCACCGCGCACGGCACCCGGCTCGAGGTGGTCGCCCGGCCCCATCCCGACGGCGGGTGGCAGCGGGCGCGGCTCGACCGCGTCCACCAGGTCGTCGCGACGCTCCCGGACGCCTGGTGGCCCGACCAGTACGACAACCCCGACAACCCTGCCGGCTACGTCGCCCTCGCCGACGAGCTCGACCGTCAGCTCCCCGACCCGCCCGACGTGCTCGTGTGCAGCGTCGGCACGGGCGGGCACAGCGCCGGGATCGGTCGACGGCTGCGCGAGCGGCACCCGGACCTGCGGGTGCTCGGGGTCGACACGGTCGGCTCCACGATCTTCGGCCAGCCCGCCCGGCCGCGCCTGATGCGCGGACTCGGCAGCAGCATCCACCCGCGCAACGTGGACCACGACCTGTTCGACGAGGTCCACTGGGTCGGCCCCGCCGAGGCGGTCGACTCGTGCCGTCGGCTCGCCGGCACCACGTTCGTCACCGGCGGATGGAGCACCGGCGCGGTCGCCCGCGTCGCCGACTGGGTCGCGCGTCGCGAGCCGGGCGCCGTCGTCGCGACCGTCTTCCCCGACGGCCCGCACCGGTATCTGCACACGATCTTCGACGACACCTGGTGCGCCGAGCACCTGCCCGGCCCACCGACGCGGCTGCCGGTCGAGATCCCGCACCCCGAGGCCGTGGAGGTCGTCGGCGGCTGGGCGCGCTGCCGCCACGTCGTCGTCCCCGCGGCGGCCCGCCAGCTCGAGGCCACGGCATGAGGCTCACGCACGAGACCGTGGTGCTGCGCCTCGCCGAGCCGTTCCGCATCTCGCGGTCGGTCACCACCGCGCGGGAGGCGGTCGTCGTCACCCTGCACGAGGACGGGTCGTGCGGCTCCGGCGAGGTCGTCACCAGCGTGCGGCGCGCCCTCGACGCGGAGCGGATCACGACGGCGCTGGACGCGGTGCACGGTCGCTTCGGCTCGGTCGAGGAGCTGGTCGTAGGCCTGCCGGGCCTGCTCGCCGAGGGGGTCCCGACCGGCGTCGTCGACGCGCTCGACGCCGCCGCGCTGGACCACACCGGTCGTCGGGACGGACTCCCGGCGCGCGCGCTCCTGGACGCCCCCACGTGGGCCGGGGTGACGACCGCGGCGACGATCGGCCTCGTCGACGCCGAGACGGCGCTGGCCCGCACCGATCTGCTCGTCGGGCAGGGCTTCGGTCTGCTCAAGGTCAAGGCGGGCTCCCCGGACCCCGGCGACGACCTCGCCCGGGTCGCCGCCGTGCGCGCCGCCGCGCCGGGGGCCCGGCTGCTCGTCGATCCGAACGGCGGGTGGGACCGCGTGCTCGCCGTCGACCTCCTGGAGGGCCTCGCCGGACTCCTCGTGGAGGCCGTCGAGCAGCCGACCCCGCCCGGACGGCCCGACGACCTGGGGTGGGTCGCCGACCGCGTCCCGATGCCCGTGATCGCCGACGAGGACGCCGCGACGGTCGCGGACGTCGACGCACTCCCGCCCGGGGTCGCGGTCAACGTGAAGCTCGCCGAGTGCGGCGGCGCCCGGGCCGCGCGCGCGATGATCGCGCGGGCCCACGCCGAGGGCCGCGACGTGATGCTCGGGTGCCTCGCCGCGAGCTCGCTCGGGATCGCCCCGGCGGCCGCCCTCGCCGGGCTCGCCCGCTGGGTCGACCTCGACGGTCACCTGCTGCTCGCCGACGACCCGTGGACCGGGCTCGGCGGCCGGGACGGTCGGCTCGCGCCGGCCGAGCCGGTGGGGCTGGGGGTGCGGCCGGCCGGTGTCAGCGGTGGCACACGGTGGACGCCGGACGTCAGTGGTGGGCCACGGCTGACATCGGGGGGCAGCCGGTGATCGCCACCCTCCGCTCGGTGCGCAGCTTGCCGCGCGCCGTGCAGGTCCTGCTGCTCAACCAGCTCGGGGTGAACACCGGCTTCTACCTGCTCGTGCCCTACCTCTCCGGCTACCTGGGCGGCGAGCTCGGCCTGTCCGCGGCGCTGGTCGGCGTGGTCCTCGGGGTGCGGAACCTGTCCCAGCAGGGGCTGTTCCTCGTGGGCGGGTCGGCCGCCGACCGGCTCGGCGCCCGCGGCGTGATCATCGCCGGCTGCGCGCTGCGGACGGTCGGGTTCGGGCTGTTCGCGCTCGGCGAGTCGGTACCGATCCTGTTCGCCGCCGCGATCCTCTCCGGGCTCGCGGGCGCGCTGTTCAACCCGGCGGTGCGGGCCTACCTGTCGCAGGAGGCAGGGGAGCGCACGGCCGAGGCGTTCGCCCTGTTCAACGTCTTCGCGAACACCGGCGCCCTGCTCGGGCCGCTGCTGGGCGGTGTCCTGCTGCTGGTCGGGTTCCGGCTCTCCGCGATCGTCGCCGCGGTCCTGTTCGCGCTGCTGACGCTCTGGCAGCTCGCGGTGCTGCCGGTGCGCCGCATCGAGCCGAGCGGGACGACGGTCGGCGGCGACTGGCGCGAGGTCCTCGGCTGCCGGCCGTTCCTCGCCTTCACGCTCGCGATGGTCGGCATGTTCGCGCTGCAGAACCAGCTCTACCTGCTGCTGCCCCTTCAGGCCGCGCACCTCACCGGCTCGGCGAGCCCGGTCGCGGTGATCTTCGCGGTGGTCACGCTGCTCAACCTCGGCCTGCAGGTCCGGCTCACCCGCCGGCTCGACGCGGCCCCGCGGGCGGCGACCATCGCGGCCGGGCTCGCCGTCATGGGCCTCGCGTTCCTGCTGCCGGCCCTGCTCGCACCACTCGTCGCCCCCGGCCTCGTCGGGCTCGTCCCCGTGCTGCTGGCCGCCGCGGTGTTCTCGGTCGGTCTGATGATCGCCCAGCCGTTCGTCAACGCGCTGATCGGCTCGTTCACCCGGCCCGGGCTGTCCGGCACCTGCTTCGGGGTCTTCTACCTGGCCTCCGGCACCACCGCGGCGGCCGCGAACGCGCTCATCGGGTGGGCCGTCGACGCGTCCGGCTCGCCGACGGCGTGGCTGCCGTGCCTCGTCTGCGCCGCCTTCGGTCTCGGGTCCGCCCTCGCCGCCCGTCTGCTCGCCCACCGGCTGCCCCAGGAGGTCCGCGCGTGACCACGCTCCTGCTCGACCGCCCCGAGCTCTACGAGGCGTGGTTCCCCGACCCCGACGCCCGGGCCGCGGGCTTCGTCGCGGACGTCGCCGCCCGCTTCGGCGCCCCCGGGCACCGGCTGCTCGACGCCGGGTGCGGGACCGGACGTGACGCCGCGGCCCTCGCCGCACGTGGATGGGGGGCGTCCGCGGTCGACCTGGCGCCCGCGATGGTCGAGCACGTCCGCCGCCACCACCCGGCGGTCGACGCGGCCGAGGCCGACCTGCGCACGCTCGACCTCGGTCGAACCGTCGACGTCGTGACCTGCCTCGACTCCACGCTCCTGGCCCTGCACGACACCGCCGACCTGCTCGCCGCGCTGCGCCGGATCGCCGCGCACCTCGTGCCCGGCGGCCTGCTCGTCGCCGAGATGCGCAACGGCGCGTTCCTGCTCACCGCGGACGCGCACGTCGAGCTGCTCGCCGGCGAGACCGAGCGGGTCCGCCGGTTCGACGGTGTCGAGTACACCGCCCGGACCCTGCTCCACGTCGACCACGCCGCCCAACTGCTCCGGCGCCGGAGGACCTGGACCTGGCCCGGTGGCGGGCACACGGAGCACACCGCGTGGCGGCTCCTGTTCCCGCGCGAGCTCACCGACCTGCTCGACCGTGCCGGGTTCGACGTGCTCGCCCTCTTCGACACCCCCGGCCCCCGCACCGACGAGCCCTGGCACGCCGACGCCGAGCTCGGCACCGCCCTGACCCGCGACCGGCTGCACGTCGTGGCCCGTCGTCGTGAGGAGACCCGATGACCCGCCGTCGAGGACATGAGCGTGGCGCGGTGCTGACGTCCGGTGTCAGCCGTGTGCCACCGCTGACACCGACGGGCGGTACCACCCGCCGCCGCTTCCTCCAGATCGGCACCGCCCTCGCCGGCAGCGCCGCCCTCGCGGCCTGCAGCTCCGGCCCGGCCGCACCCGCCGTCGGGACCCCGCGCCCGGGCGGGACGCTGCGGGCCGCCTTCGCCGGCTCCGGGGCCACCGAGACCCTCGACCCGCACACGCAGAACCTGTACGCCGAGCTGGCGCGGGCGAAGATGCTCTACGACAAGCTCGCGGAGTACGGGTCGGACCTGTCGGTGGTGCCGCGGCTCGCGGAGCGGTTCGAGCCGAGCGCGGACCAGACGCGGTGGCGGGTCCCGCTGCGGGCCGCCCGGTTCCACGACGGGCGCCCGGTGCGCGCGGCCGACGTCCTCGCGAGCTACGCCCGCATCCTCGGCCCGACGCCGGGCATGCGCGGCCGCTCCGGGCTCGCCACCCTCGACCTGCCGAACTGCCGCGCGATCGACGACCGCACCGTCGAGTTCGCCCTCAAGGCTCCCTACGCCGAGTTCCCCAACGCGACCGCCGCGCTCGGCACGGCGATCGTCCCGGAGGGGGCGACCGACTTCGACCGCGCGCCGGTCGGCAGCGGCCCGTTCCGCTTCGAGTCCTTCGAGCCGGGCCGGCGCTTCCGCGTGGTGCGCAACCCCGAGTACTGGGAGGGCGCGCCGCTGCTCGACGCCGTCGAACTGCTCGTGTCCAACGACGAGGCCGCGCGGGTCAACGCCCTGCTCGGCCGCCAGGTCGAGTACGCGCACGACCTCTCGCCGACCACCGCCGCGGGCTACGCCGACCGCGTCGTCGTGACCCGGCTGCCCCGCAGCTCCATGCAGTCGCTCGCGATGAAGGTCGACCGGCCGCCGTTCGACCGCCCCGAGGTGCGGCAGGCCATGTACGCGATGGTCGACCGCGAGGAGATGGTGCGGACACTGCTGGCCGGGTCGGGCACCGTCGGGAACGACCTCTACGGCAAGGGTTTCCGCTACTACGCCGACGACATCCCGCAGCGCACCTACGATCCCGACCGCGCTCGGGCGCTCGTCCGCGCCGCCGGGCTCGAGGGCGTGCGCATCCCGCTGGACACCGCGGCGGCGGGCTCGGGGATGGTCGAGGCCGCGTCGGTGCTGCGCGACCAGGCGGCGCGGGTCGGGCTCACGCTCGACGTCGTCACCGGCAACGCGTCGACGTACTACAGCGACGTCCGCGACGAGGGCGTCCTCGCGGTCTACCGGTCGGGCGCGCTGCCGATCGAGTCGCACATCTCGCAGCGCCTGCTCTCGACCTCCGCCACCAACTTCACGCAGTGGCGCCGCCCCGCCTTCGACGCGCTGTACGCGCAGGCCCAGGCCACCGGCGACGACACCGCCCGTACCGGTCTCTACCGGCAGATGCAGCAGCAGCTCCACGACGACGGCGGCTTCCTCGTCTGGGGCTTCTCCGACTTCCTCGTCGGCTCCGACCCCCGCGTCGGCGGCATCGACCCGACCGCCCCTGCCAACACCCTCGACTGGGCCCGCTTCGACCGGGTCTGGCTGGCGTGACGGCGGTCCTTCCCCGGTCCCGACGGCGGGTCCTGCCGCTGCCGGGCTCGCTGGGGGCGTACGCGGTACGTCGCCTGGGGCTCGGGGTGGTGCAGGTCCTGGTGGTCGCGGTCGTCGTGTTCCTGCTGACCGACCGGCTCTCCGGCGACGCCGCCGTCGTCATCGCGGGCGACGACCCCGACCCGGTGACGATCGCGGCGCTCCGCGCGGAGCTGGGGCTCGACCGGCCGGTGTGGGTGCGCCTCGGCGAGTGGCTCGGCGGGGCGCTGTCCGGTGACCTCGGGAGCTCGCTCGTCACCGGGCGGGCGGTGACCGCGGTGATCGCCGACGGGCTGCCGGTCACGCTGCTGCTCGCCGGGCTGACGCTCGTCGTCCTGGTCCCGCTGTCCCTCGCGCTCGGGATGCTCGCCGCCCGGCGCGAGGGCGGGCCGGCCGACCGCGTGGTCACGGCGACGACGATCGGGCTGTACTCGCTCCCGGAGTTCGCGCTCGGCGTCGTGCTCGTGACGGTGTTCGCGGTGCAGCTGGGGTGGCTGCCGCCGACCGGCATCGGGGTCGCGGATCCCGCGGTGTTCGTCCTGCCCGTCGTCGTCCTGCTGGCCCGGCCGGTCTGCTCGCTGTCGCGGCTGGTCCGCGCGGGGATGGTCGACGCACTCGCCTCCGACCACGTGGCGCATGCCCGGCGCGTCGGGTTCTCCGACCGTGCCGTGCTCTGGCGGCACGCCCTGCCCGGAGCCCTCACACCCGCCGTCCAGCAGCTCGCCCGGACGACGGACTGGCTGATCGGCGGCGTGGTCGTCGTCGAGGCCGTGTTCGTGCTGCCGGGCCTGGGGACCGCCCTGGTCGACACGATCACCGCCCGCGACGTCCCGGTGGTCGCCGGCATCGCGCTCGTCCTGGCGTGCGGGACCGTGCTGTTCAACCTCGCGGCGGACCTGCTCGCGCGGCTCCTGAACCCGGTGGCGTCGTGAGGGGCCGGCTCGTTCCGGGCCTGGTGCTGCTCGCGGTGCCCGTCCTCGTGGCGCTCCTGGGTCCGCTCCTGGCGTCGGCGTTCTCGGCGCGCGGGGTGGCGTTCGGTGGGACGGGGGTCCTCGGCGGCGACTTCGTGGGGCGGGACGTGCTCGGGCAGGTGCTGCGCGGGGGCGCCTCGGTGGTCGGCGTCGCGGTGCTCGCGACCGCCGTCACCTACGCGGTCTCCGGGCCCCTGGCGCTGCTCGCGGCGACCACCCACCGTCGGGCGGTGGACGAGGCGGTGATGCGGCCGCTCGACGTGGTCGTCGCGATGCCCTCGATGTTGCTGTTGCTGCTGCTCGTGCCGATCGTGCCCGGCTCCGCGCTGGTGGTGGCCGGGGTCGTCGCGCTGATCAACCTGCCCGACGTCGTGCGGATCGTCCGCGCGACCGCGCTCGCCGTGGCCGCCGGCACCGCGGTCGAGGCGCTGCGGATGCAGGGGGAGGGCGTGGTGCGTGTCGGCGCCTACGTCCTCCGCTCGGTGCGCCGGGTGGTGCTCACCGACCTCGGCACCCGGTTCACCGGGGCGCTCTACCTCGTCGCGTCGGCGGCGTTCCTCGGTGTCGGCTTGTCCGCCGACGACCCGAACTGGGCGGTGATGGTCGACGCCAACCGCGACGGGCTGTTCGTCAACCCGGCCGCCACCGTCGTCCCGGCGCTGCTGATCATCGCGCTGTCCGTGGGCGCGAACCTGACCTCCGACCGGCTGCTGGGAGGTGCCCGGTGATCGCCGTGGAGGGACTGCGCATCGTCGCCGGGTCGGCCGTGCCGGTCGACGACGTGTCGTTCACCGTCGGGGCCGGCCGGGTGCTGGCGCTGGTGGGGGAGTCGGGCAGCGGAAAGACCTCGACGGCGCTGGCGCTGCTCGGGGAGGCCCGGCCGGGGACAGTGGTGACCGGCTCCGTCGTCGTGGACGGGTCCGTCGGCTACGTGCCGCAGCACCCGGGATCGGTGCTGCACCCGGTGCGTCGGGTGGGGTCGCTGCTGCGCGAGACCGCGCGGCACGCCGGGGTCCCGCGGGCCGAGGTGCGTGCGGCCGTGCGCGACGCGCTGTGCCGCGCCCAGGTCGCCGACCCCGACGAGCTCCTCGGCCGGCACCGCCACCAGCTCTCCGGCGGGCAGCAGCAGCGGGTGGTGATCGCCCAGGCGCTGCTCGGTGGGGCCCGGGTGATCGTCGCCGACGAACCCACGACCGGGCAGGACACCCCGACCCGACGTCGCGTCGCCGAGGAGCTCGCGGCACTGGTCGCCGACGGGGTGACGCTCGTGCTGTGCACCCATGACCTCGCCCTGGTCCGGGCGCTGGCCGACGACGTGGTGGTGCTGCGCCGGGGCGTGGTCGTCGAGGGCGGACCGGTCGCCGACGTGCTCGGGACGCCGCGGCACGAGTACACGCGGGCGCTCGTGGCGGCGGAGCCCGGTGTCCCCGGTGTCCGCGGTGTCCGCCCGTCCCCCGATGTCAGCGGTGGCACACGGTGCGCACCGAAGGTCAGCGGTGGGCCACCGCTGACCGCCGGCGTACCCGTCCTCACCGCCACCGACGTCACCGCCGACCACCGCGCCCGCGGCCGCTCCCGGCGCGCCCTGCACGGCGTGTCGCTGGAGCTGGAGGTCGGTGCCCGGGTCGCGCTGGTCGGCCGGTCGGGGAGCGGCAAGACGACCCTCGCGCGCGTGCTCGCGGGTCTGCACGCCCCGTCGTCGGGAACGGTGGAGTTGCGCGGCGAGCCGCTCGCGGCGCACCTGACCCGCCGTCGCCGGGACCAGGTCGCGGCCGTGCAGTACGTGTTCCAGGACGCGCGTGCGTCCTTCGACGAGCACCGCCCCGTGCTCGACCAGGTCGCCCGGACGGCCCTGCTGCTCCGTGGGCACGCGGACGCGGGGGAGCGGGCGCGTGCGTGCCTGGCGCGGGTCGGGCTCGGCGCGGACGTCGTGACGCGGCTCCCGCGCTCGCTGTCCGGCGGGGAGCTCGCGCGGGCGGCCCTGGCACGGGCCCTGCTCGCGGAGCCGGAGGTGCTCGTGTGCGACGAGGTGACCGCGGGGCTGGACACGCTCACGCGGGGCGGCATCCTCGACCTGCTGGCCGGCACGGACGCGGGGCTACTCGTCGTGACCCACGACCCGGCGGTGGTCGCGCGACTGGCGGAGGACGTCGTGGTGCTCGACGAGGGGCGGGTGCTCGAGCGGGGACCGGTGGCGCAGGTGCTCGCCGACCCCCGCGAGGAGCTCACCCGCGCGCTGCTGGGCTCCCCGGTCCCGACGCCGACCCGCTGAGCACCGGGACGTCGATCTCGAAGTGCACGACGCCGGTCCCGTCCGGCCGCCCGTCGTGCACCTCGCGGGCGATGCTCCGCCAGAACGCCTCGGCGCCGGGCACCGAGACGTTCGAGTGCAGGTAGATCGTGTCGTAGCCGCCGTCGGCCGCCACCGCGTCGACGGCGGCCGCGACCAGGTCCCGCGCCAGCCCGCGGCGCCGGTGCGCGGCCCGGACGTACACCCGGAAGATCTGCGCGACCGACGGGCCGGTGTAGCGCTCGGCGAGCCACGCGGCGTGCGGCGGGTGGTTCGGGCCCTGGTTGCGCACCGCCGTCGTCCCGACGACCTCCCCGTCCGGGGCGAGCGCGACGACGAGGTGCTGCCGCGGGGTGTCGAGGTAGGCGCCCTCGAGGTCGACCACGTCGTGGTGCCAGCGCGGGACGTAGCCCGTGCCGAGCTCGCCGTAGAAGGTGTCGAGCATGACCGACCGGGCGCCGTCGAGGACCGGACCGCCCCGGTCGCCGTCGGTCGCGGGACGGACGAGGTAGCCGTCGGGCCGGGTCATGTCGCAACCCTATGGCAGGTGCATTCTGCGGCCGTCAGAGGTCGAAGATCCCGCTCGTGATCGGCGTGGTCGAGGGCGGGAAGGGGCCCGCGCCCGGCACGTCGGCGTTTCGGCGGCTGCGGGTGCCCGTCCCGGCGGGGCTCGCGTCGGGCTGCCCGGCGGCCGTGGCCTCGGCGAGCGCCACCGGGCGGACCACCGCCGTCCCGGGCGCCGGGAGCACGGCGCTGAGCGTGCCCGCTCCACCGAGCGCCGCGATGCCGGCGAGGGTGGCGGTCAGTCCCGTGCGGTGCTGCAGCTTCATGACGGCGAGCCTGCGGCGCCGTGGTGGGGCGTGGCTCGGAGATCGATGAGGGCCGGCTGTGCGCCGGTCGGTCCCGGGAGGCGCGACTGGCTCCTCCGACGCGTTCGGTGAGACGGATCGGCCACCGATGATCCGCACGGGCGCCCGGAGGTCCTCGGACCGGTGCCCGCGGCCTGCTGCCGGACGTGTCGGCTCCCGGTGAGGCCTGCGAGAGGCCAGGATGAGCGCCATGACCGAGAAGGACGCGGCCGGCACTCCCGACCTGACCGCGCCGTCCCCCGCCGACGGACCCACCGTCGAGCAGTCGACCGTCGCCCGCCGCGACACCCCGCCGCCCGCGGAGCGCGAGACCGAGCGCCTGCCCGGGGGCACCGCCGGCGCGGCGCCGACCCGCACGCACGCCACCCCGAGGACCGGCCCGGGGCGCACCCGCATCGGCGGGGCGTGGATCGGGCTGATCCTGGGCGCGGTCGTCCTGGTCTTCCTGCTGATCTTCATCCTGCAGAACCTGGACCCGGCGCGGGTGCAGTTCCTGGGCTTCCAGGCGGAGCTGCCGCTCGGCATCTGGATGCTCTTCTCGGCGATCGCCGGCGTGCTGCTCCTGGCCATCCCGGGTCTCGGGCGGATGATCCAGTGGCGGCGCGCCGCGCGGGGCCCGAAGCGCTAGACGCGACGGGCAGGATGGCGGGTGTGACCTCGCGCCTCGCCCTCGCCGGAGAGCCGCTGCCGACGGTCGGGCGTGCCCGCGCCTACGTCTGCGGCATCACCCCGTACGACACGACCCACCTCGGCCACGCCGCGACCTTCGTCTGGGCCGACGTCGCCGCGCGCGTGCTGCGCCGCATCGGCGTCGGCGTCGAGGTCTGCCGCAACGTCACCGACGTCGACGACGTCCTCGACGCGGCCGCCGAACGGGCCGGGAGCCGCTTCGACAGCTTCGCCGCGGTCGGCCAGTTCCGCTTCGACCGCGACATGGCGGCCCTCGGCGTGCGCCCGCCCGCGCACGAGCCGCGGGCGCACAACCACGTCGACGACGTCGTCCGCCTCGCCGCCGGCCTCCTCGAGCGCGGCGTCGCCTACGAGCGCGACGGGGAGGTGCTGCTGCGCGCGTCCGCCGTCGGCCTCTCCGGTTCCCTTCCCGACGACGGGTCGTCGCAGGTCCCGCCCTCGGCCCGCGCCGAGGACCCGGCGGACCCCACCGTGTGGCGTCCCGCCCTGCCGGGCGAGGCGGCGTGGCCGAGCCCCTGGGGCGACGGCCGTCCCGGCTGGCACGCCGAGTGCGCCGCGATGGCGCTGTCGGTGCTCGGACCGGCGGTCGACCTGCACGTCGGCGGCGCCGACCTACGCCACCCGCACCACGCCACCATGGGCGCGATGGCCGAGGCCATGACCGGGGTGCGGCCCTTCGCCCGGGCGCGCCTGCACGTGGGGACGGTGCAGGTCGACGGAGCGAAGATGGCCAAGTCGGCCGGCAACCTCGTCCTCGTCTCCGACCTGCTCGAGACCTGGCCCGCCGCGGCGGTGCGCCTCCTGGTGCTCGACCGACCGTGGGCGCAGGCGTGGGATGTCCGACCCGACGACGTGGCCGGCGCGGCCGACCGTCTCGAGCGCCTCTACTCCGCCGCCGGACGCCACGTGGACGGCGCCGCGGCCGCCGACGCGGTGGTCGGCGCGCTGCTCGACGACCTCGACGTCCCGGCCGCGCTCGCCGTCGCCGAGACCGAGGGTGGGGAGGCCGCCCGGGTGGCGCTCTCGGTGCTCGGACTGGCCTGAGCGCAGGGATGCACGGGGTCGGCCGGGACATCCGGGGGTGCGGTGGCGACCGGCGGATGAAGATCCGACGTTCTGGGGCGCGTCGCACCAGTGCCCGGGCGTGTCGCCACGGAGTTCCGGATCTTCGTCGGGCCGGTCGGCCGGGATCCGGAAGGGCACCAGGGTCCCGCCGGAGGTGATACTCCTGTGACACGCGGGGCGGATGTGCCGCGGAACTCCGCCGCGCTGCCTACGGTGTGACGTCGGGCGCCGGTCGGGTCGACCCGGGGGAGCGGAGGAGGGCGTCATGCGCTGGGGCGGACCCGACGAGGTGACCCTGGAGCCGGCCGAGCCGCCCGCGCCGCGAACCTCCCCGGAGAACGAGGCCGTTGCCGACGACGGGTCACGCGAGGCGCGGACCCGCTCGTCCTGGCGGTCCCGGCGACGGGGCAAGGACACCGGCCGTGCCTCCGGATCGGACACCGACCGGTCGACCTCGGACGTCGACGACACCCCGGCGTCCGCAGAGAAGGAACGGGCCGACGACGAGCCGTCCCGGCTCGCCGCGTCCTCCGCGTCGACCGCGCCCGCGGCCTCGTCCGCGCCCCGTGAGGACGTGACCGCCGTGGCCCGGCCCGACGCCGGTCCGACCCCCGCGCCCACCCGTGACGACCGCGACGGGCCGAAGGCACCCGCGGCCCGGACCGAGACCGCGCCCTCCCGCGACACGGCCCGCCCGGGTCCCGCCGGGCCATCCGGTGGTCGGGGCCCCGGTGTCGCGCCCGCGCCGGAGCCGTCCGCACGCTCGGCCCCGTCCCGGCCCTCCCTGTGGCGCGGCGGTCGGTCCTCCGGGTCGAAGCCGGCCGCCCCCTCGCCGCGCCCGCAGGCCGGTCCTCCCACGGAGCCCGACGCCTCCGCCCCCGACACCGCAGCCGAGACGACGGTCGCACCGCGCACCCCGCCGTGGCGCACCCCGGGACTGACGCCCTCGGCCGACGACGCCCCGTCGCCGCGCGAGCAGGACACCGTGCCGAGCGCGCGCGCCGTCCCGACCCCGACCCGGTCGCCCGAACCCGCGCCGTCGCCATCCGGCTCCACGACCCCGGGCTCGGGCTCGGACAGGACCGGGAAGGCCGCGGCGGCGACCGGCGCGGTGGCGGGTGCCGCCGCGTCCCGCGCAGTGACCTCGGACAAGGCGCCCGAGGCGGTGCCGGAGAAGGCGTCGGCCTCAGGCGACGCGACGCCCGAGAAGGCGCCCGGGAAGGCGCCCCAGGCGGCGGGGACCACGGCGACCGCCCCCGACCGCCCGCGGCCGACCGAGCCCGACACGGTCCGCACCACCACGCCGATCGAGTCCGACGACCGCCGCGCCGGGGCCACCGACACGGCTGAGACGACCGAGACGATCGACCGGGTCCGCGGGACCGACGACCGCCGCACCGCGCCGGCCGAGACGACCGAGACCATCGACCGGGTCCGCGAGACCGGGGGGCGCGAGACCGACGGGCGCGGGACCGACGAGCGCGGCACCGATGCTCGGGTCGCCGACCGGGGCCGCGCCGACGACCGCCGACCCGACGCGGGCACCGACGTCATCGACCGCGTCGACGAGGCGCCGACGACCGAGTCGTCGCGACGCGGTTCCGGCCGGGGCGGCGCCGTCCTCGGCGCCGCGGCTGCCGGAGTGGGCGCCGTCGCCGGGGCGATCGCCGGGCGCTACCGCACGCGCTCCGACCGCGACCGTCCCGCCACCGGCCGGGCGACTCCGACGCGGGCCGACACGCCCACCACGACGTCGCCGACCACCCCGCCGTCGGACCGGACCGAGGAGACCGGGCCCGCGGCACGGACGACGGCCACCACCGGCGCGTCCGCCGCGACCGCCGCCGGCGCTGCGAGCGCCACCGGCTCGACCACCGAGCGCCCGTCCACCGACCGCCCGACCAGTGAGCGCCCGACCGGCGACGAGGCGTCCTCGTCGACCAGGGCCACCGGCGCTGCGGCGGCCGCGGCGGGGACGGCGGCCGTTGCAGCCACGTCGACGTCGTCGGCCGGCACCACCAGCGGCACCGCGACGACCGACACCACCGTCGGGTCCGCCACGGGCACGCCCACCTCGACGGTCTCCGAGGCCCCGACGACGCCCTCCTCCCCGGCCGTCGACCGTGCCGCGCTCGCGTCCCCGGCCCCGGCGAAGGACCCGGCGCCTGCCGCAGCACCGGCGCCGGCGAAGGACCCGGCCCCCGAGTCCGCCGCCGAGCGCACGGAGATCACCCCGTCCGAGCGCACCGACGTGATCTCGCCGGTCGAGGAGCCGCGTCCGAGCACCGAGCCCCGCCCCGGGGTCGTGCGCGACCGGCGCCGCCGACGGCGGGTGCTGTTCGCGTTCGTGCTCGCGGCCCTCGTGCTGGCGGCGTTCCTCGGGCTGGTCGCCCTGATCACCGACCACGCGGGCGGGTCGACCCCGCCGCGCGCGGAGTCGGCCGACCCGGCGCTGACGGTCCCGGCCGAGACCGCGGCGCCGCCCTCGCCGCCGCCCGTGCCGCAGCTCCCGCGGGGCGGCACGACGTTCTTCCCGCAGCACCGGATCGTCGCCTACTACGGCACCGCCGGCACCGACGCGCTCGGCATCCTCGGCGAGGGTGCCCCCGCCGACGCGGCCGCGAAGCTCGAGGCCGCCGCGGCGCCGTTCGCGACGCCGGGAAAGACCGTGCTCCCGGCGATGGAGCTCATCGTCTCGATCGCGAACAGCACGCCCGGTCCGGACGGGACGTACCACTCGGACATCGACGAGGCCGAGGCCCGGCAGTACCTCGCGGCGGCCCGCGCGAAGCAGCAGGTCATGATCATCGACATCCAGCCCGGGCGGGCGGACTTCATGACCGCCGTCCGGCCCTGGGAGAACCTGCTCCGCGAGCCCGACGTCAGCCTCGCCCTCGACCCGGAGTGGCGGATGCCGCCCGGCCAGGTGCCCGGGAAGTCGATCGGCACGGTCAGCGCCGAGGAGGTCAACCAGGTCTCGAGCTGGCTCGCGAACCTGGTGACGACGAACAACCTCCCGCAGAAGCTGTTCGTCCTGCACCAGTTCACGCCGAACATGATCACGAACCCGGAGCGGCTGCAGATCCCGCCGCAGCTCGCCGTCGTCCAGCACATCGACGGCTTCGGCGCCCCGCCGAACAAGATCGGCAAGTACCAGGAGCTGCAGCGCCCGCAGCAGCTCCACCTCGGGTTCAAGCTCTTCATCGACGAGGACACCCCGACCCTCACCCCGCAGCAGGCACTCGCGCTCACACCCCCGCCGGACCTCGTCACCTACCAGTAGGTCAGCGGAGCCCGACCACGACGGAACGCCCCGCCCGGTTCGCCACGACCACCGCCCCGGGTGCCGGCACGAGCACCGGGTTCTCCGGGAGACGGGCCGGTCGGCCGAGCGGGCGCCCGTCGTCGGGAGCGAGGTCCCCGAGGTCGATCGGCGGCCCGGTGCCCACGACGACGGAGTCGCCCAGCTCGTCGGAGCACGCCTGCAGGACCGCCGCGGGCAGCACGAGCACGCTCGGCCCCGCACACGGAGCGGGCGGAGCGGGCACGGCCGAGCCGGTCGCGAGGTCGAGCGTGGCGACGGCCGGCACGAGGCGGTTCAGCAGCTCGATCCGCGGCAGCCCCTCGCCCAGCAGCGGCGATCCGGCGGTCCGCGGCACCCGCGCCCGTACCGCCCCGGTCCGCGGGTCCACGAGCAGGCGGGGCTCGGGCCCCGTCACGACGACGAGCGTCCCGTCGCTCGCGGACGCGAGCCCCGCGCTGCCGGCGGGTTCCGACGGTCCGGCGTCGAGGCGCCACCGCTCCCGCCCGGTCCGCTCGTCGAGCCCGCGCAGCACGGTCCGACCGGCGCACCACTCGGCCACCGGCACCGCACCCGCGGACCACTGCGGGTCCGCCGTCCGCTGCTCGCAACCCGGCGTCGTGCGCCGGCTCCAGAGCTCGGTCCCGACGGCGAGGTCCCGCGCCTCCTGCTCCGCGGCGGCACCCGCGAGCCGGGTGAGCACGACGACGGAGTCCGTGAGGAGGGCCGTCCCGTCGACGTCGTCGGACCAGCGCGGCGTGCCGGTCAGCCCGTCGAGCACCGTCACGGTGGCGCCGTGCCCGAGCACCACCGACCTGCCGTCGGGAGAGGCCTGCAGCGCCGTGAGCTCGACGCCGGGACGGGCGTAGCGCCAGCGCGGTGTCCCGGTGACCCCGTCCAGCGCCGTCACCCCGTCGTCGTCGGCCACCACCACCCCGGCGCCCACCCGGACGACGGCGTGCAGGGGGGCGGGGGAGGTCCAGCGCCAGGCCACGTCGGTCGGGACGGCGGGCACGGGGGCGACGGCGGTCGGCGCGGCCGTCGTCGAGACCACCGGGGCCCCGGCGCAGCCCGTGACGAGCAGGACCGCGACCGCCACGACCACGAGCCGCACCATGACGGGCAGTCTGACCCGCCAGGCGAATCCGGGATGCGCGCCGTCAGTAGGCTCACCGCATGGCACGAGGCGTCACCCGCATGTCCGAGCTGTTCCTGCGCACGCTGCGCGAGGACCCGGCCGACGCCGAGGTGACCAGCCACAAGCTGCTCGTGCGCGCGGGCTACGTGCGGCGGGTCGCGCCCGGCATCTACTCGTGGCTGCCGCTCGGGGTGCGGGTGCTGCGCAACGTGGAGCGGATCGTGCGCGAGGAGATGGACGCGATCGGCGCGCAGGAGGTCCACTTCCCGGCGCTGCTGCCCCGCGAGCCCTACGAGGCGACCGGCCGCTGGACCGAGTACGGCGACACGCTGTTCCGGCTCAAGGACCGCAAGCAGGCCGACTACCTGCTCGGGCCGACCCACGAGGAGCTCTTCACGCTGATGGTGAAGGGGGAGACGTCGTCCTACCGGGACTTCCCGGTGACGCTCTACCAGATCCAGACCAAGTACCGGGACGAGGAGCGGCCCCGCGCGGGCATCCTGCGCGGCCGCGAGTTCACCATGAAGGACTCCTACTCGTTCGACCTCACCGACGAGGGCCTGGCCGACTCCTACGCCGCCCACCGGCTCGCCTACCAGCGGCTCTTCGACCGGCTCGGCCTCGAGATCCAGATCGTGTCGGCCATGTCCGGCGCGATGGGCGGGTCGGCCTCGGAGGAGTTCCTCGCGCCCTGCGACGCCGGTGAGGACACGTACGTCCGGTGCCTGGAATCGGGCTACGCCGCCAACGTCGAGGCCGTCACCACCACGCCGCCGCCCGAGCAGTCGACCGACGACAAGCCGGAGGCGACGGTCCACGACACCCCGGACACCCCGACGATCGACTCCCTGGTCGCGGTGGCGCGCTCGCTGTTCCCGGACCGCGACTACACCGCGGCCGACACGCTGAAGAACGTCATGGTGAAGACCCGGCTGCCCGGGGCGGACGAGTGGCAGCTCCTCGGCGTCGGCGTGCCCGGCGACCGCGAGGTCGACATGAAGCGCCTCGAGGCCGCGGTCTCGCCCGCCGAGGTCGCGCTGCTCGAGGACGCCGACTTCGCCCGGAACCGGTTCCTCACCAAGGGCTACATCGGCCCGGTCGGCCTGCAGAAGAACGGGGTGCGGTTCCTCGTCGACCCGCGCATCGTCACCGGCACCGCCTGGATCACCGGCGCCGACGAGCCCGGTCGGCACGTGTTCGACCTCGTGTGCGGCCGCGACTTCACCCCGGACGGGACGATCGAGGCCGCCGAGGTCCGCGCGGGCGACCCGTCGCCCGACGGTGCCGGCACCCTCGTCGCCGCCCGCGGCATCGAGATGGGCCACATCTTCCAGCTCGGCCGGAAGTACGCGCAGGCACTCGGGCTCGAGGCGCTCGGTGCCGACGGCAAGCGGACCACGGTGACGATGGGCTCCTACGGCGTGGGCGTCTCGCGCGCGGTCGCCGCCATCACCGAGCAGCACGCCGACGCCAAGGGCCTGGTGTGGCCGCGCGAGGTGGCGCCGTTCGACGTGCACCTCGTGATCGCCGGCAAGGACGAGACCCAGCGGGCGGCCGCCGAGACGATCGCCGCCGGCCTCGCCGAGACCGGCCTCGAGGTGCTCCTCGACGACCGCAAGGCCTCCCCGGGCGTCAAGTTCGCGGACGCCGAGCTGCTCGGGATGCCGACCTCGATCACGGTCGGTCGCGGCCTGGTGAACGGCGTCGTCGAGGTCACCGAGCGGCGGTCCGGCGAGCGGCGCGAGGTGCCGGTCGACGAGGTCGTGAGCGCGCTGACCGGCGCCTGAGCACGCGCCGGGTGCCGGCAATGCGTCACTGCGTGCATCCGGTGACGCCGAAAGGCGGCACCGTCGGAGCATGGTGGCCCGACCCCGGGTCGATGATCATGAACGCGTGCGCGTGCTCCTCACGTCCTTCCCCGCCGTGGCCCACGTCCTGGCCCTGCGCCCGGTGGCCACCGCGCTCGTCGCCCGCGGCCACGAGGTCGCCCTGCTGAGCGCTCCCAGCGCGGCGCCGCTGCTCCCGCCCGGCGTCCGGCACGTCGTCGCCGGGCCCGACCTCGACGAGCTGCTGGCGCTGCCCCGGCCCGAGGGGGAGCGCCCGGACGGGCTGCCGATCGACGTCGGGCACTTCTTCGGCGGCCTGCGGGCCACCGTGGCCCTGGACGCCGCGAGGGCGGCCCTGGGCTCCTGGCGGGCCGACCTGGTCGTCGCCGAGGGGCTCGACGGCCTCGGGCCCGTGTTCGCCGCGGAGTGGGACGTCCCCCTCGAGATCGTGTCGCTCGGTCCGGTCTGCATGGCCGACGTCGACGCGGACATCCGCTCGACCGTGCTCGCCGCCGGGTTGCCGGTCGCCCCGCCCCGACGTCGCCTCGACCCCTGGCCCGAGGCCCTCCGCCCGCCGGGCTGGGCCGCCCCGGGACCGCTCACCCCGGTCCGGGCCGAGCTCGCCCTTCTCGACGCCGGGTCGGTGCCGGTCGCGCTGCCGGCCGGCGGCGGCCCCGTCGTCCTCGTGACGCTCGGGACGCTGTTCCTCGACGGCCCGACGCTCGCCGGCGTGGTCGACGCCGTCACCGCGGCCGGGGTGCGGGCGGTGGTCGCCCTGCCGCCGATGCTCGACACCCTGGAGGTGGCCCACCCCGACCGGGTCGCCCTGCGCCCCTTCGGACCGCTCGGGCCGGTGCTCGACCACGTCGACGGCGTCGTCTGCCACGCGGGCGCGGCGACCGTGCTGGCCGCGGCGATCCACGGGCGGCCGCTCGTGGTGGTCCCGCAGGGCGCCGACCACCACGTCAACGCCGCCGGCGTGGAGGCGGCCGGCGCCGGACTGCGGGTGTCCGCGGTGGACGGACCGGACGCGATCGCCGGGGCGACCACCGTCGTCGTCGGGAACGGGGACCACCGGGAGCGGGCGGCGGCCGTGGCCGCCACCATCGCGGCGACCCCGGGCTGGGACGACGTGGCGGCCGGCCTCCAGGGCTGACGCCGCGGGTGGAGATCCGCATCCCTGGGGCGCGTCGCCGCTCCCCGTCGGCGTGTCGCCGCGGACGTCCGGATCTCCGGGTCACCCCAGGCTGACGCACACCCCGGCGACGACCTTCGCGCAGACCTTCACGCCGGAACCACCGGAGCCGCCCCCGGAGGTCGACCCCGACGACGAGCCCGAGCCACCGGACGGCTTCGACCCGCCGGAGGAGCCCCCCGACGACCCACCCGACGAGCCGCCCGAGGACGAACCGGAGGCGCCGCGCGACGGCCCGCCCGACGACGACCCGGACCCACCCGAGGACCCCGACGACCCCGCACGGGCCGCAGGAGCGCCGGCGCCCGACGACGCCCCGCCCGCCTGCGGGGCCGCCGCCCTCGCCGCGCCCGGGGCGGCCTGCGCCGCGGGCACGGGGGTCGACCCCGCCACCGGCGCGACGGCGACCGGCACGGTCGGCGCGCCGGCCACACCGTGGCCACCCGGAGCACCCGGAGAACCGGAAGTGCCCGGCGGCAGCCCCGTCGTCTCCGCCGCGACAGCCGGCCCGGGCAGGGTGGCGCCCTCGATGACGGCCGGGCTCACGGTGCTCGCACCCGGGTCGGAGTCCCCGAGGATGAGCAGGGTCGCGACCCCGGCCACCCCCAGCACGGCGGCGACGGCCACGGCGAGCGTCACGAGGGCGCCGGTGACGCGACCCCGCGCCCGCCGTCGGCGGTGCCGCGGAGGTGCCGGCCTGCTGCGCGCCACGACCTTCACGACGGGTCTCCTTCCCCACGCCGGGCGGGGGGCACACCCGCCCCGAGGTCCCGGCGAGAGGGTGTCGCCGCAGGTCGAGCCCCCGTGACCCCCGCTCGGGGCCTTCCACCCGCCCGGAGCACCGACACCGCCCCGACGGACGATCACCGGGCACGCACACGGGAACGGCGGCACCCGGGAGACACCCGGATGCCGCCGTCTGCTCCCTCCGGGAGCGGGGTACTCGGCAGGCTTGCCGCCCGTGCTCAGGCGCGCGAGCGGCGCTCCAGCGCGACACTCACGCCGAACACCGCGAGGCCGAGCAGCGGCAGGGCCGCCCCGACCAGGGCGGGGGCGTCGTAGCCGAACCCCGCGGCCAGGACCGCACCCCCGAGCGCGGCGCCGATCGCGTTGGCGACGTTGAACGCCGAGTGGAAGCTGGCCGCCGCGAGCGACGGACCCTCTGCAGCGAAGTCCATCAGGCGACCCATGAGCGCGGGCCCCGCCGACATACCGACGAAGCCGAGCAGGAACAGCCCGACGGCCGCCGTCGCGGCCTGGTGCGAGGCGAGGACGAAGGCGAGGAGCACGAGGGTGTAGACGCCGAGGGCGCCGGCGATCGTCGCCCGCGGCGCGCGCTCGGCGAGTCGGCCGCCGACGACGTTGCCGACCGTCATGCCGATCCCGAGCGCCCCGAGGAGCAGCGGGACCGTGGTCGCGGCGACGCCGGCGTTCGTCGTCAGGATCGGGCTGATGTAGCTGTAGACCGCGAAGAGGCCACCGAAGCCGGCGCTGATCGCGCCGAGGGTCAGCCAGACCTGCGGGCGGGTCAGCGCGGTCAGCTCCCCGCGGACGCTGCCGCCCTGGGCGGACGCGGCGTTCGGCACCAGCGTCACCACCGCGACCACGGTGATCAGGGCGATGACCGTGACCGCCACGTACGCCGACCGCCACCCGAAGGTCTCGCCGAGCCACGTCGCGGCGGGCACGCCGACGATGTTCGCGATCGTCAGTCCCAGCATCACGGACGCGAGGGCACGCGCCCGCTTGGCCGGTTCCACCAGCGCGGCCCCGAGCACCGCGGCGGTGCCGAAGTACGCGCCGTGGGGGAGGCCCGCGAGGAAGCGCAGCGCCACGAACGGCACGAACGCCGGGGCGAGCGCGGACAGCGCGTTGAACACGACGAGGGCGGTCGCGAGGGCGACGATCAGCTTCTTGCGCGCCCACCGGGCGCCGGCGATCGCGATCAGCGGGGCGCCCACGACGACGCCGAGGGCGTAGGCGCTGATGGCCACGCCCGCCGTCGGGACGGAGACGCCGAGGTCGGCGGCGAAGCCGGGCAGCACGCCCATGCTCGCGAACTCGGTGGTGCCGATGGCGAGCCCGCCCAGGCTCAGGGCGGCGAGGCTCACCCCGGCGGGGACCCGGTGGCCGAGTCCCCGGCTCCGGGTCCCGGGTGCGGTCTCGAGGACGGCGCTCATCGCGTCAGCTCCAACAGGTCGGTGAGGCTGGTGATCGGGAGATCCGCGTCGATCCCCTTGAGTCCGGCGACCCGCGCGCCGGCGGCCCGCCCGGCGTCGGCCCCGGTGACGGTGTCCTCGACGACGAGGCAGCGCGTCGGGTCGACGCCGAGCACCTCGGCGGCGTGCAGGTAGCCCTCGGGGTGGGGCTTGCCGTGGGTCAGCAGGTCGCGGGTGACGAGGGTGCGCGGCGTGATACCCGCGGCGCCGAGCCGGAGCCGGGCGAGCCGGTCGTCGGCGCTGGTGACGACGGCCCACGGGGTGCCGGCGTGGTCGAGGGCGGCGAGCAGGTCGTGTGCGCCGGGGGCGGCGACGACGCCGTCGAGGTCGCGGTACTCCTGCGCGAGCTGGGCCCGCCCGTGCGCCTCGGCGTCCAGGTCGGGGCGCACCGCGCGCACGGTGTCGGCGGCGGGGCGACCGGGCATCGTCGTGAGCACGAGGTCCTCGTCGACCTCGTTCTCCCGCGCCCAGGCGCGCCAGACCCGCTCGACGACGGCGTCGGAGTCGACGAGGGTGCCGTCCATGTCGAACAGCACGGCGTCCACGCCCATCAGCCCTCCGTTCACCTCGACGTAGCTTTTACTCGCCAACCGAGCATAATGGCGGGATGTTCCCGACGACGGGTGGTGCGACCGGGTTCCGGTGTGAGCCCGGTCGCGCGGCGGTCGACCGGTGGCGCACGGCCGCCCGGGTGCTGGACGCGGTCCGGCGGACCCCGGGGCTGACCCGGGTGGCGCTCGCCGAGCAGCTGCGGCTCTCCAGTGCCACGACGACAGAGACCGTGGCCCGCCTGCGCACGGCCGGGTGGGTGGCCGAGGAACGAGCACCGGTGTCGGGGCGGGGGCGCCCGACGACGAGCCTGGTGCCCGCGGCCGACGGCCCGAGGGTGCTCGCCCTGGACCTGCGCCACGAGGACTGGCGGCTCGGGGTCGCGGGGCTCGACGGCGTCCCCACGGTGGTGGCGTCCGGACGACGGGTGCGCGCCTGCCCCGAGGAGGTGGGCGCGGCCGTGGCGGAGCGCGGCGCGGTCGGGCTCGCCGTGTCCTTCCCGGCGCCGCTGTCCGACGGCCACGTGGTGCGTTCCGGCGAGCTCGACTGGACGACGCTGGACCTGGCGCGGCTGACCGGCGGGTCCACGCTGCGGGTGGTGCAGGGCAACGACGCGACCCTGGCGGGGCTCGCGGAGGCGCGCAGCGGCGCGGCGGCGGGCGCGGGCACGGCGCTGACGGTGCTCGTCGAGGTCGGGCTCGGCGGCACCCTGCTGATCGACGGCCGCCCCCAGACCGGCGCCCACGGGGCCGCCGGCGAGTTCGGGCACCTGCCGTTCGGCGACCCGGCCGTCGAGTGCGCCTGCGGGGCCCGGGGCTGCTGGGGTCCGGAGGTGGACGGGTACGGCCTGGCCCGCCGCCTCGGGGCGCCGGCGCCGGCCGACCCGCGGACGTTCGCGACGACGGTGCTGGACCGGAGCGACGCCCCTGCCGTCGCGGCCGTGGCCGGCGCCTCGGCCGCACTGGGCCGGGGGTTGGCGGGCCTGGTCAACGCGCACGACCCCGACGTCGTGGTCCTCGGCGGACTCGCCCCGCGGCTGCGGGGCGCCGCCTTCGAGGAGGCCTACGCGGCCGGGCTCATGGGCTGGCGGCGCGCCGAGCCCACCCCGGTCCGCGACGCCGTCCACGGCGCCGACGCCGCCCTGCACGGCGCGGTCGCCCTCGCCCTCGACGAGGTGACGAGCGCGGAGGGACTCGCCCGCCTCGCCGCGGACGAGTCCGAGCAGCGCACGCCCGCGGGCCCGGCCGCCCGGTTGGACGCCCTGGACACCGAGGTGCGCCGTGGTCGGCGCGCCCGGTCGCACGAGGAGGTCGACCGTGACCGCACCGGCTGAGGACCTGGTCGTCCGCCGCACCTTTCCCGACCCGGTGGAGGACCTCTGGTCCGCGATCACCGAGTCCGACCGCATGGGTCGGTGGATCGGGACCTGGACCGGCGACCCGACCACCGGGACCGTCTCCTTCACCATGACCGGTGAGGTCGACGCGGGCGGCGAGGTCGACGATCCGGTGGACGCGGTGATCGAGGTCTGCGAACCCCCGCACCGGCTCGTCGTCCTCCTCCCGTCCGGGGGCACCGCCTGGCACCTGGACCTCACCGTGCGGGCCCACGGGACCGGCTCCGAGCTGGTCCTCGTGCAGCGCGTCGACGGCACCATCCCGCGCGAGGACCTCGCAGCCGGCTGGACCTGGTACCTCGCCCGCCTCGCGGCCGCGCAGTCGGGCGAGCCGATGCCGCCGTGGGAGCCCGCCGGCTGATTCCCGGGGTGCAGGGTCTGCCGACGTCTCCGGATTCTGGTGGGGGAGCGGACGGGCGGCCTACCGTCCGGAGACGTGACGGCGGCCCGCGTGCTCGACGCCGCCCGCGAACGGTTCCGGCGCGGCGGCCGGGCCGCGCTGCCCGCGGGAGTGGTGCGGCCGGAGATCGTCGCGTCGTGGGAGCGGTCGGTCGGTGCCTCGGTCGGTGGCCCGGTGGACCCGCCGTTCGTCGGTCACCACGACGGCGGACCGCTGGTCGCCGCCGCCGACGCGGTGCTGCACCGCTTCGCCCGCGAGAACCCGGAGGTGGGCTGCTCCGTCGCCCTCGTCGGCGACGACGCCGTGGTGCGGGTCCGCTACGACACCGACCCGGCCCTGGGGGAGCTCCTCGACGCCGCCGGCCTCGTGCCCGGGCACCGCTGCGACGAGGCGTCGGTCGGGACGACGGCGGCGTCGGTCGCGGCCCACGAGCGTCGCGCGGTCCTCGTCGAGGGCCCGGAGCACCTCCACCCGGCGTGGCGGCTGCTGCGGGAGGCGGCGGCGCCGGTCGGTGGCGGCCGCATCGTGGTGGTCGCCCACGCCTCGGAGCCCGTCACGCCTGCCCTCGCGCGGCTGCTCGCCGACGCGGTCGCCGACCACGACGAGCGCGACCGCCGCCGACGGGTCCTCGCCGTCCACGACGCGATGTCGGCCCTGCGCGCCGAGGGCGTCCCCTGGGTCGTGGCCGCGACGGGCGACGAGACCTGGCTCGGCCGGGAGGTCGCGGCGCTGCCCGACGCGGACCGCCAGGCCCTCGGCGACGCGCTGACCACGAGCGTCCTGCTCGACGAGACCGGCGGGCCGCGCCACCTCGACCTGCCGTCCGGGGTGTGCGCCGAGGTCGACCTGCGCGAGGTCCGCGGCGAGGACGGGGAGGTGTTCGGCGCGGTCCTCGCGGGCGGTCCGGTCCCGGTGCACGCCGGGGCGGGGCGGGTGAGCGTCGCGGCCCGCGAGGCCCGGCGGCGCCAGGGCTCGCACGTCGCGCCCACGGGTCGACGCGACTTCGCGGCGGACCTGCACCGCGACCCGTCGTCGGGAGAGGAGGCCCGGCGCCGCGCGACGCAGGAGCTGTTCGGCCCCTACGAGCGGATGCGCCGCGACGCGACGGCGGCGCTCGGCCGTCGGCGGCACCTGCTGCTGGTGGGGGAGAACGGCGTCGGGAAGCGGACGCTGGCCCGGGAGCGGTTCACCTACCTGTTCCCGCGGGGGACCTCGACGACGGTGGACTGCACCGGGCCGGCCGACGACCTGCGCCTCGACCCCGGCAGCCTCGACCCGGTCGGCGGCGAGGCACACCTGGTGCTGCTCGACCAGGTGCACGCCCTGACCCCGGTCGCCGCGCGCCGCCTCGACGAGGCGCTCCGGCCGCTGACGGCGATGCCGGGTCGGGTGGTCGTCGTCGGCTGCCTGGACTCCGCGGCCGTCGACGCCGCGCGCCCGTACGGCCTGCTCCTGCGCCACTTCCACGACACCGTGCGGGTCCCCGCCCTGCGCCACCGGACCGACGAGCTCGCGGGCCTCGCCCAGGCCGTGCTCCGGTCGATGAGCGGCGCCCGCTCGCTCCGGCTCTCGCACCAGGTCGTCCGGGTGCTCGAGGGCTACGCCTGGCCGGGGAACATCGCCGAGCTCGAGGACGTGCTGCGGTACGTGGTGGCGCGCAAGCCGGTCGGGATCGTGCAGCCGCCCGACCTGCCCGCGCTCTGCTTCACCAGCGCCCCACGGCTGACGATGCTCGAGACCGCCCAGGCCGACGCGATCATCCACGCGCTCTACGAGACGCGCGGGAACCGCTACAAGGCGGCCGCCATGCTCGGGATCGCCCGGTCGTCGCTCTACCGCAAGATCGACGCGTTCGGCATCAGCTACATCGCCTGAGGAGTGTCCCGGCGGCGGGACACCGGCCGGTCCGCGCGGCCCCGGGGCGCACCGGATCGTCCCGGAATCGGACAGTCGGACCGTGACCCACGCCATAGCGTCGGGGACGCTCAGCGGGCGCAACCAGCGGAGGTCGCGATGAAGGCCCTTGTGTACCACGGTCCCGGTCGGAAGGCGTGGGAGGACGTCCCGGACGCGGCGATCGTCGAACCCACCGACGTCGTCGTCAAGGTGGAGACCACCACGATCTGCGGCACCGACCTGCACATCCTGCAGGGCGACGTGGCCGCGGTGACCGACGGCCGCATCCTCGGGCACGAGGCCGTCGGGACGGTCACCGAGGTCGGCGGGGCGGTCCGCGGGTTCTCGGTCGGCGACCGGGTGCTGGTCCCGGCGATCACCAAGTGCGGCCGGTGCGAGTACTGCCAGCGCGGCATGCCGTCGCACTGCCAGACCGTCGGCGGGATCGGCTGGATCTTCGGCCACCTCATCGACGGCACGCAGGCCGAGTTCGTGCGCGTGCCCTACGCCGACACCTCGCTCTACCTCGTGCCCCCGGAGGTCACCGACGAGCAGGCGATCTTCCTCGCCGACTCGCTGCCCACCGGCTACGAGGTCGGGGTCCTCGCCGGCGGCGTGCGGCCCGGGCACACGGTCGCCGTGGTCGGCGCCGGGGCGGTGGGTCTCTCGGCGGTCCTGACGACGGGTCTCTGGGGCGCGTCCAAGGTCATCGCGATCGACTCGAACAAGTTCCGGCTCGAGAAGGCGCTCGAGTTCGGGGCGACCGACGCCATCGAGGTCGGCCCGGGCACGGTGTCCGACGTGGTCGCGCTGACCGACGGGCTCGGCGTCGACGTCGCCATCGAGGCGGTCGGCTACCCCGAGACCCTGCTGACCGCCGCCTCGCTCGTGCGGCCCGGCGGGACGATCGCGAACGTCGGCGTGCACGGCACCCCGGTGGAGATCCCGATGCAGGACATGTGGATCGCCAACGTGACCCTGACGATGGGCCTGGTCGACACCGTGTCGATCCCGACGCTGCTCAAGATGGTCGCCTCGGGCCGCATCCCCGCCGAGAAGATGGGGACGCACTCGTTCACGTTCGACCAGATCGACGAGGCCTACGAGGTGTTCGGCAACGCCGCGGCGAACCTCGCGCTCAAGGTGGTCATCACTCCCTGATCCCGGTGCGGCCACGGCTCCGGTTCCTCGGAGGCCGGAGAGGTGGTGGCCGTCCCGACCGATACGGTGTCGGCCGGCGGGGGGTGGGCGGACGTGCTGCACACCCGTGGCGGGGACGGGCGCCGGAGGGGGTGCCCGCCCCACTCGGTTGCCTCGATGCGTCACGGCGGACGGCCGTCCCGGCACCCGGCGTCGTGGCGTGGGCGGCCCCGGGTCCGGGCGGGCGAACTCGCCGGACAGGGGCCCGTGGGTCGTGGACGCGTCGGGCGCGACGGCGCCAGAGGTCGCGAGGTCGTCGGTCGCGAGATCCGCGGTCGGGGCGTCGTCCCTCGGGGCGTCGCCGATGGCCGGCGCGTCGGATCCCGTCGTGGCGACCGCGAACCCGACAGCCGGGGGCTCCTCGAGCCAGGCGTCCGGCTCGTCCGGCTCGTCCGGCTCGTCCACGTCCTCGGCCAGGTGCGGCCGCAGGACCTCGTCGCAGTGCACGCGCAGCTCCTGCGCGACGGAGGCCGGGTCGGTGGCCGCGGCGATCGAGGTCAGGAATTCCTCGGCCTCGGCGAGCGCCGCAGCGTCGTGGCCGTCGTCGGCCAGGGAAGCCAGACAGTCGAGCACCGCGCGCACGCCCGGCCCACCGACGACACCCGCCGTGACGGCGCGCGCGAGCAGCGGCAGACCCGAGTCGGCGAGCACGGTCGCCACCTCGGCACGAGGCGCGGAGTGCAGGTCCTGCGGCATGATTCGAACACTAGTACGAGGGTCCGACAGTCACGCCCCGTCGCAGCGAGACCCGCCCAGCTCGTCCACGAGTGTCACGGGAGGCAGGCCCCGAGGCCCCGGAACGTGCCTGACGTGCACCTCGCTGACGCGACCCGCCGTCGGGAATCAGCCCGCGGCGACCGGCGTCCGCAGGTCGGCCGCCGGGAACGGCGGGAGTTCGTCCGCGCGCAGCGACGCCTTCCCCGCGAGGCGCCATGCCCGGGCGACCACGTCGTGGTCCTCCTCGGTGACCAGGTTGCCCATGACGCGCAGGGCCACCGTCATGAGCGCCTTCGACCGCATCCCGACCGGACCGGCCACGGGCAGCAGCTTCGGCACCGTCAGGAGCTTCGCGAGGCGCCGGGCGATGGAGAACGCCGAGCCGTAGTGCTCGCGCAGCGTCGCGGGCCAGGCGAGCGACCAGTCGTCCTCGCCCAGCAGGTCGACGATCAGCCGCCCGGTCTCGAGCCCGTAGTCGATGCCCTCGCCGTTGAGCGGGTTCACGCAGCCGGCGGCGTCGCCGACCAGGGCCCAGTTCCGCCCCGCCACGCCGGACACGGCGCCGCCCATCGGCAGGAGCGCCGACGCGACGTCGCGCACCTCGCCGGAGAGCTGCCAGTCGTCCCGGCGCTGCGTGGCGTAGTGCTGGATGAGCGAGCGCAGCCGGACGTTGGCCGGGCGCTTGTCGGTGGCGAGCGTGCCGACGCCGATGTTCACCGACCCGTCGTGCAGCGGGAACACCCAGCCGTAGCCCGACAGCACCTCGTTCTCGGTGCCGCGCAGCTCGAGGTGCGAGGAGATCCAGGGGTCGTCGTGGCGCCCGGAGGTGATGTAGCCGCGCGCCGCGACGCCGAACGCCGTGTCCTTGTGCCAGACCCGCCCGAGGACACGCCCGAGCGTCGACTTCGCCCCGTCCGCCACGATCAGCCGGCGGCACGCGATCCGCGACCCGTCGTCGAACACCACCGCGGACACGGCGGCGCCGGAGAACTCGACGTCGACCGCCCGCCGGCCCTCGACCGGGACCGCGCCCCGCTCCAACGCGACCGTGCGGATGCGGGCGTCGAGCTCCGTCCGGGCCACCGCGCCCCCGTGCGCGGGGAGCGAGCCACCCGGCCACGGCAGCGTCAGGAGCTGCCCGAACCCGGCGGCGCGCAGGCCGCGGTTCTCGCCGCGGCCGCGGACCCACTCGCCGAGGCCGAGCTTCGTCAGCTCCGCGATCGCCCGGGGTGTGAGGCCGTCCCCGCAGGCCTTGTCGCGGGGGAAGACGGCGGCGTCGGCGAGGACGACGTCGTGACCCGCCTGCGCGGCCCACGCGGCCGCGGACGAGCCGGCCGGCCCGGCGCCGATGACGAGGACGTCGGTGTTCACGTCCTCCAGGATGCCTGCTCGGGCCGGGGCCGGCTCAGCCCGCGAGCAGGCTGAGACGAATCTTGCGCGACGGGTTGTCGGTGTTGGTGTCGACCAGGCACACCGACTGCCAGGTGCCGAGGGTCATCCGGCCGCCGAGCACGGGCACCGTCATCGACGGGGCGACCAGCGCGGGCAGCACGTGGTCGCGACCGTGGCCGGGGGAGCCGTGGCGATGCCCCCACCGGTCGTCGGCGGGGAGGATCTCGTGGAGCTGGCGCAGGAGGTCGGAGTCCGACCCGGCGCCGGTCTCGATCACCGCGATCCCCGCCGTCGCGTGCGGGACGAACACGTGCAGCAGGCCGTCCTGCGCGTCCGCGTCGCGCAGGAACCGCTCGCACTCCGCCGTGATGTCCCGGACCGTCTCCTGCTCGCCCGTCCGGACCTGGATCTCCTCGCTGCGCATCGCCGCCGAGCCTACGTCCGCCGTCCTGACGCCGGGTGCGCGAGACTCCCGCCGCGACGAAGTGGATTTCCTGCCGCTGGACGACAGCGACGACGCTTCGCTGCCACGGGGACAGGGAGGAGCCACCCATGACCGACGTCGCCGTCGTCACCGGCGCGGGACGGGGGATCGGCGCCGGGCTGGCCCGGGCGTTGAGCGAGCGCGGGCTGCACGTCGTGGTCACCGACGTCGACGGGGCCGCCGCGACCCGCACGGCCGACGCCCTGCCCGGCCCGGCCACCGCGCTCCCGCTCGACGTGCGCGACGCGGGCGCCCAGCGCTCGGTCGCGGCCGCCGCGGCGGACCTGGGCGAGGTCACGGTGTGGGTCAACAACGCGGGCGTGCTCTCGACCGCCCCGGTCTGGGACGCCACCGACGCCGAGGTGACCTCGACCGTCGAGATCAACACGCTCGGGGTCGTGCACGGCTGCCGCGCGGCGGTCGACGTGATGCGCCGCGGCGACATCCTCAACGTCGTCTCGCTCTCCGGTCTCGGCCCGACGCCGGGTCTGGCGATCTACGGGGCGTCGAAGGCCGCCGCGCTCTCCTACGTCCAGGCGCTGCACATCGAGCTCGGCGGCGCCCGCCGGCCGATCCGCTGCCTCGCGCTGTGTCCGGACGCCGTCTCCACCGAGCTGCTCCGCGCCGTGTCCGACCGCCCGTCCTCGGCGCTGCTGTTCACCGGCCCGCGGGTGCTCGGGGTCGACGAGGTGGTCGCCGCGGGGATCGCGATGCTCGACGGGAAGCGCGAACTCCGGGTGCTCCCGGGCTGGCGCGGCTGGCTCACACGGACGCAGTCGATGCTCCCGGTGGCCGCACGGACCCTCACGCCGATGGTGGCCCGCATCGGGGAACGGCGTCGGCCGGGCGGCTGATCGGGGCGACACGGCGGGGGTCGTGATGCTTCCGTGATCTCGACGGCTACCGTGAGCGCCGCCCGTCGTCACCCGATCGTGGAGGTCGGATGCTCCTCGTCGCCCCGGATCCCCGTCACGGGATCGCACCGGAGCGCGTGCGCCGTGTTCGTCGCCTGCTCGACGGGCTGCCGACGGCACCCGGGGTGGCCGTGGCCCTGCCCGGCGGACCGGACGGCGTCCTCGACGCCCTGGTGCTCCGGCCCGACGGGGTCCTCGGGCTCGTCCCGGCCGGCGACCGGGTCCCGGTCCTGACGACGGGAGGCGCCGGCGGGGTCCAGGACCGCGCGGCCGCCGAGATCGACCGGCTGCTCGCGCTCGCCGACCCCACCCCGACCGCGCCCCGCCAGGTCGTCCCCGTCGTCGACCGCGCGGTGCCCGACCGCGCCGACCCCGAGCGCACCGCCGAGGACCGGGCGATCGGCGTCGCCACCGCCGCGGGTCTCGTCCTCACCGCCTCGTCCGGACCGACTGTGCTCGACGCCGCCGAGGTCCGTCGGCTCTTCGCCGCCTGGCGGCTCGCCGGGTTCGTGCCCGACCCGGTCGACCTGGCCGCGGCCGGTTTCCCGGGGTCGCTCCCGCCCGGCGCGGTGCCGGCCGCGCGCTCCGCCGCCGTGTCGAACCCGGGCGGGCCGCTCGCCCGCCCCACCACGGCCCCGATCGCCGTCGCGGACCCCACGCCGGCCGGTATCGCCGTCCCGGAGGTCGGCGGTCCCGGTGGTGGTCCCGAGGAGTCGCCGCGGCTGGGCGGCCTCCCCACCGACTCCCGCCGTCGTCGTCGGGCCCGCCGCGAGGTGACCCTCCCGACGTGGATGGCGACCTGGCGCGGGCTCGGGGTGGCGGCCGTGGTCGCATTCGGGCTCGCGCTCGGCGTCGCCGTGCTCGTGGTGCGCGGCACCGGGGCGACGCCGGAGGAGATTTCGGCCGACCCGGTCCGCGTCGTCGACGGCGTGTCCTGGACCCAGCGCGTCGTCACCAGCGACCCGACCTGCGACGGCCACGCCTACGGTCTCGCCGTCCAGTTCCTCGCCGAGCGGCCCTGCACGCAGCTGGACCGCGCCCTCTGGACCGCGGACGCCGACGGCACGCCCGTCGTCGCGTCGGTGGCCGTCGTCCGGATGCACGACGCCGCCTCGGCCGCCGCCCTCAAGTCGCTGGTCGACTCCTCCGGCACCGGCAACGTCGCGGACCTGCTGCGCGAGGGCCGGGGCTACCCGGGTGCCCCCGCGGCGCTGTCCGGCGCCGGGTACGCGTCGACGCAGCTGGGCGAGGTGGTCGTCATCACCGAGACGGACGGCACCGGCGGCGCGCGGGTCCCGGAGCCGACGCTGGACCGCGTCGCCCGGACTGCGCTCGGCCTGCGGTAATCACGCCGTCAGGTCGTCCGCCGGCGGGGTGGCGGAGGAGCACGCGACCCCGATCGACACCGGTGCGGGTCGCCCGGGCCGTCACCGAAGACCCTGCAGGCGCTTTTCACGACGATGTGAAAAGCGGTCGAACGCGATGCGCCCTCGGCAGGCCAACCGGCCCACCTCGCGACCGCTCAGCCCGTCGGCGGGTCGCCCGGCGACGTCGCCACCTGCGGGGTGACCCCGGCGAGCACCCGCCAGCGCCGCCCGCCCGTCGCCGCGGCCACCATCGCGGCCACCCCGGTGGTCCGCAGGCCCCGGTCGTCGGTGCGCTCCAGGAGCGCCCGCCACGCCGTGGCGACGTCGTCCTCGGCGACCACGAGCAGGGCGGCGGCGCTCGCCGCGTCGGTCACCGGCCGCGGGGTGGCGTAGGCGGGCGCGGCGGGCACCGGCTGCTGCCCCGCGGCCTCCAGGAACGCCACGAGGGCGTCCCGACGCTGCCGGTGCGCCAGCGCCGCGTCCGCGAGTGCCTGGGCGACGGAGGAGGGCAGGAAGGCGGTCGCGAGCCCGCAGCACCAGACGGCCGCGTGCTCGGCGCCGAGGGCGGCCTGGGCGGCGTCGAGCGTGCCGGAGGAGTCGGAGACGGGGGAGGTCACGCCGCCGACGCCTCCGCCCAGCCCGCGCAGGAGGCGGTCACCGAGGCGACGAGCCCGGCGCGGTAGCGGGCCGTGGTGACGGCGAGCGTGGCGCCGGCGTCGCGGGCGGCGCCGAGCGCGCGCGCCAGGGCGGTCGCCGCGTCGGCCGCGGACGACGGGGCGGTGACGGTCGGCGGTGGGGCGTCGAGCACCTCGGAGCGGTCCGGCCGGGCGCGCCGGATCTCCGTCGCGAGCGCCTCCGCGTGCGTGCGCCGCGCGTCGGCGATCGCGGTGAACCGGGCGGCGGCATCGGGGAAGGCCCCGGCCGCGGCGGTGGCGAGAGCGACGTCGGAGCGGGCGGCGTCCCACGGGGCCTCGAGCTCGTCGGGGCCCTCGTCCCGGGCGCACCCCGTCGCCCCCAGGGCGACCACACCCGCCGTCAGGACGGCGAAGGACCGACGGGAGAGGGAGACGGACCGGAGCATCACCGGCCATCGTGCCAGTCGGGGACGGGACTACTCTGGGGCCTCCGCCGTCACCCGCTCCCTCACCCGTTCTGGAGGCAGACCCGTGCCCGTGGGCCCACCCACCGGTGCCGCCGCCACCGCCCTGACGCCCGTCGTGGTCGACGTCGTCGAGCGGGCCGGCTTCGTGCTGGACGACCTCGACCTGCGACCCGCCGGTCGCCGGCAGGTCGTCCGCGTCACCGTCGACACGCCCGACGCCCCCGGCGTCGACGACGGCCCGGCCGGCGGTGTCGACCTGGACGCCGTCGCCGCCCTGAGCCGGGACGTCTCGACCGCCGTCGACGCGCACGAGGAGGCGAACGGCGCGCTGCTCGGCGAGTACACCCTCGAGGTCTCGACGCCGGGCACCGACCGGCCGCTCACCGAGCCCCGGCACTGGCGCAAGGCGTGGCTGCGCCGCGTGGCGGTCACCCTCACCGACGGCACGAAGCTCTCGGGCCGGGTCGGTGCCGTGACCGACGAAGTGGTCACGCTCGCCGTCGAGAAGGGCCTGCAGGAGGTCCCCCTCGCGCAGGTCGAGCGGGCGGGCGTCGAGGTCGAGTTCAAGCCGGCGCCCGAGGCGCAGGTCGAGGCACTGCAGGACGATCGACGTGAGAAGGAGCAGCAGTGAAGGTCGACCTGATGGCCCTGCGCGCGATCGAGCGTGACAAGGACATCGCCTTCGAGACGGTCGTCGCGGCGATCGAGTCGGCCCTGCTGACCGCCTACCGCCAGGCCGGGAACGAGGCCCCGGGCGCGCGCGCTGAGGTCGACCGCACCTCGGGCGAGATCCGTGTCCTCGTGCCCGAGAAGGGCGAGGACGGCGAGACCGTCGGCGAGGTCGACGACACCCCGGCCGGGTTCGACCGGATCGCGGCGACCACGGCACGGCAGACGATCGTCGCGAAGCTGCGCGACGCCGAGCACGACCGCAGCTACGGCGAGTACGCCACCCGCGAGGGGGAGGTCGTCTCCGGGGTCGTGCAACGGGACGCCCGGGCGAACGCGCGGGGCGTGGTGGTCGTCGACATCGGCTCGATCGAGGGCGTCATCCCCTCGGCCGAGCAGGTGCCCGGGGAGAAGCTGGAACACGGCGAGCGGGTGCGCTGTTACGTCGTCGGGGTCAGCCGGACCCCGCGGGGCACGGCGGTCACGCTGTCGCGGACGCACCCCAACCTCGTCCGGAAGCTCTTCGCCTTCGAGGTCCCCGAGATCGCCAGCGGCGCGGTGGAGATCACCGCGATCGCCCGCGAGGCCGGCTACCGCTCGAAGATCGCCGTCCGGTCCACCGTGCCCGGCCTGAACGCCAAGGGCGCCTGCATCGGCCCGATGGGCGCGCGGGTCCGCGGCGTGATGGACGAGCTGCACGGCGAGAAGATCGACATCATCGACCACTCGGACGACCCGGCGGAGTTCGTGGGCAACGCGCTCTCGCCGTCGAAGGTGGTCTCGGTCGAGGTGGTCGACCTCCGGGCCCGCGCGGCCCGCGTCGTCGTGCCGGACTACCAGCTCTCGTTGGCGATCGGCAAGGAGGGTCAGAACGCCCGCCTCGCCGCCCGGCTGACGGGGTGGCGGATCGACATCCGCTCGGACGCCGAGCCCGGCTCCGACCTCGTCGCGCCCTGACGGGTGGGTACGGGGCTTCGGCGTCGGGGCGAGCACGCGGTAGAGTCAGACATGGCCCGGACCCGTCCGGCTCACCACGAGGTTCCACCGATCGAAGGACCGGTGCGCACCTGTGTGGGGTGCCGATCGCGGGGGCCGGTGTCGGAACTGCTGCGAGTGGTGGCCGTGGACGGGACCTGTGTGCCCGACCCACGGCGTCGTGAGCCGGGGCGGGGTGCCTGGATGCACCCCGACACCGACTGTCTGCACCGCGCGGAGCGCCGATCGGCGTTCCCCCGGGCGCTGCGCGTCCCGGGGCCGCTGGACCTCGGTGCCCT
The DNA here is from genome assembly GCF_013409505.1 of Actinomycetospora corticicola. Classification (NCBI taxonomy): domain Bacteria; kingdom Bacillati; phylum Actinomycetota; class Actinomycetes; order Pseudonocardiales; family Pseudonocardiaceae; genus Actinomycetospora; species Actinomycetospora corticicola. The sequence goes on along the minus strand of NZ_JACCBN010000001.1, from coordinate 2,622,591 downwards.
GCACGCACTGCTCGCACCGCACCCGACACCGACCGACCCGAGCGCAGGCCCCGACGCCCGTCGGAGTCGGAACACCAGGAAGCAGGTCGACCCCCATGAGCCAGCCGTGAAGCACTCGCGATGAGCGCGCAGGCGTAGGACACGAGGTCGCGGGCACGCCGCCGACCTCGAGAATGAGGAGATCAGTGGCAGGCAAGGCCCGGGTGCACGAGCTCGCGAAGGAGCTCGGCGTCACCAGCAAGCAGGTACTTTCGCAGTTGGAGTCCCTCGGCGAGTTCGTGAAGTCCGCGTCCTCGACGGTCGAGGCTCCCGTCGCGCGCAAGCTGCGCGACTCCATGGGCAGCGGTGGCAACGGCGGGTCCTCCCGCGGACCGCGCCCCGGCGCCCGCTCGGGCGGCTCGTCCGGCGGCAACGGCTCCGGCAACGGCTCCGGGAACGGCACCGCGTCGGCCCCGGCCGCCCCGGCGCCCGGCCCGCGTCCCGACGCGACGCCGACCCCCGCTCCCGCGGCTCCGGCGGCCCCCGCCGCCTCCGCGTCGGCCCCGGCCGCGCCCGCGCCCGGCCCGGCGGCCCCGAAGCCGTCCGACGCCCCGCGTCCCGGTGCCCCGCGCCCCGGTGCGGAGCGCCCGGCGCAGGACCGCGGTCCGCGCCCCAGCGGCACCGACCGCCCGGACCGTCAGCCCCGTGGCATCCCGAAGCCGGGCAGCCAGCGTGGCGGCGCCGTCGAGCGCGGCGGCGACCAGCGCCAGGGCGGTCCCCGTCCCGGCCAGGGTCGTCCCGGCGACCAGCGTCCCGGCGCACCGCGTCCCGGGCAGCAGGAGCGTCCGGCGCAGCAGGAGCGTCCCGGCCAGCAGGAGCGTCCCGCGGCCGCCGCGGCGTCGGCGGGCGACACGTCGGCCGCCCCGCGTCCGGGCGCCCCGCGTCCGGGTCCGAAGACCCCGCGCGTCGGCAACAACCCGTTCGGTGTCGGTCAGGGCGCCCCGCCGCGCCCGCAGGGCCAGCGCCCCGGTGGCGGTGCGCCCCAGGGCGAGCGCCCGCCGCGTCCGCCGCGGGACGGCGACGCCCCCATGCCGCGTCCGCCGCGTGACGGCGAGCGTCCGGCCGCGGGTGACCGTCCGCCGCGTCCCGGCGGCACCGGTGGTGCGACGCCGGGCAACATGCCCCCGCGTCCGAACCCCGGCATGATGCCGGCCCGTCCGGCCGGTCCGCCGAGCCGTGGCGGTCCCGGTGGACGTGGTCCCGGTGGCCCCGGCGGTCGTCCCGGTGGCGGCGGTCGTCCCGGTGGCGGCGGCGGTGGCTTCCGTCCCGGTGGCGGTGGCCCCGGCGGCGGTGGCGGAGCGCCCGCGGGCGGTTTCCGTGGTCGTCCCGGTGGCGGCGGTGGCCGTGGTCGTGGCGGCGGTGCCGCGGGTGCGTTCGGTCGCGCCGGTGGCCCGGTGCGTCGTGGCCGCAAGTCCAAGCGCCAGAAGCGCCAGGAATTCGACAACATGCAGGCCCCCTCGGTCGGCGGCGTCCGCCTGCCGAAGGGCCGTGGCGAGACCGTGCGGCTCCCGCGCGGTGCGTCGCTGACCGACTTCGCGGAGAAGATCGACGCGAACCCGGCCTCGTTGGTCCAGGTGCTCTTCCACCTGGGCGAGATGGTCACGGCCACCCAGTCGGTGTCCGACGACATCCTCGAGCTGCTCGGCGGCGAGATGAACTACGACGTGCAGGTCGTGTCCCCCGAGGAGGAGGACCGCGAGCTGCTGGAGTCGTTCTCGCTGTCCTACGGCTCCGACGACGGTGACGAGGACGACCTCGCGGCCCGCCCGCCGGTCGTCACGGTCATGGGTCACGTCGACCACGGAAAGACGCGTCTGCTGGACACGATCCGCAAGACGAAGGTCGCCGAGGGCGAGGCCGGCGGCATCACGCAGCACATCGGCGCCTACCAGGTCGACACCGAGCTCGAGGGTGTCGAGCGGGCCATCACCTTCATCGACACCCCGGGTCACGAGGCGTTCACCGCCATGCGTGCCCGTGGGGCGAAGTCCACGGACATCGCGGTGATCGTGGTGGCGGCCGACGACGGCGTCATGCCGCAGACGGTGGAGGCGATCAACCACGCCCAGGCGGCCGACGTGCCGGTCGTGGTCGCGGTGAACAAGATCGACAAGGAGGGGGCCAACCCCGCCAAGATCCGTCAGCAGCTCACCGAGTACAACCTCGTCGCCGAGGAGTTCGGTGGCGACACGATGTTCGTCGACATCTCGGCACGCGAGAACATCAACATCGACGGGCTGCTCGAGGCCGTGCTGCTCACCGCGGACGCCTCGCTGGACCTCCGGGCCAACCCCGACATGGAGGCCCAGGGTGTCGCGATCGAGGCCCACCTCGACCGTGGCCGCGGCCCCGTCGCGACCGTCCTGGTCCAGCGCGGCACGCTCCGCGTCGGTGACTCGGTGGTCGCGGGCGACGCCTCCGGGCGCGTCCGACGGATGCTCGACGAGTTCGGCGACGACGTGCGCGAGGCGCTGCCCTCGCGTCCGGTCCAGGTCATCGGCTTCACGTCGGTGCCCGGCGCCGGCGACACGTTCCTCGTCGTCGACGAGGACCGCGTGGCCCGGCAGATCGCCGACCGTCGTCGTGCCCGCGAGCGGAACGCCCAGCTGGCCAGCCGCCGGAAGCGCATCTCGCTCGAGGACCTCGACGCCGCGCTGAAGGAGACCAACGAGCTCAACCTGATCATCAAGGGTGACAACTCGGGTACGGTCGAGGCGCTCGAGGACGCGCTCGTGAAGCTCGACGTCGGCGACGAGGTCCAGCTGCGGGTGCTCCACCGCGGGGTCGGTGCGATCACCGAGGGCGACATCAACCTCGCGATTGCGTCCGATGTCATCGTCATGGGCTTCAACGTCCGTGCCGAGGGCAAGGCCACGGAGCTGGCCAACCGCGAGGGCGTGGACATCCGGTACTACTCGGTGATCTATCAGGCCATCGACGAGATCGAGGCGGCCCTCAAGGGCATGCTCAAGCCGATCTACGAGGAGGTCGAGCTCGGCACGGCGGAGATCCGCGACGTGTTCCGCTCCTCGAAGGTCGGGACGATCGCCGGTTGCCTCGTCACCGAGGGGATCATCCGCCGCAACGCCAAGGCACGCCTGGTGCGCGACGGTGCGGTGATCGCCGAGAACCTGACGATCAGCTCGCTCAAGCGGTTCAAGGACGACGCCACCGAGGTCCGCGACGGCTACGAGTGCGGTCTGACGCTCGGGTCGTTCAACGACATCAAGGTCGACGACAAGATCATGACCTACGAGATGCGGGAGAAGCCGCGCGAGTGACGGTCCTGATCGGCTCGGGGACGCCGTGTACGTAGGCGTCCTCGAGCTCGACCTGCTGCTCGGGGACGTGTCCTCGATCAAGCAGAAGCGCTCGGTCGTGCGCCCCGTCGTCGCCGAGCTCAAGCGCAAGTACACGGTCTCGGTCGCCGAGGCCGGTCACCTCGACCTCCACCGCCGCGCCCTCATCGGCGTGGCGGTGGTGGCCGCGGACGCCGAGCACGTGTCGGACGTGCTCGACCACTGCGAACGCCTGGTCAGCTCGCACCCCGAGTTCCAGGTGCTCTCCGCGCGGACCCGCTGGCTGGGTCCGCACGACGACTGATCCGTGAAGGAGCCGACATGGCCGACGCACCCCGGGCCCGCCGCCTCGCCAAGCGGATCATCCAGATCGTCGCCTCGACGCTAGAGCACGAGGTGAAGGACCCGCGCCTCAAGCTGGTCACGATCACCGACGCCCGCATCACCGCGGACCTCCGCGAGGCGACCGTCTACTACACGGTCTACGGCGACGAGACCGACCACGACAACTCCGCGGCCGCGCTCACCAGCGCGACCGGCGTGGTCCGTACCGCGGTCGGGCGTCAGACCGGCATCCGGCACACCCCCTCGATCACCTTCGTCCAGGACGAGGTGCCCGAGGACGCGGCGCGCATGGAGGAGCTGCTCGCGGGCGTCCGCGCGGCCGACCAGGAGGTCGCCTCGCTCGCCGCGAGCGCGGACTACGCCGGCGAGGCCGACCCGTACCGCAAGCCGCACGAGGACGACGAGGACGAGGACTCCGACGACCTCGAGGCCGCCGACGACCTCGTCGAGGCGGACGACGGTCCCGACGACGGGTCCGCTCGGGCCTGAACCCTCCTCCCTCTTGGCAGCGAAGCGTCGTTGCTGTCATCCAGTGGCAGAGACGCCACATCGTCGGAGCAACCGGTGACCACCTCGCTCGACGCCGGGCCGACCCGCGTCCTGTCGCTCTCGGCGGCCGCCCTGGTGGTGCTGGTCGCCGAGCCGCTGTACCTGCTCGTGGACACCGCCGTGGTGGGCCGGCTGGGGGCACTGCCCCTGGGCGCGCTCGCCGTCGGCGCGGTCGTCCTCGCCCAGGTGTCCTCGCTCGGCACGTTCCTCGCCTACGGCACCACCGCCCGCGCCGCCCGCGCCTTCGGGGCCGGCCACCGCGACCGGGCGGTGGCCGAGGGGGTGGCCGCCACCTGGCTGGCACTGTTCGCCGGGATCGCGGTCGTCGTGCTCGGCCAGCTGATCGCGCGGCCGGTCGCCGATGCCCTCGGTGGAGGCGGGGTCCTGGCCGACGAGGCCGTGGACTGGATGCGGATCGCGCTGTTCGGCGCGCCCGGCATCCTCGTCGCGATGGCCGGCAACGGCTGGATGCGCGGCGTGCAGTCGACCCGCGCCCCGGTCGTCGTGGTCCTCGCCGGCAACGGGGCCTCCGCGATCGCGTGCCCGGTCCTCGTCCACGGGGTGGGGCTCGGTCTCGAGGGCTCGGCCATCGCGAACGTCGGCGCGCAGACCGTCGTGCTCCTGCTGTTCGTCGGCGCGCTGGTGCGCGAGACGACCCGCCTGGGCGTGACCCTGCGCCCGGTCGGCGCCGACCTCCGCGCCCAGCTCGGCCTCGGCCGCGACCTGCTGCTGCGCAGCCTCGCCTTCCAGGCCTGCTTCCTCTCGGCGACCGCGGTCTGCGCGCGGTTCGGCGCGTCGTCGGTCGCGGCCCACCAGGTGGTGCTGCAGCTCTGGACCTTCATGGCGACCGTCCTCGACTCGCTCGCTATCGCCGCGCAGCAGCTCGTCGGTGCGGCCCTCGGCGCGTCGGCGACGTCGTCCGCGCGCACCGTCACCCGGCGCGTGACCTGGTACGGCATCGCGCTCGGCACCGTCGCCGGCCTGGTCTTCGCCGCGCTGGCGGGCGTGCTGCCGCGGGTGTTCACCCCCGACCCGACGGTGCTCGCCACCATCCCGGCCGCCTGGTGGTTCTTCGTGGCGCTGCAGCCGATCGCCGGGTTCGTGTTCGCCCTGGACGGCGTGCTGCTCGGCGCGGCGGACGCGGCGTTCCTGCGCCGTCTCACGCTCGGCTGCGCGCTGGTGGGCTTCCTGCCCGCGATCTGGGCGTCGCTGGCCTTCGGCTGGGGCCTCGCCGGGGTGTGGGCGGGTCTGTCGCTGTTCATGCTGGGGCGCGCGGTCGGGGTCGGGCTGCGGGCGCGGGGGGACCGGTGGATGGTCGCCGGCACCGGTGCGGCGGCGGGGAGCGCGACCGGTCAGGCGTGACCGGTCCCACCCGTCGTCCGGAAAGCGACGGGTGCAGGATGGGCCCGAACCGACCCGTACCAGGAGGTCCTCCCGTCATGACCGCTCCCACCCCCCGCGTCGCGATCGTCACGGGCGCCGCCCGCGGTCTCGGGGCCGCGACCGCGCTGCGTCTGTCCGCCGACGGCCTGGCCGTCGCCGTGATCGACCTCGACGAGTCCGCCGCCAAGGGCACCGCGGATGCGATCACCGAGGCCGGCGGGAAGGCCATCGCGGTCGGCGCGGACGTCTCCGACAACGACGCCGTCACCGCGGCCGTCGAGCGGATCGTCGCGGAGCTCGGCCCGCCCACCGTGTTGATCAACAACGCCGGGATCACGCGGGACAACCTGCTGTTCAAGATGTCCGAGTCGGACTGGGACCAGGTCATGGGCGTGCACCTGCGCGGGTCGTTCCTCATGACCCGCGCCGTCCAGGGCCACATGGTCGCCGAGCAGTTCGGGCGGATCGTGAACCTGTCGTCGACCTCGGCGCTGGGCAACCGCGGCCAGGTGAACTACTCGGCGGCCAAGGCCGGCCTGCAGGGCTTCACCAAGACCCTCGCCATCGAGCTCGGCCGCTTCGGCATCACCGCCAACTGCGTCGCCCCCGGCTTCATCGCCTCGGAGATGACGAAGGCGACCGCCGAGCGCCTCGGGCAGGACTGGGAGGAGTGGCAGGCCGCGCGCGCCAAGGAGATCCCGGTCCAGCGGGTCGGCGTCCCGGAGGACATCGCCAACATGGTGTCGTTCTTCGTCGACGAGCGCGCCGGGTACGTGTCCGGCCAGGTCATCTACGTCGCGGGTGGTCCGAAGACGTAGTCCTCCTTCTCTCGACAGAGCAACGAGCACGCCGATAGGGGGGTCGGCCCGGCCGACGTTGTCGGGGGTCCGTGCTTCCCTGCGGACATGGACGGCAGGTGGGATCCCGGCGCGATGACGTGGCTCCGGGAGGTGCGGGACCGGTGGCGGGCCCTCGGGGTGCTCGGGCTCCTCGAGGACGCCGTCGCCGCGGTGTGGGAACGGAACGTGGCGCGCCACGACCCGGCGGTCGCGGGCGACACCGCCCTGACGCTCGGCCTCACCTCCTCGGAGAACCTGCGCACGCGGCTGCTCGCGGTGGCGCCGGAGTGGGCCGACCGCGCGGTGTGGATCGGGTCTCCGCGGAACTCGCTGGTCGTGCGGCACGAGCAGGTGGCCCTGCACGTGATGAAGGCGCCGCCGGCGCACGCGCCGACACCCGACTTCGGCGTGCTGCGCTGGGAGGGCGCGATCCGGGAGGCCGCGGCGGCCGACAACGGCGCCGGGTACGTGCCGGTCGGGGGCCAGCTCGCCCTCGACGGGCTCTCGGCGCCGCGGGTGTCGCCGGAGACCACGTCCGGGTTGGGGCACGTCGTGCTCGTGTGGACCGGCACGGCGTCGACGGTCACGACGACGGGTTGGCTCGCCGTGCCCTGGGAGGGCGCGCTCGGCAGGGACCACGCCGACCCACCGGGCGCGGCCTGGCTCGCGGCCCTGCCGCTGTGGTCGCACGGTCCGGCGGAGGTGCCGCACCCGGCGGAGGTCCCCGCCGTGTCGATCCCGATCGGCCTGCTGTCCCCCTGATCGGCGCGGGCGTGCCGGGGCAGGGGAGGATCCGCGGCGATGAACGCCCGTGCTCCCCAGCGGAGAAGCAACCCGCCCCCGCCGCCCGGCCTGCTCGTCGTCGACAAGCCGGGCGGGTGGACCTCGCACGACGTGGTCGGCAAGGCCCGCCGCCTGGTCGGCACCCGCAAGGTCGGGCACGCCGGCACGCTCGACCCGATGGCCACCGGGGTGCTGGTCCTCGGGGTGGAGCGCGCGACGAAGCTCCTGGGTCACCTCGCGCTCGACACGAAGACCTACCTCGCGACCATCCGGCTCGGCGCCGCCACCACGACCGACGACGCGGAGGGCGAGGTCGTCTCCACCGCCGACGCGAGCGCGATCGCCGACGACGCCGTGGACACCGAGGTGGCGGCGCTGACCGGCGACCTGTCGCAGGTGCCGAGCACCGTGTCCGCGATCAAGGTCGACGGGCGGCGCGCCTACGAGCGGGTCCGGGCCGGCGAGGAGGTGACCCTCCCCGCGCGCCCGGTGCACGTGGGGCGGTTCGACGTCCTCGCCCGACGGCGGGAGGGCGAGGGGCTCGAGCTCGACGTGCTCGTCGACTGCTCCTCCGGCACCTACGTGCGGGCGCTCGCACGTGACCTCGGGGCCGGGCTGGGGGTGGGCGGGCACCTGACGGCGCTGCGCCGCACCCGCGTCGGGCCCTTCACGCTGGCGCACGCGCGCACCGTCGACGAGCTGGTGGCGGAGGCGGACGGGGAGGCCGGCCGGGCGGGGCTGTCCCTGGACCTCGACGCCGCGACCGGGACGGCGTTCCCGCGCAGGGACGTCGACGCCGCGCAGGCGGCCGACCTCGCGCACGGGCGTCCGCTCCCGCCGAGCGGTGGCCCCGGCACCACGGCGGTGTTCGGCCCGGACGGTCATGTCGTCGGCCTGGTCGCCGACACCGAGGGTCGGGCCCGCCCGGTGCTGGTGCTCGCGCCGGCGGGCTGATCCGCGCCCGCCGCGAGGGTGGCATCAGGCAGCTTCCCGGGCCGGTGGGCGTGCCTGGTGTGCACCTCGGCGAGGGCCGGGGACACCCGGGAGGTGACGCCGCACCCGTCGTCGGGAAGCCCACCGGGCCCGGCCGTAGGCTGGGCGTGATCCGACGACACCGCACCCCGCGGGGAGGCCCGAGGCACGTGCAACGCTGGCGCGGTCGTGACGGCGTGCCCCCGGGCTGGGGCCGCTGCGTGGTGACCATCGGCGTGTTCGACGGGGTGCACCGCGGTCACCAGCAGCTCATCGGCCACGCGGTCGAGCGGGCGCGGGAGCTCGGCGGGCTGCCCACCACGCTCATCACGTTCGACCCGCACCCGAGCGAGGTCCTGCGCCCCGGTTCGCACCCCGCGCAGCTGACCACCCTCGCGCGCCGGGCCGACCTGGTCGGTGAGCTCGGCATCGACGCGTTCTGGGTGCTGCCGTTCACCACCGACTTCGCCCGCGTCGAGGCCGACGAGTTCGTCCACGAACTGCTGGTGGACCGGCTGCACGCGTCCGCCGTGGTGGTCGGGAACAACTTCACCTACGGCTACCGCGCGGCCGGGGACGTGCCGGAGCTGCAGCGGCTCGGCCAGCGGTTCGGGTTCGAGGCGATCGGCCTGGACCTGGTGGCCGACGGAGATCGGGGACGCACCGTGACCTACTCGTCGACCTACATCCGCAGCTGCATCGCCGCGGGCGACGTCGAGGCGGCCGCCGACGCCCTCGGGCGCCCGCACCGCATCGAGGGCGTCGTGGTCAAGGGCGACCAGCGCGGCCGCGACCTGGGCTACCCGACCGCGAACGTGTCGCCGACCGCGCACGCCGCCGTCCCCGCCGACGGCGTCTACGCCGGGTGGTTCATCCGCGACGGGGAGAAGCTGCCGACCGCGGTGTCGGTCGGCACCAACCCGACCTTCTCCGGCCAGCAGCGCACGGTGGAGGCGTTCGTCCTCGACCACACCGAGGACTTCTACGGTCGGCGGGTCGGGGTCGAGTTCGTCGGCCGGGTGCGGGGGCAGGAGCGCTTCGACTCGATCGAGGAGCTGATCACCTCGATGGACGGCGACGTCGCGACGACCCGGAAGATCCTCGGCCTCTAGTGCGCCTGTTCGTCGCGGTATCGCCCGACGAGACGGTGAACGTCGCGATCGACGCGGCGGTGGCGGGCCTCGACGGGGCGTCGTGGCGCCCGGTCGCGCGGGAACGACGGCACGTGACGCTGCGGTTCCACGCCGACGCGGACCCGGAGGTCGTCGCCGTCGACCTCCAGCGGGCCCTGGACGGGCGGCCGGCGGTGCCGTCCCTGCACTGCCGCGGCGCCGGCACCTTCGGCACGGCGCTCTGGCTGGGGGTGCATCCCGACGACGGGGCGGCGTGGGAACGCCTGCTGCTCGCCGTCGGCGCGGACCCGGCCGGGCACGTCGCCCACCTCACCGTGGCGCGGGGGAGGGGGCCGGTGCCCGACGTCCTGCGCGAGCACCACGGCCCGCCGTGGCGTCCGGACGCGGTCGTCCTCGTCGCGAGCGGCACGCCCTACCGGGTCCTCGGGCGGTTCTGAGCGGGCCGGGCCACCGGGGGCCGACGAGCCTGTCGGGGGTCCCCGGTAGACTCGTGTCTGATCCGGCTGCGGTCCGTGGCGGCCGGGCACCGAGAGCGATGGCGCGGCCCGTGGCCGCACCCGCCGTCGGGACGTCACACGGTACCGGGCGCGCGAGCCCGGGCATGATCACAGAAGACCCGAGGAGTACCCCCGACGTGGCACTGACCACCGAGCAGAAGAAGTCGATCCTCTCCGAGTACGGCGTGCACACCACCGACACGGGGTCTCCCGAGGCCCAGGTGGCGCTGCTGACGAAGCGGATCACCCAGCTCACCGAGCACCTGAAGATGCACAAGCACGACCACCACTCCCGCCGCGGCCTGCTGCTGCTGGTGGGCCGTCGCCGCCGGCTGCTGAAGTACGTGGCGTCGGTGGACATCACCCGCTACCGGTCGCTCATCGAGCGGCTCGGCCTGCGCCGCTGATCCTCCGGGCCGCCCGCGACACCGTCGCGGGCGGCCCGATCTGCAAGCACACCTGAACACGAGCCCCGCCGCCGCCGTCGGCCCGCCCGGTGCGGACCCGGTCCTCGACAGTGGCCCCCGGAACATCGCGTCCGGGGGCTTCGATCGAAGACCGGTCACACGATCACCGGAGAGCGCCGCAGGGGCGCGGGGCGTTCCCCAGGAGGAACCCCACCCATGGCGAATTCCGCCACTCCCGCCGTCGTCGACACCGAGACCGGGGTCCACGAGACCACGGCCGTCCTCGACAACGGCGCCTACGGCACCCGCACCATCCGCTTCGAGTCCGGCCGCCTGGCCCGCCAGGCCGCCGGCGCCGTCGTCGCCTACCTCGACGAGGAGACGATGCTCCTCTCGGCGACGACCGCCTCGAAGCGCCCGAAGGACAACTTCGACTTCTTCCCGCTGACGGTGGACGTCGAGGAGCGGATGTACGCGGTCGGGCGCATCCCCGGCTCGTTCTTCCGCCGCGAGGGCCGCCCGTCGACCGACGCGATCCTCACCTGCCGGCTCATCGACCGCCCGCTGCGCCCGACGTTCACGTCGAACCTGCGCAACGAGGTCCAGGTCGTCATCACGGTGAAGAGCCTCGACCCCAACGACCCGTACGACGTGCTGGCGATCAACGCGGCCTCCGCGTCGACCCAGATCTCGGGCCTGCCCTTCGACGGTCCGGTCGGCGCCACCCGCGTCGCCCTGATCAACGGCCAGTGGGTCGCCTTCCCGACGTGGAAGCAGCTCGAGGACGCCGTGTTCGACATGGTGATCGCCGGGTCGATCACCTCCGACGGCTCCGACGTCGCCATCTCGATGGTCGAGGCCGAGGCCACCGAGCGCACCATCTCGCTCGTCGCGGGCGGCGCCCAGGCGCCGACCGAGGAGATCGTGGCCGCGGGCCTCGAGGCCGCGAAGCCCTTCCTGCGCACCCTGTGCGAGGCGCAGAAGAACCTCTACGACTCGCTGGGCACCACGACGAAGGACTACCCGACCTTCCCGCCCTACCAGTCCGACGTGCTCGACGCCGTCACCTCGGCCGCGGGCGACGAGCTGGACAAGGCCCTCGCGATCGCGGGCAAGCAGGAGCGCGACGCCGCCCAGGACGCGGTCAAGGAGCGCCTGGTCACCGAGCTCGCCCCGAAGTTCGAGGGTCGCGAGAAGGAGATCGGCGAGGCGTTCCGCTCGCTGACCAAGTCCACGGTCCGCCGGAAGATCCTCACCGAGGGCTTCCGCATCGACGGCCGCGGCGTCACCGACATCCGGCCGCTGGCCGCCGAGGTCGAGGTCATCCCGCGGGCGCACGGCTCGGCGTTGTTCGAGCGCGGCGAGACCCAGATCCTGGGCGTCACCACGCTGAACATGCTCCGGCTCGAGCAGAACATCGACTCGCTCGGCCCGGAGACCACGAAGCGGTACATGCACCACTACAACTTCCCGCCGTTCTCCACCGGCGAGACCGGCCGCGTGGGCTCGCCCAAGCGCCGCGAGATCGGCCACGGCGCGCTCGCCGAGCGGGCCCTCATGCCGGTCCTGCCGACGCGCGAGGAGTTCCCCTACGCGATCCGCCAGGTCTCCGAGGCGCTGGGCTCCAACGGCTCGACGTCGATGGGCTCGGTCTGCGCCTCGACGATGTCGCTGCTCAACGCCGGTGTGCCGCTGAAGGCGCCGGTCGCGGGCATCGCGATGGGCCTGGTGTCCGGCGACGTCGACGGTCAGGAGACCTTCGTCGCGCTGACCGACATCCTCGGCGCCGAGGACGCGTTCGGCGACATGGACTTCAAGGTCGCCGGCACGAAGGACTTCGTGACGGCGCTGCAGCTCGACACCAAGCTCGACGGCATCCCCACCGAGGTCCTCGCCAAGGCGCTGACCCAGGCCCGGGGCGCCCGGCTCGCCATCCTCGACGTCATGGCCGAGGCCATCGACACGCCGGACGAGATGAGCGAGTTCGCCCCGCGCATCACCACGGTGAAGGTCCCCACGGACAAGATCGGCGAGGTCATCGGCCCGAAGGGCAAGATGATCAACTCGATCACCGAGCAGACCGGCGCCGACATCTCCATCGAGGACGACGGCACGATCTACGTCGGTGCGGCCGACGGGCCCAGCGCCCAGGCGGCGGTCGACATGATCAACGCCATCGCGAACCCGCAGATGCCGAAGATCGGGGAGCGCTACCTCGGCACGGTCGTGAAGACGGCCGCGTTCGGTGCGTTCGTCTCGCTGGTGCCGGGCCGCGACGGCCTCGTCCACATCTCGAAGCTGGGCGGCGGCAAGCGGATCGGCAAGGTCGAGGACGTCGTGAACGTCGGCGACAAGATTCGCGTCGAGATCACCGACATCGACAACCGCGGCAAGATCAGCCTCCTGCCCGTCACGGAGGACGACGCCGCGGCGTCCAACGGTGCCCCGCAGGGCACCGGGGCCGAGGGCGCCGGCGCGGCACCGGCCGAGGAGGCCTCCACGGGCGCCATCGGCGGTCGCTCCTGACCGGCGGGAGACGGAGCGGAGCGGAGCTCGACCGCTCGTCAGGTCTGCTCGGTCCCGACGGCGGGCTCGTCACCGCCGAGCACCCGGGCCCCGGCGTGGCACGCACCGTGCTGCCCGGGGGCCTGCGGGTGGTGACCGAGCACGTCGCCGGGGCCCGCTCGGCCGCCGTCGGCCTGTGGGTCGACATCGGGTCGCGCGACGAGCCGGGCTTCGACCCGGCCGCGCGCGGCGCCGCACACTTCCTCGAGCACCTGCTGTTCAAGGGGACCGCGCGGCGCAGTGCGCGCGAGATCGCCGAGGAGATCGACGCGGTCGGGGGAGACCTCAACGCGTTCACCTCCAAGGAGCACACCTGCTTCTACGCGCACGTGCTCGACTCCGACCTCGCGCTCGCGGTCGACGTGGTGTGCGACGTCGTGCTCGGCGGCGTGATGGACCCCGCGGACGTCGAGGTCGAGCGCGACGTGGTGCTGTCCGAGATCGCGGGCCGCGACGACGACCCCGAGGACCTGCTCGCCGACGACTTCGACGACCTGCTGCTGGGCGACCACCCGCTGGGTGGCCCGGTGGTGGGGTCCGAGGAGTCGGTCGGGGACATGACCCGCGACGTGCTCGCCCGCTTCCACGGCGCGCACTACGTGCCGTCGCGCTCGGTCCTGGCCGTGGCCGGCAACGTGGCGCACGCCGACGTGCTGGAGGCGGTCGCCGCCGCGTTCGCCCACCGCCTCTCCGGGGATCCGGCGGCCGCCGCGGCCCGGCCGGACGCCCCCGCCGTCGTCCGGGCCCCCGCGGATCGGCTGTCGGTCCGCGAGGACGACACCGAGCAGGCCCACCTCATGCTGGGCGTGCCGTCGATCCGCCGCGGCGACCCGCGGTGGGAGGCGCAGCTGGTGCTCTCCACCGTGCTCGGCGGCGGTACCAGTTCCCGGCTGTTCCAGGAGGTCCGGGAACGCCGGGGGCTCGCGTACTCGGTGTACTCGTCGGCCACCGGCTACTCCGACCTCGGCGTCCTCAACGTCTACGTCGGGTGCGCCCCCGAGCGGCTCGGCACGGCGGCCGGGGTGCTGCGCACGCAGCTCGCCGAGCTCGCCGAGCACGGGATCACCGCCGCCGAGCTCACACGGGCCCAGGGGCAGTTGCGCGGCGAGTACGTCCTCGGACTGGAGGACACGCCGTCGCGGATGAGCTGGCTCGGCCGCCGGGAGCTCGACGGTCCCGCCGCGGCGCTCGATCTCGACGAGGCGCTGGCCCGGGTGCGCGCGGTGACCGTGGACGAAGTCGCCGCGATCGCCTCGGAGCTGTTCGCCACGCCGGTGACCGCCGCCGTCGTCGGCCCCTACGCTGACGTCGACGATCTTCCCGACGAGGTGCGTGAGGTAGGCGAATGACGATCCGGGTGGGGGTCCTCGGCTCCCGGGGCCGCATGGGGTCCGAGGTCTGCCGGGTCGTCGGGGAGGCGGACGACCTCGAGCTGGTGGCGACCGTCGACGAGGGCGACGACATCGCCTCGCTCTCCGACGCGGACGCCCAGGTCGTCGTCGACTTCACGCACCCGTCGTCGGTCGCCGACAACGTGCGCTTCCTCGTCGAGCACGGCATCCACGGCGTCGTCGGCACCAGCGGCATGACGACGGAGGTGCTCGACGACCTGCGCACGCGGCTCGACGGGGCCGCCGGGCTCGGCGTCATGGTGGTGCCGAACTTCGGGATCGGCGCCGTGCTGATGATGCGCTTCGCGGCGCAGGCGGCCCGGTTCTACGACTCGGTCGAGATCGTCGAGCTGCACCACCCGAACAAGGCCGACGCACCCTCGGGCACCGCGACCCGGACGGCCCAGCTGATCGGCGAGGCCCGGTCGGCGGCGGGACTCGGGCCCGGCCCGGACGCCACGACGCACGACCCCGACCACGCGCGCGGCGCCACCGTCGACGGGGTCCACGTCCATGCGGTGCGGATGGCGGGTCTGGTGGCCCACCAGGAGGTGCTGCTCGGGAGTGCGGGGGAGACCCTGACGATCCGGCACGACTCCTTCGACCGCGCCTCCTTCATGCCGGGCGTGCTGCTGGCGGTCCGCTCCGTCGTGTCGCGCCCGGGCCTGACGATCGGCCTGGAGTCCGTGCTCGACCTCGACTGATCTGAACGAGAGGCACCCTCGCGCGCGTAGCGGCTGCGAGAGTGCCGTTCGCGCCGAAGGGGGTGCCGCCGATCAGAGCAGCGGCAGGCCCAGGTCCTCCGCGGTCGGGCGCACGGCGAACTCCAGGTCCAGCGCCCCGCCGAGCCGCACCTCGCGCAGGGGGCGTCCGCCGGCGTCGAGCGTGCGCACGGTGCCGTCCGGCTCCCACCCGGCCCGCGCGTAGAACGCCCGCGACGCCGCGTCCCGCTCCGGCACCCAGGTGACCCCGCGTGTGGCCCCGGCGGTCCGGAGCGCCTCGGCGGCCGTCACCAGCAGCCGCCCGCCGTGGCCCCGCCGGCCCCAGCGGGGCGACACGAGCAGCGTCGCGACGAGGCCCACCGACGCCGCGTCGTCGGGGACGGAACCCACGGCGTCGGTCAGGTCGTCGGGCGACGCCGGCCCCGCGAGGGCGAAGCCCGCGACGGTGTCGCCCTCGGTGGCCACGAGCAGACCGTCGACCGAACGCTCCCACGCGGCCGTCACGGCGTCGGAGTCGAAGCCCTCGGTGAGCGAGGTGGGGAGGAAGCCCGCCCAGGCCGTCGTCCACACCTCCCGCTGCACCGCCGTCACGGCGGCGGCGTCGTCGGGGGTCGCCGGGCGGACGTGCGCGATGGCCATACCGGGACACTAGGACGCCGGTCACGGCCCGACGTGCACCCCACCCGTCGTCGGGAATGATCACCGTCGACGCATACCGCCAGTCCGGGAGGTTCCACCGATGTCCGTCACCGACGACCTGCTCGAGGCGAACGCGAAGTACGCCGAGACGTTCGCCGAGGCCGAACTGAGCCCCGTGCCCACCCGGCACGTCGCCGTGGTCACCTGCATGGACGCGCGGATGGACATCTTCGCGCTCCTGGGGCTGGGGAACGGCGAGGCGCACGTCATCCGCAACGCGGGTGGCGTCGTGACCGACGACGTCATCCGCTCGCTCGCGATCAGCCAGCGCAAGCTGCAGAGCCGCGAGGTCGTCCTCATCCACCACACCGCCTGCGGCATGGCGACCTTCGGTGACGACGAGTTCAAGGCGGAGCTGGAGCAGGAGACCGGTCTCAAGCCGGCCTGGGCGGTGGAGTGCTTCTCCGACCCGTACGCGGACACGCGGCAGTCCCTGCAGCGCGTGCGGTCCAGCCCGTTCCTCGCCGACACCACGCAGATCCGCGGGTTCGTCTACGACGTGAAGACCGGCGCGCTCACCGAGGTCTCCTGACCTCAGGCCGCCGGGCGCGGCAGGGGCAGCGCGGGCGGCTCGTCGTCGGCGAGCCGCACGGCAGCAGCCGGGTGCTCGACGAGCGCCAGCACCCGCGAGGACATGAACCGCGCGGTGCGCACCGGCGTGCCGCCGCGGGTCACCTCGCTCACCTCGACGACGCCGCGCCCGTGCGCGACCTCGACCCGGCGTCCCGCCCGGGTGGCGCTCACCTCCCAGCTGCGCGTGGTTCCGCCGGCGTCGACGACGATCTCGACACGGTCTCCGACCATGGGTCCTCCTTCAGCGTTCTCCCTGGTCAACGCCGGTGCGGGGCGCTCCATTCCGGTGGTTGTCGGGGGTGGCTGGCAGGATTCGATCCCGTGGGGACACCGGAGCGGATGGGCGCGGCGGCGGCGCGACGGGCGGCGCTGGCGGCCCAGGGGCTCGACGCCCCACCGCGCCCGGGGTCACCGAACCGGGGCGGGCTCACCCGCCTCGTCCGCCACCTCGGGCTGCTCCAGCTCGACTCGGTGAACGTCGCCGTCCGCGCGCACTACGCGCCGGTGTTCGCCCGGCTCGGGAGCTACGACCGGGACGTGCTCGACGCGCTCGCCTGGCCGCAGACGGCGGCCGACCGCCGGCGGCGCGCGTTCGTCGAGTTCTGGGCGCACGAGGCGAGCCTGGTCCCGGTGGAGGACTGGCCGTTGCTGCGGTGGCGGATGCGTGACAACACCGCGCGCACCAGTCGCTGGCTCGGCAACGCCATGGACCACCGGCCCGACATCCTCGACGCCGTGCACGACGCGGTCGCCGCGCACGGCCCGCTCGAGGCGCGCGAGGTCGAGGCGGTCCTCGGCGACGGCGGGGAGCGCCGCGCCCGCGCCCACGGCGGCTGGTGGCACCGCTCCGACGTCAAGGTCGCCTGCGAGCACCTCTTCGCCACCGGGGTCCTGACGACGGGGACGCGGCGCGGCTTCCGCCGCGCCTACGCGGTGAGCGAGGACGTCATCCCGCCCGAGGTGTTCGCCCGGCACCCCGACCGGGCGGAGTCGATGCGGGCGCTCACCCTGCGCGCGGCGGCGGCGCACGGGGTGGCCACGGAGCCCGACCTGCGCGACCACTACCGGCTCCCGCCCGCGGAGAGCCGCGTGGCCGTCACGGAGCTGGTCGACGCGGGGGAGCTGGAGGAGGTCGAGGTCGCCGGGTGGGGGGCGCCCGCCTACCGGCTGCCGGGCACGCGAGTGCCCCGTCGGGTCACGGGGCGGGCGCTGCTGGCTCCGTTCGACCCGCTCATCTGGTTCCGGCCCCGCACCGAGCGCATGTTCGACTTCACCTACCGGATCGGGATCTACACGCCCGCCGAGCAGCGCACGCACGGCTATTACGTCTTCCCGTTCCTGCTCGACGGGCAGCTGGTGGGCCGGGTCGACCTGAAGACCGACCGGGCGGCGGGCGTCCTGCGCGTCCCCGCCGCGTTCGCCGAGCCGGAGTGCGCCGAGCGCGGCGCGGGCGAGTCCCGCGTGGCGGCGGAGCTCGCGGGCGCCCTGCGCGACATGGCCGACTGGCTCGGGGTGGGCGACGTCGTCGTGGAGGGCGGGCCGCTCGCCCCGGCGCTGAGCCGGGCGCTGGTCCACCCGGCGACGCAACCCGCCTAGAGCTCCGACCGCCCCGCCACGAGCGCCCGCTCCCGGTCGTCGTCCAGACCCGCCGCCAGCTCGGCGCGCCCCTCGGAGCGGACCTGCGCGAGGACGTCGCGGGCGGTCTCGGCGGCGGGCCGGAACCGGAGGCCCGCGGCGATCGCGGCGGAGGAGTCGATCGCGTCCTGGGGGATCTGGTCCTCGGGGAACCACAGGGGCCGCTCCTCCTCGGGGACGTCGCGCAGCCCGTTCCGGAGATACGCCTCGTCCGCCCACGCCCACGAGACGTCGCCCGGTGCGCCACCCACCGCGCTCAGGCACTCGTCGAGCACCGCCGACAGGGGCTGCGCCCGCCCCGGCCCCACGGTGTCGAACACCCCGGTCAGCCGGCGGTCGAGCGCGGACACCACGAAGGCGGCGATGTCCCGCGCGTCGCTGTACTGGACGACGCGGTCCGGGTCGCCCGGCGCGAGGACGGTCCGGTCGGCGTCCCCGGCGAGCGCCCGGGCCAGGCGGACCGGCCACCAGGTGAACCGGTCGGTGGGGTCGAACGGGCCGACCATGATCCCCACCCGGAACACCGGGGCCGGCCCGTCGAAGTGCTCGGCCACCGCGGACTCCGCGCCCAGCTTGTCCAGCGACCGCTCCTGCAGCACGTCGTCCGCGTCCCCGGGTCGCCGCACGGGGTCGCCCGCGCCCGGCACGGCCGGGCCGTCGGGGTGGTACACGCTCATCCCGGACACGTAGCCGTAGGCCCCGGCGGCGCCGGAGAGCAGTGCGGCGGTGCGGGCCACGGCGTCGGGGTCGGAGAACGTGTCGAGGACGGCGTCGAAGCGGCGGCCGTCCAGCGCGGACAGGTCACCCTGCCGGTCGCCGGTCAGCGCCTCGACCCCGTCGACCGGGGCGGAGCCGCCGCGCGAGAGCACGGTGACGTCGTGGCCGGCGTGGAGACCGGCGGCGGCGACGTGGCGGCCGAGGAAGCCGCCACCGCCGAGGACGAGGAGATGCACCCGCGCGGCTACCCGACCGACCGGGCCGGACACGCGCCCGGGTCGCCGACGCCACGCGGGGGGAGAACCGCCGTTTGCGGGTCCCGATCGGGCGGGGAGCACATCCCGTCGGTCCGCGGGTGCTCCCCGGGTCGCGCCTGCTACGAGGAGGTCTCGGGTGTCGGACGAGCAGCGCAAGGTCGGGGTGGCCGTCGTCGGGGTCGGGGGCGCGGTCGCCACCACGGCCATCGCCGGGATCGAGCTCCTGAAGATCGGGGCGTGCGGCTACGAGGGCCTGCCGTTCGCCGACGTCACCTCGCTCGTGCCCTACACGTCGTTGACGTTCGGGGGCTGGGACCTCGACGGGGACGACCTGGCCAAGGCCGCCCACCTGCACGGGGTGCTCGAGCCCCGGGTGGTGGAGGCGGCGGGGGCGGGACTCGCGGCGGTGGCCCCGTGGCCGGCGGTCGCCGACCCGGAGTACTGCCGCAACGCCGTCGGGGCGAACGTCATCCCGATCTCGTCGGTCCGCGGACGCGTCGACCACGTCCGGTCGGACATCGAGCGCTTCCGCGCGGCTGAGGGCCTCGACCGCGTCGTCGTGGTCAACCTCGCCTCGACCGAGCGCTGGCCGGACCTCACGCTGCCCGCGTTGCAGACGCCGGAGGCCTTCGAGGCGGCCATCGACGCCGACGACCCGGTGATCAGCCCGAGCATGGTCTACGCCTACGCGGCGATCACCTCGGACTCGCCGTACGTCAACTTCACGCCGAGCGCCTCGGCGGACATCCCGGCCCTGCTCGAGCTGGCCCACCAGCGCGGCGTCCCGGTCTCGGGCAAGGACGGCAAGACCGGCCAGACGATGATGAAGACGGTCCTCGCGCCCGCCTTCCGGTCGCGGTCGCTGCACGTGGACGGCTGGTACTCGACCAACATCCTCGGCAACCGCGACGGCCAGATCCTCGAGGACGCCGACTCGCTGTCGAGCAAGCTGCAGACCAAGGGCACGGTGCTCGACCAGTGTCTCGGCTACGAGGTCGAGGACCACGTCGTCCGGATCGACTACTACCGGCCGCGCGGGGACCAGAAGGAGGCCTGGGACAACATCGACCTGACCGGCTTCCTCGGTCAGCGGATGCAGGTCAAGGTCGACTTCCTGTGCCGGGACTCGATCCTCGCGGCACCCCTGGTCCTCGAGCTGGCGCGCCTGGTCGACGAGGCCGCGCGCCGCGGCGAGGGCGGGGCCCAGGAGCAGCTCGGCTACTTCTTCAAGCAGCCCATCACCCGCGACGGGGGCGAGCCCGAGCACGCGTTGTACCGCCAGGAGCAGGTCCTGCGCGCGTGGCTCGACCACTGATGGACACCGCGGGGCCCGGGCAGCTCGTCGGGGCTTTCCGGGAGATCGGCGACCTCAAGCGCGTCCACGTCGCGGGCCGCCCCGGCTCCCTCGCCGACCACGCCTTCCTGCGGGCCTGGTCGGCGCTCGTCGCGGGGGAGGACCCCACGACCGTCGCCGAGGCCGAGTGCGCCGCGGCCGTGGCCGGGGCACGTCTGGCCGGGCTGGACGGCGCGGTGCTCCGGGACGCCGGGCTCTCCGCCGCGGACGCCCGCGAGGTGCGGGCGCGCGCGATCGACGAGGTGGGCTCCGCCCTGCCCCCGGACCTGCGGGCCCGGCTCGCGGGCGCGCCCGACCCGACCGGTGACCCGGCGCAGGCGCCCGCCTTCGCCGGGACGCTGGTCGATCAACCGCGCGCGGGTGCCACCGCCCCCGGGCGGCCCCGGCTGATCGTCGAACCCCCGGAGGACCACGGCGAGCACTGCTGGGCGGTGGCGGTCTACGGCGCGCTGCTCGCGGGGTCCGTCGGCGCCGACCTCGGCGAGGCGTTCCTCCTCGGGCTCGCCCACCACCTGCACAACGTCGCCCTGCCCGACGCCGGGTTCGCCGGCGAGATCCTGCTCGGCGACCACCTCGAGCCGGTGATCGAGCGGCTGACCGAGCGCGAGCTCGCCACGCTGCCCACGGCGCTCGCGGACCGGATCCGCCTCCTGCTCGTCGCCCGCGCCGACGCCGACACCCCGCTCGGGCGCGCCTTCCACGCGGCCGACGTGCTCGACCGGGTGCTGCAGGTCCACCACCACGCCCGGGCCGCGGCGTTCGTCGCGTCGGACGCGCTGGTCGACCTCGAGCTCGTCCACGTGTCCCCGGTCTCGGCCTACCACGACGCGGTGCTCGCCGAGGCGGGCCTGCTGCCGTGACGCTCCGCGACCCGGTCTCCCGGCGGCCGCTCACGCCGGACACGCTGCACTCGCTCACCGACGGCGCGCGGCGCTGGCCCGTGCTCGACGGCATCCCGTTCCTGCGCACCGGCCGCGCGACCGTGGTGGAACGCGTCCTCGCCGCGCTCGACGACGGGCGCGTCGCCGACGCCGCGGCGGTGCTGCTCGCCGACAGCGACGACTGGTGGGACGAGGCGCCCCCGCCCCCGGAGCGGCTCGCCGCGGTGTACGAGTCCGCCGCCGACCCGGCGACGACGCTGCGGGACGCGGCCGCCGCCCTCGGACTGGGGCGGGTCGGCGACTACTTCCTGCACCGCGACCACGACCCGTCCGGGCTCGCGGTCACCGCCCTCGTGGCCACCCACCCGCCCGCGGGCCGGCCGGTGGTCGACCTCGCGTGCGGGGCCGGGCACCTGCTGCGCCGCCTCGTCGCGGAGCCGGGGGAGTGCGCCGGGGCGACCGGGATCGACATCGTGTTCGCCAAGCTCTGGCTGGCCCGCCGGTTCGTGCTCCCGACCGACGCGGACGTGCGCCTCGTCTGCGCGGACCTCCGCTCGCCGTGGCCCCTGGAGGCCGACGGTGACGCCTGGGTCTCCTGTCACGACACCCTGTACTTCCTGCCGGACCCCGCCGACGTGCTGCAGCGGGCCGCCGAGCTCGCCGGACCGGGCGGCGCCGTGCTGGCGGCGCACTGCCACAACGCCGGGCACCCGCTCGGGGCCGCCGGGCACCCACGCCGTCCCGCGGAGTGGGCGGCGATGCTCCCGGGCGCCGCGACGTACACCGAGGAGGAGCTGACGGCCGCCGCGCTGGCACCCCGACCCGCGCGACCCGCCGTCGGGACGGACCTCGACGCGACCGAGGCCGTGGCGCTCGCGCTCGACCGGGCCGGCGCGCCCCCGCGGGAGAGCCTGCTGCGCCCCGCGCCGGGCGCGCGGCTGCACCCCAACCCGCTCTACCGCGACGGGGTGCGGGAGTGGCCGAACCCGCGCTGGGGCGACGAGTACGGCGGGCGCGCCGCGACCTACCTGCCGGAGCGATTGCCCGCGCACATCGAGCACGACGAGGCCGTGCGCCGCCGGGTGCTGGTCGACCTGCCGGGGCGCTGGTGAGCACCGGGTGGGGCGTGGTCGGGCTGGGCTGGGTGGCCCGCGACCACGTGCTCCCCGCCATCGCTGCCGACCCCGACGCCCACCTCGTGGCGGTCTGCGACCGGGACCCGGCCGCGCTCGGCGGCCTGCCCGACGGGGTCGCGGCCACCGACGACCTCGACGTGCTGCTCGGCAAGGGCCCGGACGCGGTCTACGTGGCGACCCCGAACCACGCGCACCTGCCCGTGGTCCGCGCGGTCGCCGCGGCGGGCGTGCCGGTGCTGTGCGAGAAGCCGATGGCGCACACCGTCGCCGACGCGCGCGTGATGGTCGAGGCCGCGGGCGACGGACTCGTGGCCACCGCGTTCGACCAGCGTTTCCACCCGGCGCACCGGACGATCGCGGACCTCGTGGCGGAGGGCCGCCTCGGCACGGTCACCGCCGTGCGGATCGTCTACGGCTGCTGGCTGCCGCCCGCGTGGACGCCCCCGCACGCGCGGGACGACGCGAACTGGCGGGTGGACACGGCTCTCGCCGGGGGCGGTGCGGCGATCGACCTGGCCCCGCACGGGCTGGACCTCGCCGGCACGCTGCTCGGGGAGGACGTCGTCACGCTCACCGCCGTCACCCGCCGCCGGGTCCACCCCTACGCCGACCCCGCGGCCGACGACGGCGCCGTGCTCGTCGGGGCCACCGCGTCGGGCACGTTGTTCGACGCGCACGTCAGCTTCGCCCTGCCCGACGCCCTGCCCCGCCGCCGGCTCGAGCTCGTCGGCACCCGCGGGCAGCTCGTCGCGGAGAACACCCTCGGGCAGGTCGCGGGCGGGACGCTCACGTTCCTCGACGCGACCACCGGGGCGGCCGAGGCGGTCGCCTTCGACGCGGGAGGGCCCTTCGAGCGGCAGATCGTCGCGTTCGGCGCCGCCGTGCGTGGTGAGCGGCCCTGGCCCTATCCGCTCGCGCGCGACCTCGCGCTCCACGAACTGCTCCTGGACGCCCTCACCCCCGGCACCGCACTGGAGGCACCGTGCCCCTGAGCCCCTGGACCTGTACCAACTGCGGCCACTGGCAGCGCTGGTTCGCCACCCCGCCGTCGTGCCCGGTCTGCACCGACGTCCGCAACGCCCTGCCCGACGACGGCTGGGACTTCCGGCCGCTCGACGAGATCGCCCGGGGCCGCGCGGCCCGGTGGGCCGAGGTGCGCCCGGGCATCACCGGGTTCTGGTGCGAGCCGCAGGTCGGGCTCGGCACCTGCGGATGGGTGATCGAGACGGACGCCGGCCTGATCGGCTGGGAGGGCGCCGGCTTCTATCCCGACGACGGGCTCGCCGAGATCCGTCGTCGCGGCGGCCTGGCGGCGCTCGCGGCGAGCCACGTGCACGGGTACGGCGCGCTGTTCCAGCTGCAGGACGCGCTCGACCCGCCGGTCATGGCGATCGGGGTCCGCGACCTCGAGTGGACCAAGGCGTTCCGCGTCACGTGGCCGCTCGACGACCGCCACGAGTTCGCCCCCGGCCTCGTCGCCCACCGCACCGGCGGGCACTTCGACGGCCACATGGTGCTGCACGACGAGCGGCGCCGGGTGTTGTTCTGCGGGGACATGCTCAAGGCGTCGCTGGACGCCGACGGCCGGGCCACCGGGCTGTCGGCGCACAAGGCCTTCCACGCCCAGATCCCGCTCTCCCACCAGGAGATCCGGGACGCGTACAAGGTCATCGGCGAGCTGGACTTCGACGCCGTGGCCACCCCGTTCGAGTTCGTCGAGGGCGTCACCACCGCCCACGTCCTCGCGCTCTACGACCGGCTGCTCTCCGCGCAGCCGGTGGCCGGGCCGATCCCGCTGGAGGAGCTCGCGTGACGGTCCTGGACGACGTGGCGCGGGCCTACACCGACGCGCTCCCCACGGGGGAGACCGACGAGATCGAGCTGCGCGGCCTCGACCGCACCGGCGTCCACGTGGTCGCCGCCGACTTCGCCGACCCGACCGGGGTCTGGCCGCGCTCCGGGTCGTTCGGTTACGGGCTCGCCGTCGGGCGCGCCCGGGTCGCGGCCCGCGCCGAGCTGGCCGAGGAGATGCTGCTCTCGGTGCACCTGCGGGGCCTGGAGCGCACCCGCGACTCCTACTCCGCGCTGCGGGCCCGCCTCGGGCCGGACGCGGTGGTGGACCCGCTGCGCCTGACGCTGCCCGCCGGCTCCGCCTACGACCCCGACGCCGGGCGCTGGTGGCTGCCCGCGGTCCGCGTCCGCACCGGGGAGACGGTGCTGGTCCCGGCCGAGTTCGCCGCCGCCTACCCGGTGGACCTGCCCTGGCAGGACCCGGCGGAGCGGCTCACCACCGTCATCACCAACGGCTGCGGCGCCGGGGACACCGTCGAGCGGGCCCTGGCGCACGCCCTCGGGGAGCTGCTCCAGCGCGACGGGAACAGCACCGCCTTCCGGGCCCTGGACCGCGGCGTCGTCCTCGACACGGGGCCCGACGACGAGCTGGTCCGCGACCCCGACACCCGGGAGCTGCTCGCGCACCTGCGCCACGTGGGGATCCGGGTGGTGCCGAAGCTCGCGTCGACCGCGTTCGGCGTCACCGACCTGCACGTGGTCGGCCACGACGTCGCCGGGGAGCCGCCGCACCCGATCGCCCTGACGGCGTGCGGCGAGGCCGCCCACCCCGACCGGGAGGTGGCCCTGCAGAAGGCGCTGCTCGAGTTCTGCTCCGCGCGGGTGCGCAAGACCTTCGCCCACGCCGACCTCGCAGGAGTCCGCCCGTTCGCGCCCGACTCCTACTGGGACCGCGAACTCGCCACGCCGCTGCCGCCGCAGGAGGCCCGGGCGTTCCGGGCGATGCAGGACTGGACCGCCCGCGGCGCCGACGAGCTGCGCGATCTGCTCGAGCCCGTCCTCGCGGAGCACACGCGGGTGCGGTTCGACGAGCTGCCCACCACCGCGGTCGGCGGGCCGGTCGCGCTGCTCGACGACCTCATGGGTCGGCTGGCGGACTTCGACGTGCTCGCGGTCCTGGCGGACACCGGGGGAGACGCAGCGGAGCGGAGCTCGACCGGGGTGGACCGCGCCTGTGCGGTCAAGGTGATCGTGCCCGGTCTCGAGGTCGAGACGATGTCCTACGGGCGCATCGGGCGTCGCGGGGTGGACCGCCTGCTGGACCGGGCGGCCGACGCCCACGACCCGGCCTTCGGCCTCGTCGGGCTCGGCGACCCTCCGCACGCCGGGGCGCTGCCGGTGCTCCTTCCCGACGACGAGGCGGCGCGGCTCGGCGACGAGCGCGGCAGCGACCGCGCGTGGCTCGACCGCGACCGCGTCGACCGGGTCGTCGGCGACCTCTACCCCCTCTACCGCGAGCCGACCCGGCACGCCGTCGGGCGCGTCGCCGCGGGAGAGGACGTGACGTTCGCGTGACACGCAGCGAAGCGGAGCCGGACCATCGAGGCGGCCTGCGCTGGGCCTACAACACCAACGGCCTGTCCTCCCACCGGCTCGACGACGCCCTCGAGCTGCTCGCCGACCACGGGTACGCCGGGGTCGCGCTGACCCTGGACGTCGCCCACCACGACCCGTTCGCGCCCGAGCTGGCGCGCCGCACCGCGGCCCTCGCCGACCGGCTCCGCGGACTCGGGCTGGGCAGTGTCGTCGAGACCGGCGCCCGGTTCCTGCTCGACCCACGTCGCAAGCACCACCCGACGCTGGTCAGCGCGGACGCCGCCGACCGGGCGCGACGGGTGGCGTTCCTGCGGCTGTGCGTCGACGTGGCCGCCGACCTCGGGAGCGAGGCCGTGTCGTTCTGGGCCGGCGTCCTCGCGCCCGGCCTCGACCGCGACGAGGCGTGGCGGCAGCTCCTGTTCGGGGTCGCCGCCGTCACCGAGTACGCGCGGGGTCGGGGCGTCACCGTGGCGGTGGAGCCGGAGCCCGGCATGCTCGTGGACGACCTCGACGACTGGTCGGCGCTGCAGGCCGAGATCCCGGACGTCGCGCTGGCGCTCGACACCGGCCACTGCATCGTCTCGGGCCGCTGGGCACCCGCCGACGCCGTCCGGGCGTTCGCGCCCCAGCTCGGCGCGGTCGCGGTCGAGGACATGCCGCGCGGGGTGCACGACCACCGGGCGCCCGGCGAGGGCGACATGGACCTCGGCGCGGTCGTGTCGGCGCTGCGCGCGGTCGACCACCGCGGGCTGGTCAGCCTCGAGCTCTCCCGCGACTCCCACCGCGCCGACCGGCTCGTGCCGGAGGCCATCGCGACGCTGCGCGCCCTGGAGGCCCCGTGAGGATCTGTTTCGTCTCCCGCCGCTACTGGCCCGCCGTGTCGGGCATGAGCGCCTACGCCGAGAACCTGCTGCGCCACCTGGTACGCGCCGGCCACGACGTCACGATGGTCTCCCAGTACCGGGGCGACCCGGCCGGGCGCGCGGTGTACGGCGGCGGGCCGCCCCCGCCCGAGCGCGTGCCCGACGGCGTCGAGGTGGTCGCCCTGGAGGCGCACGGCGAGCAGGAGGTCGCCGCAGGTCGTCCCGCCGACTTCGAGGCCGACGTCGAGACCATGCGCGCCACGGTCGCGCGCCTGCACGCCGAGCGGCCCTTCGACGTGCTGCACGCCCAGTACGCCTACCCCAACGGGCTGGCGGTGCTGCGCGCCGCGCACGACCTCGGGCTGCCCGCCGTCGTGAGCGTGCAGGGCGGCGACGGGCACTGGGTGGGGACCTGCTGCGACACCCACCGCGAGCTGGTCCGCGCCGTGTTCACACATGCGCCCGCGCTCGTGATCGGCTCGCCGTCGTTCGCGGCCGAGGTGTCGGCCCGCCACGAGGTGGACCCGGCCCGCTGGACGATCGTCTCCGGCGCCACCGACACCGAACGGTTCACCCCCGCCCACGAGCCGGGGGCGCTCCGCGAACCCCCGACGCTGCTCTACCACGGTCGCGTCGACGCCCGGAAGGGCGTGCTCGACCTGCTCGAGGCCCACCGCTGGCTGCTCGACGGCGGGCGGGAGGTCCGGCTCGTCGTGTCCGGGATCGGGCCGGACACCGCCCTCGTCGCCGAGCGCGTGACCGAGCTCGGGCTCGACGAGCACGTCGACCAGCTCGGCTACACGCCCTACGAGCGGGCCCACGAGGTGTACGGGCGCGGCGACGTCTTCGTCAGCCCCACCTACGCCGAGGGCTTCTCCAACACGATCCTCGAGGCGATGGCCTCCGGGCTGCCGGTGGTGACCACCGACGTCGTCGGGGTGCGCGACTGCGTGCGCCCGGACGACAACGGCGTGCTCGTGCCGGCCAAGGACCCGGCCGCCCTCGCCGCCGGCATCGCACGCGTTCTCGACGACGGGGTGCTGCGGGTCGGCATGGCCGGCCGCGCGCTCGAGGAGGTCCGCGCCGTGTGGTCGTGGCCGGTCATCGCCGACCGGGTCACCGACGTCTACGACGTCGTCCGCGACGTGCCGGTCCCCGCGATCCCCGACCCGCCCGTGGACCCGTCCTGCCGGTTCCGCGCGGCGCCCCACCTGCTGTGAGGGCCGTGGCGGTCAGCCCGCACCTCGACGACGCCGTGTTCTCCGTCGGCGGCACCCTCGCGCGGCTGGCGGAGGCGCCCGACGTCTCCGAGGTCACCGTGGTCACCTGCTTCACCGGCTCGGTCGACCCGGCGGTCGCGACCCCGTTCGCCCTGTCCACCCAGCTCGACAAGGGGCTGGCCGCGGACGTCGACTACATGGCGCTGCGGCGGGCCGAGGACCGCGGGGCCCTCGGCGTCCTGGGTGCCTCGCCGCGGCACCTGGGCCTGCTGGAGGCGCCGCACCGGGGCTACGACGACGCCGCGGCGCTCTTCGCCGGACGCCGGGGCGGGGACGTCGTGGGCCGGCCGCTCGTCGAGGCGCTGACGCCGGTGCTGGCGGGCGCGGACCTGGTGCTCGCCCCGCAGGCGCTCGGCGACCACGTCGACCACCAGTGGGTCTCGGCGGTGGTGGCGGCGCTCGTGGACCCCGACCGGTGTGCCTGGTGGCGGGACACGCCCTACGTGGTGCGCCGGCCGGACGCGCCGGCGATGGCGCACGTCGACGGGGCGGAGGTCGCCGTGGACGTCGCGGCGGAGCTCGGGCGCAAGACCGCGGCCGTGGCCTGCTACCTCACGCAGGTCCCGTTCCAGTTCGGATCGGCCGACGCCGCGGGCCCGGCCCTCGACGCGCTCGCGCACGCCGAGGGGGAGCGCACCGGGGCCGGGGGAGCGGTGGAGGTGGTCCGGGCCGGGGCCCGCGCGGCCGGACTGCTGCGGGTGGTGCTGCCGACGCCGGCCCGCTGACCGGCCCCGGCGGCGCGTGAAGACGCCGCGTGCAGCCTGCGCGGACGCGGGTACCCGCCGTCAGGAACGAGGGACCTAGGACGACGGATGGATGAAGCGGACACCCGGCGGGAGACCGCCGGTGCGCGAGGTGCGGGCCAGGACCGCGAGCAGGGTCTCGCGGAAGGCCTCGGCCGCGCGCGTGGGCGCGACGTCGGTGCGGTGCGCCAGCACGATCGTGCGGTGCGTCCAGCCGGTGCCGTCGAGCCGGGTGGTGTGCAGCCCGGTCCGGCCGGCGAGCACGAGGCTCGGCACGATCGCCACGCCGAGGCCCCGCTCCACCATCCGCAGCACCGCGTCCATCTCGCCACCCTCGACGGCGATGCGCGGCGTCACCCCCGCCGCCGCGCACGCCGACAGCACGGCCTCGCGCAGCTCGTAGCCGGGCCGGTTGAGCACCAGCGGGTGCCGGGCGATCTCGGCGATCCCGGCGTGGTCGCCCAGCACCTCGTCCAGCGGGGTGCTGCCCGCCGTCGCGGAGATCGCCACGAGCTCCTCGCGCAGCACCGGGGTCAGGCCCAGGGCGCTGCCCGTCCCCGTCGCCCCGATCCGGCCGCGCGGTGCGCCGGAGCCGGCCGGACCCGGCGTCGGGCGGTCGGGCTGGTGGATCACCAGGGCGAGGTCGAGCTGGCCGTCCTCCAGGTCGGCGACCAGGTCCTGCGAGCCGCCCTCGGAGATCTGCAGCGAGACCCCCGGGTAGGAGTCGTGGAAGACCGCGAGGACGTCGGCCACGACGCTCACGCACAGCGACGGCGTGGCCCCCAGCCGCAGGCGGCCGCGACGCAGGTTGGCGAGCTCGGCGATCTCCAGCCGGGCGGTCTCGACGTCGGCGACGATGCGCCGCGCGAGGGGCAGCAGGGTCTCGCCCGCCGATGTGAGTGTGACGTGATCCCTACCCCGCGTGAACAAGGTCTCACCGAGATCATCTTCCAGGGCCTGCACCTGTCGGCTCAGCGTGGGCTGCGCGATGCGCACATCCGCCGCTGCCTGCACGAACCGTCCCGTGTCCGCCACAGCGAGGAAGTAGATGAGCTGTTTGAGGGTCACCTCGATAGCTTAAGTACATCGCTGAACCGACTTGCATGCATTGGCCGTCGGCGTGTTCCCGGGCTTAGCGTGTCGCCGTGGTCCTGACCCAGCAGCGGAACATCGTCACGAGGACGTGGGGATCGTCGGTCGGCAAGAAGTTCGTCATGGCCGTGACGGGCGTGATCTTCTTGCTGTTCGTCATCGCTCACATGATCGGTAACCTGAAGATCTTCTTCGGGCAGGAGACGTTCGACGCGTACTCCGAACACCTGCGCACACTCGGCGCCGACATCTTCGGCTACTCGGGCGTGCTCTGGATCATCCGCGTCGTCCTGCTCGCGTCCGTCGCGCTGCACATGGCCGCGGCATTCAGCCTCTGGTACAAGGCGAAGCGCGCGCGCCCGGTCGGGTACCAGCACAAGGGACACCAGGGCAGCTACGCCGCCCGCACCATGCGGTGGGGCGGCGTGATCATCGCGCTGTTCGTGATCTGGCACATCCTCGACCTGACCACCGGCACGGTGAACCCGGACCCGGCGGGCGGCGCCTACGGCCGCCTGGTGGCGAGCTTCGACCGGCCGATCGTCGCGATCTTCTACATCCTCGCGATGGTCGCCCTGAGCTTCCACATCAGCCACGGTCTCTGGTCGGGCATCCAGACGTTGGGCGGCAACAGCGCCGTCAAGCAGCACGCGTTGAAGTCGTTCTCGATCGTCGTCGGCGTCGTCGTGGCCGTCGGGTTCGCGATCATCCCGGTGTCCGTCATGTTCGGTCTGGTGAGGTGAGGCATGTCAGAGCTGCAGCAGGAGCCCACGGCACTCCAGGGCGAGGGGCGCTGGTTGCTCGGTGACCCGATCGCCGACGAGCGCGCGCCCGACAGCCCCGTCGGTGACCGGTGGAGCGACCGCAAGTTCTCGGCGCGGCTGGTCAACCCGGCCAACCGCCGCAAGATGACGGCGATCATCGTCGGCACGGGCCTCGCGGGCGGTGCGGCCGCCGCGACGCTCGGCGAGGCCGGCTACCACGTGAAGTCGTTCTGCTTCCAGGACTCGCCGCGGCGCGCGCACTCCATCGCCGCGCAGGGCGGGATCAACGCCGCGAAGAACTACCGCAACGACGGCGACTCGATCCACCGGCTGTTCTACGACACCGTCAAGGGCGGCGACTTCCGGTCGCGGGAGTCGAACGTCCACCGGCTGGCCGAGGTCAGCCTCAACATCATCGACCAGTGCGTCGCGCAGGGCGTGCCGTTCGCCCGCGAGTACTCGGGTCTGCTCGACACCCGGTCGTTCGGTGGCACGCAGGTGTCGCGCACGTTCTACGCCCGGGGGCAGACGGGTCAGCAGCTGCTGCTCGGCGCGTACTCGGCCCTCGAGCGCCAGATCGCCGCGGGCACCGTCGAGATGCACCCGCGCACCGAGATGCTCGACCTGATCGTCGCCGACGGGCGTGCCCGCGGCATCGTCACGCGCAGCATCCTCACGGGCCGCATCGAGACCCACCTGGCCGACGTCGTCGTGCTCTGCACCGGCGGCTACGGCAACGTCTACTACCTGTCGACGAACGCCAAGGGCTCGAACGTCACCGCGGCCTGGCGGGCGCACAAGCGGGGCGCGCTGTTCGCGAACCCCTGCTACACGCAGATCCACCCGACCTGCATCCCGGTCTCCGGCGAGTACCAGTCGAAGCTGACCCTGATGTCGGAGTCGCTGCGCAACGACGGCCGCGTCTGGGTGCCGAAGGAGCGCGGCGACAGCCGCCCGCCGAACTCCATCCCCGAGGAGGAGCGGGACTACTACCTCGAGCGTCAGTACCCGGCGTTCGGGAACCTGGTCCCGCGCGACATCGCCTCGCGCGCCGCGAAGAACATGTGCGACGCCGAGCAGGGTGTCGGCCCCGGCGGCCTCGGCGTGTACCTCGACTTCAAGGACGCCATCGGGCGTCTCGGCCGCCACGCGGTCGAGGCCAAGTACGGCAACCTCTTCGAGATGTACCAGCGCATCACCGGGGACGACCCGTACGAGGTCCCGATGCGCATCTACCCGGCGATCCACTACACGATGGGCGGGCTGTGGGTCGACTACGACCTGCGCTCCACCATCCCGGGCCTGTTCGTGGGCGGCGAGGCCAACTTCTCCGACCACGGTGCGAACCGCCTCGGCGCCTCGGCGCTGATGCAGGGCCTCGCCGACGGGTACTTCGTGCTCCCGACGACGGTGCCGAACTACCTCGCGGACGGTCCCTTCGACCCGATCGACGAGAGCCACCCGGCCGTCGTCGAGGCCGTCGAGGCCACCAAGGGCCGCATCGACAAGCTGCTCTCGGCCAACGGGAACCGCACCGTCGACTCCTTCCACCGCGAGCTGGGCCAGCTGATCTGGGACCAGTGCGGCATGGCCCGCAGCAAGGAGGGCCTGGAGAAGGCCCTCGACCGCCTGCCGTCGCTGCGCGAGGAGTTCTGGCGCGACGTCAAGATCGTCGGCACGGGCGACGGGTTCAACCAGTCGCTGGAGAAGGCCGGCCGCGTCGCGGACTTCCTCGAGCTCGGCGAGCTCATGTGCACCGACGCCCTCCACCGCGAGGAGTCCTGCGGTGGGCACTTCCGCGTCGAGCACCAGACCGAGGACGGTGAGGCGCAGCGCGACGACGAGAACTTCGCGTACGTCGCGGCCTGGGAGTACGGCGCCGACAAGCCGGGCGGCAAGCCGATCCTGCACAAGGAGGACCTCGAGTTCTCCTACGTCCACCCGAGCCAGCGGAGCTACAAGTGAGAATCACGCTGCGCGTCTGGCGGCAGAAGAACGCCGACGCCAAGGGCAAGATGGCGAAGTACAAGCTCGACGACGTCGAGGAGGACATGTCCTTCCTCGAGATGCTCGACGTGCTGAACGAGAAGCTGATCCTCCAGGGCGAGGACCCGGTCTCGTTCGACCACGACTGCCGAGAGGGCATCTGCGGCTCGTGCGCCATGGTCATCAACGGGACCCCGCACGGCCCGCAGAAGAACACCACGACGTGCCAGCTGCACATGCGGCACTTCAAGGACGGCGACACGATCGACGTCGAGCCGTGGCGGGCCCGGGCCTTCCCGGTGATCAAGGACCTGGTGACCGACCGGTCGGCCTTCGACCAGATCATCCAGGCCGGCGGCTACGTCAGCGTCAACACCGGCTCGGCGCCCGAGGCGCACGCGACCCCGGTCGACAAGGTCTCGGCGGACGACGCGTTCGACGCCGCGACCTGCATCGGCTGCGGCGCCTGCGTCGCGGCGTGCCCGAACGGCAGCTCGATGCTGTTCACCTCGGCCAAGGTCACGCACCTCGGACTGCTGCCCCAGGGCCAGCCCGAGCGCCAGACCCGCGCGATCAACATGCTGGCGAAGCAGGACGAGCTCGACTTCGGTGGCTGCACCAACGTCGGCGCCTGCGCGGAGGTCTGCCCCAAGGGCATCCCGCTGGCGTCGATCTCGCAGCTCAACCACGATGTCCTCGGCGCCACCCTCGCGGGGGCGCGCGCGGACTAGCTCGACCCGCCCTGAACGAACGGCACTCTCGCGCACGGAGAAGTTGCGAGGGTGCCGTTCGTGCGTTCAGGCGCCGGCGCGGACGACCCGGGTGTCGCCCGCCGCGGCGCGGCCGCGGATGCGCACCGTTCCCGACGACGGGTCGTGGTGGCGGTCGGGTGTCACCGCCAGGTCGGACGAGGCCGTGCCCGCCGCGGAGCGGAGGTCGACCGAGGCGTCGACACCGGCGTGGACGCCCACGCGGACCGATCCAGCGCCCGTGGTGAGGTCGAGGTCGCCCGAGGAGGCGTCCCGGACGGTGATGTCACCGCTCCCGCAGCGCACCGCGAGGTCGGCGGTCACACGGCCGGCCGTCACCGATCCGCTGCCGGTGACGACCTCGACGCCGGCGTGTACCTCGTCGAGGACCACGTCGCCGGCGCCGCCGGTGACCTTCAGCGCGCCCTCGACCCGCCCCACGGTGACGTCCCCGGCCCCGCACTTGACCCGGGACCGAGCGGCGACGCGGGCGAGCGAGACCGTGCCGGTGGTGGCGACCTCGACGGGGCCGGGCACGCCGGCGACGTCCACCGGGGCCGCGCCCGCCCGCACCGTCACCGCGGACGACTCCGGGGCGTGCACGGTGACCGTCAGCGGGACGGTGCGCAGCGCGACCTCCCGGGGCGAGCGCACGTGCAGCGTGCCGTCGGAGAAGTCGACCGTGGTCTCCGCGACCGCGCGCGCGGCCCGCTCCTCGGGCGACTCGTCGCGGCGGACCCCGAGGCCCGCCACCGTGCTCAGGTCGAACCCGAAGCGGCGCTCGAGCCCGCCCGCGGCGTCGACCAGCCCGGCGAGGCCCTGCACCCACCCCGGAGCGCCCTCGCGGTCGGCGACGACCTCGACGGTCACCGCCGCCGCGGAGTCCAGCCGGACGTCCACGCGTCCGGCGTCGATCTCGACGACCAGCCCGGCCGGGCCCGTCGTCGGGAAGTCCTCCCGGCGGGTCCCCTCCGGCGCGCTCATCCGCGCACCCACCCGGAGACCCCCGAGCCGCCCTCGTCACGGCCGGGGCGGTCGTCGGGGGCGGGCGGCGTGGGCTTCTCGCGGGGCTCCTCCGTGGGCGTCGGCGGGGCCGGCGGCTCCTCGGAGCGCCGCTGCGGATCCCACGAGCCCTCCCACCGCCGCCGTGACCGGTCGCCCAGGTTGTCGCGCAGCGCGCCCTGGACGGCCTGCGAGATCCAGGAGTTCAGCGACATCCCCTGGGCCGCGGCGGCCTGCTCGGCCTGACCCTTGATCTGGTCGACCAGGCGCAGCGTCATGCGGGAGATGTCCCCCATGTCGGCGCCGCGGCCGGGCCCCGCGAACGGGCTCGACGACGGCCCGGCGAAGAAGCCGGACGGCTGCTCCGCCCCGGGGCCGGGGTCGCCGTCCCGGTCGACGACCACCTCCACCTCGCGGCCGCGCAGGCGCAGCGAGACGGAGCGGTCGTCGAGCTTCTCGGAGATCTCGGCGGTGAGGTCGGACAGCGCGGTCTGCAGGGCGAGGCGGACGGCGGGCTCGAGGGCGCCGGCCAGCGCGGTGCCGGCCCGGGCGGTCTGCTCGTCGCCCACGGAGGCCGCGGTGGCGAGGTCGTCCCGCAGCGCGGTGACGTAGGGCGTGAGGTCCATGCGCACCACAGTGACACCACCGCGACACCGCAGCAAGCAGTTCCGCTGTCGGAGGACACCACGCGTGGTGTCAGAAGTCCTGGGAGTCCGCGTGGTAGCGCTGGGAGCCCGAGGAGGCCGCCATGCGGCGGAGCGAGACACGGCGGGCGAGGCGGATCGCCGGTCGGATCATCAGTTGGGCACTGCCGACCACGAACAGCCACACCCCGACGTCCTTGGGTGCGATCTCCTCGAACCAGGAGAAGAAGAAGAACGAGCCGACGAAGAACTCGATCGCGATGAGGACGTCGTTGACGATGCTCGCCGTCTCGTAGCGATCGCGGATGGTGATCTCACGCCCTCCGAGGGAGAGCGTGATGTTCGGGTCGTTCGGATCGTCGGGCACCGGGGGCGTCGCCATGTGCGGGTAACGGCCGGTCGGGGGCGCCGGTTACCGTGGGTCCGTGGCCCAGACCGTGACGCCCCGGGTGCAGTTGATCGCCAAGACCGAGTTCATCCCGCCCGCCGACGTGCCGTGGGAGACCGACACCGACGGCGGCCAGGCGCTGGCGGAGTTCGCGGGGCGTGCCTGCTACCAGTCGTGGAGCAAGCCGAACCCGGCGACGGCCACGAACGCGGGCTACCTGCGGCACATCCTCGAGGTGGGCCACCTGTCGGTGCTCGAGCACGGGACGGTGAGCTTCTACCTCACCGGGATGTCGCGCAGCCTCACCCACGAGCTGATCCGCCACCGGCACTTCTCGTACTCCCAGCTCTCGCAGCGCTACGTGCCCGAGTCCGACGCCGCCATGGTCGAGCCTGCGGTGATCGCGGACGACCCCGAGCTGCACGCGCTGTTCGAGGAGGCCTCGGCCGCGGCCCTCGCGTCGTACGAGAAGCTGCTGGCGGGGCTCGAGGAGCGGTTCGCCGACGAGCCGAACCGCACGCTGCGCCGCAAGCAGGCCCGGCAGGCGGCCCGCGCGGTGCTGCCGAACGCCACGGAGACGCGGATCGTCGTCACCGGCAACTACCGCGCCTGGCGGCACTTCATCGCGATGCGGGCCTCGGAGCACGCGGACGTCGAGATCCGCGACCTCGCGATCCTGTGCCTCGAGGCGCTGCAGGCCGCGGTGCCGAACGTGTTCGCCGACTTCGTGATCAGCGAACTGCCCGGCGGGTCGCGCGTGGCGTCCAGCCCCTTCGTCGCCGAGGGGTAGACCGCCCCGCGGACCGGGTAGGGAACGCGCATGAGTGGAGCATCAGTCGCGGCCGCCGAGCGCAACGCCCTCGCCGACTCGCTGCTGCGCGAGGGCCCCGACGCGCCGACCCTGTGCGGGGACTGGACCACGCGTGACCTGCTCGCCCACCTGGTGATCCGCGAGCGCCGCCCCGACGCGGCGCCCGGCATCCTGATCAAGCCGCTGTCGTTCTGGACCCGGCGCGTGCAGAACCGGGCGGCCGCGCAGGACTACGGCACGAACATCGCGGCGATCCGCAGCGGGCCCCCGCTGTGGAGCCCGATGGCGCTGCCGTTCCTCGTCGGCGTCGACGTGCAGGAGTACTTCATCCACCACGAGGACGTCCGGCGCGCCCAGGAGGACTGGTCGCCGCGCCCCGCCGACGAGGCACGGGAGTGGATCCTGTGGTCCCAGCTCGGGCTGCTCGGGCGCCTGGCGTACCGGTCGAGCCCGGTCGGCGTCACGCTCCAGCGCCCGGACGGCGCGGAGCACGCGGCGAAGAGCGGACCCCGCACGGTGACCATCGTCGGTGAGCCCGGCGAGCTCCTGCTGTTCAGCGCCGGCCGCGAGCAGGCCGTGGTGTCGTTCTCCGGCGAGCCCGCCGACGTGGCCGCGGTGAAGGGCACCGACCGCGGCCTCTGACGTCGGGTCGCGCCGCGTGGCACCACGGACTCCGACGGCGCGGCGACCGGACCGAGGTCACGCACGGCGCGCCGGGGCGCGGTACGGTGGGTGTGGCATGAGCACGACCGTGGACCCCGGCCCGAGGCGGCCGACGAGGCGCGACGTCGCCCATCGCCCATCGAGACTTCCCGCGGCCGCCGAGCGGCCGCACCGCGGGCGGCTGCCCGCGCATCCGGCGTCGCCGACGACCGCCGGGAGCCGCCCCCTGACCAGGAGGAACCCATCTCCCACGTGAACCGCACCGGAGCTGCCCGGTGAGCCGATCGACCGCACAGCGTCGCCGCAACGGCGGCGGCCAGCAGCAACAGCAGCAGCAGGACCCGAAGCCGCAGGGCCAGCAGCAGGGCCAGCAGGGTCACCAGCACGACTGCGGCGGCACCGGGACCCCGACCCAGTCGGTCCCCGCGCCGGACGCCCTGCCGAAGCCCCTCGCCGCGGGCGCCCTGCGCGTCGTCGCGCTCGGGGGCGTCGGCGAGGTCGGCCGCAACATGACCGTCCTGGAGTACGGCGGTCGGCTGCTGATCGTCGACTGCGGCGTGCTCTTCCCCTCGGAGGACTCGCCCGGCGTCGACCTCATCCTGCCCGACTTCCGCGCCATCGAGGACCGCCTCGACGACGTCGACGCCCTCGTGCTCACCCACGGGCACGAGGACCACATCGGCGCGGTGCCCTTCCTGCTGCGCCAGAAGCCCGACCTGCTGATCGTCGGGTCGCGCTTCACCCTCGCGCTGGTCGCGGCGAAGTGTCGCGAGCACCGTCTGACGCCGCACCTGCTCGAGGTGCGGGAGGGCGAGCGCAGCCACTACGGGACGTTCGACTGCGAGTTCTTCGCCGTCAACCACTCGATCCCCGACGCGCTCGCCGTGGCCGTCCGCACCCCGGGCGGCACCGTGCTGCACACCGGGGACATCAAGCTCGACCAGCTGCCCCTCGACGGGCGGCTGACCGACCTCGCCGGCTTCTCCCGCCTCGGCGACGAGGGCGTGGACCTGCTGCTCGTGGACTCCACGAATGCTGAGGTCCCGGGCTTCGTCACCCCGGAGCGCGACATCGCCCCGGTGATCGACGACGTGTTCCGCAAGGCCCCCAGCCGGCTCATCGTCGCCTGCTTCGCGAGCCACGTGCACCGCGTCCAGCAGGTGCTCACCGCCGCGCAGGCCCACCGGCGCAAGGTGTGCTTCACCGGCCGCTCGATGGTGCGCAACATGGGGATCGCCGCGGACCTCGGGCTGCTCGACATCCCCGAGGGCCTGCTGGTGGACCTCGACGACGCGCTGGCGATGCCCGAGCGCGACGTGGTGCTCGTGTCGACCGGGTCGCAGGGCGAGCCGTTGTCGGCGCTCGGCCGGATGGCCCGCGGCGAGCACCGGCAGATCACGATCACCCCGGGCGACACGGTGGTCCTGCTGTCGTCGCTGATCCCGGGCAACGAGACCGCGGTGTTCGCCGTGATCAACGGCCTCACCCGGCTCGGCGCCGAGGTGATCCACTCCGGTGTCGCGAAGGTGCACGTCTCCGGCCACGCGAGCGCCGGTGAGCTGCTCTTCCTCTACAACGCGCTGCGTCCGCGCAACGTCATGCCGGTGCACGGCGAGTGGCGCCACCTGCGGGCGAACGCCGCGATCGCGCGACGGACGGGCGTGCCGGCCGAGCGGGTCGTCATCGCCGAGGACGGCGTGGTCGTCGACCTGGTGGAGAAGAAGGCCGCCATCGCGGGCCGTGTCGAGGTCGGGCACGTCTACGTCGACGGCAACCAGGTCGGCGACGTCGGCGAGACGACGCTCTCCGACCGGCTGGTGCTCGGCGAGGGCGGGTTCATCTCGATCACCGTCGCCGTCGAGGCCGCCACCGGGCGGGCCGTCGCGCCGCCGCGCATCTCGGGCCGCGGGTTCTCCGACGACCCGAAGGCGCTGGAGAACGTCGTCTCGCTGGTCGAGATGGAGCTCTCCCGCACCGAGGCCGAGGGCATCACCGACACCCACCGCATCGCCCAGGCCGTGCGCCGGGTGGTCGGCAAGTGGGTCGGCGAGACCTACCGCCGCCGCCCGATGATCGTGCCGACGGTGCTGCCCGTGTAGGTGCGCTGCGCGCCTGTGAGTACTCTTCCGTGCTCCCACACGGAGAAGTACTCACAGGCCGAAGGCACCCCGCACGAACGACGGCAGGTCCGGCAGCACCAGGTCGACCTGCTCCGGGCGGTACCAGGCGACGTGCAGGCTCACGGCGACCTGGCCCTCCGGCGGCTCGACGACGGGTCGCGCGGCCACGTAGGTGGTCGCGATCCCGTCGACGACGTCCCGCCCGAGCACCGCGCCCGCGCGGATGCGCACCCGCGTCTCCTCCAGGCAGCCCCGTTCGGCGGTCGCCCCGGCGGACTCGCGGGCCTCCGGGCGCCCGCCCGGCAGGACGGCGGGCGGGGTCTCGCCGGGCCGGTGCAGCAGCAGCACCCCGGGCCGGGCGAGCACCACCGCCAGGACGAGGTGGTTGGCCCGGCTCATGGGGGCCTTCCTACCGCCTCGACCGGCTACTCCACGACCCCGACGGCCCCGAGGATGCCCAACGGGAGGCGTCCGCCGGCGCCCCGGACCGGCCAGTCCGCCACGTCGGCGGTCGGCCCCAGGCTCGCGAACGCCTCGCCCACCTGCTCGGTGGTGCGCAGGGTCAGGCCCGCGAGCCCCCGGCTGTAGAGCGCGTCCAGGGTGGGCACGGTGTCCGGGTGCGTCGAGACGCCGTGCGTCGCGGCGAGGAGGCTGCCCGGGGCGAGCAGCTCCTGCCAGCCGGCGAGGACGGCCGCGATGTCGTCGTGGACGAACTGCAGCGCGCCGCAGACGAGCAGCGCGACGGGACGGGACAGGTCGAGGTGCCCGGCGATGCCCGGGGCCGCGGCGACGCAGGCGGGGGCACGCAGGTCGCCCCACGTGACGCTGACGCCGGGCAGGTCGGCGACCAGCTCCCGGGCGTGCGCGACGACGACGGGGTCGAGGTCGACGTAGGCCACCCGCGCGTCGGGGTCGAGCGTGTGGGCGACGCCGTGCACCGAGTGCACCGACGGGATGCCGCACCCCAGGTCGAGGAACTGGTCGATGCCCCGGGCGTGCGCCGTCCGCACGACGCGCCGGGCGAAGCCGCGCACCCCGCGGGCCTTCGTCTCCGCGAGCGGGTCGAGCCGCACGATCGCCGCCACGGTCTCCCGGTCGACCGCGAAGTTGGCGCTCCCGCCGAGCAGGGCGTCGACCGTGCGCGCGAAGTTGGGCAGCTCGAGGTCGGCCGCGGTGGCGGCGATCGTGTCGAGTTCGAGGCCCGCGTCGTGCGGGAGCCCCGCGACGGTCGCCGGGGGACCGGGCGGCGGCGGTGCGGGGTAGTACTCGACCTGCATGGTCACTCCTTCGGACGCGCTCTCTCACGATGTCGCGACGACACGTCGATCCGTGAGCCCACGATCGGGTGAAGTGCGCGTGCGTCGTACCCCACCGGGTCGCGCGCGGTGGTCCGCGAGCGCGTGGTCGACACTGTGCGGGTGACCATCGCCGCCACGCGGGTGAGCACGGTGTCCTCGCCGACCCTGCTGCTCGCCGTGCTCTACCCCGTCGTCGGCGCCCTCGCGGCCGGGCCGACCGGGATCGCGTGGTCGCTGCTCGGCATGGTCTTCACGGTGGTGATCCCGGCCGCGATCGTCGACCTCGGCGTCCGCCGCGGCCGCTACACCGACCACCACCTCTCCCGGCGCGAGCAACGCGCGGTCCCGCTCGGGCTCGCGGCGCTGTCGGTGCTGGTGGGCGTCGGCGTGCTGGCGGTCGCCGGCGCCCCCCGCGCGATCGTCGCGCTGCAGGTCGCGGTGCTCACGACGATGGTGGTCGCCACGACCGTGACGCTCTGGTGGAAGGTCAGCTTCCACGTCGCCGTCGTGTCGGCCGCGGCGGCCGTGCTGACGCTGCTGGGTGGCGGCTGGTGGGCGCTCGCGTGGCTCGCGGTGCCGGTGGTGGGCTGGGCGCGGTTGCGGCTCACCGCACACACGCTCGCGCAGGTGGTCGTCGGCGGGCTGCTGGGCGCGGGCGTGACCGGGCTCGTGCTGATCATCGCGGGCGTAGCGTGACCCCCGTGGCGACGTCCTGGGACCCGGCCCTGTACCTCGACTTCGACGACCACCGCTCCCGTCCGTTCGCCGACCTCCTCGCCCGCGTCGGCGCCACGGCCCCGCGCCACGTCGTCGACGCCGGCTGCGGACCGGGGCACCTGACGCAGGTGCTCGCCGCGCGCTGGCCGGACGCCCGGGTGACGGCGTTCGACTCCTCGCCCGCCATGGTCGCCGCCGCCCGCGAGCGGGGCGTCGACGCGATGCAGCAGGACGTCTCGGACTGGCGTCCCGAGGGGGACGTCGTCGTCTGCAACGCGGTGCTCCAGTGGGTCCCCGGGCACCGCGCGCTGCTCCGGCGGTGGCTCGAGGCCCTTCCCGACGCCGGGTGGCTCGCGGTCCAGGTGCCCGGCAACTTCGCCGCGCCGTCGCACGTGCTGGCCCGGGAGGTCGCCGACCGGTTCGACGTGGACCTGCGCGACGCCGCCACCGTCGCCGAGCCCGCGCAGTACGCCGAGGACCTCGCCGGCGCCGCCGCCCTCGACGTCTGGGAGACGACCTATCTGCAGCGGCTCACCGGCGAGGACCCGGTGCTGCACTGGATCTCCGGCACCGCCCTGCGCCCGGTGCGCGACGCCCTGTCCGACGCCGCGTACCGCGACTACGTCGAGCTGCTCGCGCCCCGGCTGCGCGAGGCGTACCCGGCGAACGCGGACGGGTCGACCTGGTTCCCGTTCCGCCGGATCTTCCTGGTGGCCCGCCGCTAGACCTCCACCCCCGCGGGCGCCAGCAGGTCGGCGGCGTTCCCACCGCGGATGCGGTCGGCGTCGGCCGGGTCCAGCCCGGCGGCGGCGAGGCGGTCCAGCGGGTCGGTCACGGCCATGTCGAACGGGTAGTCGGTGCCGAGCACCACCCGGTCCGCCCCCGCCACGGCCACCAGGTGGCGCAGCGCCTCCGGGGTGTAGACCAGCCCGTCGAACCACATCCGGCGCAGCGCCGTGCTCGGCGGCGCCGGCGCGGCCCGGTCACCCGGACGGGCGTGCCAGGCGTGGTCCTGCCGGGCGGTGCCGTAGGGGAAGAAGCCGCCGCCGTGCGCGGCGAGCAGCCGCACCCCGTCGTCGGGAAGGCCCGCCGCGACCAGCCGGGAGAGGGCGACGGTCGTCTCGACGGGGTTCCCGACGGCGTTCGACAGGTAGCCGACGTCCAGCCGCTCGCCGAGCGTGCAGCCCCACGGGTGCACGAAGACGACCGCCTCGAGCTCGGCGGCGGCGGCCCAGAACCCCGCGAGGTCGGGGTCGTCGAGTTCCCGACGACGGGCGTCGGGTCCCGCCACGTGGGTGGAGACCTCGACGCCGCGCAGCCCGTCGCGGACGGCCGCCCGGAGGACGTCGACGGCCAGGTCGGGGTGCTGCAGCGGGGCGGTGCCGAGCCCGAGGAGGCGGTCGGGGGCGCCGGCGCAGTGCTCGAGCACGCCGGTGTTCACGGCGTCCGCGTAGGCGAGCGCGAGGTCCCGGTCGGCCCACGGGTGGTGGATCGGCATGGGGCTGACCAGCTGCCGCTCGACGCCGGCCGCGTCCATCGCGGCGAGCCGGTGGTCGAGCCGGGTGAGGGCGGGTCCGAGCGCGGCGATCTGCTCGCGGTTGACGCGGCTGCTCGCCTCCCCGGCGGCCCGGCCCTCGGCGGCCCGCGCGGCGCCCAGCTGCGGTCGGTCCGCCACCAGCGCCTCGGCGCCGGGCACGAGCAGGTGGGCGTGGACGTCGGTCGTGGGGCTCATCGGTGCGCCCTCTCCGGTGGCAGGAAAGCGTCGTTGCTGTCACTGGGCGACAGCAACGACGCTTTGCTGCCACGACGTGAGGCGGGCGGGATCGGGGTCGGCGCGACCCCTGGAACGACCCGGCTGGTGAGCGTGCCGATGCCCTCGACCGACAGCGACACCACGCTGCCCGGCCGCAGCGGCGGCAGCTCGTCGTGCGACGCTCCGCGGCCCCACAGCTCGCCGAGGCAGCCGCCGTGCCCGCAGGTGCCCGAGCCGAGCACGTCCCCGGGCCGTACCTCGGTGCCCCGCGAGGCGTAGGCGACGAGGTCCCCGAAGGTCCAGGCCATGTTCGACAGCCGGTCGGTCCCGACGACCCGACCGTCGACCCGCGCCTCCAGCGCCAGGTCGAGGTCGGTGAACTCGTCGGCCGTGACCAGCCACGGCCCGAGGGTGGTCGCGGTGTCCTTGCCCTTCGCCGGTCCGAGCCCGACCTGCATCTCGGCGGCCTGCAGGTCCCGTGCCGACCAGTCGTTCATGATCGTGAACCCCGCGATCGCGGCCGTCCCCTGTTCCGGGGTGAGGTCCCGTCCGCCGCGGCCGATCACGGCGGCGACCTCGAGCTCGAAGTCGAGCACGGCCGACCCCGGGGGCATCGGCACGTCGTCGGCCGGGCCGAGCGTCGCGTAGGGGTTGGAGAAGTAGAACGCGGGCGCGGCATACCAGGCGTCCGGGACGCCCGCGAGCTGCCGCATGCCCTCGACGTGCTCCTCGAAGGTCACGAAGTCGCGGACGGTCGGGGGCTGCAGCGGGGCGAGGAGACGCACCGAGTCCAGCGGCACGGCGCGGGCCGACAGCGCGTCGGCTCCGGCCTCGAGCAGGGTGCCTGCCCGGAGCAGGTCGAGGACGGAGTCCGAGGCATCGAGGACGTGCACCACGTCGTCGACGACGCGCCCGACCCGCACCGACCCGGCGTCGGGAAGGAGAACGCTGGCGATCCGCATCAGACCGGGGGAGCGACGAAGACGCCGCGGTCGGGGTCGTTGAACGACTTCTTCGCGACGAACTCACTCATCGGATTCGCGGTGCCCCACTGGTCGGAGACCATCGGGTCGGTGAAGTCGTGCAGCGACGGGTGCCAGGTGTCCTCGTCGAGGCACTCGAGCTCGGTCGTGTACTCGACGGTGTTGCCCTGCGGGTCGAGGAAGTAGGAGAACGTGTTGTTCCCGGCCAGGTGCCGGCCCGGGCCCCACACCTTCTCGACGCCGGCGCGCAGCAGCCGCCCCGTGCCGCGCATGTACTCGTCGATCCCGCGGAGTTCGAACGACGCGTGGTGCAGCGACACGTGCGGGCAGCGTGCGATCGCGAGCGAGTGGTGCTGGGGGTTGCAGCGCAGGAAATACATCATCTCGCCCATGTGCGGCGAGAAGAGGGTGTCGGAGAGCCTGAAGTCGAGGTGACGGTCGTACCAGGCGACGAGCGCCTCCGGCTGCGGCGAGTTGATCACCACGTGGGAGAGCTTGACCGGAACCGACTCGCCCTCCTCGATCTTCCGGTGCGCCCGGAGCGCGACGTCCGCGGAGACCTCGATCGTCCGGCCCTCGAGGTCGAAGAACCGGAAGCCGTAGCCCCTGCCCGGCGTCCGGAGCTTGTCCGGCGTGGAGACGAGGGTGACGCCCTCGCGGCCGAGCTTCTCGGCGAGCGC
The DNA here is from genome assembly GCF_013409505.1 of Actinomycetospora corticicola. Taxonomy (NCBI): domain Bacteria; kingdom Bacillati; phylum Actinomycetota; class Actinomycetes; order Pseudonocardiales; family Pseudonocardiaceae; genus Actinomycetospora; species Actinomycetospora corticicola. Next base: position 2,578,492 of record NZ_JACCBN010000001.1, on the reverse strand, counting down.
GTCGACGTCGGCGGGGGTCTCGGCGCCGAACGCGATGAGGTCGACCCGCTTCTCGGCGTCGGCGCGCAGCCGCACCTGGTACTGCTCGGGCGAGCCCTGCGCCGCGAGGAACGCGATGCCGGTGTCGGTGGTCTCGGGCGCGAGCTGCCAGAGGTCGCGGTAGAAGGCGAGCTGGCGGTCGAAGTCGGGCACGCCGAGGTCGACGTGCCGGAGGTGGGTGATCAGGCGGTCCATGTCGGTCCTCGGTCTACGGGCGCTGCGCGAGCAGCGCGGAGGTGCGGGCCATCAGCCCGGGGACGTCGGCGGTGCCGCCGGCCTGCGGCGGGGGCTCGTGGGCGAGCAGCCAGTGCGCGAGCTGCACCGAGTTGGCCACCACCGTCCCGGCGCGTTCCCGACGGCGGGTGGTGTAGGCCGCGAGCGCGGCCTCGAGGTCGTCGTGGGCGAGCAGTTCCTCGACGAGCACGGTCGCGTCCTCGAGCGCCATGGCCGCGCCCTGGGCGAGGGTGGGCGGGCAGGAGTGCGCGGCGTCGCCCGCGAGCACGACGCGCCCCCGGTGCCACGGTCCGTCCACGAGGTGGTGGGTGAACCAGGTGTAGTTGACGCGGCTCGCGTCGGTCATGCGGTCCCGGATCTCGGTCCACGGGCCGCCGTAGTGCCCGGCGAGCTCGCGCATCGTGGCGAGCTGCTCGTCGGGGGCCAGGCCGGTCCGGTCGGTGGCGTCCTCCACCAGGTAGGCGTAGATCGAGTCGTCGCCGGTGGGGCAGTAGCCCGCGATGTAGGCGGCCCCGCCGTAGGTGAGGTCGGTACGGGTGATGCTCGCCGGGCGGCTGGTGAAGACCCGCCAGATGCCCATACCGAGCGGCTCCGGACGGGTGTCGATGCCGAGCTGGACCCGGACCCCGGAGTTGACCCCGTCCGCGCCGACGACGAGGTCGTAGGCCTGCGTGGTCCCGTCGGAGAGGGTGACGTGGCCGTCGGGGGTGACGCTCTCCAGACGGGTGGCGGTGCGGACCTTCGCACCGACCGCGGCGGCCCGCTCCGCGAGGAGCCGCGCCATCTCGCCACGCGGCATCCCGACGGTGGCCGGGAGGTCGTCGCCGCCCGTCTTCGCATCCGGGAACTCGGCGATGACGGTGCCGTCCGGGGTGCGCAGGCCGAGGACGTCGAAGGCGTAGCCCGCGGCGAGGACGTCGTCGAGGACGCCGAGGTCGCGGAACACGCGCAGCGCGTTGCCCTGCAGGGTGATCCCGGAGCCGGAGCGCCCGATCTCGGTACCGGCCTCCACGAGGTCGACGGTCACGCCGGCGCGGGCCAGCAGGATCGCGGTGGCGGTGCCGGCGGCGCCGCCACCGACGACGAGGACGTGCCCGGGGGCGGCCATCAGCGCACCGCGATCGGGTTGACGGGGGAGCCGACGGCGCCGGTGATCCGCAGCGGGGCCGCCGTCAGGAAGAACTCGTATCGCCCGTCGGCGGCGCAGGCCGCGGCGAGCCCGTCGAGGTCCCACATCTCGCCGAGGAACAGGCCGAGGTGCGGGATCGCGACCTGGTGCAGCGGCTGGAACGACATGTCGAACTCGTTCGGCCGTACCTCGACGCCCCAGGTGTCGGTGGCGATCGCGGCGATGTCGGTGTCGTGCAGCCAGTCCAGCGTCGTGAACGACAGGCCCGGGGCGGGTCCGCCCGCGTAGCCGCCCCAGCCCTCCCGGCGGGTGCGGGCGTACTGCCCGGTGCGGACGCAGACGATGTCACCGGGCCGGACGTCGACACCGTGCGCGACCCGGGTGGTCTCGAGGTCGTCGGCGGTGATCGGGAAGGAGTCGGGGAGCTCGCCCCGCTCGTCGCCGAGCACGCGCCCGACGTCGAGCAGGACGCCCCGACCGGCGAGGTGCGCGGCGGCGGTCTCGATGCCCGTGACGCGGTCGCCCTCGACCCGGACCGTCTCCGCGGCGTCGCGACCGTTCCAGGCCTTGCCGTGGTCGAAGATGTGGCCGAGGCCGTCCCACTGGGTGGAGCACTGCAGCGGCATCGCGATGACGTCGTCCGCGCCGCCGATGCCGTGCGGGAACTCGCCGTCGAGGGCCTCGTGGCCGGTGCCGAGCATGGTGTGCACCGGGTTGGTGCGCTTCTTCCAGCCGTGCTGCGGGCCGGCCTCGTCGAACGGCTGCGACAGCGAGTACGTCCCACCGGTGCGCACGCACGCCGCTCCTTCGAGGCGCTTGGCCGGGGTGAGCAGGTTGAGCGAGCCGAGGACGTCGTCGGCGCCCCAGCGGCCCCAGCGGGAGACGCGGGCGACGACGGCGGCGACGGCCTCCTCGGGCTTCGCCGGGTCGTGCCCGGCGGCGAGGACGGCGGAGCGGTCGGTGAGGGGCGCGGTGGTGGTCACGGGGCCACCACCCGGGTGCGCTGCGTGCCGAGGTCGACGCCGGCGCCGGTGATCGAGCCGGTCATCACGTCGCCCGCGCGCAGCAGGCGGCCGCGGGCCATGCCGTTGCCGGCGGGGCTGCCGGTGAGGACGAGGTCGCCCGGGCGCAGCGGCGTGATCTCCGCGGCGGCCGCGACGAGGGCCGCGACGTCGAAGAGCATGTCCTTCGTGGTCTCGTCCTGCATGGTCTCGCCGTCGAGGTCGAGGCGGATGCGCAGGTCGGACGGGTCGACGTCGCGGGCGGGGACCAGCCACGGGCCGAGTGGGGTGAAGCCCGGGCCGTTCTTGGCGCGGAACCAGTCGGTGCCGATCTCGGGCATGTCGCGCCGGAAGACGTGGTCGCGGGCGGTGAGGTCGTTGGCGATCGTGTACGCGGCGACGTGGTCGAGGGCGTCCTCGCGGCCGACCCGGAACGCCTCGCGCCCGATGACGGCGGCGAGCTCGAGCTCCCAGTCGAACTGCTGGGTCCACGCGGGGACGGTGACGTCGTCGGACGGGCCCGTGACCGCGCTCGGCAGGCCGACGAACAGGTACGGCGTGCCCTCGGCGGCCCGGCGGTCCATGAGCTCGGCGACCTCGGCCCGGATCTCCGCGTCCGGCCGCGTGCCGCGCTCGGCGTGGTGGGCGGCGGCGAGGTCGATGACGTGCGTGCGGTAGTTCGCGCCCGACTGCAGGATCTGCCCGGGCTCGACCGGCGCGTGCACCCGGAGCTCGGCGAGCGGCGTCCCGTCCTCGTGCGCCCGGGCGTCGAGGGCCGGCAGCGCGCGGTCCCAGTCGGCGAGCAGGGCCGCCGTGGTGGTGTCGAGGTCGACCACCGTGTCCGCCTCGGTGAGGAGCCCGGCGAACCGGCGGTCCTCCCCGGGACGCGAGAACGTCCCCAGCCTGATCATGGGCCCTCCGCGGTGAGAGTCGGTGTGGTGCACACGACTCTGCGGGCAGCCCGGGAGGGCCGGAAGGCCGAACTGCTGATGGTGGGCATCCACGGGGCCGATCCCCGCTGGTCAGGGGCGGGCGGGCCTAGGCCGACCGGTCGCGGTCGCGGTCGCGCGAGTGGCCGTCGTCGTGCGAGCCGCGATCTCGCTTCATGCCCCGGTCCTTCCGGACCGGGCCCGAGTCACGGTTCGCCGAGCGCCGGTCCTCGGTCGTCGACGACCGGTCCTGGTCGTCCGACCGGCTGCGGTCGCTCTCGTCCGGCTCGCTCTTGTTCGGCTCGCCCGCGTCGGAGTCGCCCTTTCCCGGGTCACCCCGGTCCGAACGGTTCTGCCGGTCGTCGGCGTCTCCGGGCCGGTCCTCCGACCGGCTCGTGGACGGCCGCGCGGTGGGAGCCCTCCGCGCCATCGATCCGCCCGCGCCCGCCCGGGGGACCGGCGCCGCCTCGACCGGTGCGGCCTCGACCGGTGCCGCATCGGCCTCCACCGGCGCCGCAACCGACCCGACCGGTTCGTCCGGCGGCAGCACGAGCGCCGCGGCCGGGGGCAGCGGCACCCCCGGGACCCGGGTCGGCCCCACGTCGGACGCGTAGGCGGTCGAGCTGCCCGCGCCGGCCCCGTTGATCACCACCCCGACACCGACGCCGGTCGCGAGCAGCACGGCCGCCACGGCGGCGACGGCCAGCTGCCGGCCGCGGGCGACGAGACCGCCGACCCGTCGTCGGGCATCGGGCAGCGCGACCAGGCGCTCCGCGACCGCGTCGACGGTCGGCCGATCGACGGGGTCGGCGGCCGTCATGGCCGTGAGCAGCTCCCGGAGCGGGCCGGGGACGCGCGGCGGGGCGAGCTCGCCGAGCAGCTGCCCGAGCGCGTAGACGTCGGTCGCGGGGGTCACGTCCCGTTCGGGCGCCGGGTGCGGCGCGGTGAGGCCCATGTCGGACCAGCGCGCGAGCCAGGGCAGCAGGCCCACGTCGGAGAACGCGGCGCCCCGGGCCGACCACGAGACCGTGCCGGCCCCGAGCCCCCCGTGGGCGTGGCCCCGACGGTGCAGGGGTGCGAGCGCGACGGCGACGGCGACGCCGAGGTCGCGGACCTCGTCGGCCGACAGCCCGTCGGGTGGGGCGGTCTCGGCGAGCGTGGGCGAGTCGGGGTGCTGGGTGACGAGGAAGCGATGCCCGTGCCAGGAACCGCCGTCGTAGAGCTCGGCGACCTCCGGCGACCGGCCGTGCCAGGACTGCGTCGGCAGCGTGAGGTCCTCCGACGATCCGAGCCCGTCGACGAGCGTCACCGACACCGAACGCCGCAGCAGACGATCGGTCGCGCGGTGGGAGCAACAGCCGGGCGAGCGTCGCAGCAGGGGACCGAGCCGGTAGCGGCCGACGATCTCGCCGGGGTGGTCGCAGGGGTCGTCCGCGGCACGGCCGAGGCAGAGGTCGATGGGACTCACGTCGGGCACGGGGCTCCCGCTCTCCTGGAGGGTGCGACCGAGCGGCGCGGCCCGGCGGACGAGGCCGCCTCGTGGACCCGGGCGCCGGATAACCCCGTCATCGGTGTTCCAACCATCCGTCCGGGGGCGCATCGGGACCGCTTTCGGGAACGCCCGGGAGAGGGCGTGTGGCCGGGCCCCGCCCCTGGTATCCGGGGCCCTCGCCCGCCGTCAGGAAGGATCTCGCATGGACGCCGAAGAGGCCCGCCGCACGCTGACCGAGGAGCGCCGACGCCTCGTCGAGGTCGGCGAGTCAACCGCGAGCAGCAGCCCGAGCCCGCGGTGGAGCAGGAGGGCGCCATGGGCCAGCACCCGGGGGACTACGGCACCGAGGTCGAGGAGTTCATGGACGCCGACGCCATGGACGACTTCACCCGCCGGCAGATCACCGAGATCGACGAGGCCCTGCGCCGGATCGACGACGGGACGTGGGGCCGCTGCGTGGTCTGCGGCCGGGAGATCGACGCCGAACGGCTCGAGGCCAAGCCGCAGGCCGAGCGGTGCCGGGAGCACCAGGAGGAGCTCGAGCGCTCCTCCCGGTGAGCCCGCACCGGGCCCGTCACGACGACGGGTCGAGGTCCTCGTCGGTCAGCCGCACCTGCGGGCCGGCCACGCCCGGGTCGTCGCCCGCGCCCTCGGCGGACCGGTCGCCCGGCGCCGTGAGGTCGTCCTCGTCGATCTCGTGCACCGCTGCCTCCTCGGCGGCCGCGACCCCGCCCGACATCCCCGCGTCGTCGGCGTCGAGGACGTCGGTGGCGCGGCTGTCGGGGGAGGTGTCGTCGGCGACGAGCCGACCGGCGCGCACCTCACCGGTTTCGCTGCCGAGGTCGTCCGCGGTCGCGTCGGGCGCCGCGGCGACCCCGTCGAGGCCCGCCGTGTCGTCGGGGATCTCGCGCGCCAGCCGCTCGTCGACGGTCTCGCGGTTGCGCTGACCCTCGGGGGTGGTGTCGGGGTCGTCGAGGCCGAAGGGGCGGTTCGGCGCCACGGTCAGGGCGTCCATCGCATCGGTGCCGGGCGGCCCGTCGAGGGTCTCGCCGCTCTCGAGCTGGATGGCCGAGCCGAGGTCGGGCTCCTCGGGAACGGCATCGTCGTCACGGTCGGGGTGGGTCATGGCGCGCGGCTACCCCGACGGGGGCCGCGGTGATGTGCCCGGTTGACCGACACCCGTCGTCGGGAAGCCGTCGGGTCATGCCCGACACCGTCATCCTCGACGTCGACGGAACGCTCGTCGACTCCAACTACCACCACGCGGTGGCCTGGTACCGGGCGTTCCGCCGCCACGACGTCACCATCCCCCTCTGGCACCTGCACCGGGCCATCGGCATGGGCGGCGACCAGCTGGTCGCGCACGTGTCGAGCCAGGAGGTCGAGGACGCCCACGGCGACGAGCTGCGCTCCGAGCACTCGGAGGAGTTCGACGCCCTCATCGACGAGGTGTCGGCCTTCGCCGAGACCGAGCAGCTCCTCCGCGGCCTGCGCGACCAGGGTCTGCGCCTGGTCCTCGCCACCTCGGGCGGCAGCAGGCACGCCGAGCACTTCCTCGACCTGATCGACGGGCGCTCCTACGCCGACGACGTCGTCACCTCCGGCGACGTCGAGGCGAGCAAGCCCGCCCCGGACCTCATCGAGCTCGCCCTGGACCGGGAGAACAGCCGCGACGCGGTGCTCGTCGGGGACTCGGTGTGGGACGGGCAGGCCGGGGTCCGCGCCGGGGTGCCGTTCCTCGCCGTCCGCACCGGGGGCTTCTCGGTCGACGAGCTCGTCGAGGCGGGCGCGGCCTACGTGGCGCACGACCTCCCCGAGCTGCTGGACCACGTGCGCGGTGAGGTGTCCTCCCCGGAGTAGGTCCTTCGCGGCACGTGATGCGGTATGCCTGTGCGATGCGTGCCGAGTCCGCGCCGCCGGCGGTCGAGGGGTCGGCCCTCACGCGGCTGGTGAACCTCGACCTGAACCTGCTGCTCTCGCTGCGCGCCCTGCTCGCCGAGCGCAACGTCACCCGCGCGGCCGCCGCACTCGGGCTCTCGCAGCCCGCCGTGAGCGCGGCGCTCGCGCGGCTGCGCCGCCACTTCGGCGACGAGCTGCTCACCCGCGTCGGGAACCGCTACGAGTTGACCCCGCTGGCGGTCCGGCTCGTCGACCGCACCGAGGTCGCGGTCGCGGGCATCGAGCGGGTCTTCTCGGCCGCCCCGGACTTCGACCCGGCCGCCACCACCCGCGAGTTCACGCTGCTCGTCTCCGACTACGCCACCAGCGTGCTCGGCGCGCCGCTCACCACCGCGTTCGCGCGCGCCGCCCCGGCCGCCCGGCTGCGCTTCTGCCCGCACCGACCGGAGGACATCGTCGGGGCGGCCGACCGCCTGCGCGGCGTCGACGGGCTGTTCATCCCGCACGGCTTCGTCGACGACCTGCCGTTCCTCGACCTGTACGAGGACCACTGGGTGCTGCTGGTCGCGGACACGAACCGGCGGGTGGGGGAGACCGCCACCCTCGACGACCTGGCCGCTCTGCCGTGGGTCACGGTCTACCACCGGCCCACCGCCTTCACCCCGGCCGCGCAGCAGCTGCGGGCCCACGGCATCGAGCCGCGCGCGCAGGTGGTGGTCGAGTCGTTCCTCCCGATCCCCGACCTGGTCGCCGGCACCGACCGGGTCGCCCTGCTGCAGGGGCGGCTCGCCGCGCGTCTGCGTCCCGACGACGGGGTGCGGGTGCTGCCGTGCCCCTTCGCGGTCACCCCGCTGCTCGAGGCGTTCTGGTGGCACCCCATGTACGACGCCGACCCCGCCCACCGGTGGCTGCGGGGCCTGCTCGCGGAGGTCTGCGCCGGGCTCCCGGCCATCGACCGCGTGGATGGTGGCCCCCAACCGGAGTGATTTCCGATCACTCCCGCTGCACCTCGACACTCCCGACGGTGGCGCCGATCACGGTCTCCACACAGGACGACAGGGAGGTCGGCCGTGACGGTCATGGGACGCGCGGAGCAGCAGGAGGGCTCCCCGACGACGGGGCGGGCGACCGGACAGGGGGCGATCCTCCTGGCGGGCAGCTGTCTGCCGATCCTCGGCTCGGTGCTCCTCGCGCCCGTGCTGCCGCGGATGATGGAGGCCTTCGCGACGACGGGCGGGGTCGAGGTCCTCGTCCCGATCGTCCTCACCGCGCCCGCCCTGATGATCGGCCTGCTGGCGCCGATCGCCGGCCGACTGGTCGACGCGGCCGGACGCAAGCGGGTACTGATCGTCGCGCTCGTGGTCTACGCGCTGTTCGGCACCGCGCCGCTCTACCTGGACTCGCTCGGGGCGATCGTCGCCAGCCGCGTCGGGGTCGGCATCTGCGAGGCCGCGATCATGACCGCCTGCACCACCCTGCTCGCCGACCTGTTCGCCGGCACCGCCCGCGACCGCTGGTTCGCCCGGCAGACGATCGCGACGACCCTCGCCGCCACCGTGTTCTTCGGCCTCGGCGGGGCCCTGGGCGCCGTGAGCTGGCGGGCCCCGTTCGTCCTCTACGCCTCCAGCCTGGTGATCGCGGTGCTCGTCGCGGTGTTCGTGCGTTCCACCGGCCGGACCCCCGCGGCCGCGCTGCCCCCGATCCCGTGGCGGCTCATCGCGGTCCCGTGCCTGGTCTCGCTGTTCGGCGGCATCGTCTTCTACACGCCCATCGCGGAGCTCTCGCTCGTGCTCGCCTCGGTCGGGGTCACCTCCACCGCCACGATCGGCCTCGTCAGCGCCGTCGCCTCCCTCGCCACGGCCGCCGGCGGCTTCGCCTTCGGTCGCGTCGCCGGGCGGGGCGCCCGGGTGCTGCTGCCGATCGCCCTGGCCCTCGCCGCGGTCGGGCTGGTCGTCGTCGGACTGACCTCCTCGGTCGCCGTGATCGCGGTCGGCGCGGTGATCGCCTCCGCCGGCACCGGCCTCCTGCTGCCGACCCTGCTCACCTGGGCCCTCTCCGGCCTCGGCTTCGCCGAGCGCGGTCGGGGCACCGGGATGTGGACCGCCGCCCTGTTCATCGGCCAGTTCTTCTGCCCGCTGGTGCTGCTCGCCGTGTCCGTCCCGCTCGGCGGACTCTCCGGTGCCGTCCTCGCCCTCGGGGTGCTCACCGCCGTGGTCGCGGGCGTGGCGCCGCTGATCGTGCGCCGCTGGGCCTCCCGTCTCGCCTGAGCCCTTCCCGACGCCGGGTCGGTGCGGGTCGTGCGCGTGACGGAGCGACCCGCTCGGGCCCACCGACCGAGTCATCCGACACCCGGCCGGACGCGTGTGGTTCCCGGGACGCGTGGGGCGCCGCGGTTACCGTGTCCGCCATGGCCCGTACCGAGACGCGTTCGCAGCGCAGCCGCCCGCTCACCGGTGGGCGGACGCCGGGGCGCACCGGTGCGACGGCCCAGCCGTCCCGGTCCGGGTCCGGTCGCCGCACGCCCGCCCGCAAGCCGCCGGCTCGCCGGCCCGCGGCACGGAGGAGCGGCCCGGGTCCGGTCGTCCGCGGGCTCCGGGGCGCGTGGACGCTGACCGCCCGGGGGCTCGGGTCGGTGGCCCGCACCATCGGACGCGGCCGCGAGATCGACGCCGCGCACCGGCGGGACGGGATCGCCCTCGCGCTGGTCGTCCTCGCGCTCATCACGGCCGCCGGGCTGTGGCTGGGTGCGGGCGGGCCGATCGGTGCAGGCATCCAGATCGCGTTCCGCACCGTGCTTGGCTCGACGGCCCTGGGGCTCCCGGTGGTCCTGCTCGGGATCGCCGTGCTGCTGATGCGCACCGACCCCGACCCGGAGACCCGGCCCCGCACGGTGGTCGGCGCCCTCCTGCTCACCCTCGGGGTGCTCGGGGCCTGGCACCTCTCCGTCGGCGCCCCCGAGGCCCTCGCCGGGCGGCAGGCCGGGGGAGGGGTGATCGGTGCCTGGCTGGCCGACCCGCTCACGGCCGGGGTCACGGTGTGGATCGCCATGCCGGTGCTCGTGCTGATCGCCGCGTTCGGGCTGCTCGTGCTGACCGGCACCCCGGTCCGCGACGTCCCGCACCGCGTCCGCTGCCTCGTCACCGGCGAGGCGTTCGACGACGAGTACGACGACGAGTGGGGCAGCGCGGAGGACGTCGAGGAGACCGCCGACGTCGCCGAGACCGAGGTCATCGAGAAGCCGAAGCGCCGGAGGAAGAAGGCCGACGAACACCCGGCCGACGACCTCGACGCCGACGCCCACCCGGCGCGGCACCGCGACCACCTCTCGGAGCCGATCGACCGGACCCCCGCACCCGAGGCGCCCGCCGTCGAGAAGGCGCCGGAGCCCGCCCCGCCGGCCGCACCCGCCGTCGGGAAGGAGCCCGCGAAGAAGCGGCGACCCGCGGCGGAGATCCCCGAGACGCCCCCGGTGGTCGAGGACTCCGAGACCGACCCGCAGGCCGCGCAGTCGTTCTCCAGCCACCGCGAGCCGCCCGAGGGCGAGCGGGACTACCACCTGCCGCCGCCGGACCTGCTGGTCGCGGGCGACCCGCCCAAGGCCCGGTCGGCCGCGAACGACGCGATGATCGACGCGATCACCGGCGTGCTGGAGCAGTTCAAGATCGACGCGCAGGTCACCGGCTTCGTGCGGGGCCCGACGGTCACGCGGTACGAGGTGGAGCTCGGCCACGGCGTGAAGGTCGAGAAGATCACCCAGCTCCACCGCAACCTGGCCTACGCCGCGGCGACCGACAACGTCCGGCTGCTCGCGCCGATCCCCGGGAAGTCGGCGGTCGGCATCGAGGTGCCGAACTCCGACCGCGAGATGGTCCGGCTGGCCGACGTGCTCTCCTCGAACACGGCGCGCCGCGAGACGCACCCGATGGTCATCGGCCTGGGCAAGGACATCGAGGGCCAGATGGTCCTGGCGAACCTCGCGAAGATGCCGCACCTGCTCGTCGCGGGGTCGACCGGTTCCGGTAAGTCCAGCTTCGTCAACTCGATGCTGGTCTCGCTGCTCGCGCGGGCCACGCCGGACGAGGTCCGGATGATCCTCATCGACCCGAAGATGGTCGAGCTGACGCCCTACGAGGGCATCCCGCACCTGATCACGCCGATCATCACCTCGCCCAAGAAGGCCGCGACCGCCCTGGCGTGGCTGGTCGAGGAGATGGAGCAGCGCTACGCGGACATGCAGGCCAACCGCGTGCGCCACATCGACGTGTTCAACGAGCACGTCCGCTCGGGGAAGATCACCGCGCCGCCCGGCTCGGAGCGGGTCTACCGGCCCTACCCGTACATCATGGCGATCGTCGACGAGCTCGCCGACCTCATGATGACCGCCCCGCGGGACGTCGAGGACGCCATCGTCCGCATCACCCAGAAGGCCCGTGCGGCCGGCATCCACCTGGTGCTCGCGACGCAGCGCCCGTCGGTCGACGTCGTCACGGGTCTGATCAAGACCAACGTGCCGTCGCGGCTCGCGTTCGCCACCAGCTCGCTCACCGACTCGCGGGTCATCCTCGACCAGCCCGGCGCCGAGAAGCTGATCGGCATGGGCGACGCGCTCTTCCTGCCGATGGGCGCGGGCAAGACCAACCGCCTGCAGGGCGCCTTCGTCGGCGACGACGAGATCCAGGCGATGGTCGACTTCGCGAAGTCCCAGGCCGACCCGGACTACGACGACTCCGTCACCACCGAGGCCGCGGCCGAGAAGAAGGAGATCGACCCGGACATCGGCGACGACCTCGACGTCCTGTTGCAGGCCGCCGAACTCATCGTCACCAGTCAGTTCGGCTCGACCTCGATGCTGCAGCGCAAGCTGCGCGTCGGGTTCGCCAAGGCCGGCCGGCTCATGGACCTGCTCGAGACGCGCGGTGTCGTCGGCCCGAGCGAGGGCTCGAAGGCCCGCGACGTGCTGTTCAAGCCCGACGAGCTGCCCGAACTGCTCGCCTCGATCCGCGGCGAGCCGGCGCCCGCGCCCGATCTCGACGAGGGGTTCCCCGGCGGCGGGGAACCGGATCGGGTGGACGCCTGAATCGGTGCGCGTGTCCTGCGAGGCCACACAGCGTGGTCTGCCAGTCTGCGTCCGGCTGGTTCCTGGACGGGGTCGGGAGTGGCGGACATGATCGGTGACGTGGGAGAGCACGCCGTGCGCGCGGACGTGCCGGACGTGGCGGGCGCCGTCGCGCGGGAGCGCGACCGGGTCGCCGCGGACCTCCGGGCCGTCGTCGTCGACCGCCTGCACCGGCTCGAGACCGCTCCCGACGACGAGGCCCCCGGGCACGCCGCCGCGGCGCTGGACGCCGCCGGGCGGGCCGCCGCCCTCGGCGGGCTGCCGGCGGTCGAGGGCGCCACGCCGCCCGGGCACGGGCGCTGGCCGTGGCTCGTCGTCGGGACCGTCGTGGTGGCCGCGGTGCTGGCGCTGCTCGCCCTCGTCGCCGTCCTGGTCCCCGCGTCGGTGGCGGCCGGTCCGCTGCTCGTGGTCGTCCTCGCCGTCGCGATCGCCCTCACCGCCCGCCACGCCCCGCCGATCGCCTCCGCCGTCGGGCTCGCCGTCGTGCTCGGCGTCCTCGCCGTCGCCGCCCCGTTCGCGACGACGGCCGCACCCGCGGCCGGGATGGTCGCCGGGGCGGTGGACCTGCCGACCGGCACCACGCCCGAGTCCGGGGCCTGCCTCCTGCTCGGGGTCGTGCTCGCCGCGTCCTGGGGCATCGGGCTCCAGCGCCGTCGTCGTGCCGCCGCCGCCCGTCGGCGCCGCTGGCTCGGGGCGGTCGACGCGCTGGGCCGCTGCGACGCCCACGGTCGGCTCGGGCTCGCGCCCGTCGTCCACCGCACCCTCGTGCACGAACTCGCGGTGCTGGCGTCCCGGGACGGGGAGGACCGTCGCGTCCGCGTCGCCCGGCACCGCCTCGCCGGGGTGCTGCCCGCCCTCACCGCGGTCGACCTCACGCCGCGCCCACCGGTCGTCGCGGGCGGGTCGCTCGACACCGGTCGGGTCGCCATGCTCGTCGCGGACGCCCAGCAGGGCGCGGCCCGCCGGGCCGGACGGCCGCCCTCGGTGGTGGTGTGCGGGGTACCCGCCACCGACCGGCCCGAGGTGGGGCTGCTCGCCGCCCGGCTGCTCACCGACCTGGTCGCCGAGGTCGCCTCCGGCCCGGGACCGGTCCCCGCGAGCGTGTCGGTGGAGCACCGCGCCGACGCCGTCTCCCTCGAGGTCGCCTCCGCGCGGGGCCGGTCCGTCGAGGACCTCCCGCCCGCCCTCGCCGACCGGGCCGCCGTGCTCGGCGGCACCGTCGAGGTGACCGCCGCCGGCGGGACGCTCGCGGTGCGGGTCGTGCTGCCCACGGGCGGGACGGCCTCCGGGATCGCTCCCGAGGCCGCGCCCGAGGCTCCGGAAGCTCCCGAGGTCGGACGCGCGCAGGCCGCCTGAGACCGCTACAGGTCGAGCAGCATCCGCGTGTTGCCGAGGGTGTTCGGCTTGACGTAGGCGAGGTCGAGGAACTCCGCGACGCCCTCGTCCGCCGACTGCATCATCTCGAGGTAGACCTCCTGGGTCACCGGCGAGCCGTCGATCTCGCGGAACCCGTGGGCGAGGAAGAAGTCGACCTCGAAGGTCAGCACGAACAGGCTGGCCAGACCGAGGGCACGGGCCTCACCGATCAGCTCGTCGACGAGGGTGTGGCCGACGCCACCGCCCTGGGTCGACGGGTGCACGGCGATGGTGCGGACCTCGCCCAGGTTCTCCCACAGCACGTGCAGGGCCCCGCAGCCGACGACCTCCCGGCCGCGCACCGCCACCCGGAACTCCTGGACGGTCTCGTACAGGGTGACCAGCGGTTTGCGCAGCAGGATGTTGTCGTCGGCGAAGGAGTCGACGAGCGCCTTGATCCCGCGGACGTCGGCGGTCCGGGCACGGCGCAGCAGGACCGGGGCGGACGGCGACGATGACACGGGGTGCCACTGTAGGCACCGGAGCACCGGAGGGTGGTCCGGGTGCGTCTACCCTGGACGGGTGCCACAACGTGTTGGGGATACCCGCGCGGGCGCATCCCAGGAGGAAGCCCGGGGCCGTGTGGCGCTCGTGACCCTGGGGTGCGCGCGCAACGACGTCGACTCCGAGGAACTCGCCGGGCGGCTCGCCGCCGAGGGCTGGGAGATCTCCGCCGACGACGACGGAACGGCGGACGTCGTCCTCGTCAACACCTGCACGTTCGTCGAGCAGGCCAAGAAGGACTCGGTCGACGCCGTGCTGGCCGCCGGCGGGCCGGACAGCAAGGTCATCGCCGTGGGCTGCATGGCCGAGCGCTACGGCGCGGAGCTGGCCGAGGCCCTCCCCGAGGCGACCGCGGTGCTCGGGTTCGACCACTACGGCTCGATCGGCGAGCGCCTCGACGACGTCATGGCGGGCCGCCCGCTCGCCTCGCACCAGCCGGCCGACCGCCGCGCCCTGCTGCCGATCAGCCCGGTGAAGCGCCCCGAGGCGGTCCGTGACGGCAGCATCCCCGGCCACGACTGGCTCCCCGAGGTCCCCCGCAAGCGCCTCGACGACGCCCCGGTGGCCCCGCTCAAGCTGGCCTCCGGCTGCGACCGGCGGTGCGCCTTCTGCGCGATCCCGTCCTTCCGCGGCGCCTTCGTGTCCCGCGCGGCGCAGGACGTCGTCGCCGAGGCCGCCTGGCTCGCCGACCACGGCGTCGCCGAGGTGACGCTGGTCAGCGAGAACTCGACCTCCTACGGCAAGGACATCGACGCGCGGGGCGCCGCCGGGGGAGCGCTCGAGCGGCTGCTCGGCGAGCTCGCCGAGGTCCCCGGCCTGCGCCGGGTCCGCGTGTCCTACCTGCAGCCCGCCGAGGTCCGCCCGCCGCTGCTCGCCGCGATCGCCCGCACCGAGCGGGTGGCCGACTACTTCGACCTCTCCTTCCAGCACGCCTCCGGCCCGCTCCTGCGGCGGATGCGCCGCTTCGGGTCGCGGGAGTCGTTCCTCGCGCTGTGCGCCGAGATCCGCGCCCTGGCCCCGGAGGCCGGCATCCGGTCCAACGTCATCGTCGGGTTCCCCGGCGAGACCGAGGAGGACCTGGCCGAGCTCGAGGCGTTCCTCTCCGAGGCCGAGCTCGACGCCGTGGGCGTGTTCGGCTACTCCGACGAGGACGGCACCGAGGCCGCCGACCTGCCCGACAAGATCGACCCGGCCGAGGTCGCCGCCCGCGTCGAGCGCGTCACCTCGCTGGTCGAGGTGGTCTCCGCCGACCGCGCCGCCCGCCGGATCGGCACCGAGGTGGAGGTCCTGGTCGAGCGTCAGGAGCTCTCCGAGGCCGCGGCCGCCGCGTACCCCGACCTCGCCGACGTCGCGGACCTCGACCTCGCCGAGCTCGGACTCGACGCCGAGCCGGAGATGACCGACCTCCCCGACGAGCCCGAGGACGAGGCCGAGGCCGAGGCCGAGGACACGGAGCCCGGCGACCTCGTCTGGATCGGCCGCGCCGCGCACCAGGGCCCGGACGTCGACGGGGAGTGCCTGCTCACCGGCGACGAGGAGCTCCTCGCGGGCCTGGAGCGCGGGGCGATGGTCCGCTGCCTCGTGGTCGCCTCGGAGGGCGTCGACCTGGTCGTCGAGGCCCTCGAGATCCTGACCCCCACCGTCGACCGAGAGCCCGCCGCGGCGGGCGCCCGGTGACCCAGCAGGCCGTGGGTCCGGTGGATCGCAAGCCTGTTCCGCTGGTCAACATCGCCAACGCGCTCACCGTGGTGCGGCTGGTGCTGGTCCCGGTCTTCCTGGTGGCGCTCTTCACGGCCGGGGGCCACGACGCCGGGTGGCGCTGGGCCGCGTTCGGCGTCTTCGCCCTGGCGTCGGTCACCGACACCTTCGACGGCGAGTTCGCCCGCCGGTGGGAGCTGGTCACCGACTTCGGCAAGATCGCCGACCCGATCGCCGACAAGGCGCTGGTCGGTGCCGCCCTCGTCGGGCTGTCGGTCCTGGGCGAGGTGGGCTGGTGGGTGACGATCGTCATCGCGGTCCGTGAGCTCGGTGTGACCCTGCTGCGCTTCTGGGTGCTGCGCCACGGGGTGATCCCGGCGAGTCGCGGAGGCAAGGTCAAGACCGTGCTGCAGACCCTCGCGCTGGGCCTCGCGATCATGCCGCTGCCGACCTGGGCCGCGCCCGGGGTGGCCACGTTGTTCCTGCTCGCGGTGGTCGTCACGGTGGTGACCGGCCTCGACTACGTCGCCCAGGCGGTCCGCCTGCGACGCGCCGCGCTGCACTGATCCTCCGACGCGCCGTGGGAGTTCGCCCACGGTGAACGCCTCCGCCGCGCCCGACACGGCGGCGCGGGAGTCGGTACCGTGGTCGGAACGGTCATCGATGCCGGGCTCTCCTCGGGGCCGCGAGTTCCCGACGGCGGGTACGGCACGGGAGGTGCGCACATGGCGCTGTTGTTGCGCGAGGCGATCGGCGGCACGATCCGTCGCGCCCGCACCGAGCGTCGGCGGACCCTGCGGGACGTCTCGCGGGACGCACGGGTGAGCCTCGGCTACCTGTCGGAGATCGAGCGCGGCCGCAAGGAGCCCTCGAGCGAGCTGCTGGCGGCGATCTGCGAGGCCCTGGCGCTCCCGCTGCCCGATCTGCTGGACGACGTCGCGGCCACCATGCGCCCGGCGCCGGCGGAGGCCCGCCGTCCGGCGCGGCTGGCCGAGCGGCGCCTCGCCGTGGACCCGGCCCTGCGCTCGGCGGTCGAGGAGGCCTTCGAGGGCGCTCCGGCCGAGGGCGGCGAGGCCGCTGCGGCGGAGCCGCCGGCCGCGGAGGTGGTGGACCTGGTGGAGACCGTCGACGGGGTCGACGCGACCACGGACGAGGCTGCGGAGGACGAGCCGACGGGCGAGCTCCGTCTGGTCGAACTGGTGACGCTGGGTCGCACCGACACGGTGCGATCCGCGGCCTGAGTCGGCCGTCCGCCACGCCGGGGCGGGACCTCGGTGGAAGGCCGCGGGCGGAGCTGACACGATGGGTACGGACCAGGTCAGCGTCAGCGGCCTGTGCGGACGGTGACGAGTTGGGCGGGAGCAGATGGCCAACCCCTTCGTGAAGGCCTGGAAGTACTTCCTGGCAGCGTTCTCGTCGAAGATCGACGAGCACGCGGACCCCAAGGTGCAGATCCAGCAGGCGATCGAGGACGCCCAGCGCCAGCACCAGGCGCTGTCGCAGCAGGCGGCCTCGGTGATCGGCAACCAGCGGCAGCTGGAGATGAAGCTGAACCGCCAGCTGGGCGACATCGAGAAGCTGCAGTCGTCGGCGCGGCAGGCGCTGACGATGGCGGACCAGGCTCGCGCCAAGGGCGACGAGCAGGCCGCCGCGCAGTACGAGCAGTCGGCGCAGGCGTTCGCCACGCAGTTGGTGACCGCCGAGCAGAACGTCGAGGACCTCAAGACGCTGCACGATCAGTCGATCGGCGCGGCGCAGCAGGCCAAGGCGGCCGTCGAGCGCAACGCGATGGTCCTGCAGCAGAAGCTGTCCGAGCGCACCAAGCTGCTCAGCCAGCTCGAGCAGGCCAAGATGCAGGAGCAGGTGTCGAACTCGCTGCGCCAGATGAGCGAGGTCGCGGCGCCGGGCAACACGCCGTCCCTGGACGAGGTCCGCGACAAGATCGAGAAGCGGTACACCACCGCCCTCGGTCAGGCGGAGCTCGCGCAGAACAGCGTGCAGGGCCGGATGCTCGAGGTTCAGCAGGCCTCGACCGACTTCGCCGGGCAGAGCCGTCTGGACCAGATCCGGGCGTCGATGCAGGGCCCCGGTCAGGTCACGCAGGGCCAGCCCGCCGCCGGGCAGACCCAGCCGGCGCAGCCCGCCCCGGCGCAGCCGACGCAGCAGTACGCGCCGCCGCAGCAGAACTGAGCCACGGCTCGACCCACGGACGGGCCGTTCGTCACGGGAGACCGTGACGGGCGGCCCGTTCGTGCTCTTCGTGCCGATGTGTCCGATCAGCCCTACAGTCCAGGGCGATGAGGCGCTCGGGGCTGGTCGCGGTGTCGGTGTTCGTCGTCCTCGTGGTCGCGGCCTGCGGCGGCACGACCGCGCCCACGGCCGCCGCGCCCCCGACCCCCGACGCGGGGCTCCCGGCTCGCCTCGAGAACGAGGTGACCGGCGACGGCGCCTTCGCCCACCTGCAGCAGTTCGCCGACATCGCCGCACGCAACGGCGGCAACCGCGCCTCCGGCTCCCCGGGCCACGAGCAGAGCGTCGACTACGTGGCCGACCGCCTCCGTCAGGCCGGGTGGCAGGTCGAGACGCCGAGCTTCCCCTTCGACGTGTTCGACGCCCGGGCCCAGACGCTCACCGTCGCGGGGGCACCCGGACCCGCCGTCGTGGCCCTGACCTACGCCCGGCCCACCCCACCCGGCGGCCTGAACGCTCCGCTGGTGGCGCTGCCGGACGCCCCGGCCGACCCGACCCCGGCCTGCGAGGCGAGCGACTTCCCGGCGACCGTGCGGGGCGCCGTCGTCCTCGCTCGCCGCGGGGTCTGCCCGTTCACGCAGAAGCAGCAGCTCGCAGCGGACGCCGGCGCGGCGGCCCTGCTGGTGGCCAACACCGAGGACGGCCCGCTCAACGGCACGTTGGGCTCGGTCGCCGAGGCCCGCCTCCCCGTCGCGGGCCTGACGAAGTCCGACGGCGACGCGCTCTTCGCCCGGAGCGGCAGCCCGGTCACCCTCGTGCTCGACACCACCACCGAGACCCGGCAGACCCGCAACGTGATCGCGCAGACCACCACCGGCCGCACCGACGAGGTCGTCATGGCCGGCGCCCACCTCGACAGCGTCCCCGAGGGGCCGGGCATCAACGACAACGGCACCGGGTCGGCGGCGCTGCTGGAGACCGCGCTGCGCCTCGGCGGCGCGCCCGCGGTGACCAACGCCGTGCGCCTCGGCTGGTGGGGCGCCGAGGAGCTGGGGCTGCTGGGGGCCGAGGCCTACGTCGCCGGGCTCGACGTCGAGCGGAAGCGGGACATCGCGCTGCTGCTCAACTTCGACATGGTGGGCTCGCCGAACGCCGGCTACTTCGCCTACGACGGGGACGACTCCGACCGGGTCGGCGCCCCCGCGGGCCCGCCGGGGTCGGCCGCGATCGAGCGCCGGATGCTGACCGCGCTCGGGCAGGTCGGGGTGCAGGGCCAGGGCACCGACTTCGACGGCCGGTCGGACTACGGCCCGTTCATCGCCGCCGGGATCCCGGCCGGCGGGCTGTTCACCGGCGCCGAGGAGCGCAAGTCCCCGGAGCAGGCCGCGCAGTGGGGCGGCCGGGGAGGAGAATCGTTCGACCCGAACTACCACACCGCCCGCGACGACCTGGCCAACGTCGACCGGGTCGCCCTGGACCGGAACGTCCGCGCGATCGCCGGAGTCATCGGCGGCTACGCCCTCGACCTCACCGGCCCCGACGGCGTCCCGTCCCGCGCGCAGCGTCAGCCGCGGTAGGACCGGGCGCGGCTCAGTACCGGGCCCGTCGACCCGTCTGCTGCTGCGGGCGCCGCCCGCCCCGGACACGCGGCACGTCGGGGTGCGGGCCGGGCTGGCAGGTCGGGCACCAGTAGGCGACCCGGTCCTCGGCGTCCTTCGTGCCGTCGTCCTGCCGGGCCACCCGCACGACGTCCCGGCACCGGCGGCAGTTCCGGCCGCCCCGCTCGAACACCCAGTGCTGGGCGCCCTCGCCGAGGTCACCGGTCGTCGACTGCTCCGGGCGCCACGCGTTGCGCAGCAGCAGCTTGCGCGACCAGCTGACGGCGTCCTCGGTCTGCCGGTCGGAGAGGTCGCCGACCTTCGTCCACGGCGAGACCTTGAGCAGGAAGCAGATCTCGGCCTTGTAGAGGTTGCCGACCCCGCAGGCCACCCGCTGGTCGAGCAGGGCCGTGCCGAGCTCGCGGTCGGGGTCGGCCCGCAGCCGGCGGAGCACCTCGTCGGACGCGGCGTCGTCCCAGCCCTCGCCGAGCAGGTCGGGCCCGAGGTGGCCGACGAAGCGGTCCTCCTCGTCGGTGGGCAGCAACTCGAGGTCGTGCAGCCGGAACCCGACCGCCACCCGGTCCTCCACGGCCAGGATCGCCCGGATCTCGTGGTCGGCCCCGCGCCATGGGCGGCCGGGCCGGTAGAGGTGCCACGAGCCGTCCATGCGGAAGTGGCTGTGCAGGCTGCGCCCGTCGTCGAACCGGGTGAACAGGTGCTTGCCGACGCTGACCACGTTCTCGACGGTCCGCCCCGCGAGGTCGTGCCCGATGAGCCGCGGGTGCCGCAGCTCGCCGCGGGTCAGCTCCTTCCCGGCCAGCGCGTCGTCGAGGCGCCGGCCGGCGAGGAACACGGTGTCACCCTCGGGCATGTCCCCAGCATGCCCCGCCTGCGGCGGGTCCACCCCCGTCCCGACCCACGGGGCTCCTAGCGGGCGAGCACCAGGTCCCGCGGCGCCGAGCGCTCGGCGGGCGACACGTGCTGGGCGGTCGGGCGTCCACCCGGCCCGCTCGCGATCACGAGCACGGTCTCCGGGTGGTCCACCGGGGCGCAGAAGGCCCCGTCGGGCTCCACCGGCACGACGGCGAGCTGACGGCCGTGGAGGTCCACCAGCGTCACGTGCGCCTCGGACGCCGGGGCGCCCCCGGCGAGCCGGACGTGCCCGTGCACGGCGGGACCACGCCCGTCGTCGGGAAGTCCGACCTCGGTCTCGACCACCGTCGAGTCGACCGACCGGGAGCGCGGCAGGACCGGGATCAGCGTCGTCGCGACGAGGGCGACGAGGCCGCACCCGGCGGCGATCCAGAGCGTGGTCTGCAGGCCGGCGAGGGAGGGACCGTTGAACGACGGGGTCCGGATCACCATCGCCGAGAGCACGACCGCGGCCACCGCGGAGGCGGTCGACGTGCCCACCGACCGCATGAGGGTGTTGAGCCCGTTCGCGGCGGCGGTCTTGTCGGTGGGGACGGCGCGCATGATCAGGTCCGGCAGCGAGCCGTAGGCCAGGGCGACACCCGCGCCGACCAGCGAGATCACCAGCGCCACGTGCCACGGCTGCGAGAGCAGCATCGTGCCGAGGGCGTAGGCGATCACGATGATCACGAGCCCGAGCTGCAGCGAGGTGCGGGGCCCGAAGCGGGCCGAGACCCGGGCGGTGACCGGGGACATCACCATCATGACGACGCCGTTCGGGGCCAGGACGAGGCCGGCGGCGAGCAGCGAGAGCCCCAGCCCGTAGCCCGACGACGTCGGGGCCTGCAGCAGCTGCGGGAAGGTCACCATGCCGGTGAACATCGCGACGCCGACCGGCACCGAGACCAGGTTGGGCACGAGCACGGCGCGGCGGACGGTGACGCGCAGGTCGACGATCGGATCGCGCGTGCGGAGCTCCCAGAGACCCCAGGCGAGCAGCACGACGACCGCGCCGATCGCGGAGCCCAGGGTGGTGGCGCTGCCCCAGCCCCACTCCGCCCCCTTGGAGATCGCGAGGAGGCCGAGCACCAGACCGACCGTGAGCGCGACGGCGCCCACGGCGTCGAACCGGCCCCCGGAGCGCTGCGCGGACTCGGGGATGACGGCGAGGATCAGCACGATGCCGGCCGCGCCGAGGGCGGCGGCGGTCCAGAACAGGGCGTGCCAGTCGGCGATCTGCACGATGAGCGCGGAGAGCGGCAGGCCGAGCCCGCCGCCGATGCCGAGGGTCGCACTCATCAGCGCGATGCCGGAGCCGAGTCGCTCCGGGGGCAGTGCGTCGCGCATCAGGCTGATGCCCAGCGGCACCGCGCTGACCGCGACGCCCTGCAGCGAGCGCCCGACGAGGACCGGGACGAGCGACGACGTCAGGGCGCAGATCAACGCGCCGACGACGAGCAGGGCGAGGGTGGCGACGAGGACCCGGCGCTTGCCGATCATGTCGCCGAGGCGGCCGGCGATGGGGGTCGCGACCGCGCCGCCGAGCAGGGTCGCCGTGATCACCCAGGAGGCATTCGCCGGCGTCGTCGACAGCAGGGCGGGCAGCTGGGGGACGATCGGCACCACCAGCGTCATGCACAGCGAGGCGATCAGCCCCACCGACGAGAGCACCGCGACGACCAGCGCGGGTGATGCTCCCGGCCGAGCTCCGACGTCAGCCTGCGCCACCCGTCCTCCGATCCACCGGTTTCGTGTATTACGCAACGAAACGATAGACGTCCGGAACGTCGTCCGGGTTCCGGATATTCCCTACGTCACGCCTCAGCGGGTGGCGAGCAGGACCGCGACGAGCCCGACGACGTTGGTGCCCAGGTGGATGCCGATGGAGGCGAACAGCGACCCGGTCCGGCGGCGCACCACCGACATCACCACGCCGCCCAGCGCGGTCACCAGGAGCACCACGAGCACGCCGAACACCGGCACGCCGCCCACCGGCGCGGCCAGCGCGCCCGCGAGGTGCCACACCGCGAACGCAGAGGCCACCGCGAACACCACGCCGCGCCCGGCCCACAGTCGCCCCGCCCAGGCCCGTTCGGTGAGCCCGTGCAGCACCCCGCGGAACGCCAGCTCCTCGCAGAGCACGGTGCCGACCGGGATGAGCAGCAGCGCCCGGAGCACGAGCTGGGAGGACGAGCTGGACTCCACGCCGGGGTTCTCGAGCAGCGGGCGGGTCGCCGGCAGCAGGAACGCGGCCGCGTAGCCCAGGGCGGCCACGCCGACGGCGGCACCGCCCCAGCGGATCCCGGCCCGCCACGTCGTCGGGCACAGGCCGAGGTCCCGCCACGTCAGGCCGCCCGCGCGCGCGGCCAGCACGAGCACCAGCACCCCGACGACGTTGGCGATCATCCGGACGACGGGGTCGGCGGGCAGGGCCGGCACCAGGAGGTTGTTCCAGGCGACCAGCACCACGGCGACGGCCGCCACGACGGCGGAGAGGACGACGACGGCGGGGACGCGACGTGCAGGCGCGGCGGGGAGGGCGACGGTCATGGCACCTCGGGTCGGCGACGGGGGACGCCCTCCACGGTGCCATCCGCCCCTGTGTGCGAGCCGTGAGGGGCCGCACACCGTGCCCGGTCAGCCGGCGGCGGTGCTCGCCGAGGTGCCGACGAGGGCCTGCTGGACCCGCGCGGTGTCGGCGGCCGTCCAGCCCTGGGGGGCGCCGATCGCCGCCCAGCCGTCCAGCACCTCGCCCGCGTACACGTGGCCGTGCCCGGGCGGCACGTCGACGGCGTTGACCAGGTCGATCGTCACCTGCCAGAAGGTGATCACCGGGTACCAGCTCATCGCGCCGAGGACGTCGGGGCCGCGGCGCTCGACGAGCCAGTCCGGCCGCTCCCAGAGCAGGCGGGGCGACCACCAGACGACGGGGTCGGAGGCGTGCTGCAGGTAGAGGACGTGCGGGGTGATCCACGGCGTCGGCGGGGTCTGCGCGACGGTGGCGCTGCCCCCGTCGGCGGCGAAGCGCACCACGAGGCCGTCGGAGTAGGTCGGCAGGATCTCCGGCGAGCCCGGGTCGCGCCGGGTGACGATCTGCGACCACAGCCGGTTGGAGTTCGGCGGGCCGACCCACAGCGCGCCGTCGGTGTTGGCGCGGACGTCGGCGAGCGAGGAGAAGGCCGCCTCCGACCCCTGCGACCCGAGGCTCTCGCCGAACACGAGCATCCGGGGCCGGGGCTGACCCTCCGGGATCGCCTCGATGCGGGCGTGGACCGCGTCGATGAGCAGCCGGCCGGCCTCCTCCGCGCGCGGACCGTCGAACAGGAACGACAGCCAGCTCGGCAGGTAGGAGTACTGCGTGGCGACCATGGCGGTGTTCCCGCCGTACATCGCCTCCAGCGAGTTCGACACCGGGTCGTCGACCCAGCCCGTGCCCGTCGTCGTGATGACCGCGACCACCGGTCGGGCGAAGGCGCCCTCGCGGTCGAGCTCGGCGACGGCGAGGTCGGCGCGGCTCTGCGCGTCCGGGGCCGACTCGAGACCGACGTAGGCGCGGATCGGCTCGACGGCGGGTCGGTTGCCGGCGCGGGCCAGGATCGCGGGGTCGAGACCGGCGGCGACGAAGCGGCGACCCTCCTTGCCGAGGGTCTGCCAGGGCACCAGCGAGGCCGGCGAGCCGGACCGCCGGGGGTCCGTCGGCTGGTCGAAGCCGGGGTAGGTCTCGTCGTTCACGCCGGAGAAGGCCTGGTCGACGACGGCGAGGGTGCCGCCCAGGACGACCTGGTTGAGGAAGGCCGACAGGATCACGGCGAGCAGCACGACCGCCAC
Source organism: Actinomycetospora corticicola (assembly GCF_013409505.1). NCBI lineage: Bacteria > Bacillati > Actinomycetota > Actinomycetes > Pseudonocardiales > Pseudonocardiaceae > Actinomycetospora > Actinomycetospora corticicola. The sequence goes on along the minus strand of NZ_JACCBN010000001.1, from coordinate 2,554,507 downwards.
GGCGGCGGCGATCCGCCGCGGCAGCCGGGCGTAGCGGCGCAGCCCGCGTACGAGCACGTGGTCGGCGTGGCGCACGAGCCGGACGAGCGCGATCGGCAGGATCGCGACGACGATCCCGAGGGGGACCGCCCGCGAGTAGCCGAGCAGGGTCGGCGGCTCCATGCCCACCAGCACCGCCAGCTCCCGCTGCCAGTGCACCCCGGCGACGAGGGCGATCGCCACGACCACCGCGGAGGCGACGAGCAGGATCGGCCACGCGACCAGCCGCACCCGTCGTGGCACCCAGCCGCGGGCGTGGGCGACGAGCCGCAGGCCGACGTGGGTGCGCCGGATGAGGAACCACAGCGTGGTGCCCACGCCGTAGCCGGCCGCGGCGGAGAGTCCCGTCGCGAGGCCCTGCACCATCCAGTCCCGCGGGATCAGCGACGGCGTCATCGCGAGCGAGCCGAAGGCGACCGCGACGGTCAGTCCGAGGGCGTCCACGCGCAGCCAGCGCAGGCCGCGCCGGTCGAGCGGTCCCGGGCCGCGGTGCACGACGTGTGCGGCCGGCGGGCGGGGCCGGGTGCCGTGCAGGGGCCCGGTGTCGGTGTCCGGGTCTCCCGACGCCGGGTGCGGGTCGGTCACGAGTTCGTCCGCGTCGACCCTGGGCACCCCCACAGTCTGGACCCTCGAGTGCTCGGCCGAATGGTGGGACCCGGTCGAGGCGGGTGCCGACCAGCCGTGGTTCGACAGGTTTGTCGCGATCCGGCGCTGCGCCGTTCGGGGTCGTTACACTCCCGTGCGTGACGAGGGCCGACGGGGACCGGGGAGATCGTTCCGCAGTCCAGTCGGTCGACCGGGCGATCTCCATCCTCGAGATCCTCGCGGCCCGTGGCGAGGCCGGTATCACCGAGATCGCCGAGGAGCTCGGCGTCCACAAGTCGACCGCGTCGCGCCTGGTCTCCGCGCTGCAGCGCCGCGGGCTGCTCGAGCAGCTCGGCGACCGCGGGAAGTACGCGTTGAGCTTCGGCGTCGTGCGCCTGGCCGCCGCGACCACCGGGCGGATGGACCTCGCCCGACTGGGGCAGCCGACCTGCCAGGCGCTCGCGGAGATCGTCGGGGAGACCGTCAACATCGCGGTCTCCGACGGCGAGGCCGCCATCAACGTGGCGCAGGAGTTCGGCACCTCGAGCGTGAGCACCCAGAACTGGGTGGGCCGCCGCACCCCGTTGCACGCGACCTCGGCCGGCAAGGTGCTCCTGGCCCACATGGACGACACGGATCAGCGGTTGCTGCTGCGGCGGCGCCTCCCGCGGTTCACCGAGGCCACGATCACGGAGCCGGCGGCGCTGCGGGTGGAGCTGGCGCGGGTGCTCGACGAGGGCTACGCCCGCTCGTTCGAGGAGCTCGAGGTCGGCATGCACGCGGTCGCGGTGCCGGTGTGGGCGCACGACGGTTCGGTGGTCGCCGCGCTCTCCGCCTCGGGCCCGGCGTACCGGCTCCCACGACGGCGCGCGCGGGCGATCGTCGGTGACATGCGGGAGGCGGCCCGGGAGCTCTCGGTCCGCCTCGGCTGGGTGGAGCCCTCCGGACAGCACTGATCCCGGCCGTTCGGAGCAGGGCGGCTGTGGACGGATCGAGGTTGTCCACAGGGTGTGGCGCCGTCGTTGCCGGGGTGCTGGGGATGCCCCGACCCTGACCTCATGCGCGAGATGATCACGGTCCGCGAGGCGGACCACGAACTGCGGATCCAGGTCCTCGACGCCCGGGCCTACGTCGCGATCGTGCCCGTCGGGGCCGACGCGGAGCCGGACGGGCCGGGGCGCACGGTGTCGCTGCCGGCCCGCCGGCTGCACGCCCTGCTGCGGGCCGCCTGGGCCGACGACCAGTTCGGCGCCCTCGGTCCGATCGACCCGGCCCTGTGGCCGTCGGCCGAGCCCGACCCCTGCTCCGACCCCGACGAGGACCCCTACCTCGAGGAGCGGCTCCGCTTCGGCTGGCGGGAGGACTGGCCGGAGGCGTGGGACCGACCGGGCGGTGAGGTGGTCCCGCTCCGCTCGGCACAGCCACCCCGGCCGGCGAACGGGGGCCTGCCGTGGTCGACCGAGGACGACGCCGCCCTGCGGGCGGCGTGGATCGCCGCCGATCCGGAGCGCGCCCGCACCGAGGTCCTCGACGAGCTCGCGGCGCGGTTCGCGCGGACGTCCGCCGCGGTGGCCGCGCGGCTCTACCGCGTGGGCTGCGACCCGGCCCGCCGGGGCAGCGCCTGCATGGACCCGGTGGCCCGTGAGCCAGGATCCCCTGCATGACCGACACCCCGCCCGCCGTCGAGCTGCACGTCCACGTCGAGGGCACGCTCGAGCCCGAGCTGATCATGGAGCTGGCCGAGCGGAACCGGGTGTCCCTGCCCTACGGCGACCTCGAGGACCTGCGCGCCCGCTACGCCTTCGACGACCTCCAGCACTTCCTCGACCTCTACTACGCGAACATGGCGGTGCTCCGGGAGCCGGCGGACTTCGCGGCGATGACGCAGGCGTACCTGGCGCGGGCCGCGGCGGCCGGGGTGCGCCACGTCGAGCTGTTCGTCGACCCGCAGGCCCACCTCGCCCGTGGCGTCGCGGTCGAGGCGGTGCTGGAGGGGGTCGCGGGCGCCCTCGCCGCGGCCCCGGCCGGAATGACGACGGGGCTCATCCCGTGCTTCCTGCGCGACCGGCCGGTCGAGGAGGCGATGTCGGTGCTCGACGCGCTGGTCGCGAGCGGGACGCCCCTGCTGGGGATCGGGCTGGACTCGGCCGAGGTCGGGAATCCGCCGTCGCTGTTCGCCGAGGTCTACGCCCGGGCCCGCGCCGAGGGGCTGCGGCTGGTGGCCCACGCGGGGGAGGAGGGCCCCGCCGCGTACGTGTGGGAGGCGCTCGACCTGCTCGGGGTCGAGCGGATCGACCACGGCATCCGCAGCCTCGACGACCCGGCGCTGGTGGCCCGGCTGGCGCAGGAGGCGGTGCCGCGTGTGCCCCCTGTCGAACGTCCGCCTGCGGTGCGTGGACACCCTTGCGGGCCACCCGCTGCCCGCCATGCTCGACGCCGGGCTCGCGGTCAGCATCCACTCCGACGACCCCGCCTACTTCGGCGGCTACGTCGACGACAACCACCGCGCCGTCGCGGAGGCGCTGGGCCTCGACCGGGCGCAGGTGCGCGCGCTCGCCGACCACGCCGTCGAGGCGGCGTTCGTCGACGACGCGCGCCGCGCCGAGCTGCGGGCGGAGGTGGCGGCCTGGGCTCAGGCCTGAGCGTGGGCCCAGAGGAGGAACGCGGCGGCGTCGTCGAGGTCGGCGAACCCGGCGCCGAGCGCGTCGACGAGCAGGTCGTTCGACCCGCAGGCCAGCCGGCCGACGGTGTGCCGGGTGCGGTCGACCGGCGGGAGGTCGACCCCGAGCACCGACGCGACGATCTCGCGCTTGCCCTCCCCGCCCGACCCGCCGTCGACGGTGAGGATCGGCAGGAACCGCTCCGGGCGCGCCACCGCGAGGACGTGGGTCAGCACCGACTCCCGGGCGCCCCCCATCGCGTGCGGGCTGGTCTGCTCGGCCAGCGCCGTGAAGCGGTCCTCGAGGGGCGGGTCGTCCGGTGACTGCTCGTCGTCGCCGCTCTCCCCGCGGAGCAGGTACTCGATGGCGTCGCGGAACCGCTGGGAGGCGTCCCGGTCGCCGAGCTTGCGCCACTCGCGGGAGAACGACGAGGTGTTGCCCGACAGTGCCAGGACGTCCGCGGTGACGAAGTCCTTGAGCTGTCCCGGCTCGGCGTGCGGGAGCCCGGCGCGGCTGAACATCAGCTCGTAGAGCCGACGGAAGTCCGCGGCGTAGGGGTCCGTGCGCGGCCGCCGGCGGGGCCACGCCGCCTTGAGCGCCGCCAGCCGCTGGAGGGACTCGCCGGGCACGTCGTCGAGGGTCGGGAACCTCCGGACGACGGGTGCGGCGGCCGGGGCGGGCGCGGGGCGCGTGCTCGTCGTCGCCGCGCGCGTGGCGGCGGGCCTCGCGCTCGTCGCGCGGGCCCGGGGTGCGGGCGTCTTGACGGGCTTCGGCACCACCGCGCGGGGTGACACCGGTCGGGCGCCGTGCATCCAGTGGTGGCCGCAGGTGGTGCAGCGCATCTCGTTGCGCCCGTCGTCGGCCATCCCGACGTACTCCGCTGCTCCGACCTCGCAGCTCGGACACGCCAGTGCCATCGGACTCCTCTGCTCGCCGGACCGTGCGGCGACCATCTTGCCTGCCCCGGTCCACCCCCGCGCCCGGCGCTCCCCGCTCCGGGCCCCGAGATGCACGTGGGGCAGCTCCACGGGCCGCGGAGGCTGCCTGGTGTCACCCTCGCGGCGGGCCGGGTGCAGATGCGACCGCGAGGTGCACGTGGGGCAGCTCCACGGACCGCGCGGCCTGCCTGGTGTCACTCTCGCGGTGGAGCGGGATGGCGGCCCGCCGCGAGGTGTCCGTGGGGCAGGTCCGCGGGCCCCGGGAGCTGCCTGGTGTCACCCTCGCGCCGGCATCACGCCCGGATGCGCAGGCCCTTCGGGCTGTTGCGGAACCCGGCCTCGCCGAGCGCCTCGGCGAGCACCCCGTCCATCGCGCTCGACCCGTCCGTGCGCTCGACCGACAGGCCACCGAGCGACCCGTCCCGCACGGCCGCGGTGAGGGCGTTCGCCGCCTCGGTGAGCCGCTCGCGGTCGTCGGTGAACGACAGCAGCGACTTGCCGCCGCGTTCGACGTAGATCGTGGGCTCGCCGTCGGTCAGCACCACGAGCGAGCCGGCCTTGCGGCCCGGCCGGTGACCGGTGGTGCCGTCCTGCGACGCCTTCGTCGGCGGCCACTCCAGCGCCGCGCCCCAGGGCTGGGCCGGGTCGGTCGCGGCGAGCACGAGCGCCTGCTGGCCCCGGGCGGAGGCGTCGTCGTCGCGGGAGGTGGCACGGAGGCGGTCGATCGCGCCCGGCACCGCGAACTGCGCCGCCCCGAGCCCCTCGACGACGTAGCCCCGCCGGCAGCGTCCCGACTCCTCCATGGCCCGCAGCACCGGATAGATGCCCGCGAAGCCGCCGGTGACCCGCTCCGTGTCGAGCGCCCCCCGGGTCAGCACGCCGTGACGTTCCAGGAACGACTCGGTCCGGGCCTGGGCGCGCCGGGTCGCGTCCGGCTCACGCTCCGGGACGGCCGACCAGCGGCCCGCGACGGTCGGCGGGCCCGTGCGCGACGGCATCTGCGGCCGCCCGACCCGCGCGTAGCGCCCGCGCGACGGGGTCCGCCGACCCTTGTGTGCCGCCTTCGACCGTCCTCCGCCCCCCGACACCAGCGCTCGGACGGGAGCCAGCGTGTCGTTCGTGGCGTGCCCGGACCATACGAGGTCCCAGAGCGCCTCGACCGTCGTCGGGTCGTCGGGGATCGTCTCGCCGGCGTCGCGGAGGATGGCGCCCGCGCGGTCGGAGAGCGTCCGGAAGAACAGCGCGCCCCCGCCGTCGAGGGCCTCGAGCAGCGCGCGGTGCAGCGGCGACTCCACCAGCCCCTCGTCGGGCTCGGGCAGCATGAGGTCGGCGACGTCGGCGGGGGCGACGGCGAGCCAGCCGTCCCCCCCGGAGAGCGTGCCGCACCCGGTCCACGTGACCTCGCCGGCGCTGGTCAGCTCGTCGAGCAGCGCCGGGGTGTACCCGGGCAGCCGCGCCGGCAGCACCAGCGACTCCCAGGCGCTCGCGGGCACCGGGGCGCCCGCGAGCTGCTCGATCACGTTCAGTACGTCGTCCGGGCTCGGCGCCCGACGACGGCGGCCGCCGATCCCGTGCCAGGACGGCAGGAACCGCCCGAGGGCCGCGGGCTCGACGGGCTCGACCTCCGCCCGCAGGCGCGCGAGCGACCCGCGGCGGATGCGCCGCAGGACCTCGGCGTCGCAGAAGTCGATCCCGCCGTCGGGGACCCCGGTGTCCCCGGGGACCGGGGGCGCGTCGGTCGGCCGCAGCTCACCGCGGACGAGGCGTCCGGCACCGGCCATCCGCTCCAGCACCGACGACACCACGGCCGGGCCGAGCCCGAACCGCCGGGCGGCGGCCGACGCCGGGAACGGACCTCGCGTGCGGGCGTAGCGGGCGAGGAGGTCACCGAGCGGGTCGGCGACCGGCTCGGTGAAGGCCTCGGGCACGCCGACGGGGAGCCCGGCGCCGAGCGCGTCGCGCAGCCGCCCCGCGTCCTCGATCGCCACCCAGCGGTTCTCGCCCGCGATCTTGACCCGGAGCGCCCGGCGCGCGGACTCCAGCGACTCCAACCACTCCTCGCGGACCCCGCGGGTCGCGGCCTCCGCCGTCGTGAGGTCGCCGACGAAGCGCAGCAGGTCGGCCGTGCCCTCGGCGTCGCGCACGTGGCGTTCGGGGTCGGTGCGCTGGAGCCCCGACTCGACCTCGGCCAGCACGTCGACGTCGAGCAGCTCCCGGATCGCCTCCGACCCGAGCAGCTCGGCGAGCAGCGTCGAGTCCAGCGAGAGGGCCGCGGCCCGCCGCTCCGCGAGCGGGGCGTCCATCTCGTAGAGGAACATCCCCACGTAGCCGAACATCAGCGTCCGCGCGAACGGCGACGCCGACGGGGTCGCGACATCGACCACCTGCACCGCCCGCGAGCGGACGTCGCGCATCAGCTCGACCAGGCCGGGCACGTCGTACACGTCCTGCAGACACTCCCGGTAGGTCTCGAGCACCACCGGGAACTGCTCGTACTTCGACGCGACGCTCATCAGCTGGGCGGCCTTCTGCCGCTGCTGCCAGAGCGGCGTGCGCCGGGTCGGGTCGCGGCGGGGGAGCAGCAGCGACCGGGCCGCGCACTCGCGGAAGCGGGCGGCGAACAGGGCGGAGCCGCTGACCTCCGCCGTGACCAGCTGGTCGACCTCGTCGGGGTCGAGCAGGACGTCCTCCGCGCCGGGCAGGATCTCGGCGCCCGTGTCGTCGAGGGTGTCGGGCAGCCGCAGCACGATCCCGTCGTCGGCCGAGGCCGCCGACACCTCCAGGCCGCGCTGCTCGCGGAACCGGGCCGCGATCGCCAGGGCCCACGGCGCGTTGACCTGGGCGCCGAAGGGGGAGTGCACGACGATCCGCCAGTCGCCCAGCTCGTCGCGGAACCGCTCGACCACGATCGTGCGGTCGCTCGGGACGTGCCGCGTGGCCTCCCGCTGCTCGCCCAGGTAGCCGACGAGGTTGTCGACGGCCCAGGCGTCGAGGCCCGCGGCCGCCGCGCGTTCCCGGGCGGCCGCATCGTCGGCGCCCGCGATCTCGCGGACGAACGCGCCCAGGGCCCGCCCGAGCTCGAGCGGCCGTCCGAGTGCGTCGCCCTTCCAGAACGGCATCCGTCCGGGCACGCCGGGGGCGGGCTCGGCGATCACGCGGTCGCGGGTGATGTCGAGGACCCGCCAGGTGGTGGAGCCGAGCAGGAACGTGTCGCCCGCCCGCGACTCGTAGACCATCTCCTCGTCGAGCTCACCGACCCGCGAGCCCCCGGTGCCGTTCTCCCCGGAGCCGGGGGTGACGACGGTGTACAGCCCGCGGTCGGGGATCGTGCCGCCGGAGGTGACGGCCAGCCGCTGGGCGCCCGGCCGTCCGGCGAGCTCGTCGGTGACCCGGTCCCACGTGATGCGCGGGCGCAGCTCGCCGAACTCCTCGCTGGGGTAGCGGCCCGCGAGCATGTCGAGCACGGAGCCCACCGCCGAGTCGGGCAGTCCGCTGAACGGGGCCGCCCGCCGGACGAGCGCGGTCAGGTCGGTCAGCGACCAGTTCTCCATCGCGGTCATCGCCACGACGTGCTGGGCCAGGACGTCGAGCGGGTTGCGCGGGTAGCGCATCGCCTCGATCTTCCCGCCCGCCATCCGCTCGGCCACGACCGCGCAGGAGACGAGGTCGCCCCGGTACTTCGGGAACACGACGCCTTCGGACACCGCACCCACCTGGTGGCCGGCCCGTCCCACCCGCTGCAGCCCGCTGGCCACCGACGGCGGCGCCTCGACCTGCACCACGAGGTCGACCGCCCCCATGTCGATGCCCAGCTCCAGGCTGGACGTCGCCACGACACACGGCAGCTGCCCCGTCTTCAGGGCCTCCTCCACCAGGGTGCGCTGGGTGCGGCTCATCGAGCCGTGGTGCGCCCGCGCCACGATCACCTCGGCGGGCTCGGCCACGCCGGACTGCCCGACCGCCTCGGCCGGGAAGGGGCCCTTCCCGACGACGGGTGCGTCACCGGCGTCGTCGGAGGTGTCGTCGGAGTCGTCGACATCGGGGTCGTCGTCCAGGTCGACCGGCTCGGCCTCCGCCTGGGCCATGGCCGCCCGCTCCGTGGCGAGCTCGTTGATCCGCGCGGTGAGCCGCTCGGCCAACCGGCGGGAGTTGGCGAAGACGATCGTGGAGCGGTGGGACTCGACGAGGTCGAGCACCTTCTCCTGCACCGCGGGCCAGATGGACGCCCGCTGCGCCGCCCCGGCGGCGGAGCCCTCGACCTCCTCCTCGACGCCCGGGCCGCTCTGGTTGTCCCCCGAGTCGAGCGCGCTCATGTCCTCGACCGGGACGACGACGCTGACCTCGACGACCTTCGTCGACTCCGGCTGCACCACGCGCACCGGACGCCCGCCCGCGAGGAAGGTGGAGACCTCCTCCACCGGGCGCACCGTCGCCGAGAGCCCGATCCGCTGGGCCGGTGCGTCGAGCAGGGCATCGAGGCGCTCCAGCGACAGGGCCAGGTGCGCCCCGCGCTTCGAGGCCAGGACCGCGTGCACCTCGTCGACGATCACCGTGTCCACCCCGCGCAACGACTCCCGCGCGGCGGAGGTGAGCAGCAGGAACAGTGACTCCGGGGTGGTCACCAGGACGTCGGGCGGGGTGCGGTTGAAGGCGCGGCGCTCGTCGGCCGGGGTGTCGCCGGTGCGGGAGCCGACGGTGATGTCGGGTTCCGGGAGCCCGAGGCGGTGGGTGGCCTGGCGCAGCCCCGCGAGCGGCGAGCGGAGGTTGCGCTGGACGTCGACGGTGAGCGCCTTCATCGGCGACACGTAGAGGACCCGGCACCGTCGCGTGGGCTCCTCGGGCAGCGGCTCCGAGGCCAACCGGTCGAGCGCCCAGAGGAAGGCGGCCAGCGTCTTGCCCGAGCCGGTGGGGGCGACGACGAGGGCGTGCTCGCCGTCCGCGACCGCGTCCCACGCACCCGCCTGCGCGGCGGTGGGTTCACCGAAGGCACCGGTGAACCAGTCCCGCGTGGCGGGGGAGAAACGGTCGAGAACGGTCACGAGGTCATGCATACCCGCCGGGTCCGACACTCACCGGCGCTGGGAGAACCACCAGCGCAGCAGCACCACGAGCGCGGCGACCAGGCCGAGGACGGCCAGCACCGGGCCGAGCCACTCGTAGCCGGCGGGAGTGGGCAGCCCGATCTGGGCGAACACGACATCCACGACCCCGAGGCTACCGATCTCCCCGGGTTCGCCGGCCGGGTCGCGGACGCCCTCGCGGGGCCCACGACGCCGGGTCGGGTCGGGCGGGCACGGCGGACGCACCTACCCTCGGGGTGTGCGCCTGACCCACTTCCGGCAGCTGATGGAGGACGAGTTCGGCGCCGTGCGCGCCTCCTCGATCGCGCGGGACCACGTGTTCTCCGCGCTCGCCGGCCGCACCGTGGAGCAGGCGCTGGAGGACGGCGAGGAGCCGCGCGAGGTCTGGCGCGCGGTGTGCGCCGAGTTCGACGTCCCGGCCGCCCGCAGATGACCGGCGTGTCCCCCTCCGGGATCGAACACGTGTTCGTCTAGTCTGAACGCCGTAGGCGGTCGTCCACACCGGCACCGACCGCCCCCGTTGTCCACAGCCGCAGACCTGCTCGCACGATGTTGTCGGACCCCTGTCCTACCGTCGAGCCGAAGACCACACCCGTCCCGAGGGGGAACCCCGAATGCCTCAGGCCCCGGATCGCGACAAGGCGCTCGAACTCGCCCTGGCGCAGATCGACAAGCAGTTCGGCAAGGGCTCGGTGATGCGGCTGGGCGAGGAGGGTCGCGCGCCGATCAGCGTCATCCCCACCGGCTCGATCGCCCTGGACGTCGCGCTCGGCGTCGGCGGTCTGCCGCGTGGCCGCGTCGTCGAGATCTACGGCCCGGAGTCCTCCGGGAAGACGACCGTCACCCTGCACGCCGTCGCCCAGGCGCAGGCGCAGGGCGGCGTCGCGGCGTTCATCGACGCCGAGCACGCGCTCGACCCGGAGTACGCCAAGGCGCTCGGCGTCGACACCGACGCCCTGCTGGTCGCCCAGCCGGACACCGGCGAGCAGGCGCTCGAGATCATGGACATGCTGATCCGCTCGAACGCGCTCGACATCATCGTCGTCGACTCGGTGGCCGCGCTCGTGCCCCGCGCCGAGATCGAGGGCGACATGGGCGACAGCCACGTCGGCCTCCAGGCCCGGCTCATGAGCCAGGCGCTGCGCAAGATCACCGGTGCGCTGAACCACTCCGGCACCACGGCGATCTTCATCAACCAACTGCGCGAGAAGGTCGGCGTCATGTTCGGCTCGCCGGAGACCACCACCGGTGGCCGCGCGCTGAAGTTCTACTCGTCGGTGCGCCTGGACATCCGCCGGATCGAGACGCTGAAGGACGGCACCGACGCGGTCGGCAACCGGACGCGCGTCAAGGTCGTGAAGAACAAGGTCGCGCCGCCGTTCAAGCAGGCCGAGTTCGACATGATCTACGGCCACGGCATCTCGAAGGAGGGCTCGCTGATCGACGTCGGCGTCGAGCAGGGCTTCGTCCGCAAGTCGGGCGCCTGGTACACCTACGACGGCGACCAGCTCGGCCAGGGCAAGGAGAACGCCCGCAAGTTCCTGCGGGAGAACCCGGACGTCGCCGGCGAGATCGAGAAGCGCATCAAGGAGAAGCTCGGCATCGGGCCGAAGCTCGACGCCGAGGTGGCCGAGCCGGCGCCCGCCCCGGTCGACTTCTGATGGCGGGGTTCGGGCGACGCCCGCGGCGCCCGGCCCGGGAGGCGCCGGAGCTCGAGGGTCCCGCCGATCCGGCGGCCGACCCCGAATCGGTCGCCCGGACCATCTGTCTGAACCTGCTCAGCGTCCGGGCCCGCACCCGCGCCGAGCTGGCCACCGAGCTGACGCGCCGCGAGGTCGACGACGAGGTCGCCGCCACGGTGCTCGACCGGCTGGAGGAGGTCCGCCTCCTCGACGACTCCGCGTTCGCCGAGCAGTGGGTCGACTCGCGGCACCGCCACCGGGGCCTCGGGAAGCGGGCGCTGTCCCAGGAACTGCGCCACAAGGGCGTCGAGACCGAGGTCGCCAACGCGGCCCTCGACGAGCTCGACCCCGAGGCCGAGCGCTCGAAGGCTGCCGAGCTGGTCCGCAAGCGGCTGCCCTCGCTCGACCGCGTCGAGCCCCCCGTGGCCGCGCGCCGGCTGGTCGGGATGCTGGCCCGCAAGGGCTACGGCGCGGGGCTGGCCTACGAGGTCGTGAAGACCGAGATGGCCGCCCGGGGCGCCGAGATCGAGGCGGAGACCGACCTCGAGGGCGACGACGAGGTGGCCGCGGGCCGGCGGTAGCGCCCGTCCCTCCGGAATCAGCCGGTCGTGACCGGGATCACGCACAACATCACCTGTGACCCGGACGACAACCGGGAATGACACGTCGTAGTGTGCTGCGCACCACACGGTGCGACGCCGTGCGCAGCGACGGCCACGAGCGGTCACCACCACGACCGCGCCGACGGCAGCGCGCGCGTCGCGCGAGCTCCGTCGACGAGGACCGGTGCCAGTGACCACCACAGCGCACGACCCCGGAGCGCCTTCGGCCGACAACCCCGGCCGGGCGGACATCCGGGCGAGAACCCTCCGCCGCGACCGCTGGTGGCTGGCCCCGCTGGTGAACGCCCTCGGGCTGGCCACGTTCGTCGTCTACGCGACGATCCGGTCGTTCTGGGGATCGGCGTACTACGTGCCCCAGTACCACTACCTCTCGCCGTTCTACTCGCCGTGCTTCTCGGCGAGCTGCGTGCCGGGGTCGAGCCACTTCGGGACGTTCCTGCCGGAGTTCCCGCCGTGGATCCCGCTCGCGCTGCTGTCGCTGCCGTTCCTGCTCGGCTTCCGGCTGACCTGCTACTACTACCGGAAGTCCTACTACCGGGCGTTCTGGATGTCGCCGCCCGCCTGCGCCGTCTCCGAGCCGCACGGGAAGTACACCGGAGAGACCCGGTTCCCGTTGATCCTGCAGAACGCGCACCGCTACTTCTTCTACTTCGCGTTCCTGATCTCGCTGATCAACACCTACGACATGGTGGTGGCGTTCCGGAGCGACGCCCCCGACGGCACCGAACGGTTCGGGATCGGGCTCGGCAACCTCATCCTGCTGGTCAACGTGATCGGGCTGTGGCTCTACACGCTGTCCTGCCACTCCTGCCGGCACATCACCGGCGGGCGGCTCAAGCACTTCTCGAAGCACCCGGTGCGCTACAAGGTCTGGACCGGGGTCTCGGCGCTGAACACGCGGCACATGCTGTTCGCCTGGATCACCATCGGGACGCTGATCCTCACCGACCTCTACATCATGCTCGTCGCGAGCGGCACCATCTCCGACCTGAGGATCGTGAACTGATGGCCGACACCGCAGCCGGGAACGACACGACCGTCGTCCACCACACCTACGACGTCCTCGTCATCGGCGCCGGTGGCGCCGGTCTGCGCGCGGCGATCGAGGCGCGGATGCGGGGCAAGCGGGTCGCGATCCTGTCGAAGTCGCTGTTCGGCAAGGCGCACACGGTCATGGCCGAGGGCGGGATCGCCGCGTCGATGGGGAACGCGAACCCCCGCGACAACTGGGAGGTCCACTACCGCGACACGATGCGCGGCGGGAAGTTCCTCAACAACTGGCGCATGGCGGAGCTGCACGCCAAGGAGGCCCCGCAGCGGGTCTGGGAGCTCGAGACCTACGGCGCGCTGTTCGACCGCACGCCCGAGGGCAAGATCAGCCAGCGCAACTTCGGCGGCCACCAGTTCCCCCGCCTCGCGCACGTCGGCGACCGCACCGGGCTGGAGCTCATCCGCACGCTGCAGCAGAAGATCGTCTCGCTGCAGCAGGAGGACCACGCCCGGACCGGCGACTACGAGTCCGACCTCAAGGTCTTCCACGAGTTCACCGTCACCGAGCTGTTCAAGGACGGCGACCGGATCGCCGGCGCCTTCGGCTACCGGCGGCCGACGGGGGAGTACCTCTGCTTCCACGCCCCCGCGGTGGTCCTCGCGACCGGTGGCATCGGCAAGTCGTTCAAGGTCACCAGCAACTCCTGGGAGTACACCGGCGACGGCCACGCCCTCGCGCTCCGGGCCGGCGCGCGGCTGATCAACATGGAGTTCGTGCAGTTCCACCCCACGGGGATGGTCTGGCCGCCCAGCGTCAAGGGCATCCTCGTGACCGAGTCGGTCCGGGGGGACGGCGGTGTCCTCAAGAACTCCGAGGGCGAGCGGTTCATGTTCCGCTACATCCCCGACGTGTTCCGCGAGCAGTACGCCACCAGCGAGGACGAGGGCGACCGCTGGTACGAGGACGCCGACAACAACCGGCGTCCCCCGGAGCTGCTGCCGCGCGACGAGGTGGCCCGGGCGATCAACAACGAGGTCAAGGAGGGTCGCGGGTCACCCGCCGGCGGGGTCTACCTCGACATCGCGAGCCGCCGCACCACGGAGTTCATCCGCAAGCGCCTGCCGTCGATGTACCACCAGTTCAAGGAGCTGGCCGACGTCGACATCACCGCCGAGCCGATGGAGGTCGGCCCGACCTGCCACTACGTGATGGGCGGCGTCGAGGTCGACCCCGACACCGCAGGCACCGTCGTGCCCGGGCTCTTCGCGGCCGGCGAGGTCGCGGGCGGGATGCACGGCTCGAACCGGCTCGGCGGGAACTCGCTGTCCGACCTGCTGGTGTTCGGCTGCCGGGCCGGCGCCGGGGCGGCCGACTACCTCGACGGCCTCGGCACCGCACCCGCCGTCGCCGACCACGCGGTCGACGCGGCGCTGGCCGAGGCCGAGAAGCCGTTCTCGGTCCGCGGCGAGGAGAACGCCTACACGCTGCACCAGGAGCTGCAGCAGACGATGAACGACCTCGTCGGCATCATCCGGCGGGCCGACGAGATGGAGATGGCGCTCAAGCGGCTCGCCGAGCTGCGCGACCGCATCCCGCGCGTCGGGGTCTCCGGGGGCCGCGCCTACAACCCGGGCTGGCACCTGGCGATGGACCTGCGCAACATGCTCATGGTCAGCCAGTGCATCGCCATGGCGGCCCTGGAGCGCCAGGAGAGCCGCGGCGGCCACACGCGCGACGACTACCCGGCGATGGACGAGAACTGGCGACGCGAGCTGCTGAACTGCTCGCTCGCCGAGGGTCCCGACGGCCCGGAGGTGCAGCTGGAGCACCAGCCGCAGCCGGCGATGCGGTCCGACCTGTTCGACCTCTTCGAGCTCGACGAGCTGAAGAAGTACTACACCGGCGACGAGCTCGGCGGGCACCGCGCCGACCAGGGGATGTGAGCCATGGGCTACCGGGCGAAGTTCGAGGTCTGGCGCGGCGACTCCTCCGGCGAGGGGGCGCTGCAGCCCTACGAGGTGGACGTCAACGAGGGCGAGGTCGTCCTCGACATCGTGCACCGGCTGCAGGCCACCCAGGCGGGCGACCTCGCGGTGCGCTGGAACTGCAAGGCCGGCAAGTGCGGCAGCTGCTCGGCCGAGATCAACGGCCGGCCGCGCCTGATGTGCATGACGCGCATGTCGACCTTCGACGAGCACGAGACCGTGACGATCACGCCGTTGCGGACCTTCCCGGTGATCCGGGACCTCGTCACCGACGTCGACTTCAACTACGTCAAGGCGCGCGAGATCCCGTCGTTCGCGCCGCCGGAGGACCTGGCGCCGGGCGAGTACCGGATGGACCAGCTCGACGTCGAGCGGCCGCAGGAGTTCCGCAAGTGCATCGAGTGCTACCTGTGCCAGAACACCTGCCACGCGGTGCGTGACCACGAGGAGAACAAGGAGCAGTTCGCCGGCCCGCGCTACCTGATGCGGGTCTCCGAGCTCGACATGCATCCCCTCGACGTGCGCGACCGCAAGGACGCGGCGCAGGAGGACCACGGCCTCGGCTACTGCAACATCACCAAGTGCTGCACCGAGGTCTGCCCCGAGCACATCAAGATCACCGACAACGCGCTCATCCCGATGAAGGAACGCGTCGTCGACACGAAGTACGACCCGCTGGTCTGGCTCGGGCGCAAGATCTTCAAGCGGGAGGACCTCGAGGCGAAGACGGCCACGGGCAGGCGCTCCCTCGACGACGCCGGACCGGACAACGGCTCGCCGCTGCCGGCGGACTCGATCGGCCCGGCCGGGACGTAGTCCTTCCCGACGGCGGGTGCACCGCACCCGCCGTCGGGATGCCGGGATCGCGCCCGGTCGGCGGGGGACGGACCGACGACGGTGGAGGCACGATCCGCAGGTGAGCATCGATCCGACACCGCCCCGTGGTCCGGACGGTCGGCTGCTGTGGTCGCGGTCGTCGGAGCTGACCGGCTTCGAGGCCCTGATGTGGCGCGTCGAGGCGGACCCGCGGATGCGCTCGACGGTGCTCATCGTCGAGACCCTCGACGTGGCGCCCGACTGGGACCGGCTGGTCGCGGCGACCGAGTGGGCGTCACGGGTGGTCCCGCGGTTGCGGGAACGGATCGTCACGCCGTTCCTCGGGGCGGGCACCCCCTACTGGTCGCTCGACCCCGACTTCGACCTGCACTACCACCTGCGGCGCCTGCGGCTGCACGACGGCGCCGGCCACACCGACCTGCTCGCGGCGGCCGAACAGGTGGCGATGACCCCGCTCGACCCGGCCCGGCCGCTGTGGGAGGCGAGCCTCGTGACCGGCCTGCCCGACGACGGGGCGGCGCTGCTGTTCAAGCTCAGCCACGTCCTCTCCGACGGGATGGGCCTCGCCCAGCTGCTCGCGGGGCTGCACTCCCGCACCCGGGAGCCCACGCCGGACAAGCCCCAACCGCCCGCCCCCCTGCCGGAGCCGGGCGGGCTCGGGCGGGACCTCGTCCGGCAGGTCACCACCGACCTCGCCCTGGCCGGCGGCGCGGTGCGGAGCCTCCTGGGAGCGACGGTGACGCGGCCTGACCGGGCGGTCCGGGACGCCGTCGGCTACGTCGCCTCGGCCGCCCGGGTCCTCTCGCCCCCGCCGGCACCACCGCTGCCGGTCCTGGCCCGCCGGAGCCCGGCCTGGCGGTTCCGGACCCTCGACGTGCCGTTCGCGGACCTCCACGCCGCCGGGAGGGCGGGCGGCGGCTCGGTCAACAGCGCCTACATCGCGGCGCTGCTCGGGGCCTTCCGCCGCTACAGCGCCCGCTGCGGCGACCCGGTGCCGCCCGACCGGCTCATGCCCGTGACGCTGCCGGTGTCGGTCCGGCGCGAGTCCGACGAGCCCGGCGGCAACCGCTTCGCGCCGGCCCGGCTCTCGGCGCCCGTCGGGATCGTCGACCCCGCCACCCGCATCGCCGACGTGCACCGGCGGGTGCGGGCCGCCCAGGCCGAGCCCGCGCTGGAGAGCGTGGAGCTCGTGACGCCGCTGCTGGCGCGCCTGCCCGGCGCCCTGGTCGCCCGGTTCGGCGGCGGCTCCACCGGCGGGAACGACCTGCAGGCCAGCAGCGTCCCCGGGCTGCGCGAGGACGTGTACCTCGCGGGCGCCAGGATCGTGCGGAGCTACCCGTTCGCCCCGCTGCCCGGGTGCGCGGCGATGATCGCGATGCTGACCCACGGTGACACGTGCTGCGTCGCCGCGAACCTCGACGCCGCGGCGATCACCGACCTCGACGGCTTCGGCCAGGACCTCGACGACGGGTTCGCCGAGGTCCTGGCCGTCTCCGGGTGAGAGCTGCGTGAGGTCAGACCGCGCCGTCGGCGGGTACGGCGGGCGCGGGTGAGGTCCGACGGGTGCGCCGCTCCAGGTAGTTCGCGAGCGCGGTGAGCAGCAGGCACAGCGTGATGTAGACGATCGCCACCACGATCGCCACCGGCAGCAGCGGCCGGCCCAGCTGGCCGGACGACCCGAGCACGCGGGCCTGGTAGAGCAGCTCGGGGTAGAGGATGAGGAACCCGAGTGCGGAGTCCTTGAGCAGCACCACGAGCTGGCTGACGATCGTCGGCAGCATCGACCGGACCGCCTGCGGCAGCAGGACGAACCGCATCACCGCGGACTTCCGCATGCCGAGCGCGTACGCCGCCTCGGACTGTCCCCGCGGCACCGCCTGCACGCCGGACCGGAAGATCTCGGCGAGCACGGACCCGTTGTAGAGCGTGAGTGCCAGGACGACGGCGGTGAACGTCGAGACCGTGATCCCGGCCGACGGCATGCCGAAGTAGAAGATGAACATCAGCACGACGAGCGGGACGGCACGGAAGAACTCGACGACACCGGTCGAGATCCCCCGCACCCACGCGTGGTCGGAGAGCCGGCCGAGCGCGAACACCGCGCCGAACGCCAGCGCCAGCACGGCCCCGACCGCGAAGGCCCGCAGCGTGTTGAGCAGCCCCTCGAGCAGGGCGAGCTGGATGTTCTCGTAGAGGATCCACTCCCAGACCCGGCCCTCGAACTGCCCGGTGGCGACCAGCCGGACGATCACGAAGGCCAGCAGGGCGGCGACCACGATCACGGCGACGACGCCGAGGGCCCCGTTGCGGGCGCGCGCCTTCGGGCCGGGGACGTCGTAGAGCACGGCGGTGGGAGCACTCATCGGGCACCTGCCTTGACCGCACCGCCCGAGGAGGCCGACCAGCGGCGTTCCAGCGAGCGCTGCAGCAACGTCAGAGGGGTGATCAGGATGACGAAGCCCAGCGCGACCCAGAGCAGCCCGACCAGCGTCGAGTAGCCGCGCTCGGAGAGCACCTGGTAGATGCCGCCGGCCTCGACCACGGAGAAGCCTGCGGCCACCGTCGTGTTCTTGAGCAGCGCGATCTGCACGCTGGTCAGCGGCGGGACGACCGCGCGGATCGCCTGGGGGAGCACGATCAGGGTCAGCGACTGGCCGAACCCGAGACCCAGGGCGCGGGCCGCCTCGGCCTGCCCCGGCGGCACGGTGGTGATGCCGGCGCGGACCGTCTCGCACACGAACGCCGCGGTGTAGAGCGACAGCGCGACGACGGCGAGGGTGAAGAAGCTCAGGTCGGCGATCTCGAGCAGCGGGAAGCCGAACGCGAAGAAGAAGAACACCAGCGTCAGCGGCGTGTTGCGCAGCAGCGTCACGTAGCCGGTCGCGGCGACCCGCATCGCGGGCACCGGGCTGACGCGCATGGCGGCGAGCACGGTGCCGAGGACCAGCGAGGCGATCGCGGCCAGGACGAACAGTTCGATCGTGCCGAGGAAGCGGGTGCCGAACTCACCGAGGTTGTCGAACAGGACGTTCATGGGTGGCCTCCACGAGGACGGGGCCCGGCGGACCGGGCCCCGTCGTCATGCGTCAGTACCGCTGGATGGCGGGCGGGGTGGCCGGCGTGCCCGACTTGCCCAGCGTCGCGTCGTAGATGCGCTGCCAGGTGCCGTCGGTCTCGGCCTGCTGGATCAGGTCGTTGACCTTGTTCCGGAAGGCGACGTCGTCGCGCGGGACGCCCACGCCGTAGGGCTCCTCGGAGAAGACCTGGCCGACCACCTTGAGCTGCTGCGGGTCCTGGGCGGCGAAGCCCTTGAGGATCGCGTCGTCGGTGGTCACGGCGTCGACCTGGCGCGCGATCAGCTGGTTCACGCACTGCGAGTAGGTCTGGAACTCGACCACGTTCTCGGGCTGGGTCAGGTTCTGCTGCCGCACCCGCTGGATCGGGGTGGAGCCGGTGACCGAGCAGACCTTCTTGCCCATGAGGGTCTGCGGGCCGGTGATCGAGGAGTCGTCGGCGCGGACCAGCAGGTCCTGCCCGGCCTGGTAGTACGGCCCGGCGAAGCCGACGCGCTGCTTGCGGTTGTCGTTGATCGTGTAGGTGCCGACGTAGTAGTCGACGTCGCCGCGCGAGATGGCGTCCTCACGGGCGGCGGACGGGACGACGACGTAGTCGATGCGGTCGGGGGAGACCCCGAGGCCCGCCGCGATCATGCGGCCCATCTCGATGTCGAAGCCGGTGTACTGCCCGTTGGTCGGGTCCTGCACGCCGAGGCCGGGCTGGTCGTTCTTCACGCCCATCTTGATGCGGCCGGCCTGCTGGATCTTCGCGACGGTGGCCGAGCCCGGCACCTGCACGTTCTGGGCCACCGGGAAGCTGAGCTGCTCGCTCTGAGCGGCTCCGGGACCACCCTCGCGGCCGCAGCCGGCGAGGACGAAGGCGGCGATGGCCACCAGGATGACGCCGACGCGTCTCATGCGAGTTCTCCTTAGTGGGTGAGGATCTTGCCGAGGAAGTCGCGCGCCCGGTCCGAGGAGGGGCGCGCGAAGAACGCGTCGGGGGTGGAGTCCTCGACGATCTCGCCGTCGGCCATGAACACGACGCGGTGCGCCGCACGGCGGGCGAAGCCCATCTCGTGGGTGACCACGACCATCGTCATGCCGTCGCGGGCGAGGTCGGACATCACCTCGACGACCTCGCCGACCATCTCCGGGTCGAGCGCCGAGGTGGGCTCGTCGAAGAGCATGACCTTCGGGTCCATCGCGAGCGCCCGGGCGATCGCGACGCGCTGCTGCTGACCGCCGGAGAGCTGGGCGGGGTACTTCGAGGCCTGGTTCGCGATGCCGACCCGGTCGAGCAGGGTCTTCGCCCGGTTCTCGGCCTCGCCCTTCGACACCTTGCGCACCTTCGTCGGCGCGAGGGTGACGTTCTCCAGGATCGTCTTGTGGGCGAACAGGTTGAACTGCTGGAACACCATGCCCACGTCGCTGCGGAGCGCCGCGAGGTCACGGCCCTCCGCCGGCAGCTCCTTGCCGTCGATCTCGACGACGCCACCGTCGATCGGCTCGAGCCGGTTGATCGCCCGGCACAGGGTCGACTTGCCGGAACCGGACGGCCCCAGCACGACGACGACCTCGCCGGGCGCGATCTCGAGATCGATCTCGCGCAACACGTGGAGGTCACCGAAGTGTTTGTTCACCCCGGCGAGACGCACCATCGGTGTCATCAGTGGTCCTCCTCACATCGACCCGATGGCGGAGAACCCTGCCGGGGGATGGACGAGGTGCCCAGGTCTCTTGGGGAAGACTTAGGGTTGTCTTGACATGACCGGAACGGGGTGACGATGCGGATCCTGTTGGTGGAGGACGACGACCGCGTCGCCGCGGCGCTCCGCACGGCACTCGCCCGTCAGCAGATCGAGGTCACCCGGCTCGCCGGCGGCCGCGACGTCGTCGCCCATCTCCCGGGCACCGACGTGGTCCTGCTCGACCTCGGCCTGCCCGACGTCGACGGCATCGACGTCTGCCGCCGCATCCGCGAGGCGGGGGACACCCCGGTGATCGTCGTGAGTGCCCGCGGCGAGGTCGAGGACCGCATCCTCGGCCTGCACTCCGGCGCCGACGACTACCTCGTCAAGCCCTACGACGCCGGGGAACTGCTCGCCCGCATCCACACGGTGCTCCGGCGGCGCCGGCCCGGACCGGCCGACGACGTCGTCGACCTCGGCGCGGGCCTCGTCGTCGACCTCGCCCGGCGCGAGGTCCGCGACGGTGCCGACCCCGTCGCCCTGAGTCGCAAGGAGTTCGCGGTGCTCGCCCAGGTCGCCCGCGCGGACGGCGCGGTGTGCACCCGCGAGCGCATCGTGGCCGAGGTCTGGGGCCGGACCTGGCCCGGGGCCAACCGCACGCTCGACGTCCACGTGGCGACGCTGCGGACCAAGCTGGGGCGGCCCGACGTCGTCGCGACCGTGCGCGGGGTGGGCTACCGGCTGACGCGGCGCTGACGTGCGGAACCGCCTGCTCGTCGTCGTGTCGGTGCTGGTCGTGGCGGTGGTGCTCGGCCTCGGCGTGCCGCTCGCGATGGCGGCCGCGGCCACGTCGACCGCGGAGATGTTCACCGACCGGCTGGGCGACACCACCCGCTTCGCGGCCCTGGCGCAGCGGCCCGTGACCGACTCCGACACCACCGCGCTGGCCGCCGAGCTGACCCGCTACGACCAGCTCTACGACGCCCCCGCCGCCGTCCTCGACCGGCAGGGCGAGCTGCTCGTCGCGTCCCGCCCGTCCGTCGTCGCGAGCATCGCGCAGGCCGACGACGAGGCGCGGATCGCCCTGGCCCTCGCCGGTCGCCGGTCACCGACCCACACCACGATCTGGCCCTGGGACGGCCGGCCGATGCTCCTCGCGGAGCCGGTCCTGGTGGGCGGGGAGGTGCGCGGCGCGGCGGTGACGATCTCGCCGACCGCCGAGGCACGCGCCTCGGTGCTGGTCGTGTGGGGCGTGCTCGCGCTCGCCGGTGCCGTGGCGCTCGTGATCGCGGCCCTCGCGGCGCTCCCGCTGGTCCGCTGGATCCTCTCGCCGGTCGAGGATCTCGACGTCGGGACCGCGAAGGTGGCGGCGGCGGTGCGTGCGGGGCGGCCCGCCGAGCCGATCGGCGGCGACCACGGCCCACCCGAGCTGCGCCGGCTCACCCGCGACTTCGACGCGATGGCCGCGACCGTGACGGCGACCCTGGAGGCGCAACGCTCCTTCGTGGCCGACGCCGGGCACCAGCTCCGCAACCCGCTGACGGCGCTGCGGCTGCGCCTCGCGACGCACGCGGAGGACCTCGCCGACGCGCCGGTACCCCCGGAGATCCGCGACGGCCCGGGCGCCGCGCTCGAGGAGATCGACCGCCTCACCGCGGTCCTCGACGCCCTGCTCGCCCTCGCGCGCACCGAGGGCCGGGTGGTGCCGCCGGTCGAGGTCGGCCTCGACCGGGTCCTCGACGAGCGGGTCGGGACCTGGTCGGTGCTCGCCGAGTTCGAGGGCCTGGAGCTGCACCGCGCCGGGGCGCGGGGCCTCGTCGTCCACTCCGACCCGGTCACGGTCGCGACCGTGCTCGACGCGGTCCTCGACAACGCGGTCAAGTACGCACCGAAGGGCTCGACGGTCGAGCTGACCACCGCGCGGGTCGAGGGCACGGTGGAGGTCTCGGTCCGCGACCACGGCCCCGGCCTGCGGCCCGAGGAGCTCGAGCGGGCGACGGAGCGCTTCTGGCGGAAGGCGCCGGTCCCCGACGGCGGGTCCGGCCTCGGCCTGGCGATCGCGGCCCGGGGCGCCGAGCGCGCCGGCGCGGCACTCTCGCTGGAACTCCCGGACGACGGTGGCCTGCGGGTGGTCCTGCGCTGGCGGTCGGTGGCGCTCAGTACGGCTTGAGCGCGCGGAACGCCGCGGCCGCCCCGGCGTGCAGCGCCACCGGCTGCGTGCCGATCGCGGTGCGCGGGTCGACGCTGCGCCCCGCCGGGTCGGCGGCGACGAGCGCGTCGACCCGGTCGAGCAGCACGCGGGTGAGGCCGCGGGCGGTGGTGTCGGCCATCGCGGCGGTGACGAGCAGGACGTTCCGCACGGCCACCGTCGTGACCGGGTCCGCGATGCCGTACGTCCGGGCCGGCACGGTCGTCACGTCGTACACGGGGTAGGCCCGGCGCAGTGCGTCGACCTCGGCCGTGAGGTCCAGCAGCCGCAGCGGCACCGACCGCGCCAGGTCCTCCACCCCCGCCGTCGGGACCCCGCCGGACCAGAAGAACGCGTCGATGCGGCCCTCGCGCAGCGCGGCGACCGACTCGCCGAGACCCAGCTGGACCGCGGCGAGCCCGGTCTCGGGGAAGAGGCCCACCGTGGCGAGCAGCCGCGGTGCGATGACCAGCACCCCGGAGTTCGGTGCGCCCACGGACACCCGGCGGCCGCGCAGGTCGGCGAGGGTGCGGATCGGGGAGTCGGCCGGGACGACCACGTGGATCGCGTCGTCGTGCATGCGGGCGAGGGCCTGCAGCGGCCGGTCCGGGCGGGCGCCGTCGACCGCGCCGTCCGCGGCCACGTCCAGCGCGCAGAACGCGACGTCGGCGAGGCCCGCCGCGAGCATCCCGACGTTGTCCACCGACCCCTGGCTGTCGAGCAGCGACGTCGTCGCGCCGAGATCGGAGCGCCACACGTCGACGAGCGCCGCGCCGAGCCGGTGGTAGACGCCCGCCGGGTTGCCGCTCGCGAGGGCGACCGGCACCCCCGCCCCATCGTGCGCGCAGGCCAGACCGGGGACACCGACGCCGAGGGCGAGTGCCCCGGCGCCCAGCAGCACCGTCCGCCGACCGACCACGGGGACATCCTCCCAGTCGACGGGCCTACCCTGGACACCGATGAGCGGCGCCAGGACCTTCGCCATCCGCACCCACGGATGCCAGATGAACGTGCACGACTCCGAGCGCCTGGCCGGCGTCCTCGTCGAGGCGGGCTGGGAACCGGCCCCCGAGGACCAGGCCGTCGAGGACGCCGACCTCGTCGTGTTCAACACGTGTGCGGTGCGGGAGAACGCCGACAACAAGCTCTACGGGCAGCTCGGTCGCCTCGCGCCGGTCAAGGCCGCGCGGCCCGACCAGCAGATCGCCGTGGGCGGCTGCCTCGCCCAGAAGGACCGGAGCACCGTCACGGCGAAGGCCCCGTGGGTCGACGTCGTGTTCGGCACGCACAACGTCGGGTCCCTGCCGGCGCTGCTGGAGCGCGCCCGGCACAACGGCGAGGCGCAGGTGGAGATCCTCGAGTCGCTCGAGACGTTCCCCTCGCACCTGCCCGCCCGCCGCGACTCCGCCTACTCGGGCTGGGTGTCGATCTCGGTCGGCTGCAACAACACGTGCACCTTCTGCATCGTCCCGTCGCTGCGCGGCAAGGAGGTCGACCGGCGCCCGGGGGAGATCCTGGGCGAGGTCGAGGCGCTGGTCGCCGACGGCGTCCTCGAGGTCACCCTGCTCGGGCAGAACGTCAACGCCTACGGCGTCGACTTCTCCGACCGGGCCACCGGGCGGACCGCGTTCGCCGACCTGCTGCGGGCCTGCGGTGACGTCGAGGGTCTGGAGCGGGTCCGCTTCACCAGCCCGCACCCGCGGGACTTCACCTCCGACGTCATCACCGCGATGGCCGAGACCCCGAACGTCTGCCCGCAGCTGCACATGCCGCTGCAGTCCGGCTCGGACCGCGTGCTGAAGGCCATGCGCCGCTCGTACCGGGCGCGGCGCTACCTCGACATCGTCGCCGAGGTCCGCGAGGCCATGCCGGACGCGGCGCTGACCACCGACATCATCGTCGGGTTCCCGGGCGAGACCGAGGCCGACTTCGCCGAGACCCTGCGCGTGGTCGAGGAGTCCCGCTTCTCCCAGGCGTTCACCTTCCAGTACTCGCCGCGCCCGGGGACCCCGGCCGCGACGCTGCCCGACCAGGTGCCGAAGGCCGTCGTCCAGGACCGGTACGAGCGGCTGGTCGCGCTGCAGGAGGAGATGTCGCTCGCGGGGAACCGCGCGCAGGTCGGCCGGGAGCTGGAGCTGCTCGTGGCCACCGGCGAGGGCCGCAAGGACGCGGCGACCCGGCGGATGTCCGGCCGGGCGCGCGACGGGCGGCTGGTGCACTTCACGCCGACCGGTGTGCCGGGGCCGATCCGGCCGGGCGACGTGGTCACCGTCCGCGCCACCTACGGCGCCCCGCACCACGTCGTCGCCGACGGTGACGTCCTCGGGCACCGGCGGACCCGTGCCGGGGACGCGCACGAGGCGGGGACGCGGCCGACCACGCCAAGGGTCGGGTTGGGGCTGCCCGCCATGGGTAAGCCGCAGGAACAGCCGGTCGAGACCGGATGCACCGTGGGGAGTACCGGGTGAACCCGTTCGACAGCGAGACGACCACCGAGCGGGAGCCGGCGCGCCCGTCGATCTCCCGGGAGGTCGACTTCGGGCCGAAGGTGCTCGTCGTCGCGATCGCGATCTTCGTCCTGCTGGTCGCGGCGATCCTGCGCTGGACCGCCGCGGGCGCGAGCGGATGGCAGGTCGTGTCCGGGGACCCGGGCGTCACGGCCCTGCCGCGGCTGTTCTCGATCCTCGCGCTCGTCTTCGGGGTCGGCCTGTCGGTCGCCTCGGTGATGACGCGCCGCTGGGTCCTCGTCTTCGTGACGGCGGCCGGCTGCGCCGTCACCTCGGTCACCGGGGTCTGGGCCGTGTGGTCGCAGAACACCGTCCCGGGGGGCGGCCCCGGGATCGGTCTCGTCCTGGCGCTCCTCGCGATGGTGGTGCTGACCGGCCGGTGGGCGGGATGGGCGTTCTCGCGGGTCTGAGCTACAGCTCCAGGGTCGACCCCATCACCACGGTTCGTGCCACCGGCAGCTTGAACGACCCGGCGGGTGAGGCCGCGTTGTGCGCCAGCCCCACGAACAGCCGTTTGCGCCACGTCGGCAGTCCCGGCGCGTCGCCACGCTCGATCATCAGCCGCGAGATGTAGTACATCGCGGAATCCGGGTCGGCACCCTCGAGCTCGGGAGCGAGCTCGACGGCCTGGCGCAGGACGTCGGGCACGTTCTGCCGGTCCTGGAACCCGAAGCGGGCGCGGACGTGGACCACGCCGTCGTGGGAGTGCTCGAGGTCGTCGACGGTGACCCGCTCCTCGCGGGGGACGTGCGGCACGTCCACCGACACCAGCGAGACGATCACCACGCGCTCGTGCAGCACGTGGTTGAACTCGACGTTCGCCCGCAGGGCCAGGGGAGCGGTCTCGTTGGTGGGGTGCGGGAAGACCGCCATGCCGGGGACGCGCGTGACGCCGTCGAGCCCGTCGAGGAAGTCGGGGAGCGACCCCTCCAGCGAGGTGCGTCGCTGGGTGATGACGCGGCGTCCGCTCTGCCAGGTGGTCATCGTGATCACGACGACGACCGCGACGAGCAGCGGCAACCAGCCGCCGGACTCGATCTTGATGACGTTCGCGCCGAAGTAGAGCAGCTCGACCACGCCGAACAGCACGCCCAGGCCGATCACCCGCCACCACGCCCACTGCCAGGTGTGCCGGGCGTGCAGGAGGAACAGTGTGGTGGAGATCAGCAGCGTGCCGGTGACGGCGAGTCCGTAGGCCGTCGCGAGGCTCGACGACGAGCGGAAGGTCGCGACGAGGATCAGCACCCCGCCGAAGAGCAGCCAGTTCACCGCCGGGACGTAGATCTGGCCGCTCTCCCGCGCGGAGGTGTGCCGCACGGTGAGCCGCGGCAGATAGCCCAGACGCATGGCCTGCAGCGACACCGAGTAGGCCCCGGAGATCACGGCCTGGGAGGCGATGACCGTGGCCGCGGTGGCGAGCACGATGAGCGGGATGCGGGCCCAGCCGGGCGCGAGCAGGTAGAAGGGGCTCGAGATCGTCGACGGGTCGTGCAGCACGAGCGCGCCCTGGCCGAGGTAGTTGACGATCAGCGCCGGGAAGACGGCGGAGAACCACGCCATCCGGATCGGGCGGCGGCCGAAGTGGCCCATGTCGGCGTAGAGCGCCTCCGCGCCGGTGATCGACAGGACGACCGCGCCCATGGCGATGAACGCGGTGTAGGGGTGGTCGGCGATGAAGGTGACGATGTAGGTGGGGGAGAGGCCGGCCAGGACGTCCGGGTGCTCGATGATGTGCGGCAGCCCGAGGACGGCAAGCACGACGAACCAGACCGCCATGACCGGCCCGAACAGGCGCCCCACCCGCTCGGTGCCACCGCGCTGCACCACGAAGAGTGCCGCGAGGATCACCGCGCCGATCGGCAGGACGGCCTCGGCCAGCTCGGGACGCACCACCTCGACGCCCTCCACGGCGGAGAGCACCGAGATCGCGGGGGTGATGAGCGAGTCGCCGTAGAACAGGGCCGCCCCGAGCACGCCGAGGCCGATCGCGAACGTCGCCGCCCGCCCCGTCAGCGCGCTGCGCACGAGCGCGGCGAGCGCCATCACACCGCCCTCGCCGTCGTTGTCGGCGCGCAGCATGAACACGACGTACTTGATCGTCACGACGATCAGCACGGACCAGAAGATCAGCGAGATGACGCCGTAGACGTCGCCCTCCGTGGGGCTGACCGCCCCGTTGTCGATCGAGAACACCGTCTGCATCGCGTAGAGCGGGCTCGTGCCGATGTCGCCGAAGACCACCC
The DNA here is from genome assembly GCF_013409505.1 of Actinomycetospora corticicola. Classification (NCBI taxonomy): domain Bacteria; kingdom Bacillati; phylum Actinomycetota; class Actinomycetes; order Pseudonocardiales; family Pseudonocardiaceae; genus Actinomycetospora; species Actinomycetospora corticicola. Next base: position 2,527,404 of record NZ_JACCBN010000001.1, on the reverse strand, counting down.
CGAGGGCCCCGAGGGCCAGACCGGCCGCGCCCTTGCGTCCGCGGGCCGCCGGGTGGTCCATGCCGGTGGAGCGCCCACGCGGGGTGGCGACGCTCTCAACCTGAGTCATGGTCGACAGTGTGCTCCGCCCGGGTGTGCACGGCGGATCGACCTGCCCGATCGGGTTGACGGATTGTTGAACAATCCTTACGTTCCCCGCATGGCAGCGGACGAGGCCCGGCCCACCGTCGACGTGAAACGGACACTGGCCGTCGCCGGGGCGATGTTCCTCATGGCGATGTCCGCGGCCGGGCCCGGGTTCATCTCCCAGACCGGCACGTTCACCGCGCAGTACGGCGCGAGTTTCGCGGCGGCCATCGTGGCGAGCGTCCTCATCGACGTCGCGATCCAGCTCAACGTCTGGCGGATCGTCGGGCTGTCCGGGATGCGGGCCCAGGATCTCGCGAACCAGGTCGTGCCGTACTCCGGCCACGTGCTGGCGTTCCTGGTCGTCGTCGGCGGCCTCGTGTTCGGCATCGGCAACATCAGCGCCGCGGGACTGGGCCTCCACGACACGTTCGGCCTGGACGTCCGGCTCGGGGCGGTCCTCAGCGCCGTCCTCGCGATCGTGATCTTCAACTACAAGGCGCTCGAGGGGACGATCGACCGGGCGGTGCTGGTGCTCGGCGTGCTCAAGATCGGTCTGATCGCCGTCGTCGCGGTGGTGACCGCACCGCCGGTCGGCGAGGCCGCGCTGCGCACCGTGGCTCCGGTCGGCCTGGACTTCCTGCCGGTCCTCACCCTCATCGGCGGCACGGTCGGCGGCTACATCACCTACGCCGGCGCCCACCGGCTCATCGAGTCCGGCACCACCGGGCCGGAGAACCTGCGCACCATCAGCCGCGGGTCGGTCAACGGCATCCTCGTCACCGGCGTGCTGCGCATCCTGCTGTTCCTCGGGATCCTCGGGGCCGTCGCGGGGGGCGCGCAGCTCTCGAAGGCGGACCCCGCCGGGTCGGCCTTCGAGTTCGCCCTCGGCCCCGTCGGGCTGCAGCTGTTCGGCGTGGTGCTGTGGACCGCCGGCATGACCTCCACCATCGGCGCCTCGTTCACCTCGGCGACCTTCCTGCGCACGCTCTCGGGCGTGGTCGACCGGCGGTTCAACCTCACCATCTCGGCCTTCATCACGGTCTGCACCGTCGCGTTCCTGCTGCTCGGCCAGACCCCGTCGGCGCTGCTCGTGTTCGCCGGCGCCTTCAACGGCCTCATCCTGCCCTTCGGGCTCGGCCTGCTCCTCTGGGTCGGCTGGCGGCGCCGCGACCTGCTCGCCGGGCTGCGTCAGCCCGTCTGGCTGCTGGCGATCGGCACGGCCGCGTTCGTGTTCACCGTCGTTGCGAGCGTGCAGTCGCTCGCGAAACTGCCGACGATCTTCCAGTGACGCGCACCCTCCGTCCCTGCGGGGACACCGGCCTGCTCGTGGAGCTCGACGCGCTCGACGACGTCCTCGCCCTGCACGCGGACCTGGCCGCGGACCCGCCGTCGGGAACCGTCGACCTCGTGCCGGCCGCGCGCACGGTGCTCATCCGGGTCGGCAGCGGGGTCGACCTCGCCGCGGTGGCGGCCGACGTCCGCGCCCGGGAGCCGGAGCCCGTCGTCGCCCGAGAGGGGTCCGACGTCGTCGAGATCGCCGTGACCTACGACGGCGAGGACCTCGACGACGTCGCCGGGCACACCGGGCTGACGACCGAGGAGGTCGTCGCGGCCCACACCGACCAGACGTGGACGGTGGCGTTCGCCGGCTTCACCCCCGGGTTCGGCTACCTCGTCGGCGTCGACGACCGGCTCCACGTCCCGCGTCGGGAGTCCTCGCGCACCCGCGTCCCGGCCGGGGCGGTCGGACTCGCGGGGGAGTTCAGCGGCGTCTACCCGCGGGAGTCGCCGGGCGGCTGGCAGCTGATCGGCCGCACCGACCACGTGCTCTGGGACCTCGACCGGGACCCGCCCGCCGTGCTCCGCCCCGGCACCCGCGTCCGGTTCGTGCGCTCGTGATCATCGTCCGCGCCACCGGGCCGCACACCACCGTGCAGGACGTCCGCGGCCGTCCGGGCCACGCCGATCTGGGCGTCGGGGTGTCCGGCGCCGCCGACCGCCGCGCCCTGGCCCTCGCCAACCGCCTCGTCGGCAACGACGCGGAGGCCGCCGGCCTCGAGATCACCCTCGGGGGCTTCGCCGCGGACTTCCCGACGTCGGGGGTGGTCGCCCTGGCGGGCGCCCCCGCGCCGCTCACGATCGACGGCCGCGCGGGGGACCTGCACCGACCCGTCGTCGTGCCGGCGGGGGCGGAGCTGCGGCTCGGGACCCCGCCGACCGGCCTGCGGACCTACCTCGCCGTGCGCGGCGGCATCGCGGTGGAACGGGTGCTGGGCAGCCGGTCCACCGATGTCATCGCCGGCCTCGGACCCGCCGTCGTGGGCGAGGGCGACGAGCTGCCGGTCGGTCCGGCGCCGGGCGCGCCCGTGCCCGCCGTCGACCTCGCGCCGCCGCCGCGGGCGGACGGGGTGCTGCGGGTGGTCCTCGGACCGCGGGACGACTGGTTCGCCGATCCCGGGCTCTTCCTGCGCAGCGTCTGGACCGTCACCGACGACCTGAACCGGGTCGGGTTCCGTCTCGAGGGCCCGGAACTCGGGCGCTCGGAGACCTTCGCCGAGGTCGAGCTGCCCAGCGAGGGCGTGATCCGGGGGAGCGTGCAGGTGCCGCCGTCGGGACGGCCGACGGTGTTCCTCGCCGACCATCCCGTCACCGGGGGCTACCCGGTGATCGGGGTCGTCCTGGACGCCGACACCGATGTCGCGGGGCAGCTCCGCCCGGGGGAGCAGGTGCGGTTCCGGCGGGTCTAGCGGTAGGCGAGCGCGCTCGCCGCCGTCGCCAGCTCCGCGACGTGGGCCGCGACCCGCTGCGGGGGGTGCAGCGGCAGCACGACGTGGCTGACGGTGAGCCGCGTGACCGTCTCGGCGACCGGGGAGAGCACGCGCGGGTCGAGGTCGGGGTGGTGGCCGCCGAGGGTCGCCACGAGCCGGTCCCGTGCGCGGATGATCACCGGGCCGCCGTCGCTGGTCAGCAGGGGCAGGAACTCGTCGCTGCTCGTGCCGACGAGGACCGCGGTGAGCAGCGGGTCGGACGCGGCGGTCTCCAGCGTGTGGAGCACCGCCGCCTCCCACTGGTCGTGGAGCGATTCCCGGGCCGCGATCGCGGCGTCGATGCCGGCGAGGAAGCGGTCGAGCAGGCGGTGGACCAGCGCCTCGGCCACGCCGTGCTTGTCGCCGAAGGCGTTGTAGACCGTCTGGCGGCTCACGCCCGCCCGGGTGGCCACGGTGCGGACCTGCAGCCCGTCCCAGCCGTGGGCGATGACCTCCTCGGCGGCGATGTCCAGCACCGCGTCGCGCAGCAGCTGTCGGGCGGAGTCGCGGGGACGGGGCACCTCGGCAGAGTACTGGACAGCGCGCTGCTCGGTGTTTGACACATCGTCGCTTTGTGTCCATCATTCGAGTCGTCGCCGCCACAGCACCCCCCGTCGCTCCGCTCGCCCCATCCGGAGGTCACCGATGACCCAGCACTCGACCAGCACCGCCAGCGGGAACCCGGACCGGCCGTACGACGCCGAGGACATCTCGTCGAAGGCCTTCTGGTCCGCGACCGGTGAGGAGCGGGAGGAGACGTTCGCGCGGCTGCGGGCCCGCGGGACGATCACCTGGCACCCGCCGATGGAGGACTCGCTGCTCGACGACCCGGACGACCACGGGTTCTGGGCGGTGACCACCTACGACGACCTGGTCGAGGTGACCCGGCGTCCGGACGACTTCCTCTCCGGGCCGGGCATCCTCATGGAGAGCGCGCCGCACGAGTTCGTCGAGGCCGCGCAGTCGATCATCGGCATGGACCCGCCGCGGCACACGAAGATGCGCCGCCTGGTGTCCGCCGCCTTCACCCCCAAGCAGATGCGGCGGATCAACGACCGGATCGAGGCGAACGCCCGCTCGGTCGTCGACCACCTCCTCGAGGTGGCCGAGGCCGGCGGCGGCACCGCCGAGTTCGTCGCCGAGTGCGCCGAGCTGCTCCCGATGCACAACATCAACGACATGATGGGCGTGCCGGAGGGGGACCGGCAGGAGGCCAACCGCGAGATGAAGGTCCTCGTCGGGTGGCAGGACCCCGAGCTCGTGGGGACCACGCAGGAGGAGCGCCTCGGACGGATGTTCCAGGCGATCGTCACCACCCACCAGCTGTGCACGCGGCTGGCGAACGAGCGTCGTGAGCAGCCGCAGGACGACCTGATCACGGCGCTGGTGGAGGCCGAGGTCGACGGGGAGAAGCTCACCGACGCCGACATCGCGGCCTTCTTCTGCCTGCTCACGATCGCCGGCACCGACACCACGCGGCAGTCGACGAGCCACGGGCTGCGCGCCCTCACCGACCACCCGGAGCAGCGGGCGTGGTTGCTCGAGGACCTCGAGGGCCGCATCCAGCCCGCCGTCGAGGAGATCGTGCGCTGGGCGACGCCGATCATGACCTTCCGGCGCACCGCGTCCCGCGACGTGGAGTTCCGGGGTGCGCAGATCACCGCGGGCGACAAGGTCGTCATGTTCTACAGCTCCGCGAACCGCGACGAGAGCCGGATCGAGCGGGCCCACGAGCTCGACCTCTCCCGCCACCCGAACCCGCACGTCAGCTTCGGCGGCGGTGGTATCCACCACTGCCTGGGCAACCAGCTCGCCCGCTTCCAGCTCCGCGCCCTGTTCACCGAACTGCTCACGCGGGCCCCGCACATCGCCGCGGGCGAGCCGGAGCTCATGCCGGGCAACTTCTTCCACGTGGTCAAGCGGATGCCGGCGCACGTCTGAGGTCCGAACCGTCCGGTCGCCCGTCGTCGAACGGTCTTCCGTGACCGACGACGGCGGGCGGCCCCTCGACGCCCGCGAGCAGGGCGAGTTCGAGGCGATCCTCACCGGGTACCGCCGCACCGCCCGCCGCCCCGGCGACGCCCCGGCGCCCGCCCAGGTGCTCGCCGTGCTCGCGGTCGCCCTGCTCGTCGCGGTCCTCACCGCGCTCCTGCCGGCGCCGTTCAACCTGTGGGTGCCCGTCGTCGTGCTGGGGGTCGTGGCCGCGGTCGCCCTCGTGCGCGCAGTGTCGGAGGACTCGACACGTTAGTGCTCGGGATCGTGGGGTAGCCCTTCCACCGAGGAACCTCTCCCGTCGTCCGGTGGCCACCGGCGTCGGCCCCCTGCATCCCACGCACCCGACGCGGAGACGAATCGTCTCCCCGCCATCCCTGGAGCGGCTGACCCGTGACCTCTGCGATCTTCTTCGGCTCGATCTCGACCGTCGTCGACACCTCGGAGCTGCAGCGCAAGGCCTTCAACCGGGCCTTCGCCGAGCACGACCTGGGCTGGGAGTGGAGCCGCGAGGACTACCTCGCGATGCTCGAGAGCAACGGCGGAGCGCAGCGGATCGCCGACTTCGCCGCCCAGCACGGCCAGTCGGTCGACGCCGAGGCCGTCCACGCGACCAAGTCGCGCATCTTCCAGGAGTCGCTCGCCACCGAGCAGACCGCCCCGCGGCCCGGCGTCCTCGACGTCGTGCGCGGGGCCAAGGAGTCCGGCCTGAAGCTGGGACTCGTCACGTCCACGAGCCGGGACAACGTCCGCGCGCTGCTCGACGCGCTCGAGCCCGACATCCGGACCGCGGACTTCGACGTCATCGAGGACACCTCCCGGGTGGAGAACGTCAAGCCCGACCCGGAGGCCTACCGGACGGCGCTGCGCGAGACCGGCCTCGAGCCGGGCGACGTCGTCGCCATCGAGGACAACGTCGGCGGGGTCGCCGCCGCCAAGGGCGCCGGGATCACCACCGTCGCCTTCCCGAACGCCAACACCGCGGGCCACGACTTCTCGGCCGCCGACACCCGCGTGGACACCCTGAACCTCGCCGAGCTGCGCGCGCTCGCGTAGTCCCACCCTCCCCCCGTCTTCCCGACCGGCCCGGCACACCGCCGGGCCGTGATCCGGCCTGCCCAATGGAGCCCGAGCCATGGTCGCCCCTCAGCCCACGTTGACCAGCACCGAGACCGCCTTCCACGTCGAGGCCTACGAGAAGATCGACTACTCGTTGGTCTACGTCGACGGCGTCTTCGATCCCGCCAACCCCCAGCTCGCCGACGCGTACCGTCCGTTCGGCCGCTCGCTGATGATCGTGGACCGGACCGTCCACGAGCTCTACGGCGAGCAGATGCAGGCCTACTTCGACCACCACGGCCTCGCGCTGACGACGTTCCCGATCATCATCCGCGAGCCCGACAAGACGCTGCGGACGGTCGAGAAGATCGTCGACGCGTTCGGCGACTTCGGCCTGAACCGCACCGAGCCGGTGCTGGTGGTCGGCGGCGGGCTGATGACCGACGTGACCGGCACGGCCTGTTCGCTGTTCCGACGCGCCACGCCCTACATCCGGATCCCCACCACGCTGATCGGGCTCATCGACGCCAGCGTGGCGATCAAGGTCGCGGTCAACCACGGCAAGAACAAGAACCGCCTGGGCTCGTTCCACGCGTCGCAGCAGGTCATCCTCGACTTCTCGTTCCTGAAGACCCTGCCGGTCGACCAGGTCCGCAACGGGATGGCCGAACTGGTCAAGATCTCGACGGTGGGCAACGCCGGCATCTTCGAGCTGCTCGAGAAGTACGGCGAGGACCTGCTCCACACCCGCTTCGGGCACCTCGACGGGACGCCGGAGCTGCGCGAGATCGCGCACCGTCTGACCTACGACGCGATCCGCACCATGCTCGAGCTCGAGGTGCCCAACCTCTGGGAGCTCGACCTCGACCGTGTCATCGCCTTCGGGCACACCTGGAGCCCGACGATCGAGCTCACCCCGGAGCCCCCGTACTTCCACGGGCACGCCATCTCGATCGACATGGCCCTCTCCACCACGCTCGCCGAGCGCCGGGGCTACATCTCGGTCAGCGAGCGCGACCGCATCTTCTGGCTGATGAGCCGCATCGGGCTCACCCTCACCAGTCCGCACCTGACGCCGGAGTTGCTGGCCAAGGCCACCGACTCGATCACCCAGACCCGCAACGGCCAGCTGCGCGCGGCGGTCCCGCGGCCGATCGGCACCTGCTTCTTCATCAACGACCTCACCCCGGAGGAGCTCTCCGAGACGGTCGACACGCACAACGAGGTCGTCCGCTCGTACCCCCGCCAGGGCGAGGGCGAGGACATGTTCGTGGTGCCGGAGCAGGCGTGAGGACCGCTCCGGGCGCCGCGCGCCCGGTCACGCCGGCCTCGATCCTGGCCGCCCGCCTCGAGGATCTCCTCGGGCGGGCGGCGGGGACGCCGCTGGAGGACGACCTCCGGGCGGCGCGCGACCTCGCCGTCGGGCTCGACCCCTACGTCGAGTCCATGACGTCGGCCGAGTCGGCTGACCTCGCGGCCCTCGCCCGGGCGACCGCCGCGTACGACTGGCGCGACGCCGCCGGCTCCCTCGAGCAGGAAATGCTCTCCGGGCACGTCGAAGGACGCTTCCTCGCGATGCTCGCGCACGCCATGCGCGCGCGGCGGGTGCTGGAGGTCGGGATGTTCACCGGTTACTCGGCGCTCGCCCTCGCCGAGGCCCTTCCCGACGACGGGTCGGTGGTCGCCCTCGAGATCGACCCGGAGGTCGCCGCGTTCGCCCGTGAACAGTTCGCCGGCTCCACGGCGGGCCGCCGCATCGACGTCCGCGTCGGCCCGGCCGGCGAGACCCTGTCCGCGCTGGCCGGGGAGGCGTTCGACCTGGTCTTCATCGACGCCGACAAGGCCGGCTACGCCGACTACCTCGAGACGATCCTGACGACGGGGCTGCTCGCCCCGGGCGGGCTGGTGTGCGTGGACAACACCCTCATGCAGGGCCAGCCCTGGGCGGGGCCGGACACGGAGAACGGGCGCGCGATCGCGGCGTTCAACGCGGACGTCGCGGCGGACCCTCGCCTCGAGCAGGTGGTCGTCCCGCTGCGGGACGGCATCACGCTGATCCGGGTGCTGCCGTGAACCGCGTCCTGCGCACCGTCGGGATGCAGGCGCTGCTCGCGGCCGCCCTGCCCGCCAACCTCGCGGTGACGGCGGGGGCGCTGCTGTACTCGTCCGTCGTCGGGACACCCGCACGGGAGCGGCCGGACCGGCCGCGCACCGTGCTGATCAGCGGCGGGAAGATGACGAAGGCGCTCGCGCTGGCGCGGGCGTTCCACGCCGCGGGGCACCGGGTGGTGCTCGTCGAGGCGGCGAAGTACCGCCTCACCGGGCACCGCTTCTCGGCGGCCGTCGACGCGTTCCACGTCGTGCCGCCGCCGGACGACCCGGGCTACGCGCAGGCCCTCGTCGACGTGGTGCGGGCCGAGGGCGTCGACGTGTACGTCCCGGTGTGCAGCCCCGCGTCGAGCTGGTACGACGCGCAGGCCCGGCCGCTGCTCGAGCAGTACTGCGAGGTCGTGCACGGCGACGTCGAGGACATCGGCACCGTGGACGACAAGGCCGCCTTCGCCGCGGCGGCCTCCGACGTGGGGCTGCCGGTGCCGGACACGCACCGGGTCACCTCGGCCGACGAGGTCGCGGCGTTCGACTTCCCGCCGGGATCGACCTACGTGCTCAAGTCGATCCCCTACGACTCGGTCAACCGGCTCGACCTCACGCCGCTGCCGCGCGCGAGCGTCGAGGAGACCCGCGCGTTCGCGGCCTCGAAGCCGATCGCGCCGGACCGGCCGTGGATCCTGCAGGAGTTCGTCGCGGGCACGGAGTACTGCACGCACGGGACCGCACGCGACGGCGTGCTCACCGTCTACTGCTGCTGCGAGTCCTCGGCGTTCCAGCTCAACTACGACCACGTCGAGCGCCCGGAGATCGAGGCGTGGGTGACGCGGTTCGTCGCGGAGCGGAAGCTCACCGGGCAGTACTCGTTCGACTTCATCGTGGGTGCCGACGGCGGTGTGCGGGCGATCGAGTGCAACCCGCGGACCCACTCCGCGATCACGATGTTCTACGACCAGGAGCCCGCCCTGGCGAGGGCCTACCTCGAGGACGGGGGCCCGACGCTGCGGCCGACGACCGAGAGCCGGCCCACCTACTGGCTCTACCAGGAGCTGTGGCGGCTGTTGTCGAACCCGTCGTCGGTGGCCGAGCGGGTGCGGACGCTGTGGGAGGGCACCGACGCGATCTTCTCGGTGCACGACCCGCTGCCGTTCCTGCTGGTCCACCACCTGCAGATCCCGTCGTTGCTCCTGGAGAACCTGCTGGGCGGCCGGGACTGGGTGAAGATCGACGTCAACATCGGGAAGCTCGTGGAGCCCGGCGGTGACTAGGGCCCTGCACCTGGTCGGCTCGCCGACCGACGAGTTCTTCGCCGACCTGTCCCGGCTCTACGCCCGCGGCGCGCTCTCCGCGGTGGGCGGGCCCGACGACGCCGTCGCCCACGTCTCGCCCGACGGCCGGTGGCGGTTCCCGCGGGACCTGTCACCGGCGGCCCTCGACGCCGCCCCGCCGGTGGACCTGGCGGGCGCCGTGGGGCACCTGACCGCACTCGCCCCCGACGTCATGATCCCGCAGATGTTCTGTCCGGCCGGGATGACCGCCTACCGGGCCCTCTTCGACGTGCTCGGTGTGCCGTACGTGGGCAACGCCCCGGAGGTCATGGCGGCGTCGATGGTGAAGCCGCGGGCGAACGCGCTGGTCGCGGCGGCCGGCGTGGACGTCCCGGCGTCCGAGGTCCTGGCGCCGGGGGAGACCCCGACGCTCGCGCCACCCGTCGTCGTGAAGCCCGCGGACGCCGACAACTCGGTGGGCACGACCCTCGTCCGGGCCGCCGGGCAGTACCCCGACGCGCTGACGGCGGCGTTCGAGCACTCGGCGTCGGCGCTGGTGCAGACGTTCGTCCCGGCCGGGCGCGAAGTGCGCTGCGGGGTGCTCGACCGCGGCCACGGGCTGGAGTGCCTGCCGCTCGAGGAGTACCCGGTGGGCGATCTCGCGCCGATCCGTGGCGAGGCCGACAAGCTCGCGCGCTCCGACTCGGGGGAGCTCGGGCTGGTGGCCAAGGGGGAGGGCCGGGCGTGGATCGTCGACGTGTCCGACCCGGCGACCGAGGCCGTGTGGGAGGCGTCGCGGCGCTGCTACGCGGCCCTGGGGTGCCGGGACTACGGGCTGTTCGACTTCCGGATCGACCCCGACGGGCGGCCCTGGTTCCTCGAGGCGGGGCCGTACTGCTCGTTCAGCCCGTCGAGCGTCGTGGCGACGATGGCCGGGGCGGCCGGGATTCCGCTGTCGACGTTGTTCTCCGACCTGGTGGCGCGCGCGGTCGCCCGGCGGTGAGACTGCGGGCGTGATCCGTCCGCTCGTGCTGGGCATCGTGCGGCGCGGTGACGACCTGCTGGTGCTCGAGGGCCACGACGCCGTCCGGGGCCACACCTTCTACCGGCCGCTCGGTGGGGGCATCGAGTTCGGGGAGCTCTCCGAGCAGGCGCTGCACCGGGAGTTCCGCGAGGAGCTCGACGTGGCGTTGACGGACGTCGCGCGCGTCGGCGTGCTGGAGAACGTGTTCGAGTTCGAGGGGCGTCCGGGCCACGAGATCGTGGTGCTCTACACGGCGTCGATCGCCGACCCCGCCTTCTACGACCGCCCCGATCCGGGTCCGATCCTCGACGAGGGCACGCCGGTGCGGTGGCTCCCGCTCCGCGACGTGGTGGCCGGCCGCGCCGTCCTGTACCCGGAGGGGCTCCTGGAGCTCCTGTCGTCCGGTCAGTAGGGCGGGTCGTCGTCCTCGCTGGGTGTCGGCGTCGCTCGGCGGACGGCGCGGGTGGCGCGGAGGTAGTCGAGGGTGCCGCCGGCGGTCCTCGATACGTGGTCGGGTCGGTCGTGGGGGTGTTCGGCCGGGGCAGGGTCGGGTAGGGGGCGCACGATGCGGCTCTCGGTGTGGTGGACGGTGCCGGTGGGGTCGGTGATGGTGAACCGGCCGGGGGCGGGTTGGTCGTGGGTCCAGCCGCGGGCGTGTTTGGCGCGGTGGTCGGCTTTGCAGAGGTTGGCCAGGCCGTCGGCGCGGGTGCGGCCGCCGTCCTGCCAGTCGCGGGTGTGGTCGTGTTCGCAGCGGCGGGCGAGGGTGCGGCAGCCGGGGGCGACGCAGACGGGGTCGCGGGCGTCGATCCAGCGGGCGAGGGCGGCGCCGGGGAGGCGTCGGTCGCTGTCGCGGCCGGTGGTGGCGGGGTGTTCGTCGGGTGGGGCGTCGCGGGATCGGTGGTAGGCGGCGAGCAGCGCGGCCAGCCACGGGTCGCGTGGCGGGTCGAGGGTGTCGAGCAGTGCCGCATGGGCGGTGATCTGCACGGTGCGTCGGCGGTGTCGGGGGTCGCGGTCGGCGTGGGGTGGGGCGCGTAGGGAGAGCACGTGGGTGAGGTGGCCGTGGTCGTCGTGGACGAGGATCTGCCAGGTGGCGGCGCCGAGGTCGTGGGCGCGGCGGCGGGCGATCTCGGGCAGGGTGCCGGCGAGGGCGGGTAGTTCGGCGGGGTGGTCGTCGTGGCCGAGCAGGGTGGACAGCCGCATCCGCAGCGCCACCTCGGCGGGGTAGGGCTCGACCACCGCTTCGCGCGGCGGCCCACCGCGGGCGGAACTGCCGGACGCGGGCTCGTTGTCGGGCGGAGTGTCCGGGGCCGGCTCCTCGGCCGACGGGCCGTCCCCGTCGTCAGGGTCGCTGTCGTGCGGAGTGTGCGGGCCGTCGTCGGGCGGGCCGTCGTTGGAGGGACCGTCGTCGGGGTTGCTGTCGTCCGGGGATTTGTCGTCGGGGCGCTGCGGTCCGCCGTCCGGGCTGCGCTCGGGTCCGTGACCGTCGCGTCCCCGATCGTCGGGTCCCTGGTCATCGGGTCCCTGGTCATCGGGTCCCTGGTCGTCGGGGTCCGCCCCGCCGTCGTCGGGCGCACCGCCGCCGTCGAGTTCGGTGACGATGGCGTCCTGCACGCCCGGGTCGTCGAGTCCGGCGAGGGTGCCGTCGAGCAGCCGGGTGAAGATGCGGGCGGAGATGAACCCGATCCCGAGGTCGACCCCGAGCAACGCCAGCCGCGCCTGCACCGGCCCGGCCAGCGCGTCGAGGTGGGCCTTCGCGTCCTGGGCCAGGTCGGGGGGCAGGTCGTAGCCACACAGGTCGACCGCCCCGGACGGTGAGGGGCGGGTCGCCACCCGCGCCCGGGCGACCGCCGCCGCGAGCCGTGCCGCCGCCCACGCCGGGTCCAGGGCGCGGGCGACCTCGAGGATCCGTTCCCGCAGCGCCTGGTAGGCCAGCCCCGGCGCCTCGGGCAGCACGATCCGGATCACCTCGGCGATCTGGTGGTCGGCGAGGCCCTCGGTGGCCGCCTCGAAGATCTCGGCCTTGCGCTGCTCCAGCTCACCGCTGGACATCGCCGCGCCCAGGGCGGGGTGGGCGTCGAGCACGAACAGCGCCAGCCCGTAGCGGGCCGAGGCGGTGATCGCCGACCAGCCCAGATTGGCCGCGACGACCCGCGGCGCGAACCCGTCGTCGAGCACCCGACGACACGTCCCGGCGCGGGAGCGGCAGGTCTGGCGGACCGCGTCGAGGAACACCGCGTCGTCGTGGTTGCGCTGCCGGAAACTCGCCCGCAGCCACGCCGCGACCTGCTCGCCGGGCAGGTCGGCCACCGTCACCGCCGCCAGCGCCTCAGCGAGCGCCGGCCCGGCGGGGACCCCGGCGAACGGGTCCCCGCCCGGGGTCTCGGTGAGCAGGACGGCGGCCATGGTTCGAATACTAGTTCGAGGGTCCGACAATCACGGCCGGATCAGCGGGCCTCCGGGTCCTGTCCCTGTGCGGCCCGGCCACCGTCCACGGGCAGCACGGCGCCGGAGACGAACGCTGCCACATCGGACAGCAGGAACGCCACCACGTCGGCGACTTCTGCGCTCCGCCCGATCCGACCGAGCGGGTGCAGGGCCGCGATCTGACGGTCGAAGTCGGCGGGATCCGACAGCCCGGCCCGATGAGCTTCCGAGCGCTCCGTCTCGATCGACCCGAGGGCGACCGCATTGACTCGGATGCCGTCGGGGCCGTGATCGACCGCGGCGGCACGGACGAGGCCCTCGACCGCGGCTTTCGCCGTCGCGTACGGCAGCGCACCGCGGACGGCCCGCTGCGCCTGATGGCTCGAGACGGTGACGATCGAGCCGGCCCGACCCGTCGTCAGGAAGTGGCGGACGGCGACCGATGTGCCGACGACGGCGGGTGCCAGATTGGCGACGACGAGGTCGAGCACCGCGGGCGAACCGTCGGTGAGGTCCGCATCGCGGAAGATCGCGGCGTTGTTGACCCAGCCCACCGGGGGGGACACGCGCTCGGCGATGCCGGCGGCCTCCTGCATCGCCTCCTCGTCGGAGGCGTCCGCGACCACGCCGACCACTCCGTCGACCTCCGCGAGCGCGTCCGCGTCGAGGTCGACCGCGATCACCGTGTGGTCGACGAGAAGCCGTTCGGCGATCGCCCGACCGACGCCGCGCCCGGCTCCGGTGACGACGACGGAGGCCATGGGTCGAGACTGTCAGACCCCACCGGCATGGTGGGCCCATGGTGGACCACCCGATCCTGCGCCAGACCGTGCTCGATGCCGTGGACGCTCGCGGCATCGCCGAGTTCTACCGGGAGCTGCTCGGGCTGCGGTACCGGATCGGCGACGAACCCCCGACCGACGGCGGACCGGACCGGCAGGCGCAGGAGTGGCTCGCGCTGCGCGACGAACGCGGGATGCCGGTGCTCGCCGTCCAGCCCGTGGCGGAGCTCCCGCCCGTCGACTGGCCCAGCGGGCACCAGCGGGTGCACCTCGACCTGACCGTCCCGACGATGGAGGACCTGGAGCGGCAGCACCGGCGCGCCCTCGGCCTCGGCTCGACCCTGCTGCTCGACCGCTCCGACGACGAGGACGAGCCGCTGTACGTCTACGCCGATCCGGCCGGGCACCCCTTCTGCATCTTCGTGGCGCCCGGGACGCCGGACGACGGCCACTGATCGGCGACTCCCCGGAGGAACGAACGGCACTCTCTGACAGCGAGAAGCGGCGAGAGCCGCTCGTTCAAGACCGGGGGAGGGTCAGCCCGTCGCCCGCTCCGCGGCGGCGAGCCACTCGCGCCACGTGGACGCCTGTTGCTCGGCCTCCTTGGCCCGGCGCTCGTCCCCGGCGGCCCGGGCCTTCGCGGCCTGCGCCTCGTAGGCCTCGACGCGCTCCCGGAACTGCCCGACGCGGGCCTCCTTCTCCGGGTCGGTGCGCGACCAGCGCTTGTCGACGGCCGCGCGGACGCGGTCCTCGACCTCCTTGAGCCGGTTCTGGAACTCCCGCACCCGCTCGCGCGGGACCTTGCCGATCTGGTCCCACCGCTCCTGCACGGAGCGCAGCGCGGCGCGGGCCGCGTCGGTGTCGGACAGGTCGATGGCGGCGGCCTCCTTGAGGAGGGCGTCCTTGGCCGTGGCGTTCTGCGTGAACTCGGCGTCGCGGGCGTCGAACGTGGCCGAGCGGCGGGAGAAGAACGCGTCCTGCGCCCCGCGGAAGCGGGCCCAGAGCGCGTCGTCGGCGTCCTTCGACGTCCGCCCGGCCGCCTTCCACTCGGTCATCAGTTCCTTGTAGCGCCCGGCGGTCGCGCCCCAGTCCTCCGAGGACTGCAGCGACTCCGCCTCGACGACGAGCTCCTCCTTGCGCGCCTTCGCAGAGGCCCGCTCGCGGTCGAGCTCGGCGAAGTGCGCCCCACGACGGCGGGTGAAGGTCTCGCGGGCCTTCGCGAAGCGCTTCCAGAGCGCGTCGTCGGTCTTGCGGTCGATCCCGCGGATCGTCTTCCACTCCTCGAGCATCGCCGAGAAGCGGTCGCCCGCGTGCTTCCAGCGCGTCGTCTCCTCGGCGAGCGTCTCCGCCTCGCCGATCAGCGCCTCCTTGCGCGCGACGGACTGGTCGCGCGCGCCGGCCTTGGCCGTCTTCTCGGCCTTCCCGGCCTGCTCGGCGGCCGTGATGACGGCGTCGAGACGCACGACGAGGCCGGGCAGGTCCCCGACGACGGACGCGACGTCGAGCCGCTCGCGCAGGACGGTGGCGCTGCGGAGCACGTTCGCCGCGTCGCCGCGTCCGGTCTGCAGGCGGCGGACGAGGAGGTCGGCCTCGGTCCGGAGGTCGTCGAAGCGGCGGGCGAAGTGGGCCAGCCCCTCGGTGGCATCCCCGGCCTGCCACGACCCGACGGCGCGCTCGCCCTCGGGCGCGACGGTGTAGACGGTGCCGTCGGGGTCGACGCGGCCCCACTGGGTGGGGTCGTCGGTCGCGGCGGGCACGGTGGGCAGCTCGGCGGACTCCGACGCCGGGCTCGCCGGGACGGGTCGCTCGGAGCCGTCGGTGCTGCCGTCGGCCTGGTCGTGGACCGCGGCCACGCCGGGGGGGACGGAGGGCACCTCGGGCGCGCCGGGCGGCGGACCGGGGGCGGGCACGGGAGGCGCGGCGCGGTCCACGGCCCCGGAGGCGTCGTCGGCGGCGGCGTCCTCGGAGGTCGCGTCGTCCGGGGCCACCGCAGCGGGGGACACCGTGACGAGGGCGTCGCCGGAGGTCGCGGGCACGGGCTCGTCGGAGGTCAGGCCGGGGCCCGCCACGTCCGGCGCCGCCTCGGAGGACGAGGGCTCGGGGTCGTCCACGGCCACCGCGGCGGGGGAGATCTGCACCTGCTCGTCCGGCTCGGGCGCGTCCACCTGCCCGTCGCCCCCGTCGCTCACCGACTCCTGCCCCGCCACGTCGTCCGTCACGTTCTCCGTCACGTCACCCGTCACGTTCTCCGTCACGTCGTCCGTCGCCCCGCTCGCACCCGGGACCGCGCCGGCCACCCCCGTGACCTGCTCGTCGGCCATGCGCCGCACACCTCCCGCTGGATCGTCGGGGCATTCAAACAGCAATCCCGGCGGTGCCGCACCCCCGACCAGCGACGACTCGATGTCGCGGCACCCCACCCGCCCCACGCGTCCTCCGGCGCCCCACGGGACCATGGCCTCGATGACCAGGCCGATCGCGCTCGTCGGGCCCACCGCCACGGGGAAGTCCGACCTCGCCCTGGCGTTGGCCGAACGTCTCGACGGCGAGATCGTCAACACCGACGCCATGCAGCTCTACCGCGGGATGGACATCGGCACCGCGAAGCTCCCCGTCGCCCAACGCCGCGGCGTGCCGCACCACCTGCTCGACGTCCTCGAGGTCACCGAGACCGCGTCGGTCGCGGCCTACCAGCGCGCGGCGCGGGCGGCGGTCGACGCGACCCGTCGTCGGGACCGCACCCCGATCGCGGTGGGCGGATCGGGCCTCTACGTGCAGGCGCTCCTGGACGACCTCGCCTTCCCGGGCACCGATCCCGCGGTGCGGGCCCGGCTCGAGGCGGAGCTCGCGGAGGTCGGGCCGGGCGTGCTGCACGGTCGGCTCGCGGGCGTCGACGCCGACGCGGCTGCGACCATCCTGCCCAGCAACGGCCGCCGGATCGTGCGGGCGCTGGAGGTCGTCGAGCTCACCGGGCGCCCCTTCGCCGCGAGCCTGCCGAGGCCCGGACGCCCCCGCCACGACACGCTGCTCGTCGGCCTCGACCGCGACACCGCCGAGCTCGACGCGCGGATCGCGACGCGGGTCGACGTGATGTTCGACGCCGGGCTCGTCGCCGAGGTCCGGGCGCTCGAGGCCCGCGGGTTGCGCGCGGGGGAGACCGCGTCCCGCGCGGTCGGCTACCGGGAGCTCCTCGAGGTCCTGCCCCTTCCCGACGACGGGGCGGCGCAGCTCGCCGAGGCCCGCCGCCGGATCGTCGTCGCCACGCGTCGGCTGGTGCGCCGCCAGCGCTCGTGGTTCCGGCGCGACGACCGGGTGCGGTGGTTCGACGCGGCGTCGCCCACGCTCGTCGACGAGGTGCTCACCGCACTGCGCGACGGTTCGTAGGCTGGGGCGCATGGAGTACGTCCTCGGCCACGGCACGGAGAACGACTTCGTGCTGCTGCCCGACCCCGACGCCCGTCTCGACCTCGGCCCCGCGGCCGTCCGCGCCCTGTGCCACCGCCGACGCGGCCTCGGGGCCGACGGGGTGCTGCGGGTGGCGCCGTCCGAGGACCCGGGCGCGACGTGGTTCATGGACTACCGCAACGCCGACGGCTCGATCGCCGAGATGTGCGGCAACGGGGTCCGGGTGTTCGCCCGCTACCTGGTGGAGGCCGGGCTCGAGTCCGGGCGCGAGTTCGACGTCGCCACCCGGGCCGGGCTGCGGCACGTGACCGTCGGCGAGGGGGAGGTCACCGTCGACATGGGCCCGGCCCGGATCGGGGCGGAGTCGACCGCGATCGTGCCGTCCACGGCGGGCCCGGTCGGGTCGGTGACGTCGTTCCCGGGCATCGCCGTCGACGTCGGCAACCCGCACCTCGCCTGCGTCACCGGCGCCGACGTCGACGCGCTCGACCTCACCGTCGCCCCGGGGTACGACCCGGCCCTCTTCCCGCACGGGGTCAACGTCGAGTTCCTGTCCCCGCTGACCGACGGCCTGGCGACGCGCCTGCGGGTCCACGAGCGCGGTTCGGGCGAGACCCGGTCCTGCGGCACGGGGACGGTGGCCGGCGCCGTGGCCGGGCTGCGCGCCGCAGGGCGGGACACCGGGACGGTCACGGTCACGACGCCGGGTGGGGTCCTGCAGGTGGGCGTCGAGGCCGGCACGACCACGCTGACCGGCCCGGCCGTCCTCATCGCCCGCGGCGAGGTCGAGCTCGGCGGCTCCGACACCGAGCCGTACGCGTTCACCCGGGTGGCGCAGGTGGCGCGCGCGTAGCAGCCGTCGATAAGACGTGGTGAGGCGCCCGGCGTCGTGGGACAGTGGAGACAAGATGACTGAACCTGCACACGCCCGCCCCGCCGCGTCCCCCGACCCCCGTCCCGTCGGTCGACCGATCCGTCTCGACGACGACGTCGACCTGGAGCCCGCTCCCGACGTCACGACCGGGACGATGGAGCTGGAGGAGCGCACCTCCCTGCGGCGCGTCCCCGGCCTGACCGGCGCGTCCACCGAGCTCACCGACGTCACCGAGGTCGAGTACCGGCAGCTGCGCCTCGAGCGCGTCGTGCTGATCGGCGTGTGGACCACGGGCAACGCCGCGATGGCGGACGCCTCGATGGTCGAGCTCGCGCGCCTCGCCGAGACCGCCGGCTCCGAGGTCCTCGACGGACTCGTCCAGCGCCGCTCCTCGCCCGACCCGGCCACCTTCGTCGGCTCCGGCAAGGTCGCCGAGCTCAAGGAGACGGTCCAGGCCACCGGCGCGGACACCGTGATCGCCGACGGCGAGCTCTCGCCCGGTCAGCTGCGGCAGCTCGAGGAGAAGCTCAAGGTCAAGGTGGTCGACCGGACCGCCCTGATCCTCGACATCTTCGCCCAGCACGCCCGCTCCCGGGAGGGCAAGGCGCAGGTCGAGCTGGCCCAGCTCCGCTACTTCCTGCCCCGCCTGCGCGGCTGGGGCGAGTCGATGTCCCGGCAGGGTGGTGGTGCGGGTGGTGGCGCCGGCGGCGGCGTCGGCACCCGTGGCCCCGGTGAGACCAAGCTCGAGACCGACCGGCGGCGCATCCACCAGCGGATCGCGAAGCTGCGCCGCGAGCTCGAGGGCATGAAGACCGTGCGCGACACCCAGCGCGACCGCCGCCGTCGTCGGGACGTCCCGGCCGTGGCGATCGCCGGGTACACCAACGCCGGCAAGTCCTCGCTGCTCAACGCCATCACGGACGCCGGCGTGCTCGTCGAGGACGCGCTGTTCGCCACCCTCGACCCGACGACCCGCCGGTGGGAGACCGCCGACGGACGCGTCGCGACGCTCACCGACACCGTCGGCTTCGTCCGGCACCTGCCCCACCAGCTCGTGGAGGCCTTCCGGTCGACGCTCGAGGAGGTGGGCGACGCCGACCTCATCGTGCACGTGGTCGACGGGTCCGACCCCGCCGCGCTCGACCAGATCGCCGCGGTCCGCGAGGTGATCGCCGAGATCGGGCAGGACCCCGAGGCCCCGCGTCCGCCGTCCCGCGGCGACGACCCCCAGCGCGCGCTGCCCACGCCGCCCGAGCTGCTCGTCGTCAACAAGGTCGACGACGCCGACCCGATGGCGATCGCGCAGCTGCGCGCCACGCTGTCCGGCGCCGTGTTCGTGTCCGCCCGCACGGGGGAGGGCATCGACCTGCTCCGTCGTCGCATCGCCGAGGCGCTCCCGCGCCCGGAGGTCGAGGTGGAGGTCGTGCTGCCCTACACCGAGGGTGCCCTGGTGGCGCGGGTGCACGCCGAGGGCGAGGTGCTGGACGAGCGGCACGTCGCGGAGGGCACCGTGCTGCACGCCCGGGTGTCCTCGGAGCTGGCCGCGGCCGTCACCGAGGCGGCCGTCCCGGTGCCGGTCCCCTGATCCTCGAGCTCTTCCTGACGGCAGGTCTCCTGGGTGCAGGCAATGCGTCGCTGCTTGCACCCAGTGCCAGTGACGCCACACCGTCGGTCGACTGCGCGCTGAGCGACGACCGGCTCGCGGAGGTGTCCGGGCTGGCGGTGACGCCGGCCGGACCCGTCGTCGTGAACGACAGCGGGAACGCGACCGTGGTGTACACGCTGCGCCCCGACTGCTCCGTGGCCTCGGCCCGGCCGGTCGGGGTGCGGGGCCGGGACGTCGAGGACCTGGCGCGGGGCGCAGACGGGACGCTGTGGCTGGCCGACGTCGGCGACAACGACCGGGAACGGTCCACCGTGGCGCTGATCCGGGTCCCGCGCTCGGGGACGGGCACGGTGGTGCGGCTGGCCTACCCGGACGGCCCGCACGACGCCGAGGCGCTGCTGCTGCCCGCCGACGGACGGCCGGTGATCGTCACGAAGGAGGGCGGTGGATTCGGCCGCGTCTACACGACCGACCGCCCACTCCCCGACGCCTCCGCCGAGCCCCTGGCCCTGCGGGCGGCGGGTGAGGTGCGGCTCCCGTCGTCGACCACGGAGGGCGGGCCGGTGAGCTTCCTCGGCCGCGGGCTGATCACGGGCGGCGCCCTGGCGGAGGACGGTCGGACCGCCGCACTGCGCACCTACACCGACGCATGGCTCTTCCCGGTCGGCGGCCCGACGGCGGACGACGTGATCGCCGGGCTGCAGGGGACACCGACACCGGTCCCGCTGCCCGGGGAGCCGCAGGGCGAGGCGCTCGCGTTCGGCGCCGACGGCTCGCTGCTGTCGGCGGGGGAGTCACCGGACGGCGCACCCACGGCCCGGCTGTACGGGTTCCCGGTGCCGCCCGTGTCGACGTCGCCCGCGCCACGGGCGCAGGTCGGCGCGCCACCGGACGGGTCCGGGGACAGACGCGGGACCGTGATCGCCGCCGTGGCGCTCGGTGCGCTCGCGGTCGTCGTCGGCGGGCTGCTCCTGGCGCGGCGGCGCCGGCGGCGACCCTAGAGCCGTCGCAGGACCGCCGTGACCTTGCCGAGCACCGTGGCCTCGTCGCCGGGGATGGGCTCGTAGGCCTCGTTGGCGGGGAGCAGCCAGACGTGGCCGTCCTTGCGCTTGTAGGTCTTCACCGTGGCCTCGTTGTCGAGCATCGCGGCCACGATCTCGCCGTTCTCGGCGTTCGGCTGCTGGCGCACGACCACCCAGTCGCCGTCGGTGATGGCGGCCTCGATCATCGAGTCCCCGACGACCTTGAGCAGGAACAGCGAGCCCTCGCCGACGAGCTCCTTGGGCAGCGGGAAGACGTCCTCGACGGCCTGCTCGGCGAGGATCGGCCCACCGGCGGCGATGCGGCCGACCACCGGGACGTAGGAGGGCGTCGGCCGGTCGGCGCGCACCCCCTCGGTCTCGGAGCCGCCGCCGAACTCGGGGTCGAGCTCCTCGGGCATGAAGACCTCGAGCGCGCGGGGCCGGCTCGCGTTGCGGCGCAGGAACCCCTTCTTCTCGAGCACCTTCATCTGGTGCGCCACCGAGGAGGTGGAGGTGAGGCCCGCGGCGTCGCCGATCTCGCGGACGCTGGGCGGGTAGCCGACGCGGTCCATGTAGTCGCGGATGACCTCGAGGACCTTGCGCTGGCGCGGGGTCAGGGCGGGCGCCCCGGAGGCGGAGGGCTCGGGCTCCCGGTCGGGGAACGCGTGCACCTCGGCGGTCACGGCCGTGGCGACCCCGGCGGCCTCGGCGTCGGTCCCGGGCGGGTCGGGCGTCCCGTCGCGTCGGCGACCGGTCATGGCGTCCTCCTCGGTTCGAAGCGTGAGCCCGGCGTCGGGCCGGCCGTGGTCGGCCGGGACGGTGACGCTGCGTGCTCCCGTGGGAGAAGGTAGCGCCGAGTGCGCGACGGATCAAACACGTGTTCGAAGGACACGCCGGTCGGTACGTCGACGTTGTCGGGGGTCGGTGCTAGACATCGCACAGACGTTCGATCGAACGCCTGTGCGATGGAAGAAGGTGCCCGATGAGCTCTCCGACTCCGGTCCGGCCGCGGTCCGCGGCCGTCGGTCCCGCTGCGGTTCCCGCGCAGGTCACCGGGGGTGTCGACGCCGGGTGGGGCAGTCGGTCACCCGGTCGTGTGCGGCCCACGGGGCGGTCGGTCGCCGGTGTCCCGACCCGTCCGGCGCCCCGGCGCGACGCCTGCCGCCCGGCCGGTCGCCCGGCCGCGCTGGTGGTCCCCGCGACGCCGCTCCCGGCCTCCGTCGGGCGGGTGAATTGCATGGATGTGATTCATGTCGCTCCCGCGCCTGCGGTGGTGCTGCGCCGGCGACGGACCGTCGCGGCGGTCGTGCTCGCCGCGCTGCTCGTGGGCCTGCTGGCCCTGGTGGTCCGGCTCGGTGCGGACGTCGTCGGCCCGGCCGGTCCCGTAGCGCCGGTGCCCGCCGGTACGGCGGTCACGGTCGTGGCGCCGGGGGAGACCCTGCTCGACGTGGCGGCCCGGGTGGCGCCGGGTTCCGAGCGGAGCGCGGTGGTCGAGCGCATCCGCGACGCGAACCACCTCTCGTCGTCCCTGGTCACTCCCGGTCGCCCCCTCGTGGTCCCCGCCGCCCCCTGAGCCGCCGACGGGGTGGCGTCGCCGTGTCACCCACGCGTGCGCTCACCGGCACCACACACGGCCGCCCGGCGCCCGAGGGAGCCGCTCGCCGCGGGCGTCCCCGGACGGGGGGATCCGGCTTGCACCGCTCTCTCGGGTGTCGCTAGCGTCCCGCCCCAACATCTTGTGGTTACATGCGTGTAGTTAGTCCACAGGTTGTGTGTGCAGGTGAGGCGTTGTCCACAGGGTCCCGCACAGGATCCGGGCATCGCTCCACCGAGGTCGGTGGTTCTTCCACCGGCGGCGCCCCCGAATCCACACCCCGGGAGCGTCTGGTCCACAGCGGTGTCCCCAGGCGGTACGCGGGGAGGCCGTCCATCCACAGGCCGTCCGGCCGGGCGAGAGGAGAACCGGGTGCGCTGCCCGTTCTGCCGCAACGACGACTCGCGCGTCGTCGACTCGCGCGAGGCCGACGAGGGGCAGGCGATCCGTCGCCGCCGCTCCTGCACGGCGTGCGGGAAGCGGTTCACCACCGTCGAGGAGGCCGTGCTCGCGGTGGTCAAGCGCAGCGGGGTCACCGAGCCGTTCAGCCGCGACAAGGTCGTGCGCGGGGTGGCCCGCGCCTGCCAGGGCCGTCCGGTCGACCCGGACGCGTTGGCCCTGCTGGCGCACCAGGTGGAGGAGACGGTGCGGGCGTCGGGCACGGCCGAGGTGCCGAGCCACGAGGTCGGGATGGCGATCCTGGGTCCGCTGCGGGAGCTCGACGCCGTGGCCTACCTGCGGTTCGCCAGCGTCTACCGGAACTTCTCCTGCGTGGCCGACTTCGAGGCCGAGATCGCCGACCTCCGGGGTCGGCTCGCCGCGGAGCCGGAGGACCAGGGAACAGAGCACGAATCAGTGTGATCGAACAGGGCCGGCGGCGACGCCGGTCGATGAGTCGGGGATTACGGAGCACCGGATCGTGGGGAAGCGTCCCCGGTGCAGGAGGCGAGGAACGCATGACGGAGACCGTCGGGTCCGGCACGAGCACGAGCGGCGCGCCGGACGGCGCGGCCGGTCGGGGCCTGTCGATCACGCGCGTCCACACCACCGAGGGGGTCCACCCGTACGACGGGGTGGAGTGGGAGCGCCGTGACGTCGTCATGACCAACTGGCGCGACGGCTCGATCAACTTCGAGCAGCGCGGCGTCGAGTTCCCCTCGACGTGGTCGGTGAACGCCACGAACATCGTCACGAGCAAGTACTTCCGCGGGGCGGTCGGCACCCCGCAGCGCGAGTCGAGCCTGCGCCAGCTGATCGACCGCGTGGTGCGCAGCTACACCGAGGCGGGCCGCACCCACGCCTACTTCGCCACGCCCGCCGACGCGGAGATCTTCTCCGACGAGCTGACCTGGATGCTGCTGCACCAGTACTTCAGCTTCAACTCGCCGGTCTGGTTCAACGTCGGCACGGCCTCGCCGCAGCAGGTCAGCGCCTGCTTCATCCTCTCCGTGGACGACACCATGGAGTCGATCCTCAACTGGTACCGCGAGGAGGGGCTGATCTTCAAGGGCGGCTCCGGCGCCGGCCTCAACCTCTCGCGCATCCGCTCCTCCAAGGAGCTGCTCTCCTCCGGCGGCACCGCCTCCGGCCCGGTCTCGTTCATGCGCGGCGCCGACGCGTCCGCCGGGACGATCAAGTCCGGCGGGGCGACCCGGCGGGCCGCGAAAATGGTCGTGCTCGACGTCGACCACCCCGACATCGCGGAGTTCGTCGAGACCAAGCGCGCCGAGGAGAGGAAGATCCGCGTCCTGCGCGACGCCGGCTTCGACATGGACCTCGGCGGCGCCGACATCGCCTCCGTGCAGTACCAGAACGCCAACAACTCGGTCCGGGTCACCGACGAGTTCATGCGGGCCGTGCAGTCCGGCGGGCAGTTCGGGCTCCGCGCCCGGATGACGCACGAGGTCATCGAGTCCGTCGACGCCAAGGGCCTGTTCCGCCAGATGGCCGAGGCGGCGTGGGAGTGCGCCGACCCGGGCCTGCAGTACGACGACACGATCAACGACTGGCACACCTCGCCGGAGTCCGGTCGCATCACCGCGTCGAACCCCTGCTCGGAGTACCTGCACCTGGACAACTCCAGCTGCAACCTCGCCTCGCTGAACCTCATGAAGTTCCTGGGCGACGACGGCCGCTTCGACGTCGAGGGCTTCACGCGCTCGGTCGAGCTCGTCATCACCGCGATGGACATCTCCATCTGCTTCGCCGACTTCCCGACGCCGGAGATCGGCGAGACCACCCGGGCCTTCCGGCAGCTGGGGATCGGCTACGCCAACCTCGGTGCGCTGCTGATGGCCACCGGCCACGCGTACGACTCCGCGGGCGGCCAAGCGCTCGCCGCGGCGATCACCTCGCTGATGACCGGCACCGCCTACCGGCGCTCCGCCGAGCTCGCCGGCGCCGTCGCGCCCTACGACGGGTTCGCCCGCAACGCCGACGCCCACCGTCGGGTCATGCGCAAGCACGCCGCGGCGAACGACGCGATCCGCACGCTGCACCGCGAGGACGCCCGGATCCGCGACGCCGCCACGAAGCAGTGGCAGGACGGCCTGGACATCGGCGCCCGCAACGGGTGGCGCAACGCGCAGGCCAGCGTGCTCGCCCCCACCGGCACCATCGGCTTCATGATGGACTGCGACACCACCGGGGTGGAGCCGGACTTCTCGCTGGTCAAGTTCAAGAAGCTGGTCGGCGGCGGCTCGATGCAGATCGTCAACCAGACGGTGCCGCGCGCGCTGGAGGCCCTCGGGTACCAGGGCGAGCAGATCGAGGCGATCGTCGAGTTCATCGCCGAGCACGGCCACGTCGTCGACGCCCCGGGCCTGCGTCCCGAGCACTACGAGGTCTTCGACTGCGCCATGGGTGAGCGGGCCATCGCGCCGATGGGCCACGTGCGGATGATGGCGGCCGTCCAGCCGTTCATCTCCGGCGCGATCTCCAAGACGGTGAACATGCCCGAGCGGGCCACCGTCGAGGACGTCGAGGAGATCTACTTCGAGTCCTGGAAGTCCGGGCTCAAGGCGCTCGCGATCTACCGCGACAACTGCAAGGTCGGGCAGCCGCTGTCGGCCGGCAAGACCGGCGGGTCGACCGCGGAGTCCACCACCGGCGCCGAGGTCGCGACCACCGACCACCGCCCGGTGCGCAAGCGCCTCCCGAAGAAGCGCCCCAGCGAGACGGTGTCGTTCGCGGTCGCCGGCGCCGAGGGCTACATGACGGCGGGCTCCTACCCCGACGACGGCCTCGGCGAGATCTTCGTCAAGATGTCGAAGCAGGGGTCCACGCTCGCCGGCGTCATGGACGCGTTCTCGATGGCGATCTCCATCGCGCTGCAGTACGGGGTGCCGCTGGAGACCTACGTGTCGAAGTTCGTGAACATGCGCTTCGAGCCCGCGGGCATGACCGACGACCCGGACGTGCGGATGGCGACGAGCATCGTCGACTACCTGTTCCGCCGGATCGCCCTCGACCACCTGCCCTACGAGAAGCGGGCGCAGCTCGGCATCTTCTCGGCGGACGAGCGCACCGCGCAGGTGGCGAACGACTACGGGCAGGCCCCGGCCGCTCCGGTGGAGGTCGTCGAGGAGCTCCGCACGACGGTCGACGCGGCCGACGAGCCCGCCAAGCCGGCCGGCGTGCGCAAGGCCGACATCTCGGTGGGCAGCTCGACCGAGCTGCTCGAGCTGCAGCAGGGCAAGGCGGCCGACGCGCCGCTGTGCCTGACCTGCGGCACCAAGATGCGGCCCGCCGGCTCCTGCTACGTCTGCGAGGGCTGCGGCTCCACCAGCGGCTGCAGCTAGTCCGGCACCCGGGACGGAGTGGGAGGGTCGAGCGCCCTCCCACTCCGGTCCCTAGGCTGGTCACGTGCTCCGCGTCGACGTGCTCGGCGACGTCCGGGCGACGATCGACGGTCGGCCGCTGGATCTCGGGGGACCCCGGCAGCGGGCGGTGCTCGGCCTCCTCGCCGCCGCGAGCGGACGGATCGTGTCCACCGACCGGTTCGTCGAGGACCTGTGGGCCGGGGATCCGCCGCCCAAGGCGCTCGGGGCGCTGCAGGCCTACGTCTCCCACCTGAGGCGGCGGCTCGAACCGGACCGGGCGCCCCGGACGCCCGCCGCCGTCCTCGTCAGTGCAGCGCCCGGCTACCGGCTGGTCCTGCCCGACGAGCAGGTCGACGCCTGGGACGTCGCCCGGCTCGTCGACGCCGCCCGGGCGGCGCCGGCCGCCGAGGCCCTCACCCTGGCTCTCGCGGCCCGGAGCCGCTGGACCGGCCCGCCGTTCGCCGCGTACGCCGACGAACCGTGGGCGGCCGACGCGGCGACGCGCCTGGGCGAGGTCCACGCCGCGGCGGCCGAGATCGCGGGGGAGGCGGCCCTGGCCGTCGGCCGGCCCGGGGAGGTGTTGTCCGCCCTCGACGAGCTGGCCCGCGCCGAGCCGCTGCGCGAGAGTGCCGCCGCGCTGCTCGCCCGCACCCTGGCTGCGGTCGGACGGCCGGGCGACGCGTCGGCGGTGCTGCGGGACGTGCGCACCCGGCTCGGCGAGGAGCTCGGCCTCGACCCGGGCCCGGCGTGGCACGAGGCCCAGCAGGCCGTGCTCGCCCCCGTCGCGACCCCCGCCCGTCGTCGGGCAGCGCCGGTCGTCGCCGCGGAGCCCGACGACGGCTTCCTCGGCCGGACCGCAGAACTCGCGCGGCTGCACCGCGCGCACGGCACCCGGCGTTCCCGGGCGGGCGTCGTGTGGGTCGCCGCCGAGGCCGGGACGGGCAAGTCGGCACTCGTCGAGCGGTTCGCGCGGGAGGTCACGGGTCGGGTGCTGCGGGCCCGCTGCCCGGAGGCGGGTGGCGCCCCACCGGGGTGGGCGTGGCGCGAGCTCGTCACCGCCGCGACCGGGACGCCGCCCACCGCGGCCGACCCGTTCACGCTCGCCGCGGCCGTCGCGCCGGTGCTCGCGGGCCCGGTCACGCTCGTCTGCGAGGACGTGCACGGCGCGGACGGGGAGACGCTGCAGGTGCTGCGCCACCTCGTCGCGAACGGCGACGGGGCGCTGCTCGTCGTCGCGACCTACCGCGACGACGAGGTGTCCGACGACCTGCGGGCGACCCTGGCGCTGCTCGCCGCCCAGACCGTCGACCGGATCCGCCTGGCCGGGCTCGATCCCGAGTCCGGGCGTCGCCTCCTCGCCCGCCACGCCGGGCGGGATCTCGCCGAACGTACGTGGCGGGCGTTGCTCGACCGTGCCGCGGGCAACGCGCTCTTCCTCCGGGAACTGGGCGACCTCGCGCGGACCGAGGGTGACGACGTGGCGACCCGGGACCTGCCGGCCGGCGTCGGGGACGTGCTGAGCCGGCGGCTCGCGCGGCTGCCGGCCCGGGCGGTCGCCACCCTGACCCGGGCGGCGGTGCTCGGCCGGGAGGTCGACGTCGACCTGATGCTCGGGGTCGAGGCGCTCCGGGGACCGCTGGACGAGGAGGAGCTGCTCGACGACCTCGACACCGGGGTGGTGGCGGGGCTGCTCGAGAGCGACCCCGACCTGCGCTTCTCCCACGCCCTCGTCCGCGACACCGTCGCCGCCCGGATGCCGCCGCTGCGCCGGGCCCGCCTGCACCGCGCACTGCTCGACGCGCTCGGGACCCGGCACCCGGAGCGGGTCCACGCACTCGCCCACCACGCGGAACTCGCCCTCGACACCACCACGGCCGGCCGCGCCCTGCCCCACCTGGTCGCCGGGGCGACGGCGGCCCTCGACGCGGGCGCGGTGGAGGAGGCCGTCCGGTGGTGGCGGGCGGCGCTGCGGGCCCACGATCTGGGCGCCGGCGACACCGCGAGCCGGCTGAGCACCCATCGGTCCCTGGTCCGGGCCCTCGCCGCCTCCGGGGACGTCCTCGCGGCGCTGGCCGAACGTGACCGGTCGATCGCCGTCGCCCGCCGCGACGGCGACCTCACCGACGAGGCGTGGGCCTGGAGCTGGGACGTCGTCGCGCTGTGGGCCACGCGCCCGGCGCTGGACGAGCAGGACGCTGCGATCGCACGTGTCCGGGAGCTGCTCGACGCGATCGACCCGTCCGACCGGCGACTCCGGGCGGAACTGCTGCTGGCCCTCGCGCACGAGTCCCAGCCGTGGCTCGTCGACGTCGGACGGGCCGCCGGCGAGGAGGCGCTCGCGATCGCCGTCGAGCTGGACGACCCGCGCCTGCGCTGCCGCGCCCTGGCGGTGGCGCACTTCCACACGTTCGCGACCGACGACCCCCACCACCAACGCCGGGTCGGGGAGGAGATGCTCGCCGTCGCGAGCGGAGCCCACCTCGGCGACCACGTCGCCCTCGCCCACCTGGTCCTCTCCGCCGCGGCGGTCGGGCGCGGCGAGCTCGACGCCGCACAGGGCCACCTCGACGCGGCCACCGCCACCGCGGGCGCGGGGCAGCTCCCGGTGCTCGCCCTGTCGGTGACCGTCTTCGCCGCGACCCTCGACCTCGTCCACGGCCGCCTCGACGCCGCCCGCCGCGCGTTCGACGAGCTCAGCGCGCGCATCACCGCGTCCGGCGACCCGAACGGGCGCGTCATCCGCACCTGGATCCGGACGACGGTGGCCGCCGTGGCCGGGGACTGCTCGGTCGTCCTCGACGAGCTGGAAGCCGTGGCGGCGGCGGGCGGGGCGGGCTACGTCGCGGTGCTGCGGGTGCTCGCCCACCTCGACGCGGGCCGCGAGGCCGACGCCCGCGCGCTCTGGCCGCTCCCGCCCTATCCGCGGGAGGCCACCTGGCTCCTGGAGACCGCGTTCCAGTGCCTGGCGGCGTGCCGCCTCGGAGACGTCGAGGTGGTGCGGCGGACCCGGGACGAGCTACGGCCGTGGGCCGGGCAGCTCGTCCGGACCGGCAACGGCCAGCTCGTCCTCGGCCCGGTCGACCTCGTCCTCGCGCGCGCCGCCACCGCCCTCGGCGAGGACCCGCGCCCGCACGCCGAGGCCGCCGCGGCGCTCGCCCGCCGTCTGGCCGCCCCGCAGTGGCTGGCGGCGGCGCGAGCCTGACCGCAAGTCGATCGCAAGTGGCGGCGGGCACGGTCGGGACACCCACGACCGAGGAGTCACCATGACCGTCACCCCCCGCCACCTGCTCGCCCTCGGCGGCGCCGCCCTCGCCCTGTCCGGGGTCACCGGGCTCGCCGGCGGTATGCTGCACCCCGTCGTCGACGGACAGTCCCATTCCGCCGCGTCGATCACCGCGCCGGGCGGTCCACCCGCCTACCTGCTGCTCTACGGGGGCGCGATCCTGCTGATGCTCGGGCTCCCGGCCGTCACCGCGTGGCTCGCGCCGCGGATCGGCGTGCTCGGCGTCGTCGGCCTGACGCTGTACTTCGTGGGCAACGCCCTCTCCGCGCAGTCGCACCTCGTCGTCGAGGGCTTCGTCGCGCGGGAGATTCCCCAGGCCGTTCCCGACGACGGGTCGATCGTCGCCTCGGGCGCCTTCGTCACCCTGCAGACCGTCGGCGGGCTCGTCTTCGTCGCCGGGGTGCTCCTGACCGGGATCGCCCTGCTGCGCCGCGGGTCGGGCGTGCCGTGGTGGATCGGCGCGGCCTTCGTGCTCTCCGCGCTCGGCGTGCTCGTCCCGCTGCCCGAGGCGCCGGTCCTCACGGGGCTGCAGGTCGAGCTGTTCGAGGCGATAGGCGCCGTGGGGCTCGGGGTCCTCGCGATCCGGGCGGCCCGGTCGTCGGTCACGACGACCACCCGCGACGAGCGAACGGCACTCTCGCGCACGTAGATGCTGCGAACGGGCCGCTCGCTCACCCCGGACCTGGCGTCAGGCCAGGCAGGTCAGCGGGCGGCCGCCGTTCCAGGTCACCATGTCGCCCAGGGCCGCCATGACGTCGATCGCTCCGCCGCGGGGGAGGCCGTCGAGTTCGGCGTACGCACGGTGCAGGTTGCCGACGATCCGCTCGGCGTCCGGCCAGTCGGCGAAGCGGCCCAGGTCGGTGTCCTGCGCGGCGGCCAGCGGCGTCAGCCCCGCCGCGCGCCCCCGCTCGGCGACGTCGAGCACGAACCGCAGGTAGTCCAGCGTGGCGTCGAGCGGAGCCCGGTCGTGGAAGACCGGGCCGTGACCGGGCACCGTCGTCGTCGCGCCGAGCGGCCCGACGACCTGCTCGAGGACCTCGATCGCACCGGTCACGGACCCCATGAGCAGGAACGGGGTCCCGCCGTTGAACACGAGGTCGCCGCAGAACAGCGTGGACCGCTCCGGGAACCACACCAGCGAGTCGTTGGTGGTGTGCGCGGGCGTGCCCACGTGCAGCACCTCGGCCCGCAGGTCCCCGACGTGCAGCGCGACGCGGTCGGTGAAGGTGAGGAACGGCGGGTCGAGGGGCAGCGACCCCCACTCCGGGTTCTCCCAGAACGGCAGCTCCCGGGGCGGCCCGAACGCGATCATCTCGTCGCGGGCCCGTTCGTGGGCCACGATCGTCGCGGTGCCGAACAGCGCGTTGCCCCACGTGTGGTCGCCGTGGTGGTGGGTGTTGACCAGGGTCCGGACCGGCGCGGACGTCACCGAGGCGATGGCGTCGACGAAGGCCCGGGTGCGCCGCTCGGTGGAGCACGAGTCGACGGCGACGACGCCCTGCGGCCCGACCGCGAAGCCGGTGTTGTTGATCCACCACGTGCCGTCGGGCTGCACGTAGGCGTGGATGCCGTCGGACACCTCCTCCAGCCGCGGCGGGCCGGGGACGGTGATGTCGTGGGCGTGGGCACTCACGCGGGGGTCTCCTTCCGGAGGGGACGGACCGGGGCGCCGGCGGTGATCGGGGCGTCGACGGCCCCGAGGCCGTCGACCTCGAGGCGGACCCGGTCGCCGGGCACCAGGTAGGGGTAGGCGTCCGCGCCGTGGACGCGGGAGAGCTCGAGGATGCAGCCGGTGCCGACGGTGCCGGAGCCGATGAGGTCCCCGGGGACGACCCGCGTGCCCCGCGAGGCGTAGGCGATCATCTCCCCGAAGGACCAGTACAGGGCGTCCAACCGGCCCGCGCTGTACGGCCGGCCGTTCACGGCGGCCTGCATCGCCGCGGCCGCCGGGAGTTCGTCGGGCGTGAGCATCCAGGGCCCGCAGCTCGACGCCGAGTCCTTGCCCTTGGCCGGGCCGAGGTTCAGCTTCATCTCCTCGCCCTGCAGGTCCCGGGCGCTCCAGTCGCAGAACAGCACGTAGCCCGCGATGTGGTCCACGGCCTCGTCGGGATCGAGGTCCGCGCCCTCCCGGCCGATCACCGCCGCGACCTCCAGCTCGTAGTCGAACGCGGCGCTGCCGGGGGAGACGGGGACGGGATCGTGTGCTCCGCGCAGCGCCG
The DNA here is from genome assembly GCF_013409505.1 of Actinomycetospora corticicola. Taxonomy (NCBI): domain Bacteria; kingdom Bacillati; phylum Actinomycetota; class Actinomycetes; order Pseudonocardiales; family Pseudonocardiaceae; genus Actinomycetospora; species Actinomycetospora corticicola. The sequence goes on along the minus strand of NZ_JACCBN010000001.1, from coordinate 2,495,986 downwards.
CCGGGTTGGTGAAGTAGAAGACCGGCTGCCGGTACCAGAGCGGGTCGACCGTCAGCCCGATCGCGGCGCTGGCCGTCACCACGTGTTCCTCGAAGGCCATGAAGTCGCGGACGGACGGCGGCCGCGGCACCGGGGGGAGCAGGGTCACGGTGCCGGGGTCGACGGCGGGCCCGGCGAGCGCGTCGGAGGCGGCCCGACCGAGCCGCGACCCGTCGTCACCGAGCAGGTCCACCAGCGACGTCGTGCCGGGGACCGGGTGCAGGACGTCGTCCCGCCACACCGCCGTCCAGACGGTCCCGTCGGCCTCCGCGTAGCTGCTCCAGCGCATCCGCGCTCCTCTCGTCGGCCGCCAGTCTGCGTCGCGCGACCTCGGGGATCATGCACCGATCCGGTTGCGGTCCAGCCCCGAGACCGCGCGCGCCGCGGCTCGGACGACGGCCACCGCGTCGCGGCGCTCGCCCGGGCGGCTCGCGACGGCGACCGTGGCCGGCGGGCCGTCCATCGGGACGTAGCGCACCCCGGGGTGGGGGAAGAACCGTCGGGCCGGTTCCGCGTGCAGGCCGAGCCACCCGCTGGTCGCCACCGCCGTCGCGACCCCGGCGGGCGAGCGCACCGTCACCCGGCCCCGCCCGCCGCCGCCCTCGCCCCACTCCGCGAGGCCCGCGGAGGCGCCGACCGGGGAGACCAGGCGGTGCCCGGCGACGTCGGAGCCGGTGAGCCGGTCGGCCCCGGCGAACTCGGAGCGCACCGGGACGACCGCGACGCGGCCGGTGGTCAGGACCCGGTCCAGCGCGAGGTCGTCCGCGCCGCCCACGTCGTGGACGAGGGCGAGGTCGACCTCCCCGGAGCGGACGGCGTCGTACTGGTCGGCCCAGGTCAGCTCGACGGTCTCCACCACGAGGTCCGGGCAGCGGGCCTCGACGAGGTCCCAGACGTCGGGCCAGAGGTCGGCCAGCCCGAAGCCGAGCACGCCGATCCGCAGCACCCCGGGGACGTCGCGCCGGACGTCGACCTCGTCGACCAGCGCGTCCAGGCCCGCCAGGGCCTGCCGCGCGCGGGGGAGGAACCGCTCGCCGGCCGGGGTCAGCGCGACCCGACGGCTCGTGCGCGCGAACAGCGGGGTGCCGAGCTCGCGCTCGAGGGCCTGGATGCGGCGCCCGAAGGGCTGCGCGGCGATGAAGTGCGCCTGCGCCGCGCGCCCGAAGTGCAGGGTCTCGGCGAGCGTCACCGCGTACCGCAGGGCCCGGACGTCCATGTCCCACCACCTCCACCGGGGCGCGTCGCGATGCTACGACGCCCGACCCGCCGTCTTCGACCGGCGATCGGAACCGGAACGGGACATGTTCTCCGCGGTGCGCCCTCCGATGCTGGCCCGGAACCCGACCACGAGGAGGCACCATGGCCCGCACCCTGATCCGGGGCGGTCACGTCCTGACGATGGACCCCGCGCTCGGCGACCTGACCACCGGCGACGTCCTGATCGAGGACGGCGTGATCGCCGCCGTCGCCCCGTCGCTGCCCGACACCGACGCCGAGGTGATCGACGCCCGGGGCCACCTGGTCCTGCCGGGCCTGATCGACACCCACCGGCACACGTGGCAGTCGCTGGCGCGCGGCATCTGCGGGGACTGGACGCTCGGCGACTACTACTTCGGTATCCGGCTCGCGATCTCGCCCGCCTTCACCGCGGACGACGTGCGGCTGGGGCAGCGCCTCGGCGGGCTCGACGCGCTCAACGCGGGCGTCACGACCCTGCTGGACTTCTCGCACTGCAACAACACCCCCGACCACAGCGACGCCGCGGTGCTGGGGCTCCGCGACGCCGGGATCCGGGCGGCGTTCTGCTACGGCTTCTTCGAGAGCTCGCCGGAGGCGTCGCGGTTCGGGGAGCACGAGGCCCGCCTGGCGGACTTCCACCGCATCGCCGACGCGTACTTCCCGACGGCGGACGGTCTGCTCACCCTGGGGGTCTCGCTGTCCGAGCTGTTCGGCCTGCCGTTCGACCGGACGGTGGCCGAGCTCGCGGCCGCCCGCGAGCGCCGCGCGCTGATCGTCAACCACACCGGTTGCGTCTGGGGCAGCGTGCTGACCGGCGGGATCGGCGAGCTGGACGCGCTCGGGCTGCTCGGTCCGGACATGGTCCACGTCCACTGCAACGCGCTCGACGACGCGGAGTGGGAGGCCGTGGTCCGCAGCGGCGGGAAGGTGTCGATCTCCGTCGAGACCGAGCTGAACATGGGGATGGGGCGTCCGGTGTTCGAGCGGTGCCGCCGGCACGGCCTGGCGCCGACGCTGTCCGCCGACGTCATCTCGCTCAACTCCGGCGACCTCTGGCACGAGATGCGGTTCGGGCTCGGCTTCACGCGCTGGGAGGCCACCGAGGCGGTCAACCGCGCGGGCGCGATGCCGGAGCGGGTGACCAGCCTCGCGAAGGAGGCGCTGACCTGGACCACGGTGAACGCCGCCGACGCGCTCGGCCTCGGCGACCGGATCGGCTCGCTGACCCCGGGCAAGCGCGCCGACCTGCAGCTCGTCGGCGGGGGCGCCCTCGAGCAGCACCCGCGGATCGACCCCTACGCGACCCTGGTCTTCCAGACGACGGCCGCGGACGTCGCGACGGTGCTGGTCGACGGCCGGGTGGTGAAGCGCGACGGGGTGCTCACCGGCGTCGACCTGCCGCGGCTCACGGCCGAGGCCGACACCGCCGCGGACGCGATCCTGGGGCGCGTCCGGGACGCGGGCCGCGAGCTCCCGGGCACCCCGCCCGGCGCGTTCGAGGCGCTGGAGCCCGTGGCCCGCGGTTTCCACGCCGAGGCGGTGCGGGCGGCCCGCGGGGCCGCCTGAGGATCAGCCGTCCCGGCGCGCCATCCGCCAGGACGTGACGCCGACCCCGAGCACCACGTAGACCAGCGCCCGCAGCGACGACGAGCCCAGCCCGTCGAGCGGGAGCGGGTCGCGCAGGACATCCGTGCCGGCGGTGAAGCCCGACGTCAGGAGCAGCGGCTGCAGCCAGTCCAGCGCCGGGATGGCGCCCAGCACGCCGAACACGATCATGCCGCCGAGCACGCAGGCGAGGACGACGAGCGGGTGCTCGGTGAACGTCGAGATCGCCAGCGCCACGGCCCCGATCGCGAGGAGCTGCCCGATCGTCCACACCGCGACGAGCGCGATCCGCGCGAGGGCCTCGCCGTAGCCGAGCGTGGTGCCGGACAGCGTGATCAACGAGCCGGGGCTCCCGACGACGAGCGTCCCGGCGATCATCCCGACCACCGCGATGATCACGACGGCGAGCACCGCCACCGTGATCACCCCGGCCGCCTTCATGACGACGAAGCGGGCCCGGCCGACCGGTGCGACCAGCAGCCCGCGCAGGGTGCCCGACCCGGCCTCGCCGGCCACCGCGTCGGCGGCGGCCGAGGCCACGGCCAGCGGCAGCAGGAGGGTGAGGGCCAGCCCGAGGGCCACGACCGGCAGCACGAACCCGTTGCCCGCGACCTGGGCGATCAGCCCGCGGCCACCCTGTCCGGCGACGGCGATCCCGATCGCCACGGCCACCGGGATCAGCGCCAGCAGCCCCAGCACGACGAGGGTGCGCGGACGCCGGAGCACCCACCGCACCTCGGCGCCGATCACTCGCCCGAGCGGGGCGTGGGTGCGTTCCAGGACAGCGGTCACGCGTCCTCCTCGGTCAGCCGCGCGAACAGCTCCTCGAGGTGCGCCCGTCGTCGGGACACCTCCCACACTCCGATCCCGGCGTGCACCAGTGCGGCCACCACCGCGGGCGGGTCGACCTCGGTGACGGCCAGCGCGTCGTCCCGCAGGTAGGCCCGGAACCCCTCGGCGCGCAGAGCCGCCAGCCCGCGGGCGGGGTCGTCGACGGTGACGGCGAGCTCGCCGTCGGAGGCCAGCAGCCTCGACAGCTCGCCCGAGATCAGCAGCGACCCGCGGGCCAGCACGGCCACGTGGGTGCAGACCGCCTCGACCTCGGCGAGCAGGTGCGAGGAGAGCAGCACGGTGGTGCCGGCCTCGTGCAGCTCGGCGATCACCCGCCGCACGTCCCGCGTGCCGGCCGGGTCCAGCCCGTTGGTCGGCTCGTCGAGCACCACCAGTCGTCGCGGCACGAGCAGGGCCGCGGCGAGCCCGAGGCGCTGCTTCATGCCCAGCGAGTAGCCGCGGTACCGGCGGCGCGCCGCCTCGGTGAGCCCGACCCGCTCCAGCGCCGCGTCCACCGGCGCCCGCAGGTCACCCTCCAGCCGCGGCTCGCACGCGGCGGCGCGCAGCAGGTTGTCCCGCCCCGAGAGGAAGGGGTGGAACCCGGGGCCCTCGACGAGCGCCCCGACGTCGGGAAGGGCCTTCTCCAGCTCGGTGCCGTCGCGCCCGAGCAGCTCGACCCGACCCGCCGTCGGCGAAGTCAGGCCCAGCAGCATCCGGATCAGCGTGGTCTTGCCCGAGCCGTTCGGGCCGAGGAGCCCGACGACCGCGCCCGCCGGCAGGTCGAGATCGACCCCGTCGACCGCCGTCACCGACCCGTAGGTCTTGCGCAGGTCCCGCAGCCGGGCGGCGGGTTCGGAGTCCGTTCCCGACGATGCCGCTCCCCGCCCGCCCGAGGTGCGGATCTCCTCGGCCACGCTCATCGATCTACCCCCCGTCGCTCCGCTCGCCTCACTTCGTACCCAGTGCCTCGGCCACGACCGGCTCGGGCACCGCGCCGACGGCGACGCGCCCGTCGTCGGTGACGATGGCCGTGCCGACCGCGGACGTGATCGCCCGACCGTTGCCCCACGGTCCGCTGACCGGGGTGCCGAGCGCGTTCAGGTCCGGCGCGCCCTCGGGACGCTGCTGCTGGTCACCCTGCTGACCCGGCTGACCGGCCGGCCGCTGCAGGACGAGGACGCGGTCCCAGCCCTCGCCGACCGTGCGGGTGCCCTCCGGCGGGCCCTGCCGGTCCGGCCCGGGCCGTCCCTCGCGCGCCGGGGCGTCCTTGACGGTGGTGCCGGGCGGCGGGGTGAAGGTGAACAGCGACGGGTCCTGCGGCCCGAAGGTGACGTCGTCGAAGCCGATCTGGAGGGCCGGCGTCGCCGAGCCGGTCGCGAGGACCGTGAGCTCCAGCGGGATGCGCTTCTCGGCGTCGACCGCGACGCGGACCTCGCGCAGCATCGTGCGTTCGGTGGGCTGGGGGGTCAGCACCAGCGTGTACGCGGGGCGCCCGGCGACCTCGGCGGTGCCGTCGACGGCGACCTGGCTGGTCTTCCGGAGCTCGCCGATGATCTGGGTGGACGCGCCGGCCGGGTCGGTCTGCGGGTCCTTCTGCTCCGGCGCGCCGCCCGTCGAGCGGGTGGCGGTGCGGTCGGTCGCGTCGTAGGCCCAGCGGGTGGTGCCGTCGGAGACCAGCGTCTTCTCGCCGTCACCGGACGGCAGGGCGACGCGGCCCTTGCCGTCGCCGCCGGACCAGATGCGGGCGGTCTGGGTGCCGTTGCCGAGCTGCGGGGCGCCGGGGAGCGCCGGGAGGCCCAGCTCGTTGTCGATCCCGACCGTGCCGTTGAAGGGACCGGGCTGCGCCGTCATCACCGACGCGACCAGGTCCTCCGGGCTCACCGGCGGGAGCTGCGGCTGGGCGGCCGCCGTCGGAATCGCGATCACCGCGGCGGCGACCGCCCCCGCCGCCACCACCCCAGCTGCCCCGAACCATCTGCGCCTCATGGACACCATCCTGCGGCGGTGACACTGAGACGCTCACAGACTCGGGCGGTGCCGGCAGGTACGCCGTGGTCGTCGGGCTCGCCACGTTCCCCGTCCGGGCCTTCGCGCGGCTGGACTGAGACCGCCACAGGTCCGCGGGACTACCGTCGCGCCCGTGCCCCGCGTGCTGGTCGTCGACGACGAGCCCGGCGTGCGTGCGGCGCTCGTGCGCGGGCTGGGCGCCGAGGGGATGGACGTCGTCGCCGTGGGGGACGGGCCGGCGGGGCTCGCGGAGGCGTCGACGGGCACGTTCGACGCGGTCGTCCTCGACATCATCCTGCCCGGGCTCTCCGGCTACCGGGTCCTCGAGCAGCTGCGCGCCGACGGCGTGGAGACGCCCGTGCTGCTGCTCTCGGCGAAGGACGGCGAGGTCGACCAGGCCGACGGGCTCGACCTGGGCGCCGACGGGTACGTCGTGAAGCCGTTCTCGTTCGTCGTGCTCGTCGCCCAGCTCCGGGCGCTCCTGCGGCGCCGGACGCCCTCGGCGCCGCGGCTCGTGGTCGGCGCGTTGACCGTCGACGGCGAGGCCGCGACCTGGGCCGGCGCGGAGATCGGGTTGTCGGCCCGGGAGCTCGCGGTGCTGCGGTTCCTCGCCGGCCGGCCCGGGGTCGTGGTGACCAAGGACGAGCTGCTCACCGCCGTCTGGGGCGACGGGGCGGCCGCCCGCAACGTCGTCGAGGTGTACGTCGGGTACCTGCGCCGCAAGCTCGCGGCCGTCGGCGCGGACGGGCTCGTCGTCACCGAGCGCGGGCGCGGGTACCGGCTGCACCCGCCGTCGTGAACGGCCCGCCCTCCACCCCGCGTGAGGGGAACCCTCAGCCCACGAGAGCGCTCGAATCCTCCCCTCACGGACGACGGGGGCCCGGCGCCTGGTGGGCCCGCCGGACCACGCGGACCCGGATCGCGCTGGTCGTCGGCGTGGTGGCGCTCGTGGTGCTCGGCGCGCTGGCGCGACTGGGGGCCGGACTGCTGCTGTCGGCGGTCGTGGAGGCCGGCGACGGGGAGCTGCGCGAGCGCGCGGCGGCCGCCGCACCCGCCGTCCGGAACGGCGAGCCCTTGCCGCCACCGCTGCGCGTGACCGACGTGGCCGGGACACCGGTGGACGGGCGTGGTCCGCTGCCGCTCGCCGAGCCGGTCGTGCGGGCGCTGGCGAGCGGGGAGCCGGTGACCGTCGGCGGGCCGGGGACCGAACCGCGCCGGTACGTGGCGGTGCCGGTGACGCTGCCCGACGGGACGCCGCGCCTGGTCGTCGCCTCGCGCGACCTCCTCGGTGCCGCGTCCCTGCTCGGCGACGCCGCGTTCTGGTTCGTGCCGGGGGTCGTGGTCGCGGCGGTCGCGTTGGCTGCGGCCGCCTGGTTCGCGGCGGGCGCGGCGCTGCGTCCGGTGACCCGGCTCCGGACGGCGGCGGCGCAGGTCGGGGAGGGGGAGCGGCTGCCGGTCCCGCCCGCGCACGACGAGGTGGCCGCCCTCGCCGTCGAGCTGAACGCCCTGCTGGCCCGGCGCGACGACGCGGTCTCGACCGTCCGGCGCTTCGCCGACGACGCCGCCCACGAGCTCCGGTCGCCGATCGCCTCGGTGCGCGCGCAGGCGGAGGTGGCGGTCGCGCACCCGCGGCCGGGGGAGGACACCGAGGCGTGGCGATCCGTGGCCCAGGACGCCGAACGCCTGTCCTCGCTGGTCACCGACCTGCTCGCCCTCGCCCGCGCGGACGGCGGCCGGCTGCCGCAGGCGCAGCCGGTCGACCTCGGGGAGGCGGTCGCCCAGGCCGTGGAGCGGCAGCCCGACGGGCCGGTGACCACGGTCTGGGCGCCGACCGCGGTGTCGGCGCTGAGCACGCCCGCCGAGGTCGGGCTGGTGCTCGACAACCTGCTCGGGAACGCACGGCGACACGCGACGACGGTGGTCAAGGTGTCGGTCGTCCCGGCCGGGTCGTCGGCCCGGTTGCTCGTCGACGACGACGGGCCCGGCATCCCCGACGACGAGCGGGCGCGGGTGTTCGACCGCTTCACCCGGCTCGACGCGACGGGTGGGACGCCCGGCTCGGGGCTGGGCCTGGCGCTCGTGGCGCGGCTGGTCGAGAGCCGGGGCGGGGCCGTGCGTGCCGCGCGGTCGCCCGAGGGCGGCGCGCGGATCGAGGTGCGCTGGCCGTCGGCGCCGTAGGGTCCCGGCCGTGCGCGCGCGGATGGACACCGTCGGAGCCGTCCGTCGGCTCGTGCCGCCCGAGCGGCTGACGAGCCGGGTCACCGCTCTCGAGGACGCGTTCGTCATCGGGCACTTCGGCCTCGCCGCACCCCGGCCGGACCGACCCGTCGTCGTGAACGGGTTGGTGGACCGTGCGGTCGAGCTGACGCCCGACGACGTCCGGGCGCTGCCGCAGCGGCGGGTCGAGTCGGTGCACGAGTGCTTCGGCAACCCGCTGGCGCCGGGGGAGTGGGTGCGGCGGGCGGCGAACCTGGTGTGGACCGGCGCGCGGCTGCGCGACGTCCTCGACCTCGCCGGCGTGCAGCCGGACGCCACGTCGGTCTGGGCCCGCGGCGCCGACCACGGCGAGTTCGGCGGGGAGACGAGCCCGGACTACCTCAAGGACCTCCCGGTCGACGCCGTCCTCGACCGCGCGCTCGTCGCGTACGCCTGCAACGACACCTGGTTGCAGGCCGACCGCGGCGGCCCGCTGCGCCTCGTGGTCCCCGGGTTCTTCGGGACGAACTCGGTGAAGTGGCTGACCGAGCTCACGCTCGCCGACCACCGCCCCGAGCACCTGTTCACCACGCGGCTCTACCTGCGGCCCGGTCCCGACGGCCGGTCGGTGCCGGTCCGGGAGCTCGACGTGACCTCGGTGCTCATCGACGTCACCGACGGCGTGGCGCGCGGCTGGGCGTGGAGCTCCGTGCCGGTCACCCGCGTCGTCGTGACGGCGGACGGCAGGCCGGTCACCGCCGAGCTCGAACGCGCCCGGGGGCGGGCCTGGCAGGGGTTCCGGGCGACGGTCGGGAGCGCGCGGACGATCACCGCGCGGGCGACGGACGCCCTTGGTCGCACACAACCGACCTCCGGCGCGCGCAACGCCGTGCACGAGCTGTCCCTGTGACCCACGTCGCCGTAGGCTCCGGCGCGGAAGATCGACTCGGCGCGGAGGTCTGACATGACCGGCACGGACCGGCAGGGCTACTACTCGCACGCCCAGCAGGGCGAGCACGAGTACTTCGACCTGGGCGGGTTCGTCCTGCGGTCGGGCTACACGCTGCCGGGGGCGCAGCTGGCGTTCCGCACGCACGGCACACTGAATGCGAACAAGGACAACCTCGTCCTCTTCCCGCACATGTACTCCGGCACCCCGTCGTCGCTCGACGACTACATCGGGCCCGGCAAGCCGGTCGACACCGACACGTACTTCGTCGTGTGCCCCGGTCAGCTCGGCGGCGGGATGTCGAGCTCGCCGTCGAACACCCCGCCGCCCTTCGACCGCGGGCAGTTCCCCTTCGTCTCCATCGCCGACGACGTGCTGGCGCAGTACCGGCTGGTCACCGAGCACTTCGGGGTCGAGCAGCTGCACGCCGTGCTGGGCTGGTCGATGGGCGCCCAGCAGACCTACGAGTGGGCGGTGCGCTTCCCCGACATGGTCCCGCGCGCGGCCGCGTTCGCCGGCACCGCGAAGACCCCGGTGCACAACCAGGTCTTCATCGACCTGCACATGGAGCTGCTCAAGAGCGACCCGGCCTTCGCCGACGGCTTCTACTCCGACGCCGCGGACGTGCGGCTGGGCCTGACCCGCCACGCCCTCGCGTTCTCGCTCGAGGGCTTCACGCACGAGTGGTACCGCGGCGAGCACTGGCGCGGGCTGGGCTTCGCGTCGGCGAACGACTTCCGGCAGAGCTTCATCCGCGGCTACTTCGCCCCGATGGACCCGAACAACCTCGTCACGCAGGCGAACAAGTGGTGGGCCGGGGACATCTCCCCCCACGGCGGCGGGTCGTTGGAGGCGGCGCTGGGCAAGATCACCGCGCACTTCTTCGTGGTGCCGTTCGGCGGGGACAACTTCTTCCCGGTCGAGGACTGCGAGAACGAGGCCGGACACCTCCCGCACGGCGAACTCCGGGTCATCGACACCCCGGCCGGCCACTTCGCGATGTTCGGCCTGCAGCCCGCGGACGTCGAGCGCATCGCCGGCGTGATGGTCGAGATGCTGTCCAGCCCGGGCTACACCGTCTGACCCCACCCCCGTGGCAGCAAAGCGTCGTTGCTGTCACCCAGTGGCAGAGAAGCCACATCGTCAGCGGTCGATCAGCGCCGCGAGACCGTCCAGCACGCGCGCCGTCCCGAACGCCCACGCGGCGTCGGGGTGGCGCGCGCTGCGTTGTGCCTCGCCCGCGGCGGTGCCCACCCGGGTGGCCAGCGGGTACGACGACGGGTCCAGCACCTCCGCGAGCGCCGGCCCGGCCGCCGCCCACCACGCCTCGTCGCCGGCCGGGTCGGAGCGGGCCTCCGCCCGGGCGGACGCCGCCACGAAGTCGAGGACGAACGTCAGCGCGGCGTCCCGGTCGACGTCGGACAGCCCGCATCCCCCGAAGGCGCCCAGCTCGTGCTCGTACTTCGCCGTCGTGCCGGGCCCGAGGACCGGGCGGCCCGGGTCGACCGCGCCGATCCACGGGTGCGCGCGGTACAGCGCGCGGTTCTCCTCCATCACCGCCTGCACCCGCTCGCGCCAGCCCGGCCCGGCGGACCCGCCTCGATCCATCGTCAGGAAGGCGTGGTCGACGAGCAGGTCGACGAGCTCGGCCTTGCCGGGCACGTAGGTGTAGAGCGTCATCGGTGCGACGCCGAGCGCGCCGGCGAGCGCGCGCATGGTCAGGGGCTCGAGGCCGCCGGTGTCGGCGAGGCGGGTCGCGGCCTCGACCACCCCGTCGACCGTGAGGCCGCGTGACGGGCCGCGCCGCGGCGGTGGTGCCGTCCGCCAGAGCAGGGCGATGACGCGCGCCGGATCGGTCACATCGTACATCGTACATCGTACAATGTACGCTGTACGGGGTGCACATCACCGCCACGGCCGTCAGCCTCACCGTCGCCGACCCGGACGCCTCGGCCCGGTTCCTCGTCGACCACTACGGGTTCGAGGCGGTGATGAGCGCGCCGGGCAGCTTCCACTCGCTGCAGCGGGCGGACGCGGGCGTGAACGTCGTCTACCTGGCCACGGGTCTGGAGACGATGCCGCCCGAGCAGCGCGACGTCACCGCGCAGGGCCTCATCCTGGCGTTCGTCGTCGACGACCTGGAGGGCGAGCTCGCGCGGCTGCAGGACGAGGGCGTGGAGATCACGATGCCGCTGACCGTCGAGGAGTGGGGCGAGCGCGCGTTCCAGACCCGCGACCCCAACGGCGTGGTGGTCCAGCTCGTCGACTGGAACGGGGCGGGCGCGACAATGGACGCATGACCGGCCCGACCATCACGCTCCACGACGCCCGTCCCGACGCCGAGCCCGGGCTCGGGGCGCTGCGCGGGTACGTCGGCGACGTGATCGGTCGGATGAACGGCCGCCCGGCGACCGACGAGGAGATCGACGCGTTCGTCGCGGAGAGCCCACACGGCGGGCTGGTGCCGCCCGAGGGCGTGTTCGTGCTGGCCCTCGGCGCGGAGGACACGGTGCTCGGGTGCGCCGGGCTGCGGTTCGTCGGCCCGGGCGTGCCCGACGACGCCGCGGAGATCAAGCGCATGTGGACCGCACCGGCCGCGCGCGGGCTCGGCGTCGGGAAGGCCCTCCTGGACGACCTGCTGCGGCGCGCCCGGGAGGCCGGCCGTGCCCGGGTCGTGCTCGACACACGCGCCGACCTCGTCGAGGCCCGCACGCTCTACGAGCGCGCCGGGTTCGTCGAGGTCGAGCCGTACAACGCGAACCCGTACGCGCAGGTCTGGTACGCGCTGGACCTGCGGTGAGGCGGGTCGTCGCGACCCGCTACGTCACGCCGCTGCGGGAGGGCGGGTCGCTGCCCGGGCTGGTCGAGGCGGACGACCTCGGCACCTACGTCGTCAAGTTCACCGGCGCCGGGCAGGGCGTGAAGGCGCTCGTGGCCGAGATCGTCGCCGGTGGGATCGGCCGGGCGCTGGGGCTGCGGGTGCCGGAGCTCGTCGTCGTGGAGCTCGACCCGGTGGTGGCGCAGTCCGAGCCGGACTGGGAGGTCCAGGAACTGCTCGCCCGCTCCGGCGGCGACAACCTCGGCATGGACTTCCTGCCCGGCGCGCTCGGCTTCGACCCGGTGGCGCACACCGTCTCCGAGGACGAAGCGGCACGGGTGGTGTGGTTCGACGCGTTCGTCGAGAACGTGGACCGCTCCTGGCGCAACCCCAACCTGCTCCGCTGGCACCGCGACCTCTGGTGCATCGACCACGGCGCCTGCCTGTACTTCCACCACTCCTGGGCGCGCGCGGCCGCCGTCGTCGGTCGCGCCTACGACGCCTCCGACCACGTGCTCCTGCCCTTCACGACGGCGGGTGCGCGGGCTGCCGCTGATGCATCGCTGTCGGCGCTGGTGACGCGCCCGTTGCTGGAGGGCGTGGTCGCCGAGGTGCCCGACGACTGGCTCGTCGGGGGCTTCGACGCCGACTTCCCGACGGCGGGTGCGGCGCGGGAGGCCTACGTCGCCCACCTGCTGGCGCGCGTGGCGGACCGGTCGTGGGCCCCGTGAACACGTACGAATGGGCCCCGCTGCGGGTGGTGCCGCGTGTCGACCGGGGTGAGTGCGTCAACGTCGGCGTGCTGCTCTACTGCCGGCACGCCGTGGTGCTGACGATGCGACTGGCGTTCGACGTGGACCGCCTGCGGGCCCTCGCTCCCGAGGCGGACCTCGACGAGGTGGCCCTGGCGGTCCACGCCTGGCCGCGGGTCGTGGCGGGGGAGGGCCCGGCGGGCGTGCTGTCGCCGGGGGAGCGGTTCCGGTGGCTCACGGCGCCCCGCTCGACCGTCGTCCAGGCCGGCCCGGTGCACACCGGACTCACCGCGGACCCGGAGGCCGAGGTCGACCGCCTGCTGTCGCGCCTGGTCTGAGTCCCCCTCGCTGCCACAGGGGGCGCGGAATCAGCCCACGACGCGGCGGCAGAACTCGAGGACGAGCGCCCACTGGAAGGCCCGCTGGGCGTTGTCCGCCGCGCCGCCGTGGCCGCCCTCGACGTTCTCGTAGTACTCCACGGGGTGCCCGTACTCGCGGAGCCGCGCGACGAACTTGCGGGCGTGCCCGGGGTGCACCCGGTCGTCGCGCGTCGAGGTGGTCACGAGGATCGACGGGTACGTCGCGTCCTTCGACAGGTGCTGGTAGGGCGAGTACTGCGAGATGAACGCCCAGTCGTCGGGATTGTCGGGCTCCCCGTACTCCGCCTGCCACGAGGCGCCGGCGAGCAGCAGGTGGAACCGGCGCATGTCCAGCAGCGGCACCATCACCACGACCGCCCCGAACAGCTCCGGGTACCGCGTGATCATCACGCCCATGAGCAGCCCGCCGTTGGACCCGCCGTGGATGGCGAGCTGACCCGGCGTCGTGATCCCGCGGTCGACGAGGTCGCGCGCGACCGCCGCGAAGTCGGCGTACGCCCGGTGCCGGTTCTCCCGCAGCGCCGAGGTGTGCCACTCCGGTCCGTACTCGCCGCCGCCGCGGATGTTCGCGACGACGTAGGTCCCGCCCTGCGCGATCCACCCCCGACCCATGATCCCGGAGTACGACGGCGTCAGGGAGATCTCGAACCCGCCGTACCCGGTCATGAGCACCGGCCCGGCCTCGGCGGACTCCTTCCCGACGACGAAGTAGGGCACCTTCGTGCCGTCCTCGCTCGTCGCGAAGAACTGCTGCACCGTGACCCCGGTGGTGTCCCAGAACGCGGGCGCGGAGCGCAGCGTCTCCAGCGGCGCGTCCTCGTCGGCGGACGCACCGAGCACGGTGCGGGCGAAGGTCGAGGGGCGGGTGAAGCCGTCGGTGTCGAGGAAGATCTCGTCGGACTCGTCGGGGTCGGTACCGACCACCGCGACCTCGGCGAACGCCTCGCCGGTCGGCAGCTCGCGCCGGACCCAGTCGCCGGCCGCCCACCGCTCCGGACCGGCGGGCGGGGTGAGCACCTCGAGGCGGGTCGCGACGTCCTCGAGCACCGTCAGGATCAGGTAGCTCTTCGTCCACGTCCAGCCCGACAGCGATCGCGACGGCGTCGGCGCGAACAGCACCGTGTGCTCCCGGCGCCCGGCGAGGAACCCCTCGGCCTCGAACGCCAGCAGCGTGCCGGCGCCGTACTCGGTGCCCTCGACCGTCCACGGCGACCGGGTGCGCACGAGCAGCCAGGCACGGTCGATGTCGGTGTCCGCGTCGGCCGGCGCGTCGATCTTCACGAGCGACCCGTCGGCCCCGAGCACGAACTCCTCGACGGTGTGGAAGTCGGGGCTGCGCCCGACGATCTCGCGCTCGAACCCGACCGTCCGGTCCTTCCCGGCGAAGGCGGACACGTCGGTCTCCCGCGCCTCGAAGACGACGGGGGCCTCGGCGACCGGCGTCCCGCGCGACCACCGCCGCATCACCCGCGGGTAGCCCGACGTCGTCATCGAACCCTCGCCGAGGTCGGTGCCGACGAACACCGTGTCGTCGTCGATCCACGACACCCGGCTCTTGGCCTCGGGCAGCGCGAAGCCGCCCTCCTCCGCCGTCAGGAACCGCTTGGCCTCCAGGTCGAACTCGCGGACGACCGTGGCGTCCGCGCCGCCACGCGAGAGCTGCACGAGGGCGCGCGTGTAGTCCGGCCAGCGGGCGGCCGCGCCGGCCCACACCCAGTTCTCGTCCTCGTCACGGGCCAGGGCGTCGACGTCGAGCAGGAGCTCCCAGGTCGGGTCGCCGGTGCGGTAGTCGTCGAGCGTCGTGCGGCGCCAGAGCCCGCGCGGGTGCTCGGCGTCCTGCCAGAAGTTGTAGAGCCGCTCACCCCGACGGCGGGTGTAGGGGATGCGGTCGTCGGAGTCGAGGACGGCGCGCAGCCCGTCGCGCAGCTCGCCGAACCGGTCGGTGTCGGTCAGCCGCCCGAGGCTCTCGGCGTTGCGCTCGCGGACCCAGGACAGGGCCTCGTCGCCGGTGACGTCCTCGAGCCAGAGGTACGGGTCGTCGGTCTGCGTTGGCGCCGGTGTCGAGGTCACGCTGATCAGTCTGCCGATCCCCGGGCCCGGTCGCCCGGTCGCACCCGGAGTGCGGCGGATTGCGTCACCGCTGGTGCAGTTCGCCGCACTCCGCGGCCCGGGTACGGGCCGTCACGCCTGCCGGGGGTGCTCGACGACGAGTCCTGCGTCCCGCGCAGCGTCGGCGGGACCGTCGGGACGAGCCCCCGTGCGCAGCAGTTCGCGCCACTCTGCGGGACTCCAGTGCGCCGGCTCGGTGGCGACGAGGAACTCGCGGAGCACGGTGAGGAAGCGCGCCGGGTCCGTGTGGAACGGGAAGTGGCCGGCGCGCTCGAAGACGACGAGCCGGCTCCCCGGCATCGCCGCGTGGGCGGTCTCGCCGTGCTCGACCGGGACCACCATGTCCTCGGCGCCCCACACGAGCAGCGTGGGCATGCCGACGGTCAGGTAGCACCGGTCGAGCATCGTGACGACCTGGCCCCGCCAGTCGACGACCGCGCGCAGCGTGCGCAGGAAGGCCGACCGGCTGGTGGCGTCGGGCAGGGCGTCGACGAGGCGGACGAGGTCCTCGGCGTCGCGCCCGAGCCCGGTGTCGAGCTGCTGGCAGAGGCGCAGCACCAGCTCGGTCTGGAACCGGACGCCCGGCCAGCCCAGCATCGGGAGCACGAGGTGGGCGAGGGGGAGTGAGGCGGCCCGCAGCGCGGGGGTGACCGACTGGGCCACCCCGCCGGCGCCGACGAGGACGAGTCGCTCCGTGCGCTCGGGGTACTGGTAGGCGAACTGCATCGCGACCCCGCCGCCGAGCGAGTGGCCGACGAGCGTGGCGCGGTCGACGTCGAGGACCGAGAGCAGGTCCCGCATGCCGTTGGCGTAGGCGCCGATCGAGTAGTCACCGCGGGGCTTGTCGGAGCCGCCGTGGCCGAGGAGGTCGGGGGCGATCACGGTGTGGTCGCGCGCGAGGTCGTCGAGGACCGGGCCCCAGGTCGAGGAGTCGTCGCCGATCCCGTGGATCAGCAGGAGGACGGGGCCGCTGCCGGCCCGGCGGAAGGCCCGCCGATAGCCGTGGACCACGCGGTACTGCAGCGTCCACCGTTCCCCGGCGACCCGGCGGGCGACCGGACCGGGGGACGGTGGGGCGCCCCCTCCCGCGAACAGGCCCAGCACACGTTCCTCCTCGGTCCCATCAGGAGTGATCGAGACTAGGAGGGGCGTGTGACGGGGATGTTGCGGTCACGAGGTCTGGTCCTCGTCATCCTCCGAGGGGGTCTCCGGCGAGACCTCCGCCAGCAGCAGGTAGAGCCGACGCCGGGCCTCGTCGAGGACCTTCGTCGCCTCGGTCACCTGCTCGGGGGTGCCGACCTGGGCGACCTGGGCGACCGCCCCGGCCAGCCCACGACCGGCGGTGCGCAGGTCTCCGAACCCGTCCTGGGCGCCGGCCGCGACCTGCGACCACACCGCGTCGAGCTCGTCGGCGTGCTCGGTGACGTACGTGCGCCCCGCGTCGGTGAGGTGCACGAGCGTGCGGCCCTCCGACTTCTCGGTGTGCACGAGGCCCTCGTCGGCCAGCTGCGAGACGGTCGGGTAGACCGAACCGGGGCTGGGCTTCCACGAGCCGCCCGAACGCTCGGCGATCTCCTGGATGATCTGGTAGCCGTGGCGCGACTCCTCGCGCAGCAGCGCCAGGATCGCGAGCCGCACGTCGCCGCGCGACCGCCGGCTGCGACCGTGCGGGCCGTGTCCGTGCCGACCGCGGCCGTGACCGCGCTCGCCGTCGGGACCCTCGGGGCGCTCGAAGGGACCCTCGAACGGGCCACCACGACCGCCGCGGCCGCGCGGGCCGCCGGGGCCGAAGGGCGGCCCGAAGTCCATGCCGAAGGGGCCTCCACCCCGACGACGGGGCGCGCCGCGACCCGGGCCGCCCGGCTCGCCGTGCTCGGGAGCGCCGTGTCCACGCATGCCCCGCTTGTGCGCCCACCCGGGGCGCTCGTTGATGTCGAACATGTCGTTCGATCCTCTCGTCATGTATCGCCGACTGTCGGCGATGGCTCGAAGATATATCGCGACTGCTCCGGTGCGCAAGCGCAGGTGAGCAGTAAGGGTCGTCATAGCGACCGTTAGTGCTCACCTGCCGCAGGCACCTAGTGCAGGGCGGCCCGCTCCACGGTGACCTCGAGGGCGGCGAGCAGCTCCCGGGCCGAGTCGAGCGAGAGCTCCACCGCAACCCGTGAGCTCGGGTCGGCGCCGAGGAAGTCGATGTTCACGGTGTGGGCGTCCGGGGCGTGGACGGGGTGGTCGTAGTAGACCGTCGCCTCGTTCATCGGCCGCCAGCCCTCACGGGTCTTGCCGCTCGACCGCTCGAGCGTGACCTTCTCCGTCGAGTACGTGCACACGGTCAGCTCCCGAGGTGGGTGGCGAGGAACGCGGTGACCTTCTGCCAGCCGTCGACGGCCGCCTCGGGTCGGTACGACGGCCGGTCGACGGAGAAGAACGCGTGGCCGGCGCCGTCGTAGCGGTGGAACTCGTAGGTCTTCCCGTTCTCCTGCAGCAGCTTCTCCAGCTCGTCGACCTGCTCCGGCGACGGGTAGGAGTCGTCGTTGCCGAAGAGGCCGAGCAGCGGCGCGCCGAGTTCCGGGATGCGGTCGGCCAGCGGGCTGACCTTCAACGGGAACCCCTCGGGCGGGGTGCCCACGACGAAGGCCCCGTAGCAGTCGACCGTCGCCTGGACGTCGACCGCGATCCCGGTCAGCACCGCCTGGCGCCCGCCCGAGCAGTAGCCGATCGCCCCGACCTTCCCCGTCGCGTTCGGCAGGCTGCGCAGCCACCGGGCGGCACCCTGCGCGTCGCCGACGAAGCGCTCGTCGGGCACCCCGCCCTGCGCACGCGCCGTGGCGGCGGCGTCGTCGGGCTCGGCGTCGGGGGCCTCGCGCGTGTAGAGGTTCGGACAGACCGCCGAGTAGCCCATCGCCGCGAAGCGACGGGTGATCTCCTTGGACTCCCGGTCGTAGCCGGGCATGTGGTGGATGACGATCATGCCGGGGTGCGGGCCCGGTTCCATCGGGCGGGCGGTGTAGGCCTCGATGAGGTCGTCACCGTGACCGCGGATGCCGATCGTCTCCGCGAGGATCGCGTCGTAGCGCATGGGCGGTATCCGAGCACTTCACGACGACGGGTGCACGGCCGGTGGGACGCGTGTCCGAGTTTGGTCCGCAGGTCGGCGCGGGACCCCGGCGCGTGAGCACCACGGATGCCCCGCCCGAGTCCGACCCGGCCACCGACGGCTTCGGCCGCCACGAGGCGGCCCCGCGCCACGGGCGCCCGGGCGAGCGGGACGGAGCCACGGACGACGTGCTCGATCGCACGTCCATCGTGCTGCGCGCCTACGCGAGCCCCCTGCCGCTGGGGCTGTTCGCCTTCGCGATCGGCAACGTCCTGCTGGCCGTGACCCACCTCGGCGGGTTCTCCCCGGAGGACACCCGGGTCGTGATGATCATGCTCGCGACCTTCATCGCCCTGCCGCAGTTCCTCGCCGCGGTCCTCGGGTTCCTCACGCGTGAGCCGCTCGTCGCGACCCTGCTAGGGCTGCTCGCCGTCACCTGGCCGACCGACGTCGTGGTGCAGGAGTACACCGGCGCCACCACGAGCGCCCCGCGCGGCGTGCTCTTCTGCGCCCTCGCCGGCGTGCTGGTCCTCATGGCGATCCCGGGCCTGACCTCGAAGCCGCTGTTCTCGGTCGTCCTGCTCAGTGCGGCGCTGCGGTTCGTCGCGGGCGGCCTCTACGACCTCACCGCCTCCACCGCGTGGGAGCGCGTCAGCGGAATCGTGGCCATCGTCGTCGCCGCCCTGGCCGCCTACCTCGCCACGGCCCTGGTGCTCGAGGACGTGCGACACCGCACGGTGCTGCCGGTCGGTCGGCTCGGCGGTACGGAGTCCCGCACGGCGATGGAGGCGGGTCTGGCCGAGCAGACCCGGTCCCTGCCTCACGAGGCCGGGGTGCGCGCGCAGCTCTAGACGCGGCGGTAGCGCGCGGGCCCGTCGTCGTACAGGTCGCCGCCGTGCAGGTCGTTGACGACGAGGGCCGGGAAGTTCGCGATCGTCAGCTTCCGCACCGCCTCGGCGCCCAGGTCCTCGTACGCGACGATCTCGGCCGAGGTGATGCACTGCGAGAGCAGCGCGGCGGTGCCCTCGATCGCGCCGAAGTAGACGCAGCCGTGCTCCAGCATCGACGCCTTGACCTCGGCGTTGCGGCGGCCCTTGCCGATCATCGCCGCGAGCCCGCGCTCGACCAGCGCGGGCGAGTAGGCGTCGCATCGGCTCGCCGTCGTGGGCCCGGCGCTGCCGATGACGTGCCCGGGCCGCGCCGGGGTGGGGCCGACGAAGTAGATCGTCGCGCCCTCGACGTCGAACGGGAGGTCCTCACCGGCCTCGATCGCCTCGAGGAACCGGGCGTGCGCGGCGTCGCGCGCGGTGTAGACGGTGCCGCTCAGGGTGACCGAGTCGCCGGCGTGCACCGAGGACGGGTCGTCCATCGGCAGGGTCAGGTTCACAGGGTCACGCTCCGCACCCGGTGGGAGTGGCAGTCCAGGTTGATCGCGACCGGGAACGCCGCGATGTGCGTCGGGTAGGCCTCGACGTGCACCGCGACCGTGGTGACGGTCCCGCCGAACCCGGCCGGCCCGATCCCGGTCGCGTTGATCGCCTCGACGAGCTCGGCCTCGAGCTCCGCGAGCTTCGGGTCGGGCGACGGCGAGCCGGTGGGGTCGCGCGTCAGCGCCCGCTTCGCGAGGACGGCCGCGCGGTCGAACGTGCCGCCCATGCCGATCCCGACCGTCACCGGCGGGCTCGCGCTCGGTCCCGCCTTCTCGATCGTCTCGACGACGAAGCGCTTCATCCCCTCGACGCCCGCCGCCGGCGTGAGCATCCGCAGCGCGCTCATGTTGTCGCAGCCCGCGCCCTTGACGAGCAGCGTGAGCTCGATGTCGGCGCCCGGCACGAGGTCGTAGTGGACCATCGCCGGGGTGTTGTCGCCGGTGTTCACGCGGTCGACGGGGGAGCGGACCAGGGAGGCCCGCAGGTAGCCGTCGGAGTACCCCTCGGCCACGCCCCGGTCGATCGCCTCGGCCAGCGAGCCGCCGGTGAAGTGCACGTCCTGCCCGATCGTCAGGAACACCACGGCGTAGCCGGTGTCCTGGCAGAAGGCGATCTGCTCGGCCGCCGACACCCGGGCGTTCTCCAGCAGCCGGTCGAACACCTCCCGGCCGATCGGCGACTCCTCGGCGTCCCGCCCGCGCTGCAGCGCGGCGACGTGGTCCTCGCGCAGCTCGTGGTTCGCCTCGACGCACAGCTTCCGGACGACGGCCTCGACCTCGGCGACGTCGACCGTGCGCAACTCGCTCACGCGTGCGACCTCACCACAGCCCTCACCCCGGTGCACCTGCGAGGGTTGCGAGCTGCGCGGCGAAGGCGTCCAGGGCGTCCAGGGCGGCAGGGGAGTCCCGGTCGACGAGCCAGGCGATCGTCACCCCGTCGGTCACGACGACGAGCATCCGCGCCAGCTGCTCCACGGGCAGTGTCCAGCGCACCCCGCACGCCTCGGCGAGCGAGGACAGGGTGAGTGCCGCCGTCCGGTGGTAGGCCTCGTACTGCCGCTGCGCGACCCCGGCCAGGGACGGCTCGTGCAGCGCGTGGTGGGTCAGGCCGGTGAGCACGACCTCCCGCTCCGGCGCCGCCTCCACGGTCGCCCACCACTGCCGCAGCGTCTCGCGCAACGACGGCCCGATCGGGTTCCATCCCTCCTGGCTGACGATGTGCACCCCCTCGGCCTGGGCGTCCCGCAGCGCCGCCACCGTGACCTCGGTGAGCTCGACGAACAGCTCCTCCTTGGAGGCGAAGCAGTAGTGGAACGCCGCCACGGGCGCGCCGGCCTCCGCGCAGATCCGGCGGGTGGTCGCCGCGGCGAACCCCTCCGCGCCGATGACGCGGAACGCGGCCTCGACGAGCTGGCGCCGCCGTTCGGCGGCCGATACCCGCGCCACGGAAACCCCCAGACTTGGACAACTGTCCCAGACGCTTGACTCAGTATGACGCAGGTCGCACGCTGTCGACTCATGGAGGCCGGATACGCGAGCTCGTTCCCCCGGGTCCTGCGGCGGTTCGCGCTGTTCGCGATCGCGTTCTCCGTCGTCTCGATCACCACCGGGATCTTCGTCAACTACGCCTACGGGCTGACGACCCTCGGTCCGGCGGCGGTGTGGCTGTGGCCCGTCGCCGCCGTCGGGCAGATCCTCGTCGTGCTGGTCCTCGCGGAACTGGCCGCGCACATGCCCCTGGCGGGCGCGAACTACCAGTGGTCGGCGCGGCTGGTGAACACCGGCTTCGGCTACACCGTGGGCGCGCTGGGCCTGCTCTACTCCGCGGTCGGACTGCCCGGGATCGCCCTCGTCGGGCTCGCCCCGCTGGCCGCCACCGTGCTCGGGCTGGACGCCGCCGACCCGCTGACGTTGCTGGTCATCGCCGTGGCGGCCCTCGTCCTCGCCTACCTGGTCAACGTGATCCGTGTGCAGTGGGCGGCCCGGGTGAACAACCTCGCGGTGTTCGCCGAGGTCGCCGGCACCGTGGCGCTCTCGGTGCTCCTCCTCGTGCTCTGGGCGACCCACCGCGGCGCCACTCCCGACGGCGGGCACGGGCTCGGCTTCCTCGGCACGGTCAATCCGGGCACCCCGGTGGCCGACGGCATCGTCGGCGGCGCGCTCATCGGCATCTTCACCCTCGTCGGGTTCGAGGCCGCCGCGGACATGGCCGAGGAGGCGGTCGACGCCCGCCGCACCGTCCCGCGGGCGATGATCGTCGCCGCGGTCGTCTCCGGGGTGCTCGGGCTGGTCGCCCTCGTCGGGTTCACCGTGGCGATCCCCGACCTCGCCGCCGTCGAGTCCTCGCCCGTCCCGCTGGCGGCGATCGCGTCGTTCTGGCTCGGACCGGTCCTGACCGACGTGTTCCTCGTGATCGTCGTGTTCTCGATGTTCGCGCTGCTGGTGGTGGCCGCGGCGTCGAACTCGCGGCTGATCTTCGCCATGGCCCGCGACGGGCTGCTCCCCGCCTCGCGCGCCCTGCGCCGGGTGAACGCGGCGACGGCGACGCCGGTGGTCGCGCTCGTCGTGAGCCTCGTGGTCTGCCTCGCGCTGCTGGCCTACGGCACGCTGGACGGCGCGGCGTTCACCATCCTGGTCGGGGCCACCGCCCTCGTGCCCTACCTGATCTACCTGCTCACCCTCGGCGGGTACCTCGCGCGGCGGAAGCGCCTTCGCAGGAACGACGCGGGCGGGACGGCTCCGTTCAGCCTCGGTCGTGCGGCGCTGCCGGTGGCCGGGCTCGCGATGCTGTGGCTCGTCGTCGTGGTGGCCGCCCTGACGCTGCCGGAGGCCTTCCGCGCGGCCGACTACGTGGTGCTGGGCGGTCTCGCCCTCACCGGGCTCTGGTACGTGGCGGTGCTCCGGCGCCGGCTGCGCGACGGGACGGCGGGTCTGCCGCAGGCCGACCCGTCGTCGGGAAGGGAACGGACTCTTGACCTGGCGTAACTGGGCGGGCAACCAGCGCGCGACGCCCGCCCGACGGGTGGTCGCGCGGACCACCGACGAGGTGGCGACGGCGGTGAAGGAGGCCGCGCGCGACGGGCTGCGCGTGAAGGCGACCGGGTCGGGCCACTCGTTCACCGGCATCGGCGCGCCGGACGGGGTCGCCCTGGCGGTCCCGTCGCAGGGGGTGCCGGAGGTCCACGGAATGCTCGCGACGGTGCCGGCGGGCATGACGATCCGGGCGCTGAACGCGGCGTTGTGGGAGCAGGGGCTCGCGCTGCCGAACCTCGGGGACATCGACGCGCAGACGATCGCCGGTGCGGTCGCCACCGGGACGCACGGCACCGGCGCGGGGCACACCGGGATCGCGGCGCGGATCCGGGCGCTGGCGATGGTGCTCGCCGACGGCACGGTGATCACGACGAGCCCCACCGAGCACCCGGAGATCTTCCACCACGCCCGGGTCGGTCTCGGGGCGCTCGGGGTCGTCACCGCGGTGACCCTGGAGTGCGTCCCGGCCTTCGCCCTGCACGCGACCGAGGCGGCGATGCCGCTGGCCGAGGTACTGGCGGGCCTCGACGAGCTCGCCGACCGGCACGACCACGTCGAGTTCTACTGGTTCCCGCACACCGACGTCGCCGCGACGAAGATGAACGACCGGACGACGGCGACCGGCCCGACCCGGTCGGCGGTCGGCGCGTGGGTGGGCGACGAGCTGCTCGGCAACGGCGCCTTCGAGCTGGTCTGCCGGCTCGGCGCGGTCGCGCCCGCGGCCGTCCCGACGCTGAACCGCGTCCTGGCGGGTCAGATGGCGAACGCCGAGTACGTCGACCGTTCCTACCGGGTGTTCACCAGCCCGCGGCGGGTGCGCTTCAAGGAGATGGAGTACGCGGTCCCGCGGGCGGCGCTGGGGGAGGCCTTCGCCGGGCTCCGAACGGCCGCCGACCGGCACGCGGTGGACGTGACCTTCCCCGTCGAGGTGCGGGTGGCCGCGGCCGACGACGTGCCGCTGTCCACGGCGTCGGGCCGGGACTCCGCCTACCTCGCGGTGCACGTCCACCACACCCGGCCGCACGAGGCCTACTTCGGCGCCGTCGAGGCGGTGATGACCGCGCTCGACGGGCGCCCGCACTGGGGCAAGCTGCACACCCGCACCGCGGCGCAGCTGGCGGAGAGCTACCCGGAGTTCGGCGACTTCGTGGCCCTGCGCGACCGGCTCGACCCGGAGGGCCGGTTCCTCAACGCCCACCTGGAGGGGATCCTCGGTGCAGCTCGGTGACCTGACGACGCCGGCGCTGATCGTCGACGCCGCCGCCCTCGAGTCGAACCTCGCCGCGATGGCCGCGCGGTGGCCGGGGGAGACGTTGCGCCCGCACGTCAAGGCGCACAAGACGACGGCGCTCGCCGCCCGGCAGGCCGCCCACGGCGCGACCGGGTTCACGTGCGCGACGATCCGCGAGGTCGAGGGCATGGCGGCCGCCGGGCTGGGCGCGGACCTGCTGCTCGCCAACGAGGTCCTCGACACCCGGCGTCTGGGACGGCTGGACGCGCGGGTGACCGTGGCGGTCGACTCGCCGGAGACGATCGAGGCGGCCGCCGCGGGCGGCGTGCGCGAGGTGCTGGTCGACGTCAACGTCGGGATGCCGCGCTGCGGGTGCCGGCCCGACGACGCCGGGGCGCTCGCCGACCGGGCCCGCGCGGCGGGGCTGACGGTGCGCGGCGTCATGGGCTACGAGGGACACCTGCAGGCGTGGCCGGACGCCGAGGAGCGCGCGACGCTCACGAAGACCGCGATGGAGCTGCTGCTCGCCGCGCACCGCGACGTCGGGGGCGACGTGGTCTCCGGCGGCGGCACGGGGACGTCGGCGTGCAACCCGTACGTCACGGAGATGCAGGCCGGCTCCTACGCGCTCATGGACTCCGCGTACACGGCGGCGGGCGTGGGCTACGTGCAGGCGCTGCACGTGCTCGGGACGGTCGTGCACGTGTCGGCGGCGCGGCCGGACATGCCCGCGTACGCCGTCGCCGACGTCGGGCTCAAGGCGCTGGGCATGGACCACGGCAACCCGACGATCCCCGGCGCGCAGGTGTGGTTCTGCTCCGACGAGCACGTCACCTTCGCCGCGGACGACCCGGTGCGGGTGGGCGACCGCGTCCTGGTGATCCCCGCGCACGTCGACCCGACCGTGGCCTACCACGACCGGATGCACGTCGTCCGGGACGAGGAGGTCCTCGAGACCTGGCCGGTGGACCTGCGGGGTTGGTAGGGGGTTAGACCTCCCCCCGCCACTGGGTACGGCAGGCCGGCAAGCAGTTCGAGTCGGCCGTCCGCACCGTGGCGGCCTGGAGGAGGAACGACCTGATGGACCTGTCGCGCACGCGTGAACTCTTCGAGCGGCCGGGGCCGTTCGCGACGGTCTACCTGGAGGCGACGAACCCCGGCGAGAACGCGGCCAAGCAGACCGAGCTGCGCTGGCGCGGACTGGCGGACTCGCTCACCGAGCAGGGCGCCGACGACAAGACGGTCGCCGCGATCTCCGAGGTGTTCTCCGAGAACCGCGGTGGCGAGCTCGACGCCTACGGTCGCGTGGTCGTGGCGGCGGGCGGCGAGGTGCTCCTCGACGAGGCCGTCGAGGGCGTCGACCACTCCGGCGACGTGGCGACGTGGTCGCCGCTGCCGGAGCTCGGTTCGTACTTCCGGTCCCAGTCGGGCAGCGTCCGCGTGGTGCTGGCCGTCGTGGACCAGACCGGCGGGGACGTCTACCAGGTGGTCGCGTCGAACGTCGAGGGCGCGCAGGAGGTCTCCGAGGAGACGGTCCGCGGCACCGCCGTCGAGTCCGTGCACAAGCCGCGCGAGGGCGGGAACGCGCACAAGCGCCGCCAGCGTCGCCACGCCGAGGCCGCCTACCAGAACGGCGCCGACGTGGTGAAGGGCATCCAGTCGGCGGTGAAGTCCTTCCGGCCGGACATCATCGTGCTGGCCGGCGAGGTCAGCGGCCGCGAGGTCGTCCGCCACGAGATGCCGAAGGACCTCGTCGAGCTCACCCGCGAGATCGAGGCGGGCAGCCGGGCCGCGGGCGCCAGCGAGGACGCCCTCGAGGACGCGCTGCTCACCGAGGCCGGGCTCGCCGCGACGTCGCGTGAGACGTCGATCCGTGAGCGCTTCCACGAGGCCAAGGGCCACAACAACGCCGCCGAGGGGCTCGAGGCGGTCCTCGAGGCCGCCCGCAACGGCGCCATCGACACGCTGCTGCTCGTCGACGGCGCCCAGGTCACCGGTGAGCTGTGGACCGGGGCCACCCCGGAGGCCATCTCCACGGAGAAGGACCGCGCGGCGGCCCTGACCGACGGCGAGGTCGTCCAGCGGCCCGCCGAGCAGGTGCTGCTGCGCACCACCGGGGCGCTCGGCGGCTCGGTGTCCGTCCTCGGCGCCGGCGCCGAGCTGGTCGACAACGTGGGCGCACTGCTGCGCTTCCCCGTCGGGAGCTGACGGCTGGGCGCGTCTCTTTCCGAGCGAACGGCACTCTCGCGCACCTCGATGCTGCGAGGGTGCCGTTCGCTCGTCCTGCGGCCGGTCGAAGATCCGAACTCCTGTGGCGACGCGCCCGGCGGTCAGGGCGACACGCCCCACGTCCTCGGATCTTCCCGACGGCGGGTGCCGGCGGTCAGGGCGCGGCGGGGCCACCGGGCGCCGGGGCGCCCGGACCACCCGCGGCGGGACCTGCGGCCGGACCTCCTGCGGCCGGACCTCCTGCGGCCGGACCTCCTGCAGCCGGACCACCTGCGGCGGGACCTCCGACGGTGGGACCCCCGGCGGCCGGACCACCGACGGCGGGCGCCGTCGAGGCGGGAGCTCCCGGCGCGGCGGGGCCACCGGCCGGACCGGCCGGTCCCGCGATGCCCGTGCCGAGGATGACCGCGGTGCCCACCCCGAGGCCGAGGACGAACGCGACGGCCGCGCGCGCCACCGCCCGCCCGTAGCCGCCGTTCTCCTCGGCCCGTGGCGTCGGCGTCGGTGTCGGCGCCAGGGTCGTCTGCCCGCGCTCGTGCGACAGGGAGCGCTCCCACTCGGTGAACCCCGGGATCCCGGCGGGGCTCGACGGCATCGTGAACTGTCGTTCGCTCATGGGGCCACGGTGGGAGACGGAACTGAAGTCACCCTGAGCCGGCGCCGATCCTCAGGCGGACTTCAGCGCTGGACCCGCACCGACCCGGCGTCGGGAAGGATCAGCCGAAGGCCTGGAGCGCCCGGATCTTGTTCGTCGCGTCGAGGGCGGCGACCTTGTAGGCCTCGGAGAGCGTCGGGTAGTTCAGGACGGCGTCGACCAGGTAGTCCACCGTGCCGCCGCAGCCCATGATCGCCTGACCGACGTGCACCAGCTCCGTGGCCGACGTACCGAACACGTGCACGCCGAGCAGGGCGTGGGTGTCGGGGTGGACGAGGAGCTTGAGCATCCCGTAGTCGTCGCCGACGATCTGCCCGCGCGCGAGCTCCCGGTAGCGGGCGATGCCGACCTCGTAGGGCACCGAGGACCGTGTCAGCTCCGCCTCGGTGGCGCCGCAGTACGACACCTCGGGGATCGTGTAGATGCCGTAGGGCGCCAGTGCGGCGTCCGCGTGGCCCACTGGCTCGTCGAACGCGTGGTACGCGGCGAGACGGCCCTGCTCCATCGACGTCGCGGCGAGGGCGGGGAAGCCGATCACGTCCCCGACCGCGTAGATGTGCGGCACGGCGGTCCGGTAGTGCTCGTCGACGGTCAGCCGCCCGCGCGGGTCGGCCTCCAGCCCGGCCCTCCCGACGGCGAGCTCCTCGGTGACGCCTTGGCGGCCGGCGGAGTACATGACGGTCTCGGCGGCGATCTTCTTCCCGCTCGCGAGGGTGGTCACCGTGCCCCGCTCGGACACGCTCACCCCGGAGACCTCCTCGCCGAAGCGGAAGGTGACGGCGAGGTCGCGCAGGTGGAACTTGAGCGACTCGACGACCTCGGTGTCGCAGAACTCGAGCATCGCCGGGCGGCGCTCGACGACGGTCACCCGCGTGCCGAGCGCCGCGAACATCGAGGCGTACTCGATGCCGATCACACCCGCCCCCACGACCACCATGCTCGCCGGGATGGCCTCCATGGCGAGGATGCCGTCGGAGTCGACCACGCGGCGGTCGTCGAACTCCACCGACGGCGGCCGGGCGGGCTTCGTGCCGGTCGCGACGACGATCTTGTCGGCGGTGACGGTCTGGTGCTCGCCGCGGCGCTCGCCGAGCACCTCGACGGCGTGCTCGTCGAGGAAGCGGGCCGCGCCGGAGAGCAGGTCGACCCGGTTGCGCTGCAGCTGGGCGCGGATGACCTCGACCTCGCGGCCGATGACGAAGTGGGTGCGCGCGAGGAGGTCCTGCACGGTGATGTCCTGCTTGACCCGGTAGCTCTCGCCGTAGAGCCCGCGCATCGCGTAGCCGGTCAGGTAGAGCACGGCCTCGCGCAGCGTCTTCGACGGGATGGTCCCGGTCTGCGTGCAGACCCCGCCGACCATCCCGCGTCGCTCGACCACCGCGACCCGCTTCCCGAGCTTCGCCGCGGCGATCGCGGCCTTCTGTCCGCCCGGGCCGGAGCCGATGACGAGCAGGTCGTAGTCGTGGGTCGCCACGTCGCGACTGTGACCGGTGTCCGGGACGGGGGCAAGCGCGTGCACGTGACCGGCCGGTGAAGAGATCGCAGGCGGCTGCTCCGAACGGGTGGAGCGTGGATCCGGGAGGGGTCCGCCCGAGTCAGTGCCCGTGTGAGCACCCGGAAGAAGTCCCGCACCCGCCGGCCCGCCCGGCCCCGTCCGGCCCCGTCGCGACGGCGGGGTCCCGACGAGGCGGTGGTCGTGAAGATCTCCGACCCGGCGGACCTCGTCGCCTCCATCCCGCCCCTGTTCGGCTTCACCCCCGAGGAGTCGCTGGTCGTCCTCGGGATGCACGGGCCGGACCGGAAGCGGCGGCTCGGCGCGTCTCTGCGCATCGACCTCGGCGACGGCCCGGAGGACGACGCCGTCCTCGCCGCCGCGGTGCGCGACCGTCTGGTCCCCACGGGGCCGGACGCGGTCGTCGTCGTGGTGGTGTCGGCCGCCCCGCCGGGGCCCGACGGTCGCCCGCCCGGCGCCGGGCTGGTCGACGCGATCACCGACGCCTTCGCCGAGGTCCGGGTCCCGCTCATCGGCGCCACCTGGACCGCGCGGATCGCCGCGGGGGAGCCCTACCGGTGCTTCGAGCGCTGCGACTGCTCCGGCACGCTGCCCGACCCGGGCGGAACCCACACCGCGGCCGAGACCACCGCGCTCGGCCGTGTCACCTACGGCTCGCGCGACGAGATGGCCGCCGCTCTGGCCCCCGACCCGGGCGCGGGCTCCCGCCGCCGTCGGGACCTGGTGGACGACGCGCACCAGGCCGCGCTGCTGGACCGGGAGCTGGCCGGGCCCGGCGCCGCGCGCCGGGACCTCGAGGCCGTGCGCCGCGCGGTCCTCGACGTCGGGTCGGGCGGGGTGCTCGCGGAGGAGGAGATCGCCCGCCTCGCGGTGGCGCTGTGCGACCCGCGCGTCCGCGACATCGCCCTGGGGTTCGCCGCCGGGTGCGACGACGGCGTCGAGCCCGCGGCGGCCGAGCAGCTCTGGCGGCTCCTCGTCCGCGCCGTGCCCGAGCCGGAGGTGGCCGAGCCCGCGACGCTGCTCGCGTTCGCGTCGCTCGACCACGGCGGTGGGGCCACCCTGACGACGGCGCTGGAACGGGCCCGGAGCGCGGACCCCGACCACCGGCTCAGCGGGCTCCTCGCGACGATGCTCGCGGCCGGTCAGCCGCCGGAGTCGGCCCGCCGGATCGTGGAGCGCGCCGTCGCGGAGACGACGCGGCAGCTCGGGGTGTGACTCAGCGGAGGGCGTCGAGGGCGGCCGGTACGGCGGCGGGGGCGTCGACGACGGCGGCCGCCCC